>CAVPNN010000007.1:0-29026 GCA_963706655.1 uncultured beta proteobacterium
GCCGTCCGACTTCCCACCTGTTAGCAGACGCATAGAGCGCCGACCAGGGCATCAAGGGAAGGTCTCGGAGTTGGGCGCACCTAGTGGAAGGCTCTCGGGTCTCGTCGCGGATGCCCGTGCCCATCGGCCCGCAAGTGCAGGACAGCGCGGTGCACCACTCCGGCAGCAGGCGCGCTCAGACGCCGAGATAACTCGACAGCGTGGGGTCCTGGGCCACGTCCTGCGCGTCGCCCTGCAGCACCACCTGGCCCTTTTGCAGCACGACCGCGCGGTCGGCTGCGCGCCAGCACCTTGCGGTAGTCGCGGTCGACGATCAGGGTGGCGATGCCGGTCTGCGCGGATCTCGCCGATCACGCGCCAGATCTCGGCCACGATCAGCGGCGCCAGGCCTTCGGTGGCTTCGTCGAGGATCAGCAGTTCGGGGTGCGTCATCAGCGCGCGGCCGATCGACAGCATCTGCTGCTCGCCGCCCGAGAGCTGCGGGCCCTGGTTGGCCAGGCGCTCGGCCAGGCGCGGGAAGGTCTCCAGCACGCGCTCCAGGGTCCAGGCGTCGGCGCCGTCGCGCCGCGCCGCGCCGCCATCAGCAGGTTCTCGCGCACGCTCAGGTTCGGGAAGATGCCGCGGCCTTCGGGCACATAGGCCACGCCCAGGCGCGCCACCTGGTGCGGCCTGAAGCGCGAGGCGTCCTGGCCGAACAGCGCGATGTGGCCGTCGCGCTGCGTCACGTGGCCGAGCAGGGTGCGGATCAGCGTGCTCTTGCCCATGCCGTTGCGCCCGAGCAGGCCGACCGTCTGGCCGCGCGCGATCTGCAGGTCGACGCCGTGCAGCACATGGCTCGAGCCGTACCAGGCATGCACGCCGCGGGCGTCGACGATCAGTTCCGGTTGTGCGCGCTCACCTCACTCGCCCCCCAGGTAGGCCGCCTGCACCTCGGGGTTGGCGCGCACCGCCTCGGGCGCGTCGCAGGCGATCACGGCGCCGTTGACCATCACCGTGATGCGGTCGGCGATGCGGAACACCGCGTCCATGTCGTGCTCGACGAGCAGGATCGCGTGCCCGGCCTTGAGCTCGGCCAGCAGCGCCAGCATGCGCTCGGTCTCCTCGGCACCCATGCCGGCCAGCGGCTCGTCGAGCAGCAGCACCTGCGGGTGCGTGGCCAGGCACATCGCGATCTCGAGCTGGCGCTTCTGGCCGTGCGACAGCAGGCCGGCGCTGCGGTCGAGCAGCCCGTCGAGCCCGGCGCGGCGCGCGGCGGCCAGCGCGGCCTCGCAGCTGTCGGCGCATTGCTCGGCGCGCTGCCAGACCGCCAGGGGCGCTGGGTCGCGGCCTGCGCCGCCAGGCGGCAGTTCTCGAGCACGGTGAAGCTCGGGAAGATCGTGTTGCGCTGGTAGCTGCGCCCGAGCCCGGCGCGCGCGCGACGCGGCTGCGACCAGCGCGTGACGTCCTGGCCGAGCAGTTCGACGCGCCCGGCCGACGGCGGGATCTCGCCCGACAGGATGTTGATCAGGGTCGACTTGCCGGCGCCATTGGTGCCGATCACCGCATGCAGCTCGCCGCGCTCGAGGTCGATCGAGACGTCGTCGACCGCGACCAGCCCGCCCCAGCGGCGCGTGATGTCCTGCGCGCGCAGCAGCACTTCAGCGCCGGCCATGGCCCGCCCCCGTGCCGCCCGTCCTGGCGCGCCCCTGCAAGCGCTCGCGCCCCTGCGCCGGCAGGCCGACCAGGCCCTTGGGCAGCAGGGCGACGCTGACGATGATCGTCAGCCCCAGCCCCAGGTGCCAGTGGCGGGCGAAGTCGCCGAAGATCGCGTCGGACTTGAAGAACTCCTGCAGCAGCGCGAAGGCGAAGGCGCCGATCAGCGCGCCGCGCAGGTGGCCCAGGCCGCCGAGGATGATCATGATCAGCACCGCGCCCGACAGGTGCCAGCCCAGCATCTCGGGGTTCACGTAGCCGTCCTTGACCGCGAACAGGAAGCCCGCAGCACCGGCGATGCCGCCGGAGATCACGAAGGCCGCCAGCTTGTAGGGGTAGGTCGAGAAGCCGGTGGCGCGCATGCGCTGCTCGTTGACGCGGATGCCGGCCAGCGCGCGGCCGAAGCGCGAGCGCAGCAGCAGCGCCAGGAAGGCGTAGACCGCGACCAGCGAGGCCAGCGTGAAGCCGTACATGCGGTGATCGCCGTCGAGGTCGAAGACGCTGCCCAGCGCCGGCTTGACGTACAGGTAGATGCCGTCGGTGCCGCCGCCGAGCGGCGTGTCGTGGATGACGAAGTAGGCCATCTGCGCGAAGGCCAGCGTGACCATGATGAAGTAGACGCCCTTGGTGCGCAGCGACAGCGCGCCGACGAACAGCGCATAGAGCGCGGCCAGCGCCACGCAGGCCGGCAGCATCAGCCACAGCGGCGCCGGGCCGTCCTGCGGCGACAGCAGCACCGCCGCATAGGCGCCGATGCCGAAGAACGCCGCCTGGCCGAAGCACACCAGGCCGGTGCTGCCGACCAGCAGTTCCAGGCTCAGCGCGAGGATCGCGTAGATCATGATCTTGGTGACCAGGTCGATGCCGTAGTCGCCGGCCACCAGCGGGTAGACCGCCAGCGCCGCGAAGGCCAAACCGACGGCGATGACTCCCGACCCGAACCTGCGAGCTTCAAGTGGCGACCGCGAAGCCGCTTCGGGGGTGGTCTTCATCATCCGGCCTTGAACAGCCCGTCGGGCTTCCACAGCAGGATCAGCGCCATCAGCACGTAGACCAGCACGCCCGCGGCCTGCGGCAGCAGCACCTTGCCGAAGGTGTCGACGACGCCGATCAGCAGGGCCGCCAGCAGCGCGCCGCGGATCGAGCCGATGCCGCCGATGACGACGACGACGAAGCAGATGATCAGCACCGAGTTGCCCATGCCCGGATAGACCGAGGACACCGGCGCGGCGACCATGCCGGCCAGCACCGCGATCGCCACGCCGGCGGCGAAGACGACGCGGTAGAGGAACTTGATGTCGATGCCCAGCGACTGCACCATCTCGCGGTTGGTGCTGCCGGCGCGGATCATCATGCCCAGCCGCGTGCGCGGAGCACCCAGAACATGCCGGCGGCCAGCGCCAGGCACACGCCGGAGATGAAGAGCCGGTAGACCGGGTAGGTCATCAGCTCGCCCAGCGGCAGGCTGCCGGACAGCCACTCGGGCGCCGCCACGCCGTGCACGTCGTCGCCGACGAGCAGGCTGCGCAGTTCCTCGAAGACCAGGATCAGGCCGTAGGTCATCAGCACCTGCTGCAGGTGCTCACGCTCGTAGAGGAAGCTGAAGAAGGCCCACTCGAGCAGATAGCCCAGCACGACCGCCAGCATCAGGCCGACCGCCAGCGTCGAGAAGAAGCCGCCGCCGAAGGTGGCGGCGACGATCGGCGCCAGCGCATAGGCCATGTAGGCGCCGATCATGTAGAAGCTGCCGTGCGCCAGGTTGATGACGCCCATGATGCCGAAGATCAGCGTCAGCCCGGACGCCACCAGGAACAGCAGCAGGCCGTACTGCAGCGCGTTCAGGCACTGGATCAGGAAGGTGGCGAGGTCCATGACGGGCGTCGGGCAGCAATCGGGCTGGCCACCGCCCGCATGGAGCGGTGGCCTTCGCGGGTCAACGCGAGTTGCGCGAGGCTAGTCGATCACTTCATGTTGCAGCCGCGCGCCGGGTCGGCCAGCGCCTTGCTCGCGATGCCGATCACCTTGTTCTCCTTGCCCGAGACCTGGCGCAGGTAGAAGTCCTGCACCGGGTTGTGCGCCGCCGACATCGTGAACGGTCCGCGCGGGCTGTCGATCTTCGCCTTGCGCACGGCGGCACCAAAGGCGTCCATCTTCTTCAGGTCGCCCTTCACTGCGGCCAGGCCGACGCCCAGGATCTGCGCCGCGTCGTAGCCCTGCACGGCATAGACGTCGGGCTGCAGCTTGTAGGTCGACGCGTAGGCGGGGCGGAAGGCCGTGTCGGCCGGCGTGTTCAGGCTGTCGGCGTAGTGCAGGGTGGTGATCAAGCCTTCGGCCGAGCTGCCCTGCGCCTCGAGCGTGCCGTCGGTCAGGAAGCCGGCGCCGTACAGCGGGATGCTGCCCTTCAGGCCCGCGGCCTCGTAGTCCTTGACGAACTTGACCGCGCCGCCGCCGGCGAAGAAGGTGTAGACGGCGTCGGGCTTGAGCGACGCGATCTCGGTCAGCAGGGCCTGGAACTCGACGCTCGGGAACGGCACCGCCAGTTCCTTGACGACCGTGCCGCCGGCCTTCTCGAAGGCCTCCTTGAAGCCGCCCACCGACTCGTCGCCGGCCGCGTACTTCCAGGTGATCGTGACGACCTTCTTGTGGCCGCGCTTGGCCATCGCCTCGCCCATCGCGTAGCCCGGCTGCCAGTTCGAGAACGAGCTGCGGAAGATGTTCGGCGCGCACATCGGGCCGGTGACGGCGTCGGCGCCGGCGTTCGGCACGATCAGCAGCGTGCCGGTGTCCTTGGCCACCTTGGCCATGCCCATCGCCACGCCCGAATGCACGGTGCCGACGACGACGTCGACGTTGTCGCGCTTGATCAGCTTGTTGATGTTGTCGGTGGCCTTGGGCGGGCTCGACTCGTCGTCGACCATGACGTACTCGATCTCGCGCCCGCCGAGCTTGCCGCCCTGCTGGTTCACGTACAGCTTGAAGCCGTTCTCGATCGCGGTGCCGAGCGCGGCGAAGGTGCCGGTGGCGGGCAGCATCAGGCCGACCTTGAGCTTGGCGGGGGCCTGGGCGAATGCCAGCGGGGCCGCGAGTACGGCGGCGGCCATCACGGTGATGCGGAACAACTTCATGGTGTGTCTCCTTGTGGTGGGCGGAAAAGGAAGTCTTGGCAGGCGGCGATCAGGGCTTCGGGCTGGTCGCGGTGCGGGGAGTGCCCGCAGTCGGGCAGTTCGAGCACACGCGTCCAGGGCAGTCGGCGGGCAATGCCGTGGACCTGTTCGAGTGTGCCGTATTCGTCATCGAGCCCCTGGACTGCAAGCAGCGGGCATCGGATCGTAGCCAGTTCGTCGGCAATCGACCATTGCCTGAATCCCGGATGCAGCCAGATGTCGTTCCAGCCCCAGAAGGCGGAGTCGGGGTCGTCGTGGTGGCGCGCCAGGCGCTCGCGCAGGTCGGTCTCGAGGTAGGCGGCGCGGACCTGGTCGATGCTGGCGACGCTGACGTCCTCGACCAGGATATGCGG
This sequence comes from uncultured beta proteobacterium, assembly GCA_963706655.1. Classification (GTDB taxonomy): domain Bacteria; phylum Pseudomonadota; class Gammaproteobacteria; order Burkholderiales; family Burkholderiaceae_C; genus Rubrivivax. The sequence continues at coordinate 5,210 of CAVPNN010000007.1, forward strand.
CGAGAGCACGACGAGGCCAGCCACCCGATGCGGGAAGCGCGCGGCATGGAGCAGGGCAATCGACGCACCGTCGCTGTGGCCGAACAGCCAGGGCGGGGCGCGATCGACGTCGATGTCCAGCGCGTCGAACAGCAGCGGCAGCACCTCGTGCGCCTGGCGGTGCATGAAGTCGACGTCCCAGGTTTCATCTGCCGGGCGTGGCGTCGAGCCGCCGTAGCCGGGACGCGAGTAGACGAGGCCGCGTGCGCCGACCGCGTCGCACAGCCGCTGCGGGAAGTCCTTCCACATCGAACGGGACCCGAGGCCTTCGTGGAGGAAGACCAGCAATGGCGCATCCTGGCGTTCGGCGTTGAGCCACGCGTGTTCGATCCGCACCCGGCGCCCGGCCCATTCGAGGTCGACGAAGTCGGCATCGCCATTCATGCGCCGGCTTCGCGCTCACGCAGCCGGAAGCGCTGGATCTTGCCGGTGGCGGTCTTGGGCAGTTCGGCGATGAATTCGATCTGGCGCGGGTACTTGTAGGGCGCCAGGCGGTCCTTGACGAAGGCCTTGAGCTCGTCCTCGCTCGCCTTGGCGCCGACCTTGAGCACGACGAAGGCCTTGGTGCGGGTCAGGCCGTCGGCGTCGGCGACGCCGATCACCGCCGCCTCCAGCACCGCGCCATGCTGGACCAGAGTGGCCTCGACCTCGAATGGCGAGACATAGATCCCGCTGACCTTGAGCATGTCGTCGCTGCGCCCGCTGTACGTGTAGCTGCCGTCGGGGTTGCGAACGTACTTGTCGCCGCTCTTGGTCCATGCACCCTGGAAGGTCTCGCGCGACTTGTCGCGCTGGCCCCAGTACATCAGCGCCGCGCTCGGCCCCTGGATGAACAGGTCGCCGGTCTCGCCGTCGGGGACCAGCCGCCCGTCGTCACCGCGCAACTCGACGTCGTAGCCCGGCACCGGCCAGCCGGTGGTGCCGTAGCGCACGCGACCAGGCTGGTTGGACAGGAAGATGTGCAGCATCTCGGTCGAGCCGATCCCGTCGATGATCTCGACCCCGTAATGCTTCGTGAATCGCTCACCCAGCTCGGCCGGCAAGGCCTCACCCGCCGACGAGGCCAGGCGCAGCGCGATCGTCTCCCGGGCTGGCAGATCGGGCGCGGCCAGCATGCCGGCGAAGCCGGTCGGTGCGCCGAAGAAGACGGTCGGGCGCGTGGTCTTGTCGAGTGTCGGCGTGGCCCCGGTCCAGCGCTTGAACACCGCGTCGGGTGTCGGTCGTTCGGCCATCAGGACCACGGTCGCACCCACGCTGAGCGGGAAGCTGAGCGCGTTGCCCAGGCCGTAGGCAAAGAAGAGCTTGGCGGCCGAGAAGCAGACATCGTCTTCGCGCAGGCCGAGCAAGGGCGTGCCGTAGAGCTCGGCCGTCCAGTACAGATTGGCGTGCGTGTGCACGGCGCCCTTGGGTCGCCCGGTGGAGCCCGAGGAATAGAGCCAGAAGCCGGGGTCGTCGGCGCCGGTCGCGGCCGGCTCGGCCAGCGGCTCGGCGCGCGCGCAGAAATCGTCGAAACCGGTCTCGCCGGCGGCCAGTTCGCCTGCATGGCGCGCGACCACCACCTGCCCGACCTCATGGCCCCCCTTGGCCATCGCCGCGCGCAGTGCGGGCAGCAGGGCCGAGGACACGATCACCGCCTGCGCCCGGCTGTGGGCCAGCATGTAGGCGTAGTCGTCGGCCGTCAGCAGGGTGTTGACCGCGACCGGCACCACGCCGGCGTACAGCGCACCGAGAAAGCTCACCGGCCAGTCGTTGCAGTCGTGCATCAGCAGCATCACGCGCTCTTCGCGGCGCAGCCCGGCCTGCCGCAATCGCGCCCGCCAGGCGGCGCGCCCGTTCGGCCAGCTGACCGTAGGCGAGCTGACCGGCGTCGTCGATGTAGGCCGTCTTGCCCGGGCGACCCTGGTTGCGCTCGAACAGGTGGGCGGCGAAATTGAAGATGTCCCCGGGGGGCGGGACAGAGCGGGTCGGTGCCATCGGATCTCCTCGGGCGCATGGCGTGTTGCGAGGCCGGATGTGATGCACTATCGTGCGTCAAACGACTGTTGCACTGACCTTAAGAGCCGACCAATCCGATGTCAAGCACTATAGTGCATACCCCTGGGAATACCCCCGGTTCCGCGCCCGGCGAAGATCGACACCCGTTCCTGGTCGCGCTTGGCGAGCGGGTTCGGTCGCTGCGCGGCAGGCGGGGCATGACGCGCAAGGCGCTGGCGGCGACCGCCGAGGTGTCCGAACGCCATCTGGCCAATCTCGAGTACGGGGTCGGCAATGCCTCGATCCTGGTGCTGATGCAGGTCTCGCAGGCGCTGCATTGCTCGCTCGCCGAGCTGGTCGGCGACGTCACGACGGCCAGCTCCGAATGGCTGCTGCTGCGCGGGCTGCTCGAACGCGAGAGTGACGAGACGCTGCGCCGGGTGCGCCTGGCTGCGAGCGAGGTGCTGGGCGGGGCGGCCGACGGCTGGGGGATCTACCGTCGCAGCCCGCGCCTGGCCCTGCTCGGACTGCGCGGCGCCGGCAAGTCGACGCTGGGCCGTGGCCTGGCCGAGGCGCTCGGTTTCACCTTCGTCGAACTCGGGCTCGAGATCGAGCGGCTGGCCGGCTGCAGTGTGGGGGAGATCCAGGACATGTACGGCCCCAACGCCTACCGCCGCTACGAGCGCCGCGCCCTGCAAGGGGTGATCGCGCAGCACCGCGAGGCCGTGATCGCGACGCCGGGCGGCATCGTCTCCGACGCCCCGACCTTCAACCTGCTGCTCAGCCAATGCACCGCGATCTGGCTCAAGGCCAGGCCCGAGGACCACATGAAGCGCGTCACCGCCCAGGGTGACCTGCGCCCGATGGCGGCCAGCCAGGAAGCGATGCAGGACCTGAAGGGGATACTCGCCGGCCGCGCGGCGTTCTACTCGAAAGCCGAATTCCAGGTCGACACGAGCGCCCAACCGCTCGCGGCGACACTCGCCTTGCTGCATTCCACTGCCTTGACCGCATTGGGGTTGGTGGACCGAGACATGCATAAAACTGCATGAAACGAGTTGACGTCGATCATGTATGCATTATGATGCGTATCGTTAGGTCCTGAAGCATCGCTTCGGCCGCCCGCGCTTGACCCGAGGAGAGACCGCCGTGAGTTCCATTGCACGCGTCGACTACCAGACCGACCCCGCCCACTACCGCCACTGGCGCCTGACTGTCGACGGCCAGGTCGCCACGCTGGCGATCGACATCGACGAGGACGCCGGCCTGGCCCCCGGCTACAAGCTCAAGCTCAACAGCTACGACCTCGGCGTCGACATCGAGCTGCACGACGCCGTCAACCGCATCCGTTTCGAGCATCCGACCGTGCGAACGGTGGTGATCACGAGTGCCAAGGACAAGGTGTTCTGCTCCGGCGCCAACATCTTCATGCTGGGCGTGTCGAGCCACGCGTGGAAGGTGAACTTCTGCAAGTTCACCAACGAGACCCGCAACGGCCTGGAAGACTCGTCGCAGCACGGCGGGCTGAAGTTCCTCGCGGCGGTGAACGGGGCCTGTGCTGGCGGCGGGTATGAACTTGCGCTGGCCTGCGACCGAATCCTGCTCGTCGACGACCGCGCGTCCTCGGTCAGCCTGCCCGAGGTGCCATTGCTCGGCGTGTTGCCCGGGACCGGTGGCCTCACCCGCGTGACCGACAAGCGCCATGTCCGCCACGACCTGGCCGACATCTTCTGCACCAACGTCGAGGGCATCCGTGGCCAGAAGGCGGTCGACTGGCGCCTCGTCGATGCGATCGCCAAACCGACCGAGTTCGACGCGACCGTGACCAGGATGGCCGCCGAGCTCGCAGCGGCGAGCGACCGACCGTCCGAAGCGCAAGGGGTTGCCCTGACGCCGCTGCAGCGGACGCTGGAGGCCGACGCGCTGCACTACCGCCATGTCACGGTCGCCATCGACCGTGCCGCGCGCACCGCCACGTTCACGGTCAAGGCGCCTGCCGGGCCGCATCCGACCGACATCGCCGGCATCGAAGCCGAAGGTGCCGCCTGGTACCCGCTGCAGATGGCGCGTGAACTTGACGACGCCATCCTGTCGATGCGCAGCAACGAACCCGAGATCGGCACCTGGTTGATCAGGACCGAAGGTGACGCCCAGGCCGTGCAGGCGATGGACGCCACGCTGCTGTCCCACCAGAACCATTGGCTGGTGAACGAGACCATCGGCCTGCTGCGGCGCACGCTGAGCCGGCTCGACCTGAGCTCGCGCAGCCTGTTCGCGCTGATCGAGCCCGGTTCGTGCTTCGCCGGCACCTTCCTGGAACTCGCGCTCGCCTGCGACCGCAGCTATCAGCTGGCGCTGCCGGACGAACCCGAGCGCGCGCCGACGATCCGCGTGGACGCGAACAACTTCGGCCTGTACCCGATGGTCACCGGCCAGAGCCGTCTGGCGCGGCGCTTCTACGACGATGCCGAGGCGCTCGAAGCATTGCGTGCGCGCGTCGGCGCCGCACTCGACGCCGACGCGGCCTTCGGTCTGGGCCTCGTGACGAGCGCGCCCGACGACATCGACTGGGACGACGAGGTCCGCATCGCGATCGAAGAGCGCGTGGCGATGTCGCCCGACGCACTGACCGGGCTCGAAGCCAACCTGCGCTTCAATGGCCCCGAGACCATGCTGACGCGGATCTTCGGCCGCCTGACGGCGTGGCAGAACTGGATCTTCCAGCGCCCCAACGCGGTCGGACCGAAGGGCGCACTGAAAGTCTACGGAAGCGGCGAAAAGGCCGGCTTCGACTGGAACCGGGTTTGAGGAGCACAAGATGAGCAGCATCAACTACAGCGAGAAGATCCCCAACAACGTCGACCTCGGCAGCGACCGCACGCTTCAGCGTGCGCTCGAGCAGTGGCAGCCCAACTTCCTCAACTGGTGGGGCGACATGGGGCCGGACGGCTCGAACAACTTCGACGTCTACCTGCGCACCGCGGTCAGCGTCGACCCCTCGGGCTGGGCCCAGTTCGGTCACGTCAAGATGCCCGACTACCGCTGGGGCATCTTTCTCAACCCGGGCGAGGCCGACCGGACCATTCACTTCGGCGACCACAAGGGTGAGAAGGCCTGGGACCAGGTGCCCGGCGAACACCGCGCCAACCTGCGTCGCATCATCGTCACGCAGGGCGATACCGAGCCGGCTTCGGTCGAGCAGCAGCGCCACCTCGGTCTGACCGCGCCGAGCCAGTACGACCTGCGCAACCTGTTCCAGGTCAACGTCGAAGAAGGCCGCCATCTGTGGGCCATGGTCTACCTGCTGCACAAGTACTTTGGCCGCGACGGCCGCGAAGAAGCGGAGGCCCTGCTCGAGCGGCGCAGCGGCGACGCCGACAACCCGCGCATCCTCGGTGCCTTCAACGAGAAGACGCCCGACTGGCTGAGCTTCTTCATGTTCACCTACTTCACCGACCGCGACGGCAAGTACCAGCTGTGCGCCTTGGCCGAGAGCGCCTTCGATCCGCTGGCGCGCACGACCAAGTTCATGCTGACCGAAGAAGCGCACCACATGTTCGTCGGCGAGAGCGGCATCAGCCGCATCCTGCAGCGCACCGCGGCGGCGATGAACGAGATGAAGACCGACGACGTCGGCAAGCTGCGCGCGGCCGGCGTGATCGACCTGCCGACGATCCAGCGCTACATCAACTTCCACTTCAGCGTCACGATCGACCTCTTCGGCGCCGACCAGTCGAGCAATGCCGCGATCTTCTACAGCTCGGGCCTGAAGGGCCGCTACGAGGAAGGCAAGCGCGAAGACGACCATGTGCTCAAGGGCCAGCACTACAAGGTGCTCGAGGTGGTGGGCGGCAAGCTGATCGAGAAGGAAGTGCCGATGCTCAACGCCCTCAACGAGGTGCTGCGCGACGACTACATCAAGGATTCGGTGGCCGGCGTCAACCGCTGGAACAAGGTACTCGAGAAGGCCGGCATCCCGACCCGCCTGAGCGTTCCGCACAAGGCCTTCCACCGCAACATCGGTGCGCTCTCCGGCGTCAAGGTCTCGCCCGCAGGGGAGGTCGTGAGCGACGCCGAGTGGAATGCACGCGTCGACGAGTGGCTGCCGAGCGCCGAGGACCGCGCCTACATCGGCAGCCTGATGGGCCGCGTCGTCGATCCCGGCAAGTTCGCCAACTGGATCGCGCCGCCGAATGTCGGCATCAACCGCCAGCCCGTGGACTTTGAGTACGTGCGGTTCAATTGACCCCCCCGAAGCGCCTTCGGCGCTCCCCCCAGGGGGCGCCGCCAGCGGACCGGCAAAGCCGGATCCGCGGCGTCCGCTTGGGAGATTGCGGCGCGGGCTGGCGTCGTCGCACGGAGTCTGCCCAGCCATGAGTGCGCCTACTACAGACAACGCGGTGCTCAAGCAGCACCTGATCGATCCCGAGATCTGCATTCGCTGCAACACCTGCGAGGCGACCTGCCCCGTGGGGGCGATCACGCACGACGACGTCAACTACGTCGTCGACCCGGACAAGTGCGAACAATGCCTGGCCTGCATTTCGCCATGCCCCACCGGATCCATCGACAACTGGCGCCTGGTGCCGCGCGCCCAGGCCTACACGGTCAAAGCCCAGCTGGGCTGGGACGAACTGCCGGCCGAGCTGCCGGCCGAGGCACTGGGTGACGGCGCCGACGCGCCGGCTGTCACCGAGCCGGTCGCGGCGGGCCCTGCGGCCGCACCGGCCGTCGTGGCCGCCGAGGAAGGCGCTGCGGGCCTGGCCACACGCGCCGGCGCCACGCTGCCACCCTGGTCGGCGGCCCATGCCTACACCAATCTCTACGGGCCGAAGGCGGCGCAGAAGTCGATCACCGCCACCGTCAGCGGCAACGTGCGCGTGACCGAGGTCGGGCGCGAGTACGACACCCACCACATCGTGCTCGACTTCGGCACGATGCCGTTCCCGGTGCTCGAGGGGCAGTCGATCGGCATCCTGCCACCGGGCAAGGACGCCGCCGGCCGGCCGCACCACGCGCGCCAGTATTCGATCGCCAGCCCGCGCAACGGCGAGCGGCCGGGCTACAACAACCTGTCGCTGACGATCAAACGCGTGCTGGAGGACCATGACGGCAAGCCGGTGCGCGGCGTCGCGTCGAACTACATGTGCGACCTGAAGGTCGGCGACAAGGTCGAGGTCATCGGACCCTTCGGCGCCAGCTTCCTGATGCCGAACCACCCGCGCTCGAACATCGTGATGATCTGCACCGGCACCGGCTCGGCGCCGATGCGCGCGATGACCGAGTGGCGCCGGCGGCTGCGCCGTTCGGGCAAGTTCGAGGCCGGCAAACTGCTGCTCTTCTTCGGTGCGCGCACCAAGGAGGAACTGCCCTACTTCGGCCCGCTGAAGAATCTGCCGAAGGACTTCATCGACATCAACTTCGCGTTCTCGCGCACGCCGGACCAGCCCAAGCGATATGTGCAGGACCTGATGCACGAGCGCGCGGCCGACCTTGCTCCGCTGCTGACCGACGCCAACAGCTACTTCTACGTCTGTGGACTGAAAGCGATGGAGGAGGGTGTGCTGCTGGCACTGCGTGACGCCGCGATCGGCGCCGGGCTCGACTGGGACGCGGTTGCCGCCAGGCTCAAGTCGCAAGGGCGGCTGCACCTCGAGACCTACTGAACCCGCACTACAGTCCTCGACCATGAACCAACCCACTCTCACCGGCGCGCCGGTCCTCGTCGTCGGCGCCGGCATCATGGGTGCCGGCATCGCCCAGGTCGCGGCGCAGGCCGGGCATCAGGTCTATCTGCACGATGCGCGCGAGGGCGCTGCGGTCGACGCCAAGGCGAAGCTGGGCCAGAGCCTGGAGGCCCTGGTGGCCAAGGGCAAGTGGACGGCCGATCAGCGCACCCAGGTGCTTGCGCGCATCGAGCCAGTGGCCACGCTGGAAGCGGGTGCCTCGGCCGGCCTCGTGGTGGAGGCCATCGTCGAATCGCTCGACGCCAAGCGGGGCCTGTTCGGCAAGCTCGAGGGCATCGTCGGCGAGCACTCCGTGCTGGCGACGAACACCTCGTCGATCTCGGTCACCGCGATCGCCAACGGACTCGAGCGCCCCGAGCGCCTGGTCGGCATGCACTTCTTCAACCCGGTCGCGCTGATGAAACTGGTCGAGGTCGTGTCCGGCCTGCAGACCGACTGCCATGTCGCGAGCGCAGTCTTCGACCTGAGCCGCAGCTGGGGCAAGGTGCCGGTGCACGCGCGTTCGACGCCCGGTTTCATCGTCAATCGAATCGCGCGACCCTACTACGCCGAATCGCTGGCGCTCCTGCTGGAGCAGGCCGCCACGCCGCAGGTGCTCGACGCCTGCCTGCGCAGCGCGGGCTTCCGCATGGGCCCATGCGAGCTGATCGACCTGATCGGGCACGACACCAATTTCGCCGTCACGCAGTCGGTCTACGACGCGAACTTCCAGGACAAGCGCTTCGTCCCTTCGCTGGTGCAGCGCGAGATGGTCGACGGCGGTCTCTTCGGGCGCAAGAGCGGGCGCGGCTTCTACCGCTACCCCGAGGGCCCGCCCGCACTGCCGGTGGCGGTGCATCAGGCGCCCGCAAGCGCGCAAGAAGTGACCGTGCACGGCCGCGGTGCGATCGCCGACTGGCTGGCGACGCGTGCCACGGCAGCGCTGGCCGGCCAGGGGTGGGGGCCGGCGCGGCAGCAGGACAGCGACTGGACCGGCCTCAGCGTGGACGGCGCGCGCCTGATGCTGACCGACGGCCGCTGTGCACAGGACATCGCAGCGCAGATCGGCAGCGCTGATGTGGCCTTGTTCGACCGGCCGGTGGTGCTGAATTCGAACCCTGGCCTGGCCATCGCGTTCGCGGTGGCGGGTGGTGCGAGCGCGATCTGGCGTGAGCAGGCGCCGGCCTGGCTGGCCGCTCTCGGCCTGGCGCCGCTGCCGCTGGCCGATGCGCCGGGGCTGGTCGTCGCCCGGACGCTTGCGATGCTGATCAATGAAGCCGCCGACGCCGTGTTGCAGGGCGTGTGCTCGCCCGACGGGGCCGATGCCGCGATGAAGCTCGGGGTGAACTACCCCGCGGGCCCCTTCGAATGGCTGGCGGGCTGGTCCGCTGCTGAGGTGATCGCGTTGCTCGACGCGCTCGATACCCGCTACCGCGGCGAGCGCTACCGGGTCAGCCCGTGGCTGCGTAGGCAAGGGGCTGGTCCAGGGGCTTGAAGCGGCTCCGCATCTCGCCCGTCGCGCACCGCGCGTTGCGTCAGCATCCTGGAGCACAGGCGATGAACCTCGCCCAGTTGCTGGTACGCGCCGCGCGCGTGCATCCCGAACGCCCGACGCTCCTGCTGGGCGAATCGTTGTGGACCTACGCCCAACTCGCCACGCGCACGGCGCGTCTGGCCGGCTACCTGCGCGACCAGCTCGGCCTGCAGCCGGGTGACCGGGTCGGCCTGTACATGACCAACCACGCCTGCTACCTGGAAGCCCTGTACGCGGTCTGGTGGGCCGGCGGCGTGGTGGTGCCTATCAATGCCAAGCTGCACCCGAGAGAAGTCGAATTCATCCTCGACGATGCCGGCGCCACGGCCCTGTTCGTCAGCGACGACCTGGCCGCCGGCATGCAGCCGATGGCCGAGCGGTTGCCGGCAGTGCTGACCCCGGACACGCCCGCCTACGCTGCCGCGCTCGCTGCCGGTGCGATCGACACGGCGCACCGCGCCCCTGACGACCTCGCCTGGCTCTTCTACACCTCGGGCACGACCGGGCGGCCCAAGGGCGTGATGCTCAGCCATCGCAACCTGGGCGTGATGACGGCCTGCTACTTCATGGATGTCGACGACGTCTCGCCGGACGACGCGATCGTCTACGCCGCGCCGATATCGCATGGTGCGGGCATCTACAACTTCGGCTTCGTCGCCAAGGCGGCACGCCACGTCGTGCCCGAGTCCGGTGGCTTCGACCCGGCCGAACTGATCGCACTGTCGCGCAGCGTCGGTCGGCTGTGCATGTTCGCCGCGCCGACGATGGTCAAGCGCCTGGTCGATCAGGTGGCCGCCAGCGGGGCCTCGGCCGAGGGCTTCAAGACCATCGTCTACGGCGGCGGCCCGATGTACGTGGCCGACATCCAGCAGGCACTCGAGGTCATGGGGCCGCGCTTCGTGCAGATCTACGGCCAGGGGGAGTCGCCGATGACGATCACCGCGCTGTCGCGCGCCATGCTCGACGACCGCGACCACCCGCGCTGGCTGCAGCGCATCGGCTCGGTCGGTGTCGCCCAGACGCTGGTCGAGGTGCGTGTCGTCGACGCCGACGGGCGCGACACGCCCGAAGGCGAGACCGGCGAGGTGATCGTGCGCGGCGACTCGGTGATGAGCGGCTACTGGCGCAACCCCGAGGCGAGCGCGCAGGCGCTGCGCGACGGCTGGCTGTGGACCGGCGACATGGGCGCCATGGACGGCGACGGCTTCCTCACGCTGAAGGACCGCTCCAAGGACGTGATCATCAGCGGCGGCTCGAACATCTACCCGCGCGAGGTCGAGGAGGTGCTGCTGCGTCATCCCGGTGTGCGCGAGGTGTCGGTGATCGGCCGCCATGACCCCGAGTGGGGCGAGGTCGTCGTCGCCTTCGTCGTTGGCGACGGTGTCGAGCCGGCCGCGCTCGACGCGCTGTGCCTGGCGCATATCGCGCGCTTCAAGCGGCCCAAGCTGTACCGCTTCGTCGACAGCCTGCCCAAGAACAACTACGGCAAGGTGCTCAAGACCGCCTTGCGTGACCAACTCGACAAGGAAGACCCGCCATGCTGAAAAGCCGCACCGCACTCGTCACCGGATCGACCCAGGGCATCGGCCTGGCGATCGCACAGGCACTCGCGCACGCCGGGGCCGACGTCGTCGTGCACGGCATCGAGCCCACCGACGCGGGCCAGCGCATCGCCAGCGAACTCGCCGCATCGACCGGCGTCCGCGCGGCCTATGTGCGCGCCGACCTGAGCCGTGCCGACGAGGCTGGCGCGCTCGTGTCGGCCGCCACGTCGGCGCTGGCTGCGCCCGACATCCTGGTCAACAACGCCGGCATCCAGTTCACCTGCCCGATCGAGGGGTTCCCGGCCGATCGCTGGGACGCCATCCTGGCGGTCAACCTCTCCGCGGCTTTTCACACGATGAAGGCTGCCGTGCCCGGCATGCGCGAGCGCGGCTGGGGCCGCATCGTCAACATCGCGTCGGTGCATGGCCTGGTGGCCTCGGTCAACAAGGCCGCCTACCTGGCGGCCAAGCATGGCCTGGTCGGCCTGAGCAAGGGCGTGGCACTCGAGACCGCCGCCCAGGGCATCACGGTCAACTGCATCTGCCCCGGCTGGACCGACACGCCGATCATCGCGCCGCAGATCGAGGCCCGTGCCGCGGAGCGTGGGGGCGACCGCGCCGCCGGCATCCGCGACCTGCTGCGCGAGAAGCAGCCCAATCTCACGTTGTTGCCGCCTGAACGCATCGGCGATGTGGCGACCTTTCTGTGCGGCGACGCGGCGGCCGGCATCACCGGCGTGGCGCTGCCCGTCGATGGCGGCTGGACGGCGCAGTAGCGCGCTGGCCGAACTTGTTCACCCTTCCCCCTGACCCCCTGAGGAGACGTGCATGAAGATGATGAAGAACCCCTTGGCGTTGGCGACGCTGACGCTGACGCTGGGCCTGACGGCCTGCGGCGGCTCGAGCAACCCGCCCCCGGCCACCCCGCCGGCACCCCCGGCACCTCCGGTGGCCGTCAACGTCAAGCCGGCCTTCATCGCCGGCGACATCCGCGAGATGAACTACGACGGCGTCTCCGACGATCTGCTAACCGGCGGCCTGGGCAAGACCGGGCTGCTCGGCGCCGCCCCGGCCTACGCCAACCCGGCAGCGCCTACGGTGGCCGAGTTGCGCCGCAATGCGATCCACACCAACTACCGCGCGGTCCTCGACTACACCGCCGTCGGCGGCTTCGGCCGCCTGTACGGGCCCAACATCGACGCCGCCGGCAAAGACACGCTGGGTGAAGGCAAGGTCGCCGGCAGCGAGCACATCGCCGTCGCCGACGATGGCAGTGGCAGCCAGAACGTGGTGCTGATGGTGCAGGTGCCGTCGAACTTCGACCCGGCCAACGCCTGCATCGTCACCGGCACCTCGTCCGGCTCGCGCGGCGTCTACGGCGCCGTCGGCAGCTCCGGCGAGTGGGGCCTCAAGCGCGGCTGCGCCGTGGCCTACGCCGACAAGGGCAGCGGCAACGGACTGCACGACATGATGTCGGACGCCGTCATCAAGATCGACGGCACGCTGTCCACCGGCGCGGCCGCCGGCAAGGAGGCGCAGTTCCGTGCCAAAGTCGGCGATGCCGAGCGCATGGCGTTCAACGCCGCCTACCCGAACCGCGTGGCCTACAAACATGCGCACTCGCAGCAGAACCCGGAGAAGGACTGGGGCAAGAACACGCTGGACGCCGTGCGTCTGGCGCTCTATGTGCTGAACCAGAAGTACGGCGACCCGATCGCCGGCCAGCCGACGCAGCGCAGCGTCAAGCTGACCAAGGACAACACGTTGGTGATCGCCTCCTCGGTCTCCAACGGCGGCGGCGCTGCCTTGGCCGCGGCCGAGCAAGATACGGAGGGCCTGATCGACGGCGTGGCTGTCACCGAGCCGAGCGCACAACCGGGCGCCAACGCGGGCCTGACGATCCGCCAGGGCACGGCCACCGTGGCCACGCACAGCAAGCCGCTGGCCGACTACTTCTCGTACGCCAACCTCTACCAGGCCTGCGCGCTGCTGTCGACGCAGGCCGGGCTGTCGCTGAATCCGGCCTTCTGGCCGGCCGCCTACACCGCCTCATCGGAGGCGCGCTGCGCCGCTCTGCAGGCCCGCGGCCTGCTGAGTGCGACGACGCTGGCCGCGCAGGCCGACGAGGCCCTGGCCAAGCTGCACAGCTACGGCTGGCAGCGCGAGCACGACTTCCTGCACCAATCGCACTTCCGCTTCGCGACCAACGCGATCGTGATGACCTACGTGAACACGCTCGGCCGCTTCAGCGTCACCGACAACGTCTGTGGCTACAGCTTCGCCGCCACCGATGCTGCCGGCAACGTGATCGCGCAGAACCCGGTGCTGCAGGCCGGCCTCTTCGCCACCGGCAACGGCGTGCCACCGACCACGGGCATCAACGTCGTCTACAACGACTCGCCAGGAGGCGCCAAAATCGACTTTCTGGCAGTCTCGCCGCTCAGCGGCCAGGCCGACTTCGGCCTCGACGGCGCGCTGTGCATGCGCTCGCTGGTCACCGGCAGCGACGCCGTCAGCGGCGCGTCGCTGTTCGGCCCCATGAAGGCATGGTCCGACCGCGTGCGCGCCGGCATCGCCGAGGTTGAGCTGACGGCCAGGCTGCGTGGCAAGCCTGCCATCGTCGTGGCCGGGCGCAGCGACGCGCTGGTGAACCTCAACCACTCTGCACGCGCCTACTACGGCAAGAACCAGATCGTCGACGGCGCCACGTCCAAGCTGCGTTATGTCGAGGTGACCAATGCGCAGCACTTCGACACCTTCCTGTCCTTCGGGGCCCTGCTCGGCTACGACACTCGTTTCGTGCCGCTGCATGTCTACTTCGGCCACGCAATGGACGCGATGTACGCGCACCTGAAGAACGGCACCGCCTTGCCGCCCAGCCAGCTCGTGCGTACGACCCCGCGCGGCAGCGCGCCGCAGACGGAGGTGGCCAACGTGCCACCGATTGCCGCGGCGCCGGCGGCTGGCGACTTGATCGGTTTCAGTGCCGGCACCTTGAGCGTGCCGGACTGACCCGTCAGCTGAAAAGCATGTGGCGGCAGTGACCCGGGAGGGTCACTGCTTGCGCAGGATCACGCTGCCGATCGAGTAGCCCGCGCCGAACGAGCAGATCACGCCCAGCTCGCCGGCCTTGAAGTCGGCGCTGTGCTCGTGAAAGGCGATGATCGAGCCGGCCGAGGCCGTGTTGGCCCATTCGTCGAGGATGAGGGGTGCCACGTCGGAGCCGGCCTCGCCGCCGACCAGCTTGCGGATCACGAGCTGGTTCATGCCCAGGTTGGCCTGGTGCAGCCAGAAGCGGCGCACCTGTGCCGGTGTGATGTCGAACTGCTTCAGATGCGCCTCGATGTGGGCCGCGGCCATCGGCACCACTTCCTTGAAGACCTTTCGGCCTTCCTGCATGAAGGTCTTGTCGCGTTCGGTCCAGCTGCTGTCCTCGCATCGGTTCATGAAACCGAAGTTGTTGCGGATGTTGTTCGAATACTGGGTCACGAGCCGGGTGCCGAGCACGTCCCACTGCCGTGTCGACAGCGCCGTGTCGGCCCGCTCGACGAGCACCGCAGTGCAGGTGTCGCCGAAGATGAAGTGGCAGTCGCGGTCGCGCCACTCGAGGTGGGCCGAGGTGATCTCGGGGCTCACGACCAGGGCACAGCGCGCGCTGCCGGTCTTGACCGCGTTGACGGCCTGCTCGATGCCGAAGGTCGCCGACGAACAGGCCACGTTCATGTCGAAGCCGTAACCCTTGGCGCCGAGTGCGGCCTGGATCTCGCAGGCCATGGCGGGGTAGGGGCGTTGCATGTTCGCGCTGGCGCAATACACGGCGTCGATGTCGGACGTCTCGCGCCCGGCGTCGGTGCAGGCCTGGCGCGCCGCGTCGGCGCCGATCTCGGCCATCAGCGACCACTCGTCGTTGGCGCGGGCCGGGATCCTCGGGTACATGCGCGCCGGGTCGAGCACACCTTCCTTGTCGATCACGTAGCGGCTCTTGATGCCACTCGCCTTTTCGATGAACTCGACGCTCGACGGGGTCAGCGCGGTGACACTGCCGTCCGCGATCTCGGCCGCATGCTCGCCATTGAAGCGTTCGACATAGGCGTTGAAGGCGGTCACCAGTTCGGCGTTGGAGATCTGGTGCGGCGGCCGGTACAGGCCGGTGCCAGTGATGACTGCTTGGTACATGCGGCGGGGTCCTTGGGCGCTGCGGGGACAGGCGGCAAGTGTAGTGAGAACTCGATGCCGATCGGCGCCCGCGGCCGCCAGGGTGGCGCGCGCCTCACTCGTTCATGATGAACGAGGACTCCTCGTAGAAGCGGATCCGGCCGCGCAGTTCGAGCGCGTCCACATGGTCGCGCAGGAACTGCTCCTTGGCGGCGTCGCTGTCGAGGTCGGTCAGAAAGGAGAGATCGACGTTCAGTCCGAGCGCGCGCCCCGGGATGCTGTGGCGCGAGATGCCGGTCGGGATCATGACGCCGGCGTCGACCAGCTGCAGCAGCTCGACCTTGGTCAAGGCCGGGTACAGGACGAGCTGGTGCTCCCGGCTCCTGAACACGTCGGGCAGGTTCGCGTAGTCGACCAGCTTGATGCGTTCGAGGTGGGTCCTGCCTTCGTAGGCCGCCACCACCGGCGCCAGGATCCGCATCCAGCCGATCAGATCGACTGGGCCGGACCCGCCGGTGGGCGCCAGGCCCCAGCAGGTCGTGCCGGCGTCGACCAGCACGGCGAACAGACGGCGCAGTTCGAGCTCGTTGGCCAGGTTGGCGCCATCGATCCGGCGCAAGGTGACGCCGGGAATCGAGCCGTAGGTCTGGTGCAGGTCGAGCGATCGGCCCTCCAGCAGAAGGTGGTGCCAGCCTCTGAGCAGCACGTTCGGGTCGCCGTAGTCGACGACCTGCACCGGCACATGTGAAAGCCCGAGCTCGCGAAAAGCGCTGACACGGTTGGCGCCGTCGAGCAGCACGTACTCGCCGTCGCGCACACTCGCGACGATCGGCGGGTTGCGCAGGAACTTGTCGTCGCGCAGCCGCTGCACAAGTCTGAGCGTGCGCTGGCGTTCGGGGTTCTCGTGGAAGCGGATGCTGGCGGTGGGGGCCAGGACCAGGGTCGGGAGTCTCTCGAATGCTTTCATGGTGATCCGGTCGCGTCCCGCCAGCTGAATGCGCGAGCATAGGAGCCGGAACGGGCAGGCGACTTGGATTGCCTCAATTTCGAGCCTGCCGGTCCGGCCATCGGGCGTCGATTCGGGGCGCCTGGACTCAGACCGCTCCGCGTTCACTGCGCCGCTCCCTGCTGCTGGGGTGAGTGCTTGCCATTGAAGCTGTATGAATATACAGTTACCGGATTGGAGGTCCCCATGAGACACGCGATCCGTCAGCACTACGAACCCAAGGTCAGCCGCATGCCGGAGTGGCTCTGGCAGATCTGGCTCTGGTTCTGAGCGCCACGGCAGGGGCCGCACCGACCGACCGACCTGTTTGGCCACGACAATCTGATCCAAGTGCTGCGGCCATCATGCCCCCGCGCACGCTGTGAAGGATCTGCCGTGAGAATGACGACCACCCTGATCACGAGCCTCGCGCTCGTGCTCGTCCCGCCCCTGGCTCGCGCTGTCGAAGAGCCCCCCTACACCGTCGAACGCAGCTTCGATGGCTTCGAGTTGCGTGCCCATGGGCCGCGGGTGGTGGCCGAGGTCATCGTGCCGGGCCCGGCCGAGGAAGCGGGCGAACAGGGCTTCCGCTTGCTCGCGGGCTACATCTTTGGCAAGAACAAGGGCGAACCCAAGGTCGCGATGTCGGCCCCGGCGACACAGGCTGGCGAGCCGGTGCGGGAGAGCACGAGCCAGGGGCAGAGCAAGCTGCCGAGTCTGACTCGACGGGAGGTGCCGGCCCAGTCCACGCGCATCGCGATGACCGCCCCAGTGACGCAGGCCGTGGCCGAGGGCGGCTTCGTGGTGCGTTTCGTGATGCCAGCGGCCCACACGCTGGCCACGCTGCCCGAACCGATCGATCCGCAGGTGCGCTTGCGCGCGCTGCCCGCAGAGCGCGTCGCGGCAATTCGCTATTCCGGCCGCTGGACCGATCAGAACTACCGCGAACACCTGGCGATCCTGCGCGCCGGCATGGCCGCGGCCGACCTTCCCGCCCGCGGCGAACCGGTCTACGCGCGCTACGACGGGCCCTGGATGCTCTGGTTCCTGCGCCGCAACGAGATCTGGATCGAGGTCGGCCCGGCGCCGTGATGCGCCCGTGACGGCGGTGTACATGGTCGCGGGGGCCTTGGTGGCGGTGCTGGTGCTGCTGGTCGCTGCGCTGGGATTCGGGGTCTGGCGCTGGCGGCGCGCGACGGCGGCCCTGGTCGAGCGCTTGCAGGCCGCCGCGCGACCGCTGCCGACCGCGCACGTGGACCTGCGCGAGGTCGACGACCTGCCTGCAACGGTGCAGCGATATCTGCGCGCCGTGCTGACCGATGGCGCGCCGGTCGTGCGCGGCGCAGTCGTGACGCACCGTGGCAGCTTCAACATGGCCAGCGAGCCGCAGGCCGCGCAGTGGAAGCCCTTTGCCTCCCGGCAGGTCGTGGTCGTGCAGCGGCCGGGCTTCGTGTGGGACGGCCGGATCACGATGCTGCCCGGCGTGGCGGCCCATGTGCACGACGCCTATGTCGCCGGCCAGGGCCTGCTGCACGCGGCCGCGGCCGGACTGATCACGCTGGCCGATCTGCGCGGTACGGCAGACCTGGCCGAGGGCGAACTGATGCGCTTCCTGGCCGAAGCGACCTGGTATCCGACGGCGCTGCTGCCGAGCCAGGGCGTGCAGTGGTCACCGGTGGACGCAAACGCGGCCCAGGCCACGCTGCGCGACGGCAAGGTCGAGGTGACGCTGCGTTTCGTCTTTGGCGACGACGGCCTGGTCCGCGCGGTGCGCTCCAACGCGCGCGGCCGCACGGTCGGCGGGCGCAGCGTGCCCACGCCGTGGGAAGGGCGCTGGTCGAACTATCAGTGGCGCGACGGCATGCGCGTGCCGATCGACGGCGAAGTGGCCTGGCTGTTGCCCGAAGGCGAACTGCCCTACTGGCGCGGGACGATCACGGCGCTGGAGTATCAGAAGGCGCGCTGACCGCGTCACGGAAGAAGGCTTCGACCTGGCCCTTCAGCTTGATCAGCATCGGCTTGCCCTTGCGGTCCACCTTGCGACCGACGGGCACCTTGACCCAGCCCTCGCTGATGCAGTATTCCTCGACGTCGGAGCGCTCCTTGCCGTTCAGGCGGATGCCGACCTCGCGTTCGAACACGGCCGCCACGTGGTACGGGCTGGAGGGGTCGACCGACAGCCTGTCGGGAAGCGCTTGGGGGTCCTGCGATGGGGTCATGGGAATCCTCTCGATGCGCCGATTGTCACCGCCGGCTGCAAGCGCCGGCCCATGATCTGTCAACATGGGCGATCTCGACCCCAAGGAAGCAAGATGTCCCAAGCCAAGACCGACAAGAAGGCCGCCAAGCCGGCGCCGAAGACGCCCGACCCCGCGCCGCCGGCCGCGCCCGTTCCGGCACCCGTCCCGCCGACCGCCGGCGCGCGCGCAGTGGCGTCGCTGCGCAAGAAGAAGTGGTAGCTCAATTGGTGCTGGCCGACCGCGGCCGATCCGGACCGACGACCATGCCCGACTCTCTGCAAGACCTGACTCGTGCCGTCGACGCCTTTGCCATCGAGCGCGACTGGCACCAGTTCCACGCGCCGAAGAACATTGCCAGTGCGCTGATCGTCGAGGCCGCCGAACTGCTGGAACCCTTCCAGTGGATGAGCGAGGAGCAGAGCCGCCAGCTCAGCGCCGAGCAGCGCGAGGCCGTGGCTGGCGAGATGGCCGACGTGCTGCTCTACCTGGTGCAGCTCGGCAACGTGCTGGGCATCGACCCGGTGGCCGCGGCGCAGGCCAAGCTCAAGCGCAACGCCGATCGCTACCCGGTGGACAAGGCGCGCGGCAGCAGCAAGAAGTACGACGAGCTCTGAGCCCTGATGTCGAAACCCCCGTTGTCCGGCAGCAGCTGTCCGCGGCGCAGCGAACAGGCGGGGCGGAATGGGCGCCACCTCAAGGCGGCAGCGCCAGCGACCGGATGAAGAACCAGCGCATTCGTTTCTGCACCACACGTGACGGCACCAGGATCGCATTCGCCACCGCGGGTGAAGGCCCGCCGCTGGTGCGCGTCAACAACTGGTTCACGCACCTGGAGCTCGACTGGGGCAGCCCGGTCTGGCGCCATTGGTCCGAGGCGTTGGTCGAAGGCCGGACCCTGGTGCGCTACGACCCGCGAGGCTCCGGGCTCTCCGACCGTGATGCGTGCGACTTCACGCTCGACGCGATGGTGTCCGACCTCGAGGCCGTCGTCGATGCGCTCGAGTTGCCCCGGTTCGCACTGCTGGGTCTGTGCCAGGGGGGCGCCGTTGCCGTGGCGTACGCGGCGCGCCACCCCGATCGGGTCAGCCGGCTGACGCTCTACGACAGCTACCTGCATGGCGCCTTCATCGGCGACGCCGGTGAGCGGCTGGCCCAGCAGGCGCGGACCTTCTCCAAGATGATCGAGATCGGCTGGGGCAGGAAGGTCGGCGCGTTCAGGGAGATGTTCGCCAGCCTGCTGATGCCGGATACCAGCGGCGGGCAGCAACTCAAGTGGATCGACGAGATGCAGCGCCGCAGTGCGTCGCCCGAAGCGGCCTGCCAGTTGTGGGACGCGTTCAACACCTTCGACGTCCGCACCGAAGCGCCCAGGGTTCGTGCCCCCACGCTTGTCTTTCACGTGCGAGGTGATGCGATGGTGCCGTTCGAGGCCGGCCGGCGCCTGGCCGCGGCGATACCCGACGCCCGTTTCGTTCCGCTGGAGGGCAGGAACCACATCCTGCGTCCCGACGAGCCTGCATGGCCGGTCTTCAAGGCCGCGCTGAACGAGTTCCTGGCCGGTGACGAGCCGCTGGACAGGTCGGTGCAGGCCCCGTTCGGCGACCTGACGGCGCGCGAGACGCAGATCCTCGAGCACATCGCGCGCGGCCTGACCAACCCGCAGATCGCGGCCCAGCTGGGCATCGCCGAGAAGACCGTTCGCAACCACGTCACCAACGTGTTTGCCAAGCTCGGCGCGCAACATCGATCGCAGGCCATCGTGATCGCGCGCAAGGGCGGCCTCGGCCGCGATTGAGCGCGCGACCAGGCGTTCAAGGGCCGGCGTCTGGGGCCTGCGCCCCATGAGTCGCTGACCTCGCCCGGAACTCCGCTGCGGCCTGGGGCGCACGCCTCACGACAGGCCTTGTATGGGCTGCCAAGCTGGCCATGTGGCATTCGCCACCGCAACAAACCCGAGGCCAGCCATGACCCATCCGATTCCCGTTCGACAGATGAACTTCGACGTGCCGGCCGCGGAGGCGTTCAACCCCCTTTACATCGCGGGCAACGCCACGTTGTCGTACATGCACACGGCGCTGGGCTTGTATGTCGTGCACCTGGAGCCGTTCATCGTGAAGTCCGTGCGCAAGGTCATGCCGCAGATCCGCGACGCGGCACTCAAGGAGGAGGTGGACCGCTTTTGCCGGCAGGAGTCGCAGCACTACCAGCAGCATGCGGACTTCAACAAGGTCATCCTGGCGCGCCAATACCCTGGGCTGGAGGCGCGGCTCGATCGCGTGCGCGACGATTTCGATGGTTACCTGCGTCACCGGTCGGACCGATTCCGCATTGGCTTTGTCGAAGGTTTCGAGTCCTACACCAGCCAGATGGCGCTGACCTTGCTGGCCAGCGGCCTGTACGAGCACAAGCGCAGCGATCCACGCTTTGCCGGCCTGTTCAAGTGGCACCTGCTCGAGGAGATCGAGCACCGCAACGTGGCTTTCGACATCTACCAGCACTTGTACGCCAACTACCCGATGCGCGCGGGCTCATGCTGGCTGGCTCAACGCCATATGTTCAGCTGTATCGCTGACTGCATGCGCATCCTGTCGGCGGCAGAGGGGCAACGCGGCGGCGCGCGCTACCGCACGACGTTCAAGCACCGGCTGCTGTTCACCCGGGTGGACCCGTTCTTCAAACGCCTGCGCACGATGCTGCCGGGCTACACGCCGCATCGCCTGAGGATTCCGGCCAACGTCGCCCAACTGACCCGTCAGCTCAGCACCCAGGCCGCGAGCGTGCAGTAGCCAGGCCCGCCCGCTGTGTGGGGGGTGAAGCAAGGAGGTCAATCTGCCTTGGTCTTCGCAGCGCTACGGCCGATCCCAAGAAGACTGCGCAAATGATGTCGTTCCCGTTGAAAGCAGGACCCTCGCAGTGCGAGGTCCCGAAACCCAACCCATCAGGAGCATCAACACGCCCTTCATCAACGTCAAGCTCATCGAAGGCGTCTTCTTGCCGGCGCAGACCGACTCAGCCGTGCAGCAAGGCCTCGATCGTCTCTTGCACGGCCAGCGCTTCGCCGAAGCCGGGCAGACCATGCGCGGGCCGCCCTTCGATCAGGTCGACCCAACGGTCGAGTTGGCTGGCCTGGCCTGCGGCGCGCAGCTCGGCGGGCTCGCCCAGCGGCTGCCAGGATTCGCCGCGGCGCTGCTGGGCCAGCCCGAACCACTCGCGCAGTTCGACCTCACCCTCGGCCGCAAACCAGCGCATGCGGTTGTGGTCGGGCACCGGCACGTCGCGCGCAACCCGCGCGTCGACCGTCACCTCGACAGCGCCGGCACGCAAGCGGGCGCGCAGCGCGGTCTCGGCGCCGACACCATCGGGCGGATAGTCGACCTGCGTGTCGAGCACGTGGGCCGCACCGAGCACGCGCTGCAGCACGAAGACGAAGTGCGACAGCACCTCGCGCGTGAAGCCGCCTTCGGTACGCTGCGAGAGCCAAGCGCCGGCGCCGGCCTGCCAGGGCCGCGGCCAGGCGGCAAAGGCGAGTTCGATCTCGATCGAGCGCAGCGTGCCCATCGGGCGTTCGGGGCTGCCACTGCCGAACAGACGCACCAGGGCCGCCAGGCCTGGCGACGATGCGAGTGAGAAATTGACCGCCGCGCGACAGGCGTCGCGCTCGATGCGTGCAATGGTGCGGCGGGCGGCATCGAAGTCGACCGTGAGGGGCTTCTCGCACAGCACGGCCAGTCCGGCGTCGAACCCGGCCTCCGACAAGGTCAGGTGCGCGGCGGGTGGCGTGGCGATGTACAGGCTGTGCAGGCCCGGACTGCCGATCACCTGAGCGGCGCTGGTGGCGGCGCGCAAGCGGGGGTGGCGCTGCACGGCGTGCGCGATGGCGGCCGGGTCGGCATCCCAGGCCAACACGGCTTTGAGTCGCGGATGGCTCTCGAGGCGTTCGAGCATGCGATGGCCCATCACGCCGAGTCCGACGATGCCGATGTTCAAGGGGTCCGTCATCTGTGTCCTTCATGCTGCAGGCAAGGCCCCGAGTTTGACCGCGCCGACGCCAGCGCGGACACTGGTCGGCATGTCGATCAAGCCCCACTCTCCTGGCGCGAGTCCCGGCTGCAAGGGCGTCATCTTCGACTTCGAGGGAACGTTGGTCGATTTCCAGTGGCAGCTCGGTCCGGCCGAAGCCGAGTTGCGTGCTGCCATCAGTGGCCTGAGTTCCAGCGCCGACGATATCGCGCAGGGCAACTACGCCGCGCTGTGGAACGACGCCGCCGACCGCCTCGAGCCTTGTGGCCGGCTGGGCGAGTTGAAGCGTCTGCTGGGCCCGATCTACGATCGCTGGGACGCGGATGCGCTGACCCGCTGGCAGCCGCGGCCCGGGGCCGCGCGGCTGCTCGAATCACTTGCGCGGCGCGGGCCTGTCGGTCGGCATCGTCAGCAACATCGGGCGCGCCGCGCTGAGCCAGGCGCTGCGCGGTTTCGACCTCGAGCGTTTCGTGGCGCCGGTGCTGAGCCGTGACGACGTGACCCGCATGAAGCCGCACCCGCAAGGCACCTTGCGTGTCCTGAGCGACTGGCAACTCGGCGCGGACGAGGTCCTGTTCGTCGGCGACAGCAGGGCCGATGTCGCCGCGGCGCGGTCGGCACGCTTGGCGGTGGTGATCATCCGCGGCGGGGAGTGCGATGCGTCGGCGTTCACCGGCAATCCGCCCGACCACATGATCTGGCAACTGGACGAACTGATCGGACTGATCACGCCAGCCGCCGGCCGCGCAGCCGCGGGCGCCTGAGCATGAGTGTGCCGACCGGTGCCCGCTCGCTCAGCGGCGGTGCCTTCGCCACCTTGCTGTTGATCGCCTTCATGATGGGCGCCAACCATGTGGCGGCGCGGCTGGCCTTCGACCACGGGGTCGATGTCGCCACTGCCGTGAGCTTTCGCAGCGCGATCACCGCTGCCGTGCTGGGGCTGGTGCTGTGGTGGCAACGCGTGCCGCTGCGGCTGCAGCGGCGCCACAGGCACGCGCTGCCGGCGATCGGGCTGCTGGTCGGCGTGCAGAGCCTTTGCCTGTATGGCGCCGTGGCGCGCCTGCCGGTGGCGCTCGCGCTGCTCGCATTCAACACCTATCCGCTGTGGACCGCGCTGTGGGCGCGCCTGGTCTACGCGCATCGGCCCGAGCCGCGTGTGCTGCGCGCGATGCCGCTGATGCTGCTCGGCCTGGCACTGGCGCTCGATGTGTTCGGCGCCGCCACCGGCCTCGGCGTTGCCGGGCAGTGGAGTCGCATCGGCGCCGGAGTGGCATTTGCACTCGCCGCCGCGGCCACCTTCGGTCTCGCACTCGTGCTGACCCAGCACGAGGCGGGCGACCTCGACGGCCGCGTGCGCAGCGCCAGCACATTGACGATCGTGGCCGTGATCGCATTGGTCGGCGTCGGCACTCAGGGCGGCTTTCACTTTCCCGACGCCGCCGCCGGCTGGTGGGGGCTGGCGGCGCTGACCCTTCTCTACGGCACCGCGTTCACGATGATGTTCACGGTGCTGCCGCGGCTTGGCGTGGTCGGCCACTCGGCGATCATGAATGTCGAGCCGATCTTCGCCCTCGTGCTGGCCTGGGCCGTGCTGGGCCAG
>CAVPNN010000008.1:0-51195 GCA_963706655.1 uncultured beta proteobacterium
GTGGCCTGGGGCGGAATCGAACCACCGACACGCGGATTTTCAATCCGCTGCTCTACCAACTGAGCTACCAGGCCACGAAGCCGAAGATTATAGCCCGCCGCGTTTGTTGCGAGTCAGGTCGACACCCAGCTGCTTGAGCTTGCGGTACAGGTGGGTGCGCTCGAGGCCTGTTTTCTCTGCTACACGGGTCATCGAGCCGCCTTCGCGCACGAGGTGGAACTCGAAATAGCATTTCTCGAACAGGTCGCGCGCCTCGCGCAGCGGCCGATCCAGGTTGAAGGTCTGCTGGGCCTGCGGGCCGGGGTCGATCTCCTGCGGCAGCAGGGCGGCGCCGGCGTGGTGGCCGGGCGCAAGCATGCCATCCAGCGGAGTGTTGTTGGAACGGTTGTGCGACAACGCTCCCGGGGGGGCCGTGCGCGCCAGACTCTGCTCGACCGCGCGCAGCAGCTTCTGCAGCGTGATCGGCTTTTCGAGAAAGGCCTGCGCGCCATGTTTGGTGGCTTCGACGGCAGTGTCGATCGTGCCGTGCCCGCTCATCATGATGACGGGCATCGTCAACATGCCGGTCGCCCCCCATTCCTTGAGCAAGGTGACGCCGTCGACATCGGGCATCCAGATGTCGAGCAGGACCAGATCGGGTTTGAGTCGCTCGCGCGCGGCACGCGCCTGCGCGGCATCCTCGGCCAGTTCGACCGTGTGGCCTTCGTCGGTAAGGATCTCGGACAGCAGGGCTCGGATGCCGAGCTCGTCGTCCACTACAAGAATGATCGCCATGGAGCCTAGTGCACCTGCGTTGCGTCACCGGTCGCCGGTGCGGAACCTTCGCCAGCGCCACTCGCCGAAGGTGCGAAGTCTGAAAATGATAGCGAAACTCGCGCCCCGGTCACAGGGGCGTCGGCCTCGCTGCCATCCTGGAGGTTGGCCACGCGCAACCTTGCGCGGTGTTCGTCGGCGATCTTCTTGACCACCGCCAGGCCCAGCCCGGTGCCCTTGGTCTTGGTCGTGACATAGGGTTCGAACGCGCGCTTGAGGACCTTGTCGGCGAATCCCGGGCCGTTGTCGATGACGGTCAGGCGCACTGCGCGCAAGGTGCCGTCTTCGGCGCGCGCCGAGCTGGTCTGGACCTCGACATGGCCGTCCGGTCGGTCGACCACGGCATCGAGCCCGTTCTGAACAAGGTTGTGGATCACTTGGCGCAATTGTGACGTGTCGCCCATGATGGGCGGCACATCGGCTCCCAGGCGGGCCACCAGCCGCCCCCCGTCGAGCGCCTGGCCGTACAAGGCGAGGACCTCGCCGACCAGGTCGTTGAGCACCACCGGCACCATCTTCGCGGCCGGCAGCCGGGCGTAGTCGCGGAACTCGTTGACGAGCTGCTGCATGGCCTGCACCTGGTTGACGATCGTGGCCACCGAGCGCTGCAGCAGCGAGCGGTCGGTGCCTTCGAGCTTGGCTTCGAGCTTGTGCTGCAGGCGCTCGGCCGACAGCTGGATCGGGGTCAGCGGGTTCTTGATCTCGTGTGCCAGGCGGCGCGCCACTTCCGACCAGGCCTGCGAGCGCTGGGCCGAGACGATTTCGGTGATGTCGTCGAAGACCAGCAGGCGGGCGTTCTCGGGCAGGGTTGCGCCGCGCGCAAGCAAGGTGCGCGTGTCGCGTTCGCCGGGGCGCAACTCGAACGCCTCCTGCCAGTGCCCGCGCTCGCCCGCTTCCGGGTGGGTGGCCAGCAGCTCGAAGCGCTGCGCGACGGTGCGCCCGAACTCGTGCAGCTCGGGGCGATCCTCGAGCCGCTGGCCGCGCCAGGCCGACAGCGGCTTGCGCAGGATGCGCGTAGCCCCGGGGTTGACGGTGTCGATGCGACCCTGGGCGTCGAACAGGATCACGCCGGCGGTCAGGTTGTCGAGGATGGTCTGGAGGTGGGTTCTGGCCCCTTCCAGTTCGGTCACACCACGCTGGACCTCGGCGCGCGCGTCGGACAACTGCTGGGTCATGTCGGCGAACGAGCGCGTCAGGCCGCCGAGTTCGTCGCGCGACGCGAACACGGGCTTGGTGGTCAGATCGCCCGCCGCCACCTGGCGCACGCCGTCGGCCAGCAGCAGCAAGGGCTTGGCCAACTGGTTGCCGAGCAGTACCGCGAGCAACACCGAGCCGAACACGGCCAGCACCAGGGCCAGGGTCAGGGTGCCGATGTACATGCGGCGCAGGCTGTCGTGCGCGAGCGCACGCTGCTGGTACTCGCTGTAGGCCGCCTGCACGGCCAGGGCGTTGACCGCCAGGCTGCGCGGCACGGGCATCGTCACGAGCAGGAACCGATCCTCACCCGACCCGAGCGTGACACGGCTGTTGTGCAATGGCGCCATCGCACGCACACGCGGGATCGAGCTCGAACCGGGTTGCAGCGAGTCGTCGTCCAGGCCCTCGACCTGGCTCGCCTTGCCGGTGTTGCGCGCTTCGCGCAGCAAGGCGGCCGAGGGGCGTTCGGGCGAGATCGTGGCGGCGCTGCCGCCGGCCGACATCAGCACCTGGCCACTCGAATTGACGATCGACACGTCGCGCGCACCCAGCTGCTCGCGCAGGCGTTCGAGCGACAGTGGCAGCAAGGCCGCCGAACTGCTGTTCAGCTGTTCGGCTCCGAACTGGGTCTTGCCATTGATGTCGACCACGAGTGCGTCGAGCGTGGCGCGGCCCAGGCTCAGACCGGCATCGAGCGCGCCTGCAACGCGCACATCGAACCAGGCTTCGATGCTGCGCGTGACGAACTGGTAGGACACCGTGTAGATCACGAGTCCGGGCAGCAGCCCGACCAGCGCGAAGATGCCGGCCAGCTTGAGCAACAGGCGGCTGCCAAATTTGCCGCGCCGCATTCGCACCGCCAGGCGCACCATGGCGAAACCGATGACCAGCACGAGCAGCGCCGCCACCGCGACGTTGACCCAGAACAGCCAGACGAAGTGGCGCTCGAAGGTGCCGCCGCCCTGGGCGCTGAGCGACAGCACGAAGGCCAGCACGAGGCCGGCGCCGGTCATTGCCACCAGCGACACGGCCCAGGCCCAGCGTGTGGAGCGTGTCATCGGCTCACTCCACCGGGACCCGGCGGTCGACCCGCAGATCCCAGTCCGACGGGCCGGGCAGCCCGATCTGCATGGGGCTGGGCAGCTGGGTCGTGTCGAGCCGGTAGCTGAACTCGATGTAGTGGCGCGCGTCGGGGTCGAGCAGCGAGAGGTCAGCCAGCTTCCAGTGCCCTGCGGTGCTGGCGACGGCCAGCGCCTCGGACAGCGAGCCGACGGTCTGCGACAGCGCGCCCAGGCCGACACGCCAGGTGCTGGTCAAGGGCTGGTAGGCAATGCGCCAGCTGCGCTGCACACGGGTGATGCGCTCGTCGCGCCAGTACCAGCGGCTGCGCAGCAGGGTTGCCTGCGCCATGAAGTAGACCGGCACCCCGCGCTGCAGGGCGTCCTCGACCGGCCGGCTCAGGATCGGACGGGCCGAGAATTCGAGCAGCAGCTCCCCGTCTTGGCGGCTCAACTGGAGCGAGGTCAGGTCGACGCCTTGCGCCGCAGCAGGGGCTGGCAAGGCTGCCGCGGCGGCCGCGAGCATCCACCCGAGCGCCAGGCCCTGCAGAAAACGTCGGCGTGGCACGTGGCAGGGCATTGGAGGGGTTCAGGTCTTGTGCAGTAGCGCGTAATAGAAGCCGTCTTGCAGCGCAGCCGTGCGTGCGCGGTCGGTTTCGACCCCATTGTCGGACAGGGGCAGCAGGTGGCCGGGCGATGCGGGGTCGAGCGTGACCGCCTTGGCGCCCTGCCGTTGCAAAAATGCGTCGATCTGGGCCTGGCCCTCGGCCTTGAAGAGAGAGCAGGTGGCAAACACGAGCCGCCCGCCAGGTTTGAGCAGCGGCCAAAGCGCGTCGAGCAGCGTGGCCTGGGTTCGCGCCAGCGCCATCACGTCGTCGGGGCGGCGCAACCAGCGGATGTCGGGGTGGCGGCGCACGATGCCCGAAGCGGTGCACGGGGCGTCGATCAGGATCGCATCGAACGGCCGGCCGTCCCACCAGCGCGCGGTCTCGCGCGCATCGGCGGCCGCCAGCGTGGCGCGCAACTGAAGGCGGTTGAGGGTCTCCTGTACACGCGCCAGGCGCAGAGGGTCGCTGTCCAGCGCGAGCAGGTCGAGGTCCTGGCGTTCGAGCAGGTGTGCCGCCTTGCCCCCGGGGGCCGAGCAGGCGTCGAGCACGCGCGCGCCAGCGGGCAATGCACGATTGCCGAGCAACAAGGGTGCGGCACGCTGGGCCGCCGCATCCTGGACCGAGACTTCGCCTTCGGCAAAACCCGGCAGCGCCGTCACTGGACAGGGTTCGGCCAGCAGCACGGCCTGCCCGCCGAGCGCGGGGTCGTCGAGCGTGCGCGCTGCGCGCCCTTGCGCCGCCAGCCGCTGCACATAGTTCGCTGCGGTGCCGCGGCGCGCATTGACGCGCAAGGTCATCGGCGGATGCAGGTTGGCATCAGCCAGCAGGGCCTGCCAGCAGTTCGGCCAGTCCTGCCGGATGCGTTCGATCCACCACAGTGGATGGTTGTAGGCGCCGAGCGGGCTGTGGCGGGCCGTGGTGACGAGCGTGTCGCGCTCGCGCAGGAAGCGCCTCAGGACCGCGTTGATGAAGTTGGCCGCCGCCGGCGTGCGGTGGCGCGCGATCGTCACCGCCTGGTCGACCAGGGTGTGGTCCGGGTAGGCGGGGCGCTCGCCGGTCGGCCACAGCAGGGCCACGGCGGTGCACAACAGCGAATCGACGTTCGGCGGTGGCGTCTTGGGCGCCAGTTCGTCGCGCACCTGCATCGCGCTGCCGAGCCAGCGCAGGACGTGAAAACTCAGGGCCTGCACGCCAGGCCTGGCGTCGGCCGGGCAGCGTGCCAGCACCTCGGTCAGCGAGCGCCCGCCCTGAACGGCCTGCACCGCGTCCGCCGTCAGGTCGAGCAGGCGCGCCAAAGGCAGCGAGGAGGCGGGGGTCGGGGCAGGCGGCACGCGGGGCAGTCTATCCCGTGCCTGCCCAGGGCGACGGCGCGGCGGGCACAATGTTGCGCTGACCGCCCCGAAAGTGCCCATGCCCAAGCCCGTGCCGAGTCCGGCCGATGCGCCACCCGAGCGTCTGTTTCGCAGCGAGCAGGAGTTGTCCGCGCTGCCGGTGTCCGAGCGCATCCGCTACCGGCTCGTCAGCAGCGGGCAGCGGCACCATGCCAACGACAACATCGCTGCCTTCGTGCGCGAGGGCGAGCTGGCCGAGCTGAAGGTCGAGGTGGCGGCCAAGGTCGAGGAATTGCTGCAGACCCTGGTGATCGACACCGAGAGCGACCACAACACCGCCGAGACCGCGAACCGGGTGGCCAAGATGTACCTCGACGAGGTTTTCCGAGGGCGCTACCACCCGATGCCCTCGGTGACCGAGTTCCCGAACGCGGAACGGCTGAACGAGCTGATGATCGTCGGACCGATCACGGTGCGCAGCGCCTGTTCGCACCACCT
The DNA here is from genome assembly GCA_963706655.1 of uncultured beta proteobacterium. Classification (GTDB taxonomy): domain Bacteria; phylum Pseudomonadota; class Gammaproteobacteria; order Burkholderiales; family Burkholderiaceae_C; genus Rubrivivax. Next base: position 5,506 of record CAVPNN010000008.1, read on the forward strand.
GTGTCCGATCTTGGGCAAGGTCTGGATCGGCCTGCTGCCCAACGAGCACTCCAACCTGATCGGCCTGTCCAAGTACGTCCGCATCTGCGACTGGATCATGAGCCGGCCGCAGATCCAGGAAGAGGCGGTGACGATGTTGGCCAACGAACTGCAGGAGCGGGTTCAGCCCGACGGCCTGGCCATCGTGATGGAGGCCGATCACTTCTGCATGCACTGGCGCGGCGTCAAGGACACCGAGACCGCGATGGTGAACAGCGTGATGCGCGGCGCCTTCCTGAAGAACCCGAACCTGCGCCGCGAGTTCCTCGCCTTGCTGCCGCGCAGGCCCAACTGATTCGACATTTCCCTCTCGACACGCGGAGAACCCCATGCTCGTCCGACTGATGTACGCCAGCCGCGCCGCGGGCGCCGTCGACCAGAACGTCCTGCTGTCGATCCTGGGCGAGGCCAAGGCGCACAACCCCGAGCACGGCATCACCGGCGTGCTGTGCTATTCGGAGGGGGTCTTTCTGCAGGTGCTCGAAGGTGGGCGCGCCCAAGTGAACCGGCTCTACAACCGGATCGTGGCCGATCCCCGGCACACCGGCGTCGAGCTGATGCACTACGCGGAAATCGATGAGCGGCGCTTCGCCGGCTGGTCGATGGGGCAGGTCAACATGGCGCGCGTCAACCGCGCCCTGCTGCTCAAGTACTCGGCCACGCCCGTGCTGGATCCGTTCGGGTCGTCGGGCGCGGTGTCGATGGCCATCCTCGACGAACTGGTCGAAACGGCGTCGGTGATCTGCCAGCCCTGACGGCGGGCCTCCTCTTAGCCTACGTTCGGACCTTGGTGTTTGTCCTAGGTCAATGGAATCGCTTGTTTCTATATATTCGTACTTGCTTATATCAGGATGGAGTTGATTTTGACGGAGCGACGAGGTGAGTGATCGGTTGCCAGAGCCAGGCCGGGTGCAGAAGGCGCCGGAGAACTTCCTTGACGTGCAGGGCACGCGCACCGTGCAGGGCGAGAGCCGCACGGGACGGCGCCATTTCATCCGGCAGGCCTTCGCAGCGGCCGCGGTGGGGGCTGCCACACCGGTCGTGTTGGCCCAGACGGCGCGCGCGCCCGCCGCCGCGGGCGACCCGAACATCCTGGGTCTGCCGGCGCACACCAAGGGCCTGGGCCAGGGCGTCGCAACCGACGGCTATGGCAAACCGTCGAAGTTCGAGGCCAATGTGCAGCGCCGCCAGAGCCCGGGCCTGACCCAGACCGCGCAATCTTCGGTCTCGTTCGCGCCCCTGCAATCGCTGTTCGGCATCGTGACGCCGAGCGGTCTGCATTTCGAGCGCCACCACCAGGGCTGGTGGGACGTCGATCCGCGCAACCACCGGCTCATGATCAACGGCTCCGACGAGCGCATGCTGAAGACGGCCAAGGTCTTCACGATGGACGAGCTGATGCGGCTGCCCTCGGTGAGCCGGTTCCACTTCATCGAATGTGGCGCCAACACCGGCATGGAGTGGGGCAACGTCGCCGTTCCGACCTGCCAGTACACGCATGGCATGCTCAGCTGCAGCGAATTCACCGGCGTTCCGCTCAAGGCCCTGCTTGATCTTTGCGGCGCCGACACAAAGCGCGGGCGCTACGTGCTCGCCGAGGGGGCGGACGGCTCGTCGATGACGCGCACGATCCCGATGGAACTGGTCGAGAGCGGGCAGGTCCTGGTGGCCTATGGCCAGAACGGCGAGATGCTGCGGCCCGAGAACGGCTATCCGCTGCGCCTGGTGGTGCCCGGCGTGCAGGGCATCAGCTGGGTCAAATACCTGCGCCGGATCGAGGTCGGCGACCAGCCCTGGGGGAGCAAGGACGAGGCGATCCACTACGTCGACCTGATGCCCGACGGGCGCCACCGCCAGTACACGAGCACCCAGGAGTGCAAGAGCGTCATCACGACGCCGTCGGGCGGGCAGGTCCTGCTCGACAGGGGTTTCTACAACGTCAACGGGCTGGCCTGGTCCGGTCGGGGCAAGGTCAAGCGCGTCGACGTCTCGGTCGACGGCGGGCGCAACTGGCGCACGGCTCGCCTGCAGACGCCTGTCCTGGATCGCTGCCTGACACGCTTCAGCATCGACTGGGTCTGGGACGGCAAGCCGACTCTGCTGCAGTCGCGCGCGATCGACGAGACCGGCTACGTGCAGCCGACCCGCCACCAGCTTCGGCAGGTGCGCGGCACGCGGTCGATCTATCACAACAATGCGATCCAGACCTGGCTCGTGCAGGAAAGCGGTGAGGTAAACAATGTCCATCTCGCCTGACACCGCTCGACGCCTCGCGCGCATCGCCGCGGTGGTCGCCCTGGCCTCGGCTGCAGCGCTGGCGGGCGCCCAGCAGGTTGGTTTCGTGGGCATCGGGCGCGCTGCAACCGGGCCCGAAATCGAGGCTTGGGACATCGACGTACGGCCGGACTTCAAGGGGCTGCCCAAGGGCAAGGGCTCGGTCGCCGCCGGCATGGAGGTCTGGGAGGCCCAATGCGCCGCATGTCACGGCTACTTCGGCGAGAGCAACGAGGTCTTCGCGCCGCTCGTCGGCGGCACGACCGCTGACGATGTCCGCACCGGCCGCGTCGCGCGATTGCTCGACCCGGCCTTCCCGAGCCGCACCACGCTGATGAAGGTGCCCACGGTGGCCACCCTGTTCGACTACATCCGCCGTGCGATGCCGTGGAACGCCCCCAAGTCGCTCAGCGTCGACCAGGTCTATGCGGTGACCGCCTACCTGCTGAACCTCGGGGGCGTGCTGCCGGCCGACTTCACGATGTCCAACGCCAACATCGCCGAGGTCCAGGCACGAATGCCGAACCGGCTCGGCATGCGCACCGACCATGCGCTGTGGCCGGGCGCCGACATCGGGACCGCCGCGCGAGCGGACGTCACGGCCGCAGCGTGCATCGACGACTGCGGCGGACCCGCACGCGTGTCGTCGGCCCTGCCCGACTTCGCACGCAATGCGCATGGCAATCTGGCCGAGCAGAACCGCCTGGTGGGCGCGCAGCGGGGAGCCGACACGACCCGCCCGCCAGGATCGGCGCCGGCCGCCGTCGGACCGGCCGTGGCCGACAATTCGAAGGACGCCAAGCGCATGGCTGCCAAGGCGCTGCTGCAGCAGTACAACTGCCTCGCCTGCCACGACCTGGCCCGCAAGCTGGTCGGACCGGGCTTTGCCGAAGTGGCGCGCAAGTATGCCGGGCGACAGGACGCTGCCAGCTACCTCGCAGCGCGCATCACCGCCGGTAGCAATGGGGTCTGGGGGCCGGTGCCGATGCCTGCGCAGGAGGTGCCGGCGGCCGATCTGACGACGATCGCCAACTGGCTGGCGTCGGGCGCGGCACGGTGAAATCAGGCCTAGCAGCCGGCTCACGCCGACGACTTGCGATGAATCAATCGTATCGGGTATCTCCGGTATCCCGAATCCATGCAATCACTCATCATGAACAAATATAAGGAGCAAGCGATGCACTCACGTCGAGAAATGCTGATTCACAGCGCCGCTGTCGCTGGCCTGCTGGCCGGTGCCGGACTACTCCCAACCGCCGCACAGGCAGCCTGGAACGAGGCTGCCTTCGGCGCCAAGTCGCTGGCCGACGCCGTCAAGGCGCTCGGCGGCAGCGCGCCAGTCGAAAGCAAGGACGTCACGATCAACGGCCCCGACATCGCCGAGAACGGCGCCGTCGTGCCGGTCGGCGCGGCGACCTCGCTCGCCGGTGCCAAGCGGCTGCTGCTGCTGGTCGAAAAGAACCCGAGCGTGCTCGCCGCGGTTTTCGACCTGACCGACAAGGTCGAGGCCGCAGTCAACGCGCGGGTCAAGATGGGGCAATCGTCCAACGTGTATGCGGTGGCGATGATGGCCGACGGCAAGGTGCTGTTCGCCCAGAAGGAAATCAAGGTCACCCTCGGTGGCTGTGGTGGGTGAACAAGGACGTCGGCCGGTCCCTGCGGACGGGCCAACGCCCTGTGAACCGACCGAGTTCTGCGAGGTCGTGGAGAGAAGCCTCCTCAGTGCCGACACCACCCAACCGAACCGATTCAAGGAGTAAGACATGGCAGATCCGATGCGCATTCGCGCCCAGGCAGCAGGCGACAAGACCACCGTCCGTGTGCTGATGAGTCACGAGATGGAAACCGGCCAACGCAAGGATTCGGCTGGCAAGCCGATTCCGGCCTGGTTCATCCAGGACGTCAGTGCCAGCCTCAATGGCACGCCGGTGATGACCGCGCAGTGGGGGCCTTCGGTGGCCAAGAACCCATTCATGCAATTCACGGTCAAGGGTGCCAAGGCCGGCGACAAGGTTTCGATCACCTGGACCGACAACAAGGGCGACAAGCGCACCGACGAAGCCACGGTGTCCTGAACCAGACCGCCAGAACCGGAGACAAGACGGATGAAGACACGATCACTTCCCCTGGCCGCATTGGCCACGCTCGCCCTCGCGGCGAGCGGCGCTGCATGGGCCCAGAAGTCCACTGCCGACGGCATCGCCGAGTACCGCCAGATGCTGGCCGACGGCAACCCGGCCGAGTTGTACGAAGCCAAGGGGGAGGAGTTGTGGAAGAAGGCGCGCGGACCCAAGAATGCCTCGCTCGAGAAGTGTGATCTCGGCAAGGGCGCCGGCACCGTCAAGGGCGCCTTCGTCGAGTTGCCGCGCTACTTCAATGACACCGGCCGCATGCAGGACCTGGAGTCGCGCTTGATGACATGCATGCAGACCCTGCAGGGCATCGATCCGGCCGAAATCACCAAGGGCAGCTTCCTCAAGGGGGAGCGAGGCAATGTCGAGGCGATCGCGACCTGGATCGCCGGCCAGTCGCGCGGCATGCGCTTCAATCTGCCGCAGAACCATCCCGAAGAGAAGAAGTCATTCGCGATGGGCAAGCAGGCCTTCTTCTTTCGCGGCGGCACGCATGATTTCTCCTGCGCCTCCTGCCACGGTGAGGACGGCAAGCGAATTCGTCTGCAGGACCTGCCCGACCTGACCAAGAACCCGGGCGACGGGATCGGCTTCGCGGCCTGGCCGGCTTACCGGGTCGGAAACGGCCAGATGTGGGGCATGCAGCACCGCTTGAACGACTGCTACCGCCAGCAGCGCTTCCCGTATCCGGGCTACGCATCCGACGTGACGATCGCATTGGGCACCTACATGGGCGTCAACGCCAAGGGCGCCGAATCGATCGCACCGGCCATCAAGCGCTGAAGGAGACGACAAAATGAACAAGAAAACGATTTCGCTCGCCTGCGGCGGTATCGCGCTGGCCCTGGTGGGTTGCGCCAACGCGCCGATGGGCATGGGCAACGAGTTCATGTCGATGATGAAGACCTCGTTCAGCGACAGGGGCATCGCAAAAATGGACCGCCTGGAGCAGGACCTGACTCAGGCGACCTGCTCGTCGGACCAGGTGCCGAGCGCCGATCTGGCCAAGAAGGTCGAGGCACAAGCCTTGGCGACCATCGTGTGGCCAAAGGGCGGCCAGTACTTCGGCGACTTCAAGGCCGGCGAGAAACTGGCGCAGGGTGGCCGCGGCATGACGTGGACCGACAAGAGCGCCGACCCGAGGGCCAACGGAGGCAATTGCTACAACTGTCACCAGATCAGCAACGAGGAGATCTCCTACGGCACGATCGGGCCGAGCCTCTACCACTACGGCAAGAACCGCGGCGTGAAGAACCTCAACGACCCGGCGTCGGTGGAGTCGATCCAGTACACCTGGGGCAAGCTGTGGAACAGCAATGCTTATGCGGCCTGCTCGAACATGCCGCGCTTCGGGCACAAGAAGCTGCTCGAGGAGTCCCAGATCCGCGACCTGATGTCGCTGCTGCTGGACCCGCGTTCGCCCGTCAACCAGTGAACGTCCGCGAGGCCCGCTTCGGCGGGCCTTCTTTTCGTCCAAACATAAGCGTTCACTGAACATGAGTTTGAGCAAGCGCGACTTCATGCAGGTGCTGACCGCCGCCAGTGTGGCCGGCATGGGTCTCACGCGCTGGGCCGACGCCGACGCCGCGAGTGCAGAACAGGGCCTGTACGACCTGCCACCGCTGGGCACCGGACCGGGACAGGTCTCGATCCTGCACATGACCGACTGCCATGCGCAGCTGATGCCGATCCACTTCCGCGAGCCGAGCGTCAACCTCGGCCTGGACAGCATGTCGGGGCAGTTGCCGCACCTCGTCGGCGAACATCTGCTCAAGAAGGCCGGCGTGCGGCCAGGCACCGCGCAGGCACATGCCTTCACCTTTCTCGACTTCGAAAAGGCCGCGCGGCGCTATGGCAAGGTGGGCGGTTTCGCGCATCTGGCCACCCTGGTCAAGCGGCTGAAGGCAAGCCGCCCCGGGGCCCTGCTGCTCGACGGGGGCGACACCTGGCAGGGCTCGGCGACCTCGCTGTGGACCCAGGCGCAGGACATGGTCGACGCCTGCAAGCTGCTCGGCGTGGACGTGATGACCGGGCACTGGGAGTTCACCTACGGCATGCAGCGCGTCAAGGAGATCATCGAGAAGGACTTCGCCGGCAAGGTGGACTTCGTTGCGCAGAACGTCAAGACGAGCGACTTCGGGGACCCGGTGTTCAAGCCCTACGTGCTGCGCGAGATCAATGGCGTGAGCGTCGCGATCGTCGGCCAGGCCTTCCCGTACACGCCGATCGCCAACCCGCGCTATCTGGTGGCCGACTGGACCTTCGGCATCCAGGACGACAAGATGCAGGAGGTGGTCGACGAGGCGCGGGCCAAGGGCGCCAAGCTGGTCGTGCTGCTGTCGCACAACGGCATGGACGTGGACCTCAAGCTGGCCGGCCGCGTGACCGGCATCGACGCGATCTTCGGTGGCCACACGCATGACGGCGTGCCGGTGGCGGTGCCGGTGAAGAACCGCACCGGCACGACGCTGGTGACCAATGCGGGCAGCAACGGCAAGTTCCTCGGCGTGATGGACTTCGAGATGAAGGACGGCCGGGTCGCCAACGCACGCTACCGCCTGCTGCCGATCTTCTCCAACATGCTCAAGGCCGACCCCGAGATGGAGGCGCTGATCACCAAGGTGCGCGCGCCGTTCGAGGGCAAGCTGTCCGAGAAGCTCGCGGTGACCGACGGCGTGCTGTACCGCCGCGGCAACTTCAACGGCAGCTGGGACCAACTGCTGTGCGACGCCCTGATCGACGTGCAGGGGGCCGACATCGCCTTCTCGCCCGGCTTCCGCTGGGGCACGAGTCTGCTGTCGGGCGACACCATCACGCGCGAGCTGATGATGGACCAGCTCGCCACGACCTATTCGTACGCGACGGTGACCGAGATGACCGGCGCCACGATCAAGACCGTGCTCGAGGATGTCTGCGACAACCTGTTCAACCCCGATCCCTACTACCAGCAGGGCGGGGACATGGTGCGCATCGGCGGCATGACCTACGCCTGCGCGCCGGGCGAATCCATGGGCCGGCGCATCCAGGACATGCGCCTGGCCGGCAAGCCGATCGAGGCCGACAAGACCTACAAGGTTGCGGGCTGGGCGCCGGTCGCCGAGGAGGCCAGGACGGCCGGCCACAAGATGGTCTGGGACGTCGTCGAACAATGGCTCAAGGCCCAGGGCCGGGTCGCACCGCGCAAGCCCAACCTGCCCAGGTTGATTGGTGTCAGGGGCAATCAAGGGCTGGCATAGCCAGCAAACTCACCACAGGAGACCGACATGAAAATTTTTCGCCAAGCCGTCGCATTTGCCGTGATCGCCAGCGCCAGCGCCGTCGCGTTGGCCCAGGACAAGGTCGCGTACCACATCAACGACGCTGCAGAGAGTGCGCTGGGCACCCTGCGCAACATGAAGAACCATCTCGACACCGACCCGACCGCGCAGCTCACGCTGGTCGCCCATGCGCAGGGGGTCGACTTCCTGATGAACGGTGCCAAGGACAAGAACGGTGCGGCCTACGCGGGCGCCGTTGCGGCGCTGAAGGCGCGCGGCGTCAATTTCGAGGTCTGCGAGATCACGTTGAAGAACCGCAAGCTGTCGAAGGACCAGTTCATCCTCGAAGCCGACTACACGCCGTCGGGGGTGGTGCGCCTGACCAAGCTCCAGACCCAGGGCTACGCCTACATCAAACCCTGAAGGGTCCCGGGATCGCTTGAGGGCAAGGGCGGCAAGTGCTCAGTCCGGTGGTGATCGGGGCGGGTCTTCAGGGCCCGGAGTCCGCCTTGGCACCCGTCCAGTGCTCGAGCGTGGCGCGCGCGCCGTTGCGCGCCGGATCCATCAACGCATCGTGGTCGGGGCGTTTGGCACACAGCTCGATCACGTAGCCGTTCGGATCACGAAAGTAGATCGACTCGATCATGCCGTGGTCCGATGGCCCCCGGGTCTCGATGCCGCGCTCGCGACCCTTGGCCAGCATCGGCTGCAATGCCTCGGGGGCCACTTCGAGCGCGATGTGCAGGTCGAAGTCGTGCTGCGGCTTGAACTCGAACGGGAAGTCGTCGGTCTCGAAGAAGGCCAGATGCGAACCGTCGTCGAGCCGGAAGAAGGTGTGCAGCGTGTGCGTGCCGCGTCCGGTCTTGGTCTGGCCCAGATTCAGGGCGTTCACCAGTGGCAGGCCGAGGAAGTCCTCGTAGAACGCGCGCGTCTGTTCGGAATCGCGGCAGCGGTAGGCGTTGTGGTGCAGCTTGCGGATCATGGTGAGGGCTCCCGGCACATGGCGCTGACGATAGGCGCCTCGCGCTGCCCTGTCCACGCTTGCCCGCGCACGCGGGCGGGTCGAACCTGAGCCGCGCGCGAAGGCTACAACCTCAGCACGAAGAGCGTGATAGCCGGGACTGACACCAGCAGCACGACCCGGGCCAGGTCACTGACCACGAAGGGCCACACACCGCGATAGGTGTCCTGGATCGAGATGTCGGGCGCCATCGACTGGATGACGAACAGGTTCATGCCCACGGGTGGCGTGATCAGGCCGACCTCGACCACGATGAGAACGAGCACGCCGAACCAGATCGCCGTCTCTTCGGGCGTCAGCCCGAAGTCCAGTCCGGACACCATCGGGAAGAAGATGGGGATCGTGAGCAGGATCATCGACAGCGAGTCCATGACACAGCCAAAGACCAGGTAGAAGGCCAGGATGGCCCAAAGCACGGCGTAGGGGCTCAGACCGAGCGTACCGACCCAGAGCGCCAGCTCCTGCGGCAATTGCGACAGTGCGAGGAAGGTGTTGAAGGCGGCCGCGCCGAGCACGATCATGAACACCATTGCGGTTCCAGTGGCGGTGGCTTCGAAGGCTGCCTTGAGCCTTGCTCTGGACAGGCCGCGCCGCTGCCAGGCCAGCGCGCCGGTCGCCACAGCACCGACGGCGGCCCCTTCAGTGGGCGTGAAGATGCCGGTGTAGATGCCACCGATGACGACCACGAAGATCATCAGCACCGGCCAGACGGCGACCAATGCGCGCACCCGGTCGGGCCAGGGCATCGGGTCGATCTGGCCGGCCAGGCTGGGTTTGACGCGTACCACGATCGCGATCACCGCCATGTAGCCGAGCGCGGCCAGCAGGCCCGGGACGAAGGCGGCAGCGAACATCTTGGCGATGTTCTGTTCGGCCAGGATGGCGTAGATGACGAGCACGATCGAGGGCGGAATCAGGATGCCCAGGGTGCCGCCGGCGGCCAGCGCGCCGGCCGCCAGGCTGCCGGCGTAGCCTGCTCGCTTGAGCTCCGGCAGGGCGACCTGGCCCATCGTGGCAGCGGTGGCGAGCGATGAGCCGCAGATCGACCCGAAACCGGCGCAGGCGCCGATGGCGGCCATCGCAACACCACCCTTGCGGTGGCCCAGAAAGGCCTCTGCAGCCTTGAACAGGGCCTGCGACATTCCCCCCAGACCGGCCAACTGACCCATGAGCAGGAACAGCGGCACGATCGACAGCGAATGCGACGAGAACTGCCCGTACGCCATCGTCTTCATCTGGTTCAGCAAGGGCGCGGCACTGCCGTAGACCTGCCACGAGCCGATCAGGCCGATGAGCAGCATCGTCAGGCCGATCGGCACGCGCAGAAAGATCAGCACGAGCAGTACGGGGAAGGAGCCCGCAGCGAGCCAGATCGGGTCCATCAGTGGCTGCCCACGGTCGGGTTCACAGCGGCCGGTGGCGCTGCAAGACCGAGTGTCTCGAGCAGCCGCCAGGCGTAGACCACGCACCCGAGCAGCGCCGGAATCATCGAAAGCCCGTATCCCCACCAGACCGGCATTTGCAGGATGAAGCTCACTTCACCATTGGCGCGGTAGTCCTCGGTCACGATGCCCATGCGCCAGACCAGGACCAGCCACACCATGAGCATCAGCGCATCGGCCGCGATGTCGAGCAGGCGTTGCATCGGCCGCGGGTAGCTGTTCCAAAGCAGGTCGACCGAGGCGTGCCCGCGCCGCAGATGACACCACGGCAGGAAGCAGAAAACAGCGAGCGCAGTGCCCACCTCGATGAGTTCGAAGTCGCCGGGCACGGGACCGAGGCCGATCGACGAAAGCGCCCGCCCAGCGATGCTGAAGACGCTGACAAGTGCCAGCACGGACAGCACTGCCGCGCCAAACCAGGCGAGGGCCCTGCTCAGGCCGTAGATGACGTTGTTCATGGGTGCCCAGGCGACGGGCGGCCGTGCGGCCGCCCGTGGAGGTCAGTGGCAGGTCACTTCTTCGAGTACTTGTCGATCAGCGCTTCGGCTTCAGCGGCCAGCTTCGGCCCGTCGATGCCCTTGTCCGCCACTTCCTTGAACCAGACGGCGCGCACGCCGTTGGCCGTGCGCTTCCAGCGTGCAGTTTCGGCGGCGTCGAGCGTGACGACCTTGTTGCCCTCCTTCTGTGCCACCGAGAGGCCGATCTTGTCGCCGGCGTCCATCGCCGCACCGAACAGCGCGGCAGTCTCAATGCCACTGTTGTTGTCGATCACTTTCTTGAGGTCGGCCGGCAGCTTGTCGTAGGCGCCCTGGTTCATGACCACGCCAAATGTCTGCGTGTACAGGCCCTTATCACCGGTGAACCCAGTGTGGTTCTTGACGATCTGCTGGACCTTCAATGCCGGGACCACTTCCCAGGGGATCGTGGTGGCGCTGATGACGCCCTTGGACAGCGCCTCGCCCACCGCGGGCACCGGCATGCCGACCGGCGTGGCGCCGAGTTGCTCGAGCATGATGTTCACGACACGCGAGCCGCCGCGCACCTTCATGCCCTTCAGATCCTCGAGCTTGGTGATCGGGTCCTTGCTGTGGAACATGCCGGGGCCGTGGGTGTGCACGGCGATCAGCTTGACGTCCTTGAACTCGTCCATCGCGTTCTTCTGCACGTACTCCTGCATCGCGCGCGAGCTCACTTCAGCCGAGCCGCTCATGAAGGGCAACTCGAAGACCTCGGACTTCGGGAAGCGCCCCGGCGTGTAGCCGAGCACGGTCCAGACGATGTCTGCCACGCCGTCCTTGGCCTGGTCGAAGAGCTCGGGCGGTTTGCCGCCGAGCTGCATGGTCGGGAACAGTTGCACCTTGATGCGCCCGCCACTCTCCTTCTCGATCTTGGCGGCCCAGGGCGCGATGGCCTTGGACGGGACCGTCGCCTGAGGTGGCAGGAACTGGTGAAAACGCAAGGTCACGTCAGCGGCCAGGCTGACTTGGGCGGCACCGGCAAAGGCCAATGCGCCAAGGAGGGTTTTCAGGGCAAGTCTCATTGGTTTGTCTCCAGGGTGGGTGAGGGGATTCTTTTCGCGGCGGGGGCCTTCAGGCCCCTTCGAGTTGTTGTTCCAACTGGTGCAGTACCTGATAGCAGGGCAGGACTTGCGCGACGCTCGAATTCGGCGCGCGCCGTTCGCGGATCGCGGCGAAGAACTCGCGGTCCTGCAGCTCGATGCCGTTCATCGAGACCGCCACCTTCGAGACGTCGATGCGCTCGTCCTTGCCGTTGAAGAGATCGTCGTAGCGTGCAATGTAGGTGCCGGTGTCGCCGATGTAGCGGAAGAAGGTGCCCAGCGGGCCGTCGTTGTTGAAGCTCAGGCTCAGGGTACAGATTGCACCGCTGGCCGCCTTGAGCTGGATCGACATGTCCATTGCTATGCCGAGTTTCGGGTCGATCGGACCCTGGATCGCGTTCGCCTTGACGATCGGCGAGCCCGCCTGGTAGGCGAACAGATCGACCGTGTGCGCCGCGTGGTGCCACAAGAGATGGTCGGTCCAGCTGCGTGGCTGGCCGAGCGCGTTCATGTTGGTGCGCCGGAAGAAGTAGGTCTGCACGTCCAGCTGCTGGATGTTGAACTCGCCCGCCGTCACCTTGCCATGCACCCACTGGTGGCTCGGGTTGAAGCGACGGGTGTGGCCGCACATGGCCACGAGACCGGTCTGCTTCTGAATCGCGGCGACGGCCTGCGCGTCCTGCCAGCGGTCGGCGAGCGGAATCTCGACCTGCACATGCTTGCCGGCTTGCATGCAGGCGATCGACTGCGCCGCGTGCATCTGGGTGGGCGTGCACAGGATGACGGCGTCGACTTCCTTGATGCGCAGGCTGTCGGCCAGGTCCGTGCTCACGTGCCGGATGCCGTACTTGTCGGCCACTTCCTGCGTCTTGGCCAGGTCGCGGCTGACGAGCGAGATGACCTCGACACCGTCGATCTGCTTGATGCCGTCGAGGTGCTTGATGCCGAAGGCGCCGGCGCCGGCGAGGGCGACTTTGATCGTCATGCCAAGTTCCGCCGGGCCGCGAACGAATGTGAGCGTGGGGGTGTCATGTGTTCTCCAGGATCAGGTGGCCGACCGCCGTGTTCGACGCCGGCACGTGGTAGAAGCGGTGCCGCACGACCGGCGGCTTGTCGCTCATCGCACCGCGCGCGATCAACCACATCACGAGCTCGATGCCTTCCGAACCGGCCTCGCGCACGTAGTCGATATGGGGCATCGTCGACAGCCCTTGCGGGTCGGCGATCAGGCGGTCGAGGAATTGATCGTCCCAGGGCTGGTTGATGAGCCCGGCGCGCGGCCCCTGCAACTGGTGGCTCATGCCGCCGGTGCCCCAGATCTGCACCTTGAGCGGCGCAGTCGTAGGACTCGACCGCCTTGCGGATCGCCCTGCCGAGCTGGAAACAGCGGCGGCCCGAGGGCACCGGGTACTGCACCACGTTGACGGCAAACGGAATCACCGGACAGGGCCAGGCGTCGGGCGAGCCGCACATCAGGTTGAGCGGCACCGTCAGGCCGTGGTCGACGTCCATCTTGTTGACGATGGTGAGGTCGAAGTCATCCTGAATCACGCTCTGCGCGATGTGCGCGGCGAGTTCCGGATGGCCGATCACGCTGGGCACCGGGCGTGGCCCCCAGCCTTCGTCGGCCGGCTGAAAGCCTGCGGCGGTGCCGATCGCGAAGGTCGGAATCATGTCCAGGCTGAACGCCGTGGCGTGGTCGTTGTAGACGAGGAAGACAACGTCGGGCTTGTTGTCCTTCATCCACTGCTTGGAGAACTCGTAACCCTTGAAGAGTGGCTGCCAGTAGGGCTCGTGGGTCTTGCCGAGGTCGATCGCGGCGCCGATCGCCGGCACATGCGAGCTGTAGACGGAAGCGGTGATGTGGGCCATGTTCAAACCTTCGCCTTCTTGCCGGCCTGCCCCTGAGGCTGGTGCTGCGGTTGTGCGTCACCGTCCTCGCCAATGAAGCGGTTGCCCTCGATCGAGCGCCCGCCGCTGATCATCATCTGGCGGTATTCGTCTTCCGTCATGCCGGTCATGCTGCCGGCCATCTGCTGGAAGCTCAGGCCGTCGGTGGCGCCGATCTTGGCCAGGAAGTAGATGTTGCCGCCGAGCGCGATGCAGCGGTTCAGGTCGCGTGCCAGCACGGCCTGCTTCTGGTCTTCGGTCATCTGCCATTCGTCGAGATAGGCGCGCTGGTCCGCCTTGAAACGCGTGCGGTTCTCGGCCTTCATCAACGACATGCAGAACTGGTTGAGCCAGTAGCCCTTGCGGGACTGCTCGGCGTCGAAAATCGTCGTGCCAGGCACGTCGAGATAGGGTTTGTTCAATGGCATGGCGTGGGCTCAGGTTCACTTCGCGATGTAGGCGCTTCGGGGGTGGGTCACGTTTCCTCAGGCCAGTACAGGCGCATCGGATTGGTCACCAGCAGCTTCTGCTGCAGATCGGGCGTCGTTGCGATGTGCGGGATGAAGTCGACCAGCAGCCCGTCGTCGGGCATATGGTCCTTCAGGTTCGGGTGCGGCCAGTCGGTGCCCCAGAGCACGCGGTCGGGAAACTGCTCGACGATGCGGCGCGCGAAGGGCACGACGTCGCGATATGCCGCGCGCTCCCCATTCAGCGCCTTCGGACCGCCGACCGACAGCCGCTCCGGGCAGCTGACCTTGCACCAGACGTTTTCATGCGCCTGCATGAACTTCTGGAACAGCGCGAACTCGGGCCCGTCGACCGGCTGTGTCACGTCGGGCCGGCCCATGTGGTCGACCACGACCGTCGTCGGCAGGGCCGAGAAGAAGTCCCGCAGTTCGGGCAGGTCGACGGCCTCGAAGTAGATCACCACATGCCAGCCGAGCGGCGCGATGCGGGCGGCGATTTCCATCAGCTCTTCCCTGGGCGTGAAGTCGACCAGGCGCTTGACGAAGTTGAAGCGAACGCCACGCACGCCGGCCGCATGCATCTGGCGCAACTCGTCGTCACTGACGGCGCATTTGACGGTGGCCACGCCGCGCGCCTTGCCACGCGAGGCGACGCAGGCGTCGATCATCGCGCGGTTGTCGGCCCCGTGGCAGGTGGCCTGCACGATGACGTTGCGCGCCAGACCGAGGTGGTCGCGCAGTGCGAAGAGCTGGTCCTTGCCGGCGTCGCAGGGCGTGTACTTGCGCTCGGGCGCGAAGGGAAACCGGTCGCCCGGGCCGAACACATGGCAATGCGCATCCACTGCGCCGGCCGGCAGCTCGAAGTGCGGCTTCGACGGGTTCGGAAACCAGTCGAGCCAGCCGGGGGTCTTGTCAAACACCATCGTGGTCCTTCGCAGCCTGCGCCAGCAGGCGATCGGCTTCGACCCGCCAATCGGCGCTGCGTGCAAAACCCTTCTCGCCGCGCTGGCCGAACAGCCCGGCGTCGGCGAACTCCGAGATCCGGTTCTGGCGCCCGACGGTGCCATTCGCAGACCAGGGCACGAGGCCGGCTTCGCGCACGGTCTGCGCCACTTCGCGCATCTCTTCGGTGCGCCTGCGGCCATGTTCGATCACGCGCTGGAAGATGTAGGCCGCCTGCAGTTCCCAGTCGACACCGGGGAAGTTGTCGTGCAGCGACGCGATGACCGCGTCCTCGACGCCATAGTGGCGCGCGGTCGTGAAGCTCTCGATGACCATCGCCTCCAGGCCCTTGATCATCACGCTGCGGCTCATCTTGGTGGCCGATGCGACACCGAGCCGGTCGCTCACGACCTGCGGCGCGAAACCGAGCGCGACCAGCCGCGGCGCAAGGCTGGCCGCCTCGGGCCCGCCCAGCAGCATCGGCACCTTCAGTCGATGCGGCGGGACCGAGGCCATCACCGCGGCTTCGACATAGCGTCCACCGACCCCGTCGATGAATTCGGCGGCACGGATCTTGGCGCCCGGCGACGCGGAATTGAAGTCGACGAACACCGCACCGACCTTCAGCGCCGGGGCGCAGGCCTCGGCCACCGGAACGGTCTGGCTCGCGGTGACGGCCGACATGATCAGATCGGCGCCGGCTGTCGCATGGGCGTGCGAATCGGCCAGGACCACGCCGTGGCGCAAGGCATGCTCGCGCAGCGGCTCGCCGAACTCGCCGCGCAGCTTGACGTCGAAGGCGCGCACGGCCAGGTCCTGTGCGCGCAGGTCCTCGGCCAGGATGCGGCCGACTTCACCGTAGCCGATCAAGGTGATCATGACCGGCCCCCGCCCGCAGTGCTCGCCACGCTAGTCGACATAACGGAGTCCGGCGCGTTCGAGCGGCTCGCGCATCTTGTACATGTCCAGGCCAAGCACACCATCGGCGAGCTTGGCTCGCTTCTCGGTCTCGAGCGCCTCGCGCTTGGCGGCCGCCTCGGCGGTCCGGACCGCCCAGGCGGCGGGCACGACGACGACACCGTCGTCGTCGGCGACGATCACGTCACCCGGGTTGACCAGCGCACCGGCGCAGACCACCGGGATGTTGACCGAGCCGAGCGTGGCCTTGATCGTGCCCTTGGCGTGGATGGCCTTGCTCCAGACCGGGAAGTCCATGTCGGTCAGGTCGCGCACGTCGCGGCAGCCGCCGTCGATCACGAGGCCGACGGCGCCGCGGGCGCGAAACGAGGTGGCGAGCAGATCGCCGAAGAAGCCGTCGTCGCTGACCGAGGTGCAGGCAGCGACGACGACGTCGCCCGGCTGCAGCTGTTCGGCGGCGACGTGCATCATCCAGTTGTCGCCCGGCTGCAGCAGCACGGTGATGGCGGTGCCACAGGCCTTTGCGCCGGTGTAGATCGGCCGCAGGTAGGGCTTCATCAGGCCGACGCGGCCCATCGCCTCGTGCACGGTGGCCGAGCCGAAGGCCGACAGTTGATCGACCGCGACGCGGTCGGCGCGCTGGATCCTGCGTTTCACGACGCCGAGTTCGTACATCTCACTTCCCCTTCACTTTGAGCGCTGCGTCGAGGCGCGGATAGACGCGCCGCGCATTGCCTTCATAGATCTTGTGGCGGTCGTCGCCGACGACGATGGTCGACGCCTCGATGTAGCGCCTGGTGTCGTCGTAGTGGTGCCCCGTCTCCGGATCGATGCCGCGCACCGCGCCGATCATCTCGCTCGCGAACAGGATGTTGTCGACCGGGATCACCTTCGTCAGCAGGTCGATGCCCGGCTGGTGGTAGACGCAGGTGTCGAAGTAGATGTTGTTCAGCAGATGGTCCTTGAGCAGCGGCTTCTTGAGCTCCTGCGCCAGGCCGCGAAAGCGCCCCCAGTGGTAGGGCACCGCGCCGCCGCCGTGCGGGATGACGAAGCGCAGGGTCGGGAAGTCCTTGAACAGGTCCGAGGTCAGGCATTGCATGAAGGCCGTCGTGTCGGCGTTCAGGTAGTGCGCGCCGGTGGTGTGGAAGCAGGCGTTGCAACTCGTGCTCACGTGCACCATCGCCGGGATGTCGTACTCGACCATCTTCTCGTAGACCGGGTACCAGTGTTTGTCCGACAGCGGCGGGCTGGTCCAGTGGCCGCCCGACGGATCCGGGTTCAGGTTGATCGCGACGTTGCCGTATTGCTCGATGCACTTGACCAGCTCCGGGATGCAGGTGGCTGGATCGACGCCCGGGCTTTGCGGCAGCATCGCGGCCGGGATGAAGTGGTCGGGGAAGAGCTGGCTGACGCGGTAGCAGAGCTCGTTGCAGATCGCGGCCCAGGTCGACGAGACCTCGAAGTCGCCGATGTGGTGCGCCATGAAGCTGGCACGCGGGCTGAAGATCGTCAGGTCGGAGCCGCGCTCCTTCATCAGGCGCAACTGGTTCGCCTCGATCGTCTCGCGCAGTTCATCGTCGCCGATCTTCAGGTCGGCGACCCTGGGCTTGGCCGATGGATCCTTGATGCCAGCGATCTGCTGGTTGCGCCAGTTCTCCAGTGCCTTCGGCGCCGTCGTGTAGTGGCCGTGGCAATCGATGATCAAGCCATGCTCCTTCTGATGGGTCTCATGCCGGCTCCATGCCGAAGCGGCGCTTGACCTGCGCGGCCTCGGCGGATGCCATGAAGTCGAGCATTGCGTGCGCCGCGCCGGCCTGCTTTGTGCCAGCACAGAGGGCGCCGGAAAACACGGTGTCGAATCCGATGTCGGCGGGCAGGGTGCCGAGCAGGTCGATGCCCGCCAGGCCTTGCAATTCGCTGAGCTGCTGGAACCCGAGCGCGACCGTGCCATCGGCCACCAGGCGGCCGACCGGCACCCCAGGCGGCGCCTGCACGATTTTCGCGCGCACCTGATCGACCGGTCCCCAGCGTTCGAACAGCCGCGTCAGGTGGGTTCCGCTGGGCCCGGTCGACAGTCCGATCGACGGCGCGGCTCGCACCGCGGCACGGACCGAGGCCTGCGAATCCACGACCGGATGGGGGGCCCCGGCGCGCACGGCAATGGCCACCGGCGACTGCGCCAGATCGACACGGCTGCCCACCAGGACATGGCCGCTGGCCAGCAATCGTTCGATGGCCTCACCCGCCAGCACGACGACGTCGAAGGGCTCGCTGGCCGCCACCCGGCGCGCGGCGTCCACCCCGCCGACCGACTCGACCCGCACGTCGGTCCCGCTCCGTTGCCCAAAGGCGGCGGCGAGATCGGCCAGCATCAGGCGCGTGGCCATGGAAGAGATGACAGTGATCGTCAAGGTGTGGGGTCTCGCGAAGGAATCGGCGCAGAACCGATTCCGAGGCCTTCATTGTTTGCCCGCGTAGCCCTGCTGGCAATGAGATAGCTGCACTACCAGCTATCGCAGACTGGCATGATCGGCCTGTGGACCTCAAGCAACTCGACTACTTCGTGCATGTCGCCGAACTTGGCAGCTTCACGCGTGCCTCGGGATTCCTGTCGGTGGCCCAGCCCGCGCTGTCGCGCCAGATCCGCACGCTCGAAGTCGAGCTGCGGCAGTCCCTGTTCGAACGCAACGGTCGTGGCGTCACGCTGACCGAGGCCGGCAAGCGCCTGCTCGCCCACAGCCGCGGCATCCTGCAGCAGGTCGAGCGGGCGCGCCAGGACATGGAGGACGAGCGTGGCGCGGCCAGCGGGCACCTGGCCATCGGGCTGCCGCCGAGCGTCAGCCGCACCCTGACCGCGCCCTTGGTCACGGCGTTTCGAGCGCGGTTTCCGAAAGCCACGCTGACCGTGGTCGAGGGCCTCTCGGCCTACGCGCTCGAGTGGCTGCTGATCGGCCGCATCGATTGCGCCGTGGTTTACAACGTCGCGCCCTCGGCAGCGATCGATCTGGTGCCGGTGCTCGACGAGGCGCTCTACCTGGTGCAGGCGCGCCGCAAGGCGCAGGCGCTGATCGGCCCACCGATTGCGCTCGCCGAGCTGGCGGACCACGCGCTCGTGATGCCGAGCCGGCCGCACTCGATCCGCATGGTGCTCGAGACTGCGCTCATCGGCGCCGGCCACAAGGCCCAGGTCGACATCGAGATCGAGAGCGTGCCGGCGATCCTGGACCTGGTCCAGCAGCAGGGCCTGCATGGCGTGCTCACGCTCAATGGCGTGCGCAGCCATGGCCACGCCGACGCCTTCCATGTGCGCCCGATCGGCCCCCCGCCGCTGACCACGACGCAGTGGATCGCCACTTCGGCGCAACGGCCGCGCGGGCCGCTGATCGAGCAGTCGATCGCACTCGTGCGCGAGCTGCTCGCGGAGTTGTGGTCGGTGCGCCCGGACGGCCCGGGCGCGTAGGTATCCTCGACCAATGTACGTGCCGCATTTCGGGCTGACGCAGGAGCCGTTCTCGATTGCCCCCGACCCGCGCTTTCTCTACATGAGCGAGCGCCACCGGGAGGCGCTGGCGCACCTGCTCTACGGCCTCGGCGCGGGCGGCGGCTTCGTCCTGCTGTCGGGCGAGATCGGTGCCGGCAAGACGACGGTGTGCCGCTGTTTCCTCGAGCAGGTCCCGGCCACCTGCCATGTGGCCTATATCTTCAACCCCAAGCTCACGGTCATCGAGCTCATGCAGACGGTGTGCGTCGAGTTCGGCCTGCCGGACACCAGCGCCGGGGCGCCGACCGTCAAGACCTGCGTCGATGCGCTCAATGCCTTCTTGCTGGCGGCCCACGCGGCGGGCGAGACCTGCGTGTTGATCATCGACGAGGCGCAGAACCTGTCGCCGGAAGTGCTCGAGCAACTGCGCCTGCTGACCAACCTCGAGACCACGCAGCGCAAGCTGCTGCAGATCGTCCTGATCGGCCAGCCCGAACTGCGCCAGCTCGTCGCCCGTCCCGAGATGGAGCAACTGGCGCAGCGGGTCATCGCGCGCTACCACCTGCAGGCCCTGGGCCAGGACGAGACGGTGCGCTACGTGCGCCACCGCCTGGGCGTGGCCGGGCTGACCGGGGCGCTGCCGTTCGACGATGCCGCATTGCGCCGCATCCACCGCCTTTCGGGCGGGGTGCCGCGACGCATCAACCTCTTGTGCGACCGGGCCCTGCTGGGCGCTTACGGCGAAGGGCGGCAGCGGGTCGACCGGCGCACCGTCGATGCAGCCGCGCGCGAGGTGTTCGATCGTCAGCCCCGGCATGCGCAGCGCAGCTGGTTGAGTGCCGCGCTCGGAGCGTCGGCGGTGCTCGGTCTCGGCGCGGTGCTGGCGACCGTGCTGCGCGCGCCGGCACCAGCGGCCATCGGCCTGCCGGCCTCGGCCGCGCTGGCGGCGAGCAGCGCGAGCGCTGTTGCCGCGGCGGTGCCGGCCGCGTCCCTGACCGCGCCACCGGCGAGCTCGGTCCCCGCGCTGCTGGCATCGCTGGACGACTTGCGCCAACGCCAGCCCTGGCGCGACGAGGCCGAGGCGTGGCGCATGCTCGCGCGCCGCTGGCAGATCGACGTCGCGTCGGCCGACCCCTGCCAGACGGTGGAGACACTCGGACTGTCCTGCTACCGCGGACAGAACACCCTGGCGACCCTGCGCCAGCTCGACCGCCCCTTGCTTCTGGCGCTCGATGAGACGGCCGGGCAAGGCGCCGGCTGGGCCCTGCTCACTGCACTCGACGCTGACGCGGCCTCGCTCGTGCTGGCCGACGGCGACGCGCGGGTGGCGCTGGCCGTGCTCGGCGCACGCTGGCGCGGCGAATTCGCGACGCTGTGGCGCCGGCCGCCGGGCGACCGGGATCAGCAGGCGGCCTGGGTGCTCGAGCGCCTGCAGCGGGTCCAGGGCGCAGCATTGCCCAGCCAGTCCACCCTGCGCCAGCGTGTCGAGGCCTTCCAGGTCGCGCAGGGCCTCAAGCCGGACGGGCTGGCCGGGCCGATGACGATGATGCAACTCAACCGTGCGACCGCTGAGCCGGAGCCGCGGCTGGATCGGGAGTGATGCCGTGTCCTATGTCCTGAACGCCCTGCGCCGTGCCGAGGCCGAACGCGCGCGCGGCAGCGTGCCGGATCTGCACGCCCAGACGGGCGGGCCGATTGGTGGCGACCCCGTTCGGCGCGAAAGGTCGCAGGCATGGCGCTGGGGCCTGGGCGCGCTGGTGGTTGTGCTGCTGCTGGCCCTGACCGCGACCCTGTGGCCGCGTGGCGACGCGAAGCAGCCCATGGTCGCGTCGGACATGCCGCCGGCGGTGCCGGTCACCGCGGCGCCAGTGGCCCCCGCGCGGGTCGCCGCACCGGTACCGCCGCCCGTGCTGATCCGGATCGAGGCGCCGGCCGCGGCCAGGCGCGTGCCACCCGCGGTTCAGGCGGCTGCGAGGTCCGACGACAGTGGTGCAGTGGTGAAACTGCAGGACCTTCCGCAGGCGTTGCAGCGCCAGCTGCCAACGCTGAAATTCGGCGGCGCGATGGACTCTCCGGTGGCCTCGCAGCGTATGCTGATCGTCAACGGTCAGGTCCTGCGCGAAGGCAACGATGTGGCTCCCGGGGTCGTACTCGAACACATCGCGTTGCGCACCGCCATCGTGCGTTTCAAGGGCCAGCGCATCGAGCTGGCCTACTGAACTTGCCCGGACACGAACATCAAACCTCGAATCGCGACGGAGCGGCAACGCGCCTCGCCAAGGCGACCATGGACCCCAGCAATGTTTCACCCCACAGGACAAGGCGCTGGCGCTGGCTGGCCGTTGCCGGACTGCTGCTGGCGCTGGCCGCGGCGTTCTGGGTCTGGCCGCGTGCGCGCCCGGCCGACGCCGTGCAGGTGAGCGCTCAGCCACTTCAGCGCAGCCTGCAGTTCAGCGCACGCGTGCAGAGCCGGGCCCGGGTCGACGTCGGCAGCACCCTCACCGGCCGCGTGGCCGAGGTGCTGGTGCGCGAGGGCGACAGCGTCGCTGCAGGTGCGCCGCTGCTGACGCTCGAGTCCGACGAATTGCAGTCGGCGCTGGCCCAGGCCCTGGCCAATCTGCGCCAGGCCCAGGCGCGCACGCTCAGCCAGCGCCGTGTGGCGGACCCGAGCGCACGCGCCGTTCTCGCGCAGGCCGAGGCCTCGCTGACCGCGGCCGAGCGTGAACTGGAGCGCTCTCAGGAACTGCTGGCCGCCAAGTTCATCAGTGCGGCGCGGCTCGACGAGGCGCGCCGGGCCGTGGACATCGCACGCGCACAGCGCGCGGCGGCGAACGCCAACGTCAGCGCCAACGCACAAGGTGGATCCGAGGCCGACAGCGCACAGGCCCAGCAAGCGTCGGCCCAGGCCGCGGTTCAGGCGGCGCAGGCGCGGCTGGCCCAGGCCAAATTGAGCGCACCAGGCGCTGGGCAGGTGATTCAGCGCCAGGTCGAGCCTGGCCAGATCGTTCAGCCCGGGCGCACCCTGCTGACGATGGTCGTCAATGGGCCGACCGAGCTCGTGGCCCTCGTCGACGAGCGTTTCCTGAGCCAGTTGCAGGTCGGCCAGGTGGCGCGCGTGGTGGCCGACGCCTACCCGGGGCAAGCCTTCGATGCGCGCCTGCTGCGCCTGGCGCCGGCCGTGGACGCCCTGCGTGGGGCGGTCGAGGTCACCTTCGCGGTGGCACAGGCGCCGGCCTTCCTGCGCGAGGACATGACCTTGTCGGTCGAGGTTGTAACCGGGACGCGAGAAGCGGCGATCGTGCTGCCGTTGCGCGCGCTGAAGTCGAGCGTCGTCGACCGGGCCGTGGTCCTGGTGGTCGAGGACGGCCACGCACGTGCGCGCGAAGTGCAGCTCGGGCTGCGCACGCTCGACCAGGTCGAGGTCACAAGCGGCCTCGCGAAGGGGGAAACCGTGCTGCTCGACTCGACGCTCCCGGTGGGCCAGAAGGTGCGTGTGCGCGTGCTCGATGCGGCCGACGCCCAGCGCCAGGCGGTCGCCGGGACTTCGGGCGCCGACGGAATCAACAGCGCCATGGGCGCCGGCGCGTCGCGCTGAACGGCCCGTGAGCATGGGGCGCTTCGAACTCACCGTGGCCGTGCGCTTCCTGCGCGAAGGCCGGTTCCAGAGCCTCTTGATCATCGTCGGCGTGGCGGCCGGCGTGGCGGTGGTGACCTACGTCTCGGCGCTCGTGGCCGGATTGCAGAACAACACCTTGACCAAGACCCTGGGCGCACAGGCGCATGTGGCGCTGACGCCGCTCGAAGAGCGCGTGCTGCCAGCGCTGGAACGCAGCGCCAGCTCGCCCGCTTTCGCTGACACGCAGCCGCGCGCGCAGCGTCTGCGTTCGTTGACCAACTGGATGCCATTGATGGCGCGGCTCGAAGCCTGGCCCGGCGTGGCCGCGGTCTCGCCCCAGGTCAGCGGCGCCGCGCTCGCGCGCCGTGGCGAGGCCACACGTTCGGTGGCCGTGACCGGCGTCGAGCTCGAGCGCTACGACCGCATCATCGGCCTGGCCGACAAACGCGTGGCGGGAGTGCTCAGACTCGGTCCGGGCGAAGCCATCGTCGGCACCACCCTGGCCGACGACCTGGGCTTGCGCGTCGGCGACCGCCTGACCTTGACCACTGGTGAGCGCATCGACACGTTTCGCCTGACCGGGCTGGTCGACCTTGGCGTGCGGGCGCTCAACCAGCGCACCGTGATCGTCCCGCTGCGCTCGGCCCAGAGTCTCTTTGACCTGGCCGGCGGGGCGACCCAGATCGACCTGAAGCTGGTCGACCCCTGGGTGGCGCAGACGATGGCCGAAAACATGGCCCGCGAGTGGCCGGCCAAGGTCGAGAGCTGGCAGGAGAGCAATGCCCAGCTGGTGTCGGCGCTCAACGCACAGAGCATCAGCACCTTGCTGATACGGGTCGTGGTGATGATGGTCGTGGTGCTGGGCATCGCCAGTGTGCTCGTGGTCTCGGTGGTGCAGAAGCAGCGCGAGATCGGCATCCTGCGTGCGATGGGCACGACGCGCGCCCAGGTGATGCGCATCTTCCTGCTGCAAGGGGCGCTGGTCGGCGCGCTCGGGTCATTGGGTGGCATTGCGCTGTCGTTCGCCATGATCGAACTCTTCACGACCTTCGTGCGTGGCGCCGATGGCCTGCCGCTGTTCAGCATTGCGTTGCCGCCGAGCCTGGCCCTGCAGGTCGCAGGGCTGGCGCTGGGCGCCGGCGTGCTTGCCGCGCTGGCGCCGGCGCGTCGGGCTGCGCGCATGGATCCGGCGCAGGCGATCCGCTTGTGAGAACTCGATGAACGGCGAAGCGCTCGTCACGCTGCAGGGCGTGCACAAGTCCTACAACCTCGGGCTGCCGAGCGAGGCCGAGGTGCTGCATGGCCTGGACCTGCAGATCACGCGCGGTGAGTTCGCCGCCCTCATCGGGCCCTCGGGTTCCGGCAAGAGCACCTTGCTCAACCTGCTCGGCCTGCTCGAGCGGCCCACTGCCGGTCACTACCGGCTCGCCGGCGAGGTGGTGCAGGACCTGGACGACGACGGGCTGACACGCATGCGGCGCAACACACTCGGTTTCGTATTCCAGTTCCACCACCTGCTGCCGGCCTTCACGGCGCTCGAAAACGTCACCTTGCCGGCGATGGCGCGTGATGGCGTGGTGACGTCCGCGCTGCGCGAAAGCGCACGCGCGCTGCTCGAAGGCGTCGGCCTGGCCGCGGCGATGGACCGGCGGCCGTCGGAGCTGTCGGGCGGCATGCAACAGCGCGTGGCGATCGCGCGTGCGCTCGTGCTCGAGCCAGCCCTGGTGCTGGCCGACGAGCCGACTGGCAATCTCGACACCGCCTCGTC
The DNA here is from genome assembly GCA_963706655.1 of uncultured beta proteobacterium. Lineage (GTDB taxonomy): Bacteria > Pseudomonadota > Gammaproteobacteria > Burkholderiales > Burkholderiaceae_C > Rubrivivax. Next base: position 30,311 of record CAVPNN010000008.1, read on the forward strand.
GGACGAGGTGTTCAGGTTGCTGCGCGACATGCACGCGAAGGTCGGCACGTCGTTCCTGGTCGTCACGCACGACCCGCGCCTGGCACGGCGCTGCGACCGCGTGATCGAGCTCGTCGACGGCCGCATCGCGAGCGACGCGGCGCCCAAAGGCTCATTGACGGCGCGCGATCCAGTGGTCGACTGAAAACACGCCGGGCCCGCGCGCCATCAGGAACAACAGGACCGCAGCCCAGGTGCCATGCGTGGCGTAGGCGCCCGGGTAGACGAAGATCTGGATCACCATCGTCATGCCGAGCAGGGCGAGCGCCGAGAAGCGCGTGGCCAGGCCGATCAGGAGCAGGATCGGGAACACATGCTCGGCCATGGCCGCCATCGGTGCGGCCAGTTCGGGCGGAATCAGCGGCAGGTTGTATTCGTACTGGAACAGCGACAGCGCCGAGTCCGACAGCCGGGGCCAGCCGAGCGCGAATTCACCGTTCACGAAGTTGATCGCAAGACCTTCGACCTTGGTCTGGCCCGAACTCCAGAACACGGCCGCGATCGAGAAGCGTGCGACGAAGGCGATCAGGCTGTGCGGGATTCGGCCGAGCCACTCGATGGCCTGGTGGACGAAGCGGCTCGGCATGGATTCCCTGGCGACGGTGGGCAAGGGGCGGACGGTGCTCGTGTTCATGCGATGGGTCTCCCGGGAAGGTCGATCGAGGTCAGCGCGCCGTGGTGCAGCAGCAGCGCGAGCAGCTGGCCCGGATCGAAACAGGGTTCGGCCTGCAGCGCGGCTGCGGTGGCGCGGCCGAGTGCGCCACCTGCGAGGACCTCGCCCAGGAATTCGGCGCTGCCACTGGGCAAACGCAGCACGATGACGTCCAGACCGTCGCGCAGCACGAGGGCATCCTCGGCCGCTTCGACCTCGAGCGTGGCAAGTTCGGCCGCGGCGTCGTCGCCTTGGTGGGCGGCCCAGATCGACACCATCGCATGGGGCGAGCGCAGCAGGATCACCGACGGATGCAGGTGCAGCCGCAGATCGCCGACGCGGTCCGGGTCGGCCAGCGCCGAGCGGGCATCGGCTGCGCTCAGTGCTGCAGCGTCGGCGGCATGCAGCGACCGCATGCGCGCCGTTTCGAGGCGTGCGATGTCGGCCAGATAGGGCACGGTGCGTGCCGGCTCGAAAGCGGCAATGAAGTCCGCGAAGCCCTCGCCGTAGTGGGCCAGGATCGGCGAGCGCGGCGGCGCCTGGCGCACGAAGACCGCGGCCATCGCGTCGAAGAACGCTTCTCCGACCAGCTCGCGCACGACCGGGCAGTTGTCGGCCAGCGCCTCGACCAGCGAACTGACCACGTTGTTGCGGTAGACCGCCAGCCGCGCCGCCGGGTCCGAGCCGTTCCAGGCGACGAGGCCGGGCGGCGATGGTCGCGCGGGGTCGAGCAGGGCGGCGGCGAAGTCGGTCTGCATGGCTTCGCTCACGCGGTCTCGGCCAGCGCGGCCTGACCGTAGTGCGCCATCAGCTCGCGCGCCTGGCCGACTTCGGCCAGCAGCGTGGGCAGCGAGGGCAGATCGTGGTCACGCTCGAGCAGGGTTGGCTTCGGACCGATGCGCTGCACGACCTGCGCGTAGAGCGCCCACACGGCGGCATCGACCGGGGCACCATGGCTGTCGATCAGCAGGGGGTCGCCCGCGCCGTCCAGGTCCTGCGCGAAGCCGGCGAGGTGGATCTGCTCGACCGCGTCGAGCGGCAAGGCGTCGATCATGGCCAGCGGGTCGCGCCGGTGGTTGGTGCAGGAGACATGGACGTTGTTGACGTCGAGCAGCAGTCCGCAGCCGGTGCGGCGCAGGACTTCGCCAATGAACTGCGGCTCGTCCATCGTCGAGGACGCGAACTCGACATAGGTGGCCGGGTTCTCGAGCAGCATGCGGCGCTGCAGCCGCTCCTGCACCCGGTCGATGTGCGCGCACACGCGCGCCAGGGTGCTTGCGTCGTAGGGCAGGGGCAGCAGGTCGTTGAGGAACACCCCGCCGTGGCTGGACCAGGCGAGGTGTTCGGAAAAAACGGCCGGCTCGTAGCGCCGGATCAAGGCCGACAGGCGGTCCAGGTGCGCCTCGTCGAGCGCACTCTCGGCGCCGATCGAGAGACCCACACCATGCAGCGACAGCGGGTAGGCCTCGCGGATGCGCGTGAGCCAATGGTGCATCGGCCCACCGTCGACCATGTAGTTCTCGGCGTGGACCTCGAAGAAACCGACGTCCGGCCGTGTCTCGAGCACGGCCTGGAAGTGCTCGGGCTTGAGCCCGAGCCCGGTGGACGCCGGCAACTTCGGGTTCACATCAGCCTTTCTTGGCCATGAACTCGGCCATCTGGCCGTGGCCGGTCGGCGAGGTCTTGGACGCGGTCTTCTCGCAGGTGCCCTTCGGGACCAGCGACCAGGCGTTGGCCTGATGGTCCATCTTGGACGTGCCCGCGCAGGTGGTGCCGGCGCCGGCCTTGCAATCGTTCTTGCCTTTCAGGGCGACGCCGAAGCACTTCTCCTTGTCGGTGGCATCGGCTGCCGCCGCGGGCAGGACGGTGAATGCTGCGCCGAGCGCAAGGGCCAGGGCAACAGCAGGGAGGTTTGGCGTGAGGGATGCAGTCATGAGCTTCTCCATGGAGTGGGTGAATCGGAGTCGAAACCCGGGTCGATGCCCTGGCTTCGTGCTGCTTAGGCGGTTCAGCATGGCGCTTCCTTACACCCCGGGGTTTCCCTAGGTTCCGGTCTCGGCCGCCCATTGGCGATGTCAGAACGGGGCCGCCGGGCAGACAGTGAAGTGACGGGCGGGCTGTCGGCGATCGGCCGCGCCTGCGAACATCCGCAATCCACGGCTCTTGCTCCCTCAACTCATGACGATCCCGTTGGCAGACTCCCTGGCCCGCTGGCTCGGCGCGAAGTTGACGCGCTACCTGAGCAAGGACAGGGTCGGCACAGGCAGCGCGGCACCGGCCGACCCGGGCCTGCTGATGGCCTGCCTGCGCCCGGGCGATGTGCTGCTGGTCGAAGGCCGCACGCGCGTCAGCGTGGCGATCAAGTACCTGACGCAGTCGACCTGGTCGCATGCGGCCCTGTTCGTCGGCGAGCGGCCGGGGCTGCTCGATGCCCAGGGCCGGTCGGCCTGCTTCGTCGAGGCCGACATCCGCCATGGCGTGCGTGCGGTGGGACTGGACGAGTTCGCGGGCCTGAACAGCCGGGTCTGCCGGCCGGTCGGGTCTGAGCGCCGAAGACGTTGCGGCCGTGACCGGCTATGCGATCGGACACATGGGCGATCCGTACGACGTCAAGAACGTGGTCGATCTGGCGCGCTACCTGCTGCCGATGCCGCCAGTGCCCTCACGCTGGCGCCGCCGCATGCTGGCGCTGGGAAGCGGCGACCCGACGCGTGCGATCTGTTCGACGCTCATCGCACTCGCTTTCCAGTCGGTGCGCTACCCGATTCTGCCGCGCATCGAATCGGTGCCGTCGAACGACCCACGCTGCAGCGAGTGCGTCGACGAGATCCTGCATGTGCGCCACCACAGCCTGTTCGTGCCACGCGACTTCGATGTGTCGCCATACTTCGCCATCGTCAAGCCGACACTTGCCGTCGGCTTCGATCACCGCACACTGGCCTGGGACGAGGCGCCGCCAGGCAGTGCCGCTCAGGTCCGGGCGGGCGCCGCTGCCTCGAACGGCAGGCCGACGTAGTTCTCCGCCATCGTGGTGGCGGCGGCGCGTGAGCTGACCAGGTAGTCGAGCTCGGCCCTTTGCAGCTTGCGGCCGATCGCGCCACCTTCGGGCAGCTTGTGGGTCAGGTTCGTGAACCACCAGGAAAACCGCTCGGCCTTCCAGATGCGCGCCAGGCAGTTCTGCGAATAGTGGTCGAGCCGGTGGTCGTCGCGTTGCGCGTAGTGCTCGATCAGCGCGCGCGACAGGAAGCCGACGTCGGAGGCGGCCAGGTTCAAGCCCTTGGCACCGGTCGGCGGCACGATGTGGGCCGCGTCGCCGGCCAGGAACAGGCTGCCGAAGCGCATCGGCTCGGCCACGAAGCTGCGCAGCGGCGCAATGCTCTTCTCGATCGACGGCCCGGTGACCAGTGACTGCGAGGCCTGATCGTCCAGGCGCTTGCGCAGTTCGTCCCAGAAGCGCTGATCGCTCCAGTCCTCGACCTTGTCCTTGAGCGAACATTGCACGTAGTAGCGTGAACGCGTCGGCGAGCGCATCGAACACAGCGCAAAACCGCGTTCATGGTTCGAGTAGATCAGCTCGTGCGACACCGGCGGTGTGTCCGACAACAGACCGAGCCAGCCGAAGGGGTAGACCTTCTCGAAGATCGAGAGCGCTGTCGGCGGCACGCTGGCGCGGCTCACGCCGTGGTAGCCGTCACAGCCGGCGACGAAGTCGCAGCGCACCTCGTGCGCCTGTCCGGCGTGGGTGTAGGTCACGCTCGGGGTCTTGGTGTCGAAATCGTGGATCGCGACGTCGAGCGCCTCGTACACTGTCTCGGCGCCGACACCCGCACGCGCCTGCATCAGGTCCTGTGTCATCTCGGTCTGGCCGTAGACCATGACCTGCTGACCACCGGTCAGGGCGTGCATGTCGATGCGATGGCGCCGGCCGCCGAAACACAGCTCGAAGCCGCCATGCGGCAGACCTTGTGCGTGCATGCGTTCGCCGACACCTGCGGCATCGAGCAGGTCGCAGGTGGTCTGCTCGAGCACGCCGGCGCGGATGCGGCCGAGCACGTAGTCGCCGGTCTTGCGCTCCAGGATGAGGGCGTCGATGCCCGCGCGGTGCAGCAACTGCCCCAGCAACAAGCCGGCGGGGCCGGCGCCGATGATCACGACCTGGGTGCGGCGGGCTGTCATGCGGGCCATTCTTGGCCAGAGGCCGCCGTTGCACAAGCAGCCCGGTGGACTACCAGCTATCGCGAAACGGCATGTTCAGCGGCCCGGGCAGGGCTCACAGATCGACCACCAGCGTGGCGCCGGGATCCTTCGGCCGCGAGCAGCACAGGATGACCCGTTCGGTCCGCTGCTGTCGGCTGAGCACGTAGTCGCGGTGTTCGATGGCGCCGGAAGCGGCGGCGTCATAGGGGGTTGCGCAGACGCCGCACAGGCCGTCGCTGCACTTGGTGTCGATGGCCAGGCCGGCGTCGGCCAGCATGTCGGTCGCGCTGCGGTCGGCCGGCACTTCGAGGGTGCGACCGCTGCGCGCGAGTCGCAGCGTGAACGGATGGTTCTGCCAGGCGGGGGGTTCGGGCAGCTGGAAGTACTCGCGGTGCAGCGCGTCCTCGGGCCAGCCCTTGGCCGCGGCAGTTTCGAAGACGGCGTCCATGTAGCGTGGTGAGCCGCAGGTGTAGAGGTGGCCACCGGCCTCGAACGGCGGCACGAGCGAACCCAGGTCGGCGCGCGCGCCTTCGTCCTTGAGGTGCAGGTGCACCAGGTGCCGCCAGGGCACGCTCGCCAGCGCTTCCAGGAATCCGGCCGTGCGGCGGCTGGCCGCGCTGTAGTGGAGCTCGAACGATCGGCCGAGCGCGTGCAGCCGGTGCGCCATCGAGATCAGCGGCGTCACGCCGATGCCACCGGCAAACAGCAGCGAATGGCGTGCGTCCTCGTGCAGCGGAAAGTGGTTGCGCGGACGGCTGATGAAGACCCGCCGCCCGTCTCGAAAGGCGCGGTGCATCAGGGCCGACCCGCCGCGCCCTGCGGGCTCGCGCTGCACGCCGAGCACGTACTTGCCCTGGTCGGCCGGGTCGCCGGCCAGGCTGAAGGCGCGCGCGTATTCGGGGGCGATGATCACGTCGATGTGCGCACCGGCGTCGAAAGCGGGCAGCGCCTTGCCGTCGAGCGCCGTGAACTCGTAGCGCGCCACGTCGGTGGCCATGTCCTCGCGCCGAACGAGCCGGACCGGAAACACCGGCGGCTCGCCTTCGGGCATCCGGAAGGCCGGCACCAGGCCTTCGGTGTCGCCGGCCGCAACCCGTGCGCGGTGCTGCTCGGGCGACAGCAAGGCGCGGTAGCGTTCGATGCCCTCTTCGCGGTCGACCGGGTGCACGACGGGGAAGGGCGGCGGCATGCGGTCGGCCGGGTAGACCGCGAGCGTCTGGTCCTCGGCGCGCAGCACGAGTTCGCGCTGCAATCCGCGCCGGTGCGTCTGGCGCGCCTGGACATAGCCCCCGCTGGCGCGGTCGAGTTCGATGTCCCACCACCAGGTCTTGACCGGGTTGATGCTGCCGCGGCCGAGCCGGTCGTCGAGCGCGGCGAGCCAGCGCGCGCTGCCCGGCATGTGCATCGCGGCCCAGCGGAACGGCGCCTCGGCGAACAGGCCCTCGAGGTTCCAGGGGCAGGTCTTCATGCAGCGCCCGCACATGCCGCCGGCGGCATTGGTGATGCGATAGCGCGCGCACTTCTCGGCGTCGCTCTTGTAGATCTCGTAGCCGTTGTACATGCGCTTGGGGCCGGCCGTGATGGCGCCCGAGGGGCATTCGCGTGCGCACTTGTTGCAGCTCTCGCAGAAGCGCTGCAGGCCGAAGTCGATCGGCTGGTCGTGGGCCATCGGCATGTCGGTCGTGACCGCACCGCTCTTCAGACGCGGGCCGAGAAAGGGGTTGAGGATCACTTCGCCGATCCGGCTCACCTCGCCCAGGCCGGACAGCAGCAGCAGCGGCGGCTGCAGCACATCGCCGTCGATCACCGAGTGCACACGCGCCGAGTAGCCGAGGCGCCGGATCTGCTCGGCCAGCACGCCACCCAGCATCGAGAAGCGCAGGTAGGCGCGCATGCTCTGGGCGACCGAGATCCAGTCGTCACCACTCGCGCCTTCCATGGTCTCGTGGCCCTGGTCGAGCAGCATGTTGACCGCGTTGGCGTGGTACGGGGCGACCGGGTTGCCGCCCGCGTCGTGCGAGTAGTACGCCCAGTCGGGCACCGCGCACAGGCCGGCAGCGTCGACCCCCAGGTAGTACGACGCCGCCTTCAGGTTGTCGGCGTTGCGCTGCGGGTCCGCGGTGCTGGCGCTGACCGGGCCGCGTGCGTCACCGAACTGCAGCAGCAGCAGAGCCCCGAGGGCGCGCCGTGCGCAGGCCCCGATCGGGCTCTTCATCACGTAGTGGGCGTTCTTGGCGTCCTCCTGGACGGCCTTGCCAAGGTCGCCGAACAGGGCGCGCGCAAAGAAGTCGGCCCGCTTCGGGAAGCGCGGCACACGTTCGGCGTCGATGTAGGTGGTGGGCGTATCGCGCCGCTTGAGCGTCTCGAACGGGAAGGCGCCGAGGCGAAACTCGCGCTTGCCAAAAGCCTCGCGGTTGAAGGCGCTCTTGAACGTGCCCTTGCCCAGCCACCAGGCGGGGCCATGCGAGGCCCACCGGTTCTGCTTGTGCGCCAGCGGCGCATCGGGCGCCAGCGCGAAGTCGGTGCTGACGGCGGCCAGGCCGTAGCGCCGACCGACGAAGGGGTTGGCCCCGTCCGGCAGGGCCAGCCCGCAGGCCACGGCCAGCCGGCCCAGGTCGAGGTCGCTGCAGGTCGCGCTGTGAGCCCGACCCTCGTAGCCGAGCATGCGCAGGTAGGTCGAGAGTGCGACCGCGGTCTGCGCCGCCAGCAAGGCGGCACGCTGGGCCTGCGTGCCGTGGATCCAGTCGGTGCCGGGCTCGTCCGGGCGCGGATCGCGCGGGTACTCGACGAGGATCACGACTGCATGCGAATGCTGCGTGATCGGCCCGTGCACCTTGCGTGCCGAGTCGAGCACGTCGGCCAGGATCATGTCCATGCCGGCGGCAAAGCTGACCGGCTGGTTGGCCTCGAGCTCCTCGCCGAGCGCACGCACACCGGCATTGCGGATCGGCTCAACGAGCAAGGCCTCGTGCGGGATCGCACAGACGCCCATCATCGATGCATCGAAGTAGTAGCCGGCCGCCTTCAGGTGCTCGGCGCGCTGAACCGGACCGTCGGGTGCCTGGGCAGCTTGCGGGTTGACCAGGCCGTCACGCACGAGGTCGAACATGGCCATGAAGCGTGCCATCGCGTTCGTCAGCGACTCCGCGCGCGGGTCCTCGAACGACAGCGCGCGCATCGGCGCCAGCTGCGACAGATCCGGCGTGCCCGGGTCGCGCGTCAGCCGCTCCAGCGGGTAGGGACCGAGGTGGACCGGCCGGTCGCGGTAGGAGAAGAGCCGCATCGCTGGTCCGATCCAAGTCAGGTGTTCAGTCGGCCTTGCCGATCACCCCGCGCCGCACCTGGTCACGTTCCATCGACTCGAACAGGGCCTTGAAGTTGCCTTCGCCGAAGCCGTCGTCGCCCTTGCGCTGGATGAACTCGAAGAAGACCGGACCGAGCAAGGTCTGCGAGAAGATCTGCAGCAGCAGACGCGGCCGGCCACCTTCGGCGGTGCCGTCCATCAGGATGCCGCGCGCCTGCAACTCGCCCACCGGCTCGCCATGGCCCGGCAGGCGGCCTTCGAGCATCTCGTAGTAGGCGTCGTTGGGGGCGGTCATCAGCGGCACGCCGGCCATCTGCAGGCTGTCCACGCTGGCCAGGATGTCATCGGTGAGCAGCGCGATGTGCTGGATGCCCTCGCCGTTGAACTGCATCAGGAATTCTTCGATCTGGCCCGCGCCCTTGGAGGACTCCTCGTTCAGCGGGATGCGGATCTTGCCGTCCGGGGCGGTCATGGCCTTGCTCGTCAGGCCGGTGTATTCGCCCTTGATGTCGAAGTAGCGGATCTCGCGGAAGTTGAACAGGCGCTCGTAGAAACCACCCCAGAACGCCATGCGGCCGCGGTAGACGTTGTGCGTCAGGTGGTCGACCAGCTTCAGGCCATGGCCCTTGGGGTGGCGGTCGACGCCGGGCAGCCAGTCGAAGTCGATGTCGTAGATCGAGGTGCCTTCCTGGTAGCGGTCGATCAGGTACAGCGGCGCGCCGCCGATGCCCTTGATGGCAGGCAGGCGCAACTCCATCGGGCCGGTCGCGATCTCGATCGGCTGCGCACCGAGTTCGATCACCTTGGCGTAGGCCTTGTGAGCGTCCTTGACGCGAAAGGCGAGGCCGCAGGCCGAAGGTCCATGCTCGGCCGCGAAGTAGGCCGCCGGGCTTTTCGGTTCGCGGTTGAGGATGAAGTTGATGTCGCCCTGGCGGAACAGGTCGACCTGCTTGGACCGGTGCACCGCGACCTTGGTGAAGCCGAGCTTGGTGAACACGTCCTCGAGCAGGCCGGGCGCGGGCGAGGCGAATTCGACGAACTCGAAGCCGTCGAGGCCGATGGGGTTGCTGGTGGTGTCGGTCATGGGGATCTCCGCTGTGGGCCAGAGGATAGGCCAAGGCGCTCGTGCCTCGGGTGCACAGTCAATCGTCGAGCATTCGGGCCTTCACGCTGCGCCCCTTGACCTTGCCACTGCTCAGGCGCTTGAGGACCTGGGCCGCGATGTCGCGCTCGACGGCGACATAGGTCGCGAACTCGTTGATGTCGATCCGGCCGATCTGCGCGCCGGCAAACCCCATGTCCTTGGTCAGTGCGCCCAGCACGTCGCCGCGCCGGATCTTCTCCTTGCGCCCGCCCAGGATCTGGACCGTCGTCATGGGCGGCTGCAGCGGTTCGGCGCTGGCCGGAGTCAGCTCGGCCAGTGGCTGCCACTCCAGAGGCTTGCCCAGGCGATGTTCGATCTCGCCGACACGGCCCATCTCGTCCAGGCTGGCCAGGCTGAAGGCCCAGCCCTCGGCGTCGGCGCGGCCGGTGCGGCCGATGCGGTGGGTGTGGGTGTCGGCCTCGGGCGAGATGTCGACGTTGATCACGGCCTCGAGCTGTTCGATGTCCAGGCCGCGTGCCGCGACGTCGGTGGCCACCAGCACGCTGCAACTGCGGTTGGCAAAGCGGATCAGGACCTGGTCGCGGTCGCGCTGGTCGAGGTCGCCGTGCAGCTCGAGCGCCGCAAAGCCCTGCGCGCGCAGCACCTCGACCAGCTGGCGGCATTGCACCTTGGTGTTGCAGAAGGCCAGCGTGCTGACCGGGCGGTAATGGTTCAGCAGCTGGGACACGGCGTGCAGCCGCTCGTCCTCGCGCACCTCGATGAAGCGCTGGCGGATCTTGCCGCTGGCATGCGCCTCGAGCAGCTTGACCTCCTTGGGCTCGCGCATGAACGCCGCGCTGAGCTTCTTGATGCCTTCGGGGTAGGTGGCCGAGAAGAGCAGGGTCTGGCGCTCCTTCGGGCATTGCTTGACGACGGTCGCGATGTCGTCGAAGAAACCCATGTCGAGCATGCGGTCGGCTTCGTCGAGCACCAGCGTGTTGAGCGCGTCGAGCGGCAGGCTGCCGCGTTCGAGGTGGTCCATGATGCGGCCCGGCGTGCCGATCACGATGTGCGCCCCATGCGCCAGGCTGGCCAGCTGCGGTCGCATCGTGTTGCCGCCGCACAGGGTCAGGACCTTGATGTGGTCCTCGGCGCGCGCCAGGCGGCGTACCTCCTGCGTGACCTGATCCGCGAGTTCACGCGTCGGGCACAGCACCAGGGACTGGATCGCGAAGCGGCGCGGGTTCAGGTTGGCCAGCAGCGCCAACGCAAATGCCGCGGTCTTGCCGCTGCCGGTCTTGGCCTGGGCGATCAGGTCGTGGCCGGCCAGTGCCAGCGGCAGGCTGGCGGCCTGGATCGGTGTCATGGCCGTATAGCCGAGGCGCTCGAGGTTGGCCAGCACATGAGGTGCGAGCGGCAGCGTGCTGAATGCCGGTCCGCTGCCGGGCGACGCCGACGGAACCGTAACGGGTGAAGAGGTCATTCCCGATTATCGGGACGTGGCCGGGAAGGGCCGCGGCGCGTCAGCGCGGGCGCGCCAGGTCCATCGTCCAGTAGCGGCGATAGAGGTTGCTCGCGCTGCCCGGCACGCAGGCCACACCGATCTCGGTGAAGTCGGGGTTCATCATGTTGACGCAATGGCCCGGGCTGTCGCGCCAGCCCGCCATGACCTCGTCGACCGTGATCTGGCCGGCGGCGATGTTCTCGCCGATCGTCGACCAGGCATAACCGGTCGCGTCGATGCGCTCGCGCAGCGTGCGCCCGTCGGCGCTCGTGTGGCTGAAGTAGTTCAGCGCCACCATGTCGCGCGAGTGACCGTCGGCGGCGAGCGTGAGCGCGGTGCTCCAGCGCAGGGCCTGCGCCGGCGCGAGCTGCTGGCTGCCGCAGGTGGCACCTGCCGCGCGAAGCTGGTTGATCCAGGCCAGCAACCGGGTGTCGAAGGAGTCGATGCCGCAGGTCGACAGCACACCGGGTGCAGGCGGCGGGACGGGCGCAGGCGCAGGGACCGGTGCCGGTGTGCTTCCCGAAGTGCCCGTCGCCACCGACGCGGGGTCGCCACCGCCGCCACAGGCCACCAACAGCGCCGCCATGGCGCCGGCCCAGCACCTTCGTGCCCGTGCGGCGCAACGGGAGGCATGACTCTGCATGTCGCCATGCTAGTCGCGCCCCGGTGCGCCGATGGCCGGAGAAAGGTGCCGATCGTCGACATTTGTAAACGACGTGAACCCGTTGTGCGCGGTCGCCCGCGGATTGCCGCTATCGTTCACAGCCTATGCTGCGCTATCAGACCCTTCCCGTCACACCGTTTCAGCAGAACTGCTCCATCGTCTGGTGCGATGAGTCGATGGAGGGCGCCGTCATCGATCCCGGTGGCGACCTGCCGCTGATCCGCGACGAGGTCCAGCGTCTGGGCGTGAAGCTCAAGCAGATCCTGCTGACCCACGCCCATATCGACCATGCGGGCGGTACCGCGGCGCTGGCGAGCGAGCTGGCGCTGCCGATCGTCGGGCCGCATCCGGGCGACCAGTTCTGGATCGATGGCCTCGCGCAGCAGGCGCAGATGTTCGGAATGCCGAGCGCGGGCGCGTTCACGCCGACCCGCTGGCTCGACGATGGAGACGAGGTCATGGTCGGCCGCAGCAAACTGGCGGTGCGCCACTGCCCCGGCCACACACCGGGTCACGTCGTCTTCTTCAACGCACAGGCGAAACGCGCCTTCGTTGGCGATGTGCTGTTCGCCGGCAGCATCGGACGCACCGACTTCCCGGGCGGGGACCACGCCACCTTGATCGCCAGCATCACCGGGCGCCTGTGGCCGATGGGGGACGACACGGTGTTCATCCCCGGCCATGGACCCGAGAGCACGTTCGGGGCCGAGCGGCGTCACAACCCCTACGTCCACGGAACCTGAGTCGCCGGGCCGGCCGGCGGCGATCCCATAGGTCGAAGCTGCCGCGGCCTTGATTTCGGGCCGCGCAGGCGCATCTTCGTCAGATGACTGCGACCGGAGGCTCAGCGCTGTTCGTGATGCTTCTGGTTGCGGCTGGCGCGGCGTGGATGGTCGCGGCACTGCTGTCGCAACCGTGGCGAACCGCGCACCGCCGGGCGCTGCTGCGGGCCCGGCCCTTCCCGGCGCAGTGGCGCAAGATCCTGCGGCGGCGGGTGCCGATCGCGGCGCGCCTGCCCTCGGACCTGCAGCGCCGCCTCAAGCGGCACATCCAGGTCTTCGTGGCCGAGAAGCCCTTCATCGGTTGCCAGGGCCAGGAGATCACGGACGAGGTCAGGGTGACCATCGCGGCCCAGGCCTGCCTGTTGCTGACCGGCCAGGAGCGTCCCGACTATTACCCACGCCTGCGCCAGATCCTGGTCTATCCGGATGCCTTCATCGTCGATCGCGAGCGCCCCATGGGCGCCGGCCTGGTGCGTGGCCAGCGCCTGGTGATGGCCGGCGAGTCGTGGTCCCAGGGGATGGTCATCCTGTCGTGGCCCGAAGTCCTGTCGGGCGCGGCCGATGCGGGTGACGGGCGCAACGTGGTGCTGCACGAATTCGCCCACCAGATCGACCAGGACAAGGGTTCCGCCGACGGACGACCCTGGCGCATCCACCAGGGTGCACGACGGCGCTGGGAGGCCGTCATGGGCGCGGCCCTGGAGCGCCTGCGGGCCCATCCTTCGAACGTCATCGACGCCTACGGCGCGAGCGACCCGGCCGAGTTCTTTGCGGTCGTCAGCGAAGTGTTCTTCGAGCGTCCGCATGAGCTGGCGATGGAGGCACCGGAGGTCTATCGTGAGTTGGTCGACTTGTTCGGGCTGAATCCGTTGCAGTGGTGAAGCGATGTCCTTGACCGGGCGCCCGGTCGTCGGGACCGCGGAACGCCGGTGTCGGCCCAGGAAGGAGGCTTGCGAACGGCCTATGCTCGGGGTCGAGCCAGCACCTCGGGTCTGCCGCCTGCATACCCGCACCGAGGTTGGCAACCGGCCTTGCCCGATGAAAGTCCAGCCTCCATGACATCAGCTGCCCGCATCACCATCATCGGCGCCGGTTTCGGCGCACTGTCCAGCGTGCGCGAGATCCGCCGGCGCGACCCGGACGTCGAGATCACGCTGGTCGCGCCGCGCGCTGAACTGCACTACTTGCCCGGCATCATCTGGATTCCATGCGGCCTGCGCACGCGCGAACAGCTCATCGTGCCGCTCGACAACTTCCTGCGGCGCATGAAGGTGCGCCATCTGGCCGCCGAAGTGACCGGCCTGCGCGAGGGTGGGCGCGTGGTCGAGACGACGGCGGCCGAGGAGGTCCGCAACGACGCGCTCGTGATCGCCAGCGGCGGGCGCTTCATCAAGAAGCTGCCCGGCATCGAACATGCCATCACGCCCTGCGAGGGCATCGCCGCCGCAGAGAAGATCCGGGATCGTCTGCGCGCCATGACGGGCGGGACGATTGCCGTCGGTTTCAGCGGCAACCCCAACGAACCGAGCGCCATGCGCGGCGGGCCGATGTTCGAGTTCCTGTTCGGCATCGACGGACAACTCAGGCGCGAAGGCCGGCGTGACAAGTTCGAACTGGTGTTCTTCAGCCCGTCCAAGCGAGCCCGGTCAGCGGCTCGGCCCGAAGGCAGTCGACCACCTGTTGACGCGGATGGACCAGCGCGCCATCCGCACCCACCTGGGCCACAAGCTGCAGCGCTTCGAGGCCGATCGGGTGGTTACCGAGGGCGGCTCGTTCGCGGCCGACCTGATCCTCTTCATGCCCGGCATGACCGGCAACGCCTGGTTCGACCAGGCCGAGCTGGCCAGGTCACCGGGCGGGTTGCTTCAGGCCGACGCGTTGTGCCGTGTGATCGGCACCGAGCATGTGTACGTGGTGGGCGATTCGGGCAGCTTCCCCGGGCCCGACTGGATACCCAAGCAGGCCCACATGGCCGATCTGCAGGCGGCGGCGGCCGCCGAGAACCTGCTCGCCGGCCTCAAGGGCCGGACACCCAGCGCCACCTTCAAGGTCGAGCTCATCTGCATCATCGACGCCCTCGACGAGGGCACGCTCGTGTACCGCAGCCCGAGCCGACAGATCATCCTGCCCACCAGTCGCCTGTTCCATTGGGCCAAGCGCTTGCACGAAGGGCACTATCTGCGCCAGTACCGCTGACGCTGGCGACGAGATGCACTGCAGGCGCGCGGACCGGTCTTGACTCGGATCAATGCCCGGCCCGCCACCGGGGGTCCAATGCCAATCGGACCGTGCGTGCAGCGGATGGGCGCAGCACGTTTGCCGGTCCGGCACAGATGCGAGCCTCGGATGAGCATGACCCCCGAACGCATGTCGCGTGTCGACACCGCCTGGTTGCGCATGGACGGCCCGCACAACCTGATGATGATCGTCGGCGTCTGGCTGCTGCGCCCGGCGCTCGGCCATGCCGCACTGTGCCGGCGCCTGGAGGCCAAGTTGCTGCCCTACGCGCGCTTCAGGCAGAAGGTCGTGCAGCAGGCCGTCGACGCCCACTGGGTCGACGACGAGGATTTCGAGCTCGATCGCCATGTGCTGCGCGAGACGCTCGTGCGACGGCGCGGCCAGAGCGAGGCCGATGCGCTGAAGGAACGCACGGCCGAGCTGGCGGTCACGCCGCTCGATCACATGCACCCCTTGTGGCAGATGCACCTGATCGAGCGATACGACGGCGGCAGCGCGATGATCCTGCGCATCCACCACTGCATTGCCGACGGCATCGCGCTGAGCGCCCTGCTCATGTCGCTCGCCGACGAAGGAACCGGACTCCAGCCGCAAGGCCGCAACGGTCACGATGAACACGCCGATCTGGCGCCGGACGGCGACGCCGGCATGGCCGAGAAGGTCGTCAGGCCCCTGACCGAACTCGCGGTGAAGGCCATCGGCCTGACGGGCGACGGCGTTGTGCGCGCGCTGCAGGCGCTGGCGCACCCGCAGCAGGCGATGGACGACGCCACCGAAGTGGCGCGCGACGGGGCGCGGGTGCTGCACGACGCGACCGTGCTCGCCTTGCTGCCCGACGATTCGCCGACGCGGCTCAAGGGCCCGCTCGGCGGGCGCAAGGTCGTGGCCTGGTGTGAACCGATGCCGCTCGATCAGGTCAAGGCGGTCGGCAAGGCACTCGGCTGTTCGGTCAACGACGTCCTGCTGTCCTGCGTCGCCGGCGCGATCGGCGCCTACCTGCGCGACAGTGGCGAGGACCCGGCGGACAAGGAGATCCGTGCCATGGTGCCGGTGAACCTGCGCCCGATCGAGCAGGCCTGGCAGCTGGGCAACCGCTTCGGCCTGGTCGGGCTGGTGTTGCCGATCGGGATCGAGCATCCGGTCGAGCGCCTGTACGCGGTGCGCCAGGGCATGCACGAGCTCAAGGACAGCTATCAGCCGGTGCTGGCCTATGCATTGCTGGCGGTGTCGGGGCTGCTGACAGCGGGCCTGCAGCATGCACTGTCGGATCTCTTCCTGAGCAAGACGACTGCCGTCATGACCAATGTGCCCGGCCCCACGCAGCCGATCCGGATCTGCGGCAGCACGCTGCAACAGAGCGTCTTCTGGGTGCCCGCGTCGGGCGAGGTCGGGATGGGGGTCAGCATCATGTCCTACATGGGCGGCGTGCAGTTCGGCCTCATCACCGACCAGCGCCGCTGCCCCGACCCGCAGCGAATCATCGATCGGTTCGCACCGGAGTTCGACGCCCTGCTGTGGTTGACGCTGATGCTGCCCTGGGCCGATGAAGGCGCTGCCAAGACGGCGTCGGGGCACGTTTCGGGTCGGTCCGCAGCTTAGGATCGGGTTCATGGCTTCCCGTCACCCCCACATCGGCAGTCCCAAGGCTGCGCATTCGGCGCTGGAGTTGCGCGCCTTGCTCGAACTGGCCGTGCTGCCTTGGACACTGCCGCTGCTGGCCACCGCGCCCCATGGCGACGGGCATCCGGTGCTGCTGCTGCCTGGCTTCATGGGCAGCGAGGTGTCGCTGATCGCACTCGAAGTGTTTCTGCGCAACCGGGGCTACGCGGTCGAGACCTGGGGTCTGGGGCGCAACGTCGGCTTCCACGTCAAGCATGCCGAGGCGCTCGAGCAGAAGATCCGCCATGTGCAGCACAAGTCCGGGCGCAAGCTCAGCCTGGTCGGGTGGAGCCTGGGGGGGGTCTTCGCGCTCTACGGCGCCCACCAGCTGCCCGACAGCGTGCGCAGCGTGATCACGCTCGGCAGCCCGGTCAGCGTCGACCCCGAGGGCAGTGCTTCGCCGCCTTTCGTGAAGGCGATGTACCGGCTGATCGCGCACCCGATGGGCCCGGCCGGCCACGCGATGCACCCGGCGGCGCGCAAGCTGCGTCAGCGGCTCGACCTGCCAGTGCCGGTGAGCTGCCTGTACTCGGCCGGCGACGGCGTGGTGCCACCGCAGGAAGCGACGGTCGACGGCGACCCGGCACTGCACGAGAACATCCGCGTGCCGGGCAGCCACATGGGCCTGGGGTTCAATGCGGCCGTGCTGTGGATCGTTGCCGAACGGCTTTCGCAGCCGGAGGGGGATTGGCGGCCGTTCGAGCCTTCGGGGCCGCTGGGCCGGGCCTATCACCTGTTGACGGACGGCTACGCGGCGCCCTAGGCCTGCGCGCCTTTGGCGCCGCGTCTACGAGCGCCAGGTACTGCTGGAAGCTGTCGCGCACCGCTTGCGTGAAGACCTGCGGATCGGGCATCAGTTCGCGACATGAAGTCGGCGACACGAAGATCCTCCCGTCGTATCCGCTGACGGCGAACACCAGGCCCATGCCGTCGGCGATCGGCAGGATCGCCGAGAAGTAGGTCATGCGAGCCCCATGCAGGTACACCGGCGCCGGCGGGCCCGGCACATGCGTGATCGTGCAGGCCGGCGGCGGCAGACCAAGCGGGGCTGCGGTGCCGGACGCGCTCGAGGTCTGGGCGTGAACCCAGGCCAGGCGCTCGACGGGGTCGTCGATGCAGGTGCCCAGGCCAATCGGGACGGTGGTGGCGTCGGGGGCACGGTCGGCGCCGATGTCGAGCGACACCAGCCCCGCCAGATCGGCCTGCGGCAGTTCGGCGTGGCCGGCCAGATAGCGCCGCAGGCCACCGGCACAGACCGCAAGCACGGCGTCGTTGATGCTGGCGCCGGGCACCAGCGCGCGGATGCGCTCGAATTCGTCGAGCCCGAAGCGCCGCGTGTCGAACACCCGGTGCGGCGAGACGACCGTGTTGAAGCGTGTCGCCGCCGGATGCATCTCGGGCCGCAACAGGTCGCGCACGAAAGCCATCGCCGACGGCAGTGCGCGCCGGACCGGTCGCACCAGCTTCGACGGCGAAAACAGCAGGTGCACCCCTGCGCGCGCCAGCAGCGGCAGCGCGCCGGCCGCACGCTCCGGAAACCATGGCTCGGGCGGCGCGGGCGTCGTCGGCTCGGGCGTGACGTCGTGCAGCACGTCGATGAATTCGTTGCGGCTCTCGACGTCGATCGCGGAGTGGTGGATCTTGGTCAGCAGCGCGAAGCTGCCGGGCGGCAGGTCGGTGATGCTGTCGAGCCCCTCGATCACGTAGATCTCCCACAAGGGCCGATGCAGATCGAGTGCGCGGGCGTGGATGCGCGAGGCCTGGATGCAGAACTGGCGCCAGTCGCCCGGCTTGGGCAGCGCGATGTGGCGCACGTGGTACTCGAGGTCGAAGTTCTCGTCCTCGACCCAGTAAGGTTCGTCGAGTTCCAGCGGCACCCGCAGCAACTTGCTGCGGAAGATCGGCGACAGGTGCAGGCGGCTCTGGATGTGGGACAGGATCGTCTTCAGGCGCAACGTGCCGCCCGGCACGGTGCTCTGGTCGTAGATCTGGATGAAGGTGACGTTGGCGTTCGCGTGGATCGTGTCGGCTTCGAGGAAGCTCGCGTCGCGGGGGCTCAGCTGGCGCATCGGCGGGGTCCGGTCGGTAGGCAAGGCGTTGATCGTGGTCCGCGTCCACCGACGCAGGCATGGGCACAAGGCTCGCACGGTATCAGTGACGCGAAGCCAGGCGCATTGGTGTTTCGACCTTCTTCGGGTGTGGCAAGGCACCGTCCAGGCCTGTCAGGGGTCTCATCGTCGGTCGCTCCTCCAGATCGCCACGCGGACACGACGCGTCCTTGCTCTTGATACCGTCTCGCCGCGCTGGCGGATTGATCGAGATCAGTCGCGGCGCCGACCGCAGCAAGTCGAATGAGCAGACACCTGAGGGGTTCTGGCTGGCCGAGTCTGTCGGCCAGTTGTCACTCGACGGTCACGCTCTTGGCCAGGTTGCGCGGCTTGTCGACATCGGTGCCTCGCGCGCAGGCGGTGTGATAGGCGAGCAGTTGCAGAGGCACGACATGCAGGATGGGCGACAACGCGCCATAGTGCTCTGGCATCCGGATCACGTGAACGCCGTCTTCGCTTCGCATCGCGGTGTCCGCGTCAGCGAAAACGTACAGCTCACCGCCTCGTGCCCGCACTTCCTGGATGTTGCTCTTGAGCTTCTCCAGCAACTCGTCGTTCGGCGCGACGGTGACCACCGGCATCTGGGACGTCACCAGCGCGAGCGGGCCGTGCTTGAGTTCGCCCGCAGGGTAGGCCTCCGCGTGGATGTAGCTGATCTCCTTGAGCTTGAGCGCGCCTTCAAGGGCGATCGGGTAATGGCGGCCACGGCCGAGGAAGAGGGCGTTTTCCTTGCGTGCGAACTCCTCGGACCATGCGATCACCTGGGGCTCCAGGGCCAGAACCGCCTGGAGTGCCACCGGCAGGTGGCGCAGGGCAGCCATCTGCTGCGCCTCCTCGGCGTCGGTCAGACGGCCCCGCACCTGTGCCAGGGCCAGGGTAAGCAGGTAGAGCCCCACCAGCTGGGTCGTGAAGGCCTTGGTAGACGCCACGCCGATCTCGACTCCCGCTCGAGTCAGATACGCGAGTGAGCATTCACGCACCATGGCGCTCGTGGCGACATTGCAGATCGTCAGCGTGTGCGGCATTCCAAGCGATCGTGCATGCTTCAGCGCCGCCAGCGTGTCGGCTGTTTCGCCACTCTGGGTGATCGTGACGACCAGGGTTCGGGGATCGGGCACGCTTGTCCGATAGCGGTATTCGCTGGCGATCTCCACGGTCGTCGGGATCCCGGCAATCGCCTCCAGCCAGTAGCGTGCGGTCGACCCCGCGTAGTAGCTCGTGCCGCAAGCCAGGATCAGGACGCGGTCGATTTCCTTGAAGACCCGGTGCGCGCCGTCACCGAAGAGCTCCGGGCTGATGCCGGGCACGGCATCGAGCGTGTCGGCGATGGCGCGAGGCTGCTCGAAGATCTCCTTTTGCATGTAGTGCCGGTAGGGCCCGAGCTCGGCGGCACCGGTGTAGGCCTGTATCTGTTTGGAGGGCCGCTCGACCGGGTGGTAGCTTCCCTTGTCGAGCGCGCAGACCCAGAACTTCCCGAGCTGGAGATCGACGACGTCGCCTTCCTCGAGGTAGACGATTCGATCGGTCACCCCTGCCAGTGCCATGGCATCCGAGGCCAGGAAGTTCTCTCCGTCGCCGAGACCCAGCACCAGCGGGGAGCCCTCGCGCGCGCCCACGACACGGTGCGGCTCGTCCCGGCAAAAGGTGGCGATGGCATAGGCGCCGCGCAGCCGGGGCAGCGCCAGCTGCACGGCCTCCAGGAGATCACCGACATAGAGACTGTGGATCAGGTGCGCGATGACTTCGGTATCGGTCTGGCTGTCGAAGCGATAGCCTTTGGCGATCAGCTCGTCGCGAAGGGCATCGTGGTTCTCGATGATGCCGTTGTGAACCAAGGCGATCCGGCCCGACTGGGCGTACTGGGTGTCCGCTGGATCGCCTCTGGGGTCGTGCGAGAAGTGAGGGTGCGCGTTGTGAACTGCTGGCGCTCCATGCGTCGCCCATCGGGTATGCGCAATCCCAGTGCCGCTCGCGACGCTCTCGGAGATGACGTTGCTCTCCAGCTCCGCGACGCGAGAGGTGCTGCGGGCGCGGCGCAGGGCCCCGTCCTGATGCACCGCCACGCCACAGGAGTCGTATCCCCTGTACTCGAGGCGCTTGAGCCCTTCGATCAGCACCGGAACAATGTTGCGGTGGCTGACCGCGCCGACGATTCCACACATACACACCCCTCGTTCAGACCATGCGAGAGATCGTATGCAGAGACCGTGAAAGAAGCTTGCATAAACGAGGCCCTGACGATCATTATCCAGCCGACAATGACACTATCGACCAATAAAGTCACGTACTGGCACCAAATGAAATCCAACTCCACACCGGTCCCGCTCGACGCAACAGACATCAGAATCCTGGATCAGCTTCAGCGCGACGCCGGGATGACCAATCAGGAGCTCGCCGCCCAGACGCATACCTCGCCCGCGACATGCCTGAGGCGCGTGAGGCGCCTCACCGACGCCGGCGTCATTGAGCGCCGCGTCGCGCTGCTCGACGCAAGCCTGATCGGGC
The DNA here is from genome assembly GCA_963706655.1 of uncultured beta proteobacterium. Lineage (GTDB taxonomy): Bacteria > Pseudomonadota > Gammaproteobacteria > Burkholderiales > Burkholderiaceae_C > Rubrivivax. The sequence goes on from CAVPNN010000008.1 coordinate 51,047, forward strand.
AGCAGTTGACCGCGATCGCGGAGGTGACACTCGACCGGCAGGGCGCAGAGCACCTGCAGCGATTCGAGGCCAGGGCCGTCGGACACCAGGCGGTCAGGCAGTGCTACCGGGTCTCGCCCGGACCTGACTTCGTGTTGCTCCTGTGTGTC
>CAVPNN010000009.1:0-101180 GCA_963706655.1 uncultured beta proteobacterium
AGGGCGCGGACTCGACCGCCATGCCCGCACCGCGCCATTCGGGCAGCCCGCCGCGGTACCAGTTCACCTTGGTGTAGCCGGCTTTCAACGCGGCGTGGCTGGCCTTGAAGCTCTTCCAGCACTCGGCGCCGTTGCACCCGATGACGAGCACGGTCTGTGGCTCGGCAGGCAGCTTGGACAGGTCGAACTGATCCTGCGCCGGGTCGAAATCGGCGTCCTTGGCGCTCTTCTCGACATAAGGCACCAGGCGCGAGCCGGGCACATGGCCGGCCTTGAACTCGGTCTCGGTGCGGGTGTCGATGTAGACGGCGCCCTGCTTGAGCAGCTGTGCTGCCGCCGCCGCGTCGACCAGGTTCGCACCGGGCAGGGCGCGCGGTGTGAAGTAGCCGAGGGTCGAGACGTACTTGAAGGCCGGCGCTTCGACGACTGCGCCGCGACCCGAGAGCGGCGCGCCGGACCAGGTCGCAAAGCCGCTCAGCAACGCGCTGCGAAGTGCGGGCGCGGCCGCGGCCGCGGGCGTGTCGGGCTTGAGCGCGACACCGATGCCTGGCACCGGCTTGCTCTCCAGCACGGTCTTGACCGGTTCTCCGGCCGCCTTCCAGCGATCGAACAGGGCGCGCTCGACGGCGACCAGGTCGCAGCGACGCACCTGCAGGCAGATCAGCAAGGCCTCCTGGTAGCGGCTCTCGAAGACAGGGCCGAAGTGACGTTTGATGGTCGTGTTGGCGGCATTCACCTCGCCGCGCAGCAAGTAGGTGACGATGCTGTCCTGCGGCGGCAGGCCGAGCTTGAGCCCGGCAGCGCTGGCCAGGTCGGTCGCCGGGTTGTCCTGGCGTGCCACGAGCACCGTCTGCACCGGACGCTCCAGCACGACCAGGGGCAGGTAGCCGTAGCGCACCGCACTGCCGATCACATGCGCCGGCGCGACGAACACGTCCGGGATGCGCGAGCGGGTGGCGGCCAGGTCGGAGGTCGTGTCGGTCGACATCGAGACTTTCGGCTCGGCCAGCTTCTCGCGCCTGAGTGCGGCCTCGACCACCCCCTTCAGCAGCCCATAGGTGTCGAAGCGCGAGCGTTCGCCGACGTCGCCGGGGTTGATCCGGACCGAGGTTGCTGCGGCCGTACCGGCCAGCATCAGGGCGACCACGGCCAGGACCAGGCGCGCGGTGGGAGCAGCGAAAGTGTGTTGCAGCATGACGGTCAATGAGAATAGGCCAGGCGCGAGATGCAACCCTGGTCAAAGTCTAGCCAGCGCGGGCCCGGGCAGTGGCTGCAAAGTGCCAACCGTTTCGCGCCCTGATCGTGCGATCCAACCTTGCGACAATGTCGGTTGTTGGAGCGAAACCCCATGTCACAGAACATCCTTCAGAAACTTCCCGCCGGCGAACGTGTCGGCATCGCCTTTTCGGGCGGTCTCGACACCAGCGCCGCGGTGCACTGGATGCGCGCCAAGGGCGCCATTCCCTGTGCCTACACCGCGCACCTGGGTCAGCCCGACGAGACCGACTACGACGAGATCCCGCGCAAGGCCAGGGCCTATGGCGCCGACATCGCGCGCCTGGTCGACTGCCGGGCCCAGCTCGTCGCCGAGGGCATAGCCGCCATCCAGTGCGGCGCCTTCCACATCAGGAGCGGCGGCGCGACCTACTTCAACACGACCCCGCTCGGGCGCGCCGTGACCGGCACTGCGCTCGTGGTCGCGATGCGCGAGGACGGCGTCAACATCTGGGGTGACGGCAGCACCTACAAGGGCAACGACATCGAGCGCTTCTACCGCTACGGCTTGCTGGCCAACCCGGCGCTGCGCGTCTACAAGCCCTGGCTCGACCAGACCTTCATCGACGAGCTCGGTGGCCGCAAGGAAATGAGCGAGTACCTCATCGCCAATGGCTTCGACTACAAGATGAGCGTCGAGAAGGCCTACAGCACCGACTCCAACATGCTTGGCGCGACGCACGAAGCCAAGGACCTCGAGTTCCTGGACAAGGGCGTCGCCATCGTCAACCCGATCATGGGCGTGGCGTTCTGGCGCGACGACGTGGTCGTGAAGGCCGAGACCGTCAGCGTGCGCTTCGAGGAAGGCCAGCCGGTCGCACTGAACGGCCGCACGTTCAAGGACGCGGTGGCGCTGTTCGACGAGGCCAACCGCATCGGCGGGCGCCATGGTCTGGGGATGTGCGACCAGATCGAGAACCGCATCATCGAGGCCAAGAGCCGCGGCATCTACGAGGCACCGGGCATGGCGCTGCTGCACACCGCCTACGAGCGCCTCGTGACCGGCATCCACAACGAGGACACGATCGAGCAGTACCGCATCAACGGCATGCGCCTCGGTCGCCTGCTCTACCAGGGCCGCTGGTTCGACCCGCAATGCCTGATGCTGCGCGAGACTGCCCAGCGCTGGGTCGCGCGCGCCATCACCGGCGAGGTGACGCTGGAGCTGCGGCGCGGCAACGACTACTCGCTGCTCGACACCACCAGCCCCAACCTGACCTACCACCCCGACCGGCTCACGATGGAGAAGGGCGAAGGCGCCTTCAGCCCGGCCGACCGCATCGGCCAGCTGACCATGCGCAACCTGGACATCCAGGACACGCGTGCCAAGCTCGCCATCTACACCCGGACCGGCCTGCTCGGCCGCGACTCGGACGGCGTGATCCCGCTGCTGCAGGCGCCCGCCGACGACGCGTGACCGGCTCGACCCTCTTTGCGGCAGCGGCCGGTTTCGAGAGCGCACGCCGGCTCGACCGGGCCGGCGCCGGCCACGCGGATGCACGCCTGCATGGCCACAGCTTCCGCGCCGCGGTGCGCTGCCAGCTGCCGGTGCAATGGGCTGACTTCGCCGGCGGCGAAGTGGCCCGGCTGCGCCAATCGCTCGAAGAGACCGTCGCCCGACTCGACCACCGGCTGCTCAACGACCTGATCGACGAGCCCTCCGACCTTGCCATCGCTGCCTGGATCCGCGACCGGCTCGACCTGCCTGGCAGCGTGCAGCTGGGCCTGCGCAGCGACCCGATGGGCGGTGTCGAACTCGATGCCCAGGGGCAGGCCCATGCCTGGCGACGTTTCGGTTTCCAGTCGGCGCATCGACTGCCCCATGTGCCCCCGGGCCACAAGTGCGGCCGCATGCACGGCCACGGGTTCGAGGCGAGGCTGCACGCGCGCGCCAGCCGCCACGAGATCGATGCCGCCTGGGCGCCGCTGCAGGCCCAGCTCGACCATGCCTGCCTGAACGAACTGGCCGGGCTCGAGAACCCGACCAGCGAGATGCTGTCGAGCTGGTTGTGGGCGCGCCTGCTGCCCCAGCTGCCGGGGCTGAGTGCGGTCACGGTCTACGAGACGGCCTCCTGCGGCGCCACCTTCGACGGTGCCCATTACCGCATCTGGAAAGAACTGACCCTCGACAGCGCGCTCCAGCTGCGCCGCGCGCCCGCAGGGCATGCGCTGCGCAAGCTGCACGGCCACACCTACACCCTGCGCCTGCACCTGTGCGCGCCGCTCGATGCGGTGCTCGGCTGGGCGGTCGACTTCGGCGACGTCAAGTACCTGTTCGATCCGATCTTCCAGGCCCTCGACCACCAGCCCCTGCACGAACTCGCCGGTCTGGTCGACTGCGACAGCGCGTCGCTGGCAGCCTGGATCCTGGCCAATGCGCATGGGCGGCTGCCCCAGCTCGACCGGGTCGACCTGTTCGAGACCGAAGGCTGCGGTGCGATCGTCAGCCATGCCGCGCCGGCCCTCGTGCTGAGCCTTTGACCATGGTCTACGCCGTCAAGGAGATCTACTACACGCTGCAGGGCGAGGGCGGCCAGGCGGGCCGGGCGGCGGTGTTCTGCCGCTTCGCCGGCTGCAATCTGTGGAGCGGGCGCGAGGCGGACCGCGCCGACGCGGTCTGCAACTTCTGCGACACCGACTTCGTCGGCACCGATGGCCCGGGCGGTGGCAAGTTCGACCGCCCGGGCGCACTGGCGGCGGCGATTGCCTCGCGCTGGCCGACGCCGCGCACCGGCCGCCCGCTCGTCGTGTGCACCGGGGGCGAGCCCCTGCTGCAGCTCGATGCACCGCTGATCGAGGCCTTGCATGCCGAAGGCTTCGAAGTCGCGGTCGAGACCAATGGCACCCAGCCGGCGCCACCCGGCCTCGACTGGATCTGCGTCAGCCCCAAAGCCGGCGCGGCGCTGGTGCTGACGCGTGGCTCCGAGCTCAAGCTGGTCTACCCGCAACTGCTGGCCAAGCCGGAGCGTTTTGCCGGGCTCGACTTCCAGCATTTCTTCCTGCAGCCGCTGGACGGCCCGGACCGCGTGCGCCACACGCAGCAGGCGGTCGACTACTGTCTCGCGCACCCGCAGTGGCGGCTGAGCGTGCAGACGCACAAGGTCATCGGCATTCCCTGAGCCGGGTCGAGTGGCTCAGGGCAGGGTCGGCTGCAAGCGCCCGACCTCGATCCCGTTCCAGTTGCGCAGCATCGGATTGGCCAGTCCCTGCACGAAGGACTCGTCGCCCGCATCGAGCGGCAGCAGCGCGGCGATCAGCGCGGCCATCACGACCTCGGCTGCGCGCGCGTTGTTGCCGTCGTCCATCTTGATCGCCACACCCAGACCGAGCTCGGGCAGCGCCGCGCAGTAGACGCCCTCGGCGCCGACCTTGCAGAACACGCGCGCACCCAGCCGCTCCATGATCCGGGTGTCGAAGCGTCCACTGCCGGCCACCATGAACGGGGCCGTGGCGACGGCCGCGCGCAGGCGGGATGCGGCGTGCGCCTGCTCGGGCGCCAGCCCGACGCCGGTGCCGACCTTGGCGAAGGCATGCGCCAGATGGCGCAGCGGGATCGCATAGGTCGGGATCGAGCAGCCGTCGGTGCCGCGCGCGGTCTGCGCCAGGTCGAAGCCTGTCGTGGACTGCAGCGACGCGGTGACTTCGCGCATCACCGGATGATCCGGCCCGATGTAGCCGCGCAGGAAAGCGGCTGCGTCGCGTCCGCCTGCCAGGTGGCAGCCGAGGCAGGCGAATCCTGCGTGCTTGCCCGAGCAGTTGTTGTGCAACGCACTGGGCTGCGCGCCCGCCGCGGCAAGGGCCTTGAGGCTGCCATCGTGGTAGGGCCAGTGCGTGCCGCATTCCAGCACCGAGGCGTCGAGCCCGGCCTTGGCCAGCATCGACGCGGCGGTCTCGGTGTGCGCGGTCTCGCCGCCATGCGACGCGCAGGCCAGGGCCAGCTCGGCATCGGTCAAACCGAGCGAATCGGCCGCACCGCTGGCCACCAGTGGCAAGGCCTGCAGCACCTTGATCGCAGAACGCGGAAAGATCGGACGGTCGATGTCGCCCACGCTGCGCAGGCGCACGCCGGCGGCGTCGACGACGGCGAAGGCGCCGCGGTGAAACGACTCGGTCACGCCGCCCCGAAGGGACTCGACAAGCACGGGATTGGCATTCATGGCGCGACTGTATCGCGCCAGCGCAGGCCCTCCCGGCCCGGCCCGGCGCGAGGGGGATCGCACCACGGTCAGTCGGCCAACCGCGGTGCGCTGCGGAACTCCTCATCGAGCCAGTCGAGAAACGCCTTCACGTGGGGGCGCCGCGCGCCCTCGGCGTTGACCACCAGCAGATGCCGGTAGCCGGCCGGCATGCACAGCTGCGGGAACGGCATCACGAGGTCGCCGCTGGCCACGCAGTCTTGCAGGAAGGGCGATCGAACGAGGGCCACGCCCTGGCCACGCACGGCAGCCTGCACGGCCTGGTCGGCAAAGGAGAACACCAGGCGGCCGGCGCCCGGGCTCACCTCGCCGGCGCCGGCAAAGGCAAACCAGTTCGGCCAGTTCTGCAGGTGCGTTCCCGGCACGCCGGGGTCCAGATCGAGCAGCGGCCAGCGCGCCAGATCGGCCGGCGTCGTCACCGGCGCCGTCTCCAGCAGGCGCGGCGACAGGGCCGCTGTCAGCACGTCGTCGATCAGCAGCGCCGCGCCGCGCGGCAGCGGGCCGGCGGGCGCCCAGCGCACCGCCACGTCGACGTCCTCCGACGCGAGGTCGACCACCCGGTCCGAGGCGTCGAGCCGGATTTCGATGTCCGGGTGCAGGCGCTGGAAAGCGGCCAGCCTGGGTGCCAGCCACAGCGATGCGAAGGACGCATAGGTGGTCAGGGTCACACGGCGCGCGCCGGAAGCGCCGCGGATCTCCAGCACGCTGGTGTCGACCGTGGCCAGGGCCTGCCGCACGGCCTGGTGCAACAAGGCGCCGGCGGCGGTCAGCACCAGCGCGCGCGTGCGGCGCACGAACAGCGGGCGGCCGATCTGCTGTTCGAGCGACGCGACCTGGCGGCTGATCGACGATTGCGTCAGGTTCAGTTCGGCCGCCGCGGCGGTGAACGACAGCCGCCGCGCGGCGGCCTCGAAGCCGCGCAGCGAGTTCAGCTCGATCGGCCTTCGGCGGGCGCGTGGGCTTGGGGCGGGTTGGTTGGCCATGGCCAGACTATGCATGCGCAAGACGCATTCATCAACTGCGTTCTTTTCGTTTGTCGCCGACCGCGCCGAGTCGTTCAATGGAGTCACCGAGGCAGGCCCGCGGGCCGTGAACAAGGAGCCAACGATGAACAAGCGCATGCCGACGATCAGGACCGTCAACCTGGGCTACGAGCAGATGCTGGTGATCGATGCCGGGGACGGCACGCGCATGCGTGTGCTGCATGGCGCGACCTGGCTGACCGGTGAGGGCGAGCCGGACGATCTGGTGCTCAGCGCCGGCCAGGACCGGCAGTTGCGCCGCGGGCGCGCGGTGATCGAGGCCCTGCAACCAGCCAGTGTCGAACTGATCGAGCCGGCCGGGCCGGGGCCGCTGCGTCGATGGCAGCTGGCCTGGCGCCGGATCGGTCAGGGCTTGCGGCGCCAGTCGACGCGCCTGCAGCTCGGCGCTGCGGTCGGTTCCGAGCCGCAGGGCTGCGGCAGCTGAACTGCCCGCTCGCAGCGCGACCGGGACCCCGATCTCCCCGTTGTGATCATGGTGTCCGGGCTCCCAAGCTTGCTGGCAGGCGCACGGCTCGGTGGCACCGGGTCGCGGCGGCCGCGAGAATGGGGCGCACCAAGCTCGGTCCTGCGGTCACTCCTGGTTGCGCTGGGCCCGACGACATTCGGTGTGCAACTTGCACGCCGTGGTGACGTTCAGGCCATGGCGTGAATCTGGGCGCTGCGCCTGCCGCTGTCGGTCGGCGCGCGGCATGTCCTCGTGTAGGAGAACGCCGCGCCAGTGGATGGCCGATACGAAGCGGCACATGAAGTGCCCGCTTGCGCAAGCCGTGCAGCGCCGCTCAGTCTGCGCGCTGAGCCCAGCGCAGCTTGGCCGAACTCGAACGCGGGTTCGCGCGCTGTTCGTCGAATGAAGGCCGGATGAAGCCGTCGGATACGCGGGCGTAGACGCCTTCGCGTTCGCCGGACTGAAAGGCCTTCTTCACACGCCGGTCCTCGCCCGAGTGAAAGCTCAGGATCGCCACCCGGCCGCCGGGCTTGAGGCAGGCCGGCAGGTCCGCCAGAAAACGATCGAGCGCAGCGAACTCGTCGTTGACGGCGATTCGCAGCGCCTGGAAGCAGCGCTGCAGGGCCTTCTTGATCTCGATGGCTCGCTCGGCCTCGGGCAGGCGGCGCGGCAGCGCTGCGGCCACACATTCGCTGACCTTGGCGGCAAGCTCGCTGGTGGTCTGCAGGTACTGGCCCTGCAGCGCCGCTGCCAGGGCCTGGGCATGGGGCTCGTCGGCGTTGTCGACAAGCAGATCGCGCAGCGCCGGGCGGGTGATCGACAGCAGCAACTCGCTCGCGCTGACGCCGCTGCCCGGGTCCAGCCGCAGGTCGAGCGGGCCGTCGACCTTGAAACTGAAGCCGCGCTCGGGCTTGTCGATCTGCATCGACGAAACCCCCAGGTCGGCAAGCACGAAGTCGAAGCCGCCACCGGCCAACGGCAACAGCTCGGCCAAACGTGCAAAGTTCATTCGCTGCACGACCAGCATGGCCTCGGTGAAACCGAGCAGCCGCAGGCGAGCCTCGGCGCGCGGCAGTTCGATGGGATCGACGTCGATCGCGAACAGGCGCCCGCCGGGCTGCAGCCGCGACAGCAGCTCCTGCGCGTGGCCGCCGTAGCCCAGCGTCGCGTCCAGCCCGGTCTGCCCGGGCTGCGGGTCCAGGAATGCCAGGATCTCGGCCACGCAGATGGGCCTGTGCATGCCGGCCGGGGTCTGCCCGCGCTGCAGGACCTTCTGCACCTCGTCGGCATGGCGCGTCGGGTCGAGCTCCTTGTACTTCTCCTCGAAGCGCTTGGGGTGGGTCCCAGCGTAGCGCGGGCGCCGCTTGTGGGGAGGTGTCGCATCGGTCATGGGGGCATTGTGCTGTGCCGGGCTGCCCGGCTTCGCTGCCGGGACCACCGATCGTTCGCAAACGACGGCGCTCACCGCCGTTGCGCGTCGTCAACGGATCCACCTGGCCGCGATGGCAAAGTCGGCCGTTTGAAGCGGAGCGGTCCATGCCGCAGCCGACCGGACGCGTCGTCAAGTGACATCCCAAGAGCCCCTCGCGGACTTCGAGCACCCGTCGGTCCAGGCGCTGGCGCGACGGCTGACGGCGGGCGAGTCCACCGTCGAAGGCCAGCTCGCCCGGTTGTTCACCTACGTGCGCGATCAGATCGAGTTCAGGTTCCCGCTGCAGGGCGATCTGGTCAAGGCCTCCGAGGTGATCGCGCAGGGCTTTGGCCAGTGCAACAACAAGAGCGCGCTGCTGCTCGCACTGTGCCGGGCGGTCGACATCCCCGCGCGAATCCACTTCTCGCTCATTTCGAAGGACATTCAACGCGGGTTCTTCACCGGTCTCGCCCTGGCGGCCATGCCGGCGCACATTTCGCATTCGTGGATCGAGGTGCAGGTCGCGGGCCGATGGCGGCGGATCGACGCCTACATCAACGATCGACCGCTTCAGGCGCGTGCCGTTGCGGAGCTGCGGCGCCGCGGCTGGAAGACCGGGTTCTCGGTTGCACTGCCGAGATCGGGCGAGCCGGGGATCGAGCTGGACCTCGAACGCGAAAGCTTCTCGCAGATGGCGGCGGTCACGGACGACCATGGCACCTACGCCGACCCGATCGACTACTACGGCGGACCGCTGTACCGCAATCGGCCCGGCAAGTTCAAGCTATGGCTCTATCGGCGCTGGATCGACGGGGTCAATGAACGTGTCCGGTGCCTGCGACAAGGGCTGCCGTTGTGAGCCATCAGACCGGCACCGGATCGCGCCGGCGCAGCCAGAGCAGGCCGAACAGGGTCGCCGTGACGTACATGCTGACCGAGTAGAGGGCCGCGGGCAAGGCGAGCGGGAACTGCTGCAACACGCTGAGCGCGATGAAGATCGCCAGCGTGGAGTTGTGGATGCCGATCTCGAAACCGATCGCGATGCTCAAGCTGCGCGGCAGCTTCGACGCACGCGACACGCCGTAGCCGATGCCCAGGCTGAGCAGGTTGAAGGCGAGCACCGCGCCGCCGAGTTCGGCGAACGAGGCGCGCAGCGCGTCCCACTCCTTGGCGATCGCGAGCACGGTCAGCGTCACGAGGACCATGGCGGCGAACACCTTCATCGGTTTGTCCAGGCGTTCGGCCAGAGCCGGCCGTGCAGCGCGCACCCACATGCCCAGCGCCACGGGCAGCGCGATCACCGCCACCACCTCCGCCACCTTGCCGAACTGCAGCGGCACGACTTGACCACCCCCCGTGTAGTACCCGATCGCCCAGTTGGCGATGAGCGGCAAGGAGACGATGGACAGCAGCGTGTTCACGGCCGTCAACGACAGGTTCAAGGCCACGTGGCCACCGAACAGGTGGCTGTAAAGGTTGGCCGTGACGCCGCCCGGTGATGCGGCCAGCAACATCATGCCGACCGCATACAGTGGCGACAGATCGAAGGCCGCGATCACGCCAACGCAGGCCAGCGGCAGGGCGACCACTTGCAGCCCCAGTGCCAGGATCACGGCGCGCGGGTGCTCGCGCAGTCGCCTGAAGTCGCCCCGGGTCAGGGTCAGCCCCAGCCCGAGCATGACCAGCGCGAGCGCGACGACGAGGTACTGGGTCAGGTTGGCGGTGTCCATGGCAGGGCCTTCGGAGTAGGTACGCAGGCTAGAGGCTCCAGGTCGCCGCCGACACTGGCACAAGCAGGGTTGCGTCGCAGCGCTGGACGTGCAAGGCGACCCTCAGTTTGGATCGCTCGCGGCCGATAAGCCTCTGTGGAGAAGACCCGCCGCATTCCCGTGACCCCGCCGCGCCCCAGCTTGCCGGCCTGGGTTGCAGCATGGCTGACACGCTGGCATGCCCTGGGGACCTGGCCATGGCGCCAGGGCCTGTCGGGTCGACGCGAGCGTGAAATCGCCTTTCACTGGGCCCGGTTCGCGGCTCTCGTGGTCGTCGCCACGGCTGGCATGTTGTGCCTGAGCACGGCGAGGCTTTGGTGGAGCGTGGAGCGCACGGCGTCGCAGGGGGCACGTGACGTGCTGACCCACGTGCAGGCGCGCTTGGCCACGCTCGACGAAGAACTTGACGAGCTCCTGCGTGACCCCCGAATGGGCGCTGCGGCGGGCTGCACGGAACCGGCGCGACAGGCGCTGGCGCGCGCCAGCATGAACTCTCACCATGTCCGCCGCTTTGCGTGGTTGCGCGTGGGCGACGATCTGGCCTGCTGGCCTGACGGGCCGGCCGCAGCGCCGGAACTGCCCTTGGTGGCGGACCGCGTCCTGCACCTGGGTTCGTCGCGCGACGTGCGGCCCACGCTGTGGATCTCCAGGGGTTCCGGATCGGATCCGGACGGCCCGCAGCTCGTGGCCGAACTCGACCCGCGCGTGTTTGCCGACTGGCGCGCCGATGCCGCCGGTGGCGCGAGCGCTTCACGCGATGCGGCGATCTTGCGGACCGTCTGGTTGACCTCGACCGAAGGCCTGCGCGTCGCCCGGCTGGGTAGCGGGCCCAGGCGGGAAAGCGGGCCCGAGCTGCTGGTGCGTGGTGCCGAGTCGGGCCGGCTGGGCTTCGGCGTGCTCGTCGCGGTCGACCAGGCGAGCTGGGACGCCGAACTTGTCTGGCAATCGATCTGGGCCGCGCTCGCGACGCTGCTGACATTGTCGGCCGTCGCTGCCTTTGTGCACCTGCTCGGTGTGCGGCGCTCGCGCCTCGTCTACCGCCTTCAACGCGCCTCGCGCCGCCGCCAGTTCGAGCCCTTCGTGCAGCCCATCATCGACCTCGCGACCGGCCGCTGCGCCGGCGGCGAGATCCTGATGCGCTGGCAGCACCCGCAGCGCGGCATCCTCGCACCGAGTGAATTCATCGAGGAGGCCGAACGCACCGGTCTCATCGTGCCGATGTCCGACACCGTGATGGCACGTGCGTCGCATCGTCTGGCCAGTCTGGCGCGCGAACACCCGGAGCTGTACTTCTCGTTCAACGTCACGCCGCTGCAACTGCGTCAGGCAGGATTCGTGCAGCGGCTCGACGAACTGTTCAACGACGACGCCTTGCCACGCAACAAGGTGCTGCTCGAGCTGACCGAGCGCGAGTTCGTCGACGGCGACGCCGGGCAGGTCTTGCAGTCGCTGCACGTGGCGGGCTGGCGCATGGCGATCGACGACTTCGGTACCGGGCACAGCAGCCTGGCCTCGCTCGAGCAACTGGCGATCGACCGCATCAAGATCGACCGCGCCTTCGTGCGCACGATCGACGACCAGACCGTCAATCGCCCGGTGCTCGACGCCATCATCACGCTGGCGGGGCAGCTCGGTGTGCCGCTGATTGCGGAAGGCGTGGAGACGCGTTCGCAGTGGGACTATCTGGCGGCGCGCGGCGTGCGCCACGCGCAGGGCTTCCTGATGGCGCGCCCGATGCCGATCGCGGCATTCCGGGAATGGCTGGTCGAGCGCAGTGCGGAGTTGGTGCCCTCGGCAGCGAGCGCGGATGGCGCACGACCCGGGTCGCCGGACTGGGCTGCGAACGAGGCGCAGGTCAGGGCCCTGTGGCACCAGATGCGCATGCCCGGCGGCCTCGATGTGCGCGATCGCCTGTACCGCCTGAAGACCTACCGCTCCTGCTTCGTCGGGCGCGAAGCGGTCGACTGGATCGTGCAACGGCAGGGCGTGTCGCGCTCGGCGGCGGTGCAGATCGGTCGACGCCTGCTCGCGCTGGACCTGCTCCGCCATGTCCTGAGCGAACATGATTTCGAGGACGCCGACTTCTTCTACTCGCTGGTGGAGCCGGCGGCGGCGCAGGTCGCGACCGTGCCCGACAGCGAGGCGCTGCTGCGCGCTCTGCGAGGGCAGGGCGGCCTGGTCCTGCGCCACCATGGCCGCGGACTGATCCTGCACCGGGGTAGCGCGCGCGGCCGCGACATCGTCGACTGGATCGTCGAGCGCTACGCGGTGTCACGCGCCGTGGCGTCCCAGTGGGCAGCGCAGTTGATGCGCCTTGGCGCGTTGCGCCACGTCTACGACGACCGGCCGTTTCGCGACGACCGCACCCTGTACCGGCCGGCCTGAAGCTGCGCGGTCAAGGCGGGCGACTCGCAATAATGCGAGCCTATGCCGCTCAATGCCCTGGCGCTCGTGCTGGTCGCCGCCCTGCTGCACGCCACCTGGAACATCGCGGCCAAGAAGTCGGGCGGCGGCGACGCCTTCATGCTGATGGGTGCGGTGATGGTCGGCGTGCTGTGGGCGCCGCTCGCGCTCTATGTCGGATGGACCGAACTGCCGCAGTGGGGCTGGCGTGAATGGGCGCTGGTGCTGGCCACCACGCTCGTGCACCTGAGCTATTACCGAACTCTGCTGCGCGGCTATCGCGAGGCCGACCTGACGGTCGTCTATCCGGTGGCAAGAGGCACCGGTCCGTTGATCACCGTGGTCGCCGCGATCGCGCTGCTCGGCGAGCCGCTGACCTGGGGCGGTGCGCTCGGCGCGCTGGGTGTCTGTGGTGGCGTGTTCGTGCTGGCCGGAGGCCCGCATCTGTGGAGCCAGGTCCATGACCCGGCGCAGCGCGAACGCACGCGGACCGGCTTGCGCTGGGGCGCGATGACCGGCGTGCTGATCGCGGGCTACACCGTGCTCGACGGCTATGCGGTCAAGGTGATGCTGATGTCGCCGATCCTGCTCGACTGGCTCACCAACCTGTTGCGGGTGCCCTTTCTGGCGCCGCGCCAGTGGCGCGAGCGCGAGGCATTCCGCACAGCGCTGCGGACCCAATGGCGCCATGCGCTGGTCGGCGCCGTGCTGGCCCCGGTGGGCTACGTGATGGTCCTGTATGCGGTGCGCATGGCGCCCTTGTCGCATGTGGCACCGGCGCGCGAGGTATCGATGTTGTTCGCAGCGTTGCTCGGTGGGCGATTACTTGGCGAGACTGACCGCGGGCTGCGCATCGTCGGCGCATTGCTGATCGCGACCGGGGTCGTGACCCTGGCGAGCGGCGGCTGAAGGGTCACGGACCGACCATGCGCGCGGACCCTGAAATCCCCGGTCTTTCACTGCTCGGCGTCGACTTCACGAGCGCGCCGAGCCGGCGCAAGCCGATCACCGTGGCCCAGGGGCGGTGCATCGGCCATGTGATCCGGCTCGAGCGGTTGCTGGACTGCCCCAGCTTCGAGTCCTTCGAGTCCCTGCTGAGCCAACCGGGCCCCTGGCTGGGAGCCTTCGATTTCCCGTTCGGCTTGCCACGCGAGTTCGTCGAGACCCTGGCGCTGGGGCGCAGCGCGCTCGAAGTGATCGAGACGCTGCACAAGACCTGTGGCGCGCGCATGGGTTTTCGCGCCCTGATCGACGGTTGGGGCCGCGACCGTGCGGCGGGACATCGGTTGCCGCACCGAAAGACCGACGGGGCGGTCCCTGGCGTCACGTCGACCAGCCCGCTGCAGACCCGCTACGTGCCGGTCGGGTTCATGTACTTCGAGGGCCTGGCGCGCCTGATCCGGTCCGGGCTGTCGATCCCGGGCATGCACGCGGGGGACCCTGCGCGCACTGCGCTCGAAGGCTACCCGGGGCTGCTGGCGCACGAACTGGTGGGCCGCAGGTCGTACAAGAACCGCGACGCGCCGGACCGGTTGATCGCGCGCAAGGACATCGTGGAAGCGCTCGAACAGGGCCGCACGAGGCTCGAGCTGCGGCTGAAAATCTCGAACGCGCAGCGCGAATCGCTCGTCGACGACCCTTCGGGCGACCACCTCGACGCGGTCCTGTGCCTGGTGCAGGCGGCCTGGGCCTCGGGCAGGCCCGGCTGCGGTCTGCCGGTCGGATTCGACGCGGTGGAGGGCTGGATCGCGACCGCTTGATCCAGCTCCTCAAGCTGGGCCGGTTCGTGCCGAAGCTGCTTGATCAGCGGATACCGGTTGCGCCGGATCCGCGCGTGGTCCTTGGAACCCGGCGAATCAAGATGAACTTCCTGCCTGGACTGACACTCGTGCATCGCGTGTTGCTCGGCTACGGCCTGGTGCTGACGATGCTGGCCGGTTCGACCGTGCTGTCGCTTCAACATCTGGGCGCACTGTCCAGCGCCCTCGACGAGGTGGTGGTCAAGGGCGCCGAACGCACCCAGGCCATCCATGCGATGGAGCGCACCGCAAGCCAGTACGCGCTCACCTTGCGCAAGGCGTCGGCCGGCGAACTGGCCGATGCGGCCGAGGTCCTCAAGAGCGTGGCTGCGGTAGCGGCCGCATTCGACACCGCATTGGAGCGCGCGACGCTGGCCATGGGAAGCTCGGGCGAGGCCGCGGCCTTGCTGGGCGCCATTGCCCGCAGTGCAGCCAGTACGCGTGAAGTCGAAGCAGAAGCACTCAAGGCCGCCGAAGGCCGAGGCATCGGGGCCCAGTTCTTCCAACTGCGCGAGGCGTTCATCGGCGACAACGCCCTGAAGTGGAACCAGCGCCAGGATGTCTGGCAGAAGGCCCTGGTGGCCGCGTCGGATTGGGACCGAGCCCAGCACCAAGTGCTCAGCCAGGCCGCTGCCGAAGGGGCCGAGCAGGCCCGCCTGCTGCTGGTCGCCGGTGCGCTGGTGGCGCTGCTGGTCGGCGTGATCATGGCTTTCTGGGTCCAGCGCGACCTGCGCCAGGGCCTGGCGCTGGCCATCCAGGCGATCGAGCGTCTGGCCAAACACGACCTGTCGCAACCGATCGTGACGCGGCGCGATGATGAACTGGGCCAGGTGGCGAGATCTCTGGAAACCGTGCGCGTGAGCTTGAACGGATTGGCGGCGGGCGTGCGCGACGCCTGCTGCAGCATCACGACCGCCAGCGGCGAGATCTCACAGGGCAGCCAGGACCTGAGCGGCCGCACCGAGGCCGCTGCGAGCACGCTCCAGAACACGGTGACTGCGACGCGCGAACTGGTCGACATGCTGGACCAGACCATGCGCACCGCATCGTCGGCCGGGTCGTTGGCAGAGCAGGCCCAGAGTGTCGCAAATCGCGGCGGATCGGTCGTGGCCGAAGCGATCTCGACGATGTCCGAGATCGACCAGTCGTCGCGCAAGATCGCGGACATCATCTCGATCATCGACGGCATCGCCTTCCAGACCAATATCCTGGCACTCAACGCGGCTGTCGAGGCCGCGCGCGCAGGCGAACAGGGCCGCGGCTTCGCAGTCGTGGCGAGCGAGGTGCGCGCACTGGCCCAGCGCAGCGCGGCCGCGGCGCGCGAGATCAAAGAACTCATCCAGGCCTCGCTCGACAAGGTGCGCAGCGGCAGCACCCAGGTCAAGAACGCCGGTGGTGCGACCGAGGAGATCATGAACTCGGTGCAGCGCGTCGCGCAGCTGATCCACACGCTGTCGAGCGAGGCCGGCGTGCAACGCCAGGGGGTGCAGAACACCAATGCCTCGGTGTCGCACCTGGACGAGCTTGCGCACCAGAACGCAGCGTTGGCCGAACAGTCGGCCGCAGCTGCGGCGTCGCTTCTGGACCAGGCCAATCGGCTGTCGGTCATGGTCGACAGTTTCAAGCTCGAGGCACCACCGGCCCGGTCGTGAACCAGGGCAGGGCGGTCGCAGCCTGCCCTGTCAGCTGCTCTACGATCGCGCCGATGGCCCAGTCAACTGCGGGCCGAAGGAGACCCAATGCGAACGACATGCCTGGTCGGCCTGCTGCTGTTCTGTACGGCCGTTGCGCTGCAGGCGGCCACGATCGACGGCATGGTCACGAAGGTGATCGATGGCGACAGCCTGATCGTCGAACGCTCAGTCAAGGACGGCAAGTCCGTACCGATCGAGGTCCGTCTCGAGGGCATCGACGCCCCCGAAGGCTGCCAGGCCGGCGGGCCTGAAGCGCGCGAGGCATTGCGCGCCTTCGTCGACGGCAAGCGGGTCTCGCTCGAGGTCAAGGGCAAGGACAGCTACGGGCGAACGCTAGCGACACTGCGCGTTGGCGCCTTGAACATCAACGAGCGCTTGGTGGCCGAAGGGCATGCGTGGAGCACGCGCTTCAAGTGGGACAAGGGCCCCTATGTCGACAAGGAGCGCGTGGCCAGCGCATTGAAGCGAGGACTGCATGCCACACCGGGCGCCGTTCAGCCCAGGGACTTCCGACGAACGCACGGGCCCTGCGCGGGCGAGCCGAGCCCGCCTGCGGTGGTCACGAATGGCGCGCCGCCGGTGACCGTGCCCGCAGTCCCGGTTCCGTCCGTCGCCTATCGGTGCGACGGACGCACGCGCTGCACGCAGATGAGCTCGTGCGCGGAAGCGACCTGGTTTCTTCAGCATTGCCCCGGTGTCCAGATGGATGGCAACGGGGACGGCGTGCCCTGCGAGCGGCAGTGGTGCCGCTGAGCGCCACGCCGCGCCGGGAGGCGGACATCGGACCGTGCGGCAGGATTCTCAGGCCCGACTGAACCAGAGCAGGGCGCACAAGGCGAAACCCACCGAGTAGAGCAACCAGGTCGAACCGATCAAGTACGGGTAGAGCATCAAGGTCAGGCCGATCCAGACCGCGCGTGGTTGTTCCCGACGGCGCCCGATGCGCCAGGCCGCAAGGCCGACCAGTCCGAACATCAGCGCACCAAAGAGATAGGCCGGGCTGGGCAAGGTGAAGCCCAGGGTCGACGCCGTTTGCAGGACCTCGTTCATCGGCCGGATGGTGTCAGTCGACCCGGACCCAACGCAACTCGATCGTGTCGTTGGGCCACTGCACGGCGCTGACCTTGTCGCGCATGGCCCAGTTGAGCTTGCGCCGGTAGAGCGGCACGTAGGGCAGGTCGGCGCCGATCAGACGCAGGCTCTCGCCGACCATGGCGCGGCGCTTGTCGAGATCCGGCTCGACCCGGATCGCGTCGATCAGCGCATCGAGTTTCGGGTTGCTGTAGCGCCCGGCGTTGAAGGTGCCCAGCCCCGACTTGTCCCAGCTGCGGAACAGGCCGTTGAGTGAGTTCCAGGCGTCCGGGCTCGGCGTCCAGCCGTATTCGATGAAGGCCGCGGTGCCCTGGCTGAGCTTCGGAAAGAACTGCGTCGCCGGGCTCGCGCGCAGCGTGGTGCGGATGCCGACCTGGGTCAGCATCGCGGTGGCGGCCTGGCACACGTTCTGGCGCCAGGCCACGTTGACGCAGTCCAGTGTCACCGAGAACCCGTTCGGATAACCGGCCTCGGCCAGCAGGGCCTTGGCGCGCGCGGGGTCGTAGGGCAGGCGCTTGTCGAGTTCGGCGGGCGAACCGTCCACGCGTGGCGACAGGAACATGCCGGTCGGCTCGGCCTGGCCGCGCAGCACCTTGTCGATGATCAGATCGACGTTCAGCGCGTGCCAGACCGCCTTGCGCACGCGCAGGTCCTTGAACGGGTTGCGGCCCTTGATGTCGCTGCCTTCGAGTTCGTCGCGCGCCTGGTCGAAGGTGAAGTACTGCTGGCCCAGGTCGCCCAAATGGGTGACCTTGATGCGCTTTTCCTGCTGCAGCCGCTCGATGTCCTGGAACGGTGGGTCGAGCACCAGGTCGACCTCGCCCGACGCGAGCGCGGCCAGCCTGGTCGCGTCACTCTTGATCGCGATGAACTGGACCTCGTCGACATTGCCGTTGCGCGCATCGGCGCGGCCCCACCAGTCCTTGTGGCGCTGCAGCACGGTGCGCACATCGGGTTCGTAGCGCTGCAGCTTGAACGCGCCGGTGCCATTGGCATGGCGGACCGTGTGCATCTCCTGCTTGCCGTTGAAGTCCTGGGCCAGCTGGGCGCCATGCTGCTCGCACCAGGCCTTGTTCATGATCGAGATGTACTGCAGCTTTTCAGGCAGCACCGCGTCGGGTGTCTCGAGCAGCAGGTCCACGGTCAGCGCGTCGACCTTGCGCGCGCCGGTCACGCCTTTCAGCTGGAAGGCGCGTTGCGACGTCCGGCCGAGCGCGCGCTCGATCGAGAACACCACGTCTTCGGCCTGCATCACGGCGCCGTCGTGGAACTTCACGTCGGGGCGCAACTTGAACCGCCAGCGCCTGCCACCGTCGAACGACTGCCAGGCCAGCGCCAGCGCCGGCTCGAGCTGGAAGGCCGCGTCGCGACCGACCAGCGAGTCGTAGACCTGGTAGGCCACGCGCGAGTGGTAGAGCAGCGCGAGCGCATGTGGATCGAGCGTCTGGGGATCGAAGGCACTGGCGATGCGCAGGGTTGCCGCCTGTGCGGCGGTGCAGGTCAGCGCGGCGAAGGTCAGAACCAGTGCGCCAGCGCGTGTAGCAAGGGAGGTCACGGATTGGATGTCCTGATACGGGTGCCGAAACGCCGACCAGTGTAGTCAGCCGCGAATCCTCGGCCATGGGTGCCGATGCACACCATGGTCGACGGCGGCAAGCCGCCGGCGATGATGTGATTTCGCTTGGCGAGAGAGGTCTTCCAGACTCTGGCGCGCGAGACGAGCCCGGGATTCAGACGTCCGATTCGATGCGAGCGGCGGCGTCGCGCTCGTGCTTGACGCGGTACATGTCTTGGTCGGCATGCGCGAGCAGCGCCTCGGGATCGGCGCCGTCATCGGGATGCACGGCGAGGCCGATGCTGGCCGGCGCAGGCAGAAGGGTCACGCCGATGTCGATGCTTTCCCCAGCCAACCAGGACTTGAGCCGATCGGAAAACTGCTTTGCGTCCGGTCGTGTCGATCGAGGCAGCAGGATCACGAATTCATCGCCGCCCCAGCGGCCGATCTTGTCGGTCTCGCGAACCACCCGTTCCAGCAAGGCGGCGAATCCCTTCAGGAAGCGATCGCCAGCATCATGCCCGTGGCCGTCGTTGATCGCCTTGAATCGATCCAGGTCCACGAAGACGAGCGCGAACGAGTCCTCAAAACGCCTGGCATCCGACATCGCCGCCACGATCTCCTTGTGCATGCACCTTCGATTGAGCAGGCCAGTGAGCGGGTCATGATCGGCCATGTGGCTGATCATGACGTTCGTTTTCTCGGCCTGTTGCAGCGCGTCGCGCAGCGACGCGGTCTGCGCGGCCACCTGCTGTTCGAGCGATTCGTTGAGCGCGATGAGCTGGGTCTGCCGGACACCGGCGAATGCGGCGAACATGCCGAGAAAGATCGGCGCCGTGTCGATCACGTAGAGCAACGGTGAATGGGCATGCGCGGCGGCGAACAGTCCAGTGGCCGTCCCGAGCGAGCTCACCGCGCCGGTGGCGAGCAGCACGGCCATCGAAGCGACGGGAAAGAACAGCCCGAAAACGGCGCCCATGGCGGCGTAGCGCCAGGTTGGCGATTTCACCATCAGAGCCCATTGATTGACCATCATCACGCCCTCCAGATCCGTAGCCGACGCCGAGGCTGGCCGGGCGAACGCCGGCGCGCGGGTGCGGCTGCGCGCGGCGCACCGACTTCTCGGGTCCGTGCGCCTTCATCGGGGTATCGACCGCACCAGCGCAAGCTTGAGGCCCATCGCCTTCGCACGGGTAGCGCGCGACCAATCTGACGCACTGCGGGTGGTCGTGGTGCCGGTTTTTCGTGGCGGCGGCGCCTCTATCATGGCGAATGCTTGAACCCGGCCGGCCGGCACGACGCAACTATCCCGCACTTGGTTCGGCGGTGCTGGGACTGCTCACGTTTGCGGCCATGCCGGCCTGGCCACAGGATCGCACCGGCACCGGCACCGGCACGTGCCCTGACGTGTCCGGCCACTACCGAACGGTCGCGTTCGGCCCTGGGCAGGCCGATGTGCTGACGGCCCTGGATGCCAGGGGGGCCGGTGCCCTCGGCAGCGAGGTGGTGCTGGAGATGGGCGCCGACGGCAACATCGCCGTCTATGTCAAGAGCGGCCGCAACGGCACCCTGTCTGCGCGTCCTGCGCGGGTGCTGGCCAAGGGCGTGGACTTCGATTGCAGCAACGGCGCAGTCGTGCTGCGCCCGGCGGTGCCGGCGCAACGCAGGGAAGAGACGGTCTTTCTCGAGGGCCAGGCCACCGTTCGCATGGCGCCGGCGCCTGCGCCGGGTTCGGGGCTGAGCCTCGTGATCACCTTCAGCGGCGGCCAGCGCAGCACACTCTTCAGCTACGAGTCCGCGCGCCTGAGCGTGCCCAAGCTCGGCACCGGGGTGACGCAGACCGAGGTCCTGCGCTGGCCCGACATCAGCGAACCGGGGCTGCCGCCCGAGCCGCCCCCGCGGCAGGTGTCCCGCGCCGAGCTCGACACGCGCCGAATGCTCCAGCCGCTGTTGCACCCCGTGATCCTGGGCGGCCTGCAGCCGAGCGGCGACGCGGTGCTCGCGTCGCTGAAGGCGCCGACCTCGGCGCAGGCGGCGCAGTTCGAGGAGCGCCTTCGCCAGGCCGGTGTGCCTTTCGAGGTCAAGACCGCGCCGCGCTGGTCGAACGGTGGATATTTCATGGAGATGCTGATCCGGCCGACGCGGGGCGCCTCGGCGTCCTCAACGGCTGCACCCACGGCTCAGCGACCCAGCCCGTTCTGGGTGACGCAGTCCATGAACGACGCGATGCACGAGCCCGGACTGCACGTGACCGGCGTCGAGGCCGAAGGCGAAGCCTACGTCGCCACGCTGTCGGTCGTCGGCCGCCCGGACGCGCAGCGCGCAATTGCGCGCCTGAAGCTCAATGTCGACCGCTTCGCGGTGGTCGTTCCCCTGAGCGAGGAGCCCGACGCACTGCATCCGAACGTGCGCATCGCACGCTGGAAGGTGCTGCTGCGCTAGCGCTGAGTGGCGCACGCCGAGGGCTTGTACGCACAGAACCGGTGAACTGGCCGTCACGGTTTCACTTCCAGCAGATGGCGGCCTGCGGCGCCCCAAGACCCGCGCTGTGTGTCGGAAGCCTTGACAGTCGGGCCGAGGTGCCATTTAGGCTGCGGCGTGTGCGAACGCTGAACGTCCGAACTCGTGTCGGATCCGCCGGTCAGACCGCGGCACCGCCCGCCGTACCATCCGCCGCAGCGTCTACGCTGTGGCGCCGCAAGAGCCGCTGGCAGCTCCGCACGCTAAAGGCAACGTCGAAGTTCGCGCGCAGGTGCCTGGCCAGCAGCTTGCCGCTCCAGCGCGCCTGCGCGTGCCCAAATGCAAGCGGCCCTGCCCTCAGCTCATCGGCCAGCCGCTCGGCCTGCGCGCCTGTCAGCCTTGCCGGCCGGCCCGGGCGTGGCGCGTCGTGCAGACCGGCAGCGCCACCGGTGGCGAACAGGCGAACCCAGCGTTCAATGCTGCGTGCATCGTCGCCCAACCAGGCGGCGATGTCGTAGCAGCCATGGCCGGCACCGACCAGCAGCACGGCATGCAGCCGATGGATGAATCGCGCGTCCGCCGAGCGGTGCATCGCCGCGTTCAACGCGGCGCGCAGCGCATCCTTGTCCGGTTTGGCCAGCCGGTGCACGCTGGGCCTCCTGCGCACCGGGCCTGCGCGATGCGGCATGGATTCCGTCGTTGCAGTTCCCGCCGGCATGCCGGGCACGAAACATGCAACTTTGACGGGTGCAGGCCTGTGCTGATCAGTATAGACATCGACCGTTCAAGGAGAAGCCATGCAACGCAAGATCAAGACGCTTCGAGCCACTGCCATGGCAGTGGCACTGGGCGCTGCGGCGGCTGCCATGCCTGCCCGCGCCGACCTCGTGCTCTTGGGGGCGGACTACTTCACCACCATCCAGCCCACCATGTTTGCGCCACTCGGCTCGGCCAATCCTTTGGCCGGGATGGCGATGGGGCCGGGGACGACCGACACCATCGTGCACCGCAAGCAGGATTGCGCGCTGATGCTGGGCAGCAACGGTTCGAATTGCGCCATCGACATCGAGATGGTTGCGCTGCAACTGGTCAGCACGGTCGACCCGATGGTCCGGGTGCGCGAGTCGCCCAGCGTGCAGAGCATCGGCACGATGACCATCGCCAGCGACGGCTCCGGCAACGGCGGCAGCTTTGACTCGTTCTTCGACATCTTCGTCGAAATCAGCTTCGACGGCGGCGGAACCTGGTCGCCGCAGCCGATGTTCACCCTGACGCAGGCCGGTGGCATCTGGTCGACCATCGAGCAGGGTTTGCTGGTCGACGGACTGACCGGCAGCCAGACCGCCAACCGGCACACCGACAAGGGTACCAACTGCCAGGCCGGGACCGGGCAGCCGTGCGTCGACTTCTACGTGGTCGGCAGCGTGACCGAGCAGCACCCTGGGGTGGGTGTCCACACCGCCATTCCGACGCCGCAAATCCCCGAGCCCAGCAGCGTGGCATTGGCCGCCCTGGCATTGCTGGTCCTGACGGGTGTCGGCCGGCGCAAGGCCTGACCCGCATCGCACGCCGTTGGCTCGTTCGGCCGAGCACGGCTTGACGCGTCCGCCCGCTACTTGCCCGCGGGCGGATGCAAACGCTTCAGAAACAGGACGGCCTTGTCGCTGGCGTCGGCCGCGTCGGCGGCGACATATCCGGCCGAAGTCGTCAGGTCGAATTCATGGCCCGATGCGGCATAGCTGATCATCTCGAAAGCGGCCTGTTTCGGCGCGGCGGCCAGGTCGTGCGCCATCTTTCCAGCGTACCTGTCCTTCGCGCCCGCAAGGACCAGGACCGGAGCCTTGAACGCCGCGGCCAGGCCTGCAATGTCAGAACCGAGTAGCACAAGGTTGGGGTAGAAGGCCACCACCGCGCTGACCGACTCCTCGATCGGGGCCGCATGTTTGAGCGACGCCGAGCCGCCAAGCGCGAAGCCGACGACCGCCACCCTGCCTGGCATGGCCTGGGGCTCCGATTGAACCGAGGCGATGATGCGCTTGAGGTTCGCAGCACCGTTGAGGCCGCGAAGTTCTCCGGAATCGAGCGGGACAAGGAAGTCCTGCCCGTCGGCCAGCACGACGTAGTAGCCGGTCTGTGCCAGCAGCCTGGCGAACGGCAGGTGCGCGGCCGGGCCGGAGCGACTGGACAGAACGATGACGACGGCTCCCCTGCCTGCGCTGGGGACGAGCGCTTCGGTCTTGACTTCCTGCGCGCTCGCTTGAACGGTGAGCATCGACAGGAGTAACACGCTGACGACGCAGAGCATGGTGGAAACCTGTCGGGCGCTGTTGCGCATGGGGCCCCCAGTCGTCGATCTGGGGGAAAGATAGAAAGCGCGTTGAACACTTTCCAGTCGATCTTGGGCACTGGCCCCCAACTTGACCTGGACGACAACGCGCATCGCGAGAAGTGCTACCGGGTGCCTCTGGCCCGCACCGAACGGGCCGTGTCGAGGAAGTCGCGCAGGATCGGGGAACCGTCGAGCTGCCGCTCGTGCAACTGGTCCAGGGCCATGAACTCCGGATGCCACTGCATGCCGAACATGAAGCTCGGACCCCGCCATCGAATCGCTTCGGGCAGGCCATCGGGGGCGTGCGCCTCGACCACCAGTTCGCGCCCCAGCGCCTTGATTCCCTGGTGGTGGATCGAATTGATGAGTGAACCGCTTTGGCCGGGGTAAAGCGCGTCCAGCCGCGTGCCCGGCGACGAACTCGACCGGGTGCAGCTGCCGCTCGTAGTGGGCTGGGTCCAGGTGCGCCTGGGCATTCGGCATCTGGGTCGGGATGTCCTGGAACAGCGTGCCGCCGAACGCCACGTTGATGAGCTGGAAGCCGCGGCAGATGCCGAGCACCGGCTTGCCGGCCTTGATGAAGCGGTCCAGCAGGTCGAGTTCGTAGCGGTCGCGCACGCGGTCGCCATGCCACTCGGGGGCCAGCGGCGTCTCGCCATAGGTCTCCGGTGCGATGTCGTTGCCGCCTTGCAGCAGCAGTCCGTCGAGCGCATCGGCGTAGCCGTGCAGGCTCAGATCGCTGCGCTTGACGAGGCTCTCGCTGTCGACGGCCGGGATCATCACGGCCAGCACCTGGGGCGACATGACCCAGTGCGCGACCGATTGCTCCAGATAGTGCAGGGTCTTGGTCCAGACGCCGCCGAGGTCGAGCACTGGCCGGCGCGGGTAGTAGATGCGTGCGGAGACGCCGATCAGCAGGGGCTTGTCATTCATCGGTCGGGACCGGGTGCCGAACTGCCGCCGAGTGTAGTCACGCGCGTGACCGCGATAATGGAGCCGATGCAGATTTCAGCGGATTGGCGCGAACGTGCCGCGCGGGCGTTCGGACCCTGGGTCCGGACCGTGGACAAGCCGACGATGCGCGCCGACGCGCAGGCCGGGCTGCTGGGCGCTCTGGTGGTGCTCCCGCAGGGCATCGCATTCGCCGCGCTGGCCGGGCTGCCGCCGGCCTGGGGCCTGTACACGAGCATCGTGCCTTGCATCGTGGCAGCGCTCGCGGGGTCGAGCCGGCTCATGGTGTCGGGGCCGACCAATGCCACCTCGCTCGCGCTGGCGGCGATGCTGGCGCCGCTGATGGCGGTCGACAACCCGAACTACACCTTGCTGGCGGTCGGCGTGACGCTGGGCGTCGGCCTGATGCAGGCCGCACTTGGCCTGTTCAAGCTGGGGGCGCTGACGAACTTCATCTCACCGTCGGTGATGCTGGGGTTCATGACCGGCGCGGCGGTGCTGATCGCCGGTCATGCCTCGGTCGACATCATCGAGAGCTGGCCGGCCCTGGCCATCGGGGCGATCACCGTGGGTGGCGCACTGGTGTCCAAACGCTGGTTCGGCGCCGGCCAGCACATGCTGTTCGCGCTCGTGCTCGGAGGCCTCGCGGCGGCCGGACTGGGCTACTACGGCTGGGAGACGATGCAGGTCGGCAAGATGCCGCAGGCCTTGCCGAAGCTGAATGCTCCCCCGATGGGCTGGCACGAGATCCGGCGGGTGGCCGGTATCTCGTTCGCGCTCGCGATCATCTCGCTCGGGCAGACGGTGGCGATCGGCAAGGCACTGGCGGGCCGGCATGGCGAGCACTTCGACCCCAACCGCGAGTGCCTGGGCCAGGGCCTGTCGAACATCGTCGGCTCGTTCTTCTCGTGCATGGTCTCCTGCGGGTCGCTCAACCGGACTGCCATGAGCGAGCAGGCCGGCGCGCGCAGCCCGCTGGCGGCGGTCTTCTCGGCATTGATGGTGATCGTGCTGCTGGCCATGGCCGCGCCGGTGCTGGCGCACATCCCGATGGCCGCCATCGCCGGGTTGCTGCTGCTCGTGGCCTGGGGCCTGCTCGACCAGGCGCAGTGGCGGCGTGTCCTGCGCATGGACCGCACCGAAGCCGCGATCGCGGCCGGTACCTTTGTCGCCGTCCTGACGATGTCGCTCGAGATCGCGATCCTGGGCGGTGTGGTCGCGTCGCTCATCACCTATCTCTACCGCAGCGCGCGCCCGGCACTGCGCACGCTCGGCTTCGACAAGCCCTTCAGCGACGATGCACACCGGCCCTTCGTCGTGATCGACCGCGAGGATGGCCTGGACCTGCCCGAATGCCCACAGCTCAAGCTGCTGCGCATGGAAGGCTCGGTCTACTTCGGCGCCGTCGCCCACGTGGCCGAACATCTGCACAAGCTGCGCACCGAACCCGAACCCGCACGCCGCCTGATGGTCATGAGCAAGAGCATGAGCTCGATCGACCTGGCCGGCGCCGACATGTGGGAGGCCGAATTGCTGCGCCGGCGCGCGATGGGTGGCGACCTGTACTTCCACCGCCCGCGGCCGCAGGTGCTGGAGGTCTGGCAGCGCAGTGGTTTCCTCGACAAGATCGGGCGCGACCACATCGTCGACAGCAAGCGCGAGGCGATCGCCACGATCGTGCCGCAGCTCGACGACGCCATCTGCGCGCGCTGCACCGCACGCGTGTTCGGTGAATGTTTCGAACGGCCGGGACCGGGGACGATCAGCGACGCCAGCGATCCGGCGCCATGAGCTCCGGCACGACGCCGTCCATCGCAGGTGGCGTGCCCTGCAGCAAGGCCAGGGCGAGCCGCGCCGCGCCATCGGCGCTCTGGATGCCGTAGCCGCCCTGTCCGGCGAGCCAGAACAGTCCGGGTGCGGCCGGGTCGAAGCCGATCACCAGTTCACCGTCCGGCGCGAAGCTGCGCAGGCCGGCCCAGGCCCGGCGCGGCCGGCGGATCGTCATCGTCGTGACGCTCTCGATGCGGTGGATGCCGGTCGCGATGTCGAGTTCCTCGGCCTGCACGTCGTGCGCGGCAACGTCGTCGGCGTTGGCGGGCGAACCCAGCAGCTGCCCGGCGTCGGGCTTGAAGTACCAGCCTTCGTCGACCCCCACCGCGGCCGGCCAGGCCCTGTGTTGCAGGCCTGCGGGCGGATCGAAGGTGAAGGCACTGCGCCGGCGTGGCTGCAGTCCGATCGGCTGCGCGCCGCAGCGCCTGGCCACTTCGTCGGCCCAGGCGCCGGCGGCATTGACGAGCACCTCGGCGCGCATTTCGCGCCCGTCGCTCAGGGCCAGCTGCCAGCGGCTGCCGTCCCGGCGCGCGCGCTCGAGTTCGGCGTCGCAACACAAGGTCACGCCACGGCGGCGTGCGCCGCCCAGCCAACCCTGGTGCAAGGCGTGCACGTCGAGGTCCATCGCGTCGGGTTCGAAGAGGGCGCCGAGCAGGCCGTCGGCGCGCAGGACCGGCAGCTTCGCCAGCGTGGCTGCGGCGTCGATCGTTTCGATCACGGTGCCGCTGGCCTGCAACGCCTGTGCCTGCGCCGCGAGCAGCGCTTCCTGGCCCCGCCAGCCGACGTACAGCACACCGCGCGGCGCCAGCACGGCGGACCCGCTGAAACCGGTGCCGGGAGCGGAGTAGAAAGCGCGGCTGTGGCGGGTCAGCGCGCGCGCCTGCGGCGGGCCATAACTCTCCATGAACATCGCGGCGCTGCGCCCGGTGCTGTGGAACCCCGGCACCGACTCGCGCTCGAGCAGCAGCACGCGCGCGGTCGGCGCCAGCCGCCAGGCGAGCGACGCGCCAGCGATGCCGGCGCCGACGATGGCGAGGTCGAAGTCGGCGTTCATGTCGGATCGGCCACCAGAGGTCCACCGAAGAATCCACGCAGATCGCCGCTCGACGGTGCGCCAGACGCGCTGCGGGTGGTCATTCCCGCATCAATGTGCTCTTGCCGAACAGGCTCTCGATCAGGTCGACGGCCAGGATCGCGGTCTTGTTGCGGACGTCGAGCGCCGGGTTGAGCTCCATCACGTCGAGCGAGGCCAGGCGGCCGCTGTCGGCGATCATCTCCATGCACAGCTGGGCCTCGCGGTAGGTCGGTCCGCCCGGGATCGTGGTGCCGACACCGGGTGCGATCTCCGGGTCGAGAAAGTCGACGTCGAAGCTGACATGCAGGTGGGTGTTGGTGTCCATCGTCGCGAGCGACAGCTCCATCGCTTGGCGCATGCCCATCTCGTCGATGTAGCGCATGTCGAAGACCTCCAGGCCCACCTGATGCACCAGGCGCTTCTCGCCCGGGTCGACGCTGCGGATGCCGATCTGGCGCACCACCTTCGGGTTCAGTCGCCGGGACGGTGCCGCCGATCTCGATCAGTGCCTGCGGGCCGTTGCCGCACAGGCAGGCCACCGGCATGCCGTGGATGTTGCCGCTCGGCGTCAGCACCGCGGTGTTGTAGTCGGCATGGGCGTCGAGCCAGAGCACGCGCAACTTCTTGCCGGCCTCGCGGCAGTGGCGCGCCACCGCGCTGATCGAGCCGATGCCCAGGCAATGGTCGCCGCCGAGCAGGATCGGCAACTGGCCGGCCTGCAACTCGGCATACATCGCCTCGTGCACCAGAAGGTTCCAGGCCACGACCTCGTCGAGGTGGCGGTAGCCGTCGACCGGAGGCAGCCAGGGATTGGGCGGGCCGACCAGGTTGCCCCTGTCGTTGACCTCGACACCATGGGCCTCGAGCGCAGTCTGCAGGCCGGCCACCCGCAATGCCTCGGGCCCCATGCTGGCGCCGCGCATGCCAGCGCCGATGTCGGTCGGGGCGCCGATCAGGGAGACCCGCTTCATATCGAACCCAAGGCATCGGCGAGCGCCATCAAGCGAACACCGCGGATCCGGCTCCGCCGGTCCGCCGGTGTTGCCCCCTCGAGGGGGAGCGGCGAAGCCGCTTCGGGGGTGGACTCAGATGTCATCCGCGAATTCTCCGGTCGTCGTGTCCGGCAGGTCGAAGCCGTAATGCGCCTCGAGCAGGGCCCAGGCATCCTCCGCGGTCTCGACGAACTGGAACAGGTGGCGGTCGTCGGGCGAGATCATGCCGGTCTCGATGAGCAGGTCGAAGTCGATCAGGCGGCTCCAGAACTCGCGCCCGAAGAGCAGGATCGGGCGCTTGCGCACCTTGCCGGTCTGCTGCAGCGTCATCACCTCGAACAGTTCGTCGAGCGTGCCGAACCCACCGGGGAAGCACACCAGCGCAATGCTGCGCATCAGGAAGTGCATCTTGCGCATCGCGAAGTAGTGGAACTGGAAGCACAGCTCGGGCGTGATGTACGGGTTGGGTGCCTGCTCGTGCGGCAGCACGATGTTCAGGCCGATGCTCTTGCCGCCGACTTCGTGCGCGCCGCGGTTGCCGGCTTCCATGATGCCGGGGCCGCCGCCGGTCACGACGAAGATCGGGGTGTCGTGGCTGCGCGAGCGTTCGGTCACCAGCGAGGCAAAACGCTGCGCCTCTTCGTAGTAGCGGCTCATGCTCAGCGACACCTCGGCGCGCTTGAGCGTCGCCGGATCGGTGCCCGCGGGCAGGGCGTCGAGCTGGCGCCGGGCCTCACCCGGGGGCAGCACGCGCGCGCTGCCGAAGATGACGATCGTCGACTCGATGCCCTGCTCCTGCTGGACCAGCTCCGGCTTGAGCAGTTCGAGCTGCATGCGCACCGGGCGCAGTTCCTCGCGCAGCAGGAAGTCGTTGTCGGTGAAGGCGAGGCGGTAGCTGCTCTCGGGGCCGTCGTAACGCGGCTCCGGCTTGAGCGCGACGGCTTCGTCGTGGGCACTGGGGAAGTTGCGGGCACGCAGGCCCTGGCGGCGATCGTTCATGGCCCGCAGCTTAACTGTGATCGAAGCCGCGTTCAGGCGGGGCGGGACAGGGTTTGCACATAGTCGTGCACTGCGGTGTGCATGTTCGACAGCCGGTACTCGACCGGCTTGTCGCCGAAGGTGAAGGCCGTGCGGCGCACCTGCAGCATCGGCGTGCCCGGGGCCACGCCAAGCACGCGTGCCGTGGTGCGGTCCGCAGCTGCGGCGCGCGCGCGCTCCAGCGCCCGCACGACGGTGATGGCGAACTGGTCCTGATAGAGGCGATACAGCGTGCCCGGGCGATCGCGCAGCCGCTTCTCGGTCAGGCCGCGAAAGAGCGACGCCGGCAGCGCGATGCGGTCATGCACGACGGCGCGGCCCTGCAACAGGAGCCGGTTCTCGATCAGGAAGGCGGCCTCGCCGACGCGTCGATCCAGGGCCTGCGCGGCCTCGTCGTCGAGGCTGCCGCGATCGAAGGCGATCAGGTCGACCGTGGGCGCCTCGCGGTGGCCGTCGCTGCGCTCGAGGTGAAAGAACTGGAACAGGAAGCGCTCGTTGCTGTGGGTCGCGACGAACGTGCCGCGGCCTTGCCGGCGCACCAGGATGTGCTCGGCGACCAGTTCGCCGACGGCCTGGCGCAAGGTCCCGATGGACACACCGAATTCGATCGCCAGCGTCGTTTCGTTCGCCAGCGCGGCGCCGGGTGCGAGACGGCCGTCTTCGATGGCCTGCAGCAGCGCGCGCTTGACGGCACGGTACAGCAGCATGCCGGCCGCCTCCGGGGCGATCGGTGCGAAGTTCGGTGTGGGTCGCATGGTGTTTACCCTGAAATACAGATCATCTGTATGACCTGTTTGACTCCTCGGCGCAGACCCATAGTATTGGACTTCGCGACGCCCGGGGGCGGTGGCGCAGAAGGAGAACACAGGATGATTCATTTCGTAGTGCACGAAGACGGCGACTCGGTCGGCACGATCGTGGTCGAAGGCATCAAGAAGGGCGCCAAGCTGACCGGCTGGGTGATGGAGCAGGACAAGATGGTCACGCTGTCGACGCGCAGCGAGATTCCGATCGGCCACAAGGTGGCGCTGCAGGACCTGAAGAAGGACGCCACCGTCATCAAGTACGGCGTCGACATCGGGCGCGTCGTCGCGCCGATCAAGGCAGGCGAGCACCTGCATGTGCACAACGTCAAGACAAAACGCTGGTGACCCCCCGAAGCGGCTTGCGCCGCCTCCCCCCAAGGGGGGCAACACCGGCGGACCGGCGGAGCCGGATCCACGGTGTTCGCTTGATCCAGACCACACAGCACAAGGAATACCCATGCCTGCCATCAGCAAGAAGACCACCTTCCTCGGCTACCGCCGCGAGAACGGCCGTGTCGGCGTTCGCAACCACGTCATCATTCTTCCGGTCGACGACATCTCGAACGCCGCCTGCGAGGCCGTCGCCAACAACATCAAGGGCACGATGGCCTTGCCGCATCCATACGGCCGTCTGCAGTTCGGCGCCGACCTGGAGCTGCACTTCCGCACCCTGATCGGCACCGGCTCCAACCCGAACGTGGCCGCGGTGGTCGTGATCGGCATCGAGCCCGCCTGGACCAAGCTCGTGGCCGACGCCATCGCCAAGACCGGCAAGCCCGTCCAGAGCTTCTCGATCTCGCGCCATGGGGACCACGAGACGATCATGAACGCGTCGAAAGCCGCCCGCGAGCTGGTGCAATGGGCCTCGGAAAAACAACGCGAGGTCTGCCCGATCAAGGAACTGTGGGTGTCCACGAAGTGCGGAGAGTCCGATACGACCTCGGGTTGTGGCTCGAATCCGACCGTCGGCAATGCCTTCGACAAACTGTATGGCGTGGGCACGACGCTGTGCTTCGGCGAGACCAGTGAGCTGACCGGTGGCGAACACCTGGTGGCCGCGCGCTGCCGCACGCCGAAGGTGCGCGAGCAGTTCATGGCCATGTTCGACAAGTACCAGGCCATGATCGACCGCTACAAGACCTCCGACCTGTCGGACTCGCAGCCGACCAAGGGCAACATCGCCGGCGGCCTGACGACGATCGAGGAGAAGGCCCTGGGCAACATCCAGAAGATCGGCAAGAAGTGCAAGGTCGACGGCGTACTCGACTATGCCGAGACGCCGACCAGCCCGGGCCTGTGGTTCATGCAGTCGAGCTCGGCCGCGGCCGAGATGGTGACGCTGTGCGCAGCAGCCGGCTACGTGGTCCACTTCTTCCCGACCGGGCAGGGCAACATCGTCGGCAATCCGATCCTGCCGGTGATCAAGATCTGCTCGAACCCGCGTACCGTGCGGACGATGGCTGAACATGTCGATGTCGACACCTCCGGCCTGCTGCAGCGTGAAATGAACATGGACGGCGCCGGTGACCAGCTGCTCGACTGCATGCTGCGTACCGCCAACGGCCGCCTCACCGCGGCCGAGGCCCTGGGCCACCGCGAGTTCGTGCTGACCCGCCTTTACGAGAGCGCCTGACGGTCCTGCTGCGGGTTGCCGCCGATTGGCGGTAGCGCCGCGGTGCGGTTAACTCGAGCCACTGCGGGCAAGGCCCGGCGTTCGATCATCACCAGGAGATATGCATGACATTCCAGAAGACCCTCGTTGCCGGCGCCCTGAGCGCTTTCGCTGTGCTGGCCTTGGCCGCAGACTATCCCGAGAAGACCGTCAACTACATCATCCCGTTCGGTCCAGGGGGCGAGTCGGACATCTCGGCGCGCCTGCAGGAGCCCGTGTTCAAGAAGATCACGGGCCAGACGGTGGCGATCCAGTACAAGGCCGGTGCCGGTGGGGCGGCTGGCTGGTCGCAGCTCAACGGCATGGCGGGTGACGGCTACACGGTGATGGGCACCAACCTGCCGCACATCGTGCTGCAGCCGCTCGAGAAGGAAGTGGGCTACAAGACCGACGACATCACGACCGTCTACTGGTTCCACTACACGCCCGACGCCTTGCTGGTGCCGGCCGACAGCCCGGTCAAGTCGCTGAAGGACTTCGTCGAGGCGGCCAAGAAGGCGCCAGGTGCCACCACCCTGTCGGGCTCGGGCACCAACTCGGCCAATCATCTGGCCCAGCAGCAGTTCGACAAGATGGCCGGCATCAAGACGACCTATGTGCCGTTCGGCGGCACCGGGGCGTCGAACACCGCGCTGCTCGGCAAGCAGGTCGCAGGCAGCTGGGGCTACACGACGGTGCAGATGCAACTCGGCGACCAGGTGCGGTGCCTGGCGGTGGCAATGGAAGCACGCCATCCCAAGCTGCCCAATTGCCCGACCTTCAAGGAGCAGGGCTTCAATCTGGTCGGCGGTGCCTATCGCGGCGTGGCCGTGCCCAAGTCGACCCCGGCCGATGTCCAGGCCAAGCTCGCAGCCGTGCTCGGCAAGATCAATGCCGACCCCGACTTCATCCGCAAGATGGAAGACGGTGGCTTCGCGATGCTCAACGTGGGCCCCGACAAGATGGCCGGCTTCATGGGCGATGTGAAGGCACGCTACGAAACGCTGGCCAAGGAAATGGGCATCGTCAAGAAGTAAGCACGAGCGCGCCCACCCCGACGCCGCCATCGCATGGGTAGCTTCGACTTCCTGCTGGCGGCGCTGACGCCGCTCAACCTGTTGCTGGCCCTGGCCGGCGTCGTGGCGGGCACCGTGATCGGTGCCTTGCCCGGCCTCACCGC
This sequence comes from uncultured beta proteobacterium, assembly GCA_963706655.1. Lineage (GTDB taxonomy): Bacteria > Pseudomonadota > Gammaproteobacteria > Burkholderiales > Burkholderiaceae_C > Rubrivivax. The sequence goes on from CAVPNN010000009.1 coordinate 32,995, forward strand.
GACGATGGCGGTGGCGGTGCTGGTGCCGTTCACGTTTTCGATGGCGCCGGCTTCGGCGCTGATCTCGCTCGGGGCCATCTACACCGGCGCTATCTATGGCGGCGCCTACGCCGCGATCCTGCTCAACACACCCGGCACGCCGTCGTCGATCGCGACGACCTTCGACGGCTATCCGATGGCGCGCGCCGGCAAGGGCGATCTGGCCCTGACGCTGGCCTGCCTGTCGTCGGTGGTCGGGGGTCTGGTCGGGGCTGGATTCCTGCTCCTGCTGGCGCCGCCGATGGCGACCGTGGCCTTGAAGTTCGGGCCAGTGGAGTATTTCTGGCTCGCGCTGTTCGGCCTGACGCTGATCGCGTCGCTCGGCGAGGGCAGCACGATCAAAGGCCTGATCGGCGGCGGCATCGGGTTGCTGCTGTCGATGGTCGGCGTGGCCGAAGTCGGTGGCGACATCCGCTTCGTCGGCGACTCGACGGCACTGCTCGGAGGCATCGACGTGGTGTCGGCCTTGATCGGGCTGTACTGCATCCCGGTCCTCATCGAACTCGTCGCGACGCCGGTCGCGCACCTCGAATCCGGCAGCCAGGTGGCGGGATTCAGGCTGCGCGAGGCCGCATCGATCCTCGGCCGCGCCAAGGTCAACCTTGCCCGCAGTTCGATCATCGGCACTGTCGTCGGCATCCTGCCAGGTGCGGGTGGGTCGATCGCCTCGCTGGTGGCGTATTCGGAGGCCAAACGTGCCTCGCCTCGGCGCGAGAATTTCGGCAAGGGCGAGCCCGACGGCATCGTGGCCACCGAGTCGGCCAACAACGCCACCGTGGGCGGTGGCTTCATCCCGACCCTGGTGCTCGGCATCCCCGGCACGCCACCGGACGCGATCATCCTCGGTGCGCTGCTGGTCCAGGGCATCCGCACCGGGCCGACGCTGTTCACGCAGCAGGCGCCGATCGTCTACACCTTCATCTGGGGCCTGATCCTGGCCACGATCATCATGTTGCCGGTGGGTCTGCTGATCGGCCGCTTCGCCTTCCGCTCGATCATCGCGATCCCCAAGGCGGTGCTCGTGCCCTCGGTGGCGCTGCTCACGATCCTCGGCAGCTACGCCGTGCACAACAACGTGCATGAAGTACAGCAGATGGTCGTGCTCGGCGTGATCGCCTGGGTCCTGAGCCGATTCGGTTTCAGCGCCTCGCCCATCGTGCTGGGTCTGATCCTGGGCTCGATCGCCGAGCGTGGCTTCGTGCAGGGCAATCTGATCGGCGGTGCCAGGGGCAATGTGCTGGCAGAGTTCTTCGCACGGCCGATCTCGATGGGCATCATCTTTTTCATCGTGCTCGGCCTGCTCTGGCCCTGGTGGGCAGGCAGGCGCGCGCGCCGCCGGGAGGTGCCATGACCGAGTCCACGAACGACCGCGCGGGCGCCCTGGGCTGTGTGCTGGCGATCGGCATCGGCGGCGCCGCCTTCTGGGCGGCACGTGATTATTCGCCGCTCGGTGCGGTCTTCCCGCGCACGGTGGGCGTGCTGCTGATCGCGCTCGGCCTGCTCTACCTGGTCTTCTTCGCGCTCGGGCGAACGCGGGGGGCGGCGGTGCTGCAAGGGTCCAGCCTGCGCCGGGGCGCAGTCGCTGCGATCATGCTGGCGTGGGGCTTTGCGCTCGGTCCCGTCGGCTTCCTGCCGGCCAGCGCGGCGGCGATGGCGCTGCTCGTCGCGGTTGCCAATCATGGGCGCTGGACGATGCGCACCGCGACCGCCTTCGGGTTGGCCACGGCCATCGTGCTGTCGTTCTTCTACGTGCTCTTCAAGCATATCCTTCTTGTTCCGCTGCCCTGACCGATGCATATCCTGATCACCGAATTCATGGACGAGCGCGCCGTCGACCGTCTGCGCGCGCAACACGACGTTGCCTACGACCCCAAGCTCGTCGATGACCTGCCGCGCCTGCTGAGGGCGGCGCCCGGCGCCGACGCCATCGTCGTGCGCAACCGCACCCAGGTGCGTGGCGAACTGCTGGCTGCGCTGACCCGATGCCGCGTGGTCGGGCGCCTGGGCGTGGGCCTGGACAACATCGACCTGGCCGGCTGCAAGGCACGCGCCATGCAGGTCATACCGGCCACCGGTGCCAATGCCCTCAGCGTGGCTGAGTACGTGGTGACGAGCGCCCTGATGCTGCTGCGCGGCGCCTATGCCAGCACGCCGGCCGTGGCCTCGGGCCAGTGGCCGCGCAACGCCCTGTCGTCCGGGCGCGAGGTGGGCGGAAAGGTCCTGGGCCTGATCGGCTTTGGTTCGATCGGCCAGCTCACTGCGCGGCTCGCGCGCGGGCTGGGAATGGAAGTCATCGCCTTCGACGCGATGATGGACCGTGCCCACCCCGCATTCGCCGATGGCAACGTCGTCTGTGCCGGGCTGGATGAAGTCATCCGCACGGCCGATGTCGTGAGCCTGCACGTGCCGCTGGTGGACGAGACACGCGATCTCTTCAACGCCGAGCGCATCGCCTCGATGAAGGCGGGCGCGGTGCTGATCAACAGCGCACGCGGCGGCATCGTGGACGAGCTTGCCCTCGCTGCCGCGCTCCGCAGCGGGCACCTGGGCGGTGCGGCGATCGACGTGTTCGGCACCGAGCCCGTGCCGCCCTCGCCCCACTTCGAGGGCTGCCCGAACCTGCTGCTGACGCCGCACATCGCCGGCGTGTCGGCGGAATCGAATGAACGCGTCAGTTTCCTGATCGCCGACCGCGTCCTCGAGGTGCTGGCATGAAGCTGAGCACTGACGATCTGGCGCAACGTGTCGCCGCCGAATTGCGCGCCGCCGGTGCGAACGAGGCGATGGCCGTCAGCACGGCGCGTGCGCTCACGCTGGCCGAGTCGCAGGGCCTGGGCTCGCACGGACTGTCGCGCCTGGCGCAGTACACCGCGCAGTTGCGCAACGGGCGCGTCGTCGGCGCGGCCCAGGCACGCGTTGCCAAGCACAAGGGCGCGGCGCTGCTGATCGACGCCGGCGAAGGCCTGGCCTTCCCGGCCTGCGAACTGGCGGTGGCCGAAGCGGTCAAGGCGGCACGCGAGCAGGGGGTGGCCTTCGCGGGCGTGATCAACAGCCACCATTGCGGGGTCGTGGTCGACTACCTGCGCGCGGCGGCCGCGGCCGGCATGGTCGGCCTGGGTTTTGCCAACTCGCCGGCGGCGATGCCGGCGGCGGGCGGGCGCCATCCGATCTTCGGCACCAACCCGGTGGCGGCGATCTTCCCGCGCCGGCAGGCGGACCCGCTGATGATCGACCTGAGCCTGAGCGAGGTCGCGCGCGGCAAGGTCATGGTGGCGGCGAAGAAGGGCGAGCCGATCCCGCTCGGCTGGGCTCTCGATGTGCAGGGCGCGCCGACGACCGACGCCAAGGCCGCGCTGGCCGGCTCGATGCTGCCGATCGGTGCCGTCTCGTCGACCAAGGGCGCGATGCTGGCACTGACGGTGGAACTGCTGGTGACGGCGCTGATCGGCGCGAACTTCGGCTTCGAGGCCGACACCTTCTTCGTCGACGAGGGCAACCGGCCGCACCTGGGCCAGGTCTTCGTCGTGATCGACCCGGAAGCGCTGGCGGGGTCCGGGGCCTACCTTTCACGCATCGAGGTCCTGATCGCGGAGATGCTCAAGGACGACGAGGTGCGCCTGCCCGGCGCGCGGCGCGAGGCGCTGCGCCGCCGGTCCGAGGCCGAAGGAATCGAGGTGGCGGACGCGCTGATCGCTGGCTGGGCGGTTGCGGGCTAGACCCCGATGCGCTGCGGCGCCAGATACTGCTGGCGATAGGTCTCGAAAGGCAGCGTGTCGCTCGCTTCAAGGCGGGCCTGGTCGTCGATCGACTGGCGCGCCATCGCCTCGAAGCGCGTGGCCAGATCGGCCGGGTAGGGCAGGCGCAACAGGGCCTCGCGGGTGGCGGTCGACTGCATGCGCACGAAGGCCGTGTAGGACTGCTGGAAGTCGCGTCCCATCGTCTCGAGCGCGCGTGCAGACGGCAGGCGTGCGGGCTCGGCCAGCGTGGCATCGGCCTCGTCCAGCGCGCTTGCGTAGGCCCTGCCGCCGAGCGCCCGGTCCACGGCTGACGCGATCGGCTTGCACTGGGCCAGCAACCGGTGGGCCCATTCAATCAGGCTCAGGTCGCCGTCGGCGCTCTCCAGACGCAGGCCAGGCTCGCGCCCGCGCGCCGCGCTCAGGTGCTGGTTGCGCGCGATGCGGGCAATTTCTTCCGGAGAGTCGTCCGGGCTGTCGCTGAGCAGACAGAGCAGCAGGAAGAGGTCGATGACCCGCATCGTGCGCGCATTGATGCCGACCGGCTCGAAGGGGTCGAGGTCCATGCAGCGCACCTCGACGTACTCGACGCCGCGCTCGCGCAGCGCGTGCAGGGCACGCTCGCCGGGGCGGATGACACGCTTCGGACGGATCGTTCCGTAGAACTCGTTCTCGATCTGCAGCAGGCTGTCGGACAGTTGCAGGTATTCGCCGCCCGGGCCGCGGATGCCCACCTGCTGGTAGGGCGGGTGCGGACGTTGCAGCGCGCCGAGCAGCGAGCCGACATAGTCCTCCAGGCTGTTGTAGCTGACCGCCAGCGCGGCCTGCGCGTCGCTCTGGTAGCCCAGGCGGCCCATGCGCAGCGAGGTGGCGTGCGGCAGGTACAGCGTGTGCTCGGACAGGCGCTGCAGGTCATGCGGGCGGTCCTGGACGAAACTCGGGCAGACTGCCGGTGACGCGCCGAAGAGCGTCAGCAGCAGGAACGAATGGCGGCGGAAGTTGCGGATCAGACCGAAGTACTGCGCGCTGTTGAGACCTGGCATCGACCAGTTGTAGTGGATGCCCGAGATGGTCTGCATGCGCCGGCCATAACGCATGCCCAGGCCCATGCGGTAGACGCTCTTGGCGCGGCCGATGTTCGACGAGCCGAAGCGCGCGATCGGGATGTTCTCGTCCGACGGCAGCCCGCAGGGCATGCTGGCGACCCACAGCATCTCGTCGCCGAGCGCGCGGTAGACGGCCTGGTGGATCTGCGTCAGCTCGGCCTCGCAGGCCTCGACGCTGTCGTGCGCGCCGGTAACGAGTTCGAGCTGCGACTCGCTGAAGTCATTCGTGATGCGGGGGTGCGTCAACGGTGAACCGAGGGCTGCCGGGTGCGGCGTCATGGCCAGTCGGCCGTCGCCCTGCACGCGCAGGCTTTCCTTCTCGACGCCGCGGCGCATGGCCCGCAGGCGGTCGGGCGCCAGGTCGGCAAGGGCGGATTGAATTGATGTCATTTCGGGCGCTCAGGGATCGTGTCAGACGCGACCCTATCAGGCTCGGCCGATCCTCGCCGGTGCCGGGCCATCGCAAGGCGCGACCGGGGCTCAGTGTGCCTCGGGTCCTGTTGGCGGCATGCTCGACGCGCGCACGATCAACTCGACCTCGACTTCCTGCTGATGGGGCGAGTCCAGTCGATCTTCGAGCCGGGCGAGAAGGTAGTCGGCTGCCAGCTCCCACATGCGTTCGGTCGGCACATGGACGGTGGTCAGCGCCGGTCGCCATTGGCGTGACATCTCGAGGTCGTCGAAGCCCACGATCGACAACGCGCGCGGCACCGCGATCTCCTGGGCCTGGCACTCCAGCAGCGCGCCCCAGGCCAGCACGTCGTTGCCGCAGACCAGGGCCGTCGGACGTGGCGTGGCAGCCAGCAGCGCGCGCGTCGCGCTGCGAGCGGCCGGCAGCGTGTACCGCGCCTCGACCAGCGCGCCCGGTGGCAGCGACAGGTGCGCTGCCGCCAGGGCCTGGCGCACACCTTCGATGCGGTCGGTGGCGCGGTCGTTGTCGGCGCTGACACCGGCCAGCATGGCGATGCGTCGATGCCCCAGGTCGAGCAGATACTGCACTGCGCGCACGATGGCTTCGCGGTTTCGAAAACCCACGCAAGCGGCACCCGCAGGCGCCGGGAAGCTGCCGATGTGCACCCAGGGCAGGCCACGCTGGGCCAGCCGCGCCATCAGCGAAGCACGCTGGCTGACGCCGGTCACTGCCAGTGCGTCGACGCCGCGCGCCAGCAGGGCCAGCGCCTGCGCTTCCTCCTGTGCGGCGTCGTAGTCGCTGAAAGCCAGCAGCACGACCTGCCCGGCACTGGCCATGCGCTGCTGGAAAGCCTGCAGACCGCGCGCGAAGATCGCGTTGTCGATCGTCGGCACGACCACGCCGACGGTGCCGCTGCGGCGCAGCGACAGCGCGCGCGCGCCGGCATGCGCGACGTAGCCGAGCCGGTCGACCGCCGCCAGGACCTTGATGCGAAGCGCCGGGCGGACCGAGTCGGGCTTGTTCAGCGCGCGCGACACGGTGGCCGTCGACACGCCCGCGGCAAGGGCCACGTCCTCGACGGTCGGGGTTCTGGATCGGTCCATTCTGGGTCGCGTAGGCGAAATCGCTTACAGCCATTCTAGGCATGCCGGACAGCAACTCAATGACAGAGGGAAAACACCAATGAGTTGGGCCCGACATGATATTGACACAGGGTCGATGAGAGTGAATGATCTGTAAGCGCTTACAACACCACTCACGAAACCTGCATGAACCTGCTCACGCTGCGCCGATGGTCCTACCGGCTCTCTGCCGTGCTGGCGGCCGTCTATGCGGTGTACGTGATCGTGATGAAGCTGTCGCACAGCGTCACCAGCGGGCCGCTGGGCGGGCTCGGGGAGTTCTTCCTCGTGCTGGCCAGCGTCACGTTGCTGGCGATCGGGCTCTTCGCCGACGAAGCGATCCGCCGTCCTGACCCTCAATGACGACCCTCGAACCGAAAACCCAAGGAGACATCATGAAGAACACCGACATCCTGAGCACGCGCGCCGAAGAGCGCCGCCAGTTCCTGCACGCCACGCGCCGCTACGGCTTCACTGCCGCCGTGCTCGGCCTGACCGGAGGCTTCCTGACCGACCGGTCGGCGATGGCGCAGACGATGGTGGACGAGGAGAAGAAGCAGAAGGCCGCCAAGGTGACGATGCTGTTCGCCACCGAATACAAGATCGAGGACTACGTGAAGTACCCGATCATGCAGGCCAAGTACAAGGACAACATCGAGACCCAGTCCAAGGGCCAGATCTACTGCAAGCTGCACCCGGCGGGCCAGCTCGGCATTGGCGCGGCGCTGGCGCAGAAGATTCAGGCCGGGACGGTGCAGGGCGGCGCGGTGTCGCTGTCGAACTTCTCGCCCTACACGCCGGTCGTCGACCTCATCAACATCCCGTACTGGTGCGGCGACAACCAGCGCTTCGCCAACCTCGTGACGAGCAAGACCTGGAACGACGAGATCACGCCCAAGGTCATGGCCAAGGGCTACAAGCCGCTGTTCTACTTCACGGTCGACCCGCGCACGATCGCCAGCCGCAAAGGCTTCAAGGCCGTCAAGACGCCGTCCGACATGCAGGGCATGAAGATGCGCGTGCCGCCGAGCAAGCTGCTGCAGACCTTCTACCGTCTGGCCGGCGCCAACCCGACGGTCGTGCCGTGGGGTGAGACCGCGACCGCGATCAAGCAAGGTGTGGCCGATGGTCTGGATCCGGCGATTGCGGCGCTGGCCACCTTCGGTTTCCAGGACTTGTTGAGCAACATCAGCTACATCCGCTCGGTGCCCGACGCGCAGATGTTTGCCGCCAATGCGGCCTGGTACCAGGAATTGCCAGCCGAGCTGCGCAGCGCCCTCGACGCGGCCAACGAGCAGACCCAGATCGAGACCTTCGCGCAGATCGAGAAGGCCCGGGCCGAGTCGATGCGCCTGCTGCGCGCCGGCGGTTGCGAGTTCTACAACCCGACCGACGCCGAGATGAAGCAGTGGATGGACACCTGCGGCGAGCAGCGCAAGGAGTACGAGGAGTTCAAGCTCCAGTTCGCCGGCTCGCTGGCGGCGTTCGACGGCTTCAAGAAGGCCGCGAACACCAAGGGCCCGATCACCGTACCCGACTTCAAGCTGTAAGCAAGGGCATGCGGTCGCGGCGGGAGCCGCGGCCGCCTTCACCATGAAACCCATCCTGCAGGCATTGGATCGCGACGGCGAACGCTGGGCGATGCTCGTCTTCTACACCTTCTGCTGCATCGTCATCGTGCAGGAGGTGGTGCGCCGCTTCGTGCTGAACTACTCCTCGGCCTGGGGCGAGGAGGCGGCGCGCTATGCCTTCATCTACCTCGGCTGGATCGGTGCGGCCTTTGCGGTGCGCGAGCGCGCCCACATCCGCTTCGACATCCTGCTGCAGCGCATGGGGCCACGCGGCAAGGCGATCGTGTTCATGATCGCCGAGGCGGCGACGATCGTCTTCGCCTGTGTGGCGCTGTACTGGAGCCTGCACACGATCCGCCAGCTGCTGCAGTTCGACGGCCAGACGCCGGTGCTGCGCGTCAACAAGGCCTGGTTCGAGGCCGCGGTGCCGATCGGCTTTGCCCTCGTGATCTTCCGCAGTCTGCAGGGCATGTGGCGCGACTGGGGCGACCTGCGCGCCGGCCGCGAGCCATTCGCCGGCAAAGCCATGTTCGAAGAGTGAAGCACCCATGAACCCTGTCGTCTGGTCCGTCCTCGGCCTCGTCGCGTTGCTGCTGATCGGCGTCCCGTTCTGGGTCTCGATGGGCCTCGGAACGGTGGCCATGCTGGTCGGCACGCAGGCCCTGCCGCTCACGCTCGTCGGTGAGGCGCTGTTCGAAGGGGTCGACTCCTTCGCGCTGATCGCCATCCCGCTCTTCGTGCTGACCGGCGACGCGATGGTGCGCACGGGCCTGGGCGAGAAGCTGCTGAACTTCGCCGAGGCGACCTTCGGCTCGATGCGCTCGGGCTTCGGCACGTCGACCGTGATGGGCTGCGGCCTGTTTGCCTGCATCTCGGGCTCGGACGCGGCCGACGCGGCGGCGGTCGGAAGGCTGACGATGGATCGCCTGGTCGAGCGCGGTTATCCGAAGTCCTATGCCTGTGCACTCGTCGCTTCCGGGGCCTGCACCGGCATCCTGATTCCGCCGTCGATCGCCTACATCATCATCGGCCTGGTGCTCGGCGTGTCGGCCTCGACGCTCTTCCTTGCCGCCTTCATTCCCGGCGTGGTGGTGCTGGTCTCGATCATGGTCACCAACGCCGTCATCAACCGCATCAAGGGCTACGAGCAGGCGCAGGGGCAGTTCAACCTGCAGCGCTGGCTGAGCACGCTGTGGGACGCGAAGTACGCGCTGTCGATCCCGTTCATCATCCTGGGTGGCATCTATTCCGGCGTCTTCACGCCGACCGAGTCGGCCGCCGTCGCGGTGTCGGTGGCGGTGGGCACGGGCCTGGTGCAGAAGCGCCTGACGCTCGCCGACTGCCCGGCCATGCTGGGCACCTCGGCGCGTGTGTGCGGCGTCGTGATCCCGATCATCGCCGTCGCGCTGCTGTTCTCGCAGGCGCTCACGGTGCTCGACGTGCCGCAGCAATTCGTCGCCTGGGTGATGGGTTTCGGCACCGGGCGCACCGAAGTCATCCTGCTCTTCCTGCTGATCTTTGCGATCGCCGGCATGTTCATGGAGACCGGGCCCAACATCCTCGTCTTCGGTCCGCTGCTGTGGCCGTTGGCCGACGCGGTGGGCATGAACCAGATTCACTTCTGCGTCTTCATGATCACCACCCTCGGCATGGGTTTCATCACGCCGCCCTTCGGCCTGAACCTGTTCGTCATGTCAGGCCTCACGCGCGTGCCGGTGGCGTCGATCGCCGCGCGTGCCTTGCCTTTCGCCCTCGTCATGCTCGCCGTGTCGGCGCTGATCGGCTTCGTGCCGTCGATCTCGCTGATCGCGCTGGGCCTGTAACCCTTCAAGGAACCGCCACCATGGCCATCACCTACCTCAAGAAAGCCGCCAAGACCCCCGAGACCGAAACCGCCACCGCGCAGAAGGTCGTCACCGACATGCTCGCAGCCATCGAGTCCGGCGGTGAACAGGCGGTGCGCGACTACGCACTCAAGCTCGACAAGTGGTCGGGCGACATCGTGATGACGCCGGCCCAGATCGACGCCGTGATCCGGGACGTGCCTGCCAAGGTCCGCGCCGACATCGACTTCGCGATCAAGCAGATCCGCGATTTCGCGCTCGCGCAGAAGGCGTCGATCAGCGACGTGTCGGTGCCGCTGCACCCCGGTGTCACTGCGGGGCAGAAGGTGCTGCCGGTCAACGTCGTCGGCTGTTATGCGCCGGCCGGGCGCTACGCCCACATCGCCTCGGCCTACATGACGGTGACCACCGCCAAGGCGGCCGGTGTCAAGACCGTCATCGCCTGCTCGTCCCCGTTCCGCGGCGGTGGCATGCACCCCTATGTGCTCTATGCGTTCAAGGCCGCCGGGGCCGACGTCATCATGACGCTGGGCGGCGTGCAGGCGATCGCGACGATGGCCTACGGCCTGTTCACCGGCCAGCCGGCTGACGTCGTTGTCGGCCCGGGCAACAAGTTCGTCGCCGAGGCCAAGCGCACGTTGTTCGGCAAGGTCGGCATCGACGTCTTTGCCGGCCCGTCGGAGGTGGCAGTGATTGCCGACGCGACGGCCGACCCGGCCATCGTCGCCATCGACCTCGTCGGCCAGGCCGAACATGGGCACGAGTCGCCGGCCTGGCTGTTCACCGACTCGAAGACCCTGGCCGAGGACGTCATGAAGCGGGTTCCGGCCCTGGTCGATGCGCTGCCACCGACCGCGCGCGACGCCGCCGGTGCGGCCTGGCGCGACTACGGTGAAGTCATCGTCTGCGACACGCGCGAGGAAGTGGCCCAGGTTTCCGACCAGTACGCCAGCGAACACCTGGAGGTGCACGCCAAGGACCTGGACTGGTGGCTCGGCCGCCTGACCAACTACGGCTCGCTTTTCCTTGGCGAGGAGACAACCGTGGCCTACGGCGACAAGGCCAGCGGCACCAACCATGTGCTGCCGACCAAGGGCGCCGCGCGCTATTCGGGCGGCTTGTCGGTGCACAAGTTCATGAAGACCCTGACCTGGCAGAAGCTGACGCGCGAAGCCGCGCGCGACATCGGCGAGGTCACCGCGCGCATCTCGCGCCTGGAAGGCATGGAAGGGCACGCACTGACGGCAGATGCGCGCCTGGAGAAGTACTTTCCGGGGCAGAAGTTCGACCTTGGCGAAACGGTCAAGGTCTGAGTCGGTGGCCTGGCTCGACGAGACCTTCTCGCTTGCGGGCCGGCGCGCCGTCGTGACCGGCGGCAATGCCGGCGTCGGCGAGGCGATGGCGCTGGCGCTCGGAAGGGCCGGGGCCTCGCTGCTGCTGGTGGCCAGGCGCGAGAGCGCGCTGGCCGAAGCGGCCGGCCGGCTGCGCGCCGAAGGCGTGGCTTGCGACACGCTGGCACTCGACCTCGGTCTCACCGAGGATCTGCCTGCCGCTGGCGCCGCGATCGCAGGGCGCGGTGCGATGGACATCCTGGTCAACGCGGCCGGGATCAACCTGCGCCAGCCGTTTTCGGAGGTGACACCCGAGAGCTGGAACCAGCAGATCGCGCTGCACCTGGCCGCACCATTCTTTCTGACCCAGGCGCTGGCCCCCGGCATGGCCGAGCGCGGCTTTGGTCGCATCATCAACATCGGCTCGCTGCAGTCGACGCGCGCCTTCGCCAACAGTGCGCCCTACGGCGCCGGCAAGGGCGGCGTGGTGCAGCTCACGCGCGCCATCGCGCAGGCCTGGTCGTCCCAGGGCATCACCTGCAATGCCATCGGCCCTGGCTTCTTTCCCACCGACCTGACTGCACCCGTGTTCGCCGACCCGGCGCTGGCGGCGACGCATGCAGCGCGCACCGCGATCGGACGCAACGGCAGGCTCGAAGACCTGCACGGCGTCACCGTCTTCCTGGCCAGCGCGGCCAGCAGCTACATCACCGGGCAGACGCTGATGGTCGACGGCGGCTACACGGCACTGTGAGGATTCGACCCATGAAGGCTCTCGTCTACACCCAACCGAACGAAGTGCAGTTGCTGGACCGCGATGCCCCGACCATCGCCGACGGCGAAGTGGTCGTGCGAATCGATGCCGTCGGCATCTGCGGCTCCGACCTGCACGCCTATCACGGCCACGACCCGCGCCGGCTGCCGGGCCTCGTGATGGGGCACGAATTCGCCGGCACCGTGATCGAGAGCGCGAGTGCGGACTGGGCCGTGGGCCGGCGCGTGACCGGCAACCCGCTGATCACCTGCGGGCACTGCGACTACTGCGTGCAGGGGCGCGACAACCTGTGTGCGAAGCGCACCATGGTCGGCATGACGCGCCCCGGCGCCTTCGCCGAGCGCATGGGCATTCCAGGCCGATGCCTGATCGATCTGCCCGAGACTCTGGACCCGGTGGCCGCGGCGCTGACCGAACCGGCGGCGACTGCGCTGCACGCGATCAACCTGTCGGCGCGCGCGATGACCCGGCCGATTCACGAGGGGCGGGTGCTGGTGATCGGCGGCGGCGCGATCGGCATGCTGGCGGCCCTGCTGCTGCGCCACCAGGGCGCCGACCGGCTGGAGGTTGCCGAAGTGAACCCGCTGCGCCGCGACTCGCTCGCGATGCACGCACGCTGCACGGCGTTCGATCCGCGCGAGAAGAGCGCCGACGAGAACGCATTCGAGTTCGTGATCGACGCCGTCGGCAGCGCGATCACGCGCAACACCGCACTGGCGGCGGTGCGGCCGGGCGGCGTGATCATGCACATCGGGCTGCAGGACTGGGCGAGCGAGATCGACATGCGCAAGCTCACGCTCGCGGAGATCACGCTGCTGGGCACCTACACCTACAGCATGGCCGACCTGCGCGCCACGGTGGCGGCGCTGGCGCGAGGGGTCTTCGGCGACCTGTCCTGGGTCGAGCGGCGGCCGCTCTCCCAGGGGGCGCAGGCCTTCGACGACCTGCACCACGGGCGGCTCGCCTCGGCCAAGGTCGTGCTCGAACCGGCCATGTGATGCCGCGTGATGCACGCGATTCGCTTCGCCGGCAACCAGCAGATCGAGCTCATCGAACGCCCCTGGCCGACAGTCGGCGACGGCGAAGTCCTGCTGCGCGTGCGCCGTACGGCGCTGTGCGGCAGCGACGGCAAGCTCTGGCGCAAGGGCGCCGACCATACACCGGGGCACGAGATCTTCGGCGTCGTCGACCAATCGGGTCATGCCATGCACGGCCGCCGCTGCGCGGTCTTCATCCCGGTGCACTGTGGCGCGTGCGCGAGTTGCCTGGCGGGCGCGACCCACACCTGCGAGCGCGAATCCACGTTGGTCGGCTGGAACCGTGACGGGGGTTATGGCGAGGCGCTGGCGGTTCCGCAGCAATGCCTGCTCGAGGTCCCGGACGACATCCCGGACGATCTTGCGCCGCTGCTGCTCGACACGATCGGCACCGCGGCCCACGCGCTGCGGCTGGTGAGGCCGCTGCTGCGCGACCCGGCTTCGATGCGCGTGCTCATCACCGGCGCCGGGCCGGTCGGGCTGGGCGGATTGATCGCGCTGACGGACCTGGGCGTGCGCAACATCTGGGTGGCAGATCCGCGCGCGAACCGCTGCACGCTGGCCGAGGCGCTCGGCGCACGCATCCATCCGGTCGGTGACCGCTCGCAGCGTTTCGACCTCGTGCTCGAGACCAGCGGCAACCTGGCGGCAAGGGACCAGGGGCTGGAAGTGGTCGCTGCGCAGGGTGTCATGCTGTGGGTCGGCGAGAACGACGAGCCCTGGACCATCGTCGAAAGCAAGCCGGTGCGGCGCAAGGACTTTTTCCTGGTCCGATCGTTCTACTTCCCGAAGTGCGACCATAGCGACAACATCGCCTTGTTGCGCAGGCAGCGGGCGAGCTACGAACGTCTCGTCGACCATGTGTTCGACATCGCAGAGATGCCTACAGAGTTTCCGCGCTTCATGCGCGGCGAGCGCATCAAACCGATGATGCGAACAGGGAACTGAACCATGTCCGCCGGCCCCATCCTCTTCGTCGGTCAGACCGTGCTCGACCATGTCTTTCACGTCGAACGCTTCAGCGCCGAGGGTGGCAAGGCGGTCGCCTCGGAACAGTCGAGCCGCATCGGCGGCCTGGCGGCCCAGGCCGCCTGCGCGGCGCAGCGCCTGCGCACGGCCGACCGCAGCCCGCGCGTGCGTCTGGTCAGCGCGGTTGGCGACGACGTGGCCGGTGAACAACTGCGTGCCGCGCTGATCGAGGCGGGGCTCGACATCGAACATGTCATTGGCGCGCGCACCAGCGTATCGGCGGTTCTGATCGATCCGCGCGGCGAGCGCCAGGTTCACAACTTCCGCGGTGATGTGCTGGCCCGCGCGCCGATCCGCCAGTGGCCCGAGACCTGCTCCGGCGTGCTGGTGGACCCGCGCTGGCCCGAGGCGGCCGCGCTGGCCCTGCGCCATGCACGGGCGATCGGTGCACCGTCGGTGCTCGACGCCGAGGTGGCACCTGCCGACGTGCTGCGCAACCTGGTCCCGCTGGCCGACTGGTGCGTGTTCTCGCGCACCGGCCTGGCGGCCTGGAGCGGCCCCGCTTCGACACCCGAGGGCGCGCTCGCCGAACTGGCGCAGGTGGCGCCGCATGCCGAGGCGGTCGTCACGCTGGGCGCCGAGGGCGCGCTGTGGCGGCGCCCCGACGGGTCGATGCAGCGACTGCCGGCGTTCCCGATCGAGGCCCGCAACACCAATGGCGCCGGCGACGTGATGCACGGCGCCTTGCTGCTGTCGCTGGCGGAGGGTTTGACGGCCGAGGTGGCCATGCGCCGCGCAATGGCCGCGGCCGCGCTGGCCTGTCGCGGCAGTCTGCCGACACGGCCCGAACTGGATGCCTTTCTGGAGACCTGCGAGTGAACTCGGTACATCAATGCCGGCAAGCGCTGGCGCCTGCGCCGTCTGGCCGACGCGGACGGCGTTTTCTCGATGGTCGCCATCGACCAGCGTCCGCCGATCTTTGCGCAGCTGGCGCAGGCCTTGGCTTGCCCGCTCGACGCGGTGCCCTTCGAAGAGGTGTTGGCGGTCAAGCGCACGCTTGCCCAGGGCTTTGCCGGGGACGCCAGCGCGATGCTGGTCGATCCGAACTGGGGCTACCCGGCGGCGGCCGATGTGCTCAACCCGGCGGCCGGCCTGCTGCTCACGCTGGAGGATCACCGCACCACGCCGGATCGCCGCTCGTCGGTCATCGAGGACTGGACGGTGGAGAAGATCCGTGCCCTTGGCGGTGACGCAGTCAAGCTGCTGGCCTGGTACCACCCGCGCGCCTCGGCGGCGGTGCGTGCACACCAGGAGGACTTCGTGCAGCGCATCGGCGAGGACTGCGCGCGCTGCGATCTGCCTTTCGTGCTCGAACTGCTGCTCTATCCGCTGGACAGCGACGACGCGGCAGCCTACCGCGAAGACAGCGCCAAGCGGGCCGACGAGGTGCTGCAAAGCGTGCAGACCTTCGCCGACCCGCGCTATCGCGTCGACCTGTTCAAGCTGGAGAGCCCGCTGCCAGCCGAGCAGGTGCGTGCGCCGGGCGAGGACGGTGCCGACGCGTGCGCGCGCGCCTTTGCGGCGCTGCACGACGCCTGCGCCGGCCGGCCCTGGGTGATGCTGTCGGCCGGGGCGTCGGCGCCGGCCTTCGAGCGTGTGGTGGGCCATGCGGCACGCGCCGGTGCGGCGGGTTTCCTGGCCGGTCGTGCGCTGTGGTCGGATGCCCTCGAGCGCTGGCCCGACCGGGAGGCGATGGCGGCACATCTGGCCAGCACCGGGCGCGAGCGCCTGGCCCGGCTCAAGCAGATCGTGCGCGACCAGGGCCGGCCCTGGCAGGCACCGGACTGGCAACCCGGGCTCCGGGCCGAAGGTGATTTCGCCCGCGCGCGCTAGCGCGTGCGGTCAGCGCCGCTGCAGACCCCGCACGCGGACTGTCGACTCAAGGCCATCTCGGTCCATTCCATCGTGCGTGCATCGAGCATCACGAGCCGGCCGGCCAGCGATCGGCCGATGCCGACCAGGAGCTTGAGCGCCTCGGCGGCCTGCACGGTGCCGATGATGCCCACCAGCGGTGCGAAGACACCCATCGTCGAGCAGGCCGCATCCTCGAACGCCGCGTCGGGCGGAAACAGGCAGGCATAACAGGGCGCCGTGGCATCGCGGACGTCGTAGACCGAGACCTGGCCGTCGAAGCCGATCGCGGCCCCCGACACGAGCGGCCTGCGATGGCGCACGCAGGCCGCATTGACGGCGTGGCGGGTGCGGAAGTTGTCCGAACAGTCGAGCACGACGTCAACCGAGGGCATCACGTCGTCGAGCCAGGGCGCGTCGGCACGCCGCACTTCGGCGATGACGGTGACGTCCGGATTGAGGTCCGCGATCGTCTGGCGGGCGGACTGCGCCTTGGCCATCCCGATCCGTGCCGTGTTGTGCGCAATCTGGCGTTGCAGATTGGTGAGGTCGACCTGGTCGTCGTCGACCAGCGTCAACTTGCCCACGCCCGCGCCGGCCAGGTAGAGCGCGGCCGGAGATCCGAGCCCACCGGCACCGACCACCAGCGCGTGCGCGTCGCGCAGGCGTTGCTGGCCTTCGATGCCGATCTCGTCGAGCAGGATGTGGCGCGAGTAGCGCAGCAGCTGGTGGTCGTCCATGGGGTCCGCAAAAACCAGGGCCCGCCTGAAGCGGGCCCTGCATCATCGCCGAGTCAGGTGTTCAACGCTTGTCCGGGGCGACCTCGGCCTTGCGCTCGGCCATGGTCTTGCTGGCCACCACGGGCAGTCCGCGCAACTGGTTGAGCGCCTGCTGCATCGGGAAGTCCTCGCTGGTGCCGAACTCGGGCAGCGGCTTCGGCGGCTCCTTGCTCTTGGCCATCTGCTCTTCGAGCTTGCGCCGGGCCTCCTCGCGTGCCTTCGCGCGCACCTCGTCCTTCTTCTCGTCCGCGCCTTCGAGATGTTTTTCGAGGTCGGCTTCGCGCATGCGCAGGGCTGCAAACACATTGCCCTCGGCGGTCTCGTCGAGCCAGATGTCGGGCACGATGCCCTTGGCCTGGATCGAACGGCCCTGAGGCGTGTAGTAGCGCGCGGTCGTGATCTTCAGCGCCGTCTCGGGCGACAGCGGGCGCACGGTCTGGACCGAGCCCTTGCCGAAGGTCTGCGCGCCCATGATCGTGGCCCGCTTGTGGTCCTGCAGCGCGCCGGCGACGATCTCGCTTGCCGATGCCGAGCCTTCGTTGACCAGCACCACGAGTGGCACGGTCTTCAATGCGGCAGGCAGCCGGCGCATCGGGTCCGAGCCACCGCGGCGCACGTAGAACTCCGGCGCGGCACGGAAGGTCGCGCGCGACTCGTCGATCTGGCCATTGGTCGTCACGACCACGGTGTCGGCCGGCAGGAAGGCTGCCGAGATCGCGATCGCGCCGTCGAGCAGGCCACCCGGGTCGTTGCGCAGGTCGAGCACGAGGCCCTTGAGGTTGGGGTCCTGCTTGTACAGATCCTCAAGCTTGCGCGCGAAGTCGTCGACCGTGCGGTCCTGGAACTGGCTCACGCGGATCCAGCCATAACCGGGCTCGACCATCTTGGCGCGCACGCTCTGGACGCGGATTTCCTCGCGCGTGATCGTGACCGGGAAACTGCGGCTCTCGGCCTTGCGGTACACCATCAGGTTGACTTTGGTGTTGGGCTCGCCGCGCATGCGCTTGACGCACTGATCGACGGTCAGGCCCTTGACGGCGGTCTCGTCGATGCGGGTGATGAGGTCGCCAGGCTTGAGGCCGACACGGAACGCGGGCGAGCCTTCGATCGGCGAGACCACCTTCACGAGGCCGTCTTCCATGCTCATCTCGATGCCGATGCCGACGAACTTGCCGCCGGTGCTCTCGCGGAATTCCTTGAAGCTCTTCTTGTCGAAGTACTGCGAATGCGGATCCAGCCCCGAGACCATGCCCGAGATGGCGTCCGAGATGAGCTTCTTCTCGTCGACCGCTTCGACGTAGTCGCTGCGCACGATGCCGAAGACGGCGGCGAGTTGCTGCATCTCCTCGAGCGGCAGCGGCGCCAGCGTGTTGCGCGCATTGGCCTGCAACTGCATGGTGGTCAGCGCACCAGCCAGCGCACCCACCACCAGAAGACCGGCGACTTTGACTTTTGATCCCATCAACGTACCTCGTGAACACGGCCGTTCCTAGAACGTCCAGTATAGGACTGCAAGCCAGTTCGAGTGTGTCGGGCCGGCAAAGTTCAGACCGCGCCCGAGCGGGCCGGCCGCGGCTCGCGTGGGAATGTCACGACATGGTCGACTTCGGCGCGGATCCCGATCCATTCGCCGACCGCGTGATCGTGGTGCGACGGGACATGCGCCAGTACGCGTTCGCCACTGTCCAGGCGCAGCGTGTACAGGAACTCGGAGCCACGGAAGGCCTTGCGTTCGATGCAGGCCTTCACCTGGCTCGTGTCGTCGTGCACGATGTCGTCGGCGCGCAGCAGGATGTCGCATTCGCCGCCCGGGAAAGCGTCGGGCAGCGGGCATTCGGTGGCGTCGTCGAGGGCTCCGAACGCGGTCAGGACATGGGGCGCCGGGGCCCCGGCGACGATCCGCGCCGGCGCGAACACGCCATGGCCGATGAAGCGCGCGACGAATCGTGTCGCCGGCCGGTGGTAGAGCGTGTACGCATCGGCCCATTGTTCAAGCACGCCGGCGTTCATGACGCCGATCTGGTCGCCGAGCGCGAACGCTTCCATCTGGTCGTGGGTGACGAACAGCGCGGTGCTGCCGGCGGCCTTGAGAATGCCGCGCAGATCCTGGGCCAGGCGCTCGCGCAGGTCGATGTCGAGGCTCGAGAAGGGTTCGTCGAGCAGGAGCAGATGCGGCCGCGGGGCCAGTGCACGTGCCAATGCGATGCGTTGCTGCTGCCCGCCGGACAGCTGATGCGGGGCGCGCTTGGCGGCGTGCGCCAGGCCGACCAGATCGAGTACCTCCTGCACCCGGGCACTGCGCTGCTGCGCGGGCAGACGATGCAGGCCGAAGGCCACGTTGTCGGCCACGCTGAGGTGCGGAAACAAGGCGTAGTCCTGGAACACCATGCCGATGCGTCGGTCTTCGGGGGCGATGTGCAAGCCGGCCGCGGCGTCGTCGAGCAGCTTGCCGTCCATGCGCACGCGCCCGCTCTGGCAGCGTTCGAGACCCGCCACGGCGCGCAGCAGCGAGGTCTTGCCGCAGCCCGACGGCCCGATCAGCACGCCGATCTCGCCCGCCATCAATCCGAACGTTGCCGCTCGCACGGCAGCTTGCGACGCCTGCTGCGACCCGTAGCGCAGGGTGAGCGAATCGACGGCCAGGAACATCCGCCTATGATAGCGGCGGCATGAGAATGGTTTGTATTTCGCTGGCCTGTCATCGATGCGTCCACTGCTGACCGTTCTGTGCATCCTGTTGGCCTTGCCGGTGCTGGGCGTGCTGGGCGCATGGGGCAGCGCCGCTGCCTTCGATGCCGGAACCCTCGTGCACCAGTTCAGCACCGTGCTGCCCGGGTACGCGCTGAACAGCGCGCTGCTGGCCGGCGGCGTCGCGCTCGGCGTGATGGCGGTCGGGACGGCCACCGCCGCCGCGGTCACGCTGTTCGACTTCCCGGGCCGGCGTGTCTTCGAATGGGCCTTGTTGCTGCCGATGGCGATGCCGGCCTATGTGATGGCCTATGCGGCGACCGACGCACTCCAGTTCAGCGGGCCGCTCCAGTCGTCCTTGCGAGCCTTGCTGGGCACGACGCACGCGCTGTGGCCCGACGTGCGCAGCCTGGGGGGTGCGATCGTGCTCTTCGTGCTCGTGCTCTACCCCTATGTCTACCTGCTGACGCGGGCCGCGCTCGGTGAGCGGGCCGGGCATCTGCTGGAGGCGGCACGCCTGCTCGGCGCCGGGCCCTGGCGGCGCCTGCACCATGTGGCGATGCCGCTGGCGCGGCCGGCGATTGCGGCCGGGGTCGCATTGGCGGTGATGGAGACCCTGGCCGACTACGGGGTCGGCGCCTTCTTCGGGCTGGCCACCTTCTCGACCGGGATCTTCAAGGCCTGGCTGGTGCTCGACGACCGGATCGCGGCCGCCCAGCTGGCATCGGTGCTGCTCATCGTCGTGTCGCTGCTGCTCTGGGTCGAGCGCCGCGCCCGGCGCGATCTGCGCTTCTCGAGTGCACGCCGCTCCGGCTCGCTCGACGCACGACCGGTGCCGCTCAGCGGCAAGGCCGCGTTCGCTGCCTGGTCGCTGTGTGCGCTGCCGGTCCTGCTCGGCTTCGTGCTGCCGGTGCTCTGGCTGGTGCGGATGCTGTGGCAGGAACTGCGCTATTCGGACTTCGGCCTGCCACTCGGGCGCTTTGCCGAGTGGGCGCTCGCGAGCCTGTGGTTGTCCGCGCTGGCGGCCGCCCTGGCCACCGCGCTGGCGCTGGCGGTCGGGTTTGCGCTGCGCCCGTCGGCCGGCCGCGGCGCCGGCCTGGCGCCGGCTGCCGGACTGCTGTCGCTGGGTTACGCCGTGCCCGGTGCCGTGCTCGCCGTTGGTGTGCTGGCGCCGGTCGGCGCCCTGCAGTCGGCCTGGCCTGGACTGCCGGTCGCGGCGCTGGTCACCGGCACCGTGTTCGGTCTGATGCTGGCCTACCTGTCACGCTTCTCGTCGGTGGCGCTGCAGTCGGTGCAGGCCGGTTATGCCTTTGTCGGGCCGGGCATCGACGAGACCGCGCGCCTGCTCGGCAGCGGGCGCTGGCGCCTGTTCAGGCAGTTGCACCTGCCGCTGCTCAGGCGCGCGTCGCTGACCGCGGCGCTGCTCGTCTTCGTCGACGTGATGAAGGAACTGCCGGCCACCCTGGTGCTGCGCCCGTTCGGCAGCGACACGCTGGCGGTGGTGGCCTTCAACCTGGCGCGCGACGAACGGCTGGGCGAGGCGGCGCTGCCGTCATTGGCCATCGTGGCGGTCGGTCTGCTGCCGGTGCTGCTGCTGTCGCGCGCGATGCGCTCAGCGAACTCCTGAGCGAGCGCCCGAAGGCGGCGACCATGGTCCCGCCGACAGGAATCGAACCTGTATCTGCCGCTTAGGAGGCGGCCGTTCTGTCCATTGAACTACGGCGAGAGGCCGGCCCGAATTCTCGCATGCAGCCCGCGCAGCTATGGGCGGCGCCAGACCCAGATCAGGTCGAGTGCGTTTTCCTGGCCCGACTGGGCACGCAGCGTGAAGCGCTGCGCGACCTTGTAGATCAGCTGCCAGGTGCCGGTGGTGGCGTTGACCCCGCGCTCGTAGCCGACATACCAGCGGTCGGAGATCTGCTTGCCGAGCGTCACGACGGTGTCCTTCGAGTCGCCATTCTCGCTCTGGCGCACCGAGATGTCGTCGAGGCCGAGCCTGCGCACCAGGGCGTCGGTCGGGCCCGCTTCCTCGCCGGACAGCAGGGCGATGGCGGCGCGCTGCAGCAGCGCGGAGTCGGCCCGCCCGAGCGCGTCCGGGGCCTTGCCCAGGACCAGCCAGGACAGCTTGTCGGTGTCGCTCATCTCGGGGCTCGAGTGCAGCCGCACGCGCGGGGCCTGCACCGAGCCGGTGATCGCCACCCCGACCTCGATGTCGAGCTTCGGCCGCAAGGCCAGCACGTCCAGTCGCGGGCTGTCGACCGGGCCCGAGAAGGCGACCAGACCGCGTTCGATTGCCATCTTCTGGCCATAGGCAGCGTAGGTGCCGGACACCGTGCGCACGGTCCCGTGCACGGCCAGCTGCCCGCCGGGGGCGCTGACGCGCAACTGGCCTGCCAGCCGCGTGTCGAGGCCGTGCCCGCGCACCGCGAGCTTGTCGCCGAGGTCGATCGTGAGCGCGACCAGGACCTTGCGCGGTGTCTGCGGTGCGGTGCCGTCCTGCTCCTCGGGCGGCGGGGCACCGGGCCGGTGCACCACGACGTCGGCATCGAGCGTCGGGGCATCGGCGCGGCTGGCGTCGATCAGACCCTCGTCGATCTTGAAGTCGCCGCGCAAGTCGATGGCCTTGGCATCGAGCCGCAACTCCGCGCGACCGCTCGACACCAGGCGGCGGTCAATCCGCCCCAGGATCTGGAATCGCTCGGCCTCGAGCTTGAGCTGCGCAGCCGGCTCGGCGCCGAGCGTGGCCCCCCCGGTGAGCGACAGCCGGCCCTCGCCGCCGCGCAGCGTGAAGCGCTCGATCGTCGCGCGCTCGCCATCGAGCCGCACCAGGACCTGGCCGTCCGTCACATGCACGCCCTGGAACAGGTTGCGCACGCCGATGTTCTCGCCGCGCAGCTCGCCGGTGAATTCCGGTGCGCCGAATGAGCCGGCGATCGCCCCGCTCGTCTGCAGGCTGCCGCCCAGGCGCCAGCCGGGTGGAACCCAGGCGCCCCAGATCGCGAGATTGCCCACCCGGGCCAGCACCGAACCGTCGATCGGTGCCTGGGGCCCGGGCCAGCGGTCCTGCGGCCGCGCTTCGACGCGCATGAAGCCACCCATCTCGCCCACGGTGCGCCCGGCCAGCGCCTGCGTGAAGAGCCAGGTGCCATCGTGGGCGTTCAGTGCCAGGCGCAGGTCGGTCAGGCCCAGCGCCAGCGGCACATCGGTGCCATCGTCGACCCTCAGGTCCCCGGCCTCGCGTTCGATCACGATGTCGGCGTCGAAGCGGTCGCCGGCGCGCACGTCGATGCGCGCACCGACCCTCAGGTCTCCGGTCCAGCCCTGCGCCGGTTGCCAGCGTGCAAGCAGTGGCGCGACGTCGAAGGACTCGATCTCGGCCTTCAACTGCAGCAGCGGCTTGCCGGCCTGAGGCGCAAAGTCGATCGCATCCCAGCGCAGACCGATGCCACCGGCAAGCTTGGCGCGCCCGGCGTCGGCGCGCAGCCGGCGCAGACCAGCGCCCTGGTCGAACTCCAGTTCGGCGCGCAGATCGCGCGCATCGAGCCAGTCGGTGGGCGGCTGGCCCTTCGATGCTTCATTGCGCCCGTCCCAGGCGCCGGCGGCGAGTTGCAGGACCTGTCCTGCCCAGCGCGATCCGAGCGGGCTCTGGGTCCATGCGCCGCGCGCGCGCAGTTCGACGCGCGTGCCCTTGCCGCTGGCGAGCGCCAGTGACTTGGCCAGCGCCGGCGGCGGGGTCAACGGCAGCGTGATGAAGGCGTGCAGATCATGTGCACGCCAGCTTCCGCTGAGCTGGGCGCTCAGGTGCGGCACGCGCTCGTTTTCCCAGGCCAGGTTTTCGAGTTGCAGGTCGACCGACACGGGGGCCTCGCTGCCGGTCGCCAGCTTCCAGCGCGCACGTCCCTTTTCGATCCCCAGCGGGCCGGCACGCAGGCCGTCCAGGTCGGCTTCGCCTTCGGTGCGCATCGAGGGCCAGCGGCCGTCGGCCGACAAGCGCGCCTTCAACCGCCCCTGGCGCGGTGACCAAGGTGTGGCGCCAGGGAACATTGCGGCGACGGGCGCCAGTGCGGCAAGCGCCGGTGCGTCGACATCGACCTGCCAGCGGTCGTTGGCACCGTCGGCGAGCATGTTCGCCCGGCCGTCGAGCGTGATCCGGTTGCCCGCGGCGTCGAGCCGCGCCTGCACGCGTGTGCCGGCCTCCTGCGTCACGTCGAGCTGGACCGAGATCGGCACGCCGGCCAGCATCGACGGATCGATCTTGACCCGGCCCTGGCCGACCAAACGCTGCAGGACGGCGAGTGGCTCCATGTCCGGCGCGGTCTTGGGCAACTGGAGCGCCAGCGACCATTGACTGTTGAGTCGATGCGGGCCCTTGCGCCAGGTCGACCCTGCGGGGCCCTGCCACCAGGGCAGGGGATCGAAGTCGACCAGCTCGCCTTCGGTGTCGATCTGCCAGCCGGTTGCGAGCAGGCGTGCGCTTGCCTTCAGGTCGGCACGCGCTGCGCCTGCGCGGGCCTCGAAACGTTCGATCTGCAAGGCGCTCTCGCTCGCCGTCAGCGAGAGCGACAACTGGACCAGTTGCGGCGCGACCTCGGCCCGGCCTTCGAGTCGGGCGTCCAGGGTCAGTTCGATCGGACGCACGGTGGCGGACGCGGTCGGCGGCTCGGGGCTCGCCGGCGGCAGGTTGTTCAGCGACAGCTTCAGCGGGCCGTCGACGACGAGGGGCGTGGCACGCCCGTCCAGACGCTGTGGGGTCAGGCCCTCGATCCTGGTGTCCAGCGTCAGTTGCGTGCCTGCCCATTGCCCCTTGCCGGTCCAGCGACCGGCGCCGGCGCTGGCATCGGAAAACCCGACGTCGAAGCGCGTGATCGAGACCCGGTCCGGTGTCGCCGGCACCGCTTCGAGCACCAGGTCGACCTCGCGCAGCGGCAGCCGGCCTTCGTCCCAGCGCCCCGGTGTGGCGTTGCGCAGCGTCAGCTCGGCCTGCAGCGGGCGGTCCAGCGCCTCGCTGTGCACCACGACCTTGCCGCTGAACGAGGTCTGCGGCAGCTGGCTCGACAGCGCCGACAGGTCGAGGGCCTGGGTTTCGCCGCTCAACGCAGCCACCGGCCAGGGTTTGAACGGCGTCAGTGCGGAGTGCAGGGTCAACGAAGCGGCGCGCCGCCCGGCCGCCGCCCGGCTGTCCAGGGTCGCGTCGAGTTCGATCCGCTCCAGCGTGCCACGTGCCTGGACCGCGGCCGACCAGGGCAGGGCGGCGCCTTCGTTCGACGCCAGATCGATCCGCCCGTTCAGCGTCAAGGGCCCGCCGCTGTCGATCTGAAAGCGGCCGCTTGCGCTCAGGCGGTCCCAGCGCAGCGCCAGATCCTCGATCACGTGGCGGGCGCCCGCGTCTGCATTGGCGCGCAACCTCAGTGCCAGGTCCTGGAGCGGCGCGAGTTCGTCGACCTGCACGCTGTCGACCCGCAGCGTCATGTCGACGGCGACCGGCAGGCGCAGGTGTGTCGGGGCCACCGGGACCCCGGGGGCGGTGTCGGATGTCGCAGCGCTGCGCCAGCGCACCGCTTTCACGTTGGCCGCGCCGACCCGCAGACCGACCCAGATCCCGGGTGACGGGCGCCACGACCACGCCAGGTCGTCGAGGCGAAGCGAATCGATTTCGAGCGCGCCCGCATCACCTTGCCATGACAGTCGCTCGAACCCCAGCGCGGGGCTCCAGACGGCACCGTGGAACCCCACCACCTGGACGCCCGGAATCCGGGACACCAGCCAGGCGGTGGCGGTTTCGCTGCGCAGCACGGCGAACAGGCTTGCGACCAGGGCGATCACGAGCAATGCCGAGGCGGCGGTGGTCCAGAGCGCCACACGAAGCGCGCGCGAACGGGCCGGGGGGGTCGTCGTTGGCCCGGTCATCAGAATGCGATCCCGACGCTGAAGTGCAGGCGCAGCTTCTTGACTTCTTCGCCGTAGGCCAGGTCGAGGCGAAGCGGGCCGACCGGGCTGCGGTAGCGCACCCCGACCCCGACAGCCATAGGCCGGCTTCAGGTCCGAAAAGCTGGCGGCAGCGCGTCCGGCATCGATGAAGACGGCACCCCAGAGGTCCGGGAGGTCGTCGAAGATCGGCCGCGCCAGCTCGACGCTGGCGGTGAACAGCGAGTCGCCGCTGCCCACCGCGCCGTCGGTGACCGGCCCGAGTGTCCGGTAGCCGTAGCCGCGCACCGAATCGTCGCCCCCGGCGCGGAATTCCTGCGAATCGGGCACCGGCACGCTGTCCGGGCGGAAGACCTGGCCGAGTTCGATGCGGGCCTGCCCGTACCAGTTCTCGCCGATCGGCCGGTAGGCCGTCAGCCGGCCGTAGATCCGGCTGAAGGCGCCCCGTTCACCGGGCGTGCCGTTGGCCACGCCAAGCCCACCCTGCAGGGCCAGCGTGTATCCCTTGGTCGGCAGCAAGGCGTTGTCGATGCGGCGCCAGACGCCGTGATAGTTCACCGACAGGGCGTTCGCACTGGTTCCGGCGCTCAGGCTGGTCGGGTCGAGCAGGGTTCGCGACGAGTGCTCGACTTCGACGAACATCAGGCGATCGACACGCGCCGAGTCGCGCGCGCGCCCGACGCGCAGCCGCTGCGACTGCACGACGTCGGTGTCGCTCTCGAGGCGCTCGAACGCGCCGCCGATCAGGTTGCGGTACTGGCGCTCCAGCGGGTGGGTGCTGATCTCGCCGTCCCAGGCCTGGCGCAGCCCGCCCCATTCGAACTTGTTGCGGGCCATCGCGGCCCATCCGAAGGGCCTGCGGTCGATGTGCTCGAGCGAGGCACGCGGGCCGGTGTCGGCGCTGATGCCCAGGCCGACGGTCCAGATCTGGCGGGCCGACTCCTTCAGCCGGACCTTGATCGGCACCGCGCTGGCCAGCAGCGGGTCGGGATCGAAGCCGACCGAGATGCCGTCGAACAGTCCGGACTGGCGCAGGCGGTCCTGGAAGTCGAGCAGCCGGGTCTCGGTGACGGGGGTGCCGGGCCCGAAGTCGGCCAGATTGCGCACTGTGTCGGCGTCGTGCCGGACCAGCCCTTCGACCTGGATGTCGCCGCTCAGGAAGAGCGGCCCGCTGTCGGCCACGACGAACAGACGCACCCGGCCAGCCTCGGTGTCCACGTCGGCGGCGGTGCCGCTCCAGCTGGCGGCGGCGTAGCCTGCCGCGCGCAGGCGCGCCAGCAGGTCGGCCTTGGCATCGGTCCAGCGTGGATTGCGGAATGCGGCGCCGACCGGCAGCGCCCAGCCTTCGCGCAGCGACTCGAGCGTGGCCTTGGCCTGGGCGTCACCGGCGAACGCGGCCCGCTCGAGGTCACCCTGGAATTCGACATCGACCCGCTGGACTTCGGCGCGCGGTCCTGGTTCGAGATGGACGCGCACGGTGTCGGTGCGGCCATCGGCCGAGGTTTCGCGCGTCACCTTGGCCTTGGCGTTGAAGTAGCCCTCGGTCTCGACCAGTTCGCGCGCCTGCGCCGGCGCCGCCTGGATCAGGCGCGCCCACTCGGTGGCGTCGAGGGCGTCGCCGCTCGACAGCGTGGACACGCGGGCGATGTCCAGATGTTCGGCCAGTAGCGCCTTGAGCTTGCCTGGCGCATCGACCTCCACCTGCACGGCCGCGGGGGCACCCTCGGCGGCCACCGGTGCCGGCGGCGGCGACGCGCACCCACCTGCCAGCAGCGCCAGGGTCACCAGCGCCGTGGAGCCGAGCGCACGGATCATTTGCTGAGCAGCCGCATCGCGCCTTCGAGGCCGGCGAGCGTGAGCGGGAACATGCGCTGGTGCATCAGCTGCTGGATGACGGCGATGCTCTGGCGGTACTGCCAGACGCCCTGTGGTTCCGGATTGATCCAGGCGTACTTCGGAAAGGCATTCGTCAGCCGCTGCAGCCATTCGGCGCCCGGCTCCTCGTTGTTGTATTCGACGCTGCCGCCGGGCTGCAGGATCTCGTACGGGCTCATCGTGGCGTCGCCGACGAAGATCAGCTTGTAGTCCTTGTTGTACTTGCGGATCACGTCCCAGGTCGAGAACTTCTCGGAGAAGCGGCGCCGGTTGTGCTTCCACATGAAGTCGTAGACGCAGTTGTGGAAGTAGTAGAACTCGAGGTGCTTGAACTCGGTCTTGGACGCGCTGAACAGCTCCTCGACGCGGTGGATGTGCTCGTCCATCGTGCCGCCCACGTCCATCAGCAGCAAGACCTTCACCTTGTTGTGGCGCTCGGGCACCATCTTGATGTCGAGCAGGCCGGCATTGGCCGCCGTGCTGTGGATCGTGTCGTCGATGTCGAGCTCGAGCTCCGAGCCTTCGCGCGCAAACCGGCGCAGCCGGCGCAGCGCCACCTTGATGTTGCGCGTGCCGAGTTCCTTGGTGTCGTCGTAATCCTTGTAGGAGCGCTGGTCCCACACCTTCACGGCACTCTTGTTGCCACCCTTGCCGCCGATGCGAATGCCCTGCGGGTTGTAGCCGCCATGACCGAAGGGGCTGGTGCCGCCGGTGCCGATCCACTTGCTGCCGCCTTCGTGGCGCTCCTTCTGCTCCTCGAAGCGCTTCTTCAGCGTTTCCATCAACTCGTCCCAGCCCATCTTCTCGATCGCCGCCTTCTGTTCGGGCGTCAGTTCGAGTTCGAGTGTCTTGCGCAGCCAGTCGAGCGGCACTTCCTGGCTGAAGTCGGCGAGCATTTCGATGCCCTTGAAGTAGGCACCGAAGGCGCGGTCGAACTTGTCGTAATGGGCCTCGTCCTTGACCAGGGCACTGCGCGACAGGAAGTAGAAGTCGTCGACCGACGGGCCGATGACACCGGCCTTGAGCGCCTCGAGCAGGGTCAGGTACTCCTTGACCGAGACCGGCAGCTTGGCGGCGCGCAGCGTGTAGAAGAAATTGATCAACATGATGGACTTGGCGCAATTGTCGTCCAGCCACCCTGTTCCGGGCAGCTCCGGCTCAGGTCCGGGCGGGCACGACCGATACTTGCACGATACCGGATCGAGGACAGGCGTCGCACGACATGGACTTGAACGCAGCCACCGTGCTGCTCGCGATCATGGGCCTCATGCAGGCCCTGTTCGGCGTTGCCTGGGTCGTGGCCGGGACGCGGCTGCATCTGTCGCGCGAATCTTCCTTCCTGTGGGCCGGGTTCTGCCTGTGCATCGCGGTCGGCGCCGGGCTCTTCGTCCATCCGGCCAGCCACTTCATCGAGGCCCTGGTCCTGGTCCGGGGCGTGGCCGTGGTGCTTGCGGCCACGCTGCTGCGCCGGGGCATCGACGCCTTCCTCGGTTTGCCGCGCCACACGGTCGAATCGGTGGTCGTCGTGGCCCTGTACGTGCTTGCGGCCTTGGTCGTCGGCCTGGACCGCGAGGCCCAGCAGACGCGTGCGGTGGCGCAGGCTGCGGGGGTCGGCTGGGTCCTGATGCGCGCGGTGCAGGGTCATGTCGCGCCGCTTCGGGCCGAGTTCGGGTGGCCGGTGGCCCTGGTCCTGTGCGGCGTGCTGACTGGCATCGGGCTGGCGTTTGGTGGCCTGGGCGTGCTGACCGTGCTGGGCCTGAATCCGGTGCCGGTCGATCAACCCAGCGCACCGGGTGTCGGATTCCTGGCGGCGATGGTGGTGGCCTCGGCGCTGTTCAATTTCCTGCTCGGATTCCTGGTCGTCGCGCGGGTCGTGCGGGAGCTGCAATGGCAGACCCGGCACGACGGTCTGACGGGCCTGTACAACCGGCGTGCGTTCGATCTCGAACTGACGCGCGAACAGCAGCGCTGTGCACGCCGCGCGTCGCGCCTGGCCGTGCTGATGATCGACGTCGACCATTTCAAGCTCATCAACGACTCGCTCGGGCACAGCGCAGGCGATGCGGTGCTGGCGGCCATCGCGGCGACCCTGGCAACGGGCCAGCCGGCAGACCGACGTGATCGGCCGGGTGGGTGGCGAGGAGTTTGCGCTGGTGCTGCCGGACACCGACGCAACGGGGGCCCAGTTGCAGGCCGGGCGCTTGCGCGCCGCCGTGGAGAACCTGTCCTGGCCGGCGTTGGCGGCCGAGATGCGGGTGACGGTCAGCATCGGCGTGGCCGACTGGCTCGCGGGGCCCAGGACGCCGAGATCGCCGCTTCAACTGGCCGACCGCGCGCTCTACCTGGCCAAGGCCAAGGGGCGCAACCGGGTCGAAATGCTGGCATCGAGTCCGGCCGGCGCCTGAGCGCGAGCGCCGGCGTTGGACGCCAATCTGCGACCAGTCCCGCGGGACCGAGAAGTTGACGCCGTTGAATCCGCGCCTCAGGCCCGGCCGGGCCGACCCGAAGTGCGCTTTCGCACCGCGGGCGGCGCATCGTGCTGCTTGAGCCAATCGAAGAACTCGCTGTACCAGAGCCGGCTGTTGCGCGGCTTGAGGATCCAGTGGTTCTCGTCCGGGAACCACAACAAACGGGCATCGACCCCGCGCGCCTTGAGCGTGTTGTAGTAGGCCAGGCCCTGGGCGTCGGGCACGCGGTAGTCGAGCGCGCCATGGATGACGAGCGTGGGCGTGCTCATCTGGGCCGCGAAGGCATGCGGGCTCTGGGCGTGAATCCTCGCCATGTCGTCCCAGTACCAGGCGCCCAGTTCCTTGGCGTGCCAGGTGTAGGCATCGTCGGCGAACATGCCGACCCAGTCGAAACAGCCGGCGTGGCAGACATAGGCTGCGTAGCGGCCGGGTTTCACGTGCCCGTTCATCCAGGCGACCATGAACCCGCCATAGCTGCCACCGGTGGCGAAGACACGCTTCTTGTCGGCCCAGCGCTTCTTGAGCAGCAGATCGGTCGCGGCTTCGATGTCCTGCAGCTCGAGTTCGCCCCAGCGGTGGGTGATGCTGTCCTTGAACGCGTAGCCGAAGCTCGACGAGCCGTGGTAGTTGACCGCCGCCACCACATAACCCTGGGCTGCGAAGGCCTGCACGTTCCAGCGGAAATGCCAGGCGTCTCCAAAGGCGGTGTGGGGTCCGCCGTGGATCAGGTGCAGCAGAGGGTATTTCTTCTTCGCGTCGAACCCTGGTGGATAGGTCAGCCAGAGCTGGACCTGGTCGCCCTGGGCGCCCTTGATCCAGAGCTCCTCGGTGCGGCCCATCGGGATCGTGGCCAGCAACTTGTCGTTGAAGCTCTCGATGCGGCGCGCGCCTTCCCCCGGCAGCAGGACCTGCAATTGCGGCGGATGGTCGACCGCGTCGGCCAGCGTCACCACCGTGCCAGCGGCCTTGTCGAAGCCCTGCACCCAGCCGCCGTGCACGACGACCTCGGCGCGCCGGTCGGGCAGGTCGAAACGCCACAGATGCTGGCGGCCCTGCTGTTCGGCCTTGAACAGCAGCGCCTGTCCGTCGTCTTCCCAGTGCAGCGGGGCGTGCACCTCGTGGTCCCACTCGCCGCTCTCGACCGACCATAGGCCCGTCTTGCGCGACCAGACTGCCAGCTGGGACGGCATCGTGTGCTTGTGTCCGTGGTGGCTGGTCACGAAGGCGATGCGGTCGCCCTGTCGGGCTGTAGCTCGGCGCGCCCATGTCCCAGTCGACGTCGCGTGCAATGACACGCACCCGGCCGCTGGCCAGTTCCATCTCGGCGAGTGCGAAGCAGTTGTCGAGCCGTTTCTCGGGCGAAGGATCGAAGGCGAACACGACGCGCTTGCCGTCGGGTGAGATGTCGTAGCCCTCTGCCCCCGCATCACTGCGGCCGAGCTCGTAGGGTGTGCCGTCGAACAGGTCGCGCACCTTGCCGCTGGCCACGTCCAGCACATGCAGGTGGGTGACGCGGCCCATCGGCAACTGGTGGTCCCAGAAGCGGTACTGGGCCTCGCTCGTCACATAGCCGGTGGCCTTGCGGTCGGTGAATTCCTTGTGGCGCTTGGCCTGTGCCTTGTGGCCCTTCAGTTCGGGCCAGACCCATGACACGAACGCGATGCGCCGGCCGTCCGCAAACCAGCGGTGGCCTTCGACCCCGGTTGCCATCTCCATCGCGCGCCGGGCCTCGCCGCCGTCGGGCGCGATCAGGTAGAGCTGCGCCGTCTCGTCCTTGTGGCCTTCCTGTTCCCTTCTGGCGATGAAGGCGATCTGGTCGCCGCGCGGACTCCAGCGCGCCTGCCCGTCCTTGTCGCCACAGCGGGTCAGCGCGCGCGGCTCACCGCCCAGGGTCGACAGCAACCACAGGCTGCTTTCGGCCTTGTTGTCGTCCATCGAATACTGCGAGACCGAGGTGACCACCTGGGCACCGTCGGGCGACAGGCTCGGTGGCCCCAGGCGCCTGATCTTCCAGAGGTCGTCGATCGTCATTGCAGCGCGCGGCTTCGGCATCGGGGTGCTCCGGTGATATTGGGCGCCGGTCCGGTACCGTCGCGCAGGGCGGCACGCTACCATGGCCGCCATGCAGATGCGCGTGTGGATGGATGGGGTGGTCGGTGTGCTGGGCGCGCTCGGCTTCAGCGCAGGCGCCGTCGCCGACAGCTCGCCTTTCCTGCCCGCATCGGCCTTTCGGTCACCGGTGGCCTGTCCGCTCGCGCCTTTCGATGCGCTCGACGCGGTGCAACTGGAGCGCAGGCTGCGCGCTGGATGTGACCCCACCCTCGGTGGCACAGGCCTCAGCGCGCGCCGGGGCTGGGAGCGTCACGGCGGCCGCGCACGGACCTGGGTCGGTCAGGCGCTGGCCTGGGGCGACCATGCCTTGAATGCACGGCTGCGCTGGGATGCGACGGCCCGCCTGGGGCCGCAGGCGGTCGACACGCGCACCGAGCTTGCCGCCGGACTGTGGTGGCAGCCGCAGGCTCGAGCTGGCCGTCAATCTGCAACTGGGCGGGCGCCTGCATGGTGATGGCGACGTCGACCATTCGGTGTCGATGACCGGTGCCTGGCAGCCCTCGAGCGGCCAGCTGCTGTTCTCGCGCGTCAACCACGACGGCGTGCAGACCCTGCACGAAGTCGGCATGCGTCTGTGGCTGCGGGCGCAGCGAATCTCGCTCGACGCGTCGATGCCGACCGATCTGGCACAGGACGGCGACCGGGCGCGCGTCGTGCTGGCGTGGCGCGGCTTTCGCCTGTGAGCCGACGCGCTGGCGGCTTCAGCGCGGGCGCGCGAGTTGCCAGTCGAGGTGGGACCTGACGGTCGGCCACTCGGCCGCGGTGATGCTGTAGACGGCGGTGTCGCGCAGCGTGCCATCGGAGGCGCGCTGGTGGCAGCGCAGCATGCCGTCGAGCTGGGCGCCGAGTCTCTCGATCGCGCGCCGGCTTTGCTGGTTGAAGCGGTGGGTCCGGAACTCGACCGCGATGCAGTCGAGGGCCTCGAAGGCATGACCGAGCAGCAGGCGCTTGCACTCGGTGTTGAGCTGCGTTCGCTGGACCCGGCGCGCCGTCCACGTGCTGCCGATCTCGACCCGGCGATAGCGCGCATCGATGTTCATGTAGGTCGTCATGCCGACCGCCGTGCCGGCGCCGTCGAGGACCGCGAACGGCAGCATCGAGCCGGCCTGGCGCAGCCCGAGGCGGCGCTCGATCTCCGCTGCCATGTCCTGCGGCGGCGGAATCGCCGTGTACCACAGGCGCCAGAGTTCACCATCGAGCACGGCGTCCGCAAGGGCCTCGGCGTGGTCCGGGCGCAAGGGCACCAAAGACGCAGACGACCCCGCAAGGGTCACTTCATCGGGCCAGGCCATGTCTACCGATGGCGTTCGGCGCCGGCGCCGGGCGTCTGCGCGTCGCAGCGCGAGCGACGATCGCGTCCCGCGGTCATCGGTTGTGGCGCTGCATGAACACGAGCTTCTCGAACAGCGTCACGTCCTGCTCGTTCTTGAGCAGCGCTCCGACCAGCGGCGGGATCGCGACCTTGTCGTCCTTGCTCTGCAGCGCTTCGAGCGGGATGTCTTCGGCCACCAGCAGCTTGAGCCAGTCGAGCAGCTCGCTTGTGCTCGGCTTCTTCTTCAGCCCGGGCAGCCCACGCACGTCGTAGAAGGTCTTCATCGCAGCGCCGAGCAGCTGCTGCTTGAGGCCGGGAAAATGCACGTCGACGATCTTGCCCATCGTCTCGGCATCGGGGAACTTGATGTAGTGGAAGAAGCAGCGACGCAGGAAGGCGTCCGGCAGTTCCTTCTCGTTGTTGGAAGTGATGAAGACGATCGGCCGATGGGTGGCCTTGATCAGCTCGCGCGTTTCATAGACGTAGAACTCCATGCGGTCGATCTCGCGCAGCAGATCGTTCGGGAACTCGATGTCGGCCTTGTCGATCTCGTCGATCAGCAGCACGACCGGCTTGTCGGCCGTGAAGGCCTGCCACAGCACACCCTTGATGATGTAGTTGCGGATGTCCTTGACCTTCTCCGAGTCGCCCACGTCGGCCAGCTGGCTGTCGCGCAAGCGGCTGACGGCGTCGTATTCGTACAGGCCCTGCTGGGCCTTGGTGGTGCTCTTGATGTGCCACTGCAGCAGCGGCATGTTGAGCGCGGTGGCCACCTCTTCGGCCAGCATCGTCTTGCCGGTGCCGGGCTCACCCTTGACCAGCAAGGGCCGCTGCAAGGTCACGGCGGCGTTGACCGCCAGCATCAGGTCTTGCGTGGCGACGTATTGATTGGAACCCGTGAATCTCATGACTGCTTGTGTTTGGCGGTGGCGGGTCAGTATAAGGTGGGCCTACAATCGACCGCCCGCTGCGGGCCAGTGACCCGCCTTGGCGGTCATGACCCGGATCCACCCTTCCATTGACTCGCGCACCTCACGATGACCAAGTTGCTTCCAATGCTGCTGGCCCTGGCCGCCCCGTTCACGATTGCCCACGCCCAGGATGCGGCGGCGGGCGAGAAGAAGATCGCCATGTGCGTGGGGTGCCACGGCATCGTGGGCTATCAGGCGAGTTTCCCGGAGGTGCACAAGGTGCCGATGATCGCCGGCCAGAACGCCGCCTACATCGTGGCCTCGCTCACTGCCTACAAGAAGGGTGACCGCAAGCACCCGACGATGCGTGGCATCGCCGGCTCGATGTCGGAGCAGGACATGGCCGACGTGGCCGCGTACTACGAGAAGCAGGGGCAGGACGGGTCCGCGCTCAAGACCGTGGCCGCCCGTTCACCGTCCGAGTCGGTGTCGGCATTGCTGGCCAAAGGGGGCTGTGCGGCCTGCCATGGCGAGGACTTCAACACGCCGATCGACCCGAGCTATCCGAAGGTGGCGGGGCAGCATGCCGACTACCTCTACGTCGCGCTCAAGGCCTACCGGACAGACGGCAAGGCGCTCATGGGCCGCAACAACGCCATCATGGGCGGCACTGCGCAGCAGTTCACGAATACCGAACTGAAGCAGCTGGCCGCGTACGTTGGTGCGCTGCCTGGGCAGCTGAAGACGGTCAAGGAGCCGGCCTTCCGCTGACCCCGGGTCGACAGTCGGGCCAAAGGCCGCTGCTTGCAGCGGCCTTTCTACTTGTGCGCATGCTTTCAAGCCCGACCGCGAGTGGCCGATAACCCCTCGTGAAGGGCACTCGGTTGCCCGTACGTGAACCTCGATGCTGAAGAAGATCCCTGTTTCCGAAGTCCGCCTGGGCATGCACCTTCACAAGCTGGAGGGGGCCTGGATCGATCACCCGTTCTGGAAGAACCGGTTCACGATCAACTCGGCCGATGAACTGAGGCAGCTGCGCGCCAGCCCGGTGCCGTTCGTGTGGATCGACAACGCGCTGGGACTGGACGTCGTGTCCGCGCAAGCGGACCTCCCGGGGCTCGCGCGAGGTCCGCAACGGGCACCTGCAGTGAACAACCTGCGTCTGGCGGCCGGCGCCTCGGCAGCCGAGGTCGCACCCGCCGCAGACAGCCTGAACAACGAGCTGAACCGCGCCGCCGCGATCTGCAAGCAGGGCCGCAGCGCGGTGCTGTCGATGTTCTCCGAAGCGCGCCTGGGCAAGGCGCTCGACACCGAACACTGCCTGCCGCTGGTCGACGAGATTTCGAAATCCGTGCAGCGCAACCCGAGCGCGATCGTGAGTCTGGCGCGCCTGAAGACCAAGGACGACTACAGCTACATGCATTCGGTGGCCGTCTGCGCCCTGATGGTGGTGCTGGCCCGGCAGCTCGGGCAGGACGACGCCGCGTGCCGCGAAGCCGGCCTGGCGGGACTGCTGCACGACCTGGGCAAGGCGACGCTGCCGCTTCCGATCCTGAACAAGCCCGGCAAGCTGACCGACGCCGAGTTCGACATCATCAAGACCCACCCGGTGCGCGGCCACGAGATGCTGGTCGAAGGCCGGGGTGTGAACGGCGCCGCGCTCGAGGTCTGCCTGCATCACCATGAGCGGCCGGACGGCGGCGGCTATCCGCACGGCCTGTCCGGCGAGGCGGTCACGCTGCTGGCACGCATGGGCTCGGTGTGCGACGTCTACGACGCGATCACCTCGAATCGACCCTACAAGGCAGGATGGGACCCGGCCGAATCGATCGCCAGGATGGCGTCCTGGAAGGGGCAGTTCGACGACGCAGTGTTCCAGGCCTTCGTGCAGAGCCTGGGGATCTACCCCACCGGCTCCCTGGTGCGCCTGGCTTCGGGCAAGCTCGCGGTCGTGATCGAACAGAACACCGGCACACTGGTGGCGCCGATCGTCAAGATCTTCTTCTCGACCAAGTCGCAGATGCACGTGCAGCCCATCGTGCTCGATCTCTCCCGCCCGGGCTGCGCGGACCGCATCATCGGCCGCGAATCGCCCGCGCAGTGGGGCTTCCACCAGCTCGATGAGCTCTGGCTCGACCCCGGCGTTCTGAAGCGCTCGAAGTAGTGCAGGGCCCGCCGGGACGGCCAGCGCGGCGCGTTCGGCCGAGGCGGTCGACTTCATGCGAAGATGACACGTGGATGGACCTGCGCTTGGCCGATGGTCAGTTGCGGATTTCGAGGTCCTGCGTTCAGGAGAGCCGGCCGATGATCGAAATGACCCTTCCCGACATGACCTGTGGCCACTGCGTGCGCACGGTGACCGACACCGTGCACAAGGTCGACCCCGGCGCGAGCGTGACGATCGACCTGCCCACGCACAAGGTCCAGATCGGCTCCAGCGAGCCGGCCGAGAAGTTCCGGGCGGCGCTTGCCGACGAGGGTTACCCCGTGGGGTGAATAGGCCGTCGCAGTGCCTACACTGCCGCTCACTGTCAACGCCCTTGTCAGGGCAGGAGCGAGCATGAACCGGTTGATTTCTTCTCTGGCGGCGCTGGCGCTGCTGGCGGGCGCGGCCACGCTGACCCAGGCCAAGACCCTGCGCTGGGCCAGCCAGGGCGACCCGCAGACCATGGACCCGCACTCGCAGAACGAGTCCATGACGAACATGATGAACGGGCAGGTGTACGAGAAACTGGTCGCGCGCGACCGCAGCCTCAACATCGTGCCTGCACTGGCCACCGAGTGGCAGCAGACCGGACCGCTCGCCTGGCGTTTCAAGCTGCGCCCGAACGTCAAGTTCCATGACGGCTCCGCGCTCACCGCGGACGATGTCGTCTACTCGATCAACCGTGCCAAGGAGCTGAGCTCGCAGGTCAATGTGTACGCGAACGCGGTCGGCACGCCGAGGGCCGTCGACCCGATGACGGTCGAGTTCACGCTCGACAAGGTCAATCCGATCTTCCTGCAGCACATGGATGCGCTGTGGATCATGAGCAAGTCCTGGAGCGAGAAGCACAAGGTCCTCAAGCCACTCGACTTCAAGAACAAGGAGGAGAGCTTTGCTTCCTTCAACGCCAACGGAACCGGCCCGTTCATGCTGGTGAGCCGCGCGCCAGGCATCAAGACGGTCTACAAGCGCAATCCGGCCTGGTGGGGCAAGGCCGAAGGCAACGTGGACGAGATCGTCTACACGCCGATCGGCAACGATGCCACCCGCCTGGCCGCACTGGTCTCGGGCGAGATCGACTTCGTGCTCGACCCGGCACCGCGCGACGTCCCGCGCCTGCGCACCACCTCGGGTGTCAAGATCATCGACGGCCCTGAGAACCGCGTCGTCTTCATCGGCATGGACCAGGGCCGCGACAAGCTGTTGTACGGCAACGTGCCCGGCGACAAGAATCCGTTCAAGGACGTGCGCGTGCGCAGGGCGCTCTATCAGGCGATCGACATCGAGACGATGAAGACCAAGCTGATGAACGGCCAGAGCTTCCCGACCGGCGGCATCACGCCCTCGTCGCTCGCGAGTTACGGCGACGCGCAGGTGGAGACCCGCATGCCCTTCGACCTCGAAAAGGCCAAGGCCTTGATGGCCGAGGCCGGCTACCCGAACGGCTTCGAGGTCACGCTCGACTGCCCGAACAACCGCTACATCAACGACGAAGAGATCTGCATCACGCTCGCCTCGATGTGGGCCAAGCTCAACGTCAAGGTGCGCGTCAACGCGATGCCGCGCGCGACCTACTTCGCCAAGCTCGACAAGCTCGACACCAGCATGTACATGCTCGGCTGGGGCGGTGCGGTCACCGATGCCGAAACGACGATGACACCGGTGCTGCGCAACCGGGGCGAGAAGGGCGTCGGCTACTACAACTACGGCGATTCCAAGAACGACAAGTTCGACGAACTGGCGGCCAAGTCGAGCGTCGAGGCGGATCCGGCCAAGCGCAAGGATCTGGTGATCGCGGCGCTGCGCGAGTACACGTCGCAAGCCCATATCCTGCCGCTGCACCGCCAGGTCATTCCCTGGGCCGCGCGAACCAATGTGGAGGCCGTGCACCGGGCCGACAACTGGCTTGAAGTGAACTGGATCAACGTCAAGTGATCCAGCGGCCGGCGTGTCGGGCGATCAGTCCTTGCGCGCCGGCCTGATGGCCGACTTCGGCCGGAAGGCCTTGCACACCGCGTCCTGGGTTTCCAGGTAGGGCCCGCCGATCAGGTCGATGCAATAGGGCACGGCTGCGAAGATGCCATGCACCGGCGGCGTGGCCTGCGCCAGTCCTTGCAGCGTTTCCGCAATCGACTTGGGCTGGCCGGGCAGATTGATGATCAGCGCCTTGCCCCGGATCACGGCCACCTGGCGCGACAGAATCGCGGTCGGCACGAACTGCAGGCTGATCTGGCGCATCTGTTCGCCGAACCCCGGCATGACCTTGTCCGCAACGGCCAGCGTTGCCTCGGGCGTGACGTCGCGCGGCGCCGGCCCGGTGCCGCCGGTCGTCAGCACCAGATGGCAGCCGACGACATCGACCAGGTCGCGAAGCGTCGCGCTGATCAGATCGGGCTCGTCGGCGATCAGCCGCGCCTGCCACTCGATCGGATTGCACAGCGCGCGACCGAGCCACTCCTGCAGCGCCGGGACACCCTTGTCCTCGTAGATCCCGCTCGACGCGCGGTCGCTGATCGAGACCACGCCGATGCGGACCGGTTCGAAGATGCTCATGGCTGGGACTCCAGCAGCGAGGCCTTGATGAACTGGAACAGTTCGCGGTAGTTCTTGGTCTGGCGCTGTTCGGGTATCAGGGCTGCCCCGTCGCGCCTTGCCGCGCGCACCAGGCTGCGCAAGTGCTGGGCGTCGCAGTCAGGGTGTTCGGCCATCCAGCGCGTCAGGGCCTCGTCGTCGGCGATCAGGGCGTCGCGCCAATGCTCCGTCTCGTGCAGGCGAAGCGTGTCGCGGGCTGAACCCAGGTGCGCCTCGGCGACGGCCTCGCGCAGCGGGGCCTCGTCGGCAGTACGCATCAGCTTGCCGACGTACTGCATCTGCCGCCGTCTTCCCTCGTGCGAGCGCGTGCGCTTCCAGGTGCGTATGGCGTCGCGCAGGGCATCGGGCATGTCGGTGCGGGCAAGTCGGTCGTCGGACAACTCGGACAACTCGCGACCCAGGTCCTGCAACGCGTGGGACTGCGCCTTCAACTCGGTCTTGCTGGGTTCCGTTCGGTCGCCGTGATCGGTATCGATGCCGCGGTGCGGCGCTGCGCGTTTGGACATGCGGGGCTGCTTGGAGAGGTCGGCCAGTATCATAGTCGCGCCCCTTCTCGCCCCAGGAATCGAATGCCCCAGACCCGTGCCGACAGCGGATTTGCCTACCGCCGCGATCAGTTCGAGCAAATCGTCGAGGATGCCCTCGCCCTTGCGCGCCAATTGGGTGCCAGTGACGCCGGTGCCGAGGTCTCCGAAGGCGCCGGGCTGTCGGTGTCGGTCCGGCTGGGTGATCTCGAGAACGTCGAACGCAACCGCGACAAGTCGCTCGGCGTCAGCGTCTACCTCGGGCAGCGCCGTGGCAATGCCAGCACGTCCGACTTCTCGCGTGCAGCGCTCGAACAGACCGTGCGCGCGGCCTTCGATATCGCGCGCTTTACCGCAGCGGACCCGGCAGCGGGGTTGCCCGATCAGGCGGATCTGGCAAGCCCGCAAGCGGCCGCGCGCGACCTGGACCTGTTCCACCCATGGGCCATCGACGCCGCGGCGGCCGCCGTGCTGGCCAAGCGCTGCGAGGACGCCGCGCGCGCCACCGACCCGCGCATCCAGAACTCCGAAGGTGCCGGGGTGTCAGCCCAGCAGTCGCACTTCTGGGCCGGCAACAGCCGAGGCTTTCGCGGCGGCTATGCGAGTTCGCGCCACTACCTGTCCGTGGCACCGATCGCGGGCAAGGGCGCCGACATGCAGCGCGACGCCTGGTACACGTCGATGCGTGACGCAAACGACATGGCCTCACCCGAAGCGGTGGGGCGCTACGCAGCCGAGCGCGCGCTGGCACGCCTGCACGCGCGGCGCGTGCCGACCGGCAGCATGCCGGTCCTGTTCGAGTCGACGGTCGCGGCGGGGTTGCTGGGCGCCTACGTGCAGGCGACCTCCGGCGGCGCGCTCTATCGCAAGGCGAGTTTCCTGCTCGACAGCCTGGGTCAGTCCGCGCTCGCCGACCATGTCGACATCGACGAAGACCCGCACGAGAAAAAGGGCAAGGCGAGCGCACCGTTCGACGACGAAGGGGTCGTCACCGCGAAGCGCAGGATCGTCGACCGTGGCGTCGTGCAGAGTTACTTCCTTTCGAGCTACTCGGCACGCAAGCTCGGCCTGCGCACGACCGGTCATGCCGGCGGCTCGCAGAACCTGTGCATGACGAGCCGGCGCACCGAGGCGGGTGATGATCTCGACGGCATGCTGCGCAAGCTGGGCCGCGGGCTGTTCGTCACCGAGCTGATGGGGCAGGGCGTGAACTACGTGACCGGCGACTACTCGCGCGGCGCATCAGGCTATTGGGTCGAGCACGGGCGCATCGTGCATCCGGTGCAGGAAGTCACGATTGCCGGCAACCTGCGCGACATGTTCGGCGCCATCGCGGCGATCGGCAACGATGCCTACACCCAGGGCGGCAAGACCGTCGGCTCGGTGCTCGTCGAGCACATGAAGCTGGCGGGGTCCTGAGCACGTATTCCTACGCAGGGGAAAACCCGTGCGTGTCCTCAGGTCGCCTTCCCTAGAATATTTTTTGGTCGCCGTCAGGACCAGGGAGTCGTCTATTCGAACGAACCCGGTCCACGCGCGTCGAGTTTTTCAACAAGTAGGAGATCACTGATGGAGCGTCGTAAATTTGTCAAGGGTGCTGGCCTGGCTGGCGTTATCGCTGCCGGCGCCGCGCCCGCCGTCCACGCACAGGCCGCCATTCGCTGGCGCCTGGCCTCGAGTTTCCCGAAGTCGCTCGACACCATCTACGGCGCCGCCGAAGAGATGGCCAAGCGCGTCCACGACTCCACCGGTGGCAAGTTCCAGATCAGCTCGCACGCTGGCGGCGAACTGATGCCCGCGCTGGGCATCGTCGACGGCGTGCAGCAAGGCACGGTCGAGATGGGCCACACCGCGCCTTACTACTACTTCGGCAAGAACGAGACTTTCGCCCTCGGCTGCGCGATTCCGTTCGGCTTGAACGCACGTCAGATGACCGCCTGGTACCAGGAAGGCAACGGCGGCAAGCTGATGCGCGAGTTCTACGCCGGCTACAACATCATCAACTTCCTCGGCGGCAACACCGGCGCGCAGATGGGCGGCTGGTGGCGCAAGGAGATCAAGTCGCTCGCCGACGTCAAGGGCTCGAAGTTCCGCATCGGCGGCTTCGGCGGCAAGATCTTCGAGGCGATCGGTGGCGTGCCGCAGAACATTCCTGGTGGCGACATCTACCAGGCGCTCGAGAAGGGCACGATCGACGCCGCCGAGTGGGTCGGCCCCTACGACGACGAGAAGCTCGGCTTCAACAAGGTCGCCCCCTTCTACGCCTATCCGGGCTGGTGGGAAGGTGGCCCGCAGCTCGACTTCTACGTCAACAGCAAGGCCTACGGCGCGCTGTCGGCCGAGTACAAGTCGATCCTCGAGTCGGCCTGCGTCGAGGCGGCAACCAACATGGTCGCCAAGTACGACTACCGCAACCCGGCGGCCCTGAAGCGCCTGGTGGGCGGCGGCGCCAAGCTGTTCCGCTTCCCGAAGGACATGATGGAAGCGGCCTTCAAGGCCTCGAACGACATCTACAGCGACCTGAACAACAAGAACCCGGCCTGGAAGAAGATCTACGCCGACTTCTCGACCTACCGTCGCGATGCGAACCTCTGGTTCCGTTTCACGGAAGCCGGCTTCGACGACTTCATGCAGCAGCAGCGCCTGTAATCGGCGTTCGTCCCGACAACAAAAAGCCCCGCCTCGGCGGGGCTTTTTTTTCGCCTGGCGCCGGACCCGTTGGCGACGGGTCCGGCGCTCGCGCGATTCTACTTCTTGTCGTCCTTGATCGATTCGAGCAGACCCTTCATCGGATCGTAGGGCTCGGGCGCCGAGGCGGTGCCCTGGTTCGAATCGGCACTGCGCGCGTCCATCGCCGCCCGGCCCATG
Organism: uncultured beta proteobacterium; assembly: GCA_963706655.1. Lineage (GTDB taxonomy): Bacteria > Pseudomonadota > Gammaproteobacteria > Burkholderiales > Burkholderiaceae_C > Rubrivivax. Next base: position 75,105 of record CAVPNN010000009.1, read on the forward strand.
TCGCGCATCTGCTGCAGCGCGGCCTCGGGGTCGATCTGCACGCCCTTCTCGATGTTGCCCGAGACCAGCTCGGGCTTGATCACGATGGCGGCCACCATGATGATCTGCAGGATGATGAAGGCGATCGAGCCCTTGTAGATCTGCGCCGTCGTCACCGCCGGGATCGTCTTGTTGGTGATGCGGTCGACGTAGTCGCTCTTTGGTGCCACGCTGCGCAGGTAGAAGAGGGCAAAGCCGAACGGCGGCGTCAGGAACGAGGTCTGCAGGTTCATCGCCACGATGACACCGAACCAGATCAGGTCGATGCCCATCTTGTCGGCCACCGGCGCCAGGATCGGGATCACGATGAAGGCGATCTCGAAGAAGTCGATGAACATGCCGAGGATGAAGATCAGCAGGTTGACGACGACCAGGAAGCCGATCTGCCCGCCCGGCAGCTGATTGAACAGGTGTTCGACCCAGATGTGACCGTCGGCGGCATTGAAGGTGAAGCTGAACACCGTCGAGCCGATCAGGATGAACATCACGAAGGTGGCGAGCTTGGCAGTGTTGTCGAGCGCCTGGCGGGTCAGCTTCCAGGTGAACTTGCCGCGCCCGATGGCCATGATCAGCGCGCCGCTGGCGCCCATCGCGCCGCCTTCGGTCGGCGTCGCGACGCCGAGGAAGATCGTGCCCAGGACGAGGAAGATCAGCACCAGCGGCGGGATCAGCACGAAGGTCACGCGCTCGGCCAGCTTGGACAGCAGCCCGCCCTTGACGATGCGGTTGAGGCCGGCCAGCGCGAGCGCCAGGAACGAGGCCACGGTCATCGACATGATGAAGATCTCGTCGCCCGGTGCCGGAATCGAGCGTTCCAGCCAGGGATTCATGATGCTCTGGTGGGCGCGACTCCAGGCGAACCCTGCGGCGGCGCAGATGGCCAGCAGCACGACCAGCGACACATGGCCGCTGGCGCCGTTGGACTCGCGGTAGATGCGCGCCTCGGGCGGCAGCGGCGGCACCCACTTGGGCCGGACGATCGCCACGGCCACGACGAACAGGATGTACAGGCCGACCAGCAGCAGGCCCGGGATCAGCGCACCGGCGTACATGTCGCCGACCGAGCGGCCGAGCTGGTCGGCCAGCACGATCAGCACGAGCGACGGCGGGATTGCCTGGGCCAGGGTGCCGGAGGCGGTGATCGTGCCGGTGGCGATCGTGCGGTTGTAGCCGTTGCGCAGCATGATCGGCAGCGAGATCAGGCCCATCGAGATCACAGCAGCGGCGACGACGCCGGTGGTCGCTGCGAGCAGGGCGCCGACCAGCACCACGGCGATCGCCAGGCCACCACGCACCGGGCCGAAGACCTGGCCGACGGTCTCGAGCAGGTCCTCGGCCATGCCGGACCGTTCCAGAATGATCCCCATGAAGGTGAAGAACGGAATCGCCAGCAGCGTGTCGTTCTTCATGATGCCGAACACCCGTAGCGGCAGCGCGCCGAACAGGTTGGTCGGGAACAGGCCGAGCTCCATGCCGATGAAGCCGAAGAACAGGCCGGTGGCCGCAAGACCGAAGGCGACCGGGATGCCGGTCAGCAGGAAGAACACCAGCCCGCAGAACATCAGCGGAACGAAGTTCTCGGTGATCAGGGCGATCATCAGCGGCTCCCCTCGGAGGTCTTGGCGGCGGCTGCGGCAAGCTCTTCGACGAGTTCCTCCTCCGCCGTCTTGTCATGGTCGTAGGTGAAGGGCGACGCAATGGCGCCTCTCAGGAAGGCGACGCGTTTGATGAGTTCGGAGATGCCCTGTGCCATCAGGATTGCGAACCCGACCGGGATCAGCAGGATGGCCGGCCAGCGAATCAGCCCGCCGGCGTTCTCGCTCATCTCGCCCGAGATGTAGGCCCGCATGAAGTAGGGCCACGACAGATCGATCAGGATCAGGCACAGCGGAATCAGGAAGACGACGATGCCGATCGAGTCGATGATCGCGTTGGTGCGCTTGCTCAGGCGCGAGGCGATGAAGTCGATGCGCACGTGGCCGTTGTGCAGGAAGACGTAGGCCGCGCCGAGCATGAACACGGCCGCGAACAGGTACCACTGGACTTCCAGGTAGGCGTTCGAGCCGATGTTGAAGGCCTTGCGCATGATGGCGTTGCCGGCGCTGATCAGCACCGCGGCCAGCACCAGCCACATCGCGAACTTGCCAATCCATTCTGTGATCCAGTCGATCACACGCGAAATCTTCAACAGGAAGGACATGCGGCAGTCTCCGTCGGGGGTTCGACGATTCTAGGGAGCCGGCACCAGGCCGGGAAGCGGGGTTTCCTGCGTTGCGCCGCGTCAGCGCCCCTGTGCGGCGGCGACGAAGAGCCTTGTGCTGCGCGCGCCCGAGCGGCAGAAAACGAGCAGTGGGCGCGGCAGCTCTTCCATCAGTCCGGCAAAGGAGGCGATCTCTTCGGGTGTCTGGTGACCGCCGTTGACCGGCAGAAAACGGTACTCGAGGCCGGCTTCGCGTGCCGCGCGTTCGATATCGGCATTGGCCGGCTGGTTGGGGCCATGTTCGAAGTCGGGCCGGTTGTTGATCACGCTGCGAAACCCGGCTCGCGCCGCCTCGGCCATCGCCCCGGGGTCGAGTTGAGGCGCCACGTACACGTCGGGCGCCACGGGGCGAATGGGCAGGCTGGTCGGGCTCACGGCGCGAGCGCCCGTTTGACGGCGGCGGACACGAGACCCATCTCTGCCTGACCCGCGAAGCGGGCCTTGGCCGCGGCCATGACCCTGCCCATGTCGGCCGGGCCGGCCGCCCCGAGTTCGGCCACCAGGTCGCCGACCTGCGCTGCGACCTGATCGGCCGAAAGGCGCTGCGGGAGATAGGACTCGAGCACGAGCATCTCGGCTGCTTCCTTGTCGACGAGGTCCTGGCGGCCACCCTGCGTGAAAGCGGTGATCGAGTCCTTGCGCTGCTTGACGAGCTTGTCGACGATGCCGACCACCGCCGCATCATCGAGCTCGATGCGCTCGTCGACCTCGCGCTGCTTCACGGCAGCCATCAGCATGCGGATCGTCGACAGCCGCTCGGCGTCGCGAGCGCGCATGGCGGCCTTCATGTCCTCTTGAATTCGATTCTTCAGTGACATCGTTCGGTCTCCTCAACGACAACAAGCCCGCGACGGTCTTCCGTGCGGGCTTGAGTGTCCAGGCGCAAACAGCGCCGCACTGCGCGGCGCGATCAGTACATCTTCTTGGGCAACTGCATGCTGCGCACACGCTTGTAGTGACGCTTCACGGCGGCAGCCTTCTTGCGCTTGCGCTCCGCGGTCGGCTTCTCGTAGAACTCGCGCGCGCGCAGATCAGTCAGCAGGCCCATCTTTTCGATGGTGCGCTTGAAGCGACGCAGTGCAACGTCGAATGGCTCGTTCTCTTTGACGCGGATCGTTGTCATGAAAAACTGGTTTCTCGGCTCGGAAAAGACAATGATTCTATACCGGAACAGGGTTGCCTGACAAGGCAAGGGCGCAGGCGTGCCCACTGGCCCACGCCCACTGGAAGTTGTAGCCGCCCAGCCAGCCCGTGACGTCGACCACTTCTCCGATGAAGTACAGGCCCGGCACGAGCCGGCTCTGCATCGTGCCACCGTCCAGGTCGCGCGTGTCGACGCCTCCGGCCGTCACCTCTGCCTTGCGCCAACCTTCGCTGCCGGTGGGCGTGAGTTGCCAATGCGTCAGCGCCTGGGCAAGGCGGTCCAGGTCACGATCGCGGCACTCCGGCATCGGCGTCTCGCCGTTCAGCGCCAGCGCGGCCGCAAACGCCTGCGCGAGGCGGTTCGGGAGCCATTCGCCCAACTGGTTTGCGAGCTTCCGGTGCGACCCTGACTTGGCGTCGCGCAGGCCGGCTCGAAGGTCGACGCCCGGGGCCAGATCGATCTGCAATGGATCGCCGGCGGCCCAGTAGCTCGAAATCTGCAGCACTGCCGGGCCGCTCAACCCTCGGTGGGTGAACAGCAGGTCTTCGACGAAGTGGCCGCGGCCGCGGCCCTTCCCGGTGCCGATGGCGACTTCGAGCGACAGGCCGGCCAGGCCCGCAAACGGTTCCCAGTCCGCCGTGTCGAAGGTCAGTGGCACCAGTGCCGGCCTTGGCTCGACCAGTCGGTGGCCGAACCGCTGCGCCCAGCGGTGGCCGAAATCGGTGGCGCCGATCTTGGGGATCGAGAGACCACCGGTCGCGATCACGACCTGCCCGCAGGTCACCGGGCCGGCATCGGTGTCGACCTCGAAGCCCTGCTCGCGACGGCGGATGCCCTGGACCGAACAGGGTTGGCGCCGGATCACCTGACCGGCATCGCACTCGCGCAGCAGCATTTGAATGATCTGCTCGCTGCTGCCGTCGCAGAACAACTGGCCGCGGTGCTTCTCGTGGAAGGCGATGCGGTGGCGCTCGACCAGTCCGATGAAGTCCCGACTGGTGTAGCGTGCCAATGCCGATCGGCAGAAGTCCCGGTTGGCCGACAGGAACTGCCCAGGGCCGACCTCCCGGTTGGTGAAATTGCATCGACCGCCGCCCGAGATGCGGATCTTCTCCGCGATCTTGGGCGCATGGTCCACCAGCAGCACGCGCAGGCCGCGCTGGCCGGCAATGCCGGCCGCGAACAGGCCCGCGGCGCCTGCGCCGATGACGAGCGCGTCGAATGATTCCACGCCGGGATTATCCGGGCACCAAATCGGGGGGTGCGCCGAGGGACGCTGCGATTACTATCGGCCTTTCGAACTAGGGGGTAGCGGCCACGAGCAGGTTGCAGCACTTGAACTGCTGCCAGAGCAGCGCCACGATTGACGCAGAACTGGATGCGCCACCGATGAAAGTCATGTCCGAACGCAGCCCATTGAACCGACCGGCCAACGAGCATCTCCGGTGCTTGTGCGTGCCCCTGTGCGAGGAGCTGATCGCCCGTCAGGGGGCGATGTGGACCGTGAAGGACGCCGATGTCGGGCGCTACGAGTTCGTGGACGCCGGCTTCGCATCCTGGATCGGGCGTCCGCCTGGCGAAATCGTCGGCCGGACCGACGGCGAGCTGTTCGACTCGGCACTCGTCACAGCGCTTCGCGCTGCCGAACTGACCGCACTCGACCATGGCGCGGTGCTCGCGAGCGAACATCGGTTCGAGCGCGACGGCGTTCGCAGCGACTATCTGGTGCTGCGCGCGGTCGACGGACCGGACGCCAGCGGGCGCAGGCGCCTGGCAAGCGTGTGGATCGATCAGCAACTCGCGCGGCAGAAGGACACGCAGTTGCGCAACGCGCTCGATCAGCTCGAGCAGCAACAGCGCGCCAACGAGCGGCTGCGGCAGGAGGTCCATGACCAGCGCCTGCGTGATACCGACTCCGGCCTGTACACGCGGGGTCACTTCGACGAGCAACTGCGGCGCGAAGTCGACCTGTCGACGCGGGAGCACCGCGAGTTTGCGATCGTGCTGATCGATATCGACCCGCCAAGTGAGGCCGTCGCAGTGTCGGGCGAGCCGGCGCAGGCACGGATCCTCGCCACCATGGGTCAGCTCCTGCGCAGCAACACGCGTGCGATGGATGCCTCGTGCCGATTCGACGACCGGCTTTTCGCCGTTCTGCTGTCCGGCGTCGGATTGGCGACGGCGCATGCCCGCATGGAGGGTCTGCGCCGCCAGTGCGCAACCCAGATCGTTGCGCTGGACGGTCGGGAGCTCGGCTTCACGGTCTCGATGGGGGTCGCGAGTTTTCCGCACACCGCGCACTCGCAGGACGAGATGATGGCCGCGTGTTCGGCTGCGCTGTCCGAAGCCCGGCGCCGAGGCGGCAATCACGTGACCTTGGCCAGCATCCGCTTCGAGTCGACCTGAACGACAGGCCGGCGCTGGGCCAGGCTCAGGTGTTCAGCAGCTTGAGCACGGCTCGCCACTCGGCAGCACTCACCGGCGTGATCGACAGCCGATTGCCCCGCTGCAGCACGCGCATGCTCGTCAGTGCCGCGCTGTTTCGCATCTCGCCGAGCGACAGCAGGCGTGTCTTGCGAACCAGTCGCACATCGATCTGCAGCCAGCGCGGAGCGTCGCGTGAGGACTTGGCATCGAAGTACGGGCTGGCAGGATCGAACTGGGTCGTGTCCGGCTCGGTGGTGCCGACGATTCGCGCCAGGCCTGCTACGCCAGGCTGCGGGCATGACGAGTGGTAGAACAGCACGCCATCACCCGGGTGCATCTGATCGCGCATGAAGTTGCGCGCCTGGTAGTTGCGCACGCCGGTCCAGGCAACGGTCTGGGCCGGCGCGCCGGCCAGCATGTCGATCGAGCACTCCCGTGGCTCGCTCTTCATCAACCAGTATCGGATCATCGGTGGCAGTGGGGGTGTCCGTCGCGAACCGTGAACCGCATTCCTGAACCCTCAGGGAAGTTCAGGTGGGCGAGGTCAGCGAGGCTTCGGGTTCATCTGACGCGAGATGATCACACCAGCCTCGCGATGTTCCAAGCCCTGGCTCATTGAGCATCGGTTCAGGAAAATAATTGGCACACGCGAACGCGACGGACGCAACCATTCTAGGCCACGGCGGCGCGATATGCGTGCCAACTGGCGTGACCGATCACCGGACCGACGACGAGCAGACCGGCGAACCAGGGCAACATGGCGAGTGCCACGATCCCGGCGATCAGCAGACCCCACCAGAGCATGACGCCGGTCTGCGTCAGCACAAGCCGCATGCTCGTCAGGCCGGCCGTGATGGCGTCGGTGTTGCGGTGCAGGATCATCGGGATCGAGACGACGCTGACGGCGAATATCAGGCCAGCGAAGATCGCGCCAACGCCAAACCATGCGACGATGAAACCGATGTTCTCGGGGTCCAGCAGGGCCAGCAGCGAGCCCTTCAGATCGGGCATGCCGTCGAAGTTGACGGCAAAGATGACCAGCGTGGCACGGCCCCACAGCATCTCGAGGACCAGCAATACGAAGCCGAAGATCGACAGCGCACCGATGCGTGACTCCCAGGCCAGCAGCGAGTCCCCGAAGTCCGGGCGCTTGTCCTCTTCGAGACGCTGGCTGGTCCGGTACAGGCCCAGGCAAAGGAAGGGCCCCATGAGCAGGAACCCGGCCGAAAGGGCCATCACGTAGGCGGGGGCTGCTTCGTAGATCTTCAGCAGGGCCCAGCCCATGGCCACGAAGCAGGCTCCGTAGAACAGCCCGATCCCCGGCGCGCGGCGGAAGTCACGCCAGCCGAGCGCCAGCCAGCGCAGCGGATCTGACATCTGCAAGGGATTGAGCCGGATCGCGAATGCGCCGGCTTTGCCAGGCGGGGTCTCTTCTGGGTTCATCTGTGACAGGCTACGTCGGGCCGGTTCGGGCGTCCACCGGGAAGGCCCGGGTCGTGCCGGTCAGCGCCGAATGCGCAGGCGGCGCAATTCGTCGACGATGAGCAGGATGGCGCCCAAGGTGATGGCGCTGTCGGCCACGTTGAAACTCGGGAATGCCCAGCCAGCGTAGTGCAGCTGGATGAAGTCGATCACATGGCCATGGAGCAGCCGGTCGACCACGTTGCCGATGGCACCGCCCAGGATCATCGACAGCGCAAAGCAGAACAGGGGCTGGCCCGGATGACTGCGCAGCATCCAGACGATGAAGCCCGAAGCCACGGTGCCGAGGATCACGAAGAACCAGCGTTGCCAGCCCGACGCATCGGCCAGGAAGCTGAATGCCGCGCCCGGGTTGTGGGCCCGCACGAGATTGAAGAACGTGGTGATCGCGCGACTGTCTCCGAGCTGGAACTGGCCCGCGATCACTGTCTTCGTGAGCTGGTCGAGGCCGATCACCATGAGCGCCAGACCCAGCCAGAGCGCCAGGCTGCGGCCCTCTCGCGACGACTCGTTCATCAGGCCACCGAACGCACTTCGCCGGCGCCTTCCAGGTTGTCGACACAACGTCCGCAGATTGTCGGATGCGCGCTGTCGGCGCCGACGTCGTCGCGCCAATGCCAGCACCGTTCGCATTTGGTGGCAGCCGAGGCCACGACGTCGATGCGCAGCGCCTCGCCCAATTGCAGCTCGGCGACGGATGTGATGAAGACGAACTTCAGATCGGCGCCGAGCGATCCGAGCAAGGCATGGTCGTCGGCCGACACGGTCAGCCTGAGATTGGCCTGCAGCGACGAGCCGACCGAGCCGGCGCTGCGCAGGTTCTCGATCTCCTTGTTGGCGGCATCCCGGATCTCGCGGATGCGCGCCCACTTGGCGAGCAGCGCGCGGTCGGGCGCATCGAAGGACAGGTAGGTCTCGGCAAAGATCGACTCGCCCGCGCCCAGGACCTGCCAGGCTTCTTCGGCCGTGAAACTGAGGAACGGCGCCATCCAGCGCAGCATGGCCTGCGTGATCCGCCACAACGCGGTCTGCGCACTGCGCCGTGCCAGGCTCGCCGGCGCGGTGGTGTAGAGCCGGTCCTTGAGCACGTCGAGATAGAACGCACCCAGGTCCTCGGAGCAGTAGATCTGGAGCTTGGCCACGACCGGGTGGAACTCGTAGACCTCGTAGTGGGCCAGGATCTCGGCCTGCAGTTCTGCCGCCCGCGCCAGGGCGAAGCGGTCGATCTCGAGCATCTGATCGACGGGCACCGCATCGGCCACCGGATCGAAGTCCGACGTGTTGGCGAGCAGGAAGCGCAGCGTGTTTCGGATGCGGCGATAGGCGTCGACGACACGCGCCAGGATCTTGTCGTCGCCGGCGATGTCGCCCGAGTAGTCGCTGGAGGCCACCCAAAGGCGGATGATCTCGGCGCCGAGCTTCTGGCTCACCACCTGCGGCTCGATGCCATTGCCGAGCGACTTGCTCATCTTACGGCCCTGGCTGTCGACCGTGAAGCCATGGGTCAGCAGGCTGCGATAGGGCGCGCGCTCGAAGAGCGCGCAGGCGACCAGGAGCGAGGAATGGAACCAGCCGCGGTGCTGGTCATGGCCTTCGAGGTAGAGGTCGGCCTCGGGGCCTTCGGCATGGTGGCCCTGCGGATGCTGGCCACGCAGGACATGCCAGAAGGTCGAGCCGGAATCGAACCAGACCTCGAGGATGTCGCTGCTCTTCGTGTAATGCGCGCCGTCTTCGGCACCGAGGATCTCTTCGGCCGTGACGCGGCTCCAGGCTTCGACGCCGCCTTGTTCGACGATGTCGGCAGCCTGGTCCAGGATCTCCATCGTGCGCGGGTGCAGGTCGCCGCTGTCCTTGTGCAGGAAGAAGGGCAGGGGCACGCCCCAGCTGCGCTGGCGGCTGATGCACCAGTCCGGCCGGTTGGCGATCATGTCGCGCAGGCGAGCCTGCCCGTTGGCGGGATAGAAGTTCGTCCTGTCGATGGCGGCGAGCGCTGTCTGGCGCAGGGTCTGAGGGGCCTTGTCCTTCGTGAACACGCCCTCGCCGTCGTCCATGCGGATGAACCACTGGGCGGCAGCGCGGTAGATGACCGGGGACTTGTGGCGCCAGCAATGTGGGTAGCTGTGGGTGAGCGGCGAGGTTGCAAAGAGGCGCCCCGCATCGCGCAGCGCGTCGATGATGATCGGCACTGCCTTCCAGATGTTCAGGTCGCCGAAGAGTGGGAAGTCTGCCGCGTAGCGACCCTGGCCCTGGACCGGGTTGAGGATGTCGTCGACGTCGAGACCATGGGCGCGGCAGGAGTTGAAGTCGTCGACACCGTAGGCGGGCGACGAATGCACGAGGCCGGTGCCATCGTCGGCAGTGGCGTAGTCGGCCAGGTAGACCGGGCTCAGCCGGTCGTAGCCCGGGTCGACATGGGCCAGCGGATGGCGGAAGTTCAATCCGCCCAGGTGCTCACCGAGCGTGGTGGCCAGGACCTTGCCTTGCAGGCCGAAACGCGCCATGCAGGCCTCGACGAGCGAGGCGGCGAGCAGCAGCAGGCCGCGCTCGGTGTCGACCAGCGCGTACTCGAGGGCGGGGTTCAGGTTCAGCGCCTGGTTGGCCGGGATCGTCCACGCCGTGGTCGTCCAGATCACGGCGAACGCGTCCTTGTCGAGGCGGCTCAGGCCGAATGCCGAGGCGAGCTTGTCGGGTTCGGCACAGAGGAATCCGACGTCCAGGGTCTGGCTCTTCTTGTCGGCGTACTCGATCTCGAATTCGGCCAGCGAGGAGCCACAGTCGAAGCACCAGTAGACGGGCTTGAGGCCGCGGTACACGAAACCGCGCTCGATGACGCGCTTGAACGCGCGGATCTCGCCGGCCTCGTTGGGCGGGTCCATCGTGGCATAACGATGATCCCAGTCGCCGAGCACCCCGAGGCGTTTGAAGTCCGCCATCTGCTGGACGATCTGTTCGGTCGCGTAGGCCCGGCTCTTGGCCTGCATGTCGTCGCGCCCGAGCTGGCGGCCGAACTGCTTCTCGATGGCGTTCTCGATCGGCAGGCCATGGCAGTCCCAGCCGGGGACGTAGTGCGCGTCGTAGCCGGCCAGCTGGCGGGCCTTGACGATCATGTCCTTGAGCACCTTGTTGACGGCGTGGCCCATGTGGATCGGCCCGTTGGCATAGGGCGGACCGTCGTGCAGCACGAACATCGGTGCGCCATGGCGTGCGTCGCGCAGGCGTCGATAGAGGCCCTCGTCCTGCCAGGCCTTCACCCAGCCGGGCTCGCGCTTGGGGAGATCGCCGCGCATCGGGAACGGCGTGTCGGGTAGGTTCAGGGTCTTGCGGTAGTCGGTCATGGCGTCATGGCCGCGCAGCGCGCGGCGATCAGTTCAAGGAGGTCCGGGGAAGCGCGGACGCGGCATGGGCCGCGGTACCAGCGGCGCTTCAGCCCTGCTTCAGGAAGCGCTGCCGATAATTCGGTCGCGCGTCGTCTGGCGCCGGGTGGCAGCATGGCCCCGCGAAGCCGGAAACTGAAGCAGTGTGGACGCCATGGCTCGATTCTACCGGTCGTCCCCACTTCCCTTGATCAGACTTGAACCGAACGATCGGAGCACCCACTGAACACCCGCCGACCCATCGAAATGTGCCTGGCCCTGGCTGCCGCAACGGTCGGGTCGATGCCCGCCTGGTCGGCGCAGGAAGGAGAAGGACCGGCCCCGGCGCGCGTCGAAGGCGCGATCGGGCTGATCGGGAACTGGCATCCCGAGTACTCGGGCGCGGCGAAGCACACGTTCGGCCTCGTTCCGGCCGGATTCATTCGCTGGGGCCGGTTCACGATCTCGGGCGCGGGCGGGTTCACGACCCGGCAGGACTCCAACGAAGTCGAGCGTGGCCTGGCGGCTTCCCTCATCGAGCGTGACCGCCTGCGCGTCAACCTCGCGCTGCGCTTCGACAACGGCCGGCGCACCAGCGACAGTCTGTCCCTGGCCGCAATGGACGACATCAAGCGCACGGTGCGCGCGCGGCTGCTCGTGCGCTGGCAACCCGACGACGTCTGGACGCTGTCGGCCAGCAGCAGTGTCGACGTGCTCGGCCGCGGTGGTGGGTTCTGGGGCGACGTGGGTGCCTCGCGCGAGTGGCGTCTGTCACCCCGTTCGCGCCTGCAGGCCGGCCTGGTGCTCAACTATGCGGGCGACTCCTACCTCCAGACCTGGTACGGCGTCTCCCCCGAGCAGTCCGCGCGTTCCGGCTACCCGGTGTTCTCGCCCGGTGAGGGTTTGCGCGATCTCGCGCTCGGGCTGACGGTGCGAACCGACTTCAACCCCAGGTGGTCGGGATTCGTCAGCGCGGGTGCGTCGCGCCTGGTCGGCTCGACGGTCGACAGCCCGCTCGTCCAGCGCCCAAGCGCCTGGACAATGGGCAGCGGCCTGGCCTGGCGCTTCTGAAGGGCGGCGCGACGATCAGGCCGCGGCCAGCCAGCGCCTGGCATCGAGCACGTCCTGTGCGATGCCTGCGCGCAATTCGTCGAGCGAGCCATAGCGCCGTTCGTCATGCAGCTTGTGGCGCAGCTCGACGCTGATGTGCTGCCCATAACCCGCGTCGGTGCCGAGCGTGGCGGGCCAGTCCAGGCAGTGCACCTCGAGCAGGACGCGGCCGGCGTCTTCCACCGTCGGTCGCACGCCCAGGCTGGCCACGCCGGGCAGGGCCTGCGCCGACAGGCCGTGGATGCGGACCGCGAAGACGCCCATCGCAGCCGGTCTGGCATGCGGGAAACGCAGGTTCAGCGTGCGAAACCCGAGTTCGCGGCCCAGCTTGCGGCCATGCACGACGCGGCCACTGATCGTATAGGGCCGTCCGAGCAGGTCGGCGACATGGGCCAGGTTGCCCGCCGCCAGCGCCTGGCGCACCGCAGAACTCGACACGCGCTGGCCATGCACCTCGTAACTCTGCATCCGCGCCACATCGAAGCCCTGCCGACCGCCGGCGGAATCGAGCAGGGCATAGTCGCCGGCCCGCTTGGCGCCGAAGCGGAAGTCGTCGCCGACCAGCACATAGCGGGCCAGCAGCGCGCCGACCAGGATCTGGTCGATGAACTGCTGCGGGCTCAGCGACGCGAGTGCTGCGTCGAAGCGCAGCACCATCACGCGGTCGAGTCCGCAGCGGTCAAGCTCGGCGAGCTTGTCGCGCAGCGGCGCGATCCGAGGCGGTGCCGGCGGCGCGCCGCGCGAAGCGAAGAAGTCGCGCGGATGCGGTTCGAAGGTCAGGGCACAGCTGGCCAGTCCGCGGTGCCGTGCTTCATTGACGAGCAGGGCCAGCATGGCCTGATGGCCGCGGTGGACGCCGTCGAAGCTGCCGATGGTCAGCGCACAAGGGCTGTCGGTGCGGGAGTGACCGCGGAGTATCTGCATGGCTGATTATCGCGAGCAGTGGGTCGGCGATGGTGTCATCACTGTGGGCGGTCGGGCTCGACCCAGGCCCACTGGCCGGGTGCCAGGGTGGTTGGCAACGTCCAGGCGCCGAATGCGCTCCGGTGCAGCGCGTCAACCCGGTTGCCGGCCGCGGCCACCATGCGCTTGACCTGGTGGTACTTGCCCTGGGTCAGGGTCATGCGCAGCGTCCAGGTCCCCGTCTGCTCGGCCTGTGCCTGCACCGGAACGGTCTCGCCGCGCAGCAGCACGCCTTGCTCGAGGGCGTTGACGAATTGCGCCGTCACCGGGTGCTTGGCGGTCACCTCGTAGACCTTGCGCACATCGTGCCGCGGTGAGGTCAGGCGGTGCAGCAAGGCTCCGTCATCGGTCAGCATCAGCAGGCCGCTGGCATCGACATCCAGGCGCCCGACCGGCTGCACGCCGCGCTGGCGCAGTGGCACCGGCAACAGGTCGAGCACGCCCGGGTGTTCGCGCGGATCGCGCGAGCACTCGTAACCCGCAGGCTTGTGCAGCATCACGATGGCCGGCATGTGAAAGGGCCAGGTGATGCCATCGACATCGAACTGGGCCAGTTCGTCGCCGACCTCCTGGTCGGGTTCGCTCACGACCTCGCCCGCCACCGCGACGCGGCCGGCGCGGCACAGTGCCGCACATTCACGGCGGGTGCCGAATCCCTGGGAGAACAGCAACTTGTCGATGCGCATGGGTGTCAGGATAGAGGTCGTCCGGCATCAACGCCGGGCCGGGCAGTCGCGCTGCATGGCGGCGGCGGCCTGCGGCACGAGCGAAGGGCCCTTGTAGATCAGGCCGGTGTAGATCTGCACCAGGTCAGCTCCGGCGGCAATCTTGGCGCACGCGTCGGACCCGCTCATCACACCACCGACGCCGATGATCGGGAACTCCGCACCGAGTGCGGATCGCAACTGCTCGATGACGCGGTTGCTGGCGTCGAACACCGGCGTGCCCGACAGCCCGCCGGTTTCCTGCGCGTGCGGCATGCCCTGGACGGATTCACGCGCGACGGTCGTGTTGGTCGCGACGACACCATCGATGCTGTTCCTGCGCAGGGTGGCGGCGATCAGCGCCACCTGGGCCGCGTCGAGATCGGGGGCGATCTTGACGAACAGCGGCACGGCCCGGCCATGCTGCGTGCACAGCTCGACCCGGCGCGCCTGCAACGCACCCAGCAGTGCGTCCAGCGCCTCGTCACCCTGCAGCGCGCGCAGGTTCTTCGTGTTCGGGCTGGAGATGTTCACCGTCACGTAGTCCGCGTGCGGGTAGACACCGTCGAGCGCGATCAGGTAATCGTCGACGGCGCGTTCGATCGGCGTGCTGGCGTTCTTGCCGATGTTCAGACCCAGCACACCGCCATTGCGTCGGAAGGTCGTGGCCTGCTGCACGTTGGCGAGGAACGCCTGGAGCCCCTCGTTGTTGAATCCGAGGCGGTTGATGAGCGCCAGCGCACCTGGCAGGCGAAACATGCGCGGCCTCGGATTGCCCGGCTGGGCCTTGGGCGTGACGGTGCCCACCTCGATGAAACCGAAGCCCATCGCCCCCAGGCCGTCAATGCAACGGCCGTTCTTGTCAAGTCCCGCCGCGAGGCCGATGCGGTTCGGGAATCGCAGGCCCGCGATCGTGACCGGATCGTCGATGCGCGCCTGCGACCACAGGCATTGCGCCGGCGTGTTCTGCAGCCTCGATATGGCCGCGAGTGTCAGCTCGTGGGCACGCTCGGCGTCGAGACCGAACAGGAAAGGGCGGGTCAGGGCGTAGGGGACGAGCGACATGCGCCCGATTGTCTCAGGGCGCTTCGGCGGGCAGGGGCCATTGCGCCCGGGCCGATAATCGGCCCATGACACAAGACGAGTTGAAGGCCCTGGTGGGCCGCGCCGCGCTGGCGCATGTCGTGCCCGGCGAGTGGGTGGGCGTCGGCACCGGGTCGACCGTGAATCACTTCATCGACGCGCTGGCGACGATCAAGGAGCGGGTGCGCGGCGCCGTGTCGAGCAGTGTCCAGAGCACCGAACGCCTGCGCGCCCATGGCATCCAGGTCGTCGACGCCGATTCGGTGGAGCGGCTCGCGGTCTACATCGACGGGGCCGACGAGATCGACGGCAAGGGTTGCATGATCAAAGGCGGAGGCGCGGCGCTGACACGCGAGAAGATCGTGGCCGATCTGGCCCGGCAATTCGTCTGCATTGCCGATGAGTCCAAGCTGGTCGACACGCTGGGCGGATTTCCGGTGCCGGTCGAAGTGATCGCGATGGCGGCACCCCAGCTAACGCGGCGCTTCGAGGTGCTGGGCGGGCGGGCGAGCCTGCGCCCGGGCGTGGTGACCGACAACGGCCACCCGATCCTCGATGTGCGAGGACTGCAGATTTCGGATCCGCTGGCCATGGAGGTCGAAGTGAACCAGTGGCCCGGCGTGGTCACGATCGGGATCTTTGCCCGCCACCGGGCGTCACTGTGCCTGCTGGGCACGGCGTCCGGGGTGCGGACACTGACCTTCTAGACTATCCTCGACCATCAGACCGAAGGACCATTGTTTTGGCTAAACCGAATTATTCGTTCGAAAAGCGCCAGCGTGAGCTGGCCAAGAAGCGCAAGAAGGAAGACAAGCTGGCCAAGAAGGCCAGCGGCTTTGGGGGCGAGGAGATGACGCCGAACGACGCCGCGCAGGCAGACCTGCCGACCGACACGGCCGTGCCCGACGCACCAGGCGCCGACGGCAAGACCGAGACACCGTCGACCTGAGCCCGCACCCGGCAAGCCTGGCCCGGGCCGGTCGCTGGCTCAACGCTCCTGTCGTGCAGCGCGTACGCGCCAGCGACCCGGATCGATCGCGTTGCGCAGGCGGGCCTCCAGCGGCATCGGCGTGCCACCCATCCAACTGGCCAGCGCCATGGCGGCCAATGGCCCCCAGGTCAGGCCGCGCGACCCCAGCGCCGTCATCACGAAGAGGCCAGGCTCGCGCGCCACATCGTCCAGGCGCAGCGGTGGCCGATGGCCTCGCTCCGGACAAGTGCCCGGCATCGGGCCGACGATGGGCATCCGATCCGTGGCCTGGGTCCGCCAGCCGACCCGTCCCTGCCATGGCGCATCGGCCGCAATGCGGCAGCCGGTCAGGCGCCCGAGCCGTTCAAGGTTGAACCCGTGATCCTGCTCGCGCAGCGTCGGATCGGTGTCGTCGGCCGCGGCCGTGGCGCCGCAAAGCAAGGCGCCATCGGGCATCGACAGCGCGTAGCCGTCACCGGCCAGCGGCAGGCGTGGTCGCGGCGCACCGGCAGGTTCGGACGGCCACCAGCTGATCTGACCGCGTGACTGCCCGACCGGCCAGCCCGTGCCGGGCCACAGGCGCAGGGCCTCGGCCGCATTGGCCAGCACCACCGTCGGTGTCTCGGCCAATGTCCGGCCTGAAGGGTCGCACAAGGTCCACCGTGCACCGTCGCGCCGCAATGTCTCGACATTCGCCCCGCCTTGGAAGTCAATCCCAGGGGTCGTGAGCAGATGCCGGACCAGGGCCCCTGGCACGGTCCAGCCCCCGTGGACGAAGGCCCAGGCCGGGCGATCGAGCCTGAGGCCACAGGCCGCGCTCGCCTGCGCCGGGTCGAGGATCCGGACATAGTCGTCGTGCAGGCCGGCGGCGGCGCGCCGCGCTGCCATCGACCCGATCGATTCGCCGGTCGCTGCCAGCCGCAGCAGCCCATCGATGGCACCAGGGACCATGCCTTCGGCCAGCCAAGGCCCCAGCAAGCGCGCTGTGGTGAGCGCAGCCGCCCGGTTGAAGCGGGCGTGGGGACCGTCGTCCGCATGGACGGTGCCATGAAAGATGCCCGCCGGGTTCGACGACGACTCCTGGGCCGGATGGGCCTGCCGGTCGAGCACGGTCACCGTCCAGCCGTCGCGGGCAAGCATGTGGGCCGACCAGGCGCCCGCCAGTCCTGCACCCACGATCACGACCTGGCGACCAGTCGCGGGCTGCGCGCCCGCCACACCGTCGAACGCACCGGGGCGGCGCGCACGACGGGGCGAGAACCGGGACGAGAGGGCGGCCCTCGTCACTTCGCGCTTGCCACCGATTCCGGGCACCCGTTCAACCTCGAAGCCGGCACTTCGCAGGCCCTCGTGCACCTCGCGCGCCACGCTCCAGGTGGCCGCCGTGGCACCGGGCCGTGCCTTCTGGGCCAGAGTCCTGAGCACCGGGCGTTGCCACATGTCGGGATTTCGATCGGGCGCGAAGCCATCGAGGTAGACGGCGTCGACTTCGAGATCGAGATCGCGCAGCGCATCGCGCACGTCACCGAACGCGAGCAGCAGGCGCACGCGGCCAGCGTCGAAATCGATCGCGTGCAGGCCCGCTGCCAATGGGGGCCAGGCGGCCGTCAACGCACGCGCCAGGTGCGGCCAAGCCGAGTCGCGATGGCAGGCCTGCAGGTCGGCAAGTGTCAGCGGGTGCGCCTCGATCGAGACGTAGTGCAGCCGATCGCCACGGTGCGGGTCGGTCCGCCACGCGTTCCAGGTCGCGAGGAAGTTGTTGCCCAGGCCGAAACCCGTTTCGAGGACGGTGAAGTCGCTTGCGCCGGCCCAGCGGGCGGGCAGTCGATTGCCGGCCAGGAACACATGCTCGGCCTGCGCTGCGGCGCCAATCCGAGGGTGGTACCGGTCACCGAACTCGATGGCATTCGCAATGCCGTCCGCATCGAGGGTGATCCGTGCCGGCGCCAGCGGCCTGCGGCTCATGGTCGCCCGCTCGCGCCGCTCGGCCAAGCCGGCCTCATCGACACGGCGCATGGCGGCGACCGAGCACCCAGGTGGCCGATGTCGAGCCGGTGCAACGCGCGCGCTGCAACCACCGTGGCATCGAGGTCAAACGACATGGCGCATGATGCCCAGAAATGAATCGGGCGCCCAGCGGGCGCCCGATGGCAGCACCGGCAAGGCTCAGACGCGTTTGCGGTACTCGTGGGTGCGGGTGTCGATCTCGATCTTGTCGCCAGTCTCGACGAACATCGGCACGGCGACCTCGAAGCCGGTGCCGACCAGCTTGGCCGGCTTCATGACCTTGCCGGAGGTGTCGCCCTTGACGGCAGGCTCGGTCTCGATCTCGCGCACGACCGAAGTCGGCAGTTCGACCGAAATGGCCTTGCCCTCGTAGAACACGACCTCGACGGTCATGTTGTCTTCCAGGTAGCTGATCGCGTCGCCCATGTTCTCGGCCTCGACCTCGAACTGGTTGTACTCGGCGTCCATGAACACGTACATCGGATCGGCGAAGTAGGTGTAGGTGCACTCCTTCTTGTCGAGCACGATCTGGTCCATCTTGTCGTCGGCCTTGAACACGACCTCGGCGCCAGAAGCGTTGAGCAGGTTCTTCATCTTCATGCGCACAGTGGCGGCATTGCGGCCGCCGCGGCTGTATTCCGTCCGCAAGACGACCATCGGGTCCTTGCCTTGCATGATGACGTTGCCGGCGCGGATTTCCTGAGCAGTTTTCATGACCTTGGGTCCGGGGTGGCCCCGGTGTTTGTCTGGTGGGGGCGCGCAGGCGCAGACGGCGCGCGCGCAAAGCCTGCAATTCTACTGCCTTTCGGCGACGAACCTGATCAGCTGCGTGACGAGGTCGTCCTGTTGCTCCAGCCCGGCGCGCCAGCGTTCGCAACATTCGGTCCATGCCATCCAGTCCGGCCAGCGAGCGGGCCATTCGCCGAATCCGTTCCAGGCCCGCCACAGGGCGCGCAGATCGGTCGCGAGACCGGCCTGCGAACCGGCCAGGAACTGGTCGAGAAAGGCCTCCAGCTTCACGCGCTGTGCGCCGTCCTGTTGGGGGTAGATCTGCCAGACGAACGGGCGCGCCGCCCACATGGCGCGCACGAAGGAATCTTCTCCGCGCACGAAATTGAGTGCGCATCGGCCCAGCAGACGGTCGTAGTCCGGCTGCGTCAACCAGGGCAAGTGCCAGGCATTCTCCCCGGTCAGCCCCTGGGCCGGGCCCGGCAACAACAGCAGTGGTCCGGGCCAGGACCGCTCGAGGTGGGGCAGCATGGTGTTGGCGTAGCAGAAGACGCTGGCGGCCTGATCGGCCGACCCAAGGGCAGCAGCGTCGACGGCGTGCGGGCCGTGCCCAGCGCCGATGTCGCGTGCGCCGAGCAGACCCCCGGTTCGGCGCGTGAAGCCAGGGAAGTAGAACCACTTGGTCAATCCGCTGCCCGGACCTGCCAGGACTGGCGAAGGCAGGCCGTGCGACCGTTCGACGTAGGGCTCTGCACTCAGGTACTCGAGGTTGATCCACAGCGGCGCCGGCCTGCGGCGCGCCATGCCCCGGACCACGGCCTCGGGGATCTCGCAGCCGAAGGCCTCGATCACGACATCGGCCGCCGGGTCGAACATCGCATCCGGCGTCCAGGGCCGGACCTCGACTCCGCTTGCCCCGAGCGGCGCCATCCAGCGCAGCGCACGGGAGTCGTCCACCCACAGGCAGACCTGCTCGCCACGTCGCCCTAGTTCGGCGGCCAGGCGCCAGCACACGCCGATGTCGCCGTAGTTGTCGATCACGCGGCAGTAGATATCCCAGCGCATCGACGGATTATCCGGGGCGGCACAATCACGACCGATGTCATCGAAGCGCGATCCTGCCGAGCCCGCCGCCGACGAAACCCGCGTGCGACTGCTCGCCGACGTGGCGGCGTTGTCGTCGCTGCCCGGCGTCTATCGCTTCTTCGATGCCGAAGGGCTGCTGCTTTACGTCGGCAAGGCGCGCGAACTCAAGCGCCGTGTCAGCAGCTATTTCCAGAAGGACCACCAGGGGTCGCGCGTGGGTTCGATGGTGGCACGCATCGCGCGGCTGGAGACGACGGTCGTGCGCAGCGAAGCCGAGGCGCTGTTGCTCGAGAACACGCTGATCAAGACGCTGAATCCCAAGTTCAACATCCTGTTCCGCGACGACAAGAGCTACCCCTACCTGAAGATCACCGGTGTCGAGGGTTCGGCGCGTGGTGCGCAAACGGCCTCGCAGCGCATCCCGCGCGTCGCCTACTACCGGGGCACGGTCGACCGCCGCCATCGTTACTTCGGCCCCTACCCGAGTGCCTGGGCGGTCAAGGAGACGATCCAGCTCGTTCAGAAGGTCTTCCTGCTGCGCACCTGCGAGGACACGGTGTTCAACCACCGGTCCCGGCCTTGTCTGCTGCATCAGATCCGGCGCTGCTCGGCGCCTTGTGTGGGCCTGATCTCGGCCGAAGACTATGCGCGCGACGTACGGGACGCGGAGCGCTTCCTGCGCGGAGACGCGCGCGAGGTGGTGGCCGATCTGCAGGCCCAGATGATGACCTGGGCCGAGGCGCTCGAGTTCGAGAAGGCAGCCGAACTGCGTGACCGCATCGGCGCGTTGTCGCGCGTGCTGCACCAGCAGTCGGTCGAGGCGAGCAGCCTGTCGGCGGTGGAACCCGATGTCGACATCCTGGCTGTCAAGGTCGCCGGTGGACGCGCCTGCGTGAACCTCGCGATGGTGCGGGGCAGCCGCCACCTGGGCGACCGCGCCTGCTTCCCGGCCCATGTCGAGGACGCGACGATATTCGGCGGCGAAGCCGACGGCGACGATCCTTCGGCGGTGCACAGCGCCGGCGCGGAGGTGCAGGTGCTCGAGGCCTTCATCGTGCAGCACTATGTCGGGCAGCCGGTGCCGCCGCTGCTGGTGCTCAGCCACGCGGTCGACCCCGCCCTGATCGAGGCGCTCGCCAGCGCCGCGGGCACGCGCCTGCGCACTGTCCACCAGCCGCGCGAGCAACGCCGCATATGGCTGGAGATGGCGGTCAAGGGTGCCGAACTGGCCCTGGCCAGGTTGCTCGCAGAGGAGGGCTCGCAGCGCCAGCGTACACGCGCCCTGATCGAGGCCCTGGATCTCGATCAGGCCGACCCCGATGCATTGCGTATCGAGTGTTTCGACATCAGCCATACCGCTGGCGAGGCAACCCAGGCATCCTGTGTCGTTTACCAGCAGCACCAGATGCAGAACAGCGAGTACCGTCGATTCAACATCGAGGGCATCACCGGCGGCGACGACTATGCAGCAATGCGCCAGGTCCTCGCGCGCCGCTATGCCAAGCTGGCCGAAGGGCTGGCCCAGGACGGTGCGCCGCAGGGCCGAAATCGGATGCCGGACCTCGTGCTGATCGACGGCGGACGTGGCCAGATCTCGGCGGCTCGCGGCGTGTTCGAGGACCTGGGACTGGACATCGCGGCGCTGGTCGGGGTCGAGAAGGGCGAGGGTCGCAAGGTCGGGCTTGAGGAACTGGTGTTTGCCGATGGCCGCGCCAAGGCCACCCTGGCACATGACTCCGCGGCCCTGATGCTGGTGGCGCAGATCCGCGACGAAGCGCACCGTTTTGCGATCACCGGCATGCGCGCCAAGCGCGCGCGTGTGCGCACCAGCGCGAGCCGGCTGGAGGATATCCCAGGCGTCGGACCGCGCAAACGGGCCCGGCTGCTGCAGCAGTTCGGTGGCGTGCGCGGCGTGGGCGCTGCGAGCATCGAGGACCTGGCCGCGGTCGACGGCATTTCGAGGCAACTGGCAGAGGAGATCTATCGTGCAATGCACTAGGACGAACACAAGAATCTGGCGCCTGGGTGCGATCGCGCTGACGGCGCTGCTCGCATCCTGTGGCACGCGACCGCCGGCGGTCACGCCCCCCGGCGCGATCGGTGCCGATCCGCAAGGACGGCCGGCCGGCGCCACGCCAGGTCCCATGCCGGCGCTGGCGTCTCCCGGGCCGGCTCGCAACTGGGATGACTTCAAGCGCCAGGCGGCGCTGCGCATGGTGGCGGCCAATCCCGAGCGCTCCTACATGGGTGTTCCGCCCGATCCGCTGCTGGCGATCCCGGTCCTGGAGATCGAGATCGATGTCGAAGGGCGGGTGCGCAGCATCGCGGTCCTGCGCGTGCCGACGCAGGCCAAGGACACGATGAAGCTGGCCATCGATGCGGTGCGGCGCGCCGCACCCTTCGGCAACGTGGCCCACCTTCCGCAGCCATGGAAGTTCTCCGAGGTCTTCCTGTTCGACGACGAACGCCGATTCAAGCCGCGCACGCTGGACGAATAGGGCGGTCCGCGCTCAGGGCTCGCGCGCAGGCACAATCGGCTCATGTTCCTGAACCTGCCGACGCTGTTCACCTGGGCACGCATCGTTGCCATCCCGTTGATCGTCGGTGTGTTCTACCTGCCGATCCCGGACCCGGCGCGCAACCTGATTGCCACCGTCATGTTCGTGGTCTTCGCGTTGACCGATTGGCTCGATGGTTACCTCGCGCGTCGGCTCAATCAGACCTCGGCCTTCGGCGCGTTCCTCGACCCGGTGGCGGACAAGATCCTGGTCTGCGCTTCGCTGCTGGTGCTCGTGCATCTTGCGCGTGCGCATGTCTTCGTGGCGCTCATCATCATCGGGCGTGAGATCGCGATTTCGGCGCTGCGCGAATGGATGGCGCAAATCGGCGCGTCGCGCAGCGTTGCGGTGCATATGGTCGGGAAACTCAAGACCATGGTGCAGATGATCGCGATCCCGTTCCTGCTCTACGACGGTCGCCTGTTCGGCGCCATCGACACACGCTGGTGGGGCACCTTGCTGATCTGGGCGGCGGCCGTGCTGACGGTCTGGTCGATGGCCTACTACCTGCGCAAGGCGATCCCGGAGATTCGAGCGCGCACCCAATGAGCGGCGCGGCCGATCGCCGGGCGGCACTCATCCAGGCCATGCCCTGGGTCTTTGTCGGGATCTGGAGCACGGGATTCGTGGTGGCGCGATTCGGCATGCCACATGCGCCACCGTTCGGTTTCCTGGCCTGGCGTTTCGGCTTGTCGGTCGCGGCATTCGTGGCCTGGGTCCTGGTCAGCGGCGCACGCTGGCCGACCAGTGCAAGTCAATGGGGGCACCTGGCTGTCACCGGGGCCTTGCTGCAGGCCGGCTACCTGGGAGGCGTCTGGTCGGCCGTGAAGGCGGGCCTGGGCGCCGGAACCGCAGCCCTGATCGTCGGGCTGCAACCGGTGCTGACGGCGCTGTGGATATCGGCCCGGGGGCGGGATCACCACGTGACGGCCAGGCAATGGTCGGGTCTGCTGCTCGGACTGGCCGGCCTGATCCTGGTCGTGTCGAGCAAGCTCGACCATGGCGAGGTGAGCTCGGTCAACCTGGCGATGATCTTGGCCGCATTGGCCAGCATCACCGTCGGCACGCTCTACCAGAAGAGCCATGTCACGCCCTGCGACGTGCGCACCGCGAGTGCCGTGCAGCTGTTGGCCGCGTTGGCCCTGACCCTGCCGCTTGCACTTTGGGCCGAGACCGAGCCGATGCGCTGGAATCCTGAACTCGCCGGCGCGATGGCGTGGTCTGTGCTGGGGCTGACCCTGGGCGGCAGTTCGCTGCTCTACCTGCTGATTCAGCGCGGCGCGGCGACCGCCGTGTCGAGCCTGATGTACCTCGTGCCGCCTTGCACGGCGGTCCTGGCCTGGTGGCTTTTTGGCGAATCATTGAGTGGCACGGTCGGTGCCGGATTGGTCGTGACGGCGGTCGGTGTTTGGCTCGTTGTGCGTGCGCCGCGGCATGCGTCGTGACTGCGCGAGGCTTGTCAATCGTGCTTTCCTCACCCCGCATGGACGGTATGCGGCGCCTGCTGTGCGTAGAATCGCCTCTCCCCTTGACACTCAAGGGGCCCACGGCTGTAATGGTTTCGGAGCGCCGGTCCCGCAATGGCCTGACCGGTCGGAAACTGCGGCACCCGTCTGCCGCATTCATAGCCATCCAAAGATTGACCATTTGAGAGGGGACCCCCAACGTGAACAAGACCGAACTGATCGAGCACATCGCCAAGCAGGCTGACATCTCCAAGGCCGCGGCCACGCGCGCCCTGGAGGCACTGATTGGCGGTGTGAAGAGCACGCTGAAGAAGAACGGAAGCGTCGCGATTGTCGGCTTCGGCACCTTCGCCGTGACCAAGCGCGCGGCTCGCACCGGGCGCAACCCGCGCACCGGCGACGCGATCAAGATCAAGGCCGCCAAGGTCCCGAAGTTCCGTCCTGGCAAGGCGCTCAAGGATCACCTGAACTGATCCTGCCGCCCACACCGGGTGCTTAGCTCAGTCGGTAGAGCGGCGCCCTTACAAGGCGTAGGTCGGCGGTTCGAACCCGTCAGCACCCACCAAGCGCCAGACGCCTCGGCTAAAATCGGGGCTCGCGCGAAGAATCAAGAAGGCGAACCCCGGTTCGCCTTTGTCGTTTTCGGCAGCGCGCCGCACTGACCCCGACCCAAGGCCCGACGATGTTCGATTTCATCCGCACCCATTCCAAGTTGATGCTGGCACTGATCGTGCTGCTCATCATCCCGTCGTTCGTCTTCTTCGGTGTCCAGGGCTACAGCGGGATGTCCGAGGGTGGCGCCGCCACCGTGGCCAAGGTGGATGGCCATCCGATCACGCGCGCCGAGTGGGACTACGCGCACCAGCGCGCCGTCGAACGCATCCGCAACCAGAACCCTGGCGTCGACGTTAGGCTGCTCGATACGCCGGAAATGAAGCGCCAGACGCTCGACGCACTGCTGCGCGAGCGCGTGCTGCTCGCCGCCGCCAATCGGCAGCACCTGTTCCCGGGTGACGAACGCCTTGCGCGCCAGTTCCGCACCGATCCGCAGTTCGCGGGCATGCGCAACCCGGACGGCACGGTCAACAAGGATCTGCTGGCCGCGCAGGGCATGAGCAGCGAAATGTTTGCACAACAACTACGCACCGAGATCGGCATGCAGCAAGTGCTGGGCGGTGTCGCGCGGTCGGAACTCGCGCCGGCTGCGGTCGCGGCGATTTCACTCGACGCATTGCTCGAACAACGCCAGGTGCAGGTGCAGCATTTCGACGCCGCGCAATACGCCGCCAAGGTCAAGCCGACCGATCTCGAACTCGAGACCTACTACAAGGCGCATGCAGACGAATTCCGCGCCCCCGAGCAGGCGCGCATCGAATACGTGGTCCTCGACCTCGACGTGCTGTCGCGCGACATCGCGGTTCCGGAAGCCGACCTCAAGCGCTACTACGACGAGAACGCGAGCCGCTACACGGTGGCGGAGGAGCGCCGGGCCAGCCACATCCTGGTGACCGCAAACAAGGATGCGCCGAAGGCGGAGCATGACAAGGCCAGCGCCAAGGCGCAGGCGCTGCTGGCTGAGGTGCGCCAGGCCCCGGCCAGCTTCGCCAGCATCGCGCGCAAGAACTCGGACGACGGCAGCGCAGCCCAGGGCGGTGACCTGGACTTCTTCGGCCGCGGCGCCATGGTCAAGCCGTTCGAGGATGCGGTGTTCTCGATGAAGAAGGGCGAGATCAGCGAGGTCGTGAAATCCGACTTCGGCTACCACATCATCCAGCTCACCGATGTCCGCGGCGGCGACAAGCAGCCGCTCGAAGCGGTACGCAAGGAGATCGAGGCCGAAGTCCGCAAGTCTCTGGCGCAGCGCCGCTACGCCGAAGCAGCCGAGCAGTTCACCAACATCGTCTATGAGCAGTCGGACAGCCTGCAGCCCGTCGTGGAACGCTTCAAGCTCGAGAAGCGCGAGGCCACTGTACAGCGCGAGGCGGCGGCCGGCGCGACCGGCGCACTGGCATCTGCGAAGCTGCTCGAGGCCGTGTTCGGCGAAGACAGCGTGCGCAACAAGCGCAACACGAACGCGGTCGAGGTGGGGCCCAACCAGCTCGCTTCGGCGCGCGTGATCGAACACAGCCCCGCCCATACGCTGGCGCTGGACATCGTTCGGCCCCGGGTGCGCGAGCGTGTCGTCGCGGCGCAAGCTGCGGCTTTGGCGACCCAGGAAGGGCAGGCCCAGGTCAAGGCCTTGCTGGCCAAGCCGGATTCGGCCGCCCTGCCGGCGGCATTGGTGCTGTCGCGCGCGCAACCGGCCGGTCAGCCGCGTGAATTGGTCAATGCGGCGCTGGCCGCGCCGGCCGACAAGCTGCCTGCCGTGGTCGGCGTGGACCTGGGTGACCAAGGCTACGCCGCGCTGCGCGTCATCAAGGTCCTGCCGCGCGATCCGGCGGCCGGAGGCGGTCTCGCCGCGCTGGGTGAGCAGTACGCGCGTGCCTGGTCGAATGCGGAAGCCCAGGCCTACCTCGCGGCACTCAAGACCCGCTACAAGGTGGACATCAAGACCGCGTTGGTTGAACAAGCGGCCTCTGCGCCGCCGCGCTGACGCCTGCCGGGCCTATAATCTTCCGTTCAGCGGTGGCTGTAGCTCAGTTGGTAGAGTCCAGGATTGTGATTCCTGTTGTCGTGGGTTCGAGCCCCATCAGCC
>CAVPNN010000010.1:0-119081 GCA_963706655.1 uncultured beta proteobacterium
ACTTTGGGGGCAACCGTGGTTCAGTCAAGATCACTTGCCCCCCGAACCTACTGCTAGCAAGGTCTTCGTGATGGGCGGCGAAGGCACCAACCGCGTCTACGGCCAGAACGAGGCCTGGGACCCGCTGACCGGACCCGCCGCTGGGAGGCGCACGCCCCGATGCTGACGCCGCGCCACGGCATGGGGGCGGTCGTGCTCGGCGACGCGGTCTACGTGGCCAGTGGCGGCCCGCAGATGGGGGCGGCGTGAAGAGCGCGATCAACGAGTCCTTCACGCTGGGCTGAACTCGACTCAGGTCGCGCAAGACCTGGGGTTCAAGCGGATCCCGTCCGGCATTCTGGACAAGAAAGAACCTCCAGATCGTTGATCTTGCTGAAGCGAATTCCCAATCGGCTTCGCCAGGGATCCGCACGTGGCCGAACAGCGACTTCCACGCTCGCGTTGGATCATCCGCACTTCCAGCCCGTTCGCATCTGTCAGGGCGTGCTGCGCAACACAACCGGCTTGATCTTCAGTCGCTGAGCGTTGCGGCGCAGGACGTCGTCCAGTGTTGCCATATGCTTCGCCCCCGCGGCTTCGGCACACGCCAGGTGGAGGGCGTCGCCGGCGCGCAATCCGCTCGCGGCATCGAGCACCAACTCGGCCGCGCGATGGAAGTTGGCGGGTGCTACCGGAAGCAATCGAAGGTCGGCAGCCACCATGCGTTCGAAGCGCGTCCATGCGCCCTGGGCCTGCTGCGCGTCAATGGCGCCGGTGCGCTGCTTGATACCGAGGGCGCTGGCCAACTCTGGGATGCACCAAGCCGCGGCGACGAGTTCGCTCTTCTCGCGTGCGTACCATGCGGCCGTGACCACGCTGTGCGGCTCGTTCAGGAACAAAGGCACGAGTACGCTGGTGTCGACATAGACCATGTCAGTACCGCGTCCCGCTGCGCAGCTCCTCCATCACCGACTCGCTCATGGGCATTTCACTGCGGGCCTGGGTCAACTCGAGCGCGAATGCCTTGCGATCCCATTGCGCCGGCCGAATGGACAGGCTGCCGTCAACAGTGAGCTGGGCCTCCACAGTAGCTCCTTCACGCAACCCGAGCCGGCGCACGACTTCGGAGGGGATTCTCAGGGCAAGGCTGTTGCCCCATTTCGCGACTTGGAGATCCATGATGTATATCCTTGTATGTTTCTACATCCTACTCACTGAACACCAGATGTCAAGGCCGTGGTCGCGTCCACGGAGATCCTTGAGGCCCCTCGGTGAAGTCGGGGGCAGTTGCCGCCAGACCTACCCCCACTTGACCCAGGACTCAAGGGGAACCTTTGAAACATCCTGGACAAGAACAAACCTCCAAGCCGTTGAACTACTTGGAGGTTTTGACATCTCGCGGGACTTCCTGCGATGCCCTGAGATCTTGAAACGGGCCGGGGTCACTTGAATGATCGTCGCAGCCGTGCGCCAACA
Source organism: uncultured beta proteobacterium (assembly GCA_963706655.1). Lineage (GTDB taxonomy): Bacteria > Pseudomonadota > Gammaproteobacteria > Burkholderiales > Burkholderiaceae_C > Rubrivivax. Next base: position 1,456 of record CAVPNN010000010.1, read on the forward strand.
CTCGATTCGGTCAGTTCGATCTGACTAACCTACCCCCAGAGTTACCCCCAGTCCAGTGCTTTCCGATTCTGATCCGCGCGAACTAGGCTCGGCGCCGTTCGCTCAGTGGCAGTCGTCTTCCCGCTGATGTCGGATCGCGGAGATCACGACCTCGTGCTCGCCGATGATCTCGAATAGCGCCACGTAGCCCGAACTGCCGAACGGTATGACCAGCTCCCGCTCGAGTGGGTTGCTCCCCACCTTGCGGCATGTGTACGGGTTGGACTCGAGGATCCGGAGCTCGCGCCGGATCGCTTCGACAGCGCACAGCGGCAGATCGAAGTCACCATGCTGGATCGCCGAATCGACCAGGAATTCCTCGAGCCGTTGCAAATCCTCCAAGGCCTCGCGGGTCAGGCGAACCGAGAAGCTCACCCTTTGCCGCCGGTTTTCCCTTGGTCCTTGCGCTGCGCCCGCATGCGTGCCTCCAGTCGCTTCTGCATGGCCCCGAGGACCTGGCCGGCATCGTAGAACTCCCCGGTGCGCTTGGCCCTTGCCAGCGAGGACCGGCCGCGAGCCAGGAACTCCTCCTGCGCCTTGCGGCGCCGGGCAGCCTCCAGTGCAGCTGTCTCAACGAATTCGGACAAGCTCTCGCCGGCGCGAAGGGCGGACTCGATTTCCTTGCGCACGGAAGCTTCAACCCGGACCGGCGGCAACTGCGCGGATTTCATGGAATCAGTGTAGCGCATTTGCTATGCGTATTCGCCACGCGGTCCAGCGTAAGGCGGAGTCCGTTTCACAGGACAACTAGATGGGGCGCCCGGTCGCCGGCCTCGCGGCGTGAGGAGTCGGTCGCCGCCGCTGGGCGTACGCCGGGTCAGCGCCATCAAGCCGACCTCCAGCCCGGCAGCCAGTAACGCCATGAGTGTCAGCAATGTGTGGGACAGCTGACCACCATGCTGCTGCTGCGCGACCGCGGGCCGCGAACGACCGGTCCCCCTCGGCCCGTCGGGCTCGAATCGACCCAGGCCGTGTGAGAACGCGATTTGGATGAGCATTGCCCGGAACGGGGAAGTGACCGACGCATTGATGCCGGCGTCGGTGCACAGTGGTGCGCTGTTCGCGGCAATACCTTTTCTTGCTTGCGAGGCCGACGAAGGGCAGTTTTCGATGCGCAAGAAGGCTCAGGCCCCCGTCAACCGCATCGCCTTCATCGTTTCCGCTATGCCGAGTACGCTCATCACGCGCTTGAGGTTGTATGCGAGCACATGAAGGCTCATTTCGGTACTCACGCGCCCGATCGTCTTGGTCAGGAAGTGCGTCGAACCCATCCAGTGCTTGATGGTTCCGAACGGGTGCTCGACCGTCTGCCTTCGCTGTCGCATCCTCTCAGGCTCACGGTCGAGTCGTCGCTGCATCGCATCGATCACGTCCTCGTGCTCCCAGCGCCGCACGCGCCGGTATGAGAGCTTGGTGCACTGCGACTTGATCGAGCACTGCTGGCAGCTCGAGGTCCAGTACGCATGGGTGGTCAGGCCGGCCTCGAGGTTCGTGTACCGATAGATCAGGCTCTGGCCCGCAGGACATCGGTATTCGTTCTTCTCCGGCAGGTAGACGAAGTCCTGCTTGCCGAAGCGTCCGTCCGCTTTGCTGTTCGAGGTCAACGGCTTCGGGACATAGGCGGTGATGCCCACCTGCTCGCACTTGAGGATCTCGTCACCTTTGAAGTAGCCGCGATCGGCAACGACCGTGAGGCTGTCGATGCCCGTGGCATCACGGGCCTGCTGCGCCATCGACGCCAGCTGGGTCCTGTCGTTGCCGACGTTGGTGACCTCGTGCGCGACGATCAGGTGATGCTTGTCATCGACCGCGGTCTGGACGTTGTAGCCAACGACGCCGGTGCCCCGGCCGCTGGTGGCCATGGAGCGGGCATCCGGGTCGGTCAACGAGACCTGGCCGTCGGGCGCGTCGCGCAGGCGTTGCTCCATCTGCTTCAGACCTTGCATCTGCGCCTTGAGCTTCTCGATCTTGTCCTTCAGCCGCACAGCCTTGGGTTCGGCGACTTCGGACTGCGTGCGGTCGGCCGTGTCCATCGCTGCCAGGTAGCGATCAATGCTTTGTTCGATCTGCTCAATGCGCCGCTTGATCTTGGCGTCGGTGAAGTTGCGGTCGCGGTTGTTCACCGCCTTGAACTTGCTGCCGTCGATGGCCACGATGGACTGCGAGAACAGATCGAGCTTGCGACACAGGACGACGAATTGGCGGCACGCGTTGCGTATCGCTCGGCCGTTGTCGCGGCGGAAGTCGGCGATGGTCTTGAAGTCTGGCGTCAGTCGCTGGGCCAACCACATGAGTTCGACATTGCGCTGGCTCTCGCGCTCCAGGCGCCGGCTGGACTGGATGCGATTGAGGTAGCCGTAGATGTAGATCTTCAGCAGCACCGACGGGTGATAGGCCGGCCGCCCAGTGGCCGCCGGATCAACACCTTCGAAGCCGAGACCTCCGAGGTCGAGCTCGTCGACGAAGACCTCCACGACGCGAACGGGATTGTCCTCAGCAACGTAGTCGTCCAGGCACTCCGGTAGCAGCGTGATCTGTGTTCGATCCTCGCCTTCGACAAATCGCTTCATGTCCGCGCCCCGACGTCGCGATGCGATCAATATAGGCGGCGCGAGGGGTTTTCACACAGCCTGGACCCGATGCAGTCACATTGGCGCTTCCGCCGCTGGAGCTGCCGCTCACGCCGGCCCCGTCATTGCGCGGCGATCGTCCAGCTAGCGCGGGAGGCGAATGACCGACAGTGGCCGTACGACCCTCGATCATGTCATCAGGTGCCTGTCGGTGTGCCTGACTGCCCGGCATGGCTACACTTGCATCCGCGCATCCGTTGATCGAGACCGATCGCGCCATCTGCTGGCGCTGGCACACAGGCGCGGCGAGACAGCTGTTCGGGTGTTCGGCTCGATGAGCCCCGTGCGACGGCACCGAAACCAGCGACGGCGATCTGCTGCGTGACCTGGCCCGCGAACCAGCGCCTCGCTTGGGAGGCCTGTTGCTGGATGCGCAGGAGTTGCTGGGCCGCGTGCTGACGTAGTCATCCGAAGCGAGCTTGCACCGTGCGTTGCGCGGGCGCACACTGGCAAGCGCAGTGCCGTGTGAGTCCACGCCCCGAGGCGGACGCGGGTGCTGCTGACGCCATGCGCGATTGCCTGGACCGGATCATCGAGTCACCGACCGCCGAACGCCACTCGACGCCGCGCGCTGGTGCACGACGCAGGATTCGCGATCGCAGCCCTGGCCGACGTCGAGCCGGCCCTGAGCAGCTGACCGGCAAGGCTATCGAGCAACCAACCATGGCGCGAACGTCGCCGGTTCTCGCAACGCGATCGTGCAGGCACCTCGGCGTCGACACCCGCGCGCCGCTGCAGGTCGTCGGACAGGTGCCGCCATCGGCCGAGGCTGTGCACCGATGGTCCGAGCCTGGCCATCTGCGACCAGGCGCCTGCTCGACCCGCGTGCTCGATGCCCGCTCGTGGCCGAGAGTGCCAGTTCCCGGCCAGTCCTGGAAGCTGACTTCGGCGTCGGGCAAGTGGCGGGCCACCCGATCGTCGAGCGAAACAACGTCGACCGGGCGGCAGCACTGGGCCCTGGCGCCGGTCGATAGTCTGGACGACTTGGGCACCATCGTAGATAGTCCAGCTTGATCGACGGCGGAGGCGCAGCTTGACAGTGACAGCAGCCAGAACGGCGCAAGGCGCTGCGCGGATCGCGGGATTCGGCTATCTGGCGATTTTCGTGCTGGCGATCCTCGCGAACTTCTACGTGTTGGCGCCGCTTGGCGTGCGCGACGCCGCCGCCGCCACCGCTGCGAACATCGCTACATCGGAGCCTGCGTATCGCGCCGCCATCGCCGCGTTCGTGGCCGTGCTGATCATCGACCTGATCGTGGGTTGGGCGCTGTTCGTTGCACTGAGGGCCGCTGGCGCGAACCTGGCCCTGCTGGTGCTCATCTTCCGCGCGGCCTACACGATCGCGCATGTCGGTGTCGTGCTGGGCCTGCACAGCGCGTTGAGCTTCGCCACTGCGCCGGCGTGGGCCGAAGCCTTGGGGGAAGGGGCGCAGGCCCTTTCCTATCACTTCTTCGCCAGCCACGGCCTCGGCTTCAAGGTGACGCTGATCTTCTTTGGCGTGCATCTGCTGTTGCTCGGCGTGCTCATTGCGCGCTCAGGCTACATGCCGCGTGCAATCGGCTGGCTCGCGAGCCTTGCCGGCCTCGCCTACCTCGGCGATGGCTTCGGCACGATCCTGCTCGGCGCGTATGGCGGCCATGCGGGCGCTGTGTCAGCGGTCGTCATCGTCACAGCGCTGATCGGCGAGGGTGCGCTGATGGTGTGGCTGATGATCTGGGGCGTGAACAGGGCGCGCTTCCCGCCAGCGGCGGTGTAGCCAGACCTGCCGACGCTGGGTGTGATTTCCAGGTACAAGCCACGCTCGTCGTATAGGCGGGAAGTCTTGGCACCGGGCTCGGCCCCGCGGATCTGGGTGTCACTCAGCATGGGGTTCTGGGGGTAACTGTGAATCGGTGTCGAGCAGTTACCCCCAAACTTACCCACACTGGGCTCAGGATTCAAGCGGATCCTCTGAAACATCCTGGACAAGAAAAAACCTCCAAGCCGTTGATTTGCTTGGAGGTTTTGACATCTCGCGGGACATCCTGGGATGCCCTGAGATCTTGAAATGGTGGAACCGGGGGGAATCGAACCCCCGTCCGCAAGCCTTTACCGGACAGTTCTACATGCGTAGCTGGCTGATTTGAGTCTCGCCACCTCTATCGCGCAGCAGCACGCTATCGAGGTAGCCAGTCACCTAGATCTCGCCCCGTACCAAGTGACCCGGCACGGCGCCAGCCAATGTGAATGACTTCTCAGCTATCGAATCTTGCGACCCTCAAGCCCGGCCCATTGGCCTGCCGTTGAGAAGCTCACCGGTTTTAAGCGGCGAGGGCGTACGAGTTATCGTTCGCAGTTACTTTGTTTCCAGTGGTTTTACGAGCGAACTGGTGCTCGGCATGCCCTGTTCCGACTCCGTACCCACGTCGAAGCCAAGTCGGTCCCAGAACCCGTAGTTTAGGCCAGTTCGAGCCAGTTCAAGAGCGCCGCTGGTTCGGCGAGCACATGATCGGCACCCCAGTGCTCGACATGGTCGCCATCGCCCAGGTAGCCCCAGGCGGCGGCCAGCGTCAGCATCCCGGCTGCACGCCCGGCCTGGACATCACGCAGATCGTCGCCCACGTAGATGCAGGCGTCGGCCGGCAGGTCCAGCTGACGCGCGGCTTCCAGCAGCGGGGCGGGATGCGGTTTCGAATGCGGCGTGGTATCGCCGCAGATCAAGACGGCCATCTCGGAGCCCAGGCCAAGGGCCCGGACCATGGGTTCGGCGAAGCGGGCCGCCTTGTTGGTCACGATGCCCCAGGGCATGGCCCGCATGCGCAGCGAAGCCAACACCGGCTTCATGGTCTCGAACACGATCGTCTGGCGCAGCATTCGGGTTTCGTAGACCTCCAGGAACTCGGTGCGAAGCAGCTCGAAGCGTTCATCGCCCGGCAACGCTCCAAACGCACGCCCGACCATGCCACGCGCGCCGCTGCCCACCATCGGCCGCAGCTCTGAATAGGGCAGCGGCTGCATTCCTCTGCTCTGGCGCATGTCGTTGGCCGCACCGGCCAGGTCCGGTGCGCTGTCGATCAGCGTGCCGTCGAGGTCGAACAGCACGGCGCGCACCACGGCCGCATCGCCGGTGGTCCTCATGCAGGCTTTCGGCAGGCCACAAGATAGTTGACGCTGGTGTCGTTCTCGAGCCAGTAGCGCCGGGTGATCGGGTTGTAGAGCATGCCACGCGTGTGCAGCAGTTCCAGGCCCGCGTCACGACAGTAGCGCGCCATCTCGCTCGGCCGGATGAAGCGTGCGTACTCGTGCGTGCCCTTGGGCAGCAGGCCCAGTACGTACTCGGCGCCCACGATCGCGAACAGGAAGGACTTCGGGTTTCGGTTGAGGGTCGAGAAGAAGACCCAGGCGCCGGGCTTGGCCATGGCGGCGCAGGCCTGAACCGTCGACGCGGGGTCTGGCACATGTTCGAGCATTTCCATGCAGGTGACGACATCAAATCCGCCCGCCTGCTCCTCGGCCAGGGCTTCGGCCGAAACCTCGCGGTAGTCGACGTTGTCGGTGCCGGTCTCCAGCGCATGCAGACGTGCCACCGAAAGCGGTTTGGTCGCGAGATCGATGCCCGTCACATGCTGCGCGCGGCGCGCCATCGACTCGGCGAGGATCCCGCCACCACATCCGACATCGACGACGCGCTTGCCGGCAAGTGAGGCCAGACCGTCGATCCACTCCAGGCGCAGCGGATTGATCTGGTGCAGGGGGCGGAATTCGCTTTCGGGATCCCACCAACGGTGCGCGAGATCACTGAACTTGGCCAGTTCCTGGGCGTCGACGTTGCTCATGGCGCAATGGTAGCGATGTGGACGGTGCAAAAAGAAAAACCCCGCCGAAGCGGGGTTTCGATCAGGCCCGAAGGCCGGCGATCACTTGTTGACGGTACGCGTACCGACGACCTCGATCTCCACACGACGGTTCTTCGCGCGGCCTTCACGGGTCTTGTTGTCAGCCACCGGCTGGGCTTCGCCCTTGCCTTCGGTGTAGACGCGGTTCTTCTCGACGCCCTTGCTCACCAGGTAGTCCTTGACCGCAGCAGAACGCTTCAGCGACAGGCCCTGGTTGTAGGCGTTGGAGCCGATCGAGTCGGTGTGACCGACCGCGATCACGACTTCGAGGTTGATACCCTTGGTCTTGCCGACCAGGTCATCAAGCTTCGCCATCGCTTCTGGCTTGAGCACGGCCTTGTCGAAGTCGAAGAACGCGTCAGCGGCGTAGGTCACCTTCTCGCTCGTGGGCTTCGGCGCCGGGGCCGGGGCCGGGGCGGGTGTCGGGGCGGGAGCGGCCGGGGCCATGCGCGGCTCGGCAGCAGGCACAGCGGCAGGCGCCGGTGGCGCCATCGGCTTGATCGCGCCGTCGCAATTGGCGGCGGCGGTGGCGGGCGTCCAGAACGCATCGCGCCAGCAAAGCTCGTTGGTGCCGTTCTTCCAGACCGTTGCACCGTCTACGGCGCGCCAGTTGTCCACACCCTTGGCCATGCCGCCATGGGCAGCTGCCATGGTGGCGAGCGGGGCAGCGAGAGCGGCAGACGCAATAAGCATCGCCACCTTGTTCAATTTCTTCATGATTCTCCTCTCAAGGAAAGCCGCAGAGGCCTGCGTTACGTCCGAAACGGGAAGGGAAATAAGCGGACAAACTGGCGCATTGCGGTCGTTTGTCACCGACAACTCATTGTGCCATAGCGCGTCGGTTGGCCTGCATTTTGGCGCCACCGACACAGTGATCCGCCGAGTGTGTTGTGTCATCGCTACAGCACGCCGCCGCATAGAATGAGATTCCCGGGTGCCCGCACCCTGATGCGCCCGCCTTGGCGAGCGCCAGCCTCACCTGAACCCCGCATGAGTCAGTTCGCCAAGGAAACCCTGCCCATCAGCCTCGAAGAGGAGATGCGGCGCTCGTATCTTGACTACGCGATGAGCGTGATCGTCGGGCGCGCATTGCCCGACGCGCGCGACGGACTCAAGCCCGTGCATCGGCGAGCCCTGTTCGCCATGCACGTGTTGAACAACGACTGGAACCGCCCCTACAAGAAGTCGGCGCGCATCGTCGGCGACGTGATCGGCAAGTACCACCCGCACGGCGACCAGTCGGTCTACGACACGATCGTGCGCATGGCGCAGGACTTCAGCATGCGCCACATGCTGGTCGACGGCCAGGGCAACTTCGGCTCGGTCGACGGCGACAACGCCGCCGCCATGCGGTACACGGAAATCCGCCTGTCCAAGATCGCCCAGGAGATGCTGGCCGACATCGACAAGGACACGGTCGACTTCGGCCCCAACTACGACGGCTCGGAGAGGGAGCCGCTGGTCCTGCCGAGCAAGCTACCGAACCTGCTGGTCAACGGCTCGGGCGGCATCGCGGTCGGCATGGCCACCAACATCCCGCCGCACAACCTCAACGAGATCATCGACGCCTGCCATCACCTGCTCAAGTCGCCCGAGGCGACGATCGAGGAGCTGATGGAGATCGTGCCGGCGCCTGACTTCCCGACCGCCGGCATCATCTACGGCCTGCAGGGGGTGCGCGAGGGCTACCAGACCGGCCGCGGCCGCGTGGTCATGCGCGCCAAGTGCCACTTCGAGGACATCGACAAGGGCGCGCGCCAGTCCATCATCGTCGACGAGATTCCCTATCAGGTGAACAAGAAGACGCTGCTCGAGCGCATCGCCGAGCTCGTTCACGAGAAGAAGATCGAGGGCATCAGCCACATCCAGGACGAGTCGGACAAGTCCGGCATGCGCGTCGTCATCGAGTTGAAGCGCGGTGAAGTGCCCGAAGTGGTGCTGAACAACCTGTACAAGCAGACCCAGCTGCAGGACACCTTCGGCATGAACATGGTGGCGCTGATCGATGGTCAGCCGCGCCTGTGCAACCTCAAGCAGCTGCTCGACATCTTTCTCGAGCATCGGCGCGAGGTCGTCACCCGCCGGACCGTGTTCGAGTTGCGCAAGGCGCGCGAGCGTGGCCATGTGCTCGAAGGCCTGGCGGTGGCGCTGGCCAATATCGACGAGTTCATCGAGACCATCAAGAACTCGCCGACGCCGCCGGTGGCCAAGGCCGCGCTGATGAGCAAGAACTGGGACTCGGGCATCGTGCGCGAGATGCTGTCGCGCGTCGAGGGCGGCTATGCCTCGTACCGGCCCGAGGGTCTGCCGGCCCACTACGGCATGCAGGACGACGGTCTGTACCGCCTGTCCGACGACCAGGCTCAAGAGATCCTGCAGATGCGTCTGCAGCGCCTGACCGGTCTGGAGCAGGACAAGATCATCGGCGAGTACAAGGAGGTGATGGCCCAGATCGCCGACCTGCTCGACATCCTGTCCAAGCCCGAGCGCGTCACGTCGATCATCAGCGACGAGCTCGCGGCCATCAAGCAGGAGTTCGGCCAGACCAAGGCCGGGGCAAGGCGCAGCGTGGTCGAGCACAACGCGACCGAACTCGGCACCGAGGACCTGATCACCCCGACCGACATGGTGGTCACGCTCAGCCACACCGGTTACATCAAGAGCCAGGCCCTGTCCGAATACCGGGCCCAGCGCCGCGGTGGGCGCGGCAAGCAGGCCACGCAGACCAAGGAAGACGACTGGGTCGACCAGCTCTTCATCGCCAACACCCACGACTGGATCCTGTGCTTCAGCGACCGCGGCCGGGTCTACTGGCTCAAGGTCTGGGAAGTGCCACAAGGCTCGCGCAACTCGCGCGGCAAGCCGATCGTCAACATGTTCCCGCTCCAGGTCGGCGAGAAGATCACCGTCGTGCTGCCGCTGACCGGCGAGACGCGCACGTTCCCGCCGGACCGCTATGTCTTCATGACGACGGCCCAGGGCACGGTGAAGAAGACTCCGCTCGAGGACTTCAGCAACCCGCGCAAGGCCGGCATCATCGCGGTCGGCCTGGACGAAGGCGACTACCTGATCGGCGCCAAGCTGACCGACGGCCAGCACGACGTGATGCTGTTCTCCGACGGCGGCAAGGCGGTGCGCTTCGACGAGAACGACGTGCGCCCGATGGGCCGCAATGCGCGCGGCGTTCGAGGCATGGCGCTCGAACCTGGCCAGAACGTGATCGCGATGCTGGTCGCCGAGGACGAATCGCAGAGCGTGCTCACCGCGACCGAGAACGGCTATGGCAAGAGGACCTCGATTGCGGAGTACACACGCCACGGACGCGGTACAAAGGGCATGATCGCCATACAGCAAAGCGAGCGCAACGGCCGGGTCGTCGCCGCGACGCTGGTGCGCCCCGAGGATGAGATCATGTTGATCACCGACAAGGGCGTTCTCGTCCGCACCCGGGTCTCCGAAATCCGCGAGCTCGGGCGCGCGACCCAGGGCGTGACGCTGATCGCGCTCGACGACGGTACCCAACTGTCCGGGCTGCAGCGAATTGCCGAAAACGACGCGAACGATTCCGTGAGCGACCCCACCAATGACGATGCCGGTAGCCCTGGCGAGGAGAACTCCTGATGATGAAGACGATCGTGCTGGCCGCCGTGCTGGTATTCAACGCCCAGGCCCATGCACAGACCGCCAGCACGCCGGCCAAGAAGGACCTCGTCGCGAAGATCATGAAGTTGCAGCAGCCCGCGGTCGAGGTCCTGGCACGCCAGATCGTCGAGCAGCCGGCAGCGCAGATGATGCAGCGCGCCGGGCAGTACCTGCAGGCCAAGGTCGCGCCCGACCAGCGCGAGGCGATCGCTCGCGACGTGCAGGCCGAGGCACGCAAGTATGTCGAGGACACCTTCCCCTTCGTTCGCGAGCGCGCCCTCAAGCTGGCCCCGTCGACCATCGGTACGCTCATCGAGGAGAAGATGACGGAAGACGAGTTGCGCCAGGTGCTGGCCATGCTCGAATCCGCGGCGTGGAAGAAGTTCCAGGGCCTGGCGCCCGAGATGCAGCGCAGCCTGGGTGAAAAGCTGGTGCAGGAAGTCAAGTCCCATGTCGAGCCCCGCATCCGCGCGCTCGACCAGGCCATGATCAAACGCATGGGCATCTCTGCCCCGGCATCGGGCGCCGACACTGGAAAGTGAACGCCTCCATGGCCGAGACCTCCCCTTCGGACGATCGACTGCGCTCGCTTCGTGCGGCCATCGATGCGCTCGACGGTGAACTGCTCGCGCTGCTGAACCGCCGCGCCGGGCTCGCGCTCGAGGTGGGCGAGCTCAAGAAGCGCGAGGGGTCGGTTGTCTTCCGGCCCGAACGGGAAGCGCAGGTCATCGATGGCCTGAAGCGGGTCAATGCGGGGCCCTTGCGCAATGAATCCGTGGCACCGATCTGGCGCGAGATCATGTCCGCCTGCCGGTCCCTTGAAACGCTGACCCGGGTCGCCTACCTCGGGCCCGCGGGGACCTTCAGCGAAGAGGCCGCGATCGGGTTCTTCGGCTCTTCGATCGAGCGTCTGCCCTGCTCCGGCTTCGACGAGGTGTTTCGGATGACGAGCGCAGGGGCGGCCGACTTCGGCGTGGTCGCGGTCGAGAACTCGACCGAAGGCGGTGTCGCCCGGTCGCTCGACCTGCTGCTGCACACACCCCTGGCCATCATTGGCGAGACAAGCCTCTTCGTCAGCCACAACCTGCTGCGCCGGACCGACACCCTGGACGGAATCGACGCGGTTCTGGCGCACCCGCAGGCCCTCGCGCAATGCCACGACTGGTTGTCGGCCCACCTGCCGACGGTCGAGCGGCGGCCGGTGTCGAGCAATGCGGAGGGCGCCCGATTGGCGTCGCTCGATCCCCGCCTCGCGGCCGTTGCCAGCGCGCGTGCGGGCAGTGAATGGGGCTTGCACCTGGTGGCCAAGGCGATCCATGACGACCCGCACAACCGCACGCGGTTTGCCATCGTCACCGACCCTCAGCGCCACCCCACTCCCGCGCCCTCGGGCCACGACTGCACGAGCCTGGTGGTCTCGGTCCCGAACCAGCCGGGCGCCGTGCACGACCTGCTGGTGCCGCTGAAGACGCACGGCGTGTCGATGACACGCTTCGAGTCGCGCCCGGCGCGTTCGGGCCAATGGGAGTACTACTTCTACATCGACATCGACGGCCACCCGGACGACCCCAAGGTCGGCGCCGCGTTGAAGGCGCTGCGCTCGGCTTGTGCGTTCTTCAAGATCCTCGGCGCCTACCCCGTCGACGTGCACTGAAGGACAGAGGCAGCGCATGTTCAACCAGCTCGGCCTGATCGGATGCGGCCTCATGGGTGGCTCGTTCGCGCTCGCGCTCAAGCGGGCCGGCCTGGTCAAGCGTGTCGTCGGCTACAGCAAGTCGCCCTCGACGACCGAACGCGCGCGCAAGCTCGGTGTCATCGATGTCGAGGCGGAATCGGCACTGCTGGCCGTCTCGGGTGCCGACATCGTCCTGATCGCGGTTCCGGTGGCGGCCACTGAGAGCACGTTCAAGGCGATCCGCCACCTCGTCGAGCCGGGGGTGCTGTTCATGGACGTGGGCAGCACCAAGCGTGACGTGGTGGATGCGGCCCGGCGCGTGCTGCGCGAACGTGTGCCCTCATTCGTGCCGACCCATCCGATTGCGGGCAAGGAGGCCTCGGGCATCCGGCATGCGGATGCGGCCTTGTACAGCGGCTGCCAGGTCATCCTGACGCCGATCGCGCAGACCGCGCCGGAGCTGGTACAGCGTGCCACCGACGTCTGGTCGGCAATCGGCGCGCAAGTGCTGAAAATGACGCCCGAGAACCACGACGCCGCCTTTGCCGCCGTCAGCCATCTGCCTCACTTGCTGGCCTTCGCCTACTTCAGCGCAGTCGCGCAACAGCCGGCCGGGCGCGACTTCCTGTCCCTGGCGGGCCCGGGCTTTCGCGATTTCACTCGAATTGCCGCGAGCGACCCCGAGATGTGGCGCGACATCCTGACCGCCAACCGCGAAGAAGTTCTGAAGCAGTCACAACGGTTCCGTCATGCACTGGATGCGCTCGAGGTCGTCATCCGCTCGGGCAACACCGAGGCGCTGGAAGGCCTGATTCGAGGCGCTGCCGAAGGGCGTGCAGGCTGGCAGATGGGCGCACCGCGCGGCTCTGGCCAGCGCTGAGCTGCCCTTGATGCCGTCCACCACGCCATTCCTCGACATTCCGCCGCTGCGCCAGGCCGGCGGCAAGGTGCGCCTGCCGGGCTCCAAGAGCATCTCGAACCGGGTGCTGCTGCTGGCCGGTCTGTGCGATGGCACGACCCTGCTGCACGACCTGCTCGAGTCGGACGACACGCGCGTCATGATCGACGCACTGCGGGCCCTGGGCTGCCAGATCCAGCGGCAAGGCGCTGCCCTGCAGGTGACCGGGCTTGGCGGCCGATTGCTCGTCAAGGAAGCCAGGCTGTTCCTCGGCAACGCCGGTACCGCGATGCGCCCGGTGACCGCAGCGCTGGCGGTGCTGACCGCCTTGCAGGGCGGTCGTTTCGAGTTGTCGGGCGTCGCGCGCATGCACGAGCGCCCGATCGGGGATCTGGTGAACGCACTGCGCCCGCTCGGCTGCCAGATCGAGGAGCTGGGCCTGCCGGGGTTCCCGCCGCTGCGAATCGGCAGCGCGGTGGCAGGCGGTCTCGACCTGGGCTCGCCGATCCGTGTGCGCGGAGATGTGTCGAGCCAGTTTCTGACCGCCTTGCTGATGGCGCTGCCACTGGCAGCCGCGACACAGGACGTGACCATCGAAGTCGAGGGCGAACTGATCTCGAAACCCTATATCGAGATCACGCTCAATCTGCTCGCGCGCTTCGGAGTGCAGGTGATCCGCGACGGGTGGACCCGCTTCACGATCCCGGCCGAAAGCCACTACCAGTCGCCCGGCGCGCTGCACGTGGAAGGCGACGCGTCGTCGGCCTCGTACTTCATCGCGCTCGGCGCCATCGCAGCCCATGGGGGCGCGCCGGTTCGCATCGAAGGCGTCGGCAGCGATTCGATCCAGGGCGACATCCGTTTCCTCGAGGCCGCCCGCGCCATGGGCGCGCGTGTTTGCAGCGGACCCGGTTGGATCAGCGTCGGGCGCGGCGACTGGCCGCTGCACGCCCTGTCACTGGACTGCAACCACATCCCCGACGCCGCCATGACCCTGGCGGTGATGGCCCTGTACGCGCAGGGCACGACGAGGCTGAGCAACATTGCGAGCTGGCGCGTGAAGGAGACCGACCGCATCGCTGCGATGGCCACCGAGTTGCGCAAGCTCGGCGCGACCGTGGTCGAGGGCGAGGACTTCATCGAGGTCTCGCCGCCCCGGCAGTGGATCTCCGCCGCCCTCGGCACCTACGACGATCACCGGATGGCCATGTGCCTGTCGCTGGCGGCCTTCAACCCCCTGGCCGGTGCGCAGCCGGGTGTGTCGATTCGCATCCTCGATCCGCAGTGCGTCGGCAAGACCTATCCCGGCTACTTCGACGCGATGTTCGGCCTCACGACGGCCGACCCGTCCGAGGTCCCGGTGATCACGGTCGACGGTCCGTCGGCGTCCGGCAAGGGCACCTTGGCCGCGGTGCTGGCGCAGCGTCTGGGCTATCACCTGCTCGACTCGGGTGCGCTCTACCGGGCCACCGGCCTGGCCGCATTACGCGACGGCATCGACGGCAATGACGAGGCCGCGCTGGCAAGGACGGCGCAGATGCTCGACCTCCGGTTCGAGGGCGAACAGGTGTTCCTGCGCGGCGAAGACGTCTCCGACAGCTTGCGTGGCGAACAGGCCGGCCAGATGGCATCGCGCGTGTCCGTGCACCCCGCGGTTCGTGCGGCGCTGAACGACCTGCAGCTGTCGTTTCGCCGCGCGCCCGGACTGGTGGCGGACGGCCGCGACATGGGCACCGTGGTCTTCCCCGACGCAACGCTCAAGGTCTACCTCACCGCGAGTGCCGCGCAGAGGGCCGAACGTCGACATAAGCAGTTGATTTCAAAGGGAATTGAGGCTACACTCGCCGACCTTCGCGCAGACCTTGAGGCGCGCGACCTGCGAGACAGCTCGCGTGTCGCGTCGCCGCTCAAGCCCGCCGAAGATGCGCTCAAGCTCGACAACTCCGCGTTATCGGTCGACCAGTCGGTGGACCAGGTGCTGGGTTGGTGGGAAGAACGCAGGCCGTTCGTCTCCTGAGACTGCTTCAGGGGCCAGGCGGCCGATCTGGTGCACCGCGCTCCCCTTCCCGGGTCGACAGGCCCACGGGCGCGGTGCGATTTGAAACCTCAACCCCGCAACACCCGTTGCATTCATCGTCCGGCACGCTGATCCCCCCGCCGGACCCCAGGAAACCACAATGTCCCAAACCCAAACTGCCACCACAGGCGGCGGCGAGTCCTTTGCCGCCATGTTCGAAGAGTCCCTCAAGTCGGCCGATCTGCGCGTCGGCGAGGTGATCTCGGCCGAAGTCGTCCGCATCGAGTTCAACCATGTGGTGGTGAACGCCGGCCTCAAGAGCGAGGCCTATGTTCCGATCGAAGAATTCAAGAACGACCAGGGCGAGCTCGAAGTCCAGGTCGGTGACTTCGTCGCCGTCGCGATCGACGCCGTCGAGAACGGCTATGGCGACACCATCCTGTCGCGCGACAAGGCCAAGCGCCTGGCGTCCTGGATGTCGCTCGAGAACTCGCTCGAGTCGGGCGAATTCGTCGAAGGCACCGTCTCCGGCAAGGTCAAGGGCGGCCTGACGGTGCTGGTCAACGGCATCCGCGCCTTCCTGCCCGGCTCGCTGCTCGACACGCGTCCGGTCAAGGACATGTCGCCGTACGAAGGCAAGACGATGGAGTTCAAGGTCATCAAGCTCGACCGCAAGCGCAACAACGTCGTGTTGTCGCGTCGTGCGGTGGTCGAGGCTTCGATGGGCGAAGAGCGCGCCAAGCTGCTCGAGACCTTGTCCGAAGGCGCGATCGTCGACGGCGTGGTCAAGAACATCACCGAGTACGGCGCCTTCGTCGACCTCGGCGGCATCGATGGCCTGCTGCACATCACCGACATGGCCTGGCGCCGTGTGCGCCACCCGAGCGAAGTAGTGACGGTCGGTCAGGAACTGCAGGCCAAAGTCCTGAAGTTCGACGCCGAGAAGAGCCGGGTCTCGCTCGGCCTCAAGCAGCTCGGTGACGATCCCTGGCTGGGCGTGTCACGCCGTTACCCGAACAGCACGCGTCTGTTCGGCAAGATCACGAACATCGCCGACTACGGCGCATTCGTCGAGATCGAGCCGGGCATCGAGGGTCTGGTGCACGTGTCCGAGATGGACTGGACGAACAAGAACGTCGCCCCGAGCAAGGTCGTCACCCTGGGTGACGAGGTCGAGGTCATGGTGCTCGAGATCGACGAGGACAAGCGTCGCATCAGCCTCGGGATGAAGCAGTGCATGCCCAACCCCTGGGAGGAGTTCGCCGTCAACGTCAAGCGTGGCGACCGTGTCTCCGGTCCGGTCAAGTCGATCACCGACTTCGGTGTCTTCGTCGGCCTGGCCGCCGGCATCGACGGTCTGGTGCACCTGTCCGACCTGTCCTGGCACGAGCCGGGCGAAAGCGCCGTGCGCAACTTCAAGAAGGGCCAGGACGTCGAAGCGATCGTGCTGGCGGTCGACGTCGAGCGCGAACGCATCTCGCTCGGCATCAAGCAGCTCGACACCGATCCGTTCACGAGCTTCACGACGATGAACGACCGCGGCGCCGTGGTCACCGGCAAGATCACGACGGTCGACCCGCGTGGTGCCGAAGTGCAGCTCAACGAGGACGTGACGGGCTATCTGCGCGCCTCCGAGATCAGCCCGGACCGTGTGGAAGACGCGCGCAACGTGCTCAAGGAAGGCGAAGAAGTCGAAGTCATGATCATCAACGTCGACCGCAAGACGCGTTCGATCCAGTTGTCGATCAAGGCCAAGGACAACGTCGAGCAGCAAGAAGCGATGCAGCGTCTGTCGCAGTCGAGCGAGCGTGAGAACGCTGGCACGACGAGCCTGGGCGCCTTGTTGCGGGCCAAGCTGGACCAGCAGGGCGAATAGTCTGTTGGCCCCCACGCTCGCCTTGCTCGCTGCCCCCCGAGGGGGCGCGATTCGGACCGGGAGACCCGGATCCGAAACCTGCCTTCCTGAGTCCGGCATTGGCACGGTGAGCGCTGGATGCGGAGCAAGACCATGACTCGATCCGACCTCGTCGCGCTGCTGGCCGAACGTTTCGGCCAGCTGACGCAACGCGACACGGAGTTTGCGGTGAAGACCATCCTGGATGCGATGTCCGACGCCTTGGCGCGCGGGCATCGCATTGAAATCCGGGGCTTCGGCAGCTTCTCCATCAATCGTCGCCCGCCTCGCATCGGTCGCAATCCGCGCAGCGGCGAGCAGGTGACGATCCCGGAGAAGCTGGTTCCGCACTTCAAGCCAGGCAAGGCGCTGCGCGAAGTGGTGAACAACCGGGCGGCGGTCGGCGGGGTCAGTACCGACGACGCAAGCTGAGTCGGTTGCGCTGATGTCAGGGATCGGGGCCTTCGGGCCCCGTTCTTCATGGTGCTGGCCGCTAGAATCGTCCGCGCATGCGAGTGTTCGTCTGGCTCGTGCGAGCCTTCCTCTTCTTTGCGCTGTTCGCCTTCGCGTTGAACAACCGCCACACCGTCGTGGTGCAATGGTTCTTCGGCGTGGATTGGCGCGCGCCGCTCGTGATCGTCGTGCTGGTCGCGTTCGCTAGCGGATGTGTGGTCGGCATCCTGGCCATGGTGCCGGGCCGATGGCGGCGCTGGCGCAAGGCGCCCGCCCCGCCAGACACAGCCGGCCGCACCGGCACCGTCCACGCTCACGGTCACGCCGTCCGAGTTCGGGCCCGCGCTGCATCCGCCGCGCGAAGGGCTGTAGTGACGCTGGACCTGCAATGGCTCCTGATCGGGCTGCCGCTGGCCTTCGTGCTCGGATGGCTCGCCTCCAGGCTGGACCTGCGCCAGTGGCGGCGTGACCGCCGGGACGCACCGCGCGCCTACTTCGAGGGCTTGAACCTGCTGCTCAACGAGCAGCAGGACAAGGCCATCGACGTCTTCATCGAGGCCGTGCAGCACGACCCCGACACGACCGAACTGCACTTCGCGCTGGGCAATCTGTTCCGCCGCCGTGGCGAGTTCGAGCGTGCCGTGCGGGTGCACGAGCATCTGTTGTCGCGCGGCGATCTGAAAGTCGCCGACCGGGAACGCGCGCAGTACGCGCTGGCGCAGGACTTCATGAAGGCCGGCCTGCTCGACCGCGCCGAGGCGGCCTGGCTGGCGCTGCAGGACACCCCCTATGCCGCAGAGGCCCAGTTGGCCCTGCTGGCCCTGCACGAGCGTTCGCGCGACTGGGTGCATGCAATCGACACCGCATCGCGATTGCAGGCGGCCGGCGCAGGGTCGTTCGATGTCCGCATCGCCCATTACCACTGCGAGCAGGCACTGGATGCCGACGCGGCGGGTGACCCGCAAGCCGCAGACCGGGCGCTGGCACTCGCACTCCAGGCGGCCGCGAACGCTCCTCGCGCACATCTGCTGCGCGGCGAGCGCGCGGCACGCGACGGCCGACCGGCCGATGCGCTCGCGTCGTGGAACGAACTGCTGGTCCACAGTCCCGGTCATTTCGCGCTGGTCGCCGAGGCCTACGCACGGGTCGCGCACGAGCTCGGGCAGTCCGGCGCGGCGCGCGCGGCCCTCGAACAGGCCTACAAGGCGGAGCCGCGGATCGAACTGCTGCAGGCCTTGCGGGTGCTCGACGACGCGCCCGACGATTCGCGTGTGATCGCGCACCTGGAACGCCAGCCCACGCTCGCCAGCGCCGCCGCCGTCCTTGCATTGCCGACCTCGCGCTGGCAGCCCGACACGCCGGCGCGCGTGCTGGCAGCGGTGCAGCAGGCCGCCAAGCCGCTGCAGCGCTATCGCTGCGCAGCGTGCGGGTTCGAGGCGCACCACTACTTCTGGCAATGCCCGGGCTGCCAAGGCTGGGACACCTATCCACCCAAACGTCTGGAAAGCCAGTGAAATCCGATCGCGTCGTCCTGTGCATGAAGTGGGGCACGAAGTACGGCCCCGAGTACGCCAACCGCCTGTACGGCATGGTGCGCCGGCATCTCCAGGGTGAGTTCCGTTTCGTCTGCCTGACCGACGACGCGACAGGCGTGCGACCGGAGGTCGAGTGCCTGGCACTGCCGAGCCTGGACCTGGCCCCGGGCGCCGACCGCGGCTGGCCCAAGCTCACCACCTTCAAGCCCGATCTGCATGGCCTGCAGGGGCGGGCCCTGTTCCTCGACCTGGATGTCGTGATCGTCGGCGACCTGGCACCGTTCTTCGACGAGGCGGGCGAGTTCTTCATCATCAAGGACTGGAAACGCCCGTGGCGCGTCACCGGCAACTCTTCTGTCTACCGTTTCGACATCGGGGCACATGCCGACGTGCTGCAGCACTTCGTCGACCATCAGGCCGAGGTGCGCAAGCAGTACCGCAACGAGCAGGAGTACCTCTCGCATGCCTTGCACGCGCAGGGCAAGCTGGCCTATTGGCCGGACGGCTGGTGCTGCAGCTTCAAGTACCACTGCATCCCGCGCTGGCCACTGAACTACTGGCGCGAACCCACCATCCCGCCGGGCACGCGCATCGTCATCTTCCACGGCGAGGTGAACCCGCCGGATGCGCTGGCCGGGCGGCGCAACCGTCGCCTGCGTTTCATGCGCCCCGCGACCTGGGTCGCCGAGCACTGGGTCGAATAGCCGCCTCGGCGCCCCGGGGCCTCCCCCGAAATGGGGCCCACGTCCGACGGCCCACCCCATGGTGAGTGTCAATTCGAGGTCGACTGCCAACAATGGCTCCAGTCCGTCGCATGGTGCGGCGGACGTCCCACAGCACCGCTGTGAACACCTCAAGGAGATGACATGAACCGCCATTACCTCATTGCCCTGCTTGCCGCCCTCACGATGGGCGCCACCTTCAATGCGCTCGCCGCGATCGACGTCAACAAGGCCTCGCAGGCCGAACTCGAGGCGATCCGCGGGGTCGGTCCCGCGTTGTCGGGCCGGATCCTGGCCGAACGTCAGAAGGGCCCCTTCAAGAACTGGGACGACATGATCGGGCGTGTGCGGGGCGTCGGGCCCGGCAGCGCCCAGCGCCTGTCCAAGGCCGGTCTCACCGTCGGTGTCGCCGAGTTCAAGCCGGCCGCGAAGTGATCGGGGAGGCGGGCGGCGCCGTGCGGGCGGCCGCCCTGCCCCAGCCGAAGAAGGCCAGCACCTCCTCACGCCGCGCCAGCGTATCGGTCTCGCCCAGCGCCATCAGTTCACGCGTGTAGGGCTTCTCGAACAGGAGGTAGCTGGCCAGCGCGGCACCGCGCTGGTCACCCGTCATGCTGGTCGAACCCACGCCGCGCAGCAGCGCACGCACCGGCCGCGGCAGGCAACTCTGGTGACGCGCCGCGATGTCGTCCAGGCGCTCGCTCGGAGCGATCACGAGCGCCTCGATCGGCCGCAGCGGCGTACCGAGCCGCGCCTGCGGCGGCAGCAGCTCGATCGTCCGGTTGATGCGCTCCAGGCGTTCGATGTCCACCGAGAGCCCGTCGAGAAAGATGCTCGACAGGGCGTGGCCGCCGATCTGTGCCAGCGTCGGATAGTCCGCATCACGGATGATTCGCCCGGGTGGTTCACGCATGCGGCCGACGCCGATGATCAACACCCGTTGTGCGCCCAGATGGATGGCGGGCGAGATGGGTGAGGTCTGGCGCATCGAGCCGTCCCCATACCAGCCGGCCTGATCGCCGTCTTCGATCCGGGCCGCAGGAAACATGAAGGGAATCGCCGACGACGCGAGCAAATGCCGGTGGCTGAGCCGCGCCGGCACTGCGACGCGCTGGGTCCGCTCGTAAGGCGCCATTGGCGACGCCGACTCGAAGAAGGTCACATGCTGACCGGAGGTGTAGCTCGACGCGGTGACCGCCAGCGCCTGCAGGTGGCGCTGCGTCAACATGGCCGGCAGCCGTTCGAGCGGCACGAGTTGCTCCAGCAGGCGAGCGAGCGGCTCGTTGTCGAGCAGCGACCGGGGACGCGCACGACGCCAGCTTGCAATCACCCATCCGACCGACAGCATCGACAGCCACCGGGCCCCGCTGCGCAGCATCCCGATGGCGTCAGCCCGATAGACCTGGTCCGCATGGAAGTCCTGCCAGACCTGCGCGATACGGTCGACGGCGCGGTCGAAACGGTCGGCGTTGCAGGCCAGCGCGGCGGCGTTGATGGCACCGGCCGACGTGCCGCAGATGATTGCGAACGGGTTGCGCTCGGTCGACGCCCCGGACTCGCGCCGGATCGCGCTGAGCGCGCGCAGCACCCCGACTTGGTAGGCGGCGCGGGCGCCACCACC
This sequence comes from uncultured beta proteobacterium, assembly GCA_963706655.1. GTDB lineage: Bacteria > Pseudomonadota > Gammaproteobacteria > Burkholderiales > Burkholderiaceae_C > Rubrivivax. Next base: position 22,454 of record CAVPNN010000010.1, read on the forward strand.
ACTCAGGATCAGGCCAGTCAGCGGGGTTTCATGCATGCCTGCGCACTGTAGCGCCGGCGCGCTGCAGATCAGTCGTCGCGCTTACCCTTGCCATGACCTTTGCCGCGCCGGCCCTCGGAATAGGGCATCACATGGCCCTGGTACCAGTCATCACGCACGAAGACCACGGGCACTCCACAGGCCTGGTAGCGGCTGCAATGCTTGCCCCAATGCTTGCGATGCCCCGGCGGGACCCACAGGTACACGGGCTCCACGGGCTGCGCATAGACGACGCGCGGCTGCGCGACGATCACGGGCTGGGCGACCACCACCCGGGGCTGCGGAAAGCGTCCGATGTCGATGCGGCCGTAGACACCAGGCTGGCTGATCTGGACCGATACGCCGACGTCGGTGGCCCCGGCAGAGCCGGCGACACCGGCAAGGGCAAGCAGCACGACGGCGGCAAGAGGCTTGGCAAGCATGCAGGACTCCAGTTTTCCACGGTGACTCGAAGCTAACGCGGCGCCGTCACCGCGGGTTGTCCCCGACACAAAGCCTTACGTCACTTCGTAGATGATTTCCGCATTGCCGTCCTTGGCCAGCGCCCGCCAACGCTGCAAAGCCTCGTCGGTGGGCCAGAAGCGCGCCTGCTCGCCGAGGTCGATCTCGGCGCAGGCGCTTGGCCGGCGCAGGCGCAGGCGCACCGGCAGTCCTTGCAGCAGGGGCCCGTTTTCGGTCTGTTCGGGGCGCGCCGGCCAGGTGCGCACGACCTCGGCCACCGGCGGCATGGCACCGTTGACCTCGACCGCCAGATGGCGTCCGAAACGCGCGCGCGCACCGGCCAGATCCCAGACCTGCAACACGTTCAGGCGCAGCCCGCCCGAGAACCGGTCGGGCTGCACCTTGCCTTGCAGGACCACGAGTTCGTCTTCGCGCAGCAGTTCGCGATGCGCATCCAGAAGCTCCTCGTGAACCACGGTCTCGATCGACTCGCTCCCATCGTCGAGCCGGAAGATCGCGGACCTGCCGCGCTGTCCGTTGACGACGCGCAGGTCGCCGACGATGCCGGCCACCATCTGCGGCTCGCGCGCGTCGACCAGATCGGCAATCGCACGCCGGCAGAAGCGCCGCACTTCGGGCGCGGACTCGTCGAACAGGTGACCGGACAGATAGTGCCCGAGCGCGGACTTCTCCAGCACCAGCCGCTCCTTGATGCTCCACGGATCGGCCTGCGCCAGCGCAGGTTCCTGGTGACTGGCGGCATGCGAGTCGCCGAAGTCGAACAGCCCTGCCTGCAGCACATTGGCGTCCTGCGTGTCGGCCCAGTCGAAGGCCAGCGCCACGCTGGCCAGCAATGCCGCGCGGTCGGCGTGCACGTTGTCGAACGCGCCCGCCTTGATCAGGGCCTCGACGGCCCGCTTGTTGACGCGCTGGCGGTCCACCCGCGCGCAGAAGTCGAACAGACTGCGGAACGGGCCGCTGCCCTTGCCTTCATGCTCGCCCCGGCCTTCGCGCGCGGCGACGATTTCGTCGACCGCGCCCGACCCGGTGCCCTTGATCGCCGCCAGGCCATAACGGACCGATCGGTCTGACACCGGCTCGAAACGGCTGACACCGCGGTTGACGTCCGGCGCTTCGATCTCGACATTGAAGAGCTTGGCATCGTTGAGCAGCACCTTCAGCTTGTCGGTGTTGTCCTGCTCGATCGTCATGTTCGCGGCGTAGAACTCGGCCGTGCAATGCACCTTCAGCCAGGCCGTGTGATAGGCCAGCAGCGCATAGGCGGCGGCATGGCTCTTGTTGAAGCCGTAGCCGGCGAACTTCTCCATCAGGTCGAAGACCTCGTCGGCCTTGGCCGCCGAGATGCCCTTGTGCGCCGCGCCGTCGCGAAAGATCGAGCGGTGGGTGGCCATCTCCTCGGCCTTCTTCTTGCCCATCGCGCGACGCAGCAGGTCGGCGCCACCGAGCGAGTAGCCGCCGAGCAACTGCGCGGCCTGCATGACCTGCTCCTGGTAGACCATCACGCCGTAGGTCTCGCCGAGAACGGTCTCGAGCAGCGGGTGCGGGTAGACCACCGATTCCTTGCCGCTCTTGCGGGCGCAGAAGGTCGGGATGTTCTCCATCGGTCCCGGTCGGTACATCGCGACGAGTGCGATCAGGTCCTCGAAGCGGCCCGGCCGCGCGTCGCGCAGCATGCCCTGCATGCCGCGGCTTTCGAACTGGAACACCGACTCGGTGAACCCGTTCGAGAAGAGCTTGTAGACCTTCGGGTCATCGAGCGCCAGCGTCTCGAAGTTGAAGCCCTCGCGTTCCGGTCGGCGCGCCACGATGAACTGCTTGGCGAGTTCCAGGATCGTCAAGGTCGCCAGTCCCAGGAAGTCGAACTTCACCAGGCCTGCGGCCTCCACGTCGTCCTTGTCGAACTGGCTGACCGCGTTCTCGCTGCCAGGCTGCTGATAGAGCGGGCAGAAGTCGGTGATCTTGCCAGGCGCGATCAGCACGCCGCCGGCGTGCATGCCGACGTTGCGCACGATGCCCTCGACGCGCATGGCCAGTGCCAGCAGTTCGGCGACCTCCTCCTCGGCCGCCTCGCGCTGTTCGAGTTCGGGCGCTTCCTTGCGCGCGTAGATCAGACCCGGGTCGGGCTCGGCCGGCACCCGGGCCAGGGTCACCGACTTGCCCGGCGGCGCCGGAATCAGCTTGGCGATGCTGTCGACATGTCCATAGCCCATGCCGAGCACACGCCCGACGTCGCGCAGGGCCGCCTTGGCCGCCATCGTGCCGAAGGTCGCGATCTGGCTCACCGCCGAGCGGCCGTACTTGGCCTTCACGTAGTCGATCACGCGTTCGCGATTGGCCTGGCAGAAGTCGATGTCGAAGTCGGGCATCGACACGCGCTCGGGGTTCAGGAAGCGTTCGAAGAGCAGCTTGTAGCGCAGCGGATCGAGGTCGGTGATCGACAGCGCGTAGGCCACCAGCGAGCCTGCGCCCGATCCGCGCCCCGGGCCGACCGGACAGCCGTTGTGCTTGGCCCAGGTGATGAAGTCCGAGACGATCAGGAAGTAGCCCGGGAAGCCCATCCCCTCGATCGTCTGCAACTCGAACTCGAGTCGCTCGACATACTGCGGACGCACGCGCGCACGCTCGGCCGGGTCGGTGAACAGCTGCTGCAGCCGTTGCTCGAGCCCGTCGCGCGACGACTTGCGGAAGTAGTCCACGATTGGCGTGCCGTCGGGCGTCGGGAAGTCCGGCAGCTGCGGCTTGTCCAGCACCAGCACCAGATTGCAGCGGCGCGCGATCTCCACGCTGTTGGCCAGCGCCGACGGCAGGTCCGCAAACAGGGCCTCCATGTCGGCCTGGCTGCGGAAGTACTGTTCGCGCGAGAACCGGCGCACGCGGCGCGGGTTGGACAGCAACTCGCCCTCCGCCACACACACCCGCGCCTCATGGGCGTCGTAGTCGTCGGGCTCCAGGAACTGGATCGGGTGGGTCGCGACCACCGGCAGGCCCTGGGCGGCCGCAAACGGCACCGCGGCGTGCACATGGGCCTCGTGGTGCGGCAGACCGGCACGCTGAAGCTCGATGTAGAAGCGCCCGGGAAACAACGCCTTGAGCCGATCGGCCGCGCGTCGCGCGCGCTCGCCATCGCCGGCCAGCAGGGCCACGCCGATCGCGCCCAGATCGGCGCCCGACAAGGCCAGCAAGCCGTCGCCCAGCTCGCCCAGCCAGTCCCACTTGACCCAGGCTTGCGTGCGCTGTGCGTTCTGGGTCCAGGCGCGCGCCAGCAGCTCGCACAGGTTCAGGTATCCGCCGTGGTGCTGGACCAGCACCAGCAGGCGGCTGGGCTGCTTGTCGCCGCTGTCGGGGGTCGGCTCCATCCACAGGTCAGCGCCCACCAAGGGCTTGACCCCGGCACGCCGGCAGGCCTTGTAGAACTTGACCGTGCCGAACAGGTTGTTGAGGTCGGTGATCGCCAACGCGCCCTGTCCGTCGGCCCGGGCGGCCTGGGCCGCGGCGTCGATTCGCAAGGTGCCGTCGACGACCGAATATTCGCTGTGCGTACGCAAGTGGATGAAGGACATCCGAGCATTCTAGGAGTGCGCTGACCCGCCTCAATTCCAGTCGCGCGCCGTGGGTCGTACGATCGAGACACGCCCCGTATCGGGCCCTTGTGAAGTCCCCCCGAAAGGAGATCACCATGGACCGCAAGCTTCATCTTCTCGAATCGTTTCCCGCCAAAGGCAATGACGGCGCCACCTACAAGGTGATGGGCTACGAGCACATGCGCCCGGACGAGACCATCGCGGACGGCCAGGAACGGTGGGCACCCACCGGCGTGATCGAGTTTCGACTCGAAAGCGGCGAACTGGTCGATGTGCGGCGCGATGGCACGATGCTCATCGTCAACAGCGGGATCGAGCTCCAGCGCGCCTGAAGCCGGCCCCTACCCGGGTCGGATCGCCGCCTAGAATCGGCGCCGTGACGCTCCCGATCCCGAGTTGCCGATGACGGCCTGGCTGCTGCGCCTGCTCGGCGGCCTGATGATGGTGAGCGCCGCGACGCTGCTGCTGACGCATGCACCCGACCGGGCGGTCGAGACCCTGGTCGCGCGCTGGGCCCTGCCACCGTCCGACTTCCTCCAGGTCAAGGGTCAGTTCGTGCACCTGCGCGATGTCGGCCCCCGCGACGACCCGGTGCCGATCGTTCTGATCCACGGCACTTCGTCGAGCCTGCACACCTGGCAGGGCTGGGTCGACGGTCTGTCGCGCCAGCGCCGCGTGATCACCTTCGACCTGCCCGGGTTCGGTCTCTCGGGACCACGCGCAAGCGCCGACTACCACCCGGACACCGACGCACGCTTCGTGCTCGATCTGCTCGATGCGCTCGAGGTGCCGCGCGCCGTGCTGGGCGGAAACTCGTTGGGGGGTGAAGTGGCATGGCGGCTGGCCACCCTGGCGCCGGCGCGCGTCGATCGACTGGTCCTGGTCGACACGGCGGGGCTGCGGGTGCAAAGGCGCAGCCTGCCGCTGGGCTGGGTGCTGGCGCAGATTCCGGTCCTCAACCGGCTCGCCGAATGGGTGCTGCCGCGTGCCCTGGTCGCGGAAGGGGTCGCCAAGGCCTATGGCGGATCCGACAAGATCAGCTCCGAACTGGTGGACCGGTACTTCGACCTGACCTTGCGCGAGGGCAATCGCCGGGCCTTGGCCGAACGGATCCGTCAGTACACGCCAGGCGAACACGCCGAACGCCTGGCCGCGCTGCGGGTTCCGACCCTGCTGCTGTGGGGCGCGCGTGACACGCTGATTCCGCTCGAGGTCGGGCGCGAGTTCAAGGCCCGCATCGTCGGCAGCGAGCTGGTGATCTTCGACGACCTCGCCCATCTGCCGCACGAAGAAGCGCCTGCGCTGACCCTGGTGCCGGTGAAGGCGTTCCTCGGTCTGCGCTGACCCGGCACGCGGCCGCGCACTCAGTCCTGTGAACGGTCGCGTGCACGCGCCGCCCGGCTGCGCTGCTTCCATGACGCCACTTGCTCACGGCGCTCGAGCGCGCTCATGGTGTCGCGGCGCGCTTCGCGCAGCAGCTTTTGGTAGTTGCGCAGTCGCTGGCTTGGTGCGGCCTCGCGCACCGCGCAGCCCGGCTCGGACTGGTGCCGGCAGTCGCGGAATCGACAGTGCAACGACAACTGCGCAATGTCGTCGAACACGGCATGCAGCGCCGCCTCGTCGCCGTCCAGGCGCAGCGTGCGAAGGCCGGGCGTGTCGATGATGCAGGCCCCCTGTGGAGTGACGTGCAGCGAGCGTGAGGTCGTCGTGTGCCGGCCCCGGCTGTCGTCGGCGCGGCTGGCCCCGGTGTCCTGCACTGCATGGCCGACGAGCGCATTGGTCAGGGTGCTCTTGCCCGCGCCGCTCGACCCCAGCAGCACCAGGGTCTGCCCAGTCTCCAGCCAGGGTGCGAGCGCGAGCGCCGGCTCCTCGGCGAGCGCGCTCAGCGCGACCGCTTCGGTGCCGGGCGGCAACAGCGCGCAGACCTCCTGCAGCCGCGCCTCGGCGTAGCTCGGATGGCACAGGTCCGCCTTGGTCAGCACGACCACCGCGTTCACCTGCGACAGGCGGGCCAGGGCCAGATAGCGCTCGAGTCGGCGCAGGCTGAAGTCGTGGTCCAGGCCCATCACGAGCAAGGCCGTGTCGACGTTGCTCACGATCACGGTGCGCGTGACCTTGTCACGTCCGTCGTGCAGCCGCCGTGCGAGCTGTGTCATCGGCGGCACGAGCCCATGCACCCACCATTCGGCAAGCGGATTGCGGGCCGCCAACACCCAGTCGCCGACCGCCGGCATCTCGCCGGCGGCCAGCATCGAGGGTCGCATTCGGGCCGGATGTTCGCGTTCACCGTCGTGCAGGGTCAGGGCGTCGCGCTGCACCTGCGTGACACGCAGCAAGAAGGGCGCCTCGGGCAGTTCCCCCTGGGCGTCGATGTGGCGTCTGAGCGCCGGCGTCAGGCCGATGGCCTGCAAGCGGGAAAAAGTCTGGTCGTCGATCATGTCGAGTCGTGCTTCCATTCGAACGGCGCACAGCGGCGCCCAGGCCCGCGCACTGCGGGCTGCGAAGAAAAAGGAAGTCGGCTCGGACCGCAGCGAACGCTGCGGCTGCGCAGGACTAGCGCAGAGCGGCGTTCAGGACGGGAGCCGACAGGTGGGCAGATGCATGCGTATTCATGGTGACCTCCTGTGGCGTTTGAACGAGAGTGCGCACTTTGCGCGTGTGTCGGGTCGCTGTCAACCTGGCGTTGCGGAACTGCCTATGCTCGGGGCATGCACGCCCTTCACGTCGACGAGCAGTTGCTGGCGCTGGACAAGCCCGCCGGGTTGTTGGCGGTGCCCGGGCGGGTGTCGGCCGACAGCCTGGCCACCCGGGTGCAGGCCCGCTGGCCAGACGCCCTGGTCGTGCACCGGCTCGACATGGCCACCTCGGGTCTGATGCTGTTCGCACGCGGTGCTGCCATGCAGCGCCAGCTGAGCATGGACTTCGCGGCGCGTCGCGTGCGCAAGCGCTACGTCGCCGTGGTGCACGGCCTGATCGAAGACGACGTCGGCGAGATCGACCTCCCGCTCGGTGCCGACTGGCCGCGTCGCCCGAAGCAGCGCGTCGACCTCGCCGCCGGCAAGCCTTCGACCACGCGCTGGCAGGTCCTTGCACGCGACCCGGACCGGTGCACGACCCGCCTCGCACTGGAGCCGGTGACCGGCCGCACGCACCAGCTGCGTGTGCACCTGCAGGCGATCGGACACCCGATCGTCGGGGATCTGCTCTATGCCGGGGAGCAAGGCGCCGCAGCGCGACTGCATCTGCATGCCACCGAACTCGGACTGGCCCATCCGGTCGCGGGGCATCGTCTGGACATCGTCAGCCCGGCGCCGTTCTGAGGCCCTGCGCGGGCGCCGACGGCGGCGCGCCCAGCCGGCGCTCGAACTCGGCCGGGGCCACGTATTGCAGCAGGTCCTTGCCGTCCGGATCGACCGAGACGACCAGACCGAGGTCCGGGTACAACCATTGTTCGATGCCACCGCCGGCGTCACGCCTTAGCGCCGGCGGCCCGAATCGCGCCTGGACCATCTCCGCGCGAAGCGAGGTCCCGGCCACGAAGGTGACCGCGGCCAGCGGCGCCGGGCCAGCGGAGCTCACCGCAGCGCCGTCGAGGTCGTGGCGCACCGTGCCACCTTCGAGCCGCTGGCCCGTGGTTGCAGTGCGCCAGCGCGCGAGGTCGGCTTCGGCGGCGATGAAGCTCAGCAGCAGGCGACCCTCGATGCCGGCCGCGACATGGCGTTCGACATAGGCCTCGAGCGCATCCGGTTCGCCGCTGCGCACCATCACGGCGACCTGCGCCGCGTCACCCCAACGCGCCGCCACCTGCGCCAGCGTGGTGCCCGGCAAGTCAAGGTCGAAGACGCGGCTACCGCCCCCTGGCGTCGACTCGATGTGCCAGGGCGCGCCGGAGGCGCTCGCCTGTGGCTCCGGTGCAGCCACCATGCGCCACAGGGATGGCGCAAACGCCACCAGCAGCACCAGCACGCCGGCGCCAAGCGCAATGGCCAGCGACTGGACCACGGCATTGGCGTGCGGTGGTTTGGCGGTTTGCGTATCCTCGGTGTCCATGACACCTGGAATCTACATCCTCACCGGCGCTTCACGCGGACTCGGCCGTGCAATGGCCGAACAACTGCTGCAACCGGGACACCGGCTGCTGACGATGTCGCGCCAGGTCGACCCGGCACTGACCGAACTGGCACAGGCCAGGGGCGCGCAACTGATCGCCTGGTCGATCGACCTCGCCGACGCCCCAGCCGCAGCCGAGCGGCTGCACGATTGGCTGTGCGAACAGACACCGGCCGACGCTGCGCTGATCAACAACGCGGCGCCACTGGCCACGCCCGGGCCATTGAGCCAGGCCGCACTGGCCGAGCTGTCCAATGCCACGCGGGTCGGGCTCGAGGCCCCGCTGCTGCTCTGCGCCGCCTTCCTGCGCGCAACCGCGCACTGGTCCACCGGGCGCCGGGTGCTCAACATCTCCTCCGGCCTGGGCCGGCGCGCGATGGCGGGCAGCGCCAGCTACTGTGCGGTCAAGGCCGGCATGGACCACTTCTCGCGCGCCGTCGCGCTCGAGGAGGCCCAGCGGCCGAATGGGGCGCGCATCGTCTCGCTGGCGCCCGGGGTGATCGACACCGACATGCAGGTGCAGCTGCGCAACGCCGATCCGGAGCGCTTTCCCGAGCAGGCCATGTTCGCTTCGTTGAAGTCCGGGGGCCAGCTCGACTCACCGCAGGACGGCGCGCGCAAGGTGCTGCACTTCCTCGCGCGCCCCGACTTCGGCAGCAACGTCGTGACCGACGTGCGCGAGGCCTGATCCGGATCAGCCCAGCATCACGCCGGTGACGCGGGCCGCCTGCAGCAGTTCGTGATCGAGGGGAACGGTCCGGTTGCGTCCGGCCACGTCGCCGATCGGCACGCTGGTGCAGCGGTCACCCTGCAATGCCACCATGCGGCCGAACCGGCCGGCCTTGACGAGTGAGGCCGCGTGCACGCCGAAGCGCGTGGCGAGGATGCGGTCGAACGGTGTCGGTGTTCCGCCGCGCTGCACATGGCCGAGCAGCGTGGTGCGCACTTCGCTGCTGACCAGAGGCTGCAGCTGGGTTTGCAGCCAATGGCCCACGCCGCCCAGGCGCAACGGATCGGGACTGTCGGCGATCGTCTGGCGCACCGTCATATCGCCGCCTTCGGCGGCGGCCCCTTCAGCGATGCAGATCAGGGTGCAGCCGTTGTCGGGCTCGCGCGCGCGGCACAGCTTGGCCACGGCGTCGACGCTGAACGGGAGTTCGGGCAGCAGGATCACGTTGGCCCCGCCCGCCAGCCCGCCCTCGAGCGCGATCCAGCCCGCGTAGCGCCCCATGGTCTCGGCGATCATCACGCGGCCATGGCTGCGCGCCGTGGTCGACAGGCGGTCGAGCGCCTCGGCCACGACGGCAACCGCGCTGTCGAAACCGAAGGTCCGGTCGGTGTGGAAGAGGTCGTTGTCGATGGTCTTGGGCACGCCCACGACCGGCAGCCCGAGCTGCGCGAATCGATGTGCGATGTCCATCGTGCCATCGCCCCCGATGACGACGATGGCATCGAGGCCGAGTTCGCGGACATAGTCCATCACCTCGGCCGACACGTCGGCGCCGGCGGCGCCGAAGTAGTGAAACGGATCGCAGCGGTTGTGGGTGCCGAGGATCGTGCCGCCCTCGGCGAGGATGCCCGCCACCGCAGACTCGTCGAGCGTGCGCACCTTGCGCGCGACGAGCCCGAGAAAGCCGCGCTCGATGCCGCTGACGCGCACGCCGTCCTGCAGCAGGGCCAGCGCGACCGCGCGGATCACGGCATTGAGCCCGGGGCAGTCGCCGCCACCGGTCAGGATGCCGACATGGCTCATGTCGACAACCAGGCCGCCAGGTCGGCCTTCAGCTGCATCAGATCGGCCTGGCGCGTGTACATCATGTGTCCGGCATCGTAGTAACGGTGGGTGATGCGCGCACGCACCTCGGCCGGCGCGTCTATCTGCGCGAGCGACCAGTCGCTCGCGCTGTACGGTGTCCCGAGGTCGTAGCGGCCGCTCGCGACGAGCACCTTGAGGTGCGGATTGCGGCGCAGCGCGCGCGCCAGGTCCGGACTCGTGCAGGCGAAGGCGTTGCCGCGTGCGTCGCCACGGTTCCAGTTCCAGCCCTTGTGAACGTCGTGCGACAGGACCTCGTAGCGCTGCTCTCGCGTCACGCCGAGTTCGGCGCCATAGAAGCTCAGGGCCGCCGTCGTGTAGGCCGGCGCGATCGCCTCGATGCCGGGGTCGAACTCCCAGTCCCGCGTGCGGCTGGCGGCCATCGGACCGGTGCCGCGGGAGTCGAGCCGGCCGACGATGCGGCCCTGGCTGCGCAGGGCCTCGAAGAAGAAGGTCTGGTCGCCGATGCGCAGGTTCTTCTCTTCGACCAGCGCACGCGGCAGGCCGGTCAGCTCGGACAGCCGGCGTGCCACCTGGGCGCGGCGTTTGTCGCTCAGTCGGGCGCCGGCGTGCAGGGCCGTCACATAGTCGTCGGCCGCGAAGTCCTGCGCCGCTTCGCGCGCTGCCTGCGGCGACTCGGCGAGCGCACCGCGCAGCAGCCCATGGTACTGGGCCGTGTTGGCGAACGCCGGCAGGAAGAGGGCGTAGGGCAGATCGTTGCGCGGCTCGAACACGAGCGTCTGCAGATCCATCGCGCAGGACACCAGCACGACACCGCTCAGGTCCATGCCAGCCGCCTGCATCGTGTCGGCCAATGCGGCCGCGCGCGTCGTCCCGTAGCTCTCGCCGGCCAGGTACAAGGGTGAGCCCCAGCGCCGGTGGCGCGTCAGCCACACGCGCATCACCTCGGCCAGCGCCTGCACGTCACCGTCGACCGAGAACATCTTCTTGCGCGCATCGTCGTCCACCGCCACCGACCAGCCGGTGTGCGGCGGGTCGATGAAGACCAGGTCGAAGTGCTCGAGCCAGGTGTGCGGGTTGTCGCGCAGGACATGGGGCGGGCGCGCCGCGCCCGCATCTTCGGGCACCACCACGCGGCGTGGCCCGAGCGCGCCGAGCTGGAGCCAGATCGAAGCCGAACCCGGCCCACCGTTGAACGCGAAACAGACCGGGCGGGCGGCCGTCGACGTCGACTTGAGCTCGTAGCTCGTCACCATGATCGCGGCCTGCGGTTCGCCGGCCTCGAGCCCGTCGGCGTGCACCGGCAGGAAGACCGCGCCGGCCTTGTACTCGAGCACGCGCCCAGACTCCAGGGTCACCGTGCCCTGGCGTTCCGAGGGCGATTCGGCGAGCAGGCTGTCGACCCGTTTGCGCTGTCGCGCCACCTTGTCGTCGGCCTTGGTGTCGGGGACCTGGGGGCTGGCTTCTTTGTCCATGGGCATTCCGCAGTTGGCGCTGCGTGCACGATACCGCAGGCTGCGGCCCGTATATTCCGGCCATGACCCGTACCTCCGCGGCGCTGCTGCGCATCTTCGTCACCGGTCTGCTGGCGGCCTTGCCACTGGCTGCCACGGTGGCCATCTTCTGGTGGGCCATCGATCTGACGCTGCGCTGGCTCGGGCCGGACAGCGTGGTGGGCCAGCTCTTCACCGCGCTCGGATTTGGCGTGACCGGTTCGGAAGTGGCCGGCTACCTGATCGGCATCGGCCTGATCGTGATCGCCATCTTCGGCCTCGGACTGCTGGCCGAGACATCGTTGCAGCGCGGACTGGCGCGCGCCGTCGACGCGGTGCTCAGCCGCATCCCGGTGGTGCGAGGCGTCTACGACATGGCCCAGAAACTGGTGGGCATGTTCTCGCAACGGGATCCGGAGGGCGTCAAGTCCATGCGCGCCGTCTGGTGCCACTTCGGTGGACTGCCCGACGACGAGACGCAACATGTCGCGGTGCTCGCCTTGCTGTCGACGCCCGAGCCGGTACTGATCGGCGGGCGGCCCTATCTCGGCGTCATCGTGCCGACGGCCCCGGTGCCGGTCGGCGGAGGGCTGCTGTTTCTGCCGCAGTCCTGGGTCGAGCCGGCAGAAGTCGGCATCGAGGCCCTGACGAGCATCTATGTGTCGATGGGAATGACCGCGCCGCAACACCTGAACAAGCCAGGTGCGACGGTGCTTGCCGAGCGTTGACTCAGGCGCTCAGCAGGCTTGCGTAGCGTGTCAGATCGACGTTGCCGCCGCTGAGAATCACGCCGATGCGCCGCCCGCGCAGGTCCGGCAGGCCCTTCGCGCCCGCCATCGCCGCCGCTGCGCCGAGGCAGCCGGTCGGTTCGACCACCAGTTTCATTCGCTCGGCGAAGAACTGAAGGGCCGAGACGAGCTGCGCGTCGCTGACGGTGACGATGCCTCGAACGAGCGCCTGGATGACGGCAAAGGTCAGCACGCCACAGTGCTGGGTCTGGGCGCCGTCGGCGATCGTCCTGGGCGTCTCGATGTGCACGATCTCGCCCCGCGCCAGGCTCTGCTGCACGTCGTTGCCGGCCTCGGGCTCGACGCCCCAGACCTCGGTCGTGGGCGACAAGTGGGCGGCCGCCACGGCGCAGCCCGAGATCAACCCGCCGCCGCCCACGCAGACGAGCATCAGGTCGAGCGCGCCGCCCTCGCGTGTCTGCTCGATCAGCTCCCACGCGGCCGTGCCCTGCCCCGCCATGACATGCGGATGGTCGTAGGGCGGGATCAGGGTCATGCCGCGCTCGGCCGCGAGCGCTGCGCCGATCGCCTCCCGGTCCTCGGTGTAGCGGTCGTACAGGACGACCTCGCTGTGCGCCTGGCCGCGCTGGTAGCCGCGTGTCGCGGCCAGTTTCGACGGTGGCGCGTCGGTGGGCATCACGATCACCGACGGCATGCCGAGCAGGCGTGCCGACAGCGCAATCGCCTGCGCGTGGTTGCCTGAGGAGAAGGCGATCACGCCAGTGCGCCGCTGGTCCTCGCTAAACTGAGCCAGGGCGTTGTAGGCGCCGCGGAACTTGAAGGCCCCCATGCGCTGCAGGTTCTCGCACTTGAAGAAGACCTGGGCACCGGTGCGCTCGTCGGCCTCGCGCGAGGTCAGCACCGGGGTGCGATGGGCAACGCCGGCCAGGCGGGCCGCGGCCGCGGCCACGTCGTCGCCGTCGATCGCGAGCGTGCCGGCGGCCGGGATTCGGGTGTTCGTCATCGGGCAATGCTACGCGTTCGGCCCCTGGAACCCGCCTTGGCGAAAGGTCAGCACGAGCGTGTCGCGGTAGGCCGGCAAGCTGGCGTCGAGCGGCTGGATCGGCGTCGTCTCGTGTACGACCCGTTCGTCGTCGAGCAGCAGCATGCTCCACGGCTGCGCGAGCGTGAACCGAAGGCCCTGCGGCCCGCGCGCATCGAAGATTCGCGTCTCACCCCCCTTGATGTTGGCGCGCGCGACCATCAGCACCGCCACCAGGTCCACGCCGTCGCGATGGGCGCCTTCGGGCGTCGGGCGGCCGATGCCGTCGGTGGTGTCGATGCGAAAGGGATGCGCTTCGACATACCAGGTCTGCTGCCCGCGCAAGCGGCTCGCATGCCCGGCCAGGGCGACCAGCAGGCCGTCCCATGCCGGGTCTTCCAGCCAGGCCGGCGCCAGCGGCTCGAACCAGCGTTCGATGCCCCCGTGCAATGCGTTGTATTCGAGCGACTGCCAATGCGGGCGTCGCGGCGCAGCCCGCACTCGATCGCCTTCGACAATGAAGCAGCCGTGGCGCCGGCGCCGGTAGCGCCCCCCATCGAGCAGATATTCGTCGGGACGCAGATCGTCCCATTGGCGGGCCCAGCGCTGGAGCGTGTCTTGATCCAGACCCGCATCGCTCGCCAAGGCGGCCGCGTCGAGAACGGCAAACCCCGAACTTGCCAGTTGCGCCGGCAGATCGGTCAAGGCGGTCAGCGGTGGTGGTGGCGACATTCGAGGAATCTGGTGGCAGTGGAATGAGCCAGGACGGCCGCGATCCTGGAGTGTGCACTCCAATCGCGCGTCAGCTTCACGGCATGTTCAGCCGTTAAGGTGTGGGAAGCGCCCACTCAACCTCGGGCGCGGGACGAGATGAACGTCAGCTGCATCACCGAGCAAGAGCCCCTGGCCCTCGTGGAGATCATCCAGTTCAAATGGCTGATGGCGCACGAAGGGCGATCGATCCATGTCGAGCGCATGCAGGCCGAACCGTCCTATGCGGCCGAGCAGCTGACCTGGGCTGAGGCGTCGACTGTGCGCGCGCTTCGACTGGCCGCGGCGGCGCTGCGCAAGGCGCTCGGCGTCCCGGGCTAGGGTTGGTGCTGCTGGCTGCCCATCAGGCGCCATGCTGCCACCAGACCGAAGCCGACATTGAGCAGGGCCAGCGCGCCCAGCAGCAGCATCAGGCCGTCTGAAAGATCCCGGCTGCGCATCAGCCAGGCGCATCCCGAAGACAGTGCGTTGAACAGCAGCACCAGCCAGAACAGCGGATGGCGCGGTTGCCACAGGCGGCGCAGCGAGATCCGACCAGTTCCAGGCGCGTCGTTCATCGCACCAGTATCACCCGTTGAGCCGTCGAGGCGGGGACGACCCCCGCAGCCGGATGCACCGGCGGCCGGCGCGAGTTTGACGAGTGGTCGAGTCGCTGCGACCTCGGTCCCGGCTCCAAGAGACGACGGCCTGGCATCGCTGCCAAGACGCGTCGCCATGGTCGTCGAGTCGGATCGGCAAGCCGTGTTTCCCGCCACGACATAGTCGTCCTGGGTGTTGTTGGCGGTCGCGTACTCGCCCTTGCTCCACTGAACGAGTTCCTTGTAGTAGCCCACGCCCATGATCGGCGCCCAACCGGTGGCACCGCTGCCATGTCCCTGGTAGTAGCCACCGCCTGAGTAGCCGTCGTGGAGCAGGCCCAAGTTGTGCCCAGCCTCGTGCGAGATCGCCTCGGCGACGTACTTCTCGTTGCCGGCGCCGAGCGAGTCATAGAACACGAGCGCGGGCTTGTAGTAGTCCGTGGTGTCGTCGAACACGCCGATGTAGGCCACGCCGCCGCAACTGCAGTTGTAGACGTTGGTCTTGCTCGTGATCAGGACCGTCGTGCCGAAGATCTGGTCGGCCGACCCGCTGCGCGTGAGCACGTCGGACGACGGCGCCTCGGTCGTCACGTTGACGTCGAACGGCGCGTAGTCCTCGGCGACTCGTCATGATGTCGCTCGGCGGGGGAGCCGTCAGGGCCGCTGATACGACAAAGGGCACGCTGCCGTTCACATATCGCCTGGCTCAGGATCGAACTGGAATGTTGAGTAGATCGGCTGGCAGCCGGGGCGATCCTGTCGAGGTCGGGCGGCGGCACCGTCGCGCCGGAAGCCGTCGAACCCAGTCCAAGTCATCGTCGACAAGGACTTCCTGACGACCAGTTGAACGCGCTGAACCGGCCGGCGTCTTCGCCGTGCCCGAAACCCTGGGCGCACGCCCACCGCAGGCCGAGCACGCCGACGCGCGAGTTGCAGAGTCTCGGCGAGGGAAGACCACGGCAATGGTCGAACGCTACGCCCATGTCGCTCCGGAAGCTCTGCAGGCGGCGTGCGGCCAGGCTCGATGCGATGACCGGCTACGGCTTGGCTACGCCAGAAAGGCCAACGGCCTAGACAATCGCAAGCCGTTGATTTGATTGGTGGGCCCTGCAGGGGTCGAACCTGCGACAAACGGATTAAGAGTCCGCTGCTCTACCAACTGAGCTAAGAGCCCTGCGCCGAGGCCACTCGAGGAGGCTGGTGGGTCGTGCAGGATTCGAACCTGCGACCAACGGATTAAAAGTCCGCTGCTCTACCAACTGAGCTAACGACCCGGCTGCAAAGCCGACAATTATATCCCGGCTTGGAGCTGCGCCAGCAGCTCGGCCGCGGCCGTGAATCCGAAGGTCGCCGTCACGGTCACGCTCGATCCATAACCGTGGCAGTTCAGCGATCCATCCATGGCGCTGTCATCGGCTGGCCTGGCGGGCGTGACGACCGCTTCGCGCGAGTACACGCAGCGGACCCCGAGCACCCCCTTGCGCGGCGCCGCGTGGTCGCGGCGCAGGCGCTGGCGCAGGCCTGCGAGCAGGGGATCGTGGGTCACTGCCGACAGGTCGTCGGTCTGCACGTCCTGCGGCCGTTGTTTGCCGCCGGCTGCGCCGACACAGACGAAGGCGGTGCCTGTCACGCGCGCCCAGGCGGCCATCACGGCCTTGGCCCGCACCTGGTCACAGGCGTCGATCACGCCATCGAGTCCTTGCGGCAGCAAGCCCGGCCAGTTGTCCTCGCCTGCGAAGACGTCGATCGGCGTGACCGCACACCCCGGGTGGATCTCGAGGATGCGCGAGGCCATCGCATCGACCTTGGCCTGGCCGATCGTGCTGCTCAGGGCCTGCACCTGGCGGTTGATGTTGGACTCGGCCACATGGTCCATGTCCACCAGCACCAGGCGCGCAACGCCGCATCGGGCCAGCGCCTCGGCCGCCCAGGACCCGACCCCGCCGAGGCCGATCACCGCCACCGACGCGCCGCGCATGCGGGCGTAGCGCGCGGCGCCGTGAAGGCGCTCGAGGCCGCCGAACCGGCGCTCCAGGTCGACGTCGCCCGCTGAATCGACGGCGCTCATCCGAGACGGTCCAGACGCCAGGTCTGGTACCTGAGCGCCAGCCAGGCGCCGCCGACGATGCCGGCCACGGCCAGATAACTTCCGATCGAGAGCGTTGAAACGCCCGACAGGCCCTGCCCCACCGTGCAGCCGAACGCCGTCACGCCCCCGACGCCCATCAGGGCCGCGCCGACCAGATGGTTGGCGGTGTCTTCGGTGCCGGCAAATCCTTCCCATCGAAAACTCCGGCTGGCCAGCGCCATTGCGGCCGAGCCGAGAATGACACCGACCACGCTGACGATGCCGAAGGTCAGGGCCTTGTTCGCGTCGCTGTACAGGATCAACCAGTCGAGGGTGTAGGCGATCGGCGCGACGAAGGTCAGCGACTCCATGCTGCGCGTGTTGGTGGCCAGGAAGCTGCGCTCCAGCGTCAACGGGTGCTCAGCGACCTGGCCGATGCCGCCGGTGATCCACCAGCCCAGCACGATCGCGAGCCCGATGCCGACCCCTCCGAGCAGCGTGTCCGACGAGCGCCCCTCGGGCACGGCCAGCACCCACCCGATTGCCGACAGCCCGACCACGCCCCCTGTCGCAGCGATCAACATCGTTCGATTCGCGCCGCTCAGATAGGCCAGCAGCGACGGCAGATCCTGCGTCGCGGCAAGCGTCACGCTGACGCTGTCCAGTGTCTCGACGCGCCACACCGCGAACAGGCCGCGCAGCGTGGCGTAGCTCGTCAATCCGAGCACGCAGAAGACGACCAGCGCCTTCAGGCTCCCCCCGCCGATGCGGACCAGGGTCTTGCCGCCACAGCCGGACGCCAGGACCATGCCGAACCCGAACAGCGCACCGCCGACGATGTTGGACAACCAGATCAGTTCATGGCGTGCATAGACGGTGTCGGCGGCGTCGACCCAGCCCAGCGCTGCCATCGTGTTGAACCCCAGCGTGGCCACGCCGATGGCCAGCACCCACATGCGCAGGCGTGTCGTGTCGCGCATCGTGAACACGTCGGCCAGCGCCCCCATCGTGCAGAAGTGGGTGCGCTGCGCAACCGCGCCAAACAGCAGGCCGAGCAGGAATCCTGCCCAGAGCACCGTGCGGACCAGGCCGGGGAGATCGGATTCCTGCATCTGGGTCCGGATTCTAGGACCCGCGCACCCGGCCAGGCGGCGCTGCGAAGGTGATCAGCGCAATGACGCCAGACGGTCCTTGGCGGCCGCCGCGGCTTCCGACTGCGGATAGGCCTTCAGCAACTCGTCGAGGGTCTTGCGTGCCGACTTCGAATCCTTGATTTCGGCCTGGCAATTGGCCAGCGCCAGCAAGGCTTCGGGCGCCTTCGGATGATCGGGCGCGTCGTTCACGAGCGCACGAAAGGTCGCGATCGCAGCCTTGTAGTCGCGCTTGCCGTACAGCGCATTGCCGAGCCAGAAGCGTGCCGACTCGGCGTAGCCGCTGCGCGGGTACTTGGCCTGGAAGCCGCTCAACACGGCCACCGCCTTGTCGAAGTCACCGCCGCGCATGACGGCAATCGCATCGTCGTAGGCACGCTTCTCGGCCGGGTCGGCGCTGAACTCGCGCCCGTCGTGCGTCACACGCTGTGGTTCGAGCTTGCGCAGCCGGTCGTCGAAGTTCTGATTCGCGTCCTTGACCGTGCGCTGGACCTCGGACACGTCGCGCAGGACCTGCTCGCCACTGCCGCGCAGGCGAGCGATCTCGCCGCGCATCAGCTCGATCTGGTTGTTCAGCTCGAGCAGGCTGCGGCGCAGCGTCGTCAGCTGCTCCGCAGTCTCAGCCTGGGCGGCCTGGTTGCGCTTGGCCAGGGCGTCGGCGGCAGCGATGCGCTCGCGCAGGTCGAGGATGGCCCTGCGCGCCTCGTCGTCGTCGAACAGGCCTGCATGCGCGATCTGCACGGACAGGACCAGCAGGCCCGCGCACCACCAACGGCAGCCGACGCGTGCGGTGCGCGCCAGCATGTCAGCGGTCCTTCAGCTCGACGCGCCGGTTCTTGGACCAGGCGGCTTCGTCGTGGCCGGTCGCCGCGGGGCGCTCTTCGCCGAAGCTCACCGCCTCGATCTGCGCCGGATTGACCCCGAGCAGTTCGAGCGAGCGCGCCACGGCCTCGGCGCGCTTCTGTCCGAGGGCCAGGTTGTATTCGCGTCCGCCGCGCTCGTCGGCATGCCCTTGCAGGCTCATGCGCTTGTCGCGCAGGGTACCGAGCACCTTGGCATGGCCTTCGACGACCGAACGGTATTCGTCACGCACCACGAAGCTGTCGAAGTCGAAGTACACGACGCGCGCCAAGGACGACGCGGCAGCGCGGGCCGCGGCGGCCTCCTGCTCGGCACGCTGGCGATCGAGGTCGACCGTGGTGACCTTGGACTGTGGGGTCGCGTTGGCGGCCGCGGCGGCCGCGGCTGCAGCGGCCGCACGGGCCGCGGCGTCCTCGCGCGATTCGACCTTGGCCGGCTCGTCGAGCGCGACAGGGGTCGAACAGGCAGCCATGAAGACTGCGGTCAGCAGCGCGGCAATGGTTCGAAAGCGATTGGATGTCATGGTCTTCTCCTTGAATGTGGTTTGTTCGGTGCTCAGCGCGCGAACGGGCCCCAGGCCGGTTCGCGCACATCGGCGCCGCTTGTCAGCAGCCGGGTCTTGATCCGGCCGTCGACCGTGGTCGTCATCAGCACGTCACGCCCGTCCTGGCGCGTGGCGTAGGCGATCAGCCGTCCATTGGGTGCGAAGCTGGGGCTTTCGTCGTCGGTCGTGCCGGTCAGCGATCGGACGGTGCCCGTCGTCAGGTCGAGCGTCATCAGTTTGAAGGCGCTGCTGCTGACCCGCGACACGTAGGCTAGCAGACGACCGTTGGGACTGATCGCCGGGCTCAGGTTGTGGTCCCCGTCGAAAGTGACCCGTTCGGGCGACCCGCCGCCGGCAGGCATGCGGTAGATCTGCGGACCACCGCCTCTGTCGCTGACGAAATAGATCTGCAAGCCGTCGGGCGTGAACACGGGCTCGGTGTCGATCGAGCGGCTGCTGGTCAGGCGCTGCGGTTCGCCGCCCTCGCGCGCCAGCCGGTAGAGCTGGGTGTAGCCGTCGCGTGACAGGGCCACCGCCAGGCTCTTGCCGTCCGGCGCCCAGGCCGGCGCGCTGTTCGATCCGCGGAAGTTGGCCAGCATGCGCCGCCGCCCGGTGCTGAGGTCCTGGACCCAGACGACGGCCTTCTGGGACTCGAACGAGACATAGGCAAGCGACAGACCATCGGGCGACCAGGCCGGCGAAATGATGGGGTCGGCACTGCTCAGCGCCACCTGTGCCCCTTCGCCGTCGGCGTCGGTGACCAGCAGCGAGGTCTGGCGCGCAGTCTGCACGACATAGGCAATCCGGGTCGAAAAGACGCCCGGGTCGCCGGTCAGATGCTGATGGATGCCATCGGCCACTCGATGGGCCGCCAGGCGAAGGTCGGCATCGAGCACGGTCTGGCTCTGGCCGACCAGCTCTTCGCTCTGAACCGCGTCCCAGAGCTTGTAGCGGACGTCGATCCTGCCGTCCTTGAGGCGCGTCACCGAGCCTGCCACCAGGGCATCCGCGCCGCGCGCACGCCATTCGGGCAGCACCGGTTGGCTGCGCTCATCGAGCGGGCCGGCAGCGTCGATCAGGCGGAACAGACCACTGCGCTGCAGGTCGGCGCGAACAACGTCGGCGACGCGCGTGCCGGTCAGCGCTTCATCGCGAAAAGCCGCCACGGCGACCGGCACCTGCGTCGCACCGATGCCGCTGATCTCGATGCGGAACTGCGCCAGCGCCGGTGCGCAGGCCAGACCGCCGAGGGCCGCGAGGACACGCCGGCGCGGCAATGGAGTCGGAAACGATTGCTTGGGTTGCATGGGATTCACAGGTTTGCTCGGTCCTTTGACGTCGAACAGGGCGCAGGGACGCTGGCGATTGTAGGCAACGCGCCACAGCGAATCAGTGACAAGTCGATAATCGCCCGCAGTTCTTGGTTCCCATGTCGACCCTGTCCCAGCGCTTTTCCCGCATCGCCCCGTACCTGCGTTCGGGCCGCGCCGGACTTGTGGCCGCGATGTTCGGGGCCGTCGTCGGCGCGCTCACCGAGCCCGTGATTCCGGCCCTGATGAAGCCCTTGCTCGACGACGGCTTCAGCGCCGGCGGCCTGGCCTTGTGGATGGTGCCGGTGGCCATCATCGGCTTGTTCACGCTGCGCGGCGTCGCGGGTTTCATCGCGCAGTTCGGGCTGACCTGGGCCGCACAGCGCGCGGTGCTGGCCATGCGGCGCGACATGTTCGAGCATCTGCTGGCGTCGCCCGCAGGCCTGTTCACGCGCCAGTCCGCCAGCCAGCTCACCAATACGCTGGTCTACGAGGTGCAACAGGGCACCCAGATGCTGGTCGGGGCCCTGCTCACGCTGGCCAAGGACTCGCTGACCCTGATCGCCTTGCTGGCCTACCTGCTGTGGCTGAACTGGCAGCTGACGCTGTTCGTCGGCCTGCTGTTTCCGGTGCTGGCCTTCGTGATGCGGCTGCTCGGCTCGCGCCTGCGGCGGCTCGCGGTGGCAGGGCAGCAGGCCACCGACGACCTGGCCTACGTGGTCGAGGAGAACGTGCTGGCATGGCGCATCGTGCGGCTGCACGGCGCGCAGCACACCCAGACGCGGCGCTTCATGGCGCGCGGCGAACAGCTGCGCCGTCTGATGCTCAAGGCCGCAGCAGCCGGGGGCACGATGACCCCGGTGACCCAGATCCTGGCCGCCTGCGCGCTGTCGGCGGTGATCGTGGTGGCCCTGTGGCAGAGCCAGGGCGGTACGGCGACCGTGGGCAGCTTCGTCGCCTTCATCACCGCCATGCTGATGGTGGTCGCGCCGCTCAAGCACCTGTCCGACGTGATGGCACCGATCACGCGCGGCCTCGCCGCCGTCGAGCGTGGGCTCGACCTGATGCAGGAAACCCCGCGCGAGCAGGGCGGCACCTATGCGCCCGAGCGTGCACGCGGCGACATCGAACTGCACGATGTCTCGCTCAAGTACCGCGACGACACCCTGCCGGCGCTGAACGGGGTCTCGCTGAGCGTGCAGGCCGGCGAAACGGTGGCCCTGGTCGGCCCGTCCGGCGCCGGCAAGTCCTCGCTCGTGCACCTGCTGCCGCGCTTCGTGCAGCCGAGCGGCGGGACCATCACGCTCGATGGCGTGGCCCTCGCGGACTGGGACGTGACCGCCCTGAGGCGCCAGTTCGCGCTCGTCAGCCAGGACGTCGTCCTGTTCAACGACAGCGTCGCCGCCAACGTCTCGCTCGGCGCCGAGATGCCGCGCGAGCGCATCGTCGATGCGCTGCGCGGTGCGCATCTGCTGGACTTCGTCGAAGGCCTGCCGCAGGGCCTGGACAGCCCGGTCGGGCACAACGGCAGCCAGCTCTCCGGCGGCCAGCGCCAGCGTCTGGCGATCGCGCGCGCGATCTGCAAGGACGCGCCGATCCTGATCCTGGACGAAGCCACCTCGGCCCTCGACAGCGAGTCCGAGCGCGCCGTGCAGGCGGCCCTGGAGACCTTGATGGTGGGGCGCACGACGATCGTCATCGCGCACCGCCTGTCGACCATCGAACATGCCGACCGCGTGCTCGCGATGGACGATGGCCGCATCGCCGAACAGGGCACCCACGCCGAGCTGCAGGCTGCCGGCGGCCTGTACGCTCGGCTGCATGCCATGCAATTCCGCACCTGAAGGAGCTCTTCGATGACCCCCGCCATCTCGCGCTTTCCGATCCCCGCACTCGAGGGCTTGCCCGAAGACATGCGAACCCGCATCCTCGAGGTCCAGGAAAAGACCGGATTCGTCCCCAACGTGTTCCTTGCGTTGGCCCATCGCCCGGCCGAGTGGCGCGCCTTCATGGCCTATCACGACGCCTTGCTGACAAAGGACACCGGCTCGCTCACCAAAGGGGATCGCGAAATGATCATCGTCACGACCTCCGCCGCCAACCATTGCCTGTACTGCGTGGTGGCCCATGGGGCGATCCTGCGCATCTACGAGAAGAAGCCGCTGGTCGCCGACCAGGTGGCGGTCAATCACCGCAAGGCCGACATCTCGCCACGCCAGCACGCCATGCTCGACTTCGCGATGAAGGTCTGCGACGCCTCGCACGAGGTCGACGAGCGTGACTTCGAAGCGCTGCACGCGCATGGCTTCTCGGACGACGACATCTGGGACATCGGTGCCATCACGGCCTTCTTCGGCCTGTCCAATCGAATGGCCAACCTGAGCGGCATGCGGCCCAACGACGAGTTCTACCTGATGGGTCGTGTTCCGCGCCAGAAGCACTGACCCGATGACCAGCGCACCCAAGGAACTCTTCAGTGGGTCGGCCGATTGGACCGCCGCGGTCGAAGGCGTGGTGCGCACCGAATTCGTCCGCCGCCGCAACTGGCTGCGCGTGTACCTGGCCCTGCTGCTCGTGCTGATGGTGGCGACGATGGCGCTGCTGGTCATGGGGGTGGCCGAGGTGACCCACATGCGCCGCAACGTCGAGCCGGTGGTGGCAGCGACGCAGCGGCTGGACGTGACGACCTCGTCGCTGACCCAGAGCCAGGCCGCGATCGACGCCCGGCTGCGTCGAGCCGAGGCCGATCTGGCCGCACTCACCGCCGAGTTGCGCAGCGAGGCCAGCGCATCCGCCCCGGCCCCGACCCCGCCCGTGCAGCGCCGCGCGCGGGCGCGGCCGTCGGCGCTCGAGCGCAAGGTTGCCGGCCTCGACCGGCGCCTGAGCGAGGTGGAGGCCGCCGCGTCGGCGGCCGAAGCCGACCGGGCCCGCATCGACGGCCGCCTGCTGCGCCTGGACGATGCCGTCATCCGGCTCGGCGGTTCGATCGGGCCGCAATCGGCCCCGTAGGCCCCGTAGGCCCGAGGCAGGCGTTTCACGTCGGCCGCCGCGCCAGTTCTTCGCGGACCAGGCGCACGACGAGCTTGTCGAGGGTCTCGACCGAGTAGTTGTGCACGTCATGCGTGGTCTCGCGGCCGGGGCCGCTCGAGGGCCGCCGCGCGTCGGCATAGGTCAGGAAGACGAATCGCCCGCCCGTGTACTGCGCCATCTGGCGAAAGACCAGCTCGCCGGTCCGGTCGAGCCCGCTCGCGCCGAGCGTGAAGAGCTTGATGCCGCGCGCCAGCGCACCCTGCATGTCGTCGTCGTACCAGGGCGAGCCATAGTCCAGGTGCGGGGGCGCATCCCCCACCGTGAGGATCAGGCGGGTCGCGCCGCTGCCACGCCAGCTCAGGCGGTGCACGGCAGTGTGCAGGCCTTCGTTGAGCGCCTCGGCGTAGTCGCCGCCACCACCGGCCTGCAGGCCGGCGAGCACGCCTTGAAAGGCCTCCAGGTCCTGCGTGAAGTCATGCGCACGAACGAAGAACTCGTCGCCCCGGTCGCGGTAGGCGACCAGCCCGAAGCAGATCTGCGGCCGGCTCGGCAGGTGCGCGATCTGGTCGGCCATGGCCTGCATCGAACTGCGCAGCTTGTGGATCTCGTCGCCCATCGACCCCGTCGCGTCGACCAGGAACACGAGGTCCAGGCGCGCGCGTTCGGGCGCGGCCTCGCCGTCCAGACGCACCTGCAATGCGTCGCGCTGGCCGCGTTGCAGCACTGCGGTCCCGCTCAGCATGCCGTCGCCGGTCGACTTGCGCACCTGCACCTCGAGCAGGCGCTGGTTCAGTTCGGCCACCCGCGGATGCAGCCAGACCTGTCCGCCGGCGTCGGTGCGCGCCCACAGCGACTTGCCGCGGGCATCGGCAAGCACCTGGACTTCGGCATCCGGCACCGGGCGGCCCGCACTGTCCTGAACACTGAGAAGGTAGCGCTCGCTCACGTCACGCGATCGATTCGACAGTCCCGCGTGGCGCTTGTGAAAGGCGAGGAAGGAACCGAAGTCGGCGTTGTCGTCGACCACGCCGGCGCTCACCGGCGCGGCCTCGGCGCGGCGGGCGGCGTTGGCCACGCTGTCATGTTCGCGCTCACCGGCGCTGGCGCCGACAGAGGACTTCGCCGCCTCATCGCGCACCCGGGGCGCTGCCGTCGCCGGGGCCGGGCTCTCGGCGACTTCCCCCCGGTAGTCGCGCCTGACCTGCCGTTGTGCGCCGGGCGGGCCCGGCAGATCGATGGCCTGTGGCGCACGGTCGCAGTCGGTGGCATCGGGCGCCGCCGGCGGGCCCGAGCGAGGTCCGCCCCACAACTGGCCGGTCCAGCCCTGTGGCGAATGCGGCGCTGACCGCGACGGCTTGGGCGAGGTCCAGTCGTGGGCCGTGCTGGGCCCGCCGTGGCTGACCAGTGCCAGCAGCAGGGTGCCCAGCAGGCACGGGTGTGAAGCGCGAGGGAAGATCGACATGGTCAGGTCCTTCTTGGCAGCAGGGCCCCACGGCCCCATGCAGGTGATACGGCTCAGCACACCAAACGGGGTTAAGGCCGCGTGCACATCAGGTCGCGTCGCAGCGCGATCGACCCGAAAGAGCTCGCTCGCACGTACAACCCATGTGGACCGATGGCAGACTCGGGCTCCAGGACACCGGCTCGATGAACCATTCCAGCGACGATCAACTCATGCAGGCCTATGCCCAAGGGGATGCGCACGCGTTCGACGTCCTCTATGCGCGCCATCGGGGAGCGCTCTACCGCTTCGTGCGCCGCCTGCTCGGCAGCGCCTGCCCGCAGCAGACCGACGAGGTGTTCCAGGACGCCTGGATGCGGGTCATCCAGGCCAGGGCGCGCTGGGCGCCGCAGGGTGCGTCGTTTCGCACCTGGCTCTTCACGCTCGCCCATCACCGCGCCATCGACTGTCTGCGCCGCAGCGGGCGCGAACTCGCGCTCGACTCCGAGCAGGATGCGTGGGCACCGGACCCGGATTCCGCTGTGCCGGCGCTGGCCTCGGCAGCCAGCCCGGACGCTGTCGAGCACCAGTTCTGGCGCGATGCCGGGCAGCGCCTTCTCGACTGCCTCGATGCGCTGCCGGTGGCGCAACGCGCGGTCTTCCTGCTCCACCATGAGGACGGACTTTCGATCGACGAACTGGCGCGCGCACTCGAACTGGGATTCGAGACCGCGAAGAGCCGGCTGCGCTACGCGATGAACAAGCTGCGGGCCTGCATGGGCAGCTATCTGCCGGCCGGACCCAGCGCGGAGGCGACATGACCGCACGCCCCGACGAGACCCCACTCGACCCGCTGCTGAGCGCCGCGTTGCGGCACGCGCCCGACCGCGATGCACAACCCGCGCCCGAACTCGACGCGCGGATCCTGCGCGAAGCCCACGCCGCGCTGAACCCGCGAACGACCGGCCCGGCCAGGCCGGCTCAGGGTCTGTGGCTTCGGCTGCTGGACAGACTGACCCTGCCCTCGCTGGCCGGCGCGCTGGGCACGGTCGTGATGGCGACGGTGATCGGTCTGATGTGGCGCGACGGCCCGCCACCGGAACCCGCTGCCGAGCAAAGGGCCGAACGGGAGGTCGCGGCACGCGACGAAGCGACCGGGACGCCGAGACATTGCCGAGGCATCGAAGGCCCCGCCGGCTGGCGCTCCCGCGGCCAAGCGGGCCGAGGCGCCGCCGCCGGCCGCGCCCGCCGTCGTCGCGCGCCAGCGTGCCGACACACCGGCCCGGGCCAAGTCCGAGGCCGACGAATCCGCGGTCGGACGCGCCGCGCCGGCCAGGGTCGCGCAGTCCGCAACCCGGGAGATGTCGGAGCCGCGCGCCGAGCCAGCGCCCGAAGCCGGCCCTGCAGCGGCAGCCGGGGCGGCGCCGGCCACGCCGATGCCGGCGGCCAAGTCCATGCCCTCCGCTGCCGCCGGCGCGCGCAACACCGCGCTGCCAGCACCGGATCCGCTGGCCACGCCTGTGGCGGCACTGGCGGGAGCCGAATCCGACAGCCTGGCGGCCAGAACGCTTGAGCGACTGACCGAGCTGCGACCCACGCTGGCCGGTCGCTGGCGCCAGGCCGGCCCGCTGGCCGCTGGCGAAGGCGAACCGGTGCTGGACCGGGCCGGGCAGCCGCTCGGGCGGCTGCGCGTCGACGAGGGCCAGGTGACCTGGCAAGCGACCGGCGCGACGACCTCGTGGACGGCGACGCGCTGAGAAGTACGCTAAGAGCAGCACGATGTCGTATTGAGAACGCATCGCGAGGAATTCTTTGAATCCATGGGTTGCGACGCATTGGTCTGCGCTCTCGTCGCCTGGCGACCCATGACGTGGGGGCTCTGCCTGGATGGCCTGCGACGTGCTGAGCCGGACTGCCCTCGCCGTCGGTCGTCACAGCGCTCGGTTTCAGCGACGTGAAGGCCTGAGGGTGAGCTTGTGCGCGAAGTGCGCGAGCTTGTGCAGGCTGCAGTGCATGCGTCAGCGGGTCACGTCAACGCCTGCCACGAACGCTTGCGGCGAAATCACTCGCCCCTTCATGCCCGAATCCCGAAGCAGCAGTTTGTCGCCAGTGACAAGCAGCAGGTCTGCCCTCGCGGCGAGCAGCCCCCACAACAACTGGTCGCCTGGATCGGGCGCAGGCGGCGCAGCAACGGGCGCCAGCACGATCGCGTGCTGGGCAAGGTCGGTCAGGATGGTCTCTACCTCCGCAACCGTCAGTCCATGGAGTTTGCGCAGGTTCGGCCGCACGAGCACCGTGCGGTACTCGGCCAGCAGTGCCTCGGACACGACAAAGGGAAACGCAGCAGCCAGCATGCCGTCCAGGATGCAGGCAACGGGTGACGCTTCGTGCGCGGTCAGCAGGCCGGCCACGACGACCTTGGTATCGACGATGACGGCCGGGCGAGTCACGGCTTGCGGCGGACCGCTCGGACCTGTTCCTGTGCCACGGCCAGCGCCTGGTCTTCCGTCAGTTTGCTGCGCGCGCGCGCGCGACGAACGAGGTCGCGTGCGTCCTGCCGCGACTTGATGCCGTAGAAGTCCAGGCTCTCGTCGATCAGTTGCCCGATGGTCTTGTCGCGCTGCGCAGACGCTTCCTTCAGCGCCCGGTAGCGCGCTTCCGACAGGGTGATGGTCAGACGGCTCATGCCAGCCTCACATTGGTGTTTTGACACCAATACGTTAGCGCAGTCCGGACTTCCGGCAAAGGCAAGTGACGGCACGGATCTGGAACTCGCCGCGCCACCTGACCTGCCAGGCAGTAACAGCCTGCTAAAGCAGCACGATGTCGTACTGCTCCGGGCTCAGGGTCGGTTCGGTCGAGAGCGAGATCGGCTTGCCGATGAATTCGCTCAGCCCCGCCAGGTGCGTGCTCTCTTCGTCGAGCATCATCTCGACCACGGCCGCGCTGGCCACGATGCGGAACTCCTTCGGGCTGAACTGGCGCGCCTCGCGCAGGATCTCGCGCAGGATGTCGTAGCAGACCGTGCGTGCGGTCTTGACCTGACCGCGCCCGTCGCAGGTCGGGCAGGGTTCGCACAGCAGGTGGGCCAGGCTGTCACGGGTGCGCTTGCGCGTCATCTCGACCAGTCCGAGCTGGGTGAAGCCGCTCACGGTGGTGCGCACGCGGTCGCGTGCGAGGTGCTTGCGGAACTCGGCCAGCACCGCCTGCTGGTGTTCCTCGCGCACCATGTCGATGAAGTCGACGATGATGATGCCGCCCAGGTTGCGCAGGCGCAGCTGGCGCGCGATGGTGCCGGCGGCCTCGAGGTTGGTCTTGAAGATCGTGTCGTCGAAGCTGCGCGCGCCGACGAAGCCCCCGGTGTTGACGTCGACCGTGGTCAGCGCCTCGGTCTGGTCGATGATGAGGTAGCCGCCGGACTTGAGGTCGACGCGGCGCTGCAAGGCGCGCACGATGTCCTCGTCGATGTTGTAGAGGTCGAAGATCGTGCGCTCGCCGCGGTAGAGGTCGAGCTTGGCGACCGCACTCGGCATGAAGGTCTCGCCGAACCCGCGCAGGGCCTCGAACTGCAGCTTGGAGTCGATGCGGATGGTCTGCGTGCTGTCGGTCGTCAGGTCGCGCAGCACACGCTCGGTCAGGCTCAGGTCCTGGTGCAGCAAGGTGCCTGCCGGCGAGCCCTGGGCGCCGGCACGGATGCGGCCCCAGGCCTTGCGCAGGTAGGCGATGTCCTCGGCCAGTTCCTCGTCGGTGGCCTCTTCGGCATTCGTGCGCAGGATGAATCCTCCGCCCTCCTCGCCTGCGAGCACCTGCATGCGCTCGCGCAGCTGCTCGCGCAATTCATGCGGGCCGATCTTCTGCGAGATGCCGATCCGCTTGTCCTGCGGCAGGAAGACGAGCATGCGCCCGGCAATCGAGATCTGGGTCGACAGGCGCGCGCCCTTGGTGCCGATCGCGTCCTTGACCACCTGCACGGTGAGCGTCTGGCCCTCGAACACGCGCTTCTCGATCGGCACCAGCGGCGCCTCGCTGTTGCGCGGACCGTTGTGCCCGTTCGGGTCGTGCAGGTCGGCGACATGCAGGAAGGCGGCGCGCTCCAGGCCGATGTCGATGAACGCGCTCTGCATGCCCGGCAGGACACGCGCCACCTTGCCCAGGTAGACGTTGCCGACCAGCCCGCGCTCGAGCGCACGCTCGATGTAGAGCTCCTGCAAGGCGCCGTTCTCGACCACGGCCACGCGGGTCTCCTGCGGCGCCCAGTTGATGAGGATGTCCTGGTTGGCCACGGCGGGATCTCGGTCAGGGTGCGAGCCGCACACCACAGCGCCGAAGCAACTGCGCGGTCTCGAAAAGAGGCAGTCCCATGATACTGGAGTGACTGCCGTCGATGTGTTCGATCCAGGCTGCGAGCGCACCCTGGATCGCATAGGCACCGGCCTTGCCGAAAGGCTCACCGCTGGCCACGTAGCGCTCGATCGTCGCCGCGCTCAGGGCGGCAAAGCGCACATGCGACACGCTCAGGGCCTGGCGAGCGACTGCGCCGTCGTGCACGGCAACGGCCGTCAGCACGCGGTGCGTGTGGCCCGACAGCAGGGCCAGCATCGCGCCGGCGTCGGCCGCATCGGCGGGCTTGCCCAGGATGCGCCGGCCGAGCGCGACCGTCGTGTCGGCCGCCAGCACCGGTGCCTTGGGCAGCGCACGGCGGCCAAGCCGTGCGACCGCGGCCTGCAACTTGGCTGCGGTCACGCGCTGGACGTAGGCGGCCGGCAATTCGCCTGCGTGGACCGCCTCCAGCGCCTCGGCGTCCTCGTCGCGATCGGCCAGCAGCAACTCGTGCGCCACGCCGATCTGTTGCAGCAGCTGGCTCCGGCGCGGGCTCTGCGACGCGAGGTAGATGAAGGCGGGTGGTGCCGTCATTCGCGGTGGTAGGGGTGGCCCGCGGTGACGCTCCAGGCCCGGTAGAGCGCTTCGACCAGCAGCACGCGTGCCAGCGCGTGCGGCAGCGTCAGGTCGGACAGGCGCAGCGTCTCGTCGGCGGTGGCCTTGAGCTCGGAGGCCAGGCCGTCCGGACCCCCGATCAGCAGAGCCACGTCGCGACCGTCGCCAAGCCAGAACCGGAGCCGATCGGCCAGCTGCGCGGTCGTGACGCGTGTGCCGTGCTCGTCGAGCACGACCCGCCGCAGGCCCTTGCCAGCGGCCTGCAGCGCCTGATCGAATCGTTCGGCCTCGGCCGCCAAACATTGCGCGGCGGTCTTGCCCGCGCGCGGCTCGGCCTTCAGCTCCTTGAGCTCGAAACGCCACTCGGGCGGGAAACGCTTGCCGAACTCGGCCCAGGCCTGTGCGGCCCACGCCGGCTGGCGCTGACCGACCGCCAGGACCTGCAGCCTCATGCCACGTCAGCGGGCACGCGCGGCGGGCTTCTTCGCGGCAGTCGTCTTCGCCGCCGGCCGCTTGGCAGGCACCTTCTTCGGGGCCGCCTTCTTGGCCGCGACCTTCTTGCCGGGCACCGGCTTCGGCGGCTCCCGGTGGGTCGCTGGCTTCTTGGCCGGTGTCGTCTTGACCGCAGGCTTCTTCTTCGGCGCTGCAGTCTTGGCCGCAGGCTTGCGGCTGCCCGCAGAGCGAGGCCGGCGCCGCCTTGCGCGAGCGCGTCGAGCTCGGCGCGGCGGAACGTGTCGGCTTGACCTCGGCCGCCTTCATCTTCACGGACTTGCCGCCCCAGATTTCCTCGAGGTGGTAGTACTCGCGAATCGTCGGCTGCATGATGTGCGCCACGGCGGCACCGCAGTCCACGATGATCCACTCGCCGTTGTCCTCGCCCTCGGTGCGCAAGACCTGCAGCCCACGCGACTTGACCTTGTCGCGCACGCTCGCGGCCAGGGCCTTGGTCTGTCGGTTGCTGGTGCCCGAGGCAATGATCACGCGCTCGAACAGCGGCGACAGGTGCTCGGTATTGAAGACGGATATGTGTTGTGCCTTGACGTCTTCAAGACCGTCGACGATGGCGCGCTGCAGTTTGCGGATGTCCATTCAGTGGGCTTGGCCTTCCTGGTAAAGCGAGTTCTGGGCAATATAACGTGCCACACCGGGCGGCACCAGTGCCGCGATCGAACGGCCCGTCGAGACCCGGTGGCGGATATCGGTCGACGAGATGTCCAGCATGGGCAGCGGCACCACGCGGTGCGGATGGCGAAGGATATCCGGATGGACCGGCGGCATCGGCCCGGGCCGGTTGGCGACCGCCAGCTCGACCCGGGACAGCAGCTGGCGCCAGTCGCGCCAGCTGTGCAGCCCGGCGTACTGGTCGGCGCCCACGATCAGGACCCACTGCGCGTGCGGCAAGGCGGCCTGCATCTGGACCACGGTGTCGAGCGTATAGCTCGGCCCGTCGCGCTCGAGTTCGCAGCGGTCGAGCACGAAACCTGCCTCACCGTCGATGGCCAGGCGGACCATGGCTTCGCGGTGCGCCGCCGACGTCGGCACGCGCTCCTTTTGCCAGGGTTGGCCGGCCGGAATCCAGCGCAACTCATCGAGTCGTAGTTCGTCGCGCGCCACGCGCGCGAGTTCGACATGGGCGTTGTGCGGCGGGTCGAAGGTGCCGCCAAACAGGCCGATGCGCTTCAGAGCCACTCGCGCACCGGCAGGAAGTCGCTGTAGAGACGGGCCTCGGGTGTGCCGGGCTCTGGCTTGTAGTCGTAGCGCCACTTCACGATCGGCGGCATCGACATCAGGATGCTCTCGGTCCGGCCGCCGCTTTGCAGGCCGAACAGCGTGCCGCGGTCCCACACCAGGTTGAACTCGACATAACGTCCGCGCCGGATGGCCTGGAAGTCGCGCTCGCGTTCGCCATAGGGCAGCGCGCGCCGGCGTTGCACGATGGGCAGGTAGGCGCCGACGAAGGCGTCTCCGATGGCCTGTGTCATGGCCACGCTGCGCGCCATGCCGAGCTCGTTGAAATCGTCGAAGAACACGCCGCCGACACCGCGTGCCTCGCCGCGGTGCTTGAGGAAGAAGTATTCGTCGCACCAATGCTTGAAACGCGGGTAGAGCGTCTCGCCGAAGGGCGCCAGCGCGTCGCGGCAGCTGCGGTGGAAGTGCACCGCATCGTCCTCGAACCCGTAGTACGGCGTGAGGTCCATGCCGCCGCCGCACCAGATCACGGGCTCCCGGCCCGCGGGCCGCGCACACAGCAAACGCACGTTCATGTGGGCGGTCGGCACATGGGGATTGCGCGGGTGCATGACGAGCGACACGCCCATCGCCTCGAACGGTGCACCGGCCAGTTCGGGCCGGTGCTGGCTGGCCGAGGGCGGCAGGGCCGGTCCGCGCACATGGCTGAAGTTGCAGCCGCCACGCTCGAGCACACCGCCTTCCTCGACCAGGCGCGAACATCCGTCACCCTGCAGGCGCTCGCCGGGCGCCCGGGTCCATACGTCGTGCACGAAGGGGTGGCCGTCTTCGGCCTCGAAGGCGGCGACGATGCGTTGCTGCAGATCGAGCAGATAGGTGCGGAAGGCAGAGGTGTGATCGTCCATCGCAGCGGATTCAGGCGAGCAGGCGGATCGGGTTGGCGAGGGCGGGCAGCCGACCCCGGACCCCGATGTAGCGGCGCGCGATCTCGGCCATGTCGATCGTCGGGTCGCCCGACAGTTGCAGGAAGCAGCCCAGTCCGACGCGCCGGCGCCCGAAGTCGATGTGGGCCAGGGCGAGCGGCACCTTGGCGCCCACGGCCACCTGGTAGAAGCCGCTGCGCCACCCGGCGCCGAGGGCCCGTGAACCCTCGGGGGCGAGGGCCAGCCACTGGTAGCGCCCATTCGCGCGCGCCGACTCCATGCGGTCGACCATGTCCCCGACGATGCCGCGCGGGCCCCTGCGGTCGACCGGCACGCCGCCGACCCAGCGCAACCAGGTGCCCAGCAGCGGCACGCGGAACAGCGTGTCCTTGCCCCAGAACGTCACCGGCAACCCCATCGCCCACTTGAACACGATGCCGACCGGGAAGTCCCAGTTCGAGGTGTGCGGGTAAACGGCGATGACGCCCTGGTGCGACGGCAGCCCGTCGTAGTCGATCTGCCAGCCGAACAGACGCAGCAAGGCACGCGCGAGGCGGCTGCCGCGCGGCTGGATCGAACGATCGAGGAGTTCTTGCGGGCCGTTCGCCATCAACGCGCCTTGATCGCGCGGTGGCCGATGTCCTTGCGCCACTGCGCACCATCGAACTGGATCGAGCGCAGCCCTTCGTAGGCACGCAGCTGCGCCATGCGCACCGAGTCGCCCAGCGCGGTGACACACAGAACCCGCCCGCCGCTCGTCTGCAACTGGCCGTCGTGCAGCGTGGTGCCGGCATGGAACACGTGCAGGTCGTCTTCGTCCGCGGGCAGCCCGCTGATGACGTCGCCGGAGCGCGGGCTGGCCGGGTATCCCGCGGCCGCCATCACGACGCCGAGCGCGCTGCGCCGGTCCCAGTCGAGTTCGACCTGGTCCAGGTTGCCGTCGGCGCCATGCATCAGCACTTCGAACAGGTCGCTCTTCAGGCGCATCAGGATCGGCTGCGTCTCCGGGTCGCCGAGCCGGCAGTTGAATTCGACCGTGCGCGGCTTGCCTTCGGCATCGATCATCAGGCCGGCGTACAGGAAGCCGGTGAAGGGCACGCCGTCCTTGGCCATGCCGGCAATGGTCGGATGGATGATCTCGCGCATCACGCGCGCGTGCACGTCCGGGGTCACGACCGGTGCAGGCGAGTAGGCC
This sequence comes from uncultured beta proteobacterium, assembly GCA_963706655.1. GTDB lineage: Bacteria > Pseudomonadota > Gammaproteobacteria > Burkholderiales > Burkholderiaceae_C > Rubrivivax. The sequence continues at coordinate 56,179 of CAVPNN010000010.1, forward strand.
CCCATGCCACCGGTGTTGGGCCCGGTGTCACCGTCGCCGATGCGCTTGTGGTCCTGGCTGGTGGCAAGCGTCAGCACATGCTCGCCATCGCACAGCACGATGAAGCTGGCCTCTTCACCGACCATGAATTCCTCGATGACGACGCGTGCGCCGCCTGCGTTGTGCTGCACGCCGAGCGCATTGGCGCCCAGCATGTCGTCGATCGCCGCATGGGCCTCGCTCGCCGTCATGGCCACCACGACCCCCTTGCCGGCCGCGAGGCCGTCGGCCTTGACCACGATCGGCGCGCCATGGCGGTCGACATGGGCATGGGCCTGCGCCGGATCGTCGAACGTCGCGTGCAGGGCGGTCGGGATGCCGTGGCGCTGCATGAACTCCTTGGCGAAGGCCTTGGAACTCTCCAGCTGGGCCGCCGCCTTGGTCGGTCCGAACACGCGCAGCCCGCGCGCGCGGAACAAGTCGACGATGCCAGCCGCCAGCGGCGCCTCGGGCCCGACCACCGTCAGGGCGATCTTCTCGGCCGCCGCGAAGTCGGCGAGCTGGGCCGGATCACTCAGCGGCACATTGCTCAGTGCGCGGTCGCTCGCCGTGCCGCCATTGCCGGGCGCCACGAAGACACCCTGCACGCGCTCGCTCTGCGAGAGTTTCCAGGCCAGGGCATGTTCACGCCCGCCGCCACCGATGACCAGCACCTTCATGCCGATTCCAGCATGGCGTTGTGGAAGACGTCCTGCACGTCGTCCAGGTCCTCGATCACATCGAGCAGCTTCTGCATCCGCTCGGCATCTTCACCGCTGAGCTCGATGCTGTTCTCGGCCCGCATCGTGACCTCGGCCACTTCGGGCTGAAGGCCGGCGGTTTCGAGCGCGAGCTTGACCGCCTCGAAGTCGGTCGGCGCGCACAGCACTTCGATCGCACCGTCGTCGTCCGAGACCACGTCCTCGGCGCCGGCCTCGAGCGCAACCTCCATGACCTTCTCCTCGTCGGTGCCCGGCGCAAACACGAACTGCCCGCAATGCTGGAACTGGAAGGCGACCGAACCATCGGTGCCCATGTTGCCGCCGTACTTGCTGAAGGCATGGCGCACCTCGGCGACCGTGCGCACGCGGTTGTCGGTCATCGTGTCGACGATGATCGCCGCGCCACCGATGCCGTAGCCTTCGTAGCGGATCTCCTCGTAGTTCACGCCTTCGAGGTTGCCCGAGGCCTTGTCGACGTTGTACTTGATGCGGTCGGCGGGCATGTTGGCCGCCTTCGCCTTGTCGATCGCCAGCCGCAAGCGCGGATTGGCACTGGTGTCGGCTCCGCCTTGCCGCGCGGCGACCGTGATCTCGCGGATGATGCGCGTCCAGACCTTGCCGCGCTTCTCGTCCTGGCGGCCCTTGCGATGCTGGATGTTGGCCCACTTGGAATGACCGGCCATGTTGGAGTGACTCGTTTCGGGGGCCCCGAGTTTACCCGGGGCCGGCATGGGCCCGCGCCAACCGGCGGCGAACTATGCTCGGCCAGACCATGAGCGCCCTTCCGAGCGAAAAGCCCCGGCTGCCCGATCGCCATCTGGATGCTCGGATTCGTGAGCCTGCTGATGGACGTCTCGTCCGAGATGATCCACAGCCTGCTGCCCGTGTTCCTGGTCACCGGCCTGGGCGCCAGCATGCTGGTCGTCGGCCTGATCGAGGGCTTCGCCGAGGCGATGGCGCTGATCGTCAAGGTGTTCTCGGGCGCGCTGTCGGACTTCTGGGGGCGGCGCAAACCCCTGGCCGTCCTGGGCTACGGCATGGGCGCGCTGTCCAAGCCCTTGTTCGCCATCGCGGGAGGCGCCGGCGCGGTGTTCGTGGCGCGCCTGATCGACCGGATCGGCAAGGGCATCCGTGGTGCGCCGCGCGACGCGCTGGTGGCCGAACTGGCGCCGGGACCCTTGCGCGGCGCGGCTTTCGGGTTGCGCCAGTCGCTCGACACGGTCGGCGCCTTTGTGGGGCCGCTGCTGGCAATGGCGCTGATGGCGCTGTGGGCGAACGACTTCCGCGCCGTGTTCTGGATTGCCGCGTTGCCGGCAGGCCTGGCCGTGGCGCTGCTGTGCTTCGGTGTGCGCGAGCCGGCACGACGTCCGGACTGGCAGCCGGTGAATCCGATCCAGCGCGCCAGCCTGGCCCGTCTGCCCCGGAGCTACTGGTGGGTCGTCACGCTCGGCGCCGTGTTCACGCTGGCCCGCTTCAGCGAGGCCTTCCTGATCCTGCGCGCCCAGGACGGTGGCCTGCCGCTCGCCCTCGTGCCGCTCGTGCTGATCGCGATGAATGTCGTCTACGCGCTCACGGCCTACCCCTTCGGTCGCCTGTCGGACCGGGTCGGCCATACCGGCCTGCTGGTGCTGGGCCTGCTCGTCCTGCTGGCGGCGGACCTGGTGCTGGCGTTCAGCGCGCAGGCGCCCTGGGTCTGGATCGGCGTGGCGCTGTGGGGCCTGCACCTGGGCGTCACCCAGGGCCTGCTGACGCGCATGGTGGCCGACAGCGCCCCGTCCGATCTGCTCGGCACCGCCTACGGCCTTTTCAATCTGGTGGCCGGCGTTGCGCTGCTCGTGGCCAGCGGCCTGGCCGGCTGGCTGTGGGACCGCCTGGGCGCGGCCGCCACCTTTCATGCGGGTGCGATCTTCGTCGCCCTGGCCCTGGCCACGCTGGCCATGCGTTCGCTGCTCACCCGCACAGCCGATCGCCCCGGCTGATCCGCTACCTCGCGCCTGCGCTGGCTCAGAACCCGAGCGCGAGCAGCGCCGCTGCCGCGGCGATCGTGATCAGCATCGCGGAGCCATAACAGACCCCCTTCGCCAGCGCGCCGGTGCGCAGCCCGACATCGTGCAGGCTGTGAAAGATGCGGTGCACGGCGTGCCAGGCGAAGAGCGCGATGACCACGAACAGGAAACCCTTGCCAATCCAGTGCTGGGCCAGGGCGAGCACGCGTGGATAGGACAGCAGGTCGGCCGGCAGTGGCCAGCCCAGCGGTACGGCGATGCCGGTGACAAAGACCAGCGCCGCGCCAAGCAGCGCCGACAGCATGCCCCCGGCGCCAAAGAGGAGCCAGAACACCGGTGCGTTGGAGCGCTTCATGGCCGCCATCCCCAGGCCAGGACCAGCAGCACGATCGATGCGATCAGCGTCGCAGCCCAGCCGGTGCGTGTGATCGTCGACGCCTTGAGCGCGCGCCCGCCGATGAAGATCATCGGCATCGTCTTGGGCATGATCTCGAACCAGCTGCGCGCGTGCACGATCATCGACACCAGCAGCACCGCGTGCAGGACCAGCGAGACCGGCGAGCGCAGCGCCTCGAGCCAGCCGTTCCAGGCGGCTTCGCCCTGGGCCAGCCGGACCACGCCGACCACGAGCACGACCGCATAGGCGAGCACGGCAAATGCCGTCAGCTCGCGCACCATGTAGCGCATGAAGAAGGGGTCGCGCCGCCACCAGCCCTGCATCGGGCGCACGTAGGGGCCGCGTGCGGATCCCGGGGTGCGGCTCATGAGGCGCCTCCGCGCGGCCGAACGAACCGAAGGAAATAGTCCATCGCGCTGTTGACCTTGTTCTGGTTGACTGCATTCGCCGGATCGACATGCTTGGGGCAGACCTCGGAGCAGTAGCCCACGGCGGTGCAGCTCCACACGCCCTCCTCGGCGTTCATGACTTCCATGCGCTGCTCGCGCCCACCGTCGCGCGAGTCGGCGTTGTAGCGGTGCAGCAGGGCCAGCACGCCGGGGCCGACGAAATCGGGGTCGAGCCCGAACTGCGGACACGCCGAGTAGCACAGCATGCAGTTGATGCAGCCGCTGTACTGCTGGAACACCTCGAGCTGCTGCGGCGTCTGCAGGTACTCACCCTGCTCGAGCGTGCGCGGCTCCTTCGGGATGATGTAGGGCTTGATGCTCTCGAGCTTCTCGACGAAGCCGTCGACCGAGACGATCAGGTCGCGCTCGATCGGGAAATGCGCCAGCGCCTCGACCCGCACCGGCCCCGGGCCCTGGTCGCGCAGGAAGGTCTGGCAGGCCAGCCTGGGTTTGCCATCGACCATCATTCCGCAGCTGCCGCAGATCGCCATCCGGCACGACCAGCGGTAGCTCAGCGTGCCGTCGAGCTCGTCCTTGATGTACTGGAGCCCCTGCAGCACCGACATGTCGTCGGTGAAGGGCACGTCGTAGCCCTGCCAGACCGGCTCGGACTCCTGCTCGGGCCGGTAGCGCAGCACCTCGATGCGGATCGTCTTGCCGGCAGTCTTGTCTGGATCAGCCACCGGTGGCCTCCTTCGCCTTGCGCTGTGCGTCGGCCTGCTCACCGGCGGCCCCGTAGGCGCGTGTGCCGGGGACCGAACTGGTGATCGTCACCGGCCCGTAGTCGATGCGCGGCGGCGCGGCGTCGCCGGCGTAGACCGCCAGGCTGTGGCGCAGGTACTGTTCGTCGTCGCGTTCCTCGAAGCCGTCGAGCCGCTGGTGCGATCCGCGCGACTCCTTGCGTTCGAGCGCCGAGTGCGCCATCGCCTGCGCGACGTCGAGCAGGTAGCCGAGTTCGATCGCGAGCAGCCACTCGGTGTTCCAGCCGCGGCTGCGGTCGTCGACCTGCACCGTGCGGTAGCGCTGCTTGAGTTCGGCCAGCTTGTCGCAGGTCGCCTGCATCGTGTCGGCACTGCGGTAGATGCCGCAGCCTTCTTCCATGCTGCGTGCCATCTCGGAGCGCAGCGTGGCGATCCTGTCACCACCGGCGCGCGGCTCGACGACGGCCATTGCCGTCGCCTGCGCCTTGGCGGCCAGAGCCTCGATCGCCGTCGCCTTGCCCGGTGTGGCGCTGCGCGCGTAGGCCGCCGCTTCGATGCCGGCGACCTTGCCGAAGACGAGCAGCTCGGTGAGCGAATTCGACCCGAGCCGGTTGGCGCCGTGGATGCCGACGCTGGAACATTCGCCCACCGAATACAGGCCCGGCAGCGTCGACGCGGTGCGCCCGTCGGCGACGATGCCGCCCATCGTGTAGTGAACCGCCGGCAGCACCGGGATCGGCTCCTTGGCCGGGTCGACCCCGAGGTACTCGACGGCAAGTTCGTAGATCTGCGGCAGCCGCTCGCGCAGCTTTTGCTCGCCGAGGTGGCGCAGGTCGAGTTGCACGACGGCACCGTGCGGGCCGTCAAGCGTGCGCCCCTTTTGCTTCTCGTGCCAGTAAGCCTGGCTCAGGCGGTCGCGCGGCCCCAACTCCATCGCCTTGTTGCGCGGCTCGGGCGTGGCGGGCCCGAGGCCATAGTCCTGCAAGTAGCGGTAGCCGTCCTTGTTGAGCAGGAAACCGCCCTCGCCGCGGCAGGCCTCGGTGAACAGCAGCCCGGTGCCGGGCATGCAGGTCGGGTGGTACTGCACGAACTCCATGTCGCGCAGCGGCACGCCGTGGCGGTAGGCCAGCGCCATGCCGTCGCCGGTGACGATGCCGCCGTTGGTGTTCTCACGGAACACACGCCCGGCGCCGCCGGTGGCGATGATCACCGCCTTGGCCTGGATGAGCCGGAAGCTGCCGCTCGCGATGTCGATCGCCAGCACGCCCTGCACGCGCCCGTCGTCGACGATCAGGTCGACGCAGAAGTGCTCGTCGAAACGTTTGATCGACGGGTACTTGATCGAGGTCTGGAACAGCGTGTGCAGCATGTGGAAGCCGCTCTTGTCGGCGGCGAACCAGGTGCGCTCGATCTTCATGCCGCCGAAGGCGCGCACGTTGACATGGCCGTCGGGGCGCGCGGCTCCACGGGCAGCCCCAGTGCTCCATCTGCACCATCTCCTCGCGGCAGTGGGCGACGAAGTACTCGACGACGTCCTGGTCGCTGAGCCAGTCGCCGCCGGCCACGGTGTCGTGGAAGTGGGCCTCCAGGCTGTCGTGCGCCTGCGTCACCGCCGCCGCACCGCCCTCGGCCGCCACCGTGTGGCTGCGCATCGGGTAGACCTTGGAGATCAGCGCGACGGACAGCTTCGGGTCGGCCTCGGCCACCGCAATCGCCGCGCGCAGCCCGGCGCCACCGGCACCGACGATGGCGACATCTGTCTTGAAGGTCTCGATCATCGCAGCGGTCCTAACGCGTCAGCACGAGCTTCTGGTACAGGCCGCCAAAGTACGTTCGGCGTTCGACTGCGGCCGGCTTGAGATCGGCGGGCATGAAATGCTCGATCTGGTTGTCCCAGAGGTCGGAGGCATAGGGTTCGAGGTGGCGAAACACGAGGTGCATCAAAGGCCGCAGCGGATGCAGGCGCGCCGGCCGGCCGTAGTCGACGATCACGAGCTTGCCGCCCGGCTTGAGCACACGCATCGCTTCGCGCAAGGTCGCGCGGCGCACCGTTTCGGGCATCTCGTGGAGCAGGAAGAACAGCAGCACCTGATCGTAGTGCGCATCCGTCGCCGACAGCGAGGTGGCGTCGCCATGCAGGAGCTTTACGCGCGGGTCGGCGGGCAGCTTCTTGCGCAGGTTGTCCAGCTGCACCGGCAGGATGTCGACGATGTCCAGCGCGGCTTCTGGCGCCAGGCGCCGGCGCAGCCGCGCCGTCAGGTTGCCGTAGACGCAGGCCACCTGCAGCGTGCGGCCGCGAATCTCGGTGCCCAGGTCAACCAGCGCTGCATCACGCAGTCGCCCGTAGTTGCCGAACAGGATCGCATTGACGAGCCACTCGCGCTCGAACAAGTGCACTGCGTTCGGGTGCACATAGGCCCACCAGTAGACCTGCTCCAGGTAACGAGGTACCGGCGGCACACCGCCGGCAGCGAACTCGCGGCTGTCGAGCGTTCCTTCAAGAGGCGGTGGTGGCATGCGGGGATCCTCGTTTCGATTCTGTTCTTGTGGGGCGAGGACGGACCCCGCGGGTCTCGTCCGTCTACCAGCGGTAGTTGTAGCTCACGCCGATGAAGGTCACCTGCTGGATCGTGGGCTGGCCGACGGTCGTGCCGTCGGAATACGTGAAGGGCACACCAGCGTAGCCCCAGGCCCAGTCGTTCCACTTCGACCACTGGTGCACGAGGTCGACGCGCACCGCCGATCGCTTGTCGAATTCGTAGCGCGCATGGAGCTTGGTCAGCGCCTGTCGGAACACGATCTCGGGCAGGCCGCCGCTGGCCGCCAGCAGCGAGACGCTGACGCCGTCGGCCAGGGCATCGGGCGTCTGCGCGTAGACGCTGCGGTCGTTGACGAACGAGATGTCGGCGCCGAGGTCGAGCTTGGCATACAGCCTGCCGATGACGCCGAAGCCGGCCGACGTGCTCTTGTTGTCGTAGTCCAGCACGGCCGCCGCCACACGCGCCTGGCGCAGCGTCTCGTTGCCATGGCTCAGGAATCCGTTGAAGCGCCAGGCGTAGGAATAGGCGTAGGACGCGTCCAGGCTGACCTGGTCCATGCGGCTGCCGCGCAAGCCGTAGGCGCTGGGCGTCGTGAAGCTGTCGCGCCCGCTGTCGACGCGAAGTTGCAGCGCGAAGTCGTCGATCGGTTGCCAGTCCGCGGTCAAGCGGACCTTGTCGCGCTGGCGGTCGGCCAGGGTCGGCATGAAGATCGCGTTCGACAAGCCCGCCGCCGGGTCGCTCGGATCGGTGATCTCGGTGACGCCGGCGCCGCTGTTGTCCTTGAGCCAGTTCGAGCCGGTGCGCCGGCTGCTGACCAGGGCGACCGAGCCGCTGAAGTTCTCGTTCATGCGCCGGCGCAGCTCGGCGCGCACGCTGCTCTCCTCGGTGTCCTGGCGCAGCGCGCTGATGCCGGCGGCCGCGCTGGTGGCCGTGAACACACCGCGGTCGATCGACTCGAAGTCGGCCCCGAGGGTGCCACGGTAGTCGCTCGTGAACTGGTAGTTGGCCTGCAGTTCCGCGCTCACGCGCGTCAGCGGCAGCCGGCGGTTGGTGCTGGTCGAGGCGCCCTCGACGTTGTACGGCTCGATCGGCGTGCGGTCGTCCCGGTCTTCGTAGCGCAGCTTGGCCTGCATCGACAGTTTGGGCAACGGGCGCGCCGTGAGCCCGAACAGCGCGCGTGTCGTGTCGACCCGTCCGCCCAGGTTCGCCACGCCGGCCGGCGCGTCGCTGAAACCGGACGCCGTGAAGTCCTGGGTCTGGGTCGCCAGGGCGCGACTGAGCTTGAAGGTCGCCCGCGTCGTCGGCGTGAAGGCATAGCTGCCCGTCAGGTCGACCTGGTGCGCCTGGTTGTCCGGCGCCAGGGCGACCGGCCGGCTCAGGATGTCGTGCAGGCCCGCGCTGACCGGCAGCGGCGCGCCCAGCGGGTTGTTCAGCGAGGACGGCACACCCGGACTCAGACTGCCGAAACGGTTGCGATAGAAGGAGCCGAAGTAGCCGCCGCTCAGCCGGAGCTTGCCCTGGGCATAGTTCAGCCGAGCCTGGACCTGCGTATGGTTGGCGTCGATCGGCTCGGGCACGAGCAGCAGGGCCGAGCCGGTCCGGATGGCGGTCGCTCCGGCGCAGGCCGGTGCCAGCGCCGACGGGCAGGTCATGCCGACACCGAACAGCCGCGACCCGTCCTTGTCCTCGCTGCGCAGGTCGACTTCGAACTGCAGCCACGGGTTGATCGTCTTGACCATGCCCAGGCCAAGGCCGGTGCGCTGGACCTTGAGGTCGGCACCGCTGCTGACCGTGTTCGGGTCGTGGCGGACCTGCTCGTCGTAGCGCAGGGCAAGTTTCCAGTCACCCGACTGCTTCGCAGCGGAAATCCAGCTCGCGTGTGTCGCCCAGCAGGTTCAGGCCTTCGAGTCGAATCGAACGGCCGGTGTCGTCGTCGCGTCGGTAGTACTCGAGCTCGAACAGGCCGACCGCGTCGCGGTCGCGCAGCCCGTTGTACTGGCCGAACAGACCGCGCTCGGCCTTGTCGCCGCTGACCAGGCCGAGGCCGAAACCGACCGAGATCTCGGCCTTCCCCGACTCGGCCTGCGCGGCGCCCAGGAAGGCCAGCGCCGCAAGCGCCAACAGGCTGCGGCAGGGGAGCGGGGTTCGCGCGGGAGATTTCATGATCGGCCTGCGTCGGTCATCGGAACAGGCGCTGCGGCGTCGGGCCTGTCACCGACGGGTTGTTGGAGCCATGCACCTGGGTGTGGCAGTTGCTGCAGCTGCGCCCCTGCCACAGGTTGACGACGTTCTTGCCGCTGCTGACGATGCCGATCGCCGGCAGCCCGCCCGGCACGCGCAGGCGTGTAGACACCAGGCTGCCCGCCGACCGCACCGATGCCACCGGCCACGTGCGGCGTGTGGCACTGCTGGCACAGCATCGGCTGGCGCGCCTTGAGCATTCCGGCGACGACGCTGCCATGCGGGTTGTGGCAAGTCGCGCAGTCCTGCGTCACCGGTTCGTGCTCGCGCACGAACGGGCCTCGCTTCTCCGCGTGACAGCTGTAGCAGGTGTCGTTGATGCTGTCGCGGCTGACGAGCTTGGGGCCGGCCGAGCCATGCGCGTTGTGGCAGTCGCCACAGGTCATCTTGCCCTCGGGCACCGGGTGGTGCGAGGGGCGCTGCATCTGCGCGCGCTGCTCCTGGTGGCAGGCGTAGCAGACCTCGGTCTGCGTCGCCTTGGCCAGCACCTTGTCGTGGTTCGTGTGCACCTTGTGGCACGACGAGCAGGCCACGTCGGCGATGTCGTGCTGGCTGCCCGCCCAGAGCGCTCGCTTGGCGCCACGGTCGTGACAGCCGAGGCAGGTGGCGTTGCGTGCGCTCGCTGGCGCGCCAGCGTTCTTGCTGAACACCACGTCCGGCGCCGGCCGCCTTGCCACGCTCGCAGGTTTGCGGACGTGGGTCGGGCTGGCGCCATGACAGGAGACGCACCCGGGGACGCGCGGATCGGCCGCGGCCGCATGCGCACTGCGGCTCATGTCCGGCAAGTCCTCGGTGTCGTGGCACACGACGCAGACCCTGGACGCGTCGGCATCGCGCTCGGCCAGGGCCGGCCCGCCCAGCACACTCAGGCAGAGCAGCAAGGTCGCCAGGGCGCGCAGCCGTCGCATCGGCCTACTTCTGCCCGTGCACGATGTCGACGCCCATGAACCCGCCGCTGGCGTGGCAGTCGTTGCAGGTCTCGCCGACCTGCAAGGGCGAGCCGAGCATGGTCGTGCGCTGGCTTCGGTCGGCGAACGCGGCCTGGCCGAAGCTGGTGACATGCGCCATGGCCTGGGCCGAGATCATGACAGGCCGTGCAGGTGGCGGACATCGGCGAGATCGTCAGCCAGTCGAGCGGATTCGTCACACCGCTCGGCTTGGAGATCACCGCGCCAACCGGACTGCGATTGTTCTTGTACGAGTTGTCGACATGGCACGCGTTGCAGTTGACGCCCACGCCCGACCACGCCACCTCGGCCGCGTAGTTCAGCACGTCGCTCGCCAGCGGCGCGCCACCGGTGGCACGAACTGCCGTCCTTGTTGAAGGCGTCGACGACCCGGTTGCCGTGCGTGAACGGGAAGGTCCTCTTCGAGTTGCCGTGGATGCCGTGGATCATGCGCTGAACTGGTAGGACTCGTTCAGGTCAAGCCCGTTGGTCATCTTGGTCGACGACATCCGGTTCGGGTCATGGCAGACTGCGCAGGACTCGACGGTGTTGCGAGCGCCCGCTGTGGAAGGCCTCGGCCAGTGTGTTCGACCCCGAGGTCGTGCCCAGGGCACCGTGGCAGACGTTGCACTTCTCGTTGCTCACGATGGCGCGGCGCGGCACCAACGGGCCTGTCAGCGCCAGATCCTTGTGCGTGTTCTGAACGACCACGTTGACGATCGCTGCCGGCGCCACCTCCGGGCGCGGATCGGTGGCCCACTTCACTTGCGAGCTTGCGGTTCCTTGATCTGTCCGATGCTGACCACGCGCGCGCTGCCCGCGGCGACCGCGTTGGCGGTGTCCGGCGGCACGTCGATGTCGATCGTGTAGCGGTTCATGCCGTCGTTGACCCCCTTGTAGGCGTCGGCGCGGGCGCTGCTGCCGCCGTTGCCCCAGGCGGTGAATTCAGTGACCGCGATCGACTGTCCGACCAGGTTCTGGTACCCGAGGCTCAGGCGCAGGTTGCCAAACTTCGTGCTGCTGGCGCAGACCGGCGCCGTCGGCGTGCCAGTGCAGTCGGATGTCACCAGGTTGTAGCGCGCGTCGCCGTTGGTTGGGTCGGACAGGAAGTAGGTGACCCGCACCTTGCGCGTCGCCGCATCGAATGTCGCGCTATCGATGTTCATCTTGTACTTCGCGGCGTGCGCCTCGCTCTGGTTCCAGTGCACGCGCTCGGCCGAGAGGTTCGAGCCGGGTTTGTGACAGGCGACGCAGGTCGCGTTGGACAGGTCGGTGGCCACCGAGGTCGGCGTCGCCCCTGACCACACCGCCACGCTGCGCGCGAATCGCTGGTGGCTGGTGTCCCAGGCCGACCCCGGCTTGTTCGCATGGCAGCTCAGGCAGGCCTGCTTGGACGGCACGGTCTTCCAGTTGTCGCCCTGCGGCGTGGCCGCATTGGCGCTGGAGTGGCAGGTGGCGCAGTTGCGCAGGTCCTGCGGGTAGCCGACCTCGGCGTAGCCGTGCCGACTGTTGCGATAGCCCCAGATCGTGTAGTCCTCGCCGCCCTGGCCAGCGTCGAGTTGGCGCTTGAGCAGGCGGCCGGCGTGAATCTTGTGCGTCATCGTCGACATCGTCAGCACCTGGCCACTGTTGGCATCGGTGGTGCCCGGGTTGTGGCAGGCCACGCAGTACGGCATGTCGACGCGCCCGCCGCCGTGCAGCGCCAGCTCACCGTGGCAGCCGTTGCACGACGCCACGTCGGACATCCGGCGCGTCAGGGCCGGGTCAGTGACCGGCACCGAGCGGCCCGCCGCGTCGAGGGTGAAGTCGAAGATCGGGTTGACGCGAACGGTCTCGCCGGCGGCGTTCGTGTAGCTGAGCTGGATGGCGATGCGGTGGGTGCGCGCGGGCTCGTAGGTCACGCCGTTGACGGCATAGGTCGTGCCAGAGACCACGGCGCTGCCAGGCCGGGTCCTTGATGTCAGCCATGAACGTGTACGTGTAGTAGCCATCGGCATGCTCGACCAGTGAAACCTTCGGGTCGGCGCTCGCCTGCCAGGCCTCGGGCAGGACCGGCATGCCGCCTGGGCCCACGCCGGCGGCGGCCACCTCCTTGCGCGAGACATAGCTGACCCATTCGTCTGGGTCGCCGTTCGTTCCGGGCACCAGCTTGGTGATCACGAAACTGACCTGGTTCAGCGTCAGGCCGGACTTGAGCTTCCCGTCGGAGAACACCGCGAAGTTGACTTGAGGCGCGCTGGCCACCGTGACGGCCGGCACCCCGGCGGCCTGCACCACCGACAACGATGCCGAGGGACTGTTCGCCGTGTCATTCGCCGCCACCGCCGCCGCTGCGACAAGGGCCTGCCTGACCGTCGGCGGCGCAGCGGTCGGTGGCGGCGGCAGGGCTTCCCCGCCACCGCCGCAACCCGCCAGCACCAGGGCCAGAGGCAGTGCCAACGCCCTGGCCCTGGCCAGCACAGCCGTCGATCCTCGATGCAGGTCAAACAGATCCATCTTCCATCTCCTCGGACTTCGAAAGTGCCGCTGGGCCGGCGGCGACGCCGACCTCATGCCTCGCGACGGTCGTCGCCATTGGTTGCAGCAAAGTCAAGTTTCATTACCCCACCGAACACCGGGGTGGTCGTTGACACGAATCAAGACAGGGCCGCCGTCAGTGTTGGCGGCGCGCCGTCCGGGTTCGCTAGACTGCGTCCACTGGCCCGCTCTCACGACCTGGAGACCTTCCCATGACCGACCCCTTCCTCGTCGCCCACCGCGGCGACATCGAATGCCTGCTGATGCCCGCACTGGCCAACCGGCACGGCCTGATCACCGGCGCCACCGGCACCGGCAAGACGATCACGCTGCAGACCCTGGCCGAAGGCTTCAGCAAGATCGGCGTGCCGGTCTTCATGGCCGATGTCAAGGGCGACCTCACCGGCATCACGCAGGCCGGCAGCCTGCCGCCCAAGGTGGCGGCGATCCTGAAGGAACGTGGCCTGCCCGAGCCCGAGAGCATCAAGTGCCCGTCGACACTGTGGGACGTGTTCGGCAAGCAGGGCCACCCGGTGCGCGCCACGGTGTCGGACATGGGCCCGCTGCTGCTCGCGCGCATGCTCGCGCTGAACGACACCCAGGCCGGGGTGCTCAACCTCGTGTTCAAGATCGCCGACGACAACGGCCTCTTGCTGCTCGACATGAAGGACCTGCGCGCGATGCTGCAGTTCGTCGGCGACAACGCGAAGGACTTCACCACCGAGTACGGCAACGTGAGCGCGGCCAGCATCGGCGCGATCCAGCGCGGCCTGCTTCAGATCGAGGAGCAGGGCGGCGACCAGTTCTTCGGCGAGCCGATGCTCGACATCAGCGACTTCATGCAGACCGTCGACGGCAAGGGCGTGATCAACATCCTGGCCGCGGACCAGCTGATGAATGCGCCGCGCCTGTACGCGACCTTCCTGCTGTGGATGCTGTCCGAGCTGTTCGAGATGCTGCCCGAGATCGGCGACCCGGACAAACCCAAGCTCGTCTTCTTCTTCGACGAGGCGCACCTGCTCTTCAACGACGCGCCCAAGGCCCTGATCGAGCGCATCGAACTCGTCGTGCGCCTGGTGCGCTCCAAGGGTGTCGGCGTCTACTTCGTGACGCAGAACCCGCTCGACGTGCCCGACACCGTGCTCGCCCAGCTCGGCAACCGCGTGCAGCACGCGCTGCGCGCCTTCACGCCGCGCGACCAGAAGGCCGTCAAGTCGGCCGCCGACACGATGCGCACGAACCCGGCCATCGGCGACATGGCCACCGCCATCACCGAGCTGGCGGTCGGCGAAGCGCTGATCAGCTTCCTCGATTCCAAGGGCCGCCCGAGCGTCACCGAGCGCGTGTTCGTGCTGCCGCCCGGCAGCCAGATCGGGCCCATCAACGACGCGCAGCGCCAGGCGCTGATCGCCGGGTCGCTGGTCGCAGGGGCCTATGAAAAGGTGATCGACCGCGAGTCGGCCTACGAGAAGATCAAGGCGCGCGCCGAAGTGCCGGCCACCGCGCCGGCCACGGCAGTGGGTGGCGCACCGGCCGCTGCCGGCGGTGGCGTGATGGACAGCCTGAAGGACATGATCTTCGGCTCGACCGGACCACGCGGCGGTCAGCGCCCGGGCCTGGCCCAGGCGGCCGCCACGTCGGCCGTGCGCAGCATGGGTTCGGCCGTCGGGCGCGAGCTCATCCGCGGTGTGCTGGGTTCGCTGCTCGGCGGGTCCAAGCGACGCTGAGGGCGCCCAAGCGGCGATTGTTCAGGGCCACTCGAGCACCCGCGCCACCTGGTCCAGGGTCAGCAGCCGGTGGGCGACATAACTGTGTGCGCTGTCGGGCTCGAGTGCCGCCGCGGCCAATGCCGCCAGTGGCTGGTCCATGGTCACGAAGTAGGCGCCCGCCTGGGACGCCAGCGGCCGCGCCCGGAGTTCGACGCTCAGGCGCAGCGTGCTTCCGTCGGCTGGCGGCCGGGCCACGGGCCGATTCTTCGTAGACCTCGGCCTCCAGCGCGACGGCTCGTCGAGCTGGCGCACGCTGACGCCGAGCAGGCGCAAGCGGGCCACGGCGTCGTGCGCGGTCGGCGCCAGCCAGTAGCCGCAGGGCCGGCGGCGGGTGGTGAGCGGGCGCAGCTCGAGCGCCGAGTCCCACTCGATCTGGGCCGACACGTCGGCCCCGGTGTCGCGGTCGATGGCCTGCCACTCGCGCCGCATGCGGGTCATCGCCGCCTCCACGACCAAGGGCCCCGAGCAGGCCATTGCACGCTGCGCCGCCACCGCCGCGGCGCGGCGTGTCACGAGTGCGTCGGCATGCGTGGCGGCGCTGCGCAGCAGGCTCGACATCGCCACCACATGGCTGTGCACGCGGCGCTCGAAGTGCAGGCGACCGAGGTCCAGACCGCGTGACTCGAGCAGCACGCTCACGGCGTGCCGCAATCCGAAGACATTGCGCGCGAGCGTGGGATGGATGCCGCCCATCGCGAGTCGCCCGGGGACAGCGGTGCGCACGTGGTACCAGTCGCTGCTGAGGCCGGTCGCTTCGAGGTCGGCGCGCAGCGGCGCGGCAAACCAGTCTTCGCTCGCGTCGACCAGATCCGGGGCCAGGTTGGGCGTGGTGGCGAACTGCAGCAGCAGGTCGTGCCGCGCGATGCCGCCGCCCGTCGGCGTGCGGCCCGACAACGCAACATGCTCATGGGCATCGACGACCAGCACGGGGTCGAATCTCAGCGCAAGCTGCGCGATGGCACGCGCTTCATCGGTCGCCAGCAGCAGATGGTCCCGGTTCAGGTCGACACCGCGCGCCGTGGTCCTGCGCCCCAACGACGTGCCGTCCGGATTGGCGCGTGGCAGCACGATCACGTCCAGTCGGTCGAGCACGGGCGACAGGTCGGAATCCTCATCGGCCAGGGCCCGGGCCAGCGCAAGCAAGGCCTCGGCACCGGCCGGTTCGTTGCCATGCTGCTGCCCGATCAGCATCGCCACCGGTCGGCCCGGCCCGCGCGAGAAGTGCAGGGCCAGGATCGGCACGCCGGCATGCGAGTGGCCAGCCTCGATCAGCTGCACCCGTTCCGCGCGCGCCAGGTGTTCGAGAAAGGCAGCCAATTCTTCGTTGCGCGTGAAGTCCACCCGGCCCGGCACCAGCGCAGGCGTGGCGTAGCGCACCGACGGCGCCGGGAACCTCGCCGCCACGGCGTCGCTGTAGGGTTGCGGCGTCTGCGCCAGCGCAAGGCCGGCCGGCATGGCGAGCGCGAAGGCCAGGGTGGCAGCGCCCAATCGACGCAGGGTCAGCAAGGTCATCGAAGGCCATCTTGCCAGCCCGTCACAATGCCGACTTCGATTCTTCCGATGTCCCGACGACCGGGGCCCCGTCATGCAAATCCTGAAGTGGCTCCTGATCGCCCTCGTCGCACTCGTCCTGCTCGTCATCGCGGCCGGCCAGATGGGACTCTTCGGTGGCCGCATGCCCGGCAATCTGGGCGTTCGCGACGGCCGTCTGAAGCCGCCGTCCAAGACCCCCAACAGCGTCAGCAGCCAGGCCTCGCTCTGGAGTGACCATGTGCAGCGCGGCGCAGCGCAGATCGATCCGCTGCCGCTGCGCGGTGACGGGCCGGCCACGATGGCCGCGCTCAAGCGCATCGTCGAGGCGATGCCGGGTGCCGTGATCATCGAAGCACGCGAGGACTACCTCTACGCGCAGTTCTCGACACGCTTGCTGCGCTTCGTCGACGACACCGAATTCTGGTTCGACCCGGCCGCCCAGGTGGTCCAGGTGCGCTCGGCGTCGCGCGTGGGCAAAGGCGACCTGGGCGTCAACCGCCAACGCATCGAGACCATCCGGGCCCGGCTGGCGGCGGGCTGAGCCGCTCGATCCTCCTTTCGCGCCGTTCCACGCAGGTTTGGCGACGCCAGCGGGCGTTTGGTCGCCCGGCTGGCGGCGCCGGGCACTCCCGGCCGGACAATGTCGACATGACGCCCGGCCTCGCCCCCACCGCTCTCCCCTCGACCGCGTTCGGGTCGGCTCTCGGCGCGTTGCGGCGCCGGCTCGGCCGTGGCGTGATCGTCTGATGACGGCCATGTGCTCGTCGGTGGCGCTCTTCCTGACCATGCTCGACGGCGGCGGTGCGCTCGGCAAGTTCGCTTACTCGTTCGCGATCGGCCTGTCGTGCTGGTTCGTCATCGACGGCGGCCGCCTGGCCACCGTCTGGGGCGTGGATCGGGTGCGCGCCTTGCGCCGCCTGCCGGTGCCAGCGGACCCTGCGGTTCACTTCAGCTGGGCCGGAATGCTGCCACTCATTGCCCTGGGTGCCGTGCTCGGTCCGGCGATCGGAACTGCACTGGTCGACCGGTTGTTCGGGCATCAGTCACCGAGCATGCTGCAGCTGGACTCGATGTCGACCCGCATCACGCTCGCGATCTCGCTGCTGTGCGCCGTGGTCGCCACCGTCATCCTGACCTCGGTCGAACATCTGGCCAAGGCACGCGCCAGCGCCGAGGCCGCGCAGCGCGAAGCGGCCGAAATGCAGTTGCAACTGCTGCAATCGCAGCTCGAGCCGCACATGCTGTTCAACACGCTGGCCAACCTTCGGGTCCTGATCGGCACTGACGCCGGCCGCGCCCAGGCCATGCTCGACCGCTTGATCGCCTACTTGCGTGCGACCTTGGCCGCATCGCGCAGCCCAACCCACGCGCTGGCGGCCGAATTTGCACGCGTCGAGGACTATCTGGCGCTGATGTCGGTTCGAATGGGCAGCCGGCTGCAGGCGCAGCTGGACCTGCCCGAGCCGCTGCGCCAGGTCCAGGTGCCTGCGCTGCTGCTCCAGCCCCTGGTCGAAAACGCCATCAAGCACGGACTCGAACCACAGGTCAGCGGCGGGCGGATCGATGTTCGCGCACGCCGGGACGGCGATCGACTCGTGATGTCGGTGCGCGACACTGGCGTCGGCCTGCCCGAGCACGCCGACTCGACCGGCACCCGCTTCGGGCTGGTGCAGGTGCGCCAGCGTCTGGCCACCCTGCACGGCGACCGCGCCGGTCTGACCCTGGAGCCTGCGTGCGACGCCGAGGGCGGATGCGTGGCAACAGCCTGGCTGCCCTGGCCTGCGACGCCGCAAGACGAAGCGAAGGAGTCCCAGCCATGACGCCGACCGGTCTCTCGGTGACCGCGTTGATCGCGGAAGACGAGCCGCTGCTGGCCGCCGCGCTGCAGGCCGAGCTGGCCACGCGCTGGCCTGAGCTGCAGGTGGTGGCGAACGTCGGCGACGGTGCTTCGGCCGTGACCCAGGCGCTGGCGCTGGCGCCGGACCTGTGCTTCCTCGACATCCGAATGCCGGGCATGACAGGTCTGGACGCCGCGCAGGCGCTGGCCGAAGACTGGCCGGAGCAGACCCCGTTTCCGCTCATCGTCTTCGTCACCGCCTTCGACCAGTACGCCTTGCAGGCCTATGAGGCGCAGGCCGTGGACTATCTGGTCAAACCGGTGGACGGCGAGCGGCTGCAGGCCTGTGTCGAGCGGCTTCAGCGCCGCCTGCGCGACCGCAGCCCGGCGGCCGATACGCTGCAGCAGGCCATGGCGCAGTTGCGTGGCCTGCTCGGCGCTGTGGGCGAGCCGGGTTCGACACCGTCGTCCCGCCTGAGCGTCATTCCGGCCCAGGTTGGCGCGACCGTGCACATGGTGCCGGTCGACACGGTGATCTACTTCGAGGCCGCCGACAAGTACGTGCGTGTGGTCACCGCGGAGCGTGAGCACCTGATCCGCACCTCGCTCAAGGAACTGATGCCGCGTCTGGACCCGCAGCGCTTCTGGCAGGTGCACCGCAGCCTGATCGTCCAGGCTGCCGCCGTCACGAGTGCGACCCGCGACGAGTCGGGCAAGGTCCGGCTGGCACTTGCCGGCAGGTCGGAACTGCTCACTGCCAGCCGGCTCTACGCCTCGCTGTTCAAGGGCATGTGAACGTCGAGTGACGGCGCCGACGTCCGCTCGCACCCAGCCACCGCACCTTCGCGAACCGTCATGTCGATTCGTCGCACCGGCGCCGACAGGCGGGCCCGGCCTGCCTAGCATGTGTTGCATCGACCCATGCCCCGAGGCTTCGCCAGAGACCTGCCATGACCGCGTTCACCCAGTTGTTCCACAAGCATCCGCTCGTCTTCGCCCATCTCGTGCTGGCGGTCCTGGCCTTGCTGCTCGGCGGCGTCATCCTGGCGCGCCGCAAGGGCAACGGCGTGCACCGTGCGCTCGGCTGGAGCTGGGTCCTGCTGATGGGCGGCGCGGCGTTGTCGAGCGCCTTCATTCGCGACTACCACCTGCCAAACCTGGCCGGCATCACACCGATCCACGCCTTCACGGTCTTGGTGGCGGTCGAGCTGCCACGCGGGGTCTGGCAGATTCGCCATGGCAGAGTCGATTCCCACCGCCGGACCATGCGCGGCCTGTACCTCGGCGGCTGCCTGCTGGCCGGCATCTTCACCTTGATGCCGGGTCGGTTTCTGGGCACCCTGCTGTGGAAGCATGGCCTGGGCCTGGTCGCCTGATCACTTCATCGTTTCCACAAGGAGTCCCTGCATGAACACCCCGCTCACCGACGACGAGATTGCGCGCCAGGCCAAACGGCGTGTCGCACGCAAGCTCGGTTTCTACACCCACGCGCTCGTGTTCGTGCTCGTCAACGCAGGCCTGTTCGTGATCAACCAGTACCACGGTGGCACCCGCTGGCATGTCTGGCCCCTGGGCTGGTGGGGTCTCGGGCTCGCGATCCACGGCCTGGTCACCTTCATCGGACTGAACGGCGACGGTGTGCGTGCGCGCATGATCGAGTCCGAGATCGAGAAGCTCAAGGGGCGTCGATAGAATCGGGCGGATGTCCGAACCCCTGCCGAAACACCCGCCTGGCGAGACGCCAAAGGTCGCGAACTTCCTGCGCACCGTCATCGAGCGTGATCTCGAAAGTGGAACCCTGCAGGGGCGCCATTGGGGCGGCAGCCCTGGCGACGCGGCCCACCATGCGGCCGGTGGTGTCGACCCGGCACGCATCCGCACCCGATTCCCGCCCGAGCCCAACGGCTATCTGCACATCGGGCATGCCAAGAGCATCTGCCTGAACTTCGGCCTGGCGCGCGACCACGGCGGCATCTGCCACCTGCGCTTCGACGACACCAACCCGGAGAAGGAAGAACAGGAGTTCGTCGACGCCATCATCGAGATGGTGCGCTGGCTCGGCTTCGACTGGCAGCAGGACGGCAGCAGCCACCTCTACTACGCCAGCAACTACTTCGACTTCATGTACCGCGCGGCCGAGCACCTCGTCGAACAGGGCCTGGCCTATGTCGACGAGCAGTCGGCCGAGCAGATCCGGGCGAGCCGGGGCGACTTCACGACCCCCGGCACCAACAGCCCGTTTCGCGACCGCAGCCCGGCCGAGAACCTGGCCCGATTGCGGGAGATGCGCGACGGCCGGCATCCCGACGGCGCGATGGTGCTGCGCGCCAGGATCGACATGGCGTCGCCCAACATCAACCTGCGCGACCCCGCGCTCTACCGCATCAAGCGCGCGCACCACCACAACACCGGTGACCGCTGGTGCATCTACCCGATGTACACCTATGCGCATCCGATCGAGGATGGTCTGGAGCGCATCACGCACAGCTTCTGCACGCTGGAGTTCGAGGACCAGCGCCCCTTCTACGACTGGCTGCTGAAGCAACTCGCCGATGGTGGCCTGCTCGCCCGCCCCTTGCCCAAGCAGGTCGAGTTCGGCCGCCTCAACCTGACCTATGTGATCACGAGCAAGCGCAAGCTCCGGGCCCTGGTCGACGAGGGCATCGTCGGCGGCTGGGACGACCCGCGCATGCCCACGCTCGCCGGCCTGCGCCGGCGCGGCTACACGGCGGCGTCGATCCGCAAGTTGGCCGACGACACCGGGGCCAGCAAGACCAACATCTGGGTCGACTACAGCGTGCTCGACATTGCCCTGCGCGACGATCTGGAAGGCCAGGCGCCGCGCGCGATGGCGGTGCTCGATCCGGTCAAGCTGCACCTGACAAACTGGGCCGAGGTCTTCGGCGTCGAGTCGCATCGCGAGCCCTGCACCGCACCGGTCCACGCGCAGCGGCCCGAACTGGGGCAACGCCAGTTCGAGCTGGGCCCCGAGGTCTGGATCGAACGCGACGATTTCGCCGAGGTCGCGCCCAAGGGCTTTCACCGGCTCTTTCCGGGCAACCGCGTACGCCTCAAGTACGGCCTGATCGTGGAGTGCACCGGTTGCGTGAAGGATGCCCAGGGCCATGTCGTCACGGTGCTGGCCGAGGCGGTGCCCGACACGCGCAGCGGCACGCCGGGCGCCGATGGGGTCAAGGTCAAGGGCACCATCAGCTGGGTCGCCGTGCACGACGGGCTGTCGGCCACCGTGAACCTCTACGACCGGCTGTTCTCCGAACCGCAGCCGGAAGCAGGCGAGCGCGACTTCCGCGACGCGCTGAACCCGTCGAGCCTGAAGGTGGTGCAGGCCTGGCTGGAGCCGTCGCTGGCCCAGGTGGCCGGCGAACGGCACTTCCAGTTCGAGCGCCATGGCTACTTCGTGACCGACCGCAAGGACCACCGCGCCGACGCACCGGTCTTCAACCGCGTGACGACCTTGCGCGAGGGCTGGGTGCGCTGACAGCGGCAATTGCAAAGCTGTGCAAACGGGCTGGCCAGATCGGCTGCGATCGACGACAGTAGAAGAGTCCATCACCCTGCTGGAGAAGCATCATGAGACTGCTTTCGACGGCGCTGCTGGCGCCCCTCGTGCTGGCCATGTCGAGTGCGGCGATGGCGACCGGGCGCGCCGAGGTGTCCTTTCAACAGCCCGAGAACTTCACCGATGCCGGTTTCGGCAGCGTCGAGCGCAGCCGCACCGAAGCGGCACTGACCGCCATCCTGGCCCGACTCGCCAGTCGATTGCCCGACGGCCAGGTCCTGCAGGTGCAGGTCGTCGACGTCGATCTGGCGGGCGAACGGCGACCGATCCGGCATGAGCAGATCCGGGTCATGGGCGTCGGGGCCGACGCGCCGCGCATCGAGTTGCAGTTCAGCCTGCGCCAGGGTGACCAGGTCATCCTGGCTGGAAGCGAGCGCCTGATCGATCTGGACTACCTCAGCGGCGCGCGTTATCGCCTGGATGAAGGCCCCCTGCCCTTCGAGCAGCGCCTGCTGCAGCGCTGGTTCCGGGACCGGTTCGCATCGCAGGTCGCCGCTCTGCGATGATGCGGCCCTCAGCCACTTCCGCCCACTTCCGATGAAATGCCTGATTGCCGGTGCCCTGGCACTGATGATGCTGCCCGCGATGGCAGCCGATCCCGTCACCACCGCGTCGGGCCTGATCTTCAAGGCCACCAAGGACGGCAAGGGCGCCCACCCGGGTCCGACCGACGTGGTGCGCGTGCACTACCGCGGCACCTTCCCCGACGGCCGCGAGTTCGACAGTTCCTACCAGCGCGGCGTGCCGATCGAGTTCCCGCTCAACCGCGTCATCAAGTGCTGGACCGAAGGGGTGCAGCTGATGACGATCGGCAGCGAGGCGCAACTGATCTGCCCGCCGGCGATCGCCTATGGTGACAAGGGCGCGGGACAGGTCATCCCGCCCGGCGCCACGCTGCACTTCGAGGTCAAGCTGCTCGGCATCACGGGCAAATAGGACAGGAGGTCCTGCACGGCCTTCGGGTCGTTGATCAGCCTGACCTCCTGGTACAGCTGCTCGGCCTGTGGGTAGCGCCGGCGCAGGAAGTTCAGCCATTGTTTGAGCCGGCCGGCCCGATGGCGCGGCACCACGCGCGGCGCAATGAGCGCCCAGAAGCGCTCGAGCTCGGGCGCGAGGGTGGTCCACGGCAGCGCCGGCGCACCGCGGATCGACAACGCCAGCCCCGGATCGGCGACCATGCCGCGGCCCAGCATCAGCGCGTCGCAACCCGAGACGGCGCGGCAGCGCGCCGCATCGGCCGCGCTCCAGATCTCGCCGTTGGCCACCACGCGCAGGCGCACGCCGGCGCGGATGTCGGCAATGCGTTCCCACCAGGCCGGCGGGCGATAGCCGTCGTCCTTGGTGCGTGCGTGCACGACCACCTCGTCGGCGCCACCGGCTTCGATCGCCTGCGCACATTCCAGCGCGCGCCGCGTGTCGCGCACGCCCAGGCGCATCTTGGCCGAGACCGGCACATTGGCCGGCACGGCGCGGCGCACCGCCGCCACGATGCGGCCGATCTGCTCCGGATCGTCGAGCAGGATCGCGCCGCCGCGGTGGCGATTGACGACCTTGGCCGGGCAGCCGAAATTGAGGTCGACGCCGGGCGCTCCGAGCGCCGCCAGCGCCGCCGCGTTGTCGGCCAGGCACGACGGATCCGAACCCAGCAACTGGGGTCGCACCGGCACACCGGCCGCGGTGCGGCCGCCCTGCCCCAGTTCCGGCACGATGCGCAGGAACACCCGGTCCGGCATCAACTGGTCGGTGATCCGGATGAATTCGCTGACACAGCGGTCGATGCCGCCAACGCGGGTCAGGACGTCGCGCAAGGGCGCGTCGAGCAGACCCTCCATCGGGGCGAGCAGCAGCATCAGGCCGGGCGCAAGCGCTGGAACAGCATCACGGCACCCAGCACCAGCGCGCCGGCCAGCACACCGACGCCGGCATTGAGCCCCATCCCGATCAGGCCACCGGTCCAGGCCTGGGCGCTCACCGACTCGACCCAATGGTGCAGCGCCGGCCAGCCATGCACCAGGATGCCGCCCCCGACCAGGAACATCGCAGCGGTACCGGCCACCGACAGCCCTTTCATCAGCCAGGGCGCAGCGGCCAGGATGGCGCTGCCGACGTGGCCCGCCACGCCCCCGCGCCGGCACAGCGCCAGGCCGGCGTCATCGAGCTTGACGATGCCCGCGACCAGGCCGTAGACCCCGACCGTCATCAGCACCGAAATCGCCGCCAGCACCGTGAACTGGGTCCCGAGCGGCGCCGCCGCCACCGTGCCCAGCGTGATCGCGATGATCTCAGCCGACAGGATGAAGTCGGTCCGCACTGCGCCCTTGATCTTGCCCTTCTCCATGGCCAACACGTCGACCGCCGGGTCGGACACGGCACGCCGCACCTCGGCCTTGTGCTTTTCATCCTCGGCCGGGTCGTGCAGGTACCGGTGGGCCAGCTTCTCGAAGCCCTCGAAACACAGATAGGCACCGCCGATCATCAGCAGCGGCGTCACGGCCCAGGGAATGAAGGCGCTGATGGCGAGCGCCGCCGGCACCAGGATCGCCTTGTTGACGAAGGACCCCTTGGCCACGGCCCAGACCACGGGCAACTCACGGTCGGCCTTGACGCCGGTGACCTGCTGGGCATTGAGCGCCAGGTCGTCGCCGAGCACGCCGGCGGTCTTCTTGGTGGCGATCTTGGTCATGGTCGCGACATCGTCGAGGATGGTCGCGATGTCGTCGATCAGGGCTAGCAGGTTGGCAGCGGCCATGGGAGCAGTTGAGCGGGAACAGCCCCGAATGCTACTTGGCTGCGCCAACCGGTTCCGCGCCCGGCGGGTGCCGACGGCGGCAGATCGAACCGAGGTCGATGCGAAGGACGGAGAGAATCGACATCCGCCACCGACCGGCGTGGATTGGACAATGGGCCAGATGCGGATCACCGACGTTCTCCAGATGCAGCGGCAACGGCCCGATGCGCGGGCCTGCCCGGGCCTCGGGCGCACCGCCAACCGCAGCGGCCCAGCAGCGATGGCGGAGCGCGCTTGAGTTCCACCGAGCCCGGCGACCCGCGGGCACCTGCTTCCGGCCCCACGCCGACAGGATCCCCGCGAGCCGCGGCCCACCGACCGCGGCCGCGTCGTCGCAGGCGCGCCGAACACCGGCCGCTGGCCTGGGCACTGCTGGTCTCGCTGTCGATCCACGTGCTGCTGCTGAGCCTGACCTTCGGCGGCCAGGGGCTCGGGCTCCCGGGCTTCGGCTTTCCGTGGCAGGATCGCAGGGTCGAAGCGCCCGATCTGCGCATCGTGCTCGTCCCCGAGCCGGTCGCGCCCGCGCCGCCGCCGGTGCCGGTGCCGGCGCCAGCCGCAGTGCCGCCCCGGCCGCCTCCGGCCGCGCAGCCCATTGCCGATTCGACATCCTCGACCAGGTCGGCGCCCCCTGCGCCGGCACCTGCGCCGACACGTGCGCCGACACCTGTCCCTTCCCCACCGTCACCCCCAGCGCGGACGGCAGACCCGATCCCGCCGGCGGCCGAGCCCGCGCCGGCGGTCGTCGCGATGGCGGCGGCCGCGACCGGTGTCGACGACGCAGGTGCACGCGAACACGCCTTGGCGCCAGTCGATGCGGCGCCCCCGACCATCGCCGAGTCCGACCTGCTTGCCTTGGCGCCGTCGGACGAGCCCGTCTGGGAGGTGCCCGCTGCGCGGTCGGTGCCGGCGCCCGCCATCGCGGCTGCGCCGAGCGCGTCGAGCCCCGAGTCCGTCCCGCCGGTGACCCGGGACACGGGCGACGAAGCGCTGGCGCGCGCGGCCGAGCAGGCCAGGCTCGATCGGCAGCAGGAGGAGGCACAACGGCAGGCAGAGCAGGTGGAGGCGGCGCGCCTCGAGGCCGCCGAGGCCGAGCGCCTGCAAGCCCTGCGGCATGCAGCCCTCCGACAGGAAGCGGCGCTGCGCGAGGCGGCACGGCAGGAAGCGGTGCGGGCCGAGGCTGCGCAGCGGGAAGCCGATCGCTTGCAGGCCGAGCGGCAGGCGGCCATCCAGCAGGAGGCTGCGCTGGAGGCCGCACGCATGGAAGCGGCGCAGCTCGAGGCGGCGCGGCTGCAAGCCCAACGCCTGGAGGCGGCGCGCCTGGCGGCGATCGCGCAGGAGGAGGCGCTGCAGGAGGCTGCCAGACAGGACGCGGCTCGCCAGGCTGCCATAAGACAAGAAGAAGAACAGCGCGAAGCCGAACGCCTGGAGGCACAGCATCAAGCGGCCGTCCTGCAAGCGGCGGCGCAGCGGGAGGCCGCCCAGCGGGAAGCGGCACGGATCGAGGCGGAGCGCAAAGAATCCCAGCGTCTGGAGACCGAACGACAAGCGGCGGCCGCGCGCGAGGCCAGCGAGCAGGAGGCAGTTCGTCGAGAGGCCGCACGCGTCGAGGCGGCGAAGCAGGAAGCCGCCCGCCTGGAGACCATCCGCCAAGCCGCGATCGCCCAGGAGCAAGCATTGCGGGAAGCTGCCCGCGCGGAAGCGGCGCGCGTCGAGACCGCACGGCAGCAAGCCGATCGCGTGCAAGCTGCCCGACAGGCCGCAGTTCGGCAGGAAGCGGCCGGCCAGGCGTCGGCGCGTCAGGAGTCCGCGCAAGCCGATGCCGACCGGGCGTGGGAGGAGCGCCGACAAGCCGCGCGGCGCGCGATGGGACGTCAGCTGGATGCAGAGGCCGCGCAACGCGCAGCAGCGTCAACCGCCGCGCAGTCAACCTCTACGCTGCCACCGTCGTGGAGCACCGCGCGCCGAGGCAGGCTGTTCGGGCGCGCCGACCCCAACACCGAACTCGTCCTGTACGCGGAGGCCTGGGCGCGCAAGATCCAGCTCAACCAGGCCTTCGACATGGTCCGCGAGGCGGCGGCGCGCCCGCACACCCATCCCATGGTGACGGTGGCCATTCGAAGCGATGGCTCCGTGGAGTCCGTGACGTTCGTGCTCTCGAGTGGCGTGGCCGAGATCGACGACGCCATTCGGCGCATCGTGCAGAGCCTGGCACCCTACCAGGCGTTTTCGCCGGGCCTGGCGCGCGAGTACGACGTCGTCGAGATCCGCCGGACCTGGCACTTCGACATGGCCATCCGCCTGTACTGACGCGGCTGGGGCCGACGCCGGTCGTCAGACGCCCAGCGGAACGACCAGCGGTGTGGCGAACTCGCGGCCGACGACTGCGCGCGCGAACAGGTAGTTGCGCAGCGCGGGCTCGCTCAGTCGATCGAGTTCGACCCGGCCCTTCGGATCGCAGGGAAACGACAATGCGCGCCCGGTGTTGAACAGCGACGCAAACCGCAGTTCATGCGCGTCGACAGGGACTGGGGCAACAACATTCATTGGACAGACCTCGCAGGCAGACAACAAGCCTGTATGCAAGGTAGTCGACGCGATGGGCTGCGGTCGAGGGACGGCGGCCGTGCGCCCGGTCCGAATCCGGCTGTGCGGTGTGTCGGTCGGATTCCGACACCGTGCCAGGGAGATCTACTTCGGGCGCTTGCGCGCGCGGCTGCCGTCCACGCGCGGCGGCAGCCCTGTGTGCTGCGTGAGCAAGGTGCCGGGCCGCGGCGCCCCGCGTGATGCCTTGACGGGCTTGACGGACGTGGAATTCTTGCGCCGCGCGCTTTGATAGCTGCCGTCGGTGGTCGGCTGCCAGCGCGGGATCAGGTGCTGCTTGCCGTTGCCGATCAGGTCGGCGCGGCCCAGGCGCTGCAGCGCCTCGCGCAGCAGCGGCCAGTTGTTCGCATCGTGCCAGCGCAGAAAGGCCTTGTGCAGCCGGCGGCGGCGCTCGCCGCGCACGACGTCGACCTTCTCGGCGCGCGCCGGATCCCGGCTCAGTCCTTTGAGCGGATTGCGGTCCGTGTGGTACATCGCGGTCGCGGTGGCCATCGGGCTCGGGTAGAAGGTCTGCACCTGGTCGGCCTTGAAGCCATTGCGCTTGAGCCACAGCGCCAAGTTCATCATGTCCTCGTCGCTGGTGCCCGGATGGGCCGCGATGAAGTACGGGATCAGGTACTGCTTCTTGCCCGCCTCGGCGGTGTACTGATCGAACATCTGCTTGAAGCGGTCGTAGGTGCCGATGCCCGGCTTCATCATCTTCGACAGCGGCCCGCCCTCGGTGTGCTCGGGCGCGATCTTCAGGTAGCCGCCCACATGGTGGGTGACCAGTTCGCGCACGTACTCGGGCGACTGCACGGCCAGGTCGTAGCGCAGCCCGGAGCCGATCAGCACCTTCTTGATGCCCTGCAGCCCGCGGATGCGGCGGTACAGCTTGACCAGCGGTGCGTGGTCGGTCTTGAGGTTGCTGCAGATGCCCGGGTAGACGCAGCTCGGTTTGCGGCAGGCGGCCTCGATCTCGGGCGTCTTGCAGCCCAGGCGCCACATGTTGGCGGTCGGGCCACCGAGATCGCTGACGACGCCGGTGAAGCCCTTGACCTTGTCGCGCATGGCCTCGACCTCGCGCGCGATCGAGTCCTCCGAGCGGCTCTGGATGATGCGGCCCTCGTGCTCGGTGATCGAGCAGAAGGTGCAGCCGCCGAAGCAGCCTCGCATGATGTTGACGCTGAAGCGGATCATCTCCCAGGCCGGGATCTTGGTCGGCCCGTCGTGCCCGCCGTCAGCGTCCGCATAACTCGGATGCGGGCTGCGCGCGTACGGCAGGTCGAACACATGGTCCATCTCGGCCGTGCTGAGCGGAATCGGCGGCGGGTTGATCCAGACGTCGCGCTCGCCATGGCGCTGCACCAGGGCGCGCGCGTTGCCCGGGTTGGTCTCCAGGTGCAGCACGCGATTGGCATGCGCGTACAGCACCGGGTCGCTCTTGACCTGCTCGTAGGCAGGCAGCCGGATGACGCTGCGATCACGCTCGGGCAGCTTGACGGCGCCGGTCCTGCGGCTGACCGGCATCTGCACCACGGCCGAGGGGCCCGCGTCGTCCTTGACGCAGGTCTGTCCCTGGGCCGCCGCGGTGTCGGTCGTCGACTGGTAGGGGCTGATGTGTTCGTCGATGCGCCCGGGCTGATCGACCTCGCTCGAGTCGATCTCGAAGAAGCCCTCGGGCGCCAGGCCGGGGCCGTTCTTGACCATGAAGGACGTGCCGCGCACGTCGGTGATCTGCTCGATCGGCTCGCGCGCGGCCAGGCGGTGTGCGATCTCGACGATGGCGCGCTCGGCATTGCCGTAGAGCAGCAGGTCGGCCTTGCTGTCGACCAGGATCGAACGCCGGACCTTGTCCTGCCAGTAGTCGTAGTGCGCGATCCGGCGCAGGCTGGCCTCGATGCCGCCGATCAGGATCGGCACGTCGTTCCAGGCCTCCCGGCAGCGCTGCGCATAGACCAGCGATGCGCGGTCCGGCCGCTTGCCGGCCGCGCCACCCGGTGTGTAGACGTCCTCGCTGCGGATCTTGCGGTCGGCGGTGTAGCCGTTGATCATCGAGTCCATGTTGCCGGCGGCGACACCGAAGAACAGGTTCGGCCGGCCCAGCACCTTGAACGGGTCGGCCGACTGCCAGTCGGGCTGGGCGATGATGCCGACCCGGAATCCCTGCGCCTCGAGCGTGCGCCCGATCACGGCCATGCCGAAGCTCGGATGGTCGACATAGGCGTCACCGGTCACGATGATCACGTCGCACGAGTCCCAGCCGAGCTGCTCCATTTCGGCCCGGCTCATCGGCAGAAAGGGCGCGCTGCCGAAGCGTTTGGCCCAGAACGGGCGGTAGCCCGTCAGCGCACGCGGGGCGCTCGGGCGCACGGGGGAGGAAACGGGGGACATCCCGCCATTGTCCCCTCCACCCGAAGTCCGCGTGCGCCAAGGGCGAAGCAACGCGGGGCGTAAGGTTGACCGTTCCGAGACGACTCCAGCGGCATCCCGTACGACGAAAGCCTCTCCATGAACCGACGCACCCTGCTCTCCTTGCTGCCCGCCCTCGGCGTGGGCACCTCTTCAGCCGCTGCGCCAGCCCGCCTCGAATTGACCGACGCCGAGTGGAAGCGCCGCCTGTCCGCGCCGGCCTACCAGGTGCTGCGTCAGCATGGCACCGAGCGGGCCGGCTCCAGCCCGCTCGACCGCGAGAAGCGCGCCGGCACCTTCGCCTGTGCGGGTTGCGAGCTTCCCCTGTTCACCCACGAGATGAAGTTCGACAGCGGCACCGGATGGCCGAGCTTCTTCACGGCCCTGCCCGATGCGGTGCAGACTCAGCGTGACTTCAAGCTCATCTTCCCGCGCACCGAATACCATTGCGCGCGCTGCGGCGGCCACCAGGGTCACGTCTTCGACGATGGCCCCCGGCCCACCGGCAAGCGCTACTGCAACAACGGCGTGGCACTGACCTTTGTCCCGGAGGCCGCATGAAGCGCCTGCACATGATCGGCATTGCGGGTCTGGCTGCGTTGGTCGTCGGCGTCGGCGCGGCGGTGTCGCAGACTTCAACCCCCGTGGCCCCTCCCACGCCATCTGTCATGGCGGAAGGCACCGCCAAGGCCACCTTCGCCGGGGGTTGCTTCTGGTGTGTGGAGTCCGACTTCGACGCAGTGCCCGGTGTCTTGTCGACGACGTCCGGTTACACCGGCGGACGCACCGCCAACCCCGGCTACAAGCAGGTCTCGTCCGGCAGCACGGGGCACGCCGAAGCGGTGGAGATCGTGTTCGACCCGCGCAAGGTCAGCTACGCCCAGCTGGTCGAGCATTTCTGGCGCACGATCGACCCGACCACGGTCGATCGCCAGTTCTGCGATGTCGGCACGCCTTATCGCTCGGCCATCTTCGTCCATGACGCCGAGCAGATGGCGGTGGTCAAGGCCTCGCTGGCGGCCCTGGAGAAGAACAAGCCGTTCAAGGAGCCCATCGTCACGCAGGTGCAGATGGCCGCACCGTTCTACGTGGCCGAGGACTATCACCAGGACTACTACAAGAAGAACCCGATCCGCTACAACTACTACCGCAGCGGTTGCGGCCGTGACGACCGACTGAAGCAGTTGTGGGGCGATCAGGCCATCAAGCATTGAGCGGGCGTCTGCGCCGCCACACGGTCGATCGCCAGGCGCGCTACATTGGGCGCCAATGAAACGCCGAGACCTGTGTCAGTGGATTGCCGTGGCGATGCCGGCTTCGGGTTGGGCCGCGTCGGTGCCCGAACAAGCGCTGTCCTTGTACGGACTGCCTCTGAAAGGCGCTCGGACCGATGCCTTTGTCAGCGCGGCGCTGGCCGCCGGTGCCCGACCGCTGCCCCCGGCGCCGGGAATGCCACCCGCGTTCGACGTCCGTGCTGTTGGTGTGCCCGCGCTCGAGCGCCTGACGCTGGTGACGCATGAAGACCAGGTCGCGATGGTGCGCTTCGTGGTCAAGGGCTACGGCGCGGACAACCAGGCGCTGCGTGGCCTGCTCGTGGGCAAGTACGGCATACCGATGACCGTGTCGCCACGACCGTTGCCGTTTGGGGCGTTTGGCGCCAGGGCGGCGCCGCATGGTGGCTTCCAGTGGCGATTCGTCGATGACATGGTGTTGGTCTACGAGCATCCGCGCATCGGCGAGGTCAGCCTCTCCTACATCGACGGGTCGCGCGTCGATCCGCGCGATCTCGGGCGCAAGCCAGGCGAGACGCGTCGCATCGACGACAGTGTTCGTGACCGCTTCTGATCGCCGGCGAAATGGTCGTCGAGTGCCCGCTCAAGAGCGGCCCACGGCGATCACGTCGGCGCCCGGACTGGGCGCAACGTTCGCGATCGCACCCGTACGGGTCGACGCCTGAGGCAGCAGCACCTGATCAGGCGATCAAGTGCTGCGCCGGGGCAGGGTCACTTCGGCGATCAGACCAGGCTCGGCGTTGCGGAAGACCAGTTCGCCTTGGTGCGCCTGCGACCACCAGGCGGCACAGATGCAGCCCCAGGCCAACCCCGCCGCCGGCGCGCGTGCGGGCGCTGTCGGGCCGGTAGAAGGCGTCGGTCAGGCGTGGCAGATGTTCCGGTGCCACCCCGGGCCCGTGGTCGCGCACCCCGAACTGCAGCTGCTCGCCGACTCGCCGCGCGAAGACCTCCGGCGGCTGCGCCGCCGGAACACCATGGCGCAGCGCGTTCTCGATCAGGTTGCGCAACAGCAGTCGAACGCGTGCCGGATCGAGCGGCCAGAGGCCCAGGTCAGGCGCCAGCGCGAGCGTGAGCGGTCGGCCCGCGAACTGCGTGTCCACCAATTCCTGCACCAGCACCGCCAGGTCGCTCGGCTCGGCTTGCAGGGCCGCGTGGCCTGAGGCCAGCCGTTCGCTTTCCAGCAAGTCGGTGATGAGGTCGCGCATGGCGGCCAGATCCTTGACCAGCGCGTCGCGCTCGGGCGTCTGGTCGAGCAGTTCGACGTTCACGCGGGCGCGCGTCAAGGGGCTGCGCAGCTCGTGGCTGATCGCAAGCAGCAGTGCGCGCTTGGCGTCGAGCATGTCCTGCAGGCGGCCCGCCATGCGGTTGATGCGGTCGGCCAGCTCGCCGAGTTCGTCGCGCCGCGGCACCCGGATCGGCTGGCCGAACTCACCGCGGCCGAAGCGTTCGACGCCGGCACCGATGTCCTGCAGCGGCGCGAGCATCTTGCGCACCGAGCGGTACGCGATGGCGGTCAACCCGAGCAGCAAGGCCAGGGTGATCCAGCCGAAGGCGCGTGGCCGCGAACCCGGCAATGGGTCGGCGAGGCCGAAGGTGATGCGATGACCGTCGGCCGTGCGGCGCTGCAGACCCCATCGTTCGCCGTCGTCTTCGTCTGTCCCGTGCGCGTCGCGGCCGGGGTGCGAGTCGTAGGCCACGGTCGGTCCGTCGATGCGGATCGCCACCGGCAGGCGCGCCACGATCGCTGCCGCCCGTTCGACGTCAGGCGGCGACCCGATCTCGGCTGCCAGCCGCTCGGCATAGTCCGCGAGCATCGGCTTGGCATAACCCTGCCAGCCGCCCGAGACCACACGCTGCATGCCACCGAGGAAGACCGCCGTCGTCGCGAGCGCGAGCAACACGAACAGGGTCACCAGGCGCCAGCGGATCGAATGGCGCCAACGCTGATGCCAGCGCCACTTCATCCCTTGGCACCCGCGAACAGATAGCCGGCGTTGCGCAGCGTGTGGATCACGTCGAGTGGCTCGAGCTTGCGGCGCAGGCGGCTGACCAGGATGTCGACCGCACGTGAATGGATGTCTTCGGCCGAGTGGCCACGCAGCGCCTCCAGGATCTGGTCGCGGCTGAAGACCTTGTTCGGCGCGCCGGCCAGCAGGGCCAGCAGTTCGAACTCGGCGCCGGTCAGGTCCACGACTTGCCCCGCGCCGAGGACACGGCGCTGGTCGAGGTCGATCTCGAGACCCTCGAAGACAAGGCGCCGCCGGTCCGACGGATCGTCGGTCGCTCGCGCCGAATCGGTGCGGCGCCAGACCGTCTGCAGGCGGGCCAGCAGTTCTCGCGGCTCGAAGGGCTTGGGCAGGTAGTCGTCGGCGCCGAGTTCGAGGCCGACCACGCGGTCCATCACGTCACCGCGTGCCGTGAGCATGACGATCGGAATGTCGCTGTCCTTGCGGATCGTGCGGCACAGTTCGAAGCCGTCCATCTCCGGCAGCATCACGTCGAGGATTGCGGCATCGAAGTGCCTCGTCGCGCAGCCGCGCCAACCCGGCGCTGGGCCGGGTGGCGTGCACGAGATCGATCTCGAAGCGCCGGAAGAACGCCGCCAGTGGAGGGCCGAGGCCCTCGTCGTCGTCGATCAGCAGCAGGCGGCGCATGGCGACGATTGTGCGTCGATCAGCTGCGTCCCCAGCGTTTGCCACGCGACATCAGTTCACGCAGCTCGGCCTGCTGTTCGGGGCGCAGGCTGTCGAAGAAGTCGGCCGCTGCGGCGATCACCTCGGGTGACTTGCTGCGCAAGGCGTCAGTCTTGGTGGTCACGAGCGCTTGTGCCCTCGCCCGGTCGAACGTCGTGCCGGCCACCAGCGCGTTCAACTCGGCCCTGGGATCCGTCGTGCTGCCGACCAGCGCATTGCGCTGCTCGCGCAGGCGGTCGACGAGCACGGCCAGACGGGCCTTCTGCGCCTCGTCGAGGTCGAGCTTGCGGCCGGCCTTTTCCACCACGCGGGACTTGAATTCGGCGCTGTCGGCCTCGCTCATGGCCTGCCAACCGTGGCCATGGTGCATTCGATTGCCGCAGGCGGCCATGCCACCAAGCAGCACGGCGCCGCCGAACAGGCCAATCAGGGTGCGTTTGATCCAGATCTTCATGAGGGTTCTCCGGTACTGGGGACTTGGCCCCGTGGTTGAACAAGGCCTCGATCGTGCGGGACAGCGTGCAGAAGGTCCTTTCGCTGCCGTATCGCTGCGTAACATTTCATGTCTTGTGCCCCCAGTTGCTGGCGCGCGAGCAATGCCACTCAAGCGCCGCCAGGGACGGGCCGATAACAGGCGCATGGAAGACCTCTGGTGGATCATCGCGTCCGGCGTTGGCCTGCTGCTCCTCGGGGCGGGGGCCACCTGGCGCGTCAACCGCGCCCGCCTGGCCAGGATGAAGCGCAAGCTTGCCTGGGCCGAGGAGTCCCGCTTTGCGGCCGAACTTCACGCCAAGGTGGCCGACGCCCGGCTGGCCGATGCCACCCAGAAGCTGGCAGCGCGCAAGCCGCACTCTCCTGGCACGGCCCCACCAGGACGGCACAAGCCGGAGCCACTGTCGATGCCGACCTCGAACCCGTCGGGGCTCGCCGTTCAGTGGGCCGATACCGAGCCGATCGCGGTCGATCTGGACGGATTCAAGCCGACCCAGCCGTTCGAGCCCACCCGCCGCTGAGCAGCCGCAAGGTCAGCCCGGGATCTGGTCGAGCGCTGCGTCGTCCAGGTCTTCGCCCAGGAAGCCACCACTCTGGTGCGCCCACAGCCGGGCATAAAGGCCGCCGCGCGCCAGCAGGGACCGGTGATCGCCCTCTTCGGCAATCCGGCCCTGGTCCATCACGATCAGACGGTCCATCGCCGCGATGGTCGACAGACGGTGCGCGATCGCGACGACCGTCTTGCCTTCCATCAGCCGGTACAGGCTGGCCTGGATCGCCGCTTCGACTTCGCTGTCGAGCGCACTCGTGGCCTCGTCGAGCAGCAGGATCGGCGCGTCCTTGAGCATGACGCGCGCGATCGCGATGCGCTGGCGCTGACCGCCCGAGAGCTTGACTCCGCGCTCGCCCACATGCGCGTCGTAACCGTGGCGCCCATGCGGATCGACCAGGGACTGGACGAAGTCATGCGCCTCGGCGCGTTCAGCCGCGTGCACCATCTCGATCTCGGAAGCGTCCGGGCGCCCGTAGACGATGTTGTCGCGCACCGACCGGTGCAGCAGTGAGGTGTCCTGCGTCACCATGCCGACCTGCTCGCGCAGCGAGTCCTGGCGCACGGCACAGATGTCCTGCCCGTCGATCAGGATGCGACCGCCCTCGACGTCGTAGAAGCGCAGCAGCAGGTTCACGATCGTGCTCTTGCCGGCCCCGGAGCGCCCGACGAGGCCGATCTTCTCGCCCGGGCGAATGGTCAGCGTGAAACCGTCGATGACCTTGCGCGCGCCGCCGTAGGCAAAGTCGACCTGCTCGAAGCGCACCTCGCCACGTGTCGCGACGAGCGGCACCGCGCCGGGCCGGTCGACCACGGTGCGCGGGCGCGACAGGGTGTTGATGCCGTCCTGCACCGTGCCGATGTGTTCGAACAGGCTGGCCATTTCCCACATCACCCAATGCGAAATGCCGTTCAGGCGCAGCGACATGGCGGTCGCCGCCGCGACTGCGCCGACCCCGACCTGGCCCTGGATCCACAACCACATCGCCACCCCCGCCGTGCTGGCGATCAGCACCACCGACAGCATCTGGTTGACGATCTCGAAGCTGCTCACCAGGCGCATCTGACGGTGCACGGTGGAGAGGAACTCCTGCATCGCCGAGCGTGCGAATCCCGCCTCGCGCTGCGAGTGCGAGAACAGCTTGACGGTCGAGATATTGGTGTAGGCGTCGGTGACGCGCCCGGTCATCAGCGAGCGCGCGTCGGCCTGCTGGCGCGCCGACTCGCTCAGGCGCGGCACGAACCAGCGCATCGACAGCAGATACAGGCCGAGCCACAGCGCGAACGGGCCCAGCATGCGCAGGTCGAAGGTGCCGAGCACCGCCGCCATGGTCAGGAAGTAGATGACCACGTAGACCAGGATGTCGGTCATGATCATCCAGGTGTCGCGCACGGCCAGCGCCGACTGCATGACCTTGGTCGCAATGCGGCCGGCGAATTCGTCCTGGTAGAAGGACAGGCTCTGGCTGAGCATCAGTCGATGGAAATTCCAGCGCAGCCGCATCGGGAAGTTGCCCGACAACGCCTGCTGCTTGAACAGGGACTGCATGGTCGCGAGCCCGATGCTGCCGAGCAGCACGAGGCCGAGCAGGAGCAGGGTCGACCGCTCGCGCGTCCACAGCTCGGCCGGCGCCACTTCGCCCAGCCAGTCCACGATGCGACCCATCATCGCGAACAGCAGGGCTTCGAAGGCGCCGATCAGCGCGGTGAACAGCGTCATCAGCGCGATGAACGGTCGCGTGCCTTCGGTGCAGGCCCACAGGAACTCGCCGAGGCGTTTGGGTGCCGGGCGCGGCACCGTCTCGGGATACGGATCGACGAAGGACTCGAACCAGGCGAACAAGGCAGGCTTTCGGGGAAGTGGGTCGGGGGTCAGGCGAGGATGCGCGGGCCGGCAGTGTGCCCCTTTTTCGTCACTGCGGCCGATAATGCCCCGACGATGAGCGCACCGGACCACGACCACGATCATTCGCACCTCGACGACATGGATCTGCGCGTGCGCGCGCTGCAGACCCTGCTCGTCGAGAAGGGCTATGTCGACCCGGCGGCGGTCGACCGCCTGATCGAGACCTACGAGACCCAGGTCGGCCCGCACAACGGCGCGCGTGTCGTCGCCCGCGCCTGGGCCGACCCGGCCTATCGCGCCGCGCTCGCCGACGACGCCACTGCGGCGATCGCCTCGCTCGGTTATGGCGGGCGTCAGGGTGAACACATGGTGGCGCTGTTCAACACCGCGCAGACGCATCACATGGTCGTGTGCACCCTGTGTTCCTGCTATCCCTGGCCCGTGCTCGGTCTGCCGCCGGTCTGGTACAAGTCGGCGCCCTATCGATCGCGTGCGGTGCTGGCGCCGCGTTCGGTGCTGGCCGAGTTCGGCGTCACGCTGCCCGAGGCGACACAGGTCGTGGTGCGTGATTCGACGGCCGAAGTCCGCTATCTGGTCGTGCCGATGCGCCCGCCCGGCACCGACGGCTGGAGCGAGGATCGGCTGGCGACGCTCGTCACGCGCGACTCGATGATCGGGACCGGCGTCGCACTCGACCCGGGCTTGTCGGCATGAACGGCGTGCACGACATGGGCGGCCTGCAGGGGTTCGGCCCGATCCGTCCCGAAGCCGACGAACCGCGCTTTCACGCCGACTGGGAACGCCTTGCGCTCGGCCTGACCCTGGCCATGGGGGCGACCGGACAATGGAACATCGACCAGTCGCGCGCAGCGCGCGAGACCCTGCCCCCTGCGCAGTACCTGGGGTCGAGCTACTACGAGATCTGGCTTGCCGGCCTGGAGCGACTGATGCTCCAGCGAGGCCTGGTGAGCCCAGCCGAGATCCGAGCCGGCCAGGCATCCCAGCCCGCGGTACCCGTGGCGCGCGTGCTGCGTGCCGACGACGTGGCCCCGGCGCTGGCACGAGGCTCGCCGACGCAACGAGTGGCCGCCAAGCCGGCCTCTTTCGGCCTCGGCGAGCGCGTGCGCGCGCGCAACGTGCACCCAGTGGGCCACACGCGCCTTCCGCGCTACGTGCGCGGCCATGCCGGCAGCGTGGTGAGAATCCATGGTGCACATGTCTTTGCCGACGCCCATGCCGCGACGACCTCGGCGGCGCCCTGGGACGAGTCGCCGCAGTGGCTGTACACGGTCGAGTTCGACGGCACTGAGCTGTGGGGGCCATCGGCCGAAGCCGGGACTCGGATCTCGGTGGAAGCCTGGGAACCGATGCTGGAGCCTGCCTGACCATGCTCGACAACTCGGCCGGCCTGCCACGCGACGACGATGGCCCGGTGTTCCGCGCACCGTGGGAAGCGCAGGCCTTCGCGCTGGCGCTGGCCCTGTACGAAGGCGGCGTCTTCACCTGGCCCGAATGGGCGCAGGCGCTGTCGGCAGCCATCGCCCGAGCCCAGGCCGCGGGCGATCCCGACCTCGGCGCAACCTACTATCGACATTGGCTCGACGCACTCGAGACTCTGGTGCTGGCCAAGGGACTGGGCCACAGCGAGCAATTGCACGCGCTCGAACACGCCTGGTCGGCAGCCGCCGACCGGACGCCCCACGGGCAGCCGATCGAGCTCAGCGCTACGGAGCGCGCGCTCGCGCGCTGAGGCGACTTCAGGTCGGGCGCGCTTCGAGGCGGAAGGTCGAGACCAGCTCGGACAAGGTCCGTGCCTGCTGCTCGAGCGACTCCGCTGCTGCCGCCGACTGCTCCACGAGTGCCGCGTTCTGCTGGGTCATGCCGTCGAGCATGGCCACCGAGTTGTTCACTTGGTCGATGCCGCTGCGCTGCTCAGAGGCCGCATTGCCGATCTCCGAGATGATCGACGTGACGCGCTGCACGCTGGCCACGATCTCGTCCATCGTGCGCCCGGCGTTGTTCACCTGGTCGGTGCCGGCCTGAACCCGTGCCACGCTGGCGTCGATCAATGACTTGATCTCGCGCGCCGCGTCGGCGCTGCGGTGCGCGAGCAGGCGAACCTCGCCCGCCACGACCGCGAACCCGCGGCCCTGCTCACCGGCCCGGGCCGCTTCGACCGCCGCGTTCAACGCAAGGATGTTGGTCTGGAAGGCGATGCCGTCGATCACGCCGCTGATGTCGGCGATGCGGCGCGAGCTCTGGTTGATCGCATTCATCGTGGTCACCACGTCGGCGACAACGCCACCGCCGCGCTCGGCGACTTCGGCCGCGCTCGAGGCCAGTCGGTTGGCCTGCTGCACCGCATCGGCGCTCTGCGACACCGTGCCGTTGAGCTGATCCATCGACGCCGCGGCCTGCTGCAGGCTGCCCGCCGTCTGCTCGGTGCGGTGACTCAGGTCGAAGTTGCCGGATGCCACTTCGCCGCTGGCGACGTGGATGGATTCGGCAGACTGGCGGACCTGGCCGACCAGGCCACTCAGCGCCATCTGCATCTCGGTCAACGCACGCAGCAGATCGGCCGTCTCGTCGTGGCCTCGAACCGGCGGCAGTGCACTCAGGTCACCGCTCGCGATTCGCCGCGCCACCGCGACCGCCCGGTCGAGCGAGCGCACGACCGAACGCAAGGTCAGCAGCATCAGCGGCAGGAACAGCGCCAGGGTGGCAACGATCAGCACGACGCGCAGGTTCGACGCCCGAGTTGCGTCGTCAGACATCTGCTGGCGCGTGCGCCCCAGGCCCTCGACCTGGGCCTTCATGATGGTGGCACTGGTGTCGATCAGTGCGGTGGTCTTGTCGGCCACTTGTTCGGCATAGGCCAAGGCCACCGGGCCGTCGATCTGCGCGCCTTCGAGCTGCACGATGACGGGCTCGATGGCGGCGGTGTACTCGTCGAGCTGCGTCGCGAGTCTGGTCGTCAACTCGACCAGCGTTGGGTCTTCGGCGTGCGCGCCAGCGAGCTTGGCGGCCGCGGACTTCAGTGCCACTGCTTCGGCCGACCACACGCCGTGCAAGCGCTGGACTTCGACGGCGTTCGACGCTCCGATCGCAATCATCGAGGCCTCCAGGCGACGGATCTCGCCGATCGAACTGCGCAGCGTGCCGACCTCTGCCGTGGTCTGGTTGGCGCGGTCGAAAAGCGCCGTCGTCCTGGCCACGTTGCGCTCGTTGGCCCAGATGCCCCAGGCTGCAAGCGCCAGCAGGGAGCCGGTCACGACGGCAATTGCCAATTGAATCCTGGCCCGGATGGTCAGGCGGAAGAGACTTGACATGGTCGATCAGGACAGAGTCGGCAGAGCCTTTGATATCGGCGTCGCGCGTCCAGCCTGAAGCTCGATCGTCGGCCCGTCAGCGTGCCGCGGGCACCACGGTCAGGCTGCCACCCGCGGCAGCCTGTGCCGCCGACGGCCACAGGGGGATTCCCTGCACCTGTGCCCAGGGCTCGACAAAGCTGCTGTAGAGCGGCGAAAAGACGATGCCACTCTGGCCGGTGCTGTGCATGACCTTCGACTGCGACCGGTCACCGACGTCGTACAGCCCGCGCAGGCTGGGGCCATGCTCGTCGAGATAGAGCTCACCCGTGGTCGAGTCCGGACGCAGGCCGACCCGGCCGACGTTGACCGTGTAGGTGTCGCCGCCGACGGGTACGCGCAATTCGAAGAACCGGGCCAGGGCCTTGACGCGGCTGAACGGCCGATGTTCGGAGCGTGCCTGGTGGGCCTGGCCCCATCGCCAGCCGGCGACCTTGTTGCCGAAGCGGGCTGACAGCTCATCCAGTGCCGCCGCCATGGCCCGGTCGTTCATCTGGCTGCAGGACTCGGTGGTCGGCGTGGACTTGTCGTCGCACCACCAGGCGTCGTCACGCGAAATGACGCCTTCCAGCGTGTCCTGGAAGCTGCGCGTACCGAACGATTTCTCGAACAGGACCGCTCCGACTTCGTCCTTCAGGATCTGTTGCCCCAGTTGGCGGGTCCAGGCCCAGTAGATGAGCGGCGCAGCGCGATCGACCGCCATCGTGCCGTCGAAACCCGAAAGTTGCTTGCGCGCCTCGGCCAGCAGTGGGTGGTCGGGCGCAGCCTTCATGAGCCAGGGCAGGAGCGGCGCCACGGCGAGCGACTTCTCGTCGGCCTGCATGCGCGACAGATCCTCGAGCGAGTGCTTCTCGCGCTCGCCCAGCATCTGTTCGATGCGGGCCTGTCGATAGGGCAAGGCCCATTCGCTGGTGATGAAGTGAGGGTAGTCGGGGCTGACGACACGCTGGTTGGCGGTGGCGATCCAGCCACGCGCGGGGTTCACCTCGCGCGGCGTCTCACCTGCCGGCACCCAGCCCACCCAGTCGTAGCGCGACTCCCAGCCCGGTGCCGGCGCCAGACCGTGCAGATCGTTGTCGGCGTGGCGCAGCGGTACCCGACCTGGCGAGATGAAGCCGATCGCACCGTCCGCGTCGGCCACGACCATGTTCTGCATCGGTGCCACCCAGCCCTGCGCAGCCTTGAAGAACTCCGCCAAGGAACCCGCCTGCATCATTCCCAGGCCGACCCCGACCGGATCGGCGTCGGCATCGAGTGCGGTCCAGCGCATCGCGAGCACGTGGCGCTTGCCGATGACATCGTCGACCACGCCTGCATCCGAGATCACCGGGCCATGGCGCGAACGGCGCACCTGCAGCTTCACGTCGGGTTGGCCCTTGACGCGGATGACCTCGTCGAAGACCTCGAACGCGGCGCTGCCCTCGGGCGTGCGATAGCGTGCCACCCCGTCTGCCTGCGCGGGCTCGAGCGCCTCGAGGTAGAGGTCCTGGACGTCCGGACCCGTGTTCGTGAAGCCCCAGGCCAGGCGCGCGTTCTGGCCCAGGACGACGGTGGGCAGACCCGGCATCGTCGCACCGGCGACGTCCAGGCCAGGTGACTTCAGGCGCGCGAAGTACCACAGCGCGGGCGTACTCAGCTTGAGGTGCGGGTCGTTGGCGACGAGTGGCTTGCCGGTCGTGGTGTGGCTGCCCGCCACGACCCAGTTGTTCGACCCCACGCCTTCGATGCCGGACGGCGGGGCGATGTCCAGCAGCCGCATCAGGCTCTGTTGCACTGCGGGCTGGCCCAGCCCCAGTTCGCGGTAGAGGGCCGCGTAGTCGCGCGTGGGAAGTGGCGCCGTGCCAGGATAGGGCGGAAGGAATTCGTCGATGCGCGCGACCGGCAGGTTGGTCGACAGGCGCAGGCGGTGCAACTCGCTGTTCCAGTTTCCGCCCAGATCCCAGGCCATCATGATCGCCCAGGCCAGGCTGTCGACCGGACTCCAGGCTTCGGGCTCGACGCCCAGGATCAGGAACTCGGGCGGCCTCGCCCGCAGCTGGTCCTTGAGCACCGCGTTGATGCCCGCGGCGTAGGCCTCCAGGGCTTCGCGTGAGGCGCCCTGTGTCTGTGCCCACTGGGCTTCGGCCGCACGCCGCACGCCCAGCGCGCGCAGGAACCGGTCGGTGTCCAGCGCGCCTTCGCCGAAGGCCTCGGCCAACCTCCCCGAGCCGATGCGCCGGTGCGTCTCGAGTTGCCACAGCCGGTCCTGGGCATGGACCACGCCAAGACCGAAATAGGCGTCGCGGTCGCTCTTCGCATGGATGGTCGGGATGCCATGCGCATCACGGTCGATCCGGATCTCGGCAGTCGCGCCCGACAAGGCTATGTTGCCTAGCGTCGTCGGCAGGGTTCGCTGACCGTAGATCCACAGCGCGGCAGCGCCGACCAGTAGCAGGGCGAGCAGGGCCAACAGGCCACGAGCGATCCAGCGCATCAAGAAGTCTCCGGTTTAGGGACCGAAGACTAACCTCGCCCGGTCCGGACTGCATCGGGACCTGCCCGGGCCACAATGATTTCCATGGGCCAAACTTTTGACTACATCGTTGTCGGAGCCGGCGCCGCCGGCTGCGTGCTCGCCGCCCGGCTGTCGGAGGATCCGCAGGTGCGTGTCGCGCTGCTGGAGGCCGGGCCGGCCGATCGCAGCGCCCTGATCCATTGCCCGGCCGGCTATGCCGCGACGGTCAAGCTCGGCATGGCGAACTGGAACTTCGAGACGGTCCCGCAGCCCGGCCTGAGTGGCCGGCGCGGCTTTCAGCCGCGTGGCAAGGTCCTGGGTGGGTCGACCTCGATCAACACGATGATCTACACGCGCGGCCAGCGCGAGGACTACGACCACTGGGCCGCCCAGGGTAACCCCGGCTGGAGCTGGGACGAGGTGCTGCCCTACTTCAAGAAGTCCGAGCACAACGAACGTGGCGCCGACGACTGGCACGGTGCTGGCGGCCCGCTCAACGTGATGGACCTGTTGGAGCCGAACCGCTTCTCGTCTCTGTTCGTGCAGGCGGGGCAGCAGGCCGGGCATGCGCACAACGCTGACTTCAATGGGGCGGTGCAGGAAGGCATCGGCCTGTACCAGGTCATGCAGCGTGATGGCGAGCGCTGGAGCGCGGCCAGGGCCTACATCACGCCGATCCTCGGCCAGCGGACGAACCTCGAGGTGTTGACCGACGCGCAAGTGACGCGCGTCTTGCTCGAAGGTGAAGGCGACGCACGACGCGCTGTGGGCGTCGAGTTGCTGCAAGGCGGGACCAAGCGCTCGCTGACCGCGCGGCGCGAAGTCCTGCTGTGCGCCGGCGCGCTGCAGTCGCCGCAGATCCTGCTCTTGTCCGGCGTCGGCGACGCGGAGCAATTGCGCGGCCACGGGATTGCGGTGCAGCATCACCTGCCCGGCGTGGGCCGACATCTGCACGACCATGTCGACGTGTCGCTCGTCTTCGATGCGCCGCGGCACTCCGAGCTGTTCGGCCTCTCGGTTGGCGGCGCCTGGAACGTGCTCAAGGGCATCTGGCAATGGCGCCGCGAGCGACGCGGCATCTTGACGACGAACTTCGGCGAGGCCGGCGGCTTCATCCGCAGCCGGCCGGATGTGGCCACGCCCGACCTGCAGTTCCACTTCGCACCGATCAAGGTGGTCGACCATGCGCGCAAGACCGTGTTCGGCCGCGGCTACATCTGCCACGTCTGCGTGCTGCGCCCGACCAGTCGTGGCCAGCTCACGCTGGCCAGCGCCGACCCGCGCGCCACGCCGCTGATCGATCCGGCCTTTCTGGCCGAGCGCGAGGACTACGAGACGCTGGCGCGCGGACTCAAGCTGATGCGGCAGATCCTGCAGCAGCCGGCCCTGGCCAGCGAAGGTGGCCGCGAGCTGAAGGTCTCGGCGATGGCGCAGACCGACCAGCAGATCGAGCAGTTCATCCGCAGCCGTGCCGACACGCTGTATCACCCGGTCGGCAGCTGCCGGATGGGCAACGGCCCGACCGATGTCGTCGACGCTCAGCTGCGCGTGCACGGTGTTAAGGGGCTGCGCGTGGTCGATGCGTCGATCATGCCGCGGGTGGTGTCGAGCAACACCACCGCGCCGACGATCATGATTGCCGAGAAGGCCGCCGACATGATCCGCGCTGCCGCCTGAACCGGGGCTTGCGGCATGATGCCGGCATGAAACTCTCGGTCCTCGATCAATCGGTCTCGGTGCAGGGACGCGGCGAAGACGAGGCGCTGCGCGACACACTCGACCTCGCCAGCCATTGCGAGGCACTCGGCTACCACCGCTTCTGGCTCAGCGAACACCACGGCCTGCCGACCATCGTCGGCTCGGCGCCCGAGATCCTGATGGCCGCGATTGCGGCGCGCACGACGCGCATCCGGATCGGCAGCGCCGGTGTGATGCTGCCGCACTACTCCGCACTCAAGGTGGCCGAGCAGTTCCGCGTGCTCGATGCACTGGCCCCCGGACGGATCGACCTCGGTGTCGGGCGCGCGCCCGGTGGCGACCAGCGCACCGCCTTCGCGCTCAATCCCAACGCCGGCTCGGCGGCCGAGGATTTCCCGCGCCAGGTGGTCGACCTCCAGGCCTGGACGCGCGGGGAGCGCCATGCGGGAATCACGGCGCATCCGCTGCCGCCCGAAGGGTCCGGAATCGAACGCGCTCCGACCATCTGGATGCTCGGCAGCTCGGACTATGGCGCGCAGCTGGCGGCACACCTCGGCCTGCCCTATGCCTTCGCCTACTTCTTCACCGACGGCCAGGGCGTCGAGCAGGCGCTTTCCCTGTACCGCGAGCTCTACCGGCCGAGCGAACGCCATCCCGTGCCGCAGGCCACGATCTGCGTGTGGGCGCTGGTGGCCGACAGCGCGCACGAGGCCCTGCACCAGGCGACGAGCCGGGAACGTTGGCGCGCCGACCGCCAGCGCGGCCGGCTCGGTCCGCTGCAATGGCCGGACGAAGTCGTGGCACAAGGATTCGACGCCGCCGAGATGCCGATGGTCGAGGCGATGCGACAGCGTGCGTTCGTCGGCGACGCGGTCTCGGTGGCGGCCCAACTGCGTGAGCTCGCGAGTTCGCTCGCGCTCGACGAACTGGT
Organism: uncultured beta proteobacterium; assembly: GCA_963706655.1. Classification (GTDB taxonomy): domain Bacteria; phylum Pseudomonadota; class Gammaproteobacteria; order Burkholderiales; family Burkholderiaceae_C; genus Rubrivivax. The sequence continues at coordinate 100,580 of CAVPNN010000010.1, forward strand.
GGTCAACACCTGGGCCTGCGATCCTGCGGTGAGGCGCCGCTCGTATGCCCTGCTGGCACAAGCCTTCGACCTGAGCACATGAGCCGCGTCGACTTCGAGCTGCGCGGCGAGCACATCGCACTCGATGCCTTGCTGAAGGCGGTGGGCATCGCCGGCTCTGGCGGAGCGGCGAAGGTCCTGATCCACGGTGGGCAGGTGCAGGTCGACGGTCAACCCGAGATGCGGCGCGCGGCCAAGATCCGTGCCGGTCAGGTTGTCGTGTTCGGCGGCACGCGGATTCACGTCGCTGCGCCATCGACGACTTCCTGAGCCCCAGAAAACGAAACCCCTCCGAACCCTGCGGGCTGGAGGGGCGGGTGGCCTCGACCACCTATGGAGCTCCGAAGGAATGAAGTTCGGGGCCCCTGACGCACAGTGACTGTGCCGTCTTGATTGCCTTCGCTTGGAAGACAACTCAACCTTAGGACAACGCCTGCGTCAATGCAAGCCTCCGATGCCTATGACACGCCGCGCATTGATAGCGCTCAACGACCCGCCACCAGCTTGTCGATGATCGCGCCGACGCGGCTCGTCACGGCAGCGTCCATCACGATCGATCGTCCCCACTCGCGCGATGTCTCGCCAGGCCACTTGTTGGTCGCATCCATCCCCATCTTGCCGCCGAGTCCGCTGACCGGAGAGGCGAAATCCAGGTAGTCGATGGGCGTCTCGCCGACCAGGGTCGTGTCGCGCAGCGGGTCCATGCGCGTGGTGATCGCCCACACCACTTCGCGCCAGTCCCGGATGTCGATGTCGTCGTCCGTGACGACGATGAACTTCGTGTACATGAACTGGCGCAGGAAACTCCACAAGCCGAACATCAACCGCTTGGCGTGGCCCGGATAGCTCTTGCGGATCGAGATCACCGCCATGCGGTAGCTGCAGCCTTCGGGTGGCAGGTAGAAGTCGACGATCTCCGGGAACTGCTTTTGCAGGATGGGCACGAAGACCTCGTTCAAGGCCACGCCGAGCACCGCAGGCTCGTCGGGCGGCTTGCCGGTATAGGTCGAGTGATAGAGCGGATCGTGACGTTGGGTCAGACGCGACACCTCGAACACGGGAAACCAGTCTTGCTCGTTGTAGTAGCCCGTATGGTCACCGAACGGACCTTCCAGGGCGTGCAGGTAGCCGTTGCGTTCGGCCAGCCTGACGCCATGCTCGGAGCGACCTTCATAGCCCTTTTCGGCCGGGTGAATATGTCCCTCGAGCACGATTTCGGCACTTGCCGGCACCTGAAGTGGCGTGCTCCCTTCGCCCACTCCACTGGACACCACCTCGGTCCGTCCCCCTCGCAACAGGCCCGCGAACTGGTACTCGGACAAGGTGTCCGGTACCGGCGTCACCGCACCGAGCATCGTGGCGGGGTCGGCCCCCAGGGCCACCGCGAGCGGGAACGGCTGACCCGGATTGGACCGAACGAAGTCCCGGAAATCGAGCGCGCCACCACGATGGGCCAGCCAGCGCATGATGACCTGACGCGGCCCGATGACCTGTTGGCGGTAGATGCCGAGGTTCTGGCGCGTGCGCGGCCTCGCGACGCCCTGCGGGCCGCGCGTGACGACCAGACCCCAGGTGATCAACGGACCGGCGTCTTGCGGCCAGCAGGTCTGCACCGGCAGCCGGCCCAGGTCGACGTCCGGCCCTTGCAGTACCTCTTGCTGGCACGGCGCCTTTCGCACCAGCGACGGCTTCATGTCCCAGACCGCCTTGGCCATGTCGAACAGCTTGCCGACCTCCTTCAGGCCCTTCGGCGGATCCGGCTCCTTCAGCGCGGCGAGCAGGTGACCCACGTCGCGCAGGTCGGCGATCGTTTCCACGCCCATGCCCAGGGCCACCCGTTTGGGGGTGCCAAAAAGGTTGCTCAGCACGGGCATCTTGTAACCGACGGGGCGCTCGAAAATCAGTGCAGGGCCCTGCGCGCGCAGCACGGCGTCGCCAATGGCGGTCATTTCGAGCCTCGGCGAGACGTCATCGCGCACTCTTTTGAGCTCATCGCGCGTTTCCAGCTGCTCAACGAAGTCCCGGAGGTCTCGATATTTCATCGCCTGAGGTTATGTTAAGTGACTTGCATAGTCTTGACTCGTTATATCGCGGTTCTTAGAATTCGCGCCGAGTGATGAATTAAGGGTAAACCCGAAACAGGCCGTATCCACTCGGTCCAAGGGATTGCCAAACAACGGGCCGAACGCGCAACCTGGATCAAGGGGTCGCCGACAGCCAACAGATTATGGGTCTCTCGCATTGCCCGAAAGGGTCGCGCGGGATCGAGCCACCTGCAGGGAGCACCATGAACACGATAGACGCACTGAAGACGATGCGAACGGCCACCGGCCGCTCGGTCAGTGTCTTTGCCGCCGACGTCGGCCGCGGCATGCTGGAACTGGCCCACAACACGCTCGCGTTGGTGGGCTTCACGGTCGTTGCGGCCATGATCTTCGCGGTCGGACAAAGCGACCTTCGTCAGCAGGCCGAGTCCGTGGCACTGGACTGGCTGCAGACGCGCCACACCGCCCGGGCGATCGCATCAGGCGACCTGCTGTCGCTGCTCAATGACAACGATGCGGTCTCGCGTGCGACCGCGGCCGACCTGAAAGAGCTGCCCAAGGACCAGGCGTCCGTGGCGACCTGGATCTCGCGCCGCTACCGCGTCGCGCCGGAGCCGGTCGCGCGTCTGGTCCAGGAGGCCTGGGAGATCGGGCAGCAGGCCAAGCTCGACCCGACACTCATCCTGGCGATCATCGCCATCGAGTCCAGCTTCAACCCGTTCGCGCAGAGCACGGTCGGTGCCCAGGGCCTGATGCAGGTCATGACACGGATCCATGACGAGAAGTACCAGGCCTTCGGCGGGGCCCATGCGGCCTTCGATCCACTGACCAATCTGCGCGTCGGGGTTCAGGTGCTCAAGGAGTGCATTCAGCGTGCCGGCAGCCTCGAGGCGGGGCTTCGTTACTACGTGGGCGCCGCCTTGCTCGAGAGCGATGGCGGCTACGCTGCCAAGGTGATGTACGAACAGTCGAACATGCGCCGCGTGGCCGACGGTCGCGCGGTGGCGGTCAACGTGTCGTCGACCCCGCCCGCGCCCGCTGCGGACCTGGTGCCGGTCTCGGCACCGTCGGCGTCGAGTCCGTCCGCCCGCGGCCAGCAAGTGGCACTGCTGCGATAGTCCCGCTTCACCCGCTGACGCTACACTTCGGGTCCGCGTGACTGGCGATTAGGGTGGCCCCGGCCGCCCGGAGGTGGAAGACCACCGGGAAGCGCGGCGCATGGCTTGTCCGGGCCCTGCCGACCCGCCGTTCGCCTGGGCAGCCCTCGACCGTCGCCACTTGCGGCGGATCTCGAAGGCCCTTCATCTGAAGAGGACTGCCATGTTCGACCGCAATCAATCGACCATCTCCCGCATCGATCCCGACGTCTGGGCCGCCATCCAGGCCGAGAACCAGCGCCAGGAAGCGCACATCGAGCTCATCGCATCGGAGAACTACACTTCGCCGGCCGTCATGGCTGCGCAGGGCTCGCAGCTCACCAACAAGTACGCAGAGGGTTACCCCGGAAAGCGCTACTACGGCGGCTGCGAGAACGTCGACGTCGTCGAGCAGTTGGCGATCGACCGCTGCAAGGAGCTCTTCGGCGCCAACTTCGCCAACGTCCAGGCCAACTCCGGCTCGCAGGCCAACCAGGCGGTGTTCTTCGGTCTGCTGCAGCCAGGCGACACGATCATGGGCATGAGCCTGGCCGAAGGCGGCCACCTGACCCACGGAATGGCGCTCAACATGAGTGGCAAGTGGTTCAAGGTGGTCAGCTACGGCCTCGATGCCAACGAGGCGATCGACTACGAGGCCATGGAGCGTCTGGCCCATGAGACCAGGCCCAAGCTGATCATCGCGGGTGCGTCGGCCTACAGCCTGCGCATCGACTTCGAGCGTTTCGCCAAGGTGGCCAAGGCCGTCGGCGCGATCTTCATGGTCGACATGGCGCACTACGCCGGTTTGATCGCTGCGGGCATCTACCCGAACCCGGTGCCGTTTGCCGACGTCGTCACCTCCACCACCCACAAGAGCCTGCGCGGGCCGCGCGGCGGCATCGTCGTGATGAACGACGAGGCGATCGCCAAGAAGATCAACAGCGCCATCTTCCCCGGCATCCAGGGCGGCCCGCTGATGCATGTGATCGCCGGCAAGGCGATCGCATTCAAGGAAGCGCTCGCGCCCGAGTTCAAGGCCTACCAGCGGCAGGTCGCGGCCAACGCGCGTGTGCTGGCCGAGACGCTGATCGAGCGTGGCCTGCGCATCGTCTCGGGTCGCACCGAGAGCCATGTCATGCTGGTCGATCTGCGGCCCAAGGGGCTCACCGGCAAGGAGGCCGAGGCCGTGCTGGGAGCGGCCCACATGACCTGCAACAAGAACGGCATTCCGAACGATCCGCAAAAGCCGATGGTCACGAGCGGTATCCGGCTCGGCACACCCGCCATGACCACGCGTGGCTTCATGGAAGACCAGGCGCGCCAGACCGCCCACCTGATTGCCGACGTGCTGGACAAGCCGCACGACGAAGCGAACACCGCCGAAGTGCGCGCCAAGGTGACCGCCTTGACGCGCGACTTCCCGGTCTACCGCTGATCGAAGCGCAGGCGCGATGCGCTGTCCTTACTGCGAACACGACGAGACCCAGGTCGTCGAGACCCGTGAATCCGACGAAGGCGGGGTCATCCGCCGACGCCGGCGCTGCCTGGGCTGCGAGAAACGCTTCACGACCTATGAGCGGGTGGAGATCTCGTTGCCGGCGGTCATCAAGAAGGACGGCAGCCGAAGCGAGTACGACCCGGACAAGGTTCGCGCCTCGATGCAGCTGGCATTGCGCAAGCGCCAGGTCAGCGTCGATCTGGTCGACGCCGCGCTGGAGCGGATCCAGAAGAAGCTCCTCGCCAGCGGCCTGCGCGAGCTGCCCAGCGCGCGCATCGGCGAGATGGTGATGCGCGAACTCAAGCGGATCGACAAGGTGGCCTATGTGCGCTTCGCATCCGTCTATCGAAGCTTCGAGGACGTCGACGAGTTCCGCCAGCTGATCCAGGACATCTGACGCTGCCGCCTCCCCCAGAAGAGGGGACACACATCCGGGGGCCCACTTCGACCCCCTCTCCAGCGGGTCGCGATCGGCGCCTCGAGTTCCTAGAGTCTGGTGTCACCGCCAACACTCCAGGAGCCGACATGAAAACGCGCAACCCACACGACTCCCGTGGTCTGACCTTGGTCGAAACGATGGTCACGGTTGCCGTGGCAGCCACCTTGCTGGGCGCGGCGGTGCCGCATTTCCAGGACACCCAGGCGCGCCATCGCCTCGACAGTGCGGTCGCCCAGCTGGAGACCGACCTGGTGCTGGCGCGTTCCGAAGCCGTGATGCGAAACGAGAGCGTCCACGTCGCCTTCGGTTACGACGTCACCGGAAGCTGTTATGTCGTGCACACGGGGTCGAGCGGTGACTGCAGCTGCACGGGTGCCGGCAGCGCCAGTTGCCAGGGAACGGCACAGACCGTGCGGCGCGCACACCTGCCAGCCGACATCGGTGTCGTGCTGCGCGCCAACAGCGCCACCATGCTCTTCGACGCCGTCAGAGGCACGGTCACGCCGACCGCCACCATCGAAGCCCGATCGCGCGTGGGGCGGCTGCGCGCCATCGTCAACATCATGGGTCGCGTGCGAACCTGCGCGGCGACCCCGGCACTCCCCGGTCATCCGCCATGCTGAGCCGGGGCGATGGCCTGAGGAGTGACGAGCGGCCAGTGCTGGCCGACGAACGGGTCCCCAAGCTGACCGATCCCGGCCCAAGTCCGTGAATAATGCACGTATGGCGAGAACGAACCACCAACACGTGACCGACTTGCGCCGCCGCGGCTTCACCTTGATCGAGTTGCTGATTGCGATCGTCATCATCTCGGTGCTCGCCGGCCTGGCCTATCCATCCTTCATGGACGCCATCCGCAAGAGCCGCCGCTCGGAGGCCTTCACGGCACTTGCCGCGGTCCAGCAGGCGCAGGAGCGGTGGAGGGCCAACAGCGCCAACTACACGCTGACATTGGCCGATCTGCGGCCGACGATTGCTGCCACGACACCGTCCGGCTACTACACGATCACCCTCGCTGCGCCACCGGCGGGCATCTGCCTGGGCTGGCCACCGGTTACGCTGGCCAACGCGGTGGCGGTGTCGGCACCACCCAGGCCAGTGACTCGCAGTGCGCGAAGCTCAGCGTTCAGACGCTCGACGGCAACCTCCGCTATGCGGGCTGCGGCGGTTGCGGCAGCTACACGTACATCGACGAGCCGATCCATGCTGGAGCCGGCTGATGGCGACCCGTCCGTTCGACCCGCCAGCAGCGCAGATCCGGCCCGGGCTTCACGCTGATCGAGTTGCTGGTCGTCGTGGCGGTCGTCGGTGTGCTGCTGACGATGGCAGCGCCGAGTTTCACCGATTTCATCCGCATGCAGCGACTCAAGGGGGTGCATGCCGAACTGATGAGCGACCTGCAGTTTGCGCGCTCGGAGGCTATCGCTCGCAACACGTTCATGCGGATCCGGTTTCAGACCGATGCGACCCGCAGCTGTTACGTGATCTACACGTCGCCGACGAACAGCACGCTGTGCGACTGTCTTCTCGGTCCAGGAGCAGCATGCAGCGGGACCATGGTCGAAGTGCGAACGGTGAGTGTCGCCGACATCGCATGTCCGTGAACGTGCAACGCCCGCCGGGCAGGGAACCGCCTTCGCCTTCGACAACGTCACCGGCGGCATCATGCACATTCCCACCGACGACGAGTCCGTCGCCAGCTGGATGCGTTCGTCGTCGACGTCCTACATCGATGCGTCACGCACACTTGCGCACGACGATCGGCCGCAGTCGGTCGTCCGACCGTCTGCGCGCCGGGCAGTCGTGTCGGTAGGAGCACCGGCATGCTGATTCGTTCGTCGAGGGCCCGCCAGCGCGGCCTGTCGCTCGTCGAGACTGATGGTCGGCATCGCGATCGGCCTGATCGTGGTCGCCGCGGCCAGCCTGGTGGTTTCGACGCAGTTCGGTGACAACCGTCGGCCTGCTGCTCGAGACGCAGTTGCAGCAGGACATGCGGGCCAGCGTGGACATCATCACGCGGGAGCTGCGCCGGGCCGGATTCTGGGACGCGGCGCAGAGACGGCGTCTGGTACGAAGGCGGACCCTGACCGTCCTGGTCAACGCCTATGCCCCGATGAGCCCCGGCGAGCGGACCCGCCACGCAGGTCGACTTCCGGTACATGCGTCGCCCTGGCGACGAGGGGCCGTTCGGATTCAAGCTGGAGTCCGGCGCCATCAAGTCCTACATGGGCACCGCCTGGCAGGAGCTGACGGATTCCCAGGTCATGCTCGTCACGGCCTTCAGCGTGACGTCGGACGATCCGCAGACCTTCCAGCTGAGCTGCCCGCGCCTGTGCGGACGGCACGCAGGACTGCTGGCCGGTCGCTGACGATGCGCAACCTGCGGGTCGACATCACGGCGCAATCCCGCAGCGGACGCCACGGTGCAGCGAACCTTGAGCGCCCGCGTTCGGGTTCGCAATGACTGGTCCAGTTCAACGACCCGATCGAACCCGACGAAGGTATGTCCGGACTGAGCACATGCGATCGGGCCGCATCCGACGCCAGCCCGTCGATGCGCCAGCGCGGTGCCGCGTCGCTGATCGTCGTGATGGTGCTGTTCTTCATCGTGTCGCTGGTCGCCGCGTACACGAACCGCAGCCTGATCTTCGAGCAGCGCACCGCCGGCAATCAGTACCGCTCGACCCAGGCACTGGAAGCCGCCGAGGCCGGCGTCGAGTGGGCCTTGTCGATGCTCAACAGCGGGCGCATCGGCGACGACTGTGCGCCGAGCGCGCACCGTCGCAGACCCGAGCTTCCGGCAGCGCTATCTGACGATCGATACCGACACCGGCAGGATCTCCCGCGTCGATGCGCCCGGATGGCCTGGGACCCCTGTGGCCAAGTTGCGTCTTCGACGGCACCGACTGGCAGTGCAGCTGCCAGCAGGACGGCGCGCCCGTTCTCGCGGCACCGGCGGGCGCCGACATCTTTCCGGCGTTCCGGGTGCAGTTCGAGACCCTTGGCGGGACGCGCCCGGGCATGATCCGGATTCAGTCGAACGGCTGCACGCGGCTCGACGACGCTTGCCTGAACTTCCCGGCGAATGCGGTGCCCGGCGAAGGGCGCGCGACGGTGCAGGCGCTGGTCGCGCTGCGCAACGGTCTCGCGTCGCTGCCCACTGCTGCGCTGACGGTCCGGCGCGACTTCAACGTCGGCGCCAGCTCGCTCGGCCTGTTCAATACCGCGCCCGGCAGTTCGGGCATCACCGCACTGGTCGGTGGCAACGTGCTGAGCACGGCGCTGCGGCTTGCACAGCCATCCAGGCTCGCCGGTCGATTTGAGCGTGGTCGACAATGACAGCGCGCTCTGAGCGCGCTCGGCGCCGAACGCATGTTCTCGAACACCTTCGGGACACCGCGGGCCGTCTATCAGAAGCAACCCGGGGCGGTCACGCTGACCTGCGGCCTGGGCGCCTGCAATGCGGCGCAGGTGCGTACGGCGGTCGGCACGCACCCGGAGCGGGTCCTCTGGGTCGCCGGCGACCTCGACCTCGACAGCGCTGGCGACATCGGTTCAGCCCTTGAACCCGTCGCACTGGTCGTGCAAGGCAGCATTCAGTTCGTCACCGCCTCGACCGTGTACGGCGTCGTCTACAGCCAGGCCGGCGACTGGGACAGCGCAGGAACCGGTGAGGTCCGCGGCGCTGCGATCGCCGAGGGGTCGTTCACGGGCACGACGAGCTGCAGACTTCGTCTTCGACCCCGACGTCCTCAACCGCGTGCAACGGGTGACCGGCTCCTTCGTTCGGGTTCCCGGAAGCTGGAGGGACTTCTGATGGCGACACGACGCATTCACGAGCGTGGCGTTTCGCTCATCGAAGCGTTGGTGGCATTGGTCGTCATGACGTTCGGCACACTGGCGGTGCTCGGCGTGCAGTCGACGCTGCGCATGAATGGCGACACCGCCCGCCAGCGCGCTGAGGCCGTGCGCATCGCGCAGGAGACGATCGAGCGGCGGCGCAGCTTCGCGAAGTTCGACACGGGCGCCGAAGCACGCTTCACGGACATCGCGGACGTCGCTGCCGACCGACGTCGTCAGCGTCAACACGAACACGACTTACCGGCGCACCGAGAAGAGGTGGAGATTTCCACCGACCCCGCGTCAGGACCTTGACCGTGACGGTCGACTGGCGTGACCGCTCGGACGACGCTGCAGTCGGTCCGACTGACCAGCTCGGTGTTCGGCGCCGAGCCCGAACTGGCTGGCTCGATCGGCATCCCGTCGGACCTTTCGCTGGTCCGGAACCCTCGGGCACGTCACCCGACCGTGCCAGCTCGACTCGGTCGACCTCGGCAACGGCTCGAGCGAGTTCACGCCGCCGACGGCCGGTGGCGTCACCTGGATCTTCAACAACGCCACCGGCTACATCACGAGCCGTGCACGCGCGGGTCTGTGCACCGAGGCCAATGCCTGGTTGCTGGCGGGTTACGTGCGATTCGCAGTCGGTGGCCCGCCGACGCCCGCCGACGCCGAAATGCCGCCCAGTGCGGCGCTGCCCGTCGAGCGTCGTGGTCGACCAGACCGCTCCGACCGTGGCCGTGGTGAACTGCTACGAGCGGATGGCCGCCTCCTACGTCGCCTACTTCTGCGCCGTGCCGGTGACGCTGCCGACCAAGATCTGGTCGGGTCGCTCACTGGTCAACGGCCTGGCGCTCGCGGCCAGCGTGGCGGATGCCAGACGCGGCGCGCAAACGGGTCTGCCGCTACACACCCGTAGCGCAGCCATCGCCGTCGTTCCGACCGGGATCAAGCAATGCCGAGCATCCGCTCGACTACGTCAGCCGTCGATCGCGGATTGACCAACCAGAACTTCCTGGTCGATCCTCGCCGGTGATGGCGCACGTGGCTTACGACTGCCCGGACGACGACCCGGCCACGCCCTTCCTGCTCGGCACGACCTGGCACCATCAGCCGTCGCTCTGAGGCGCGCGCAAGGCATGCCCTGTGCGGCACTTGACACGACAGCGCCTGCGCAGAGCGTTGCAGCATCGCCGAGAACGGGCGATCGGCTGTCAGCGACCCGAATCCACGCGTCGGCTGCATCATTGGCCGCGAAGATGGGACCCTCCTCGGCGAGGCCAGCACGCAGAAGGCCGGCGGCGCCCATGCCGAGGTCATGGCGCTGCGGGCCGCGCAGGCCTGCCGGGCACCGACGTGCGCGGCGCGACGGCGTGGGTCACGCTCGAACCCTGCGCCCACCATGGTCGCACGCCGCCTTGCTGCGACGCGCTGATCGCGGCCGGCATGGCGCGCGTCGTCGTCGCGATCGGCGACCCGTCGCCCCACGTCGCCGGGGCGGGTGTGTCGCGAATGCGCGCGGCCGGCATCGAGGTCGGACTGTCTGCGAGCACGATCTCGAGACTGCCGCGCGCGAAGTCAACATCGGATTCTTCTCGCGCATCGAGCGCGGCCGCCCATGGATGCGGCTCAAGGTCGCCACCTCGCTCGACGGCGTCACCGCGCTTCGCGAACGGCGCCAGCCAGTGGATCACCGGCGAGGCCGCTCGCGCCGACGGCCATGCCTGGCGCCGCCGCGCCGCGGCCGTGCTGACCGGCATCGGCACGGTGCTGGCCGACGATCCGCGTCTCGACGTGCGGCTTGTGCACACGTCGACGCAGCCGCATGCGGGTCGTCGTCGACTCGCATCTTGCGGATCGCCGGAATCGCCAGGCTGCTCGATCCGCCCGGCGCGTGCTCGTCGCCAGCGCCGACTGATCCCGCGCAGCGGGCCGACTCGATCCGCACCGACGAGGGGCCGAGATCTGCCTGTTGCCAACCAGGACCGGTCAGGTCGACCTGGTTCGCACTGGTTGACGAACTGGCACGCCGCGAGGTCAACGAACTGCATGTCGAAGCCGGGCCGAGGCTCAATGCCGCGCTGCTGCAGGCAGGACTGGTCGACGAGTTGCTGGTCTATCATGGCCCCGCGCCTGCTGGGCCCGGGACGGACCCATCGCCGCGCTCGACCCCATCGAGGACTTGAGCCACAGCACTCGACTTCGCTGTTCGTCGACTCCACTGCAGTGGGTGGGGACCTGCGCATGATCTTGCGCAAGGGCATTCGCAAGGCCAACCAGAGTCGATGCGATCGCGCCGAACCTTGAACTGCGCTTCGCGTCGGGAAATCTTACAGTCGTCGCGCCGCAAGCATCGCAGGATCCACCTAACCGTTGATTCTGCATGGAATTTCGATCTCTGGCACGATAATTGCTTGCTCATTCTTGGAAGATCAATGGCGTCGCGCAGCCCGCCAACTCAGGAGCCAAGAAGAATGCATAACAACCGCGTCCATGTCCTCCGCCCTGCTGGTCGGCCTCGCTGCTTGCCTCGGTGACTGGCTTCGCAAGTGCCGCGGTGGTCTACATTTGCGGTTAGAACCCAAACCCCGGGCAGATCGGTGCCCGCGGCCGCGGCTGGAAACTCGGCGCAAGCACGCAGTGATTTCAATGCGCCGGCTTGTCGCAGACAGCCAAGTCGACGAGTCCTTTGAGGGGTTCGTCGATAGGCATTCGGCCCCTCTCGCGCTGATCTGTTCGCCGGCTCGGTCGCGCACGCTCATCATGGGCGCATCGATCACGGCTGATCGGGACCGATCCTGACGACCCGTCGGACGCTTCAACGGCCGATTCAACACGACTGACGCGACTGCGGCACCGAAGGTCGGTACTTGGTGGGAGGCTCGCGGAGACCTTCACGATCGACTTTCGGCACGACGCCAGAGTCTTCGGCGTTCGGCTTCTACGGCACCGACATTGGCGATTTCGCCGGCAGCCTGGACCTCGAACTTCTCGACGACGATCACGTAATCTCGAGACGGTACCAGTTCACGTGCTCGACACGGCACGACGGTGCACAAACGGGTCCTGTCGTTCTTCGGCTTCATCGACGCGGACCCAGATGGTGGCCTACAGTGCGATCAGGTTTGTCATCGGGCAAGCATCCGGCGCCGAATCGATGACTATGACTGGTTGGGCTTCGACGACATGATCGTCGGCGATCTGAGGCCGCGGATCCCCCGGGACCGTCGCCGAGCCTGCGTCCCTCGGCTTGGCCGCTCTGAGCCTGCTCGGTCTGGCAGCGGTCACGCGCCGCCGCAAGGCCGGCCTCGACCAGTAAGCACAACCATTCACCTCGCACAATCCGGCGCGCAGGGCCCGACGGCCTTGCGCGCCGTCGCGTTTGGGACTGGCCTCGTTGGACCAGGGACCTACAATCGCGCCGATGCCGATCGCACCCATTCCTGAACTCGTTGCCGAGCTCGCCGCCGGCCGCATGGTCGTGCTGGTCGACGAGGAGGACCGCGAGAACGAAGGCGACCTCGTGCTGGCCGCCGACCATGTCACGCCCGAGGCCATCAACTTCATGGCACGCCATGCGCGTGGGCTGATCTGCCTGACCCTGACCCGCGAACGCTGCGAGCGCCTGCAGCTGCCGCCGATGGCCACACGCAACGGCACCCGCCATGGCACCGCGTTCACGGTCTCGATCGAAGCGGCGCAAGGCGTCACGACCGGCATCTCGGCGGCCGACCGGGCGCGCACCGTGCAGGCGGCGGTGGCCCGGGATTCGACGCCGAACGACCTCGTTCAGCCGGGCCACATCTTCCCGCTGCAGGCGCAGGACGGCGGCGTGCTGATGCGCGCCGGGCACACCGAAGCGGGCTGCGACCTGGCCGGCATGGCCGGCCTCAGCCCGGCGGCAGTCATCTGCGAGGTGATGAAGGACGACGGCACGATGGCCCGTCTGCCCGACCTCGAGATCTTCGCCAAGGAGCATGGCCTGAAGATCGGCACCATCGCCGACCTCATCGGCCACCGCAGCCGCAACGAGTCGCTGATTCAGCGTGCCGGGCAGCGCCGCATCGTGACGCCACAAGGCGAGTTCGAGTGCACGGCCTACCACGACCGGGTCGGCGGCGTGCATCTGGCGCTGTGCCATGGCCAATGGACCGCGGCCGACGACGTGCCCGTGCGCGTGCACGAGCCCTTCACCGCCATCGACCTGCTCGATGCCGAAGGCCCCGGCCACTCGTGGCCGCTGCCGCGGGCCTTGTCCGCCTTGCGCGCCGGCGAGCGCGGCGTCGCCGTGTTGCTCAACTGCGGCGCCGGCGCAGAGGCTTTGGTATCCCAATTGCTGCACCCGCAACACGGCAGTGCCGAGAGCACGCGCCAGATCGACCTGCGAACCTACGGCATCGGGGCCCAGATCCTGCGTGACCTCGGAGTTGTGCGCATGAAGCTGCTCGGCAGCCCGCGTCGCATGCCCAGCATGGCCGGCTTCGGTCTCGAAGTGACCGGCTTCATGACCCCGAAATCCTGAGGAGAATTCCATGCAAGGTGCCGACAAGGGCACGACCGGCGAGCTGACCGGTGAAGGGCTGCGCATCGGTATCGTGCGCGCGCGCTTCAACGAGGCCATCACGCTCAAGCTGGCTGAAACCTGCATCGGCGAGTTGATGACGCTCGGCGTGCTGGCGCGCGACATCACGCATGTCACCGTTCCCGGCGCACTCGAGATCCCGGTGGCGCTGAAGGTGATGGCCGAGGAAGGCGACTACGACGCCCTGGTGGCCCTGGGCTGCATCATCCGGGGCGAGACCTACCACTTCGAGCTGGTCGCCAACGAGAGTGGCGCCGGCGTGACCCGTGTCTCGCTCGACCAACGGGTTCCGATCGCGAACGCCATCCTGACGGTCGAAGACGAGATGCAGGCCTGGTCGCGTGCCGCCGACAAGGGCCAGGACGCGGCACGCGTCGCGGTCGAGATGGCCAACCTGCTCGAGGACCTGTCGTGAGCGCCTCGGTCCAGAAGCCGAACAAGCCGCGCAACCCCTCGCGTTCGCCGCGCCGGCGTTCGAGGGCCTTTGCGTTGCAGGGCCTGTACCAGTGGCTGCTCTCGGGCGAGGACGTGGGTGTCATCGACGCCCACATCCGTGAGCAGGAAGGCTTCGACAAGTGCGACAGCGCGCACTATGACGCGCTGCTGCACGGCTGCATCGTCGAGGCCGCGCAGCTGGACGTCGCGCTGGCGCGACATGCCGACCGGCAGACGAAACAGCTGTCACCGATCGAGCATTCGGTCCTGCTGATCGGTGCTTTCGAACTGAGCCATTGCATCGACATTCCGTACCGGGTCGCCATCAACGAGGCGGTCGAACTGGCCAAGGACTTCGGCGGCACCGACGGCCACAAGTACGTCAACGGCGTGCTCGACAAGGCGGCAGCGGATCTGCGGCCGGTCGAGGTGCAGGCGGCGCGGGCCAAACCCCGGCCGTGACCGACCACCCGATCCGCACCGCATCGCGGCTCGATCACATCGAGCCCTTCTACGTGATGGAATGTGCGAAGGCCGCCGAGGTCATCGCACGCAGCCCGGCCTGCGACCCCGCACAAGGCGGCGAGCCGATGATCTTCCTGAACATCGGCGAGCCCGACTTCACGGCCCCGGCGGGCGTCGTTCGGGCCGCCGAGTCCTGCCTGCACGCAGGACGCACCCAGTACACGCAGGCGATCGGTGAGCCGGCTCTGCGCGGGCGCATCGCGGACTGGTACCGCACCCGGTTCGGGCTCGACATCGCGCCGCAACGCATCGTGGTGACTGCGGGTGCCTCGGCCGCACTGCAGCTGGTCTGCCTGGCGCTGTTCGAGACCGGCGACGAAGTCCTGATGCCGGATCCGAGCTACCCCTGCAACCGGCACTTCGTCGCCGCCGCAGGGGCGAGCGCGCGCCTGCTGCCGACCCAGGCCGCCGGGCGGTTTCAGCTCGACGCCGAGAGTGTGCGCCGGCACTGGACCGAGCACACGCGGGGTGTCCTGCTCGCCTCGCCGTCCAATCCCACCGGCACGTCGATCGCACGCTCGGAGATGGCCCGGATCGCCGCTGCCGTGCACGAGCGTGGCGGGGTCACGATCGTCGACGAGATCTACCTCGGACTGAGCTTCGACGAGGCGTTCGGCCACAGCGCGCTCGAGCTGGGCGAGCATGTCATCTCGATCAACAGCTTCTCCAAGTACTTCAGCATGACCGGCTGGCG
Organism: uncultured beta proteobacterium; assembly: GCA_963706655.1. Taxonomy (GTDB): domain Bacteria; phylum Pseudomonadota; class Gammaproteobacteria; order Burkholderiales; family Burkholderiaceae_C; genus Rubrivivax. Next base: position 115,813 of record CAVPNN010000010.1, read on the forward strand.
CCTCGGATGGATGGTGCTGCCGCCGGCACTCGTTCCCGCCATCGAGAAGCTGGCCCAGAACCTGTACATCTGCCCGTCGACGCTGGCCCAGCGTGCCGCGCTGGCCTGCTTCGAGCCGGAATCGATCGCCGAGTACGAACAGCGCCGCGCCGAGTTCTGCCGCCGGCGCGACTATGTGGTGCCAGCCCTGCGCGACATGGGGCTGCCGGTGCCGGTCACGCCGGACGGCGCCTTCTACGCCTGGGTCGATTGCAGCGCCTATGCCTCCAACAGCTGGGACTTCTGCTTCGACATGATGGAGCGTGCCCATGTGGCGCTGACGCCGGGCCGGGACTTCGGCCCAGCGAGCGCCAACCGCCACTTCCGGCTCTCGTACTCCAGTTCGATGGCACAACTGGAGGCTGCCATGGACCGGTTGCGCCGGGTCCTGGCCGGCGCCTGAGATCACGGCTGGCACGAACCGGGCCCATTTCGCCACGCTTTTTGTTTCATCTGCGCCCGGGTCAGGCATTAAGCTTCAAAGTCGTGGGAACCGAACCTTCACCCCCGGAGCCGCGCTCGGGCGCAGATTCCGACTTTGCCGACACGGTGGCCGCGATGCCCCCGCAGCCGGACTCGGGCATCCTGGAGTTCGCGGCCGCCGAGATCGAAATCGATGTGCCCGACACGCAGAACGAACCGACGCTGTCGCACATCGGCCGCTATGCGCTGAAGCGACCGCTCGGGACCGGTGGGCTGGGCACGGTCTGGGAAGCCTGGGATCCGATGCTGTCGCGTCCGGTCGCGGTCAAGACCCTGCAGTTCCTCGTCGACACGCCCGAGCGCGTCTCGCTCGACACGCTGTTCCTCAACGAGGCGCGCGCGGTGGCGGGCCTGAACCATCCGCACATCGTCACGGTGCACGACGCGGGTCTGTCGGCGCATGGCGTCTACATCGCCATGGAGCGTTTGCGCGGCCGCGACCTGCGCCAGGCCCTGGCCCATGGCTGGCGTCCTTCGCCGCCATCGGCTGCGCAGCTGGTCCGGCGCGTGGCCGACGCGCTGGCCTATGCGCACGCACGCGGTGTCATCCATTGCGACATCAAGCCGGCCAACATCTTCCTGTCCAGCAAGGGCAAGCCGACCGTGCTGGACTTCGGCATCGCGCGCGTCGCCCATGGAGCCGCGGTGTCGGCACTCGACGGCATGGTGGCCGGCTCGCCGCATTACCTGGCGCCCGAGCAGCTGACCGGCGGCGTCATCGACGAACGGGTCGACGTCTACTCGCTGGGCGTCGTGCTCTACGAGATGCTGGCAGGCCGCAAGGCATTCGACGGCACTTCGCTCGAACAGATCACGAATGCCGTGCTCTTGCTGCACCCGGCGCCGGCGCACGAAGTGCAACCACATGTGCCGCAGGGCCTGTCGGACATCGCCGCCCGCGCCATGAAGCGAGATCCGGCGGAACGCTTTGCCTCGGCGCGCGAACTGGCCACCGCCCTGCGCGAATGGATCAAGACGCAGGGCGAGGTCGCGGGCAGCAGCGCCAGGCAACGTGCACCGGCCCGCACCTGGGCACCCTGGGCCATCGCGGCAACACTTTCGCTGGCCGCTGTCATCGGCTGGCAGTCGATCGACGGGACGGAGCCTGCCCCATCGTCTGCGACCGCGGCCCAGCTGCTCCCCGCCCCGCCTGTTGCGGCGCAGGCCGCGCCTGCCCCTGCCGGCGCGACAGAGGCCTCGGCAACGGCCTTGAACGAAGCCGCTGCGGCGTCCGCCGTCGCGGCCGGCGAGGCCGACCCCGCAGCCAGTACGCCGCCCGCAGCCGTCGCGACCGCAGTTCGCCCGAACAGAAGCGCACGCCCGTCGGTGGCCAAGGCAGTGCCCAAGCCTCCCCCGGTGCTGATGGGTGTCGTTCAACTCGCGGTCACCCCATGGGGGCAGATCGAAGTCGACGGCCGACCGGTGGGCTTGACGCCGCCCTTGTCCAGGCTGGAGCTGAGCGAGGGCACGCACCAGGTCACGATTCGCAACGGGGACAACCCAGCCTACACGGTCCCGATTCAGGTCAAGGCTGACAAACCGGTGGTGGTGCGTTACCGTTTCGGTTCATGACGCGCCTGCACCGCATCGCCTTGCTGGTCGCCACCTTGGCGGCGGCGGGTTGTGCCACGCCACCACCGCCCGCGCCGCCGCCGCCCCCACCGCCGCCACCGATCGGGCTGGCCGAACTGATGGAGCGCCCTGCGGAACGGGCTCTCGTGGAGGGGATCCGGACCTATGACGAAGGCCTCTATGTCGGATCCGAGGCGGCCCTGCGGCGGGCGCTGAAGGCGGGACTGAGCTCGCCGCGCGACCGCGCGACCGCGCACAAGTTGATCGCCTTCATCACCTGCACCAGCGATCGAATGGCCGAGTGCGAGCTTGCCTTTCGCGCCGCCCTGAAAGCCGACCCCGCGTTTGCGCTCGGCAAGTCGGAGGTCGGGCATCCGATGTGGGGGCCTGTGTTCGAGCGCGTGCGTCGGCAGCCCTGAGTTCTGGCGCAGGCGCCGCCTCGGTGGCGTCTTGCATAATCGAACTCGCCCATGTCTGCCGCGCCGCCGTTTCGCCACACCGTCCGCGTCTACTGGGAAGACACCGACGCCGGTGGCATCGTCTACTACGCCAACTACCTGAAGTACCTTGAGCGCTCGCGCACCGAGTGGCTGCGATCGCTGGGCGTCGAGCAGCAGGCCTTGCGCGCGTCGTCTGGCGCCATCTTCGTCGTGTCGGACGCGCGTCTGCGCTACTTCGCCCCTGCGCGGCTCGACGATCAGCTCCAGGTCAGCGCGGAGCCGGTCGACATCCGCAAGGCGTCGATGACGATCGTTCAGCGCGTGCTGCGTGACACGGAACTTCTGGCCGAAGGCGAGATTCGCATCGGGTGCGTCGACGCCCTCACGCTGCGGCCTCGCCGCTTCCCCGAATCCCTCACCGAACTTCTCCAATGACCCAGGATCTCTCGATCGTTTCGCTCGTGCTGCAGGCCAGCCTCGTGGTGCAGGCCGTGATGGCCGGACTCATGCTGACCTCACTGGCCAGCTGGACGGTCATCTTCGGCAAGCTGTTTGCGCTCAGGCGGGTGCGTGGTGGCAACGAGGCGTTCGAGCGCGAGTTCTGGTCCGGCCGCGGACTGGCCGAGATGCACCAGGCCGCCAACGCGCGCAAGGACTCGGCTCCGATGGAGCGCATCTTTGCCAGTGGCATGCGCGAGTTCCTGAAACTGCGCGAGCGCCATCTCGACGCTGGCG
>CAVPNN010000011.1:0-107118 GCA_963706655.1 uncultured beta proteobacterium
TCGACAAGCCGATGTGCAACGCCTACAACGAGCAAGCGTTCACCGCCACCCTGAAAGGCCTACGCATGCACGGCCTTCACCACAAGTCGGGATTACGCCTATCATCGCGCTCGTTCCGGTCGGGCCGTGCCTGAGATCACGGTTTCGTCCGACCCCTGGGGTTCCACAGAAAGCCAAGCAGAAAGCAGATCCGCAATGAATTCATCAGCCAAACTCCTGCGCCGTTGGGCGCCTGCCGCGGCCATCGTCGTCGCCGTCCTGGTCTCCGCCTGCGCCAGCAAGGGTACGCCGCCAGTGGCCGAGATGAGCAGCGCCCGCGCCTCCATTGAACAAGCCGAAAGCGCTGGTGCGGTGCGATCGGCACCCGTCGAGTTGCTGGCCGCACGCGACAAGCTCACACGCGCCGAGTCTGCCGTGCGTGAAGAGCGCTTCGCCCAGGCCCGCCAGCTGGCCGAAGCCGCCGAGGCCGATGCCGAAGTGGCCGAGCGCAAGGCGCGCGCCGTGAAGGCGCGTGACGCCGCGGCCGAGCTCGAGCGCAGCAACGCCTTGCTGCGCAGCGAACTCGAGCGCAAGGCGCGCCCCTGATCGGCGCTGACCCGTTCGTGCCCGAACCGACATGCATTCTTGAGAGATACGACATGAACCGACCGAAAATGAACTCCCTGACCCAGCGCCTGCCGCTGGTCGCCACGCTGACTGCCGCCGCCATGCTGGCGGCTTGTGCGTCGGCGCCCACCAGCAACGCCGCGCTCAGCGCCGCACGCGCCGACTACGACAGCGCCGCAGCCCAGCCGCAGATCGTGCGCAGCGCACCGATGGAACTGCGCAAGGCACAGCAGGCGCTGGACAAGGCAGAGGCCGCGCTGCGCAGCGGTGCCGAGACCAGCGAGGTCGAACATCAGGCCTACCTCGCCAAGCAGCGCGTGACCGTGGCGCGCCAGGCCGGCGAGATCGCTGCCGCCGAGCAAGCGGTGGCCAACGCAGCGCTGCAGCGTGACCGCATCCTGATCGAATCGCGCACCAGCGAGGCCGAACGTGCCCGCGTCGAAGCCGAGCGTGCGCGCGTGGCGGCCGAAGGCGCCCGCGCCGAAGCCGTCGCGGCACAGAAGCTGGCGCAGGAGCGCCTGGCGGCGGTGCAAGCCTCGCAGGCCAAGGCCGCCACCGCGGCCGCCAAGACGCGCACGCTGGAGCAAGAGCTGGCGGCGCTCAAGGCCAAGCCGACCGACCGCGGCATGGTGCTGACGCTGGGTGACGTGCTGTTCGACACCGGTCGCGCCGAGCTCAACCCGGGCGCCGCACGAACCCTCGACCAGTTGGCCGAATTCCTCAAGAGCCACCCCGAGCGCACGGTGACCATCGAGGGCTACACCGACAGCGTGGGCTCCGACCAGTTGAACCAGGAACTCTCCGAGCGGCGCGCCAACGCCGTCAAGAACGCGCTCACCGACCGCGCGATCGAGTCCTCGCGCATCAGCGCCCGCGGCCTGGGCAAGGCATCGCCGGTGGCCAGCAACGCCACCGCCGCCGGCCGCCAGCAGAACCGCCGCGTCGAGATCGTGTTCAGCGCGTCCTGAGTTCGAGCCCCGAGGGGCTGCCTGATCCGCGCCACGGCGTGCCATTCCATTGGCAAGCGGTGGCGCTTTGTCTTGGGTGCTGCCCCAGGGCACGCCTCGGCGGCGAAGGCGCCCTGGCCATCGCAGGCCACGCTGAAGCCGTCGGCGCTGCGCGGGGCAGCGTGACTCGGTCATGCGGGTGGAAGACGTCGCTTGTTCAGGGTCTGGGCCACAACACCACCTCGACAAGCCGATGTGGAACTCTGCGGACAACGAGCAAGCGTTCACCGCCACCCTGGAAGGCCTAAGCATGCACGGCCTGCACCGCAAGTCGGGATTACGCCTATCATCGCGCTCGTTCCGGTCGGGCCGTGCCTGAGATCACGGTTTCGTCCGACCCCTGGGGTTCCACAGAAAGCCAAGCAGAAAGCAGATCCGCAATGAATTCATCAGCCAAACTCCTGCGCCGTTGGGCGCCTGCCGCGGCCATCGTCGTCGCCGTCCTGGTCTCCGCCTGCGCCAGCAAGGGCACGCCGCCGGTGGCCGAGATGAGCAGCGCCCGCGCCTCCATTGAACAAGCCGAAAGCGCTGGTGCGGTGCGATCGGCACCCGTCGAGTTGCTGGCCGCACGCGACAAGCTCACACGCGCCGAGTCCGCCGTGCGTGAAGAGCGCTTCGCCGAGGCCCGCCGGCTGGCCGAAGCCGCCGAGGCCGATGCCGAAGTGGCCGAGCGCAAGGCGCGCGCCGTCAAGGCGCGCGACGCCGCGGCCGAGCTCGAGCGCAGCAACGCCTTGCTGCGCAGCGAACTCGAGCGCAAGGCGCGCCCCTGATCGGGGCCGACCCGTTCGTGCCCGACCCGACATGCATTCTTGAGAGATACAACATGAACCGACCGAAGATGAACTCCCTGACCCAGCGCCTGCCGCTGGTCGTCACCCTGACTGCCGCCGCCGTGCTGGCGGCTTGCGCGTCGGCGCCCACCAGCAACGCTGCGCTCAGCGCCGCACGCGCCGAGTACGACAGCGCCGCAGCCCAGCCGCAGATCGTGCGCAGCGCACCGATGGAACTGCGCAAGGCACAGCAGGCGCTGGACAAGGCAGAGGCCGCGCTGCGCACCGGTGCCGAGACCAGCGAGGTCGAGCATCAGGCCTACCTTGCCAAGCAGCGTGTGACCGTGGCGCGCCAGGCCGGCGAGATCGCTGCCGCCGAGCAGGCGGTGGCCAACGCAGCGCTGCAGCGTGACCGCATCCTGATCGAGTCGCGCACCAGCGAGGCCGAACGTGCCCGCGTCGAAGCAGAGCGTGCCCGCGTGGCGGCCGAAGGCGCCCGCGCCGAAGCGGTCGCGGCACAGAAGCTGGCGCAGGAGCGCCTGGCCGCGGTGCAAGCCTCGCAGGCCAAGGCCGCCACCGCGGCCGCCAAGACGCGCACGCTGGAACAAGAGCTGGCGGCGCTCAAGGCCAAGCCGACCGACCGCGGCATGGTGCTGACTCTGGGTGACGTGCTGTTCGACACCGGTCGCGCCGAGCTCAACCCGGGCGCCGCTCGAACCCTCGACCAGCTGGCCGACTTCCTCAAGAGCCACCCCGAGCGCACGGTGACCATCGAAGGCTACACCGACAGCGTGGGCTCCGATCAGCTGAACCAGGAGCTCTCCGAGCGGCGTGCCAATGCCGTCAAGAACGCGCTCGCCGACCGCGCAATCGAGTCCTCGCGCATCAGCGCCCGCGGCCTGGGCAAGGCGTCGCCGGTGGCCAGCAACGCCACTGCCGCCGGCCGCCAGCAGAACCGCCGCGTCGAGATCGTGTTCAGCGCGACCTGAGTTCGAGCCCCGAGGGGCTGCCTGATCCGCGCCACGGCGTGCCTTTCCATTGGCACGCGGTGGCGCTTTTTCTTGGATGCTGCCCCAAGGCGCACCTCGGCGGCGAGTGCGCCCTGGCCGTCGCAGGCCGCGCTGAAACCGTCTGCGCCGCGCTGGGCAGCGTGACTCGGTCATGCGGGTGGACGTCGCACGCATGGCGACTTGCGTCCTGGATCCCCTCCCCCCTCGCCTAAGATGCTCGGCTGCATGACCGAACCGACTTCCACTGCCGAACTGCTGAAGGGCGACCTCGCCGGCCACACGCCGATGATGGCCCAGTACCAGCGAGTGACTTTCCAAGCAAGGTAGAGCCTGGGTTCCGAAGGAAGTCGCACCGTCAGTCCCCCGATGGTCCCCTTTGTTGCTGGCGGCACATGAGAGCAAATGAGGCCACTTTGTACCGTCGTGTTCAGGGACACCAGCAAGCTACCCGATCTGGCAATCCTGGTGGCCAACCATCGTCCCCGAGCATGGGTTCGAGCAGCGCCATCGAATGTCAGCGATCAGACGGTGAGCCAACTTCGGCCACGCGATCACTTGGATTCGCACGCGGCCACAAGGTGACGGTCACGACCGGCCGGTCTTCTGTGATTCACCGACCCAGGAGGTCAGCGTGCTCCGCGCCCGCTTGGCCGCGCCACGGTGTCCCATGGGTTGATCATGGGCACGCCGGTCGCAGCGAAGTCGGCCACATTGCGGGTGACCACGATCATGTTGTAGACCATCGCGGTGGCGGCAATCAAGGCATCGCGATCGGATCTCGGGTCGGGCACATGCAGGGCGGCACACCGCTGCGCCACGGCGGTGTCCACCGGCAGCACGCGGCCCGAAAATGCAGGCAACACATGCTGATCCAGCCAAGTCCTGAGCAAGGCGCCCTGTTTGGGGTCGCGGCGTTGCACCAGTAGCACGCCAGTTTCCAGTTCCAGGATGGTGATGGCCGAGACAAAGAGCGCATCGGCGGGCACGCCAGAGGCCCACGCTGCCACGTTCCGATCGGCCTTGCCCGCCTTGGCCTTGCGCAGTTCCGAGACAACGTTGGTGTCGAGGACAAACATCAACTCAGATCGGCTGGCCGGGCCATGCGGCCCAAACGCGGGGCGTCAAAGGCGATGATCGCGATCGGCTACGACCGGGCATGGCCAGCATCCGATGCTGCGCTTCGGATGAAGGTCGGTGATGCTGGCCGCCTTCTGACTGAGCTTTACATTTGTAGTCGCTCGAGAGGTCAGCTTGTCAAGTCAAACGACATGGCGCCGGACGAGCGACCGCATCTTGGTCACGACCCGAGCACTGGTGGCCGAACGTGGCGCCAAACTGAAGCTGGGCGAAGTGCCGACCGGGCTGGCGTCTCGCGTCAAGCGATTTATGCACTTCAGGGATCGTGCTGGATTGACTCTCGGCTGGTGCAGACACGGCAGGTGCTTGTCACGAGTGAGTCGGGCCCTCGTGTTTCAGGCACAGAGCGGCAAAGAGGTCATCGCGCGGACCATGGCCTTGCACAGCAGTTTCAGCGCCGCCATCGACCCCGTGGCCTTGATAGGCTGGAGGCGATGTAGTCACGACGAAGAGGCCCGGCACGCCCTGGCGGCACTGGAATGCCTTCCTGCGACAAGGACCGAAGAACGACCAGCCATCGCCGAGCTCGGCGAACCGCGGATGGCTGGACCAACGAGGTTGCCTCAAACCACTTCGAATGGCTGCTTGCGGGCGGCGACGAATTGACGCGCGAGCTAGGCTGGTCAGGCAGCCGGTTCGTCGCCGCTGACCACCTCTCCACGGCCAGCGGCTGGCGTGGGAAGCACCTCCGACCTCCAATCGTCAGCACGCGAGTCTCGCTCTGAGGGCCTGGGAGGCATCTCTCACCGAAACCGCCCTCGGGCATCAGGCCTCTGGGGCTTCTGGTTCCGTGCGCCTCACTTAAGACTGCGCGGCTCCATGACCGACCCCACCTCTACCGCCGAGCTGCTCAAGGACGACCTCGCCGGCCACACGCCGATGATGGCCCAGTACCTGGGCATCAAGGCCGAGCATCCGGACACGCTGGTGTTCTACCGGATGGGCGACTTCTACGAGGTCTTCTTCGACGACGCGCGCAAGGCCCACCGCCTGCTCGACATCACGCTGACGACGCGCGGCCAGAGCGCGGGCGAGCCGGTCGTGATGGCCGGCGTGCCGGTGCACGCGCTGGAGAACTACCTGGCCAAGCTCGTGCGCCTGGGCGAGGCGGTGGCGATTGCAGAGCAGGTCGGTGACGTCGCGACATCCAAGGGCCCGGTCGAACGCAAGGTGGTGCGTGTCGTCACGCCGGGCACGGTCACCGACAGCGCCCTGCTCGCCGACCGCGCCGACAATCTGCTGCTGGCCGTGCATCGCGCGAAGGGGCGCTGGGGCCTCGCCTGGCTCGGTCTGGCGAGCGGCCAGCTCGGCCTGACCGAGTGCAGCGAGGACGGGCTGCCGGCCTTCCTGGCACGCCTGGCGCCGGCCGAAATCCTCCACGACGGCAGCGCACTGCCCGCTGCGCTGGCCCAGGCCAGCGCAGCGCGCACCAGCCGCCCGCCCTGGCAGTTCGAGTCGGCGCTCGGCCTGCGCAAGCTCTGCGCCCAGTTGCAGGTGGCGTCGCTGGCCGGCTTCAATGCCCAGGACCTGGACCTGGCCCATGCGGCCGCGGCGGCCTTGCTGAGTTATGCCGAGCACACCCAGGGGCAGGCCCTGGCCCATGTGCGCGACCTGCGGGCCCTGCGTGCCGACGAGCTGATCGACCTGCCGCTCAGCACCCACCGCAACCTCGAACTCGTGCAGACCCTGCGCGGCGAGGACGCGCCCACCCTGCTCAGCCTGCTCGACAGCTGCCGCACCGGCATGGGCAGCCGCTGCCTGCGCCATTGGCTGACCCACCCGAGGCGCGCGCGCGACGACGCCGCGGCCCGCCATGCCGCGATCGCTACGCTGATCGAGCTCGGCTTCGAGCCGCTGCGCGACGCGCTGCGCCACATCAGCGACGTGGAACGCATCACCGCACGCATCGCGCTGCGCTCGGTGCGCCCGCGTGAACTCGCGGGCCTTCGAACCACGCTGGAGGCACTGCCTGCCCTGCGCGCCCGCGCGCCCAGCGGCGTGCCGCTGCTGCAAACCCTGCACGCGGCACTGGCCCCCGACGACCGCATCGCCGAGGTGCTCGGTGCGGTGTCGCTGGAGCCCGCGGCCCTGCTGCGTGATGGCGGGGTCATCGCCGAAGGCGTGGACGCTGAACTCGACGAGCTGCGCGCGATCAGCCAGAACTGCGACGCCTTCCTGATCGACCTCGAGCAGCGCGAACGCGCGCGCACCGGCATCGGCAACCTGCGCGTGCAGTTCAACAAGGTGCACGGCTTCTACATCGAGGTGACCAGTTCGGGGCTGGACAAGGTGCCGGCCGACTATCAGCGCCGCCAGACGATGAAGAACGCCGAGCGCTACATCACGCCCGAGCTCAAGACCTTCGAGGACAAGGCGCTGTCGGCGCAGGAACGAGCGCTGGCGCGCGAGAAGTGGCTGTTCGAGCAGATGCTCGATGCCCTGCAGCCGCACCTGGCCGCGCTCACTGCGCTCGGACGCGCCCTGGCCGCACTCGATGCGCTGGCCGCGCTGGCCGAGCGCGCCACGACCCTCGCCTGGTGTGCGCCGGAGTTCGTGCCCTACCCCTGCATCCAGATCGAGCAGGGCCGCCACCCCGTGGTCGAGGCGCGCCTGCAGGAATCCGGTGGCGGGCCCTTCATCGCCAACCATTGCCGGCTCGACGCCAAGACACGGATGCTCGTGATCACCGGCCCCAACATGGGCGGCAAGAGCACCTTCATGCGCCAGGTGGCGTTGATCACGCTGCTGGCGTCGATGGGCTCCTTCGTGCCGGCCAGCGCCTGCCGCCTGGGGCCGATCGACGCCATCCACACCCGCATCGGCGCCGCCGACGACCTGGCCAATGCGCAGTCGACCTTCATGGTCGAGATGACCGAAGCGGCGGCGATCATCCACAGCGCGACCGAGCACTCGCTCGTGCTGATGGACGAGATCGGCCGCGGCACCAGCACCTTCGACGGCCTGGCGCTGGCCGGCGCGATCGCGAGCCAGCTGCACGAGCGCAACAAGGCCTTCACGCTGTTCGCGACCCACTACTTCGAGCTCACCGCCTTCCCCGAGCGCCACGCCGGCGCGCTCAACGTGCACGTGAGCGCTGCCGAGAGCGGCGACCAGATCGTCTTCCTGCACCAGATCGAGCCCGGGCCGGCGAGTCGCAGCTACGGCGTGCAGGTGGCGCGCCTGGCCGGCATGCCGGCGTCGCTGGTGCGCCAGGCGCGCGCCACGCTGGAGGCACTCGAGGCGCAGTCGCTACAGGGTGCGGCCCAGGTCGACCTGTTCGCCGCGCCGCCGGCGCCGGCCGAGCCCGTTGGCCCGTCGGCGGCAGAATCGGCGCTCGACAAGCTCGATCCCGACACGCTGTCGCCGCGCGAAGCGATGGACGCCCTGTACCGCCTCAAGTCCCTGCGAAAGAAAACACCATGACCTACTGCGTGGGCATCAAGCTCGATGCCGGCCTCGTCTTCCTGTCCGATTCGCGCACCAATGCGGGCATGGACCAGATCAGCACCTACCGCAAGATGATGATCTACGAGAAGGCGGGCGACCGCTTCATGGTGCTGCTGTCGGCCGGCAACCTCGGCATCAGCCAGAGCGTGCGCGAGGTCCTGCAGGTGCAGAAGATCGACCGCGGTGCGCATGAAGCGCCGCTCACGATCTGGAACGCTGAGTCGATGTTCGACGCCGCGCGCGTGCTCGGTGCCGCGGTGCGGCGGGTCTACGACGAGGACGGTGCCTCGCTCAAGCAGGCCGGGGTCGAGTTCAACGTGTCGATGATCTTCGGCGGCCAGATCCAGGGCGAGGCGATGCGCCTGTTCCAGGTCTATTCGGCCGGCAACTTCATCGAGGCCACGCGCGAGACCTGCTACTTCCAGGTCGGCGAGAGCAAATATGGCAAGCCGGTGCTGGACCGCCTGATCAAGCCGACGACGCGCTTGAACACGGCCGCCAAGTGCGCCCTCGTGTCGATGGATTCGACCCTCAAGTCCAACCTTTCGGTCGGCCTGCCGCTCGATCTGCTGGTCTACCGCGAGGGCCAGCTGGCGAGCGACGAGTTCGTCTGCATCGACGACCAGAACCCCTACTTCGAAATGATCCGGACCGTCTGGGGCCAGCGCCTGCGCGAGGTGTTCCAGAACCTCGAGGATCCGCTCACCGACGAGGCCGCCGACCATCCGCTGATCGTGCCGAGCGAGCGTTACGGCCCGATGCGCAAGGTCACGCATCCCGGAGAGAAGATCGTCTGACCGTGGCGACCCTCGTCTTCTCGCACGCCAACGGATTCTCGGCCGGCACCTACCGGGTCCTGCTCGACGCCCTGCGCGCGGCCGGCCACCGGGTGCTGGCGCCGGACAAGTTCGGGCACGACCCCCGGCACCCGATCACGAGCAACTGGCCTCATGTGCGCGACGAGTTGATCGGCTTCGCCGAGCGCGAGGCGCCGGGCGAGCGCGTGGTGTTCATCGGCCATTCGCTCGGCGGCTACCTCAGCCTGCTGGTGGCCTGCCGCCGCCCGGACCTGGCCGCCGGCGTGATCCTGCTCGACTCGCCGCTGGTCGGCGGCTGGCGCGCGCGCGCTCTGGGGCTGGGCAAGGCGACCGGCCTGATTCGCCGCTTCTCGCCGGCCAAGGTCTCGGTCGGCCGGCGCCGGCACTGGGACAGCGCCGAAGCGGCCCACCGGCACTTCGCGGCGAAGCGCGCATTCGCGCGCTGGGATCCACGGGTGCTGGCCGACTACATCGACACCGGCCTCGAGCCCGACCCCGATGGCGGCGTGCGCCTGGCCTTCAGCCGCGACATCGAAACCCACTTCTACAACACGCTGCCGCACCACTTCGACCGGGTGCTCAGGCGCCATCCGCCGGCCTGCCCGGTCGCCTTCGTCGGTGGCACCGAATCACCGGAGAACCGGCAGGCGGGGCTGGACGTGACGCGCGCCGTGGCCGGCGAGCGCATGCGCTGGGTCGAGGGCACGCACCTGTACCCGATGGAAGCCCCCGATCTGACGGCCCGGGTCCTGCTGGCGGAACTGGCTACGATGCTGCCGAAGGAGGCATGACCATGAACGACAGGGTTCGCATCGTCGAGATGGGCCCGCGCGACGGGCTGCAGAACGAGAAGCAGAACGTCGCCACCGGCACCAAGCTCGAGCTGATCCGCCGCCTGGTGGCCACCGGCCTGCGCGACATCGAGGTCACGTCCTTCGTGTCGCCCAAGTGGGTGCCGCAGATGGCCGACCATGCCGAGATCATGGCCGGCCTCACGACCATCGCCGGCGCGGCCGGCGGCCTGAGCTTTCCGGTGCTGACGCCGAACATGAAGGGCTTCGAGGCCGCGGTGGCGGCCGGCGCACGCGAGGTCGCGGTGTTCGGGGCGGCCTCGGAAGGGTTCTCCCAGCGCAACATCAACTGCTCGATCGCCGAGTCGATCGAACGCTTCACGCCGATCTTCGAAGCGGCCAGGCCGCTCGGCATCAAGGTCCGGGGTTACGTCTCCTGCGTGATCGCCTGCCCCTACGACGGCGCGATCGCGCCGGCGCAGGTCGCCGCCATCAGTGCCGAGCTGCAGTCGCGCGGCGCCTACGAGGTGTCGCTCGGCGACACCATCGGCGCCGGCACACCGGCCACCGTGCTGGCCATGCTGGAAGCGGTGGCGGCGCGCATCCCGGTTGCGCAGCTCGCCGGTCACTACCACGACACCTATGGCATGGCGGTGGCCAACGTCTACGCGTCCTACCAGTTCGGTCTGCGTGCCTTCGACAGTTCGGTCGGCGGACTCGGCGGCTGCCCCTATGCCAAGGGTGCGACCGGCAATGTCGCCACCGAGGACGTGCTGCACCTGCTGCATGGCCTGGGCGCGCAGACCGGGGTCGACCTCGACGCGCTGGTCGACGTGGCGGCCTGGATCAGCGCCGAGCTCGGGCGTGCACCGGCGTCACGGGTGGCGCGCGCGATGCTCGCCAAGCGGCCGGCGCCCGCGGGCGCCTCTCTATAATCCGGCTTTACCTAATCGGCGAACCGCCTCGCGTGGGTCGCTGCACGAAATGACCAAGTACGTCTTCGTCACCGGCGGCGTGGTGTCCTCGCTCGGCAAGGGCATCGCGTCGGCGTCGCTGGCGGCCATCCTCGAGTCGCGTGGCCTCAAGGTCACCCTCATCAAGCTGGACCCCTACCTCAACGTCGATCCGGGCACGATGAGCCCGTTCCAGCATGGCGAGGTCTTCGTGACCGACGACGGTGCCGAGACCGACCTCGACCTCGGCCACTACGAGCGTTTCATCAGCACGCGCATGAAGCGCGCGAACAATTTCACCGCCGGCCAGATCTACAAGTCCGTGCTCGAGAAGGAGCGCCGTGGCGACTACCTCGGCAAGACGGTGCAGGTGATCCCGCATGTCACGAACGAGATCCAGGAGTTCGTCAAGCGCGGCGCGGCCGACGTCGACGTGGCCATTGTCGAGATCGGCGGCACGGTGGGCGACATCGAATCCCTGCCCTTCCTCGAAGCGGTGCGCCAGATGAGCCTGCGCGCCGGCCCGAGCAATGCCGCCTTCGTGCACCTGACCTATGTGCCATGGATCGGCGTGGCGGGCGAACTCAAGACCAAGCCGACCCAGCACACGGTGCAGAAGATGCGCGAGATCGGCATCCAGCCCGACGCCCTGCTGTGCCGGGCCGACCGCGAGGTGCCCTCCGAGGAACGCGAGAAGATCTCCCTCTTCACCAATGTGCCGCTGCACGGCGTGATCTCGATGTGGGACGTCGACACGATCTACAAGGTGCCGCGCATGCTGCACGAGCAGCGCCTGGACGAGCTGATGTGCATGAAGCTGCAGCTGCTCACCAAGCCGGCCGACCTCAAGCGCTGGGACCGCCTTGTGCACGAGGTCGCGAATCCGCGCTACAAGGTGCGGATCGCGATGTGCGGCAAGTACACCGATCTGTCGGATTCGTACAAGTCGCTCAACGAGGCGCTGCGCCACGCCGGCATCCACAACCACGCCAAGGTCGAGATCGAGTACCTCGATTCCGAGACCCTGACCCCCGAGACCGTGTCGCGCCTCGGTGAATTCGACGCCGTCCTGGTCCCCGGCGGCTTCGGCAAGCGCGGGATCGAGGGCAAGATCTGTGCCGCCCGTTATGCGCGCGAACACGGCCTGCCCTACCTGGGCATCTGCCTCGGCATGCAGGTCGCCACGATCGAGTACGCGCGCCACATGGCCGGCCTGGACGGCGCCAACAGCACCGAATTCGACGCCGACACCGCCCATCCCGTGATCGCCCTCATCGACGAATGGCAGGACGCCGACGGCTCGATCCAGAAGCGCGACGCCGCGTCCGATCTCGGCGGCACCATGCGCCTGGGCGCACAGAGTTCCGACGTCAAGGTCGGCACCCTGGCACACCGCATCTATGGCCCGGTGGTCACCGAGCGTCATCGCCACCGCTACGAGGCGAACGAACATTACCTGGACCGCCTGCAGCAGGCCGGCCTGATCATTTCCGCCATCACCCAGCGCGAGAAGCTGACCGAGATGGTCGAGCTGCCGCAGGAAGTGCACCCCTGGTTCGTCGGCGTGCAGTTCCACCCCGAGTTCAAGAGCACACCCTGGGACGGCCACCCGCTCTTCATCAGCTTCGTCAAGGCTGCGCTGGCGCGCCACGAAGCGACCCAGGCGGTGGCCGCATGAAGGTCTGCGGATTCGACGTCGGACTCGACAAGCCCTTCTTCCTGATCGCCGGCCCCTGCGTGGTCGAGAGCGAGCAGCTCCAGCTCGACGTGGCCGGCCACCTGAAGGAGGTGACGGCAGCACTCGGCATCCCCTTCATCTTCAAGAGCAGCTACGACAAGGCCAACCGGTCCAGTGGCACGACCTTTCGCGGCCCGGGCATGGACAAGGGCCTCGAGATCCTGGCCAAGGTCCGCCAGCAGATCGGTGTGCCGGTCCTGACCGACGTGCACTCGGAGGCCGAGATCGCGGCGGTCGCCTCGGTCGTCGACGTCCTGCAGACGCCGGCCTTCCTGTGCCGCCAGACCGATTTCATCCGCGCCGTGGCACAGTGCGGCAAGCCGGTCAACATCAAGAAGGGCCAGTTCCTCGCGCCGCACGACATGAAGAACGTGATCGACAAGGCGCGTGCCGCGGCGCGCGAGGCCGGCCTGTCGGAGGACCGCTTCTTCGCCTGCGAACGCGGCGCGAGCTTCGGCTACAACAATCTCGTGTCCGACATGCGCAGCCTGGCCATCATGCGCGAGACCGGCGCCCCGGTCGTCTTCGACGCCACCCACAGCGTGCAACTGCCCGGTGGCCAGGGCACCAGCTCCGGCGGCCAGCGCGAGTTCGTGCCGGTGCTGTCGCGCGCGGCGGTCGCGGTCGGCGTCGCGGGCCTCTTCATGGAGACCCACCCCGACCCCGCGAACGCGCTGTCCGACGGCCCGAACGCGGTGCCGCTCAAGCACATGAAGGCCCTGCTCGAGCAACTCGTCGCGCTCGACCGCGTGATCAAGCAGCAGCCGCTGCTCGAGAACAACTTCAACCCCTGAGCCCGGAGCACCCGATGGCTGCCGCCTACATGATCGTCGAGTCGAACGTCACCGATGCCGAGGCCTTCAAGCGCTACATGGCCGCTGCGCCCGAGGTGGTCAAATCCTTCGCCGGCGAGTACCTGGTGCGCGGCGGACGCCTGGCGGTACTCGAGGGCGACTGGCACCCGCCGCGCCTGACCGTGCTGCGCTACCCGAGCTTCGAGGCCGCCCAGGCGATGTACGACAGCCCCGCCTATGTGGCCGTGCGTGCCCTGCGCCAGGGTGCGACCGCCTGCTTCAACATGGTCCTGGTCGAAGGCGTTGACGCGCCCGTCTGACCCCCGGACCTGCCTGACTACCCGAACCCTGGAAGGAACCCCATGAGCGCCATCGTCGATATCGTCGGCCGAGAAATCCTCGACAGCCGCGGCAACCCCACCGTCGAGTGCGACGTCCTGCTCGAGTCCGGCACCATGGGTCGCGCGGCGGTGCCGAGCGGTGCCTCCACCGGCAGCCGCGAGGCGATCGAGCTGCGCGACGGCGACAAGAAGCGCTATGGCGGCAAGGGCGTGCTCAAGGCCGTCGAGCACATCAACACCGAGATCAGCGAGGCTGTGCTGGGCCTGGACGCGAGCGAGCAGGCCTTTCTCGACCGGACCCTGAACGACATCGACGGCACCGACAACAAGGCCCGTCTGGGCGCCAATGCCACCCTGGCGGTCAGCATGGCGGTGGCGCGCGCCGCGGCCGAGGAGTCCGGCCTGCCGCTGTACCGCTACTTCGGCGGCATGGGCGCGATGCAGCTGCCGGTGCCGATGATGAACGTCATCAACGGCGGCGCGCATGCCAACAACAACCTCGACCTGCAGGAGCTGATGATCATCCCGGTCGGTGCGCCGAGCTTTCGCGAAGCGCTGCGCTACGGCGCCGAGGTGTTCCACGCGCTCAAGAAGATCATCGACGCCAAGGGCATGCCGACCTCGGTCGGCGACGAAGGCGGCTTTGCCCCCAACGTGGCCAACCATGAAGCCGCGATCCAGCTCATCCTGGAAGCGATCGACAAGGCCGGCTACACCGCGGGCGAGCAGATCGCGATCGGCCTGGACTGCGCCGCGAGCGAGTTCTACAAGGATGGCAAATACGTGCTCGAGAGCGAAGGCCAGACGCTCGCCGCCGCCGCCTGGGCCGACGTGCTGGCCACCTGGTGCGACAAGTACCCGATCATCAGCGTCGAGGACGGCATGCACGAAGGCGACTGGGACGGCTGGAAATTGCTCACCGAGCGCCTGGGCAAGAAGGTTCAGCTGGTCGGAGACGACCTGTTCGTGACCAACACCAAGATCCTCAAGCGTGGCATCGACGAAGGCGTGGCCAACTCGATCCTCATCAAGATCAATCAGATCGGCACGCTGACCGAGACCTTTGCCGCCATCGAGATGGCCAAGCGTGCGGGTTACACCGCCGTCATCAGCCACCGCTCGGGCGAGACCGAGGACAACACAATCGCCGACATCGCGGTCGGCACCAATGCGGGCCAGATCAAGACCGGGTCCCTGAGCCGCAGCGACCGCATGGCCAAGTACAACCAGTTGCTGCGCATCGAGGAAGACCTCGGCGACGTGGCCTCGTATCCTGGCCGCAGCGCGTTCTACAACCTTCGCTGAACCGGGTTTCATGCGCCTGCTGCCCGCCGCCTTGCTGACCCTGCTGGTGCTGGTCCAGGGTGGGCTGTGGTTTGGCAAGGGCAGCCTGCGCGACGTGATGGGCCTGCAACAGGAGCTGGACGCCCAGATCGAGGCCAACGGTCAGGCGCGTGAGCGCAACCAGCGCCTGGCCGCCGAAGTCAGCGATCTGGTCGAGGGCCTGGAGATGGTCGAGGAACGTGCGCGCGCCGATCTGGGCATGGTCAAGCCCGACGAGATCCTGGTCCAGATCTCCGCAAAGCGCTGACCCTCGAAGCCGGTGATGGAGTCGCTCTGGCCGTCGCTGGCCCCATTGTTCGCGGTCGCCTTCAGCCTGTGGGCGAGCCCGGTCACCTGGCTTGAGGTCCTGGCCTTCGGGCTGTCGATCTGGATGGTGTTGTGCAATCTGCGCGTGAACCCGCTCGCCTGGCCGCTCGCCATCGTGGCCTCGGCGCTCTATGGCCTGCTGTTTGCGCAAAGCAAGCTGTATGGCGAGGCCGGCCTGCAGCTCGTCTTCATCGTGGTCGCTTTCTGGGGATGGTGGCAGTGGCTGCGCGGCCGCGGCAGCGACGGCGCACCGTTGCGCGTGCATCGCCTGAGCCCGCGTGGCATGTGGATCTGCGGCGCTGCGACCGTGGCCCTGTGGCCGCTGCTCGCGCTGCTGCTGGACCATTTCACCGACAGCGATGTGCCGTGGCTGGACGCGCTGCCCACCGTGGGCAGCCTGATCGGTCAGGTCCTGCTGGCACGCAAGCTGGTCGAGAACTGGCCGGTCTGGGTGGCGGTCAACGTGGTGAGCGTGCTGCTGTTCGCAGTCAAGGCGCTGTGGCTGACCGTGCTGCTCTACGCGGTGTTCATCGCGCTCGCCCTGCTGGGCTGGCGCGCCTGGCACCGGATGGCCCGTGCCTGAAGCACTGAAGATCGCGATCGTCGGGGCCGAGAGCACCGGCAAGTCCACGCTCGCGCTGGCCCTCGCCGACGCGTTGGCCGGGCAGACCGGCCTGCGCTGCGTGGCCGTGCCCGAGTGGCTGCGCACCTGGTGCGAACAGGAAGGCCGCACCCCACGCCAGGGCGAACAAAGGGACATCCTCCTGGCACAGCACGAGCAGATCGATGACGCGGCGCGCAACCACGACATCGTGGTCTGCGACACGACTGCGCTGACGACGGCCGTCTACAGCCAGTTGCTGTTCGACGACCACTCGCTCGACGACGAGGCATGCCGCCTGCAGCGCGGCATGGCGCTGACCCTGCTGACCGCCCTCGATCTGCCCTGGATTGCCGACGGCCTGCAGCGTGACGGCGAACAGGTGCGTGAACCGGTCGACCAGCGGCTGCGCCGGATGCTGCTGGCCTCGCGTGTCGACTGGTCGATCGTCGCCGGCGCCGGACCGCAGCGCCTGCAGTCGGCGCTCGACGCCGTCGCGCCGCGCGTGCGCAGCGTGGTGGCCCCTCGCCGCGGCCTGTTCACGCGGCTTCAGGCCCGCGACACGAGCGCGCCGCCCTGGCCCTGGTCGTGCGATTGCGACGACCCGGATTGCGAACATGCGACCCAGGCGCTCGGGCGCGGCTGAGCCCGCTCAGGCCAGTGCCGAGCCGCGCAGCAGTTCGACAGCCCGGTCCACGTGGGCATCCATGTGGGCAGCGGCGGCCACTGGCAATGCTTCCCTTGTGGAACCCCGTGACGCCGCGGATTGCGGCCAGTTCGTCATCGTGCCTCCGTATCGGGTGAACCAGGGTCGTGCCCCGACCCGGCTGACGGCGGCAGGTTTCGGGGGTACAAGGAGCCAGGGCGCGACGATCGCGCCTGGGAGACCCGTCATGACCGAACCGACCACCATCGAACCGAAACCGAACGGCCCCTTGCAGGTGAGCGGCCCGGTCGCCCTCACCGACTCGAGGGGCGAGACGATCGCCACCGATGCGAAATACTGGCTGTGCCGCTGCGGTGAATCGGCCAACAAGCCGTTCTGCGACGGCACCCACAGGAAGAACGGCTTCTCGAGCGAGAGGCTGGCCGACCCGGCGGCCAGCGTCACCAAGGCCTATGCCGGCAAGGCGATCACGGTCCACGACAACCGTTCGGTCTGCGCGCACGCCGGCTTGTGCACCGAACATTCGCCCGCCGTCTTCAGCATGGACGGCAAGCCCTGGATCAATGCCGATGCCCAGGCCGTCGACGCCACCATCGCGACGATCGAGAAGTGCCCTTCAGGCGCGCTGTCGTACAGCATCGACGGTGTGACCCGGGAGCATGCTGGGCGCCTGCCAGCGATTCAGGTCACGAAGGACGGCCCCTATGCGGTCGTCGGCAGCCCGCAACTGCTTGGCGACGCCGCGCCGCTGTCCGACGAACACTTCACGCTGTGCCGTTGCGGCCAGTCCAAGAACAAGCCGTTCTGCGACGGTACCCACTGGAAGGCCGGGTTCAAGGACGAGAAGAACTGATCCGGCAGCGGCCACGATCGGCATCATGGGCCGCGCCGTTCTGCCCAGGCCTGCAGCACGTCGAGCCATGCAGCCTTGGGCGTGTAGAACGCTTCGTGCCCACCTCCGAGGTCGAGCACGCGCTCTGCGACGGTGGCGCTGGTCATGCGGTCCAGGGCAGCCTTGCATGAGCCGGCGATGCGATCGTCACGGTCGTAGGCGGAAAGCAGGATCCCCCTGGCGCTCGGCCCGCGCGCCTGGCCAAAACGCTGGAAGCCCTCGAACCCGCTCCCGGGCAGCCCGCAACCCGCGAAGTTGACATAGGCCACTTCCGGGTTGCGCACCGTCGACATCACGAGCAGCGTGATCATGCCGCCCTTCGAATGCCCGGCCACCGTGATCTGGCCCGGTGGCACGCCGGCGCGCAGCAGCCCGCTGACCTGTGCCGCCACCTTGCCCGCATAGTCATCGATGCGGACGGGGCCGCGTTGTTCGCCGATGACTTCGAAACCCCGCGCGGCCAGTGCGTCGAGAATGCCGCGGTACTGGTAGGCCTCGGCGCGCGGCCCGGCGGTCTCGAGCGCCAGTCCGTGCAGGTAGAAGAGGTATTTGGCGCCGGGGTCCGGCGAGGCCGGTGGGTCGGTGTGCACCCCCGCTGCCAGCACGGGCGCGACGAGCATGGCGACAGAGGTCGCCAGCAAGGAGCGCCGAAGGGCGCCGACCAGGCCTTTCCGACCGGCGCGTCGATCCTGGCGACGATCGATCCGACTTGCCGAGTCGGCAGACGCTGGTGAGCCCGCGATCTTCATGAACTGCCTCCCGTGCGTGGACACGGTGACAAGATACGGAGGAAGTCGGCGCCTGGTCTTGAGTGCACGCAATCCGGCAATGGCGCGGTCGCGACCTATTCGAATCGTGTGCGGCTCCTGCCGGCTGGCCCTGGCCAGGCTGGCTCAGAAGGTCATCCGGTGAGAATGGGCCGCAAGGTCTCGATCTCCTCGACGATGAAGTCGAAGAAGGCGCTCACGCGCGGTGTGCGCCTCAGCTCGCGGGTGGTCAGCAGGCGCCAGATTCGCGACAGCTCCTTCACCGGACCGAACAGGCGAACCAGGTCGGGCTCGGCATCGCCCAGTGGCATCGGGAGCGGGCCGATGCCGATGCCGGCCTTCACCGAGTAGATCAAGCCGAGCACGCTGTTGCTGCTGGCGGCCAGCGGCGTGTCCGGCGCCAGTTGGTTCAGCCATTGCCCGACCCGGTGCCTGGCCATCGTGTCGTCGAAGCCGACCAGTGCATGGTGGCCCAGGTCTTCGATGCGCTCGGGAGCGCCATGCTGATCGATGTAGGTCTGGCTCGCATACACGCCCCAGATCGAGTCGCCGATCTTTCGGCCGACCAGTTCGCCGTCGTCGGTGTCGCCCGAGCGCAGCGCGACGTCAGCGTCCCCCTTCGACAGGTCGAGGTACTTGTCGCTCATCACGAACTGCACCTTCAGGCCCGGATGCCGGGCATGGAAACGGTCGAGCAGCCCGGTCTGGGTGATGCGGTTGACGATGGGTTCGGGGCAGGTCATGCGGATGACTCCAGAGACCTCGCCCCCCAGCGTGTCGAGTTGCCTCTCGAACGCCAGGATCGATTGTTCGACAGCTTCGGCGAAGGGGAGCATCGCCTGGCCGAATTCCGTCAGGCGGTAGCCAGTCGGCTGGCGCTGGACGAGTGACTGGCCAATGCGTCGCTCCAGTTCCGTCAATCGCCGCTGCACGGTCGACTGATCGACGCCAAGTGCCCGCCCGGCGGCCAGGGTGCTGCCTTCCCGCGCCACCGCCAACAAGTGGCGCAGGTCGTCCCAGTCGAACTTGCTCGAGCTATGCGTCACTGCGGCCCCTTCGCGCAATCTTGCGCCTTATGCGGCTGCGGTCGAACGCCTAGTCTGCGGATGCGTCGACCCCGAGGTCGGCGCGACCCACAACCGCCAGGAGATCGGCCATGAACCCCAGACCATTGTCAGCCACGCCAAGCCGGCTGGACATCCATCGAATCGCCGGCCTCGCCCTGACCCTCGGCCTGCTGACCGGTGGCGCTGCGAACGGTGCCGAATCTGCGGTCACGCTCACACCGGACCAACCCAACGTCGTCTCCTACTGGAACGGCATCGCGAACCTGACGGTGCTCGCGCCGTCGACCGTCGGCACGACACCGCAGGAGCAGCGCCCGGGCTACCAGGTCGACCTGGCCTCGGTGCATGTGGCCATCTACGACGCCGTCAGCGCGATCGACGGCCGCTACAAACCTTTCGCCGTCACGCCAGCGGCGCCTGCCACCGGCGCCTCGCTGGACGCCGCAGCCAGCGCCGCCGCCTACGGCGTGCTGCAGGCCCTGTTTCCCAACCGCAGCGCCCAGTACCAGGCCGCCTACGACAGCCGTCTGGCCTCGATCCCGGACGGCGCCGCCAAGACCCGCGGGCTCGCGCTCGGCAGCGAGGTGGCCGCCGCCGTCGTCGCCATGCGCGCCAACGACGGTCGCAGCGTCGCGCTGGCGCCCTTCCAGTCCGCGACCGGCCCGGGCCAGTGGCGCAGCGCCAGTCCGACGCCGTTCAACCGCCATGTGCCCTTCATCAAGCCCTTCGCACTGAAGCAGCTGGATCAGTTCCGACCGCCGCCACCGCCGGCGCTCGACAGCGCGACCTACACCGCCGCCTTCAACGACAGCAAGGCGGGCGGCGGCACCGTCAGCAGCGCGCGCACGCCAGAGCAGTTCGAGATCGCCCGGTTCCACACCGAGCCGCCGGGGCCGTTCGTGACGCGCAACCTCGGGCGCTTCGCCGCGACCACCGCGGACGTGGCCGAGGCAGCGCGGCTGATGGCCTTCATCTATGTCGTGCACGCCGACGCGATTGGCGCCTGCTTCGAAGCGAAGTACCACTACCTGGCCTGGCGCCCCATGACGGCCATCGTGCAGGCCGAGTCCGACGGCAACGATGCCACAGTCGGCGACGCGAGCTGGACGCCGGTGCTGCCGACGCCGAACCACCCCGAGTATCCGGCGGCGCATTCCTGTACCTCGGGCGGCCTCGGCGAAACCCTGCGCCAGCTCTATGGCACGCGCCAGGTCGCCTACATGTTCGACAGCAAGGTCACCGGCACGGCGCGCCGCTACGCGAACACCGACGCGCTCAACGACGAAAGCCGCATTGCACGCATCTACGGCGGCATGCACTTCGGGTTCTCGACCGATGCCGGTGTCGAACTCGGGGTGCGCGTCGCGCAGTGGGTGGGATCGAATCACTTCGCACGCAGGAACTGAACGCCATGACCACGCCATCGAATTCGGCGCAGCGCGCGCAATGGGACGCGGCGGCCGCGGGCTGGAACGCCTACGGCCCGCAGATCGGCGCCTGGCTCGCGCCGGCGACCGAGGGCATGCTCGGGATGGCCCGGATCGGCCCGGGCGCGCGGGTCCTCGACGTCGCTGCCGGGGCCGGTGAACAGACCCTGGCCATCGCAAGGCGGATCGGTCCGTCCGGCCATGTGCTGGCCACCGACCTGTCCCCGCAGATCCTGGCCCTGGCCGCGGACAACGCCCGACACGCCGGCCTGACCAACGTGCAGACCCGGGTCGCGGACGGGGAAGACCTTGGCGTCGAGCCTGCGACTTTCGACGCCGTGGTGTGCCGGCTCGGCCTGATGCTGTTCAGCGACCCCTTGCGCGGCCTGGCCGAGATGCACCGTGCACTTCGCCCTGGCGGGCACATCTGCACGATGGTGTTCTCGCAGCCTGAGCGCAACCCATGCGTCTCGATCCTGATGTCGACCGCGCTCGAACATGCGGGCCTGCCGGCGGCCGACCCTTACCGGCCCGGCGGTCTGCTCAGCTTGGGCCGCCCTGGGCTGGCCAATGAACTGTTCGCCACAGCTGGATTCAACGACGTCGCCACGACCCGGATCGAGGCACCATTTCGCCTGCCATCGGCGCGCGCCTACCTGGACTTCGTGCGCAACTCGGCCAGCCCGATCCGTCAGATCCTGGGCCGACTCGACGAAGCGGCGGCCGCCGCCGCCTGGGCCGACATGGAAGAGCGGCTGGCAGTGTTCGCAACGCCGTCCGGATGGGCTGGACCGAACGAGCTGCTGTTGACGGCGGCACGCCGCTGACGAATCGCCCGCGGACCAACCCGGGGTCTGCCGGGCCAACTCCGAACGACTGGCCTCGGACCGTTGCTGCCAGTCCCCAGCGTGTCTGTTTGAAGGCGCAGGGCGAAGACGCGGAGGGTTCGACCTACATGGCCGACAACGACGGCGATTCCGATGAGGCCCGCGTGCTCAGGCCGCTGCAGGCCGCAGCGTGTACCTACCGCATCGCCTTCGGCCCTCGCGCCGGCCAGAAGGTGCTGACGGTGCAAGGTGCAATGCCGCGGGAGACGGACTTCGAGCAGCCGCTGTGCGCCGACATCGACGGTTTCAGTCTTCACGCTGCCGTGCGCTGCGGCGCCGACGACCGCCAGGCGCTGGAGCAACTGTGCCGCTACATCACCCGCCCGGCGCTGGCCAACGAGCGTGTTCAGACCAACGCCGCCGGACAGGTGGTGCTCAAGCTCAAGACAGCCTGGCGCAACGGCACCACCCACTTGGTGATGTCGCCGCTGGAATTCATGCAACGGCTGGCGGCGCTGGTGCCACGCCCCAGGCTGCACCTGATCCGCTTGGTGTCCGCGTAACTTCGCTTCGCGAAGTGAGCGGACCCCCGCTGCGCGAACCATGGCGTGCTGGCACCGAACGCCAAGCTGCGCGCGATGGTGGTGCCACAAGAGCCCCAGCCGCCCGCCCAACCCACGCCGCCCGCCGAGTGCGAGGCGATCTGTGCGCACCGCCGCCCGGCGAGGCTGAGTTGGGCGCGGCTGCTCAAGCGCGTATTCGACCTTGACCTGGAGCACTGCCCGAACTGTGGCGGCGAGCTGAAAATCATCGCCGCGATTCTGCAGACCCCAGTCATCGAGAAGATCCTGACGCACCTGGGTCTGCAGGCCCGTGCGCCGCCGCGCGCGCCATCCTGCGGCCAAGCGCTCCAAGCGGCCTGACCATCCCGATCCATCACTGTTCATGCGACCCGGCGCCCAGGGCCGCGGGGATCAGCCGCGCGAGGGCTACTCAGGACCGAGGCAAAGCGGCCGAGTCGTCGGGGTAAACCCGTAAATCAGGCCTGTGACGTGCATGTTCGACCGGGTCATCGGCACTCGGCCGGCCACCGTCGAGCACAAAGACCGCAGTCAGTGCCCCACCGACGGGCCTCTTGACCCTCTTGACCCTGGTGCAAACGAAAAAAGGGCCTTTGAACGGCCTATCCCCTGTTGCTGGTCGTCGGGCCGCAACTTTTTGCGCTGTCGGTTCAACACTCGGGCAACTCAAGAGACTTCAGGGACTTCCCATATGCCGCTTAGTCAGGGCAACGAAAGCGGCCGAAAGAAGTCCCACAACAGGTCGGCCATCACCACCGGGTGGTTGCTGCCGTTGGGGTAGAGGTGGTCGGCGCCTTCGATCAGGCTGGCGCTGAAGCGGGGGCCAGGCTCTGCGCCCGTACTGGCGGAAAACTCGAAGCGGCTGATTGTTTTGCTGTTGACCCTTTGCGTGCTCCAGCCGTAGCCGGGCGCCAGCGCCAGCACGGCGGTCCATGGCTGCACCAGCCGTGCCTGGACTAGCGGGTTGGCCATCAGCTCGATTCCCAGCGGCGCTGCGCCGGTGTAGCCCCAAGCCGCGAGCAGCATCGGGTCCTGTGCACCCACGGCGAAGGCCACCGGCAGCGGCCATGCGGCCGGCAGCGCGTCGACGTTCAGTCCCCCCGACACCGGTGCTGCTGCAGCGAAGCGGATCGACATCTGCGCGGCCAGCCGGCTGGTCATCTCGGCGCCGTTGGAAAAACCGCTGACATAGATCCGTTTCATGTCGGCCGGCCACTGCGCGGCCACTGTGTCGAGCAGCTGGCCGATGAATGCCATGTCGTCGGCCAGCGCATGGTCGGCCGCAGCGCGCGCCGCAGCTGGCAACTGCGCCAGGTCAGCCGCGCCGCACAGCGGCTGGCTGTCGGCGCGGCCGAGCTTGCCGGCGGCCCATTTGCTGCTGACATGCAGCTCGGTGGCTGCGATCGCGCCGTCGCCGTTGTCGTCCTCGCGAAAACAATGCACCAGCGCCGACGGGAAGACGACGATGAAACCTTCGCGGTCGGCCTTCTCGCGCCAGCCCGACTGGTTGAAAAAACGCTCGCCGTCGCCCGACGTGCCGTGCAGCACCAGCACCACCGGCACCCGGCCGCTGGCTTGCGCCTGCCAGGGCTGGTAGACGATGAACTCGCGCGCCAGGCCGGCGACGGTGACGCCCAGCATCCGCTTCAGGCCACAGGCCGCAGGCGCCACCGGGCAGGCGTAGGAGGCGATCTCGCCGACGTACAAGGGGTTGGTCTCGCTGCCAGCCACCGGGCCCAGGATGTAGACACCGCTGCCGGCCACGCCGACGTAGTTGCGCGTCGACGGGTAGTAGCGGTAGGTGTAGGGCGGCGACTGCTGATTGACCGGCCCGGCTGGGAAATGTGCTGGGTAGCTGGCCTCGGCCCAGTCGAACAGCGCGCTGATGGTCGGCAGCGCGGGTGGGCTGCCCTGGGCCAGTGCGGCGCCGGCCAGCGCCACGGATAGCGCAGCGACCAGGCGGCCCATCATCTGGCCGATGGAAACCGGAGGCCTGCAGCCCTTCAGCACGAACACCGGCGCGCGCTGCGGATCCGCCAGGCCGGCCACAGCCCGGCCAGCGCCAGCGCCAGCGTTCCCGGCAACGGCACGGCGCCGTTGCCGCCGACGATAGTCTCGGGGTAGTCGATGCCCAGCGCCGAGTCGATGTGCCATCGGCCGACGAAAGAACGGCCGTCAGCGTCCAGCAACTCGACGCTGGTGATGCTGGCGGTGTGCTGGAAACCGGCGTGGACCTGCCCTTCGACGAAGTAGAAGTCGAGGTTCTCCAGCGTCAGCGCTGCGCCCGCGGCCAGGGCCAGCGAAAAATCCAGTGCTTCACCGGCGTTGATCGGAATCTCCACCGAATAAGTACGGTCGCGCGCGATCGTCAGCTCGTTGAGCAGGCTGTTCGAGTCTGGCGACAGGTAGCTGCGGCTGTTGCGCGGATCTTCGGCAAACGGGATCAGGGACTGCAGCAGCGCAAAGTCGCCGATCGCGCCATCCAGGCGGTGCATGCTGTTGTCGAACAGGGTCTGTTGGGTGCGGGACAGATCGCTGCTGTTCTGCCACTCGGCGAACAGCCAGGCCATGTCGTAGAACTGGTAGTTCATGTCTTTCAGCCGCTCGTTGCCGGTGGCGGCACTGCTGATCTGCGACCAGAACTCGCCATCGAGCTGAACCTTGAAGCGCAAGCTCAGTTGGCCGCCGGGCAGCGCGCCGTCAACCTGCACGCGCAGCAGGTCGTCGACCCGTGTTTCGGCCCAGGCGCGGCCGCGCAACGAGGTCCAGCTCGGCAGTTCATAGCCGATCAGCGCCAGCGCCTTGAGCTCGCCGCTGGTGGTGGCCTCGGCAATGGGCAGCAGGCGCGCCTCGTTGCCGGGGCTGGCGCGACCAGACAGGGTGTAGAACCGGTCGTCATCGGCACCGCTGCCGCCGTAGGTCTGCTGCACGGCATAGGACTCACGCTCGTCGATGCGCAGCTCTGCGCCCCAGCGTTCGGTCACCGCAGCTGCCGCCGCCAGACTGCAGCCAGCGGCAAGCGGCAGCGCGGCGGCGGCGAATCGAATCACGGGCGGGCAGCGCATGGGCATGGCATCACCAATTGAAGAGGATGCCCGCAGTCTGCGCCCGCCGCCGTTATGAAACGGTTAGGGCAGTTGCGGCGCCACCCGCCAAGCCACAGACCGCCGCCGTGCCTGGCTGAAGCAGCACGCGGTTGACCGGGTGCCGCTGCTCGAATGCCTGGCGCGCGCTTGGCCAGGCACCGGGCAGTGCACCGGGCAGCGTGGCTGCGGCGATCCATCGCCGCGCGGCCCGCAGACAGCTGCCGGCAGCTGCATCGTCGCCACTGGCCTGCAGCGTTTCGGCCAGCGTCAGCCAGGCTTCGGGCAGGTAGACGCCAGCCAGCAGGCCCTTGTGCAGTTCGCGCCGCAGCCGTCGGGCCCAGCGCCCAGCCAGCGCCGGCTCGGCCTGCCGGGCCAGCGGCAGTGCGGCCAGCAGCAGGCTGCGCGCAGCGCCCAGGGCGCCGCTGTCGCGGCTGCGTCTTTCCAGCATCAGCAGGTGTTGCAGGGCTTGCGACCGGTCGAGTTCCCAGCCGGCCCACTCGCGGTACAGCATGGGCACGTCGCGCAGCGCGGGCGCAGTCTGGCCCAACTTCAGCAGGCGTTCTTGCAGCGCCTGGGTCGGCTGCTGGCTGTGGACGGCCAGCCGCAGGCCCACCAGCACGACCATGGCCTGCACCTGGGGCAGCAGCTCGTCCAGCGACAAGGCCTGCAAAGCCCGTTCGGCCGCCGCCAGCGGGCCAGCGTCGGCCAGGGTCAGGCGCAAAGCGGCGTGGGCGGCCAGCGCCAGCGCGCGCACCGACGGCCCGTTGTGCGCCGGGTCGTCGGCCAGCACCGCCTGCAAGGTGTGAAGCGCCAAGTCGAAGCGCCCGCGGTGCGCCGCCATCCTTGCCAGGTTGACCGCGTTGGTGTGGCCATGGGTGCTGCGCAGGCCCATCGTGGCAAAGGCCCGGTGCGCACGTTCGGCAGCGCCGAAGGCCAGCAAGGTCTCGCCGGCATGGGCTGCGATCACGCCCAGGTTGGCGTTCAGGTGCGCCTGCTCGGTGACATCGGCCATGCGCGTGGCGGCCTCCACCGCCTGCGTCTGCGCCTGCAGCGCCAGGGTCAGCCGGTTGTCGGCAAACAGCGCATGGGCCAGTGCCGCCCGGGCCTGCAACGCGCGTTGCGGGTCGGCCTGGTCGGGCTGGCGGTCGGCACTGTCGCAGGCCGACTGCAGGGCCGTCACGGCCTCGGCGGCGCGCCCGCTTAGCGCCAGAGCACGACCATGCAGCACCACGGCCTCGAACTGCGCACGGGTGCCGGGCCTGGCTTCGGCGAGTGCTGCCGAGCCGGCGGCCAGCGCGTCGGGCACCTGACCCAGGTTGAGCAGTGCCTCGCAGCGCAGCGCGTTCAGTCGCGTTCGTTGCAGCGGCCCGGGGGCCTGCGACTGCAACGCTTCCAGCTGCGACAGCACCGCGGCGGCGCCCTGCCTGAACATGCGCGCCGACAGCGCATGGCACAGAGCGTCGAAGCGTGCCGCGTCGTCGCCACCCTGGTCGGCGGCCGCGGCGGCACGTTGCAGCAGCGCTTCGGTTTCTTCCAGGCGCCCGGCCAGCCGGGACTGTTGCGCGGCTTCGCGCAGCGCCCGCGCGGCTTCGGGCCAGGCTTGTGCGGCCAGCCAGTGTTCGGCCATCTGCATGGTCGGCGCCTGGCCGCTGTCGGCCAACGCCCGGGCCAGCGTCAGGTGCAGCAATTGCTGCGCCGCGCCGGGCAGTTCGGCCAGCAGGGTTTCGCGCACCAGCTCGTGCGCCAGCTGGCGGCCTTCGACAAGCTGGGCTGCCTGCAGTTCGGCATAGGCCCTGGCCAGCGCCGGCAGCGCCAGCCCGGTGACCCGGGCCGCGATGTCGGGATGCAGACCCGCCGGCACCAGCGCCACCCATTGCGCCAACGCACGTGCGGACTCGCTGCTGCGTGCCAGGCGGCGCGCGATCAGCGCCTGCGCCGCCAGCGGCGCCGGCCAGGCCGTCTGGTCGGGTCGGCCGAGCAGCAACCAGTCCTTCAATGTCTCCAGCGTGAAGAAGGCATGGCCGCCGGCATGGCGGTACAGGCTTCCGGCGAGCGCCTGGCCATGGGCCGCGTCGCCCTGCAGCTGCAGCGCCTGACGCAGCGATTCGACCAGCGCCTGCACGTCGGCCAGGGTCAGCCGGTCCAGCGGTACCGGCACGATGCGTTGTGAGTCGCCCAGCCAGCGGCGGATCTCGGCCGCCTCTCCTTCACCGGGCCGGGAGGCCAGAGCCCAGCGCAGCGTCTTCGAGCGTTCGTCGGACAGCAGCCACTGCAGCAGTTCGAGCGAGGCGGCATCGGCCTGGTGCAGATCGTCCAGCCCGAGCGCGCTCAGGCCCTGGTTCACGCAGGCCGCCAGCAGCGATTCGACCGCTCGCCACAGCAACAGCGTGTTGGCCGGGGCGGCCGGCGCGCTACCGAAATCGGCCGCCAGTCGAGCCAGTTCGTTGCGCACCGAGGCTGCGATCTCCGGCGCGAAGCGTTCATTCAGCCGGCCCAGCAAACCGCTGACGGTGGCATAGGGCATGCCGGCGTCACCCGGCCGCGCGCGGTGCACCAGGCCCCCCTCGTGGGCGGCGATGAAGTCCTCGAGCAGACGCGACTTGCCGATGCCGCCCTCGCCCTGCAGCAGCACCGCACGGCCGGCCGCCCAGGCCTGCGCCATGCGCGCCCAGCTCTGCGCCCGCCCAACACGCTTCGGCGGCCGCAGCAGCGCTGCGGGCAGCAGTGCCGGCGCATCCTGTGGCGGGGCTGCGGATTGCTCCAGCGTGTCGAGCAGGACCAGCGTCTCCGGTGCCGGGCGCAGGCCGAGTTCACGGCAGACGCCGCGCTCGAAGCGCTCAAAACTGTCGATCGCCGCCGCGCGGTCGCCGCGCAGGTAGTGCAAGCGCATCAGCCGCCGCCAGGCATGTTCGAACGCCGGCCGGCGGGCCACGATGCGCTCGCAGCAGGCGATGGCTTCGGCCAGCGCACCCTGGGCTTCGAGCCGCGCGGCATGGCCGCTTAGCGTGTCGGCACGTCGGCGCTCGAGTTCGTCACGCTGGCCGGCCAGCCAGCGGTCGAAGTCGCCCAGGTCACCGAAGTCGTGCCCGCCCAGCAGTTCGCCGCCGTCAAGATCGGCTTGTTGCGCGTCAAGGTTGCTGCTGACACCGGGTGCCAGTCGCAGCGTGGCCGCAGCCTCCAGTAGCGGGTGGCCCACACGGCGACGCAACTGGAACAGGCGCTGGCGCAGCGCCAGGCGGGCGTTGGCCAGCGTGACGTCGGGCCACAGCCAGGCTGCGACGCGGTCGCGCGGTTGTTCGCCATCCAGCAGCAACAGGCACAGCCAAGCCGCGTCGATGCGTGCCAACGCGCCTTCGGTGCCACCGGCACGCCAGCAAGGGCGTCCGGTGAGCGTGATCTGAATCTGCAAAGAAGCAGCCGGGTTCATCGATCGGACTGGCGCCGCGCGGTGCGCCGGCAGCCAAAGCATATGCTCGACGATAGCGGCAAATCCACTCTGGCATGAAACACGCTGGTGCCCTTTGGGCAGCTAGCCTTGTAGCGACGCGGTCGACAGCTTCTCCTGTTGCTGCCACGCGATGCCAGGGGGTCAAGCCCGACATCGACGGTTTCAGCCTGCACGCTGCCGTGCGATGCGGCGCCGACGACCGCCAGGCGCTGGAGCAACTGTGCCGCTACATCACCCGCCCGGCGCTGGCCAACGAGCGTGTTCAGACCAACTCCGCCGGACAGGTGGTGCTCAAGCTCAAGACAGCCTGGCGCAACGGCACCACCCACTTGGTGATGTCGCCGCTGGAATTCATGCAGCGGCTGGCAGCGCTGGTGCCAAGGCCCAGGCTGCGCTTGATCCGCTTCCATGGCGTGCTGGCACCCAATGCCAAGCTGCGCGCGATGGTGGTGCCGCAAGAGGCTGAGGCGCCCGCGCAGGCCGCTCCACCCGCTGAGTGCGAGGCGGGCTGTGCGCATCACCACCCGGTGCGGCTGAGCTAGGCCAGGCTGCTCAAACGGGTGTTCGAGATCGACATGGAACACTGCCCGAACTGCGGCGGCGAGCTGAAGATCATTGCGGCGATCCTGGAGCAGCCGGTGATCGAGAAGATCCTCACGCACCTGGGTCTGCAGGCCCGGGCACCGCCGCGCGCGCCAGCCCGTGGCCAGGCGCTGCAAGCGGCCTGACGCTACCCAACCGTGACCGTTCAGGCGACCCGGCAACCGGGGCCGCTGGAGTCGGCTGCGCCCGAGGGTTTGCGGAACCGATGGGAACGGTCTGGCGACAAGGGATAACCCGCGGATCGCGCCCGAGAAAGACGAATCTCGGCGGCGCTGTCATCGCTCAACAGAATTCAGCCGCCTCCAAACCCGACTCACGCGGGTCGCGTGCCGTATTCGGGGTCCCATGGAGAACGAAAAAGGGCGTTTGAAAATCCTATCCTCGGCCGCCTGGGCTGACATGGAAGAGCGGCTGGCGATGTTCGCAACGCCCTCGGGATGGGTCGGCCCGAACGAGTTGCTGCTGACGGCGGCACGCCGCTGACGAATCGCCCGCGGACCAACCCGGGGTCTGCCGGGCCAACTCCGAACGACTGGCCTCGGACCGTTGCTGCCAGTCCCCAGCGTGTCTGTTTGAAGGCGCAGGGCGAAGACGCCAAGTTGCCGCATTTCGCACGCTTTGGCGGCCGTGATCCCTTTAGCGCCGCGTTGGCCGGTCGACAATCTCCGTGAGGGTCCGCAGACACCAGGCCATGTGGCCGGATGCAAGAGGCGCTGATTGGGATCCACAGTGCAGCAAGGTTTCACATGAGTCGAAAGCGCTACGCAGACAGTCCCACCCGCAGCGCGGAGTTGCTGCGGCTGGCGCTGCCGTTGATGTCGCGCCAGAAGGCGGCGCCGCACCCACTGAGCTATGCCATCTGGTACGAA
Organism: uncultured beta proteobacterium; assembly: GCA_963706655.1. Taxonomy (GTDB): domain Bacteria; phylum Pseudomonadota; class Gammaproteobacteria; order Burkholderiales; family Burkholderiaceae_C; genus Rubrivivax. The sequence goes on from CAVPNN010000011.1 coordinate 29,898, forward strand.
CATGTGGCGGGCAACAACCCGGCCCTGAGCGAGGCGATTGCCCGCCTGACGGCCGGTGGCCAGGCGCTCGACGACGAGCAGACGGTCCAGCTCTTTGACGCACATGTGCTCGACATCGACGAACAGAGTGCGCAGCGCGTGGTCGAAGGCATGCGCGGACTGCTCAATGACATGTCGGAGTCGGCACACAAGGCCGGTCACCAGTCCGAGCAGTTCGACGCCTCCTTGGAGCGCTGGCGCCGGGACGTCGAAGCAGGTCACGCAGACGACGCCGGGGCGGTGGCCCGGGTCGTTGCCGAGACGCACCAGATGCGCACCTCGATGACCGAGCTGAAATCCCGCCTGGATTCCAGCCAGGGTGAGATCGAGCGTCTTCGCCGCGAGATCGAACGGACCCGCGATGAAGCCCTGCTCGACAGCCTGACCGGACTGGCCAATCGTCGCGCCTTCGAACCTCAACTGGTTCGGAGCACTCAGAGTGACAGCGCAGACGCCTGCCTGCTTGTCTGCGACATCGACCACTTCAAGCGTGTCAACGACAGCTACGGCCATCTGTTCGGCGACCAGGTCCTGCGTGTCGTGGCGCGCGCGGTCAAGGCCACGCTGCGCGACGATTGCATCGCCGCACGGGTCGGCGGCGAGGAATTCGCGGTGTTGTTGCCAGCGACCACGCTGGCCGAGGGCGAACTCATTGCCGAGCGTGTGCGCGCCACGGTGGCCGCGAGCCGGATCCGCCGGCGCGAGAGCAATGAGACGATCGGCCAGGTCACGATCTCGATCGGCCTGGCGCTGCAAGCACCAGGCGAGTCCGCCGATGACTGGTTCGAACGCGCCGACCAGGCGCTCTACGCATCGAAGCAGACCGGCCGCAACCGCGTCACGGTCGCCCGCAAGGCGGCTGAACTCAGGCACGTACCTGCCTGACCCGCGGGGCGAGGTCGATCACCTCGCCCATCCGCGCAGGGTGCTCCAGCGGCGCCGCCCGCTCCCACTCCGGATGGTTTGACGCTGCAACGCGTCGGGCCAGGGCAAGGCGGCTCCGAATGGCAGCGTTGCATACTCGAGGCTGGAACAACTTGCGCCTTGCACAGGACCTGCCGTGCCAGCACCCCTCAATTCCATCGCGGTCGTCGGCGCCGGTGCGGTCGGCAGCTTCTTCGGCGCCATGCTGGCGCGCGCCGGCCACGACGTCACGCTGATCGGCCGTGCCCCCCATGTGCAGGCGATCGAGTCGCGCGGGCTCCTGCTTCACGTGGCGGGCCGGGTGCAAACCGTGCGCCTGGCGGCCTCGACCGACCTTGCGGCCCTGCGGTCGGCCGACCTGGTGCTCTTCTGCGTGAAGTCCACCGACACCGATCAGGTCGCACGCCAGATCGCGCCCTTGCTCGCTGACCAGGCGCTGGTGCTCAGTCTGCAGAACGGCGTCGACAACGCCGCGACGATCGCCCGCCATGTCCACCAGACCGTGATGCCGACCGTGGTCTATGTGGCCACCGCGATGCCCGAGCCCGGGGTCGTGACCCACCACGGCCGCGGCGACCTTGTGATCGGCCCGCTCGATTCGGCGGCGGCGCAGGACGCCAGACAGCGCCAACTCGAGCAGGCGGTGGTCGACCTGTTCGCAACTGCCCAGGTGCCGGTTCGCGTGTCGCCGGATGTGATGGGCGAGCTGTGGAGCAAGCTGATGATCAACTGCGCCTACAACGCCATCTCTGCGCTGACCCAGCTGCCCTATGGCCGGATGGCGGCGCAGCCGGAAGTCGTCGAGGTGCAGCGCACCGTCGTACGCGAAGTGGTCGCGGTGGCCGAGGCCGATGGCCAGAGCCTGCCACTGGAGGCCGCGTTCGAGTCGATGGCGCAGATTGCGCGCGCCATGCCTTCGCAGCTTTCGTCGACGGCCCAGGACCTGGCGCGAGGCAAGCCGACCGAGATCGATCACCTCAACGGTTTCGTGGCGCGGCGCGGCGCCGAGCTCGGCATCGCCACGCCGGTCAACCAGACCCTGCATGCCCTGGTCAAGCTGGCCGAATCGGGCCAGAAAGGCCCCGCGTGAACGTTGAAACCGCCCGGCCCGTACCGCCGGAGTTCGCGCAGGCCCTGCGCGAGCTGGGACTGGCCGGCGACGGAGCGGTGCTGGGCGTACCGCTGACCGGCGGCGTGTCGTCCGACATCTGGCGCATCGAGACGCTGCAGGGCATGGTCTGCGCCAAACGCGCGCTGTCCAAGCTGCGCGTGGCGGCTGACTGGTCGGCGCCCATCGAACGCAACCAGTACGAGGCACGCTGGATGCAGGTGGCCGAGGCCGCTTCGCCCGGCAGTGCGCCGCGCGTGCTCGGGCAACACGCGGCACTCGGTGTGCTTGTCATGAGCTACCTGCCACCGGCTCAGCACCGGCTCTGGAAGGAAGCGCTGCACGAGGGCCAGGCGGACATCGCGACTGCGCAGGCGGTGGGTCGGACCCTCGCGCGCATCCACGCCTACTCGGCCGCGCACCCCGAACTGGCCGCCCAGTTCGACACCGACCGGATCTTCTTCGACATCCGCCTCGAGCCCTATCTCGTTGCCACGGCGTCGAAGCATCCGGACCTCGCGCCGGCGCTGCACGCGCTCGTCGCGCAGACCCAGGGCCACAAGCGAACGCTCGTGCACGGCGACGTGAGCCCCAAGAACATCCTGATCGGGCCGACCGGACCGGTGTTCGTCGACGCCGAATGTGCCTGGTGGGGCGACCCGGCGTTCGATCTCGCCTTCTGCCTCAACCATCTGCTGCTCAAGTGCCTGTGGACCCCGGCGGCGAGGGTCGGGTTTGTCGGATGTTTTGCTGCCTTGGCCGAGTCCTACCTCGAAGGCGTTGACTGGGAGCCGCGCTCGGCCGTCGAGCAGCGCGCGGCGGCCCTGCTGCCGGGGCTGTTGCTGGCGCGCGTCGACGGCAAGTCGCCGGTCGAGTACCTGAGCTCGGATGGCCAGCGCAACACGGTGCGTCGCGCCGCCCGCGCCCTCCTGCTGAGCCCGGTCGCGCGCCTCTCCGACGTGCTCGCAGCGTGGCAGACGGAACTGAACAGGAATTGAACCGATGACCCATGCACGTGAGATCCGTGCCGTCCACGCCCGTCGGGTCTGGGACAGCCGCGGCCGACCCACCGTGGAGGCCGAGGTGCACCTGCGCGACGGCGCCGTGGGCCGCGCGATCGTGCCCGCCGGCGCCAGCAAGGGCTCGCGCGAGGCACTCGAACTGCGCGACGGCGGCGACGACCTTCGGCGGCCTGGATGTGCAGCGCGCCCTGGGCCATGTCAACACCGAGATCGCACAGGCCGTGCTCGGGATGGCGGCCGACGACCAGGGCGCGCTCGATGCGCGGCTGATCGAACTCGACGGCACGCCAAACAAGACGCGCCTTGGCGCGAACGCGACGCTCGCGGTGTCGATGGCCGCCGCCCATGCCGCTGCGGCGTCGCACGGGCTGCCCTTGTACCGCTACCTCGGTGGTGACGGCGCCACCTTGCTGCCGATGCCGCAGATCCAGATCCTGGGCGGCGGCGCCCACGCCGGCCGGCGCGTCGACATTCAGGACTTCATGATCGTCTGCCCTGGCGCGGACAGTTTCACGCAGGCGCTCGAGTGGACTGCCGAGGTCTACCGCCACGCCGGCCTGCTGATGCAGTCGCGCGGTGCGAATTTCGGTGTCGCCGACGAGGGCGGCTGGTGGCCCGCATTCGACACCAACGAGGAGGCGCTCGACACCCTGGTGGAGGCCATCGAGCGGGCCCGCTTCGTGCCGGGTGAACAAGTCGCGATCGCGCTCGACGTTGCCGCCAGCGATTTCGGGAGCGGTGGTCGCTACCGGCTGGGCCTGGAGCAACGCGAGCTCGACAGCGACGGGCTGATCGAGCTGCTGCTGCGCTGGTGCGAGCGCTTTCCGATCGCGAGCATCGAGGATCCGCTGGCCGAGGACGATCCCGAGGCCTTCGCGCGCTTCACGCGCGCCGTGGGCCACCGGATCCAGGTGGTGGGTGACGACTTCCTGGTGTCGGATGCGGCACTCCTGCGTCAGGCAGCCGCCTCAGGGGCGGCCAATGCCGTGCTGCTCAAGCCCAACCAGCGCGGCACGCTGACCGAGACGCTGCGCTGCTGGGACGCCGCACGCGAGGCCGGCTATGCGGGCATCGTCTCCGCGCGCTCGGGCGAGAGCGAGGACACGACCATCGTCGACCTGGCCATCGGCTGGATGGTCGGCCAGCTCAAGGTGGGTTCGTTCGCCCGCAGCGAACGTTTGGCCAAGTGGAACGAGGCCCTTCGAATCGAACAGCGCCTGGGTTCGCAGGCCCGGTTTGCAGGGGCGAAGGTGTTTGGCCGGTCCCGCACGGACCCGGCACAATGACCGCTTAGCTCGCCCACAAAGCCGATCATGACCCTGCCCATCATGCTGGACCCACCGCCGGTCGTTGCACAGACGGCCCAGACCTGTTGGGCTGCTGCCTTCGAATCATGGGCCGACGCCACGGCCAGGCTGCAGGGAACCACCAACAACCTCAGCTCCCGGCGCCTGATCGAGATGTTCGACGGCAACCGTCACCTGACCTACCGCACGGGCCGGGCCACGCCGGATGGGATCATGCTGATGGCGGGGATGGGCCTCATGAGCCTGGTGCCCCTGCGGGCGCGCCGCGTCTCGATCGAGGTGCTCGGCCGCGCGCTTGATCAGGGCTACGTCTACCTCATCTACTTTCGCGTGCACCATCCAGCGCACGCGGTCGTGCTGTACGGCGTGGATCAGCAGAACATCTACGTGATGGATCCAATGCCCGACCGCGGTCTCATGACGCTGCCGCCCAACTACTTCCTGACGCTGAGCGATGGCCAGGTGCTGCTTGGTTTTTCGATGGTCGGAGAGTTGAACCGCAGCCTTGCCGCTTCTTTGGCGCCGCTGCTTTCGGACGGACATTGATGCCGGTGGTCGACGGTGGCAAGGGTGAGCCATCGTCGCAAGCAGCGCAACGACGGGGCCCGGCTGCGGATCCTGAGCGGAACCGTCAGCTGACAACGCCCGCCAGCAAGGCCCGTAAGCCCTCTTCATCGAGTACCTTCAGACCCAGCTCGCGCGCCTTGTCGAGCTTGCTGCCGGCCTCAGCGCCCGCGACGACGTAGGCCGTCTTCTTCGACACCGAACCGGCCACCTTGGCGCCGGCGCCCTCGAGCAGCGCACGCGCTTCGTCGCGCGTCAGCGTGGGCAGGGTGCCGGTCAGGACCACGGTCTTGCCGGCCAGCGGCTGCGGCCGGTCTCCGGCGCGCTCACCATCGTGTTCTGGCCAGGTGATGCCTGCCGCGCGCAGCTGTTCGACCACCTCGCGGTTGTGCGGCTGCTCGAAGAAGGTGCGGACGCTGTGCGCCACGACCGGGCCGACATCGCGCACTTCGAGCAGTTGATCGACCGTCGCGTCGAGGATCCGGTCGAGTGCGCCGAAGTGGAGCGCCAGGTCCTTGGCGGTCGCTTCGCCGACGTGGCGGATGCCCAGCGCGTACAGGAAGCGTGCGAGGGTCGTGTCCTTGCTCGCCTGCAGTGCGGCGTCCAGATTGGCCGCACTCTTGTCGGCCATTCGCTCGAGCGCCGTGAGCTTGGCCACGCCCAGCCGGTAGAGCTCGGGCAGGGTGCGCACGATTGCGGCATCGACGAGCTGATCGACCAGCTTGTCGCCCAGGCCTTCGATGTCCATCGCGCGCCGGCCCGCGAAGTGCAGGATGGCCTGCTTGCGCTGCGCGGCGCAGAACAGGCCTCCGGTGCAGCGGTGATCGACGCCACCGGCCTCACGCTCGACCAGGCTGGCGCACACCGGACAATGGCTCGGCATGCGGAAGTTCGGCACGTAGTGCGGTCTGGGCGTGTCGATGCGGCCGACAACTTCCGGGATCACGTCGCCAGCGCGGCGCACGATCACCGTGTCGCCCACCCGCACGCGCTTGCGGCGCAGCTCGAACAGGTTGTGCAAGGTCGCATTGCTGACCGTGGTGCCGCCGACGAAGACCGGCTCCAGTTTGGCCACGGGCGTGAGCTTGCCGGTGCGCCCGACCTGGATCTCGATGTCGTTGAGCCGGGTGACCTGCTCCTGCGCCGGGTACTTGTGCGCCACTGCCCAGCGCGGCTCGCGCGTGACGAAGCCGAGCTGGCGCTGCTGGTCCAGGCGGTCGACCTTGTAGACGACGCCGTCGATGTCGAATGGCAGAGCGTCGCGCTTTGCCCCCATCCTGGCGTGAAAGGCGATCAGCCCCGCGGCGCCTCGTGCGACCACACGGTCGGCGCAGACCGGCAGGCCGAAGGCAGCCAGTGCGTCCAGGGTCGCGCTGTGCGTCGCCGGCGGCGTCCAGCCGTCGACCTGGCCCAGACCGTAGGCGAAGAACGACAAGGGCCGTTGCGCAGTGATCGCAGGGTCGAGCTGGCGTACCGCGCCGGCGGCGGTGTTGCGCGGGTTGATGTAGGTCTTCGCGCCCTTGTCGCGCTGCTCCTGATTCAGGCGCTCGAAGTGATCGCGCCGGATGTAGACCTCGCCACGCACTTCCAGCACCGCTGGCAGCGCTGTCGCCGGGCCCTGAAGGCGCAGTGGAATCTGGCCGATGGTCCGGATGTTCTGCGTCACGTCCTCACCGGTCTCGCCGTCGCCGCGGGTTGCGGCCTGCACGAGCAGGCCATGCTCGTAGCGAAGGTTGATCGCCAGGCCGTCGAACTTCAGCTCGGCGGCATAGGCCACCGGCGGGGCATCGCCGTCGAGTTCGAGTTCACGCCGCACGCGTTCGTCGAACGCCTCGGCGCCGGCGGCGCTGGTGTCGGTCTCGGTGCGGATGCTGAGCATCGGCACCCGGTGGCGCACTGGCGTGAATCCGTCGAGCACCGCACCGCCGACGCGCTGGGTCGGCGAGTCCGCCGTGCGCAGCTCGGGGTGGGCCAGTTCGATCGCCTGCAGTTCCTGGAACAGCTGGTCGTACTCGGCATCCGGCACCTGGGGATCGTCCAGCACGTAGTACTGGTGCGCGTGCCGGTGCAACTCGGCGCGCAACTGCTCGGCGCGCGTAGCAGGGTCGGCCATCGGCTCAGCTGAACAGACGCCGCGCGGCCGCCGAGCCGGCCGCCAGGTCATGCGACTCGAGCTGGGCGTAGAGAGCTTCGAGCTCCTGCCCGATGCCCGCGAAGGCATGCAGCGTGATGGGTTCGCCGAAGTCGTCGACCGCGGTCGCCGCCATGTCGTCACAGAGCGAACGTGCCGCGTTGTGCCAGGCCGGGAAAGGCTCGGCCGAGGCCGCGGTCTGCGCCACGTCGAGACTCAGATGGCACTCGCGCACCGCCGCCTTCTGAGGGTCGTCGGCCAGCGCGGCCTGCGAGTCGAAGGCCAGCACCAGCACCGGCGGCGCACCCTCTTCGGTCGCCGGCATCACCAGTCGGCCCGGCATGGCCCCGAGCACGAAGCCGTGGCGCGCAGCGCATTGCTGGAGGTAACCGACCGACCATGCCACCGCATCGCTCCTGAGCGTGATCGTCAGTTGGGCGTCGAGCGGGCTGGCGAAGGCGTCGAGCTCGCGTGCGCGCGCCGCCACATCGAGCATGTCCGGGAAGTCAGGCATGGCACCGACCGCCTCGGCGAAGGCCTGGATCTTCTGCACGAACTCCGAGTATTCGATCTCGTTCAGGGCGCCGCTGCGGTTGGCCAGTTGCACGCCCGCCTGCAGCTCACCGTAGCGATGACCCGGCACCAGCGCCTCCCATTCGCCGGTCTCGGCGTCCAGACCCTCGATGTAGAAGGGCTTGGAGCCGGCGCGGCGGGTCGGCGGCAGGTGGGCCAGCACGCCCTCACCGGTCACCGGAGCGTCGAGCGCCAGCGGGACGATCGCATCGATCAACGCATCGAGGCGCGCCGTTCGCCGCGACGCCGCGACCCGCGTCTCGAGCGGCTGGGTCGGTGGCAGCGTGTCGAGCGAGGGCTCGACACGCTCTGGCGCCAGACCGGTCGCGGACGCGACCTGCACCTCGGCACGGCGCGGCGCGGCGCGGCGGGCGCTCCAGACGCCCTGCAGTGCAATGAGCGCGAGCACGATCCCGGCCACGAGCACCAGGGCCCAGGTCAGGCTCACGGGCGCTCCTGCCCAGCGGCAACCGTCACTACGCAGCCTCCGCCATGCTGACGGCGGACCCCATGTCCACTGCGACGATGCGCGACACGCCCTGCTCCTGCATCGTCACCCCGATCAGTTGCTCGGCCATTTCCATCGCGATCTTGTTGTGGCTGATGAAGAGGAACTGCGTGCTCCGGCTCATCTCGGTGACCAGCTTCGAGTAGCGCTCGGTGTTCGCATCGTCCAACGGCGCGTCGACTTCGTCAAGCAGGCAGAACGGCGCCGGGTTGAGCTGGAAGATCGCGAACACGAGCGCGATCGCGGTCAGCGCCTTCTCGCCGCCCGAGAGCAGGTGGATCGTGCTGTTCTTCTTGCCTGGCGGTTGGGCCATGACCTGGACACCGGCGTCGAGGATCTCGTCACCCGTCATCACGAGCCTGGCATTGCCACCGCCGAACAGGCTGGGGAACATGCGGCCGAAATGTTCGTTGACCTGGTCGAACGTCTGGCCGAGCAGTTCGCGCGTCTCCAGGTCGATCTTGTGGATCGCGCCCTCGAGCGTCGTGATCGCTTCCTGCAGATCGGCGTTCTGCGCGTCGAGGAATGTCTTGCGTTCGCGCGATGTGCTCAGCTCGTCGAGCGCGGCCAGGTTGACCGCGCCGAGCGAGCTGACTTCGCGCTGGATGCGGTCGATCTCGCCTTGCAGGCCCCACAACTTGACGGCGCCGTCCTCGATCGACTGGCCGAGCGCGACCACGTCGATTTCGGCCGCGGCGAGCTGCTCGAGGTACTGGGCGCCGCCGAGCTGGGCGGCCTGCTGCTCGAGCTGCAGCTTGTTGATCGCGTCGCGCAGCGGCTCGAGGCTGCGCTCGAAGCCCATGCGCTGCTCGTCGGCCTGGCGCAGCTTGGTGGTCAGATCGTCGTACTCGCTGCGCGCGGCGGCAAGCGCCTGTTCACGCTCGAGTTTCTCGGCCAGCGCACCCTGCAGACCGGCCTGCGCAGCCGCGTCGTTGAGCGAGCCGAGTTCGAGTTCGAGTTGATCGCCGGCCTGGGCATTGGCCGCCATCTGCTCGGCACCGGTCTCGATCGAGCGCTGCAACTCGCCACGCCGGCTCGCCAGCGTGCGCGCCTGGTACTGCGCCTCCTGCGCCTGCCGCTCGAGCGCACGCAACTGCTCACGCGCGTCGCCGAGCTTGCGTTCGGCGGCAATCACGCCGTCCTCCAGTTCGGCGTGGCGCTCCTGCGCGTTCGCGAGCTGCATGTCGAGCTCTTCGAAGCGCGCCTCGCCCGTCATCCGACGTTCGCTCAGCGCTTCGAGCTGGGCATCGAGTTCACCGAGTTCGCCGCCGAGCTGCTCGCGCCGTTGCTGCGCGGCCTGGGCGAGCTGGGTCAGGCGCAGCAGCTCGACCTGAAGCTGGTGTGCCTGGGTCTGGGTCTGGGTCGCATCACGCCGCGCGCTCGACAGACGCTGCGACGCCTCGGTGTAGGCGGCCTCGAGACGCACCGAACCAGCGCGCGCGTCGTCGGCGATCAGGGCCTGCGCGCGACTCTGGCGATCGAGATTCTCGATCTCCTGGGCGCGCGCCAGCATGCCGGCCTGTTCGGCGTCCGGGGCGTAGAAACTGACCGCGTACTGCGAGACACCGTGGCCTTCGCGCGTCATGATGACTTCGCCGTGGGTCAGCTGGCCGCGGGCCGCCAGAGCGTCGTCCAGGCTCGCTGCGGTGTAAACGCCTTCGAGCCAGTCGTTGAGCAATGCCTTCAGACCGGCATCGCCCAGACGCAGCAGGTCGGACAGGCGCGGCAAGGTGCGGTGCGTGTTGTCGATCGCCGCCGACGGCGTCGAGTAGAAGGCCAGCTTGGACGGTGGTGCATCGGCCGCGAACGCGCGCACCGTGTCCAGCCGACCGACCGACAGGGCATTGAGCCGCTCGCGCAGCGCCGATTCGAGTGCGGTTTCCCAGCCCGCCTCGATGTGAATCTGCGTCCACAACCCTTGCAGGCCGTCCAGACCGTGCTTGGCCAGCCAGGGCTTGAGCTTGCCTTCGGTCTGCACTTTTTCCTGCAGCGCACGCAATGCCTCCAGGCGCGCCTTGAGGTCCGCCATCTTGCCGCTCTCGCGGTTGACATCCTCTTGCGCAACGCGTCGCTGTTCGTCCATCGTCGGCACGGACTCCTGCAGCTCGTGCAGACGGGCCTCGGCCACTTCGCGCGCCTCGTCCGCGGCCTGATGCTGGGTCTGCAAGGCCTGCAGGCGCTCCTGGTCCGGAACCTGCAGACCCTTGTGTTCGCCCGCCAGCCGCTCCCGACGGGATTCGAGCTGGCGCTGCTGTTCTTCGATGTTGCGGCTGTCCGCGGCCAGCACCTGGATCTGCTGCTGGACCTGGGTCACCTCCCCGCGCTGTGTATTGGTGCGGCCCTGGGCCGCGCGCAGGGCGTCGTCGAGTGCAGGCAGCTGCGACGCCTGCTCCTGCGACTGCGCGGCCTGCAGCTCGGCCTGCTCCTCGGCCGCCGCGATCTGCTGCGCAATGTCCTCGAGCTCGGAACTGGCCGACTGCTGGCGGTCGAGCCATTGGGTGTTCTGCGCCTTCAGTTCGACCAGGCGTTGTTGGACCCGCTGCCGGCTCTCGACGACATAGCGGATGCGTTCCTCGAGCCGGCTGACTTCGAGCGAAGCTTCGGCCAGATGGCCCTGCTTCAGGTGCAAGGCGTCGCTCGACGCGTAGTGGGCCTGGCGCACCGTCTCGAGTTCGGCCTCGACGCGGCGCAACTCGGCCAGACGGGAATCGAGCGCGGCGGTGGCCTCGGCCATCGACTTGGCCACTCGTGCCTCTTCGTTGGCCGCGTCACGGTGCTTGAGGAACCACAGCTGGTGCAGCTTGAGCGCGCCCTGGTCCTGGAGCGAGCGGTAGCGCTGTGCCACCTCGGCCTGCTTCTCGAGCTTTTCCAGGTTGCTGTTCAGCTCGCGCAGGATGTCCTCGACCCGGACCAGGTTCTCGCGCGTGTCCTTGAGCCGGTTCTCGGTCTCGCGCCGGCGCTCCTTGTACTTGGACACACCGGCCGCCTCTTCGAGGAAGAGTCGCAGCTCCTCGGGACGCGACTCGATGATGCGGCTGATCGTGCCCTGGCCGATGATCGCGTAGGCGCGTGGCCCCAGGCCCGTGCCCAGGAACACGTCGTGCACGTCGCGCCGGCGCACCACCTGGTTGTTGATGAGGTAGCTGCTGTTGCCGTCCCGGGTCAGGACGCGCTTGACCGCGATCTCGCCATAGCTGGCCCACTGGCCGCCGGCGCGCGCGTCGCTGTTGTCGAATACCAGCTCCACGCTGGCCCGACCGGCCGGCTTGCGATGACCGGATCCGTTGAAGATCACGTCCTGCATCGACTCGCCGCGCAGCTCACTCGCCTTGCTCTCGCCCAGCACCCAGCGCACGGCGTCCATGATGTTGGACTTGCCGCAGCCATTCGGGCCGACCACGCCCACGAGTTGGCCCGGCAGTTGCAGAGTGGTGGGCTCGACGAACGACTTGAAGCCGGACAGCTTGATCTGGTTGAGGCGCATCGGCTCGCGAATCGGCACCGCACGGCGCCCGGAACAGGGCGCCAAGTGGTTGATTTGTAATGCAAAAAGCGCTCCGGATGGAGGCGCTGACTGGGCCGGATGATAGCATCGCCCCCTCTGTCGACCGCTTGTTTCCCCTATGCCCAAGGCCACCCGCTCGCCCCGTCTCAACCAGCGCCAGGCGCCGGTCGATCCACCCACGGCTCCGTCCAGGGACCTTCAGGTCTTTGCGAACCCGGCCCCCGAGCGCGACTATGTTCTGCGCTTCGACGTGCCCGAGTTCACCTGCCTGTGTCCATTGACCGGCCAGCCCGACTTCGCGCGCTTCGAGATCGAGATGGTGGCCGACAAGCTGTGCGTCGAACTCAAGAGCCTGAAGATGTACTTCTGGAGCTTCCGCAACGAAGGTGCGTTTCACGAGAAGGTGACGAATGCCATCGTCGACGACCTCGTCAAGGCGACCCGGCCGCGCTTCGTGCGCGTGCGTGCCGACTGGTTCGTGCGCGGCGGCATCGGCACCCAGATCACGGCCGAGCATCGCAAGAAGGGCTGGAAGCCGGCCCCGTGGGTGGACCTTCGGGGACCTGGCGGTCCGGAGGATTGATCCCGTCCGACGCCGAACGCACACACTGGCCAGCGGTGCTGGCCGTGCTGGCCGCCGGCCTGGCGATCGCGTTCAACGTCGGCAAGGTGCCGGTGGCGCTGCCGACCATGCGCGCCGAGCTTGGCCTGTCGCTCGTGCAGGCCGGCTGGGTTTCGTCAACCCTGACCTCGGTGTCTTTCATGCTGGCCGCGGTCGCCGGCATGTGGGTCGGGCGCCTGGGCGCGTTGCGCATGGTGCTGGCCGGCCTCGTGGTCTGTGCAATGGCCTCGCTGGCGACCGTGCTGGTTCAGGGCTTCGTCGGTCTGCTCGTGTGCCGGTTCTTCGAAGGCCTGGGTTTCATGGTGGTGGCGGTGTCCTGCCCCGCGCTGGTCAGCGCGGCATCGGACCCGTCACAGCGCCGCTTCGCGATCGGTCTCTGGTCCAGCTACATGCCCGCCGGCGCCGGCCTCGTGATGGCCAGCGCTCCCTGGGTGCTGCCCGGCACCGGCTGGCGCGGGCTGTGGATCTTGACGACGGCCGCATTGCTGGCGGCAATGGCGCTGCTGTGGCAACAGCGGCGCCACTACGGCCCGCTGCAGCCGATGCAGCTGCCCGGCGACCTGAGCTTCTTTGCTCCGGTACGCCAGGCGCTGGCGCGGCCACTGCCTTGGCTGCTGTCGCTCGCCTTCGGCATGTGGGCCACCCAGCACTTCGCGCTCATCGTCTGGATGCCGACCTGGCTTGCCGAACAGCGTGCAATGGCCGCCGCGCCGATCGCGCTGCTCACCGGCTTCATGCTGATCATGTGCGTGCCGGGCAATCTGCTCGGTGGCTTGCTCATGCAGCGCGGCGTGCCACGCGGCCTGCTGATCGCCGCCGCCGAGGGCCTGGCCGGTCTGCTGGCCTGGGGCTATTCGAGCGATGCCCTGCCTGACGGCTGGCGCTACGCGATGGCGGTTGGCGTGTCCTTCACCGGCGGCGTGATCCCGGCGGCGGTGATGGCCTCGAGCACGGTGCTGGCGAAGAGCCCGCAGCAGATCGGCACCTTGCAGGGCCTGTTCACGCAGGGCGCGCAGATCGGCCAGTTCGTCGGCACGCCGCTGATTGCCGCGGTCGTCGCCGCGAGCGGGTCCTGGACGAGCGCGCTGTGGGTCACGGGCGGCGCTGCGATCGTCGGCGTCACGCTCGGCCTGGCCGCGCACCGGATCGAATGCGGGCTGTCGTCGTCCGCATGACCACGCTCGTGACACGTCCTGCCTACCAGAAGTTCGCGGTCGACGTGATGGCGAGCCCGATCGACGGCCGGGGCGCCTTCGCCGCCGAGGCGATCACGCCGCGGCGCAAGATCGGCGAGATCCGTGGCGAGTCGGTGTCGGTGGCCGAGGCACGCATCCGCGCGACGCGCCACGCGCGCATCATGATTGTCGAGTTGTCCGACCGGCGCGCGATCGACTTCAGCATGTCGACCGACCCGATGCGCTACACCAACCACAGCTGCCAGCCCAACGCCCGCCTGAGCATCCGCAACGGTCGGGTCGAGTTCTACGCGCTGCGCGCCATCGGGCGCGGCGAAGAGATCACCGTGGACTACGGACCGACCCATCACGATGGCCAGCTGGCCTGTCGTTGCGGCGCACCGAACTGCGTCGGGCGCCTCTAGGACCTGCTAGCGCTGCATCTGCGCCCAAGCCTTGTCCAGGCGTTTGGCGCTCACCGGCTGAGGCGTTCGCAGCTCCTGTGCGAACAGGCTGACACGGAGTTCTTCCATCAGCCAACGGTACTCGTTCAGGCGCGTGTCGGGCGCGCCCTTGAGTTCGGCCAGCCGACGCAGGTAACGCTGCTCCAGCGGCCGCAACTCTGCCAGCCGTGCCGCGTCGCGCGATGGATCTGCGCGCAGCTTGTCCAGGCGAAGCACGACGGCCTTCAGGTAGCGTGGGAAATGCTGCAACGCGGTCCAGTCGGTGTCGACGATGAAGCATTTGCCGCACAGGCGCTGCAATTGGGCGGCGATGTCCTCGGCGGTTTCTTTCGGAGGTCGGCTGTCCTTGAGCTTTCGATGTGCGGCGGCGAACTCGACCAGCACCGATCCGACCAGGCGCGCAACCTCCTGCGCGATCAGCGTGAGCCGGCTGCGTCCTTCGTCGACCCGGGTCTTGAACGACGCTGCGTCGGTCGGCAAGGGGTCGGCCAGGAAGGCACGGTCGAGCGCGACATCGATGATCTGCGCGCGCAACTCCTCGAGCGACCCGAGCGGCATGAAGGCAGCGGCCATCTTGAGCAGGTCCGGGATGTTCTTCTCCAGGTACTTCAGCGGCTCGCGGATCTGCAGCGCCACCAGCCGGCGCAAGCCGGCGCGGTGCTTGACGGCGGCGACCTCCGGCTCGTCGAAGACCTCGACCTCCACCCCATTGCCCTGGTCGATCAGGGCCGGGAAGCCGATCAGCGTCTGGCTGCCCTTGCGCACTTCGAGCAACTCGGGCAACTCGCCGAAGGTCCAGGCCGTGTGGCGCTGGGCGTCGAGGGCCGGGGCCGCGGCGGTCGTCTGGATCCGCGCCTGGACGCCGCGCGCGTCGCCTCGCGTGGCCGGCGCGGCAGGCGCGGGCGATGCCACGGCCGCCAGCTTCAATGCCGCCAGCGCCTGGAACGCACTGCGCGCCTGGGTGCCCCATTCCGCCTTCAAGGCCGCCAGGTGCCGGCCACTGGCCAGCTGGCGGCCATGCTCGTCGACGATGCGGAAATTCATGAACAGGTGCGGCGACAAGGTCTCGAGCTTGAAGTCGTTGCGCTGCACCGCGAGCTGGGTGCGCTCGCGCACGGCGGCGAGCAGGACGTCGAACAAGGCGCCGTCGGCAAAGGGAGTCAGCTCGCAGAACTCGCTCGCATAGTCGGGCAGCGGCATCAGGCGCGAGCGCGGCCGCTGGTGCAGGCTCTTGAGCAGCGCCAGCACCTTGTCCTTGAGCATGCCGGGCACGAGCCACTCGCAGCGCTCCTCGCTGACCTGGTTGAGTGCGTAGATCGGCACCGTGACGGTGATGCCGTCCTTGGCGTCGCCCGGCTCGTGCAGATAGCTCACCGCGCAGTCGATGCCGCCCAGGCGCAGTGTCTTGGGGAAGGCCGCGGTCGTGATGCCGGCGGCCTCGTGGCGCATCAGCTCGTCGCGCGTGAGCTGCAGCAGCTTGGGCTGGCGCTTGACCTCGTCGCGGAACCAGCGTTCGCAGCTCGCGCCGGAGCAGACTTCGGCCGGCAACTGCTTGTCGTAGAAGGCGAAGATCAGTTCGTCGTCGACCAGCACGTCCTGGCGGCGCGACTTGTGCTCGAGCGTCTGCACCTGGTCGATCAGCTTGTGGTTGTGGGCCAGGAAGGGCAAGCGCGTGTCCCACTCGCCGTTCACGAGCGCCTCGCGGATGAAGATCTCGCGCGCCGCGACCAGGTCGACACGACCGAAGTTCACGCGCCGGTTGTGATAGATCACGATGCCGTACAGCGTGGCGCGTTCGAGTGCGATGACCTCGGCTGCCTTCTTCTCCCAATGCGGTTCGAGCAGCTGGGTCTTCAGAAGATGCCCGGCGATGGCAGGCAGCCACTGCGGCTCGATCGCTGCCAGCCCGCGTCCGAACAGCCGCGTCGTCTCGACCAGCTCGGCCGCCACCAGCCAGCGCGCAGGCTTCTTCGACAGGTGCGCGCCGGGGTGGCGCCAGAACTTGATGCCGCGCGCACCGAGGTACCAGTCGTCGGCATCCGACTTGAGGCCGATGTTGCCGAGCAGGCCGGCCAGCATCGACTGGTGCAGCTGCTCGTAGGTGGCGGCGGTGCCGTTCTCGCGCCAGCCCTGCTCGCGCACCACGGTGTGCAACTGCGAGTGGATGTCGCGCCACTCGCGCACGCGGCGCGGGTTGACGAAGCTCTCGCGCAGGCGCTGCTCCTGCTGGCGGTTGGAGAGTTTGTGGCTGTCGGTCTTCTGGGCCCGCTGGCCCGCGTGCCCATGCACGCCGCGGCCCTCCTCGATCCACTTCCAGAGCTTGAGGTAGCCCATGAACTCCGACTTCTCGTCGTCGAACTTCTTGTGCTGCTGGTCGGCCGCCTGCTGGTGTTCGAGCGGGCGATCACGCACGTCCTGCACGCTGAGCGCCGAGGCGATGATGAGCACTTCGGTCAGCGCTTCGCGGTCACGGGCCTCGAGGATCATGCGGCCGACGCGCGGGTCGAGCGGCAGCTTGGACAGCGCCTTGCCGATCGGCCGTCAACTCGTTCGAGTCGTCGACCGCATTCAGTTCCCCAAGCAAATCGTATCCGTCGGCGATGGCCTTCTTGGGCGGCGCCTCCAGGAAGGGGAAGTCCTCGACACTGCCCAGGTTGAGCGCCTTCATGCGCAGGATCACACCCGCCAGCGAGGAGCGCAGGATCTCGGGATCGGTGAAACGTGGGCGGGAGGCGAAGTCGGTCTCGTCGTAGAGCCGGATGCAGATGCCGTGCGCGACCCGGCCGCAGCGCCCGGCACGCTGGTTGGCCGCCGCCTGGCTGATGCCTTCGACCTGCAACTGCTCGACCTTGCTGCGGTAGCTGTAGCGCTTGACCCGCGCCAGACCGGAATCGATCACGTAGCGGATGCCGGGCACCGTGAGCGAGGTCTCGGCGACGTTCGTGGCCAGCACGATGCGCCGCCCGTTGCCGGCGCGGAATACCTGGTCCTGCTCGGCTTGCGACAGGCGCGCGAACAAGGGGAGCAGCTCGGCTGGAGGGCCTCCACGCTGACTCGCCGCGAGGTGCTTGCGCAGGTGATCGGTGGCATCGCGGATCTCGCGTTCGCCGGGCAGGAAGACCAGGATGTCGCCGCGCTCGCCGCCACGCCAGAGCTCGTCGACCGCGTCGGCGATCGCGTCGTTCAGGTCGCGCTCGCGCGTCTCCTCGAAGGCGCGCCAGCGCTGCTCGACCGGGAACAGGCGGCCCGACACCTGGATGACCGGTGCCGGTCCGCTGCGCGCGGCGAAGTGTTTCGCGAATCGTTCGGCATCGATCGTGGCCGAAGTGACCACGATCTTCAGGTCGGGCCGGCGCGGCAGGATCTGGCGCAGGTGGCCGAGCAGGAAGTCGATGTTGAGGCTGCGCTCGTGCGCCTCGTCGATGATCAGTGTGTCGTAGGCACGCAGCAACGGGTCGGTCTGGGTCTCGGCGAGCAGGATGCCGTCCGTCATCAGCTTGACCGAGGCGCCACGCTGAAAGCGGTCCTGGAACCGGACCTTGAAGCCGACCACCTCGCCGAGCGGCGAGTTCAGCTCTTCGGCGATGCGCTTGGCGACACTGGAGGCAGCAATCCGGCGCGGCTGGGTGTGGCCGATCAGGCCACGCCCGCCAGCGCCCGGGCCACGCCCGAGCTCGAGCGCGATCTTGGGCAGTTGTGTCGTCTTGCCCGAGCCCGTTTCGCCGCAGACAATGACCACCTGGTGTTCGCGCATTGCACGCGCGATTTCTTCCCGGCGTGCCGAGACAGGCAACGACTCCGGGTAGGTGATCGGCGGGACGGGGTTCGCTGGCGCGGGGGACTTGGTGGGCACGGGCCGCGAATTATCGGCCACTCATCCGGTTCGGGCCTTCGCCAGCCACGCCTGCGTGCGCAGGCACGGCCCCGTGCGCGGGCTCAGCCTCCCATCTTGTACGTGATCGCGTTGATCATCGCGCCTTCGGGGTCCTGCAGGACGGCCATGCGGCCAACCTCGGGAATGTCCATCGGACCCATGCAAACCTTGCCGCCGAGCCTGGCGCAGTCTTTCGCCGTCTGGTCGATGTCGTCGACGGTCACATAGCAGCCCCACATCGCGGGCATCTTCTCCATGCCCTCGGGCTTGGCGCTGATGCCGCCGATCGACGTGTCACCGACCTTGATCACGTTGTAGGTTCCGTTCGGCCCCATGTCCATCGGCTCGGAGGCCCAGCCGAAGAGCTTGCCGTAGAAGGAGAGCGCCTTCTTGGTGTCACCGGTGCTCAGCTCGGACCAGCTGAAGGCGCCGTGCGTCTTGTACACATCCATGCTTGTCTCCTTGGTGAGAGCGTGGGCCTCCATGCTGCGCGCGCTGACCGTGCCGGTCAACCGGGGCACGAAGGCGGCACAATGGCGGCCACGATGAGCCTCGTCTTCCCCCACACCTTCGTTCCCTGGTTCCGCTCGGTCGCGCCGCACATCCACGCGTACCGGGGCAAGACCTTCGTCGTGGCGCTGGCAGGAGAAGCGATCGCCGCGGGCAAGCTCAATCACTTCGTGCAGGACCTGTCGATCCTGCAGGCGATCGGGATCAAGCTCGTGCTCGTGCACGGCTTTCGGCCGCAGGTGACCGAGCAGCTGGCCGCAAAGGGCCAGACGTCCCGGTTCAGTCACGGCATTCGCATCACCGACGCCGTGGCGCTCGACTGCGCCCAGGAGGCCGCTGGGCAATTGCGCTTCGAGATCGAGGCTGCCTTTTCGCAGGGTCTTCCCAATACGCCGATGGCGAACGCGACGGTGCGGGTCGTGTCGGGCAATTTCCTGACTGCACGCCCGGTCGGCATCGTCGACGGGGTCGACTTCCTGCACAGCGGCGTGGTGCGCCGGGTGGACGGGGCGTCCATCCGGCGCGCGATGGACATCGGTGCGCTGGTGCTGCTGTCACCGTTCGGCTTCTCGCCGACCGGCGAGGCCTTCAATCTCTCGATGGAAGACGTGGCGACCGCCACCGCGATCGCCCTGCAGGCCGACAAGCTGATCTTCGCCACCGAAATCGCCGGCATCCGCGAGCAACTCGATGACGCCGAGAGCCCGATCGACACCGAGCTGGCGCTGGCCGACGCACGCAAGCTGCTGTCCACCCTGGCGCCGCCGCAACTGCCCACCGATCCTGCGTTCTACCTTCAGCATTGTGTGAGGGCCTGCGCAGGCGGCGTCGAACGGTCGCATATCCTGCCGTTCTCGGTCGACGGTGCGATCCTGATGGAGGTGTTCACGCACGACGGCATCGGCACCATGGTGGTCGACGAGAAACTGGAGAGCCTGCGTGAAGCCACGCCGGACGACGTCGGCGGCATCCTGCAGGTGATCGAGCCGTTCGAACGCGACGGCACCATGGTTCGGCGTGAACGCACCGAGATCGAACGCGACATTGCCAGCTACATCGTCATCGAGCACGACGGCATCATCTTCGGATGTGCGCTGCTCTACCCCTACCCGGAGGCTGGCACCGGCGAGATGGCGGCGTTGACGGTCTCACCGATGTCGCAGGGCCAGGGTGACGGCGAACGCATGCTCAAACGCATCGAGCAGCGTGCCAAGGCCGCTGGCCTGCAAAGCATCTTCGTGCTGACGACGCGCACCATGCACTGGTTCATCAAGCGTGGATTCGTCGAGGTCGACCCCGACTGGCTGCCCGAGGCGCGCAAGCGCAAGTACAACTGGGACCGGCGCTCCAAGGTGCTGGTCAAGAAATTCTGAACGGAGGACATCCCATGGCACGCACCGTCAACTGCAGTTACCTGAAGAAGGAAGGCGAAGGCCTCGACTTCGCACCCTACCCAGGCGAACTGGGCAAGCGCATCTTCGACAACATCAGCAAGGAGGCTTTCGAGCTCTGGAAGCGCCACCAGACCATGCTGGTCAACGAGAACCGACTGAACCTGGCCGATGCGCGGGCGCGCCAGTACCTTGCGCGCCAGATGGAGCAGTTCCTGTTCGGTGAAGGCGGGGACCAGCCGGTGGGCTATGTCCCTCCGGCGCAGTAAGTTAAACGAGACTGATTCTCATTTGCATGTAAGATCGGGCATCGCAACCCGAGGACCGATCGATGCAACGCCGAGCCTTCTTTTCGTTGCTGGCAGTTGCCAGTCTGACACTCGCCAGCGCCAGCGCCAGCGCGCAGCAGGCCGTGCTGAACCTCTATTCGGCACGCCACTACCAGACCGACGAAGCGCTCTATGAGAACTTCACCCGCAACACGGGCATCCGGATCAACCGGATCGACGGTGACGACAGCGGCATCCTCTCGCGCCTGAAGAACGAAGGGGCAGCCAGCCCTGCCGATGTGATCTTGCTGGTCGATGCCGCGCGGCTCTGGCGGGCGGAGTCCGACGGCCTGTTCCAGCCGGTCACGAGTGCCGTGCTGACGGCGCGGTTGCCCGCCCACCTGCGTGGCGCCGACGAGGGCAAGGGTTCGTCGTGGTTCGGATTCTCGACCCGTGCCCGGGTCATCGTGTACGACAAGACGCGCGTGCCGGCGGGAGACGTCGACACCTACGAAAAACTCGCCTCGCCCGCCAACAAGGGTCGTCTGTGCACACGCTCCGGCTCGCACCCCTACAACCTCTCGCTGTTCGGCGCCATGCTCGAACACCTGGGGCCGCAGGGCACCGAGAACTGGCTTCAGGGATTGGTGACCAATATGGCCCGCGCCCCCAAGGGCGGCGACACCGACCAGATCCGTGCGGTGGCGAGCGGCGAATGTGCGGTCGCGATCACCAACAGCTACTACCTCGCACGGTTGATGCGTTCAAACAAGCCCGAGGACAAGACCGTCGTCGAGCGCATCGGGGTGATGTTTCCGAACCAGTCGAGTTTCGGCACCCATGTGAACGTGGCCGGCGGTGCGCTGGCGCGGTACGCCAGGAATCGCGACGCAGCCGTACGTTTCCTCGAGTATCTGGCGAGTGACGCAGCCCAGACATACTTCGCCAACGGCAATAACGAATGGCCGGCCGCCGTCGGAGCGAAGCTCGACAATCCTGCGCTGGCCTCGTTCGGGGACTTCAAATCTGATACGACACCTGTTTCGGCGATCGGCCGCAATCAGATTGCAGTTCAGCAGATGCTGGACCGCGTGGGGTATCGATAGGCGCCGCTGCAGGGTTTAACCGTGGCTCGGCACCAAGCCGCGCTGGTATATTTCGCAGAATTGTCACCACGAATATCTGCCGGGAATATATCGAAATGGAAAACCTGGAAGCCCTGCTCGCCCAGAAGGCTGCGCTCGATCAGCGGATCATTGACGCGCAGCGTCAACAGAGGTCCGATGCGATTAACAAGGTCAAGGCCTTGATGAGCGAACATGGATTGACGCTGGCCGACATCGGGCGCACCGCAGTGTCGTCGCGCAAGCCCACGCGCAAGGTGGCCCCCAAGTACCGCCATCCGCAGAGCGGTGAAACCTGGTCGGGGCGCGGGCTGCAGCCCAATTGGCTGAAGTCGGCATTGGCCGGCGGCGCCCAATTGACAGACTTCAAGATCTGAAGCCAAGGCCTCCCTCACTCCGTCAAGAGAAAACCAGGTGCACGACGTCGGAGCGACGCGACCCGCGGAGCCGGCGTCCCCGTCTGCCGCCGAACCTGCGCTGTCGCGACTGACCAGCATCGTCGCTGGCACGGTCGGTGCCGCCGTCCTCGGATTGCTGGTCGGTCGTCTGGATGCTGGCATGGGCCCCATGTTCGCGGCCGGCGCGCCCTGGCTGATGGCGGGCCTGTCGTTGTCGATCCTGCTGCGTCTGGGCATCGCCTGCTGGCCGGGCGTACTGATCGGCACTCTGGCCGCAGCGCTGTCGCTGGGCCAGGGCTGGGCCGGCGCGGTGGCGCTTGCCTCCACCCACGCCTTGGC
This sequence comes from uncultured beta proteobacterium, assembly GCA_963706655.1. GTDB lineage: Bacteria > Pseudomonadota > Gammaproteobacteria > Burkholderiales > Burkholderiaceae_C > Rubrivivax. Next base: position 51,745 of record CAVPNN010000011.1, read on the forward strand.
CGTCGTGCTGGCGGCGTTTGCACTGCGACGCCTGCACTTCGGGTCGGACCTGGACCGCGCGCGAGACGTCGGCTGGCTCGTGCTGGTGTGCGCGACTGTCGGCGGTCCGGTGCTGGCCACTGGCCAGGGCCTTGCCTGGTGGGCGCAGGGTGGCGGCACGATCGCAGTCGCAAAGCTCCTGACGGCACTTCCCTGGCATGCCCTTGGTCTCCTGATCGGCGCCGTGCCCGCGCTTTCGCTGACGAGGGTTGCGGCCACGACGCCCGTGCCCCCTGTGCGCCGCTGGATGGCAGGCGCAGTGGCCCTGGCCTTCGTCGCCGTCGCGGGTGTGACCTTTCTCTGGTCGACGCTTCCAGAGGCCCTCGTCGCTGCGCTCGGCTGGTGGCCGCACGCCCTGTTGATCCTGCTCGTGCTGCTCGCCGGTCTGACCGCAGCCTCCAGCGGTCTGCTCGTGGTTGCCGTGATCGGCGCGCTCGCCACCGCACTCGGGGTCGGTCCGCATCACCACCTGCCACCATCCGCCGCGGCTTTCGCATTGGTCAATCAGCTCGGCTCGATGGTGCTGAGCATGCTGCTCGTTCACGGCGTGCACTTGCTGGTCGCGCGCCGCGAGCAACGGGCCTGCTCGGCCGTCCAGGCCTCGGGGCTCGCGCTGGCGGAGTGGCATCTGCTGCGTTCGGCAGATCAGTTCCGGTCCGACACGTGGATTGCCATGAGCCAGCAGCCAGCCGAGGCCGCCTGGTCGCCTCAGGACTGGCTCGCCGACACCCACCCGGAAGAGCGCGAACGCCTCCGGCTGGGACTCGAGCGGGTGACGACCGGGGCACATCCGGCCATGCGTCTGGAGATGAGGGTCCGGGGCCAGCACGGCTGGAGGTGGGTGGACACGCATGTGATGGCCATGCAGCACGACCGGGCCGGGCGACCGCTTCGACTGCTGGCGACGATGACGGATGTCAGCGAACGCCACGAGGCGCAGGCGCGCCAGCGCCTTTCGGCCAGCCTGTTCGAGCACCTGCACGAGGGCTTGCTGATTGCCGACGCCGATCTGCGCGTGCTGGACGCCAACCCCGCATACAGCGAGATTCTGGGCGTCTCGCTGGCGGAACTGATGGGCACGGTGCCATCGGTGCTGAGGCCCCAACCCAGCGACCCGCTGGCGCGGCAGCAACGCGATGCGATGTGGGCCGGATTGCGCGCCGACGGGCAATGGCGTGGCGAACTCATCGAATGCCGGCGCAGTGGCGAGATCTGCACCCTGCAAGCGACCATTTCCCAGGTCCATGGCCCGGAGGGCGACCTGCGCTACCACGTGCTGGCGATTGCCGACATCACCGAGCAGCGGATGCAGCGTGAGCGCCTGGAGCGCCAGGCCCATTTCGACGAGTTGACGCGACTGCCGAACCGGGCCCGGTTGACACAACTGCTGGCCGATGCGATGCGGGCCGCGGACCGCGATGGCTATCTGCTCGTCGTGTGCTACCTGGATCTGGATCGCTTCAAGCCGGTCAACGAGCGTTTCGGGCACGAAGGCGGCGACCGCCTGCTCGTCGAGCTCGCCGGCCGCCTGCGCGGCACCTTGCGCAGCCGCGACCTGTGGGCCGACGCCGCGGCCCGTCTGGGCGGCGACGAGTTCGTGCTGCTGCTGCGCGCGGGCACGCTGGACGAAGCCCGACTTGCCGTCGAGCGCGTGTTGCGGGTGGTGTCGCAGCCCTATGCCGTCGACCCGAACCAGGATGCCGTGCAGTTGTCGGCCAGTGTCGGAGCCACCGTCTACCCGATCGATCACAGCGACGCTGACACCCTGTTGCGTCACGCCGACCATGCCATGTATGGCGCCAAGCAGTCGGGTCGCAACGGCTACCTCTTCTTCGACCCCGAATTGCGCCGCCGCACCGAGGAGCGGGTGATGGCGATCGGCCGCGTGCAGGAAGCCCTGGACCGGGACGAGTTCGTCCTGTACTACCAGCCCATCGTCGACATGCGCCTGGGCAAGCTGCTCGGGTTCGAGGCGCTGCTGCGCTGGCAGCACCCGCAGCAGGGCATGATTGCGCCGCTGCAGTTCCTGCCCTTGATCGAGCACACCGGGCTCTCGGCCCGGATCGGGGACTGGGTCATGGGGCAGGCCCTCGAGCATCTGGCCCACTGGCGCCGCGACGGACTCGACATCACGGTCAACGTCAACGTGTCGGCGCGCCACCTGCAGGAGCCGGACTTCGTCCAGCGCCTGTCCGAATTGCTGGCACGCCACCCGGACCCGCTGGCCGAGTACCTCAAGCTCGAGATCGTCGAATCGGCGGCCCACGCGGACCTTGAAGCCACCTCGGCCCTGTTGGCACGTTGCCGCGCGTTGGGTGTGCGCGCTGCGCTCGACGATTTCGGGACCGGATACTCGACCTTGACGCACCTGCAACGGCTGCCTGTCGATGTCCTCAAGATCGACCGCTCGTTCGTCAACCACATGCTGGACGACAGCCAGGACCGGGCGCTCGTGGTCGGCGTGATCGGACTGGCAAAGACCTTCTCGTGCACGGTCGTCGCAGAAGGCGTCGAGTCGGCTGCGCAGGCGCGCCTGCTGATGGAACTCGGCTGCGACCTGGGCCAGGGCACCGGCATCGGCTCGCCGATGCCTGCCGCGGAAGTCGCGCGCTGGTCACGCTCGTACACCGGCATGTTTTCGCTCGCACCGGCATCGAGAGCGAGCGCGGACAGGCCCTAGACTGGGCGCGTGATCCCTGCCGCATTCCTGCAAGAACTGCTCGCCCGCGTCGACGTTGTCGAAGTCGTCGGACGCCATGTGGAACTCAAGAAGGCCGGCATCAACCACAAGGGACTGTGCCCCTTCCACGGCGAGAAGTCGCCCAGCTTCATCGTCAGCCCGTCGCGCCAGACCTACCACTGCTTCGGCTGCGGCGCCCATGGCGATGCGATCCGCTTCCTGACCGAGCAAGGCGGGCTGAGCTTTCCGGATGCCGTGCGTGAACTGGCGCAACAGGTCGGCATCAAGGTTCCGGAAGATCAGACGGACCCCGCCGAACGCGAACGCGCGCAGCAGGCACGTGCGCACGAACTGACCCTCACCGACGTGCTGGAGCGCGCGCGGGCGCACTACAGCGGGCAGTTGAAGTCCGCCCCACGCGCGATCGACTACCTCAAGCGGCGCGGCCTCACGGGCGCGATTGCGGCGCGCTTCGGCCTCGGCTATGCGCCTGAAGGCTGGCGCAGCCTGGCCAGCGCCTTCGGGCAATACGATGATCCGTTGCTGGTCGAGGCCGGGCTCGTCATCGTTCAGGGTGAACCGGATCAGGACCAGAAGCGCTATGACCGGTTTCGTGACCGCATCATGTTTCCGATCCGCTCGGTCAAGGGCGGCGTGATCGGTTTTGGCGGCCGGGTCATCGACCAGGGCGAACCGAAGTATCTGAACTCGCCCGAGACCCCGGTGTTCAGCAAGGGGCGCGAGTTGTATGGCCTGTTCGAGGCGAGGCAGGCCATCCGGGAGCGCGGCCATGTCATGGTCGTCGAAGGTTATATGGACGTCGTGGCCATGGCCCAGTCGGGGTTCGGCAACGCGGTGGCGACCCTGGGCACGGCTTGCACTGCAGAACATGTGCACAAGCTGTTTCGCCACACCGACTCGGTCATCTTCAGCTTCGATGGCGACGCTGCTGGCCAGCGGGCCGCCGCGCGCGCGCTCGAGTCCGCCCTGCCCCACGCGACCGACCTGCGCACCATCCGCTTCCTGTTTCTGCCTCCCGAGCACGACCCGGACTCGTTCCTTCGTGAAGTCGGCATCGAGGCCTTCGAGAGCGCCATCGCGGCGGCGGTCCCCTTGTCGCGTCAGCTGATCGTCCAGGCCTCCCACGGCCAGGACATGAACACGGCAGAAGGCCGGGCGAAGATGCTCGCGCTGGCGCGCCCCTTGTGGGATGCGTTGCCCGCGGGCCTGCTGCGCTCGCAGGTCCTCGGCGCGCTCGCCGAGGCCGCCCAGATGCTGCCATCAGCGCTGGAGGCGGCCTGGTCCGATGCCCGCCCTGCACCGCACCCGGCGGCCCGCACGCGCCAGGTCGATGCCGGCACGGCGACGCAATGGCGCACGAATCGCCGACCGTCGACCCTGGCGACCACCAATCTGCTCGATCGCGCGGCCTGCCTGCTGTCCCGGAATGCGACCCTGTGGTTCGACCTCCCGGCCCCGGACCATGAACTGCTGGCCAGCCAACCGCTCCCCCACGGCCTGTTCTTCCGCCGCCTGGACCAATGGCTGCATGAACACGGCGACGCCAGCGCGGACGCGCTGCTCGACGACGCGTTGTCTGGCGAGTCTGCCCAGGAGTTGAAGGCCCTTGTCGACCGCATACGCGCGTTGCACCAGTTCGACGACGACGAGGCACCACAGGCGCAACTCGTTGCGGCGGTGGCGCGCCTTCGGCAACAGGCAATCGAGGACGAACTGGAGATCCTGATGGAGTCGGGTGAACTGTCGGAATCGGCCACCCGCCGCCGCAGCGAGCTGATGGCACAACGGGCTGCGCTGAAACGGGCCGCAGCCGCCGCCAAGTCGTCCTGAGCGCCCGACGCACAGCGCGTTTTGACGCGGGTGCCGCCTTCGACGATAATTGAGGGTTTGTTGTAGCGGCAAGAGTGACAGCAGCATCTCCGGGCCCCGGCCACCCTTGAAAAGGGCACCCAAACGGCCAACCTACCCCGCAAGGGCTGCACCTTCAGACGTCCACGCGAGCTTGCCCGCCTGCCAGTCCCTGCCAACGCGAACGCCCGCGTCTGGCATTGATCCATGCTGCCCAGGCGCGACGTAACTCCATTCCCGAGGAACCGCATGACCGCGAAAAAGACTGCCCCCGCCACGCCGGCCGCCAAGGACAAGAAGAAGACCAAGGCGGTCGAGGTGGCCGTATCGAAGAAGACGCCCGCCTCCGCCAAAGCCGCGCCAAAGGCGGTGCCAAAGGCGGCGCCCAAGGCCACGGCCAAGAAGCCGGCACCCGCCGTCGCCCCGAAGCCAGTCGGCAAGGGCAAGGGCAAGGCGGCCGCAGGGCCGGCCAAGGCCGGCGCCAAGGCGGTGCCTGACAAGGGCAAGGGGCCAAAGAAACCGATCGTGCCGGACAGCGAGGACGACGACGTCGACAACGACCTCGACACCGAGTCCGAGACCGAGGACGACAGCGAGACCGAAACCGAAGTCGAGGTTGTGGAGGCCGAGGTCAAGGTCAAGGTCAAGCCCTTGCGCATGAAGGTCTCACGCGCCAAGGAGCGCGCGCTGATGCGCGAGTTCGGGCTCGACGAGACCGCCCTCACCGAAGAGGAGGCGGTGAAGCGCCGCCTGGAGCTCAAGACGCTCATCAAGATGGGCAAGACGCGTGGATTCCTGACCCATCAGGAAATCAATGACCACCTGCCCGAGAAGCTGATCAACGAGGAAATCCTCGAAGCGATCATCTCGATGCTCAACGACATGGGCATCGCCGTCTACGAACAGGCGCCCGATGCGGCGACGCTGCTGATCTCCGGCAGCAACACAGCCACCGCGACCGAGGAAGAGGCCGAAGAGGCTGCCGAAGCGGCCCTGTCGACGGTCGACTCCGAGTTCGGCCGCACGACCGACCCGGTGCGCATGTACATGCGCGAAATGGGCACCGTCGAACTGCTGACCCGCGAGGGCGAGATCGAGATTGCCAAGCGCATCGAGGGCGGCCTTCAGGCCATGATGCTGGCCATCAGTGCGTCGCCGACGACGATCGCCGAAGTCATGTCGATCGCCGAGCGGATCGGCGCCGCCACGATGCAGATCTCCGAGGCGGTCGACGGTTTCGTGTCCGACGACGAGGCCGACGACTACGTGGCCGAAGAGGACTTCGACGAGTTCGACGAGGAAGACGATGACGACGGTCAGGGTGGCTCCAAGGCGCTGACCAAGAAGCTCGAGGAGCTGAAGAACCAGGCCCTGGTGCGCTTCAGCGACATGCGCGTCAACTTCGACAAGATGCGCAAGGCCTTCGAACGCGACGGTTACAAGTCGCCCGCCTACAACAAGGCTCAGGGCGCGATCAGCGACAAGCTGATGACGATCCGCTTCACGGTCAAGACGATCGAGAAGCTGTGCGACCTTCTGCGCTCGCAGGTCGACGACGTGCGCCGCTTCGAACGCGAGATCCGCAAGATCTGCGTCGACCGCTGTGGTATGCCGCAGGAACACTTCATCAAGCACTTCCCGCCGAACGTCCTGAACGTGAAATGGGCTGAGAAGGAGGCCGCTGCCGGCAAGCCCTACAGCGACATCCTCGAGCGCAACCTGCCCGCGGTGCAGGAACTGCAGCAGAAGCTGATCGATCTTCAAGGCCGCGCCGTGCTGCCGCTGGACGACCTGAAGGAAATCAACCGCGAGATGAACGCGGGCGAGAAGGCCAGCCGCGACGCCAAGAAGGAGATGATCGAGGCCAACCTGCGCCTCGTGATCTCGATCGCCAAGAAGTACACCAACCGAGGCCTGCAGTTCCTGGACCTGATCCAGGAAGGCAACATCGGTCTGATGAAGGCGGTCGACAAGTTCGAATACCGCCGCGGCTACAAGTTCTCGACCTACGCCACCTGGTGGATCCGTCAGGCCATCACACGCTCGATCGCCGACCAGGCGCGCACGATCCGCATCCCGGTGCACATGATCGAGACGATCAACAAGATGAACCGCATCTCGCGCCAGCATCTGCAGGAGTTCGGCTACGAGCCGGACGCACCGACCCTGGCCGAGAAGATGGAGATCCCGGAAGACAAGATCCGCAAGATCATGAAGATCGCCAAGGAGCCGATCTCGATGGAAACGCCGATCGGCGACGACGACGACTCCCATCTGGGTGACTTCATCGAGGACACCAACAACACGGCGCCGATCGAAGCGGCGATGCAGGCCGGCCTGCGCGACGTGGTCAAGGACATCCTCGACAGCCTGACCCCGCGCGAGGCGAAAGTGCTGCGCATGCGCTTCGGCATCGAGATGAGCACCGACCACACGCTGGAGGAAGTCGGCAAGCAGTTCGACGTCACGCGCGAGCGCATCCGCCAGATCGAGGCCAAGGCGATCCGCAAGTTGAAGCACCCGAGCCGCTCGGACAAGCTCAGGACCTATCTGGACAACCTGTGATCTGATCAGAACGAGAGCCCGGCCTGCCCGGGCTCTCGTTCGTTCGAACGCTAGAATCTTGTGCACATGACCAGGATTTCAGACCGCACGGTTCTGTTTGCTGACCTGCGTGGCAGCACTGCGCTCTACGAGACCTTGGGGAACGCCGAGGCGACGTCGGTCGTGACACATTGTGTGTCTGCCATCGCCGAGCCGATCAAGGCCAGCGGCGGTCAGGTGATCAAGACGCTCGGTGATGGCCTCATGGCGCTGTTCGAGGCGCCTGCGCACGCCGTTCAATCGGCGACGCTCATGCACGAGGTGCTGGCCACCATGGTCTCGCGCGGGCATGAGCGAGGCGCGTCGGCAGGCTTGCGTGCGATGCGGCTGCAGGTGGCCATGGCCCGTGGCGAGGTGGTCGAGATGGGCGGCGACGCCTTCGGTGACGCGGTCAATGTCGCGGCGCGACTGATCGACCATGCGGGAGACAACGAAACCCTGGCCACCGACGACGTCGTGCATGGCCTCAGCGCAGAGCAGCAGGCCCGCTTTCGCGACCTCGATCTCCTGAACCTTCGCGGCCGGGTCGAGCAGGTCCGGGTCTACATGCTGCAGGATCGCCGCGGCGGTGATCTGGCCGCAACCCAGTTCGGCGATGTCGCCGCACCGATCGAGAGCCCGAACGGCCTGCGCCTGAGGTGGCTTGACCAGATCCAGGTCTTTGGTGGCGCGCAGTTCCCGGTCGTGCTGGGCCGCAACCCGCAGGCGACCTTCTGCGTCGACGACTCACGTGTCTCGCGCTCGCACTGCCGTGTTGACTGGCATGGTGGCAGCTTTCAGCTCGCCGACCTCAGCTTCAATGGCACCTACGTCCGCTTTGCCGACGGTGAGGTCGTCAGCCTTCGGCGCGGAAGCTGCACCTTGCACGGGCAAGGTGTCATCACACTCGGCGGCTTGCCGACCGACCCCACGTCGGCGAGTGTCGAGTTCGAGGTCATGCGTCTGCCGACCTCGATCCACGACGGGCGCAACGAGTCGGTGCCCACGCGCTAGGGACCGATCGGATGCGCGTTCTCTACGTCGACGATGACCGGCTCAATGGTTTCCTGTTCGAAAACCTATGTGTCGCGGCCGGAGGGCTTGAAGTCGTCTGCGCAGCGAGTGGGGCCGAGGCGCTTCAGGTCGCCTGCGACACCCGACCCGAACTGCTGGTCATCGACCTGCACCTGCCCGACACGGATGGCTTCGCCTTGTTGCCAGCCCTGCGCGCGGTCCTGAACCAGCCCGACCTGCCCGCCCTGTTGTGCACTGCCGATCATCCCGACGAGGTCGGCGCGGCGGCGAAATCGGCCGGATTCCGCGGCTGCCTGGAGAAGCCGGTAACCGTCGCGTCGCTTGCGCGGCTGCGCGACGAGCATCGCAACGCATGAGTTTTCGCACCGAACCGGGCCACACCCATGGCCAGCGCGAGCGCACTGCCGTGCTGCTCGTCAACCTCGGCACGCCGGATGCGCCGACCGCGGCGGCCTTGAGGCGTTACCTGGCCGAGTTTCTGAGCGACCCACGTGTCGTCGAGATTCCGCGCCTGCCCTGGTGGCTGATCCTGCACGGCGCGATCCTGCGCCTGCGACCAGCCAAGTCGGCCGCCAAGTACGCCAGCATCTGGACCGCCGACGGGTCGCCACTCGCCGTGTGGACCAGGCGCCAGGCCGACGGCGTCGCCATTGCGCTGGAGGCCTTGGGACACGACGTCATCGTCGAGCACGCCATGCGTTACGGCAACCCATCGATTGCGTCGGTGCTGGACTCGCTGCGACAACGGGGCGCGACTCGATTGCTCGTGCTGCCGCTTTACCCCCAGTATGCGGCGGCCACCACGGCCAGCGTCGCGGACAGCGTCATGGAATGGGCGCGCTCGGCGCGCCGCATGCCGGAGTTCCGCTTCGTCCATGCCTACCACGACGATCCGGGCTACATCGCCGCGCTCGTGACCAGCGTGCAGATGCACTGGCTCGCGAATGGTCGTGCGCAAAAGCTCGTGATGAGCTTTCATGGACTCCCGTACCGCTCGTTGCTACTGGGCGATCCATACTTCTGCCACTGCCACAAGACCGCGCGACTGGTCGCCGAGGGGCTCGAACTGGCCGAGCATGAGTGGATGGTGACGTTCCAGAGCCGCCTGGGGCGGGCCCGCTGGCTCGAGCCCTACACCGAACCGACCTTGCGGGCCTTGCCGGCGCAGGGCGTCCGGAGCGTCGACATCATGTGCCCTGGCTTCGTGGCCGACTGCCTCGAAACGCTCGAGGAGATCTCGATGGAAGGCCGCCAGGCCTTCTTCGACGCAGGTGGGTCGGAGTTTCGCTACATCGCCTGCCTGAACGCCGCCGTGCCGTGGATCGACACGCTGGCGAGCCTGGCCGACCGGCATCTTCAGGGTTGGTTGACCGATGCCGGTCTCGACGACGAAACTGCACTTGAGGCGTCCAGGCGTCGTGCGACTTCGCTCGGCGCGACCCGTTAACCCGACAACCCGTTTGCCCGTTTGCCCGTTTGCCCGTTTGCCCGTTTGCCATCGCACCTCTTTCACGCATGAACGCCCTCCCGCTCGTGGATCGACTTCGCCTGGACAAGTGGCTGTGGGCAGCACGCCTATTCAAGACGCGCGCGCTTGCCGCCGGCGAGGTCGGCCTCGGCCGCGTCAAGGTGAACGGCCAGGCCGCCAAACCTGCCCGCGAGCTCAAGGCGGGCGATCGCGTCGAAATCCGGCAGGACGGCCAGTGGCGTGAATTCGTCGTCCTGGCGCTAAGTGCCGTGCGCGGCCCGGCCTCCTTGGCGCAGGCGCTGCTCCAGGAGACGCCGGCCAGCCTGCATCAGCGGCAACAGGCGGCGCAGGCGCGCCGTTTGGCGCCTGAGCCGGGGCTCACGATCACGCAGGGTCGCCCCACGAAGCGCGATCGGCGCGACATCGAGCAGTCCAAGGCGCAATGGCAGCGCTGGAGCGCGTCGATCGACGAATAGGTCTGGTTGCCCGGCGCGACCCGGCCGGGGCTGCGAACCCTTGAAAGCCCTGGGATGACCCCCATGTCCCTCCCGGGACGATCCATCTTCTTGATCCATGACGAATTCGAACGAACCACTACCAACTGACGCCGACATCGGCGCGCCCGAAGGCATGCCCGGGGCTGGCGCCGAGTCTGCGAATCCACTCGACCGCCTGGCGGAACTCGAAAACCGCCACGCCGAGGTTTCGGAGGCCTATCTCAGGGCCAAGGCGGAAGCCGAGAACACGCGTCGGCGCGCTGACGAGGAGATGTCCAAGGCGCGCAAGTTCGCGGTCGAGGGCTTCGCCGAGACATTGCTGCCGGTCTGCGACAGTCTGGAGGCGGCGATCACGATCCCGAACGCCACGCCGGAACAACTGCTCGAGGGCGTGCATGCCACCCTGCGCCAGTTGCTGCAGGCTCTGGAGCGCAACAAGGTGATGCCGATCAACCCGCCGCAAGGCACGCGGTTCGATCCCCACCACCATCAGGCCATCAGCGTCGTCCCGGCAGAGCAAGACGCCAATACCGTGGTGGCCGTGCTTCAGAAGGGGTACCTGATCGCCGACCGCGTGCTGCGTCCGGCGCTGGTGACCGTGTCGGCCCCCAAGTAGAAGAAAGGACAGCGGCGCCGACCTTGAAAGCACGGCGCCCGTCCACAACTCAAGAACAACCCAATTCAGGCTTCAGGAGCAACACAAATGGGAAGAATCATCGGCATTGACCTCGGCACCACGAACTCGTGCGTCGCGGTGATGGAAGGCAACACGACCAAGGTCATCGAGAACAGCGAGGGCGGGCGCACGACGCCGTCGATCATCGCCTACCAGGACGATGGCGAGATCCTGGTCGGCGCCTCGGCCAAGCGCCAGGCGGTGACGAACCCGAGGAACACGCTGTACGCGGTGAAGCGCCTGATCGGCCGCAAGTTCACCGAGAAGGAAGTGCAGAAGGACATCGACATGATGCCCTACAAGATCACGGCCGCCGACAACGGCGACGCCTGGGTCGAGGTGCGTGGCGAGAAGCGTGCGCCGCCACAGATCAGCGCCGAGGTGCTGCGCAAGATGAAGAAGACGGCCGAGGACTACCTCGGGGAAGCCGTCACCGAAGCCGTCATCACGGTGCCGGCCTACTTCAACGACAGCCAGCGCCAGGCCACCAAGGACGCCGGCCGCATTGCCGGCCTCGAAGTCAAGCGCATCATCAACGAGCCGACCGCGGCGGCACTCGCCTTCGGCCTGGACAAGCATGGCAAGGGCGACCGCAAGATCGCCGTCTTCGACCTCGGCGGCGGCACCTTCGACATCTCGATCATCGAGATCGCCGACGTCGACGGCGAGAAGCAGTTCGAGGTGCTGTCGACCAATGGCGACACCTTCCTCGGCGGTGAGGACTTCGATCAGCGCATCATCGATTACATCGTCACCGAGTTCAAGAAGGAACAAGGCGTCGACCTGACCAAGGACGTGCTGGCGCTGCAGCGCCTCAAGGAAGCGGCCGAGAAGGCCAAGATCGAGCTGTCCAACAGCACCCAGACCGACGTCAACCTGCCCTATGTGACGGCCGACGCTTCGGGCCCGAAGCACCTCAACATCAAGCTCACGCGGGCCAAGCTGGAGTCCCTCGTCGAGGAGCTCATCGAGCGCACGATCGAGCCGTGCAAGATCGCCATCAAGGACGCCGGCGTCAAGACGAGCGACATCGACGACATCATCCTGGTCGGCGGCATGACCCGCATGCCCAAGGTGCAGGAGAAGGTGAAGGACTTCTTCGGCAAGGACCCGCGCAAGGACGTGAATCCGGACGAGGCGGTCGCGGTTGGCGCAGCGATCCAGGGTCAGGTGCTGAGCGGTGAGCGCAAGGACGTGCTGCTGCTGGACGTGACGCCGTTGTCGCTTGGCATCGAGACGCTGGGCGGCGTGATGACCAAGATGATCAAGAAGAACACCACGATCCCGACCAAGTTCGCGCAGGTCTTCAGCACCGCTGACGACAACCAGCCGGCGGTGACGATCAAGGTGTTCCAGGGCGAACGCGAGCTGGCCGCGGGCAACAAGTCGCTCGGTGAGTTCAATCTCGAAGGAATCCCGCCGTCGCCGCGCGGCATGCCGCAGATCGAGGTCACGTTCGACATCGACGCCAACGGCATCCTGCACGTCGGGGCCAAGGACAAGGCGACCGGCAAGGAGAACAAGATCACCATCAAGGCGAACTCGGGTCTGAACGAGGCCGAGATCGAGAAGATGGTGAAGGATGCCGAAGCGAATGCGGCCGAGGACCACAAGAAGGTCGAACTGGTGCAGGCACGCAACCAGGCCGACGCAATGGCACACACCGTCAAGAAGAGCCTTGCCGAACATGGCGACAAGCTCGACGCACCCGAGAAGGAAAAGATCGAGGCGGCACTGAAGGATGTCGAGGAAGCGCTCAAGGGCGACGACAAGGCCGACATCGAGGCCAAGACCGAGACGCTCATGACGGCCAGCCAGAAGCTGGGCGAAAAGGCCTATGCAGATGCGCAGGCTGCGCAGGCCGGCGCGGGGGAAGCGGCCGAGCCGACGGGTGGCGACACCTCGCAGGCGTCGGCCAAGGCAGACGACGACAACGTGGTTGACGCCGACTTCAAGGAAGTCAAGAAGTGATATTTCGGGCAGCCCGGCGCAGCGCCGTGCTGCCCGGATATCTCGCCGCGTTCGAGCGCCCAGGCTTGGCCTGTCGCTCGGCGCGGCGCAGTCGTTTTACTGATCCTGGAAATTCATGGCAAAGCGCGACTACTACGAGATCCTTGGCGTACCCAAGAACGCCAGTGAGGCAGATGTCAAGAAGGCCTATCGCAAGCTGGCGATGAAGTACCACCCTGACCGCAATCAGGGCGACAGTGCCAAGAAATCGGAGGAGCAGTTCAAGGAGGCCAACGAGGCCTACGAGATGCTTTCGGACCCGCAGAAGCGTGCGGCCTATGACCAATATGGGCATGCCGGTGTCGACCCGAACATGGCTGGACGTGGTGGCGCGGGCCCTGAAGGCTTCGGTGGCTTTGCCGAGGCCTTCGGTGACATCTTTGGCGACATCTTCGGCGGCGCTGCGGCCGGGGGTCGTCGCGGCGGCCAGCAGGTTTACCGCGGCAACGATCTGTCCTACGCGATGGAGATCACCCTCGAGGAAGCCGCCACCGGCAAGGACACCCAGATCCGGATCCCGAGCTGGGACAACTGCGAACCCTGCAAGGGCTCCGGTGCAAAGCCGGGCACGAGCCCCAAGACCTGCACGACCTGCAACGGCGCTGGCAACGTGCACATGCGCCAGGGCTTCTTCAGCATCCAGCAGACCTGCCCCCACTGCCACGGCACCGGGAAGATCATCCCCGAGCCCTGCGTCACCTGCAACGGGGCCGGCAAGGTCAAGCGACAGAAGACGCTGGAGGTGAAGATCCCGGGCGGCATCAACGAGGGCATGCGCATCCGATCGGCTGGCAACGGCGAGCCCGGCACGAATGGTGGCCCGCCCGGCGATCTCTACATCGAGATCCGCATGAAGGCGCACGAGGTCTTCGAGCGGGACGGGGACGACCTCCACTGCACCGTTCCCGTCGGTTTGACCACGGCCGCATTGGGCGGATCGATCGAAGTACCGACCCTGGGTGGCAAGGCCGAAATCGAACTGCCCGAAGGCACCCAGCATGGCAAGACCTTCCGCCTGCGCGGCAAGGGCATCAAGGGCCTGCGCTCGAGTTACCCGGGGGACCTGTACTGCCACGTGACCGTCGAGACACCGGTCAAGCTCACCGAGCAGCAGCGCAAGCTTCTCATGGAACTGGACGAATCGTTCAAGACCTCTGGCGACCGCCATTCCCCGAACGCGAAGAGCTGGACCGATCGGGTCAAGGATCTCTTCAAGTAGCAGAGTCCGGCAAGCTGACGACGCACCTGGCGGGCAGCGCCTAGAACAGGCTCCCCTGCCCCGGCTGTCGCGACGGGCGTCGGAATTGCGTCAGGTCCAGTTCGAACCGCTCTCGGTTCAGACGGAGCCGCTGGCAGGCCTTGTCGAAGCGTTGACGCAGGAGTTGGGCCCAGACACCCTGGCCCGACATCCGGCTGCCGAAGCGGTGGTCGTTGTCTCGCCCTCCACGCATCTCCCGGATGCGCGCCATGATTCGAGAAGCCCGGTCCGGCACATGCTGGCTCAGCCAATGCTGGAACAGGGGATTCACTTCCCACGGCAGCCGCAACACGATGCTGAACGCCGAAGTGGCGCCCGCAGCCGCCGCCGCGTCGAGCACGCGCTCGAGTTCGGGCTCGTTCAGGAACGGAATCACCGGCGAGACACTGACCCCAACCGGTACCCCCGCCTTGGCAAGCGCCTCGATGGTCTTCAAGCGCCGCAAAGGCGAAGGCGCTCGCGGCTCCAGCTTGCGCGCCAGGTCACCATCGAGCGTCGTGATCGACACATAGGCCGCAGCAAGCCGGTCATGCGCCATCGGCGCGATCAGATCGAGGTCGCGCTCGATCAACGACGACTTGGTAATGACCGAAAAGGCATGTCTGGCCTGCACCAGGACTTCAATGATCGAACGCGTCAGCTTCAGACGCCGCTCCGCAGGCTGGTAGGCGTCGGTGGCAGACCCCAGATTGAGTGCGAGTGGCGAGTAGGTCCTCGACAACAGCGTCTTGCGCAGCATCTCGGCCGCGTTGACCTTCGCGATGATGCGCGTCTCGAAGTCGAGGCCGGGTGAGAGGTTCAGGTAGCTGTGCGTCGGGCGTGCATAGCAGTAGATGCACCCATGTTCGCAGCCCCGGTACGGATTGATCGACAGATCAAATCCAATGTCCGGCGAATCGTTGCCGGTGAGGATGGACTTGACGTCTTCCTCCAGGATCTGCGTCTGAGGCGCCGAGCGCTCTTCAAGCGCCGCCTGGGTCAGCGTCCCCCAGCCATCGTCGAGCGACTCGCGATCGGCACCCGCGAAACGGTGTTCCAGCGCCCAGACCGTTCCGCGCCCCTTCAGAGCCGCGATCGGCGCATACATCAAGGTCGCCGGGGCGGGCGCACTGGCAGTTGGCTTGTCGGGTCGCATACTGTGAATATATACAGTTAGCTCCCAGACGGCAAGAAGCGTCAGTACTGGTCGTGCCCGCCAGGTGCCAGGTTGTCGAACCGGGTGAGCGGTTTCAGGAAGGTCAGCTTGACCGTGCCCACGGGTCCGTTGCGCTGCTTGCCAATGACGATCTCGGACACGCCAGGCTCCTTGCTGTCCTTGTTGTAGTAGTCGTCACGGTAGATGAACATGATCACATCGGCATCTTGCTCGATGGCGCCCGACTCGCGCAGATCGCTCATCATCGGGCGCTTGTCATTGCGCGACTCAACGCTCCGGTTGAGCTGGGAAAGCGCCATCACCGGACACTGAAGCTCCTTGGCCAGCGCCTTCAGGCCACGCGAGATCTCACCGATCTCGGTCGCGCGGTTCTCTTCGCTCGAACTGCTGCCGCTCATGAGCTGCAGATAGTCGATCACGATCAGGCCAAGAGTCCCGCCGAATTGCCGCGCCATTCGGCGCGCACGGGCCCGGAGCTCGGCCGAGGTGAGCGCGGGCGTCTCGTCGATGAAGACCTGAACCTGTTTGAGTTTCTCGACCGCTTCCGCGAGACGGCCCCATTCTTCGTCGCCGAGCTTGCCGGTGCGCAGATGCTGCTGATCGATGCGTCCGAGCGAACCCACCAGGCGCAGGGCCAGTTGGGCCGCGCCCATTTCCATCGAGAACACGAGCACCGGCAGGCCTTCGTGAACGGCCACGTTCTCGGCGATGTTGAGCGCGAATGCCGTCTTGCCCATCGACGGGCGGGCGGCCAGGACGATCAGATCCCCCTTCTGCAGTCCGGCCGTCATGCGGTCCAGGTCGTAGAAACCGGTCCGCACACCGGTCACTTCTTCGGCGCCGTTCTCGTACAGCTCCGTCACCCGGTCGATCAGCGAAACCACCAGCTTGTCGATGCCCTGGAATCCCTGTCGCTGGCGCGAGCCCTCTTCGCCAATGCGGAAGATCTTCCCCTCGGCCTCGTCGAGGATCTGCGTCACCGCCCTGCCCTGCGGGCTGAACGCGGTGGTCGCGATTTCATCGCTGGCCGCGATCAGCTTGCGAAGGATCGCGCGCTCGCGGACGATCTCCGCGTAGCGCCGCATGTTGGCCGCACTCGGCACGCTTTGCGCCAGGGCGTTCAGGTAGCTCAAGCCGCCACAGGTCTCCGCCTTCCCGTGCGTCTGCAACTGCTCGAAGACCGTGATCACGTCGGCCGGCTTGCTGCTCGCAACCAACGCACCAACCGCGCCAAAGATGAGCTTGTGCTCGTGCCGGTAGAAGTCGCTCTCGGTCAGCAGGTCCGCCGCGCGGTCCCAGGCAAGGTTGTCGAGCAACAGGCCGCCGAGCACGCTCTGTTCGGCCTCGATCGAATGCGGTGGCACGCGCAGACGCGCGATGTCGTCGTCGCCCACGGTCTCACGCGCCGGTTTGGTATCGAATAGAGCTGACATCGGTCGATGATACGGTTGCAGGAGGGGGTTGCCTGTGGGCAACTGTGTGGAGATCTCGTGGACATCCGGTGGATGTCGCCAGGATCGCTTCGACCATGAAAAAGGCCGGCTGACGCCGGCCTTCTGAATTGCGACCGCTTCGCTGGCGATCAGTCGGCCAGTGCGATGACCTGCACTTTCAACTCCACCACGACGTCCGCGTGCGGATGGACCGTTACCTGGTGGTCTCCGACGGTCTTCAACGGACCGCTTTCCATGCGAACCTGCGACTTGTGGGTCTCCAGGCCAATCCTGCCGAGCGCCGCTGCGATGTCGGCATTCGTCACCGAACCGAACAGCCGCCCGTCGACGCCGGCCTTTTGAACGATGTGAACCGTCTTGCCGGCCATCTTCTCGCCGAGCGACTTCGCAACCTCGAGCTTCTCGGCGGCCGCTTTCTCGAGTTCTGCACGACGCTGCTCGAACTCCTTCATCGCCGCCTCGGTGGCGCGCCGCGCCAGCTTGGTCGGAATCAGGAAATTGCGCGCATAGCCGTCCTTGACCTTGACGACGTCGCCCAGGCTGCCGAGCTTGCCGACCTTCTCCAGAAGAATCACTTGCATGTCATCCTCCTCAGACCTTGTGCTGGTCGCTGAATGGCAACAGGGCCAGGAAGCGTGCACGCTTGATGGCTGTCGTCAGTTGACGCTGATAGATGGCGCGCGTGCCCGTCAGTCGGGCCGGCGTGATCTTGCCGTTGTCGCCGATGAAATCGCGCAACACGTCAATCTCCTTGTAGTCGATCTCCTCGACACCGGCGACCGTGAAGCGACAGAAGCGCTTGCGGCGGAACAGCAGGGATTGGGTATTGCGCTTAGGCCGCTTGTCTTTGCCGAAACGGCCTTTGCCACGTGGTGGGGGCATGGTGAAACTCCTAAAAATCTATCCGAATCATGAATCGAGTGTGATCAAGCCTCAGGCTCGACCTCGGTGACATGGAACAACAGTCCTCGCCCGTTGCGCGCGGTGGCCAGAAAACCGGCGAATATCGCCTCGGTCCCCAATGCCATCACTTCGACGCGTCTGCTGATCGCCCCGATCGCCAACGCCTTGATCTCCATCGAGATGCTGCGTGGCTGGCCGTCCTGTTCGACCTCGGAGTGGTGTGAAAGCACCAGATCCAGGGCCGGCAGTCCCGCCGGGGTGTATCGCTTGACACCTCGCTCCAGCAGGCCAGCACGAAGAACGAACCGGTTCATCGCGCATCGCCCGCCACGGGCCGAGTCTTCAGTTCACCGACTCCGCCTGGTTGGACTTGCGAGCCTCTTCGCGCTCAACCGCCTTCATCATCACCGACGGGGCCGTTTCAGCCTTGGACTTGGCCACCGTCAGATGGCGAAGCACCGCGTCGTTGAAGCGAAACCCTGTTTCCAGTTCGGCAAGGGTCTCGTTGGCGCACTCGATGTTCAGGCACAGGTAATGCGCCTTGGCGAGTTTCTGGATCATGTAGGCCAGCTGGCGGCGGCCCCAATCCTCGACCCGGTGCACCTTGCCACCGGCACCGGTGACGAGGGTCTTGTAACGCTCCAGCATGGCTGGAACCTGTTCGCTCTGATCCGGATGGATCATGAGCACGATCTCATAGTGACGCATGAACACTCCTTGTGGGTTCCTGGACGATGTCGTCCTGTTCGGAAGCTGCCCCGAAAGCGTCGTGAATGCGGGTGCAGCAAGGTGAACCGGCGATTGTAGAACGAAAAGCGCCCCCCTGGAACCCCAGGAGGGCGCGCTGGTGCGGGTCGCCGCTCAGGTCGGCAGCGTCAGGCGCGTGTCGTGTTCAGGTTCGGGTACCGGACATGTTCGACCAGTTCCTGCACTGCGGCCTTGGGCGCGGGTGTCAGCAGGCTGACGATGATGATCACCGCGAACCCGATCGGGACACCGAAGACGCCAGCCGAAATCGGCAGGATACCGAACCACAGCTCGACCGGCGACGTGATGCCAAAGAGCCCGCGCATCCAGGTCTGGGTCGTGGCCATGTAGTAGAACGTCGTGCCCAGACCCGCGATCATCCCGAGCACGGCGCCCCACTTGCTCGCGCGTTTCCAGAACACACCCAGGACCAGGGCGGGGAAGAACGCCGCAGCAGCAAACGAGAAGGCCGCAGACACCAGGAACAGGATGTCCGCTGGCTTCTGCGCCGCAACCGCTGCGGCGGCCAAGGCGACGATCAAGAGCAGGGCCTTCGAGATGGCCACCCGGCGTGCCGTGGACGCGTTCGGATCGATCATCTTGTAGTACAGGTCGTGCGACAAGGCGTTTGCGATCGTCAACAGCAGCCCGTCCGCAGTGGACAGCGCCGCCGCCAGGCCGCCCGCCGCCACCATGCCCGAGACCACATAGGGCAGGCCACCGATGGCTGGTGTCGCCAGCACGATGATGTCGCCGCCGATCTTCATCTCGCCGAGCTGGAAGATGCCGTCCTTGTTGACGTCCACCACCGACAGCAAGGCCGGATCAACGCGGTTCCAGGCCGAGATCCATTCCGGCAGCTTGTCGAACGGCGTGCCAACCAGCACGCTGAAGATCTCGTACTTGACCAGTACCGCCAGTGCCGGCGCCGTGAAGTAGAGCAGGAAGATGAAGAACAGCGACCAGGTCACCGACTCGCGCGCCTCTTTGACCGAAGGCGTCGTGTAGTAGCGCATCAAGATGTGCGGCAACGCGGCCGTCCCCACCATGAGGCAGAAGACGAGGGCCATGAAATTGCGCCGCGAGGTGTCGAATGTCGCCCTGGCCTTGTCGTCACCGTTGGGATCCCCTGCGAACTGCGCCGCGTGCCTCGCCATGCCACCAAGCGGCTTGGCTCTGGCTTCCGCTGCTGCCTTGGCCTTGCCCCAGGCCGCCTTGGCGGCGGCTTCGGTGGCGGGCACTGCCGCGAGCGCCTTGGAGGCTGCCTGCACTTCTGCCACCGGCGCATTCGCGGCCCGGAGCTCCGCAAGCTTGGCCTCGGCCGCCGACCTCTCCGCAGCGAGCGCGGTCGGGATGTCGAGCAGCTTGGCCCCGAAGTCATCGGCCTGCTTCTTGAAGATCGCAATGACCTCCTTTTCCTTCGGGTCGTCGATCAGCTTCTGCTCGAGCTCGGTGACCTTCTGCAGCTGATAGCCGTAGATCGCCTGCGGCACCGGCACGCCGGTCTGCTTAACCGCCAGCCAGACCACCGGCACCATGTAGGCAATGATCAGAATGATGTACTGCGCCACCTGAGTCCAGGTCACCGCACGCATGCCGCCCAGGAACGAACAGACCAGGATGCCGCCGAGACCCACGAAGATCCCGATCTCGAAGGCCAGCCCCGACAGGCGCGTCGTGATCAGGCCAACGCCATAGATCTGCGCCACGACATAGGTAAACGAACACAGGATGGCGGCGAAGATGCCGACAAATCGCGCCGCGTTGCCCTCGTAGCGCGCGCCCAGGAAGTCCGGGATCGTGAACTGCCCGAACTTGCGCAGGTAGGGGGCCAGGAACAGCGCCACCAGGCAGTAGCCACCGGTCCACCCCATGATGAACGCGAGCCCGCCATAGCCTGTCAGGTAGAGCGTTCCGGCCATGCCGATGAACGAGGCTGCACTCATCCAGTCCGCGCCAGTGGCCATGCCGTTGTACATCGCAGGCACGCGCCGGCCCGCCACGTAGTACTCGGAAGCCTCCGAGGTACGGCTCATGATCCCGATGCCGGCATAGAGCGCCACCGTCGCGATCAGGAAGATGAAGCCTATCCACTCGCGCGGAAGCCCCATCTGCTCAAGGATCGCCAACCCGATGACGAAGGCGATGAATCCACCCGTGTACCAGGAGTAGACCTTGCTCAGCTGGGCCTTGAACGCCTTGTTGGCGCTGGCAGCAGAGCCGGCACCGGAAGTGTTGTCGAACGTGGCCATGTCAGGTCTCCTCCGCCACGCCGTGTTCCACGTCGAGGCGGTTCATGTACCGCGCGTAGAACCCGATGATCAGGACGTAGACGACCAGCGCACCCTGGGCTCCGACCCAGAAGCTGAACGGCCAGCCGAAGAACGTGAAACTCAGGTCACGCGCGAAATACGTGACCACGAAAGTCACGACAAACCAGATCAGCATCAGGATCGCGGTGATCCGCAGATTCTTCTGCCAATACCTCTGGTGGTTCTCACTCACCTTCATGACGGCACCCCTTTCTAAGGAGGATCAAACATTGATAGGCAGGACAACCACACTTCCCTGGCGTGTGGCGGGCACCGGTCACGACGCCGGTTGGCCCAGGAACAACCCGGTCTCGCGCTCCAACTGCGCTGCAACCTTGGGCTCGAATCCCCGCAGATGGCGGATGATCCTGGCCGCCTCGTCGGGTTGATGACGGTCCATGTTCACGCGCGCAAGCTGATACCAGCCATACGGGCTCATGGGCTGAAGTTCGGTGTTTCGCGTCAAGGCCTGTGCGGCCTCCTCGAGTCTTTGGAGTCGTATCAGCACCAGGCCTTGCCCGTACCACGCACGGTCCATCTGGTGGTCGATGCTGGTCGCATGACTGAAGGCATCGAGCGCGGCCTCCCATTGTTCGGCGCCTTCGAGCACGAAGCCCAGGTTGAACCACGCGCTGGCGTCGGCTGGGTATCGCGTGACCAGCACCCGATAGTCCGCCTCAGCCTCGCGCGGGCGCCGCATCTGCGCCAACAGGTGGGCGCGCGCTGCAACCGGATATCGACTCGACGGATAAGCCTGCACCATCCCGTCGAGCAGGGTCAGGGCATGGTCCTTTCGGTCGAACCACAAGGCGACAATCACGCGCGCGCGCAGTACGAGGAAGTCGAACCGCTGCATCACTTGCACCCCACCATGTTGAGGCCGACACACATGCTGATCTTCTCGAGCGTCACCACAAGATAGGCGAGCCCCAGCAGCCCGAACGTGATCACCGGCACATGTCGATCCGCGACCTTGCCCGGCGTCATCTTGCGCACCGCCCAGGTGAACGGACTGGTGACGATCTTGATCAGTTGATAGAAGAAGTTGGCGTCGCGCTTCGCCCCTGCCAGAAGGTACAGAAGCCCCTGCCCGAGCAGGGCGAGCAGCGCGATGTACAGCACGAGTTGGAAGGCGTTGAGCAGTGTCAGCATGACCCACCACGAGAGACTGCTGCACTGTTGTGTCAGCGGCTTACAGGTTTCTGACACCGCCCCCCGAACAACCCGATCTCGACTCCCGGACTTACCCTTAGCGTGGCTGGCTAGTGACCGGCCAGGCGACGCCAGATCTGGACCACGGAGTCCGGATTCAAGGAGATCGAGCCGATGCCCTCCGCGGCCAGCCAGTCGGCGAAGTCGGCGTGATCGCTGGGGCCCTGACCGCAGATGCCCACGTATTTTCCCGTCGCCCGGCAGGCTGCGATGGCCCGGGAAATCAGGGCCTTCACGGCCGGATCGCGCTCATCGAAGTCATGCGCCAGTTGCTCGAGGCCCGAATCACGATCCAGCCCCAGGGTCAACTGGGTCAGGTCGTTCGAACCGATCGACATGCCATCAAAGTACTCGAGGAACTGCTCCGCCAGGATCGCGTTGCTGGGCACCTCGCACATCATGATGAGCCGCAGGCCGTCGACGCCGCGCTGCAACCCGCGCTCAGCCAGCATCTGCGTCACCCGCTGGGCCTGCCCGACGGTACGGACGAAAGGCACCATGATCTCGACGTTGTTCAGCCCCATGTCCTGTCGCACGCGCTTGAGCGCTTCGCACTCCATCGCGAAGGCATCACTGAACTCGCCGCTGATGTAGCGGCTGGCGCCGCGAAAACCCAGCATCGGGTTCTCTTCGTCGGGCTCGTACCTGGCGCCACCGATGAGCTTGCGGTACTCGTTGGACTTGAAGTCCGACAACCGGACGATCACCGGCTTGGGCCAGAAAGCCGCTGCGATCGTCGCCACCCCCTCGACGATCTTGTCGACGTAGAACGCACGCGGTGATGCATGGCCGCGTGCCACCGACTCGACCGCCTTCTTCAGCTCGGGGTCGACGTTCGGGTAGTCGAGGATCGCCTTCGGGTGCACGCCGATGTTGTTGTTGATGATGAACTCGAGTCGAGCCAGACCCACGCCCGAGTTGGGCATCTGTGCGAAGTCGAAGGCCAGCTGCGGATTGCCGACATTCATCATGATCTTGATCGGGCAATAGGGCATCTCGCCCCGCTGGACTTCATTGATTTCGGTCTCGAGCAGGCCGTCGAAGACATAGCCGGTGTCACCCTCCGAGCAGGCCACGGTCACGAGCGCGCCCTCGCTGAGCTTGTCGGTCGCGTCACCACAGCCGACGACAGCCGGAATCCCCAACTCGCGCGCGATGATCGCCGCATGGCAGGTGCGGCCGCCGCGGTTGGTGACGATTGCGCCAGCGCGCTTCATGACCGGCTCCCAGTTTGGATCGGTCATGTCGGTCACGAGGATGTCACCCGGCTGGACGCGGTCCATTTCCGCGATCGACTGCACCAGGCGAACCGGGCCGGTGCCGATCTTCTGCCCGATCGCCCGGCCCTCGGTGAGGATGGTGCCGCGATGGGCCGGGTCGCCCTTGAGCTTGAAGCGCTGCTCGACTGCCCCGTTGCGTTGGCTCTTGACCGTTTCCGGGCGCGCCTGAAGGATGTAGAGCAGGCCGTCTCGACCATCCTTGCCCCACTCGATGTCCATCGGCCGGCCATAGTGCTGCTCAATGACCAGCGCATAGCGCGCCAGCTCGGTCACGTCGGCATCGGACAAGGAGTACCGATTGCGCTGCTCGGGCGGTGTGTCGACCGTGCGGACCAGCTGTCCCGTCGCCGCGCGCTCCTGATCGGTGGCGAACTCCATGCGCTGCAACTTGGAGCCGAGGACGCGGCGAATGACAGCCATCTTGCCGGCCTTCAGCATCGGCTTGTGCACGTAGAACTCGTCCGGATTGACCGCGCCCTGCACGACCGTTTCACCAAGGCCGTAGCTGGACGTGATGAAGACCACGTCCTCGAACCCGGACTCGGTGTCGATCGTGAACATGACGCCGGCGGCCCCCAGGTCGGACCGGACCATGCGCTGCACACCGGCAGACAGCGCCACATCGGCGTGCGCGAAACCCTTGTGCACGCGATAGCTGATGGCGCGGTCGTTGTAGAGCGACGCAAAGACCTCCTTCATGCGGTGCAACACGTCGTCGATGCCGACGACGTTCAGGAAGGTCTCCTGCTGCCCTGCGAACGAGGCGTCTGGCAGGTCCTCGGCGGTTGCCGACGAACGCACCGCAAAGGAAAAGTCTGGATGATCGTGCGTCAACTGCTCGAACTGCCGACGGATTTCCGCCTCGAGGTCGGCTGGCAGCGGCGTCTCGAGCACCCATTGCCGGATCTGCGCACCAGCCTCGGCCAGCGCCCGCACGTCATCGGTGTCGAGTGCGTCGAGTCGCTGATTGATTCGGCCTGCCAGCCCCTCGTGGGCCAGGAAACGCCGAAACGCATGGGCGGTCGTCGCGAACCCACCCGGCACGCGAACGCCCGCCGATGCCAGTTGACTGATCATTTCGCCGAGGGAGGCGTTCTTGCCGCCGACCACCTCGACATCGGTCATTCTCAGTTGTTCGAACGGTACGACCAGGGCGGTCGCCATCGGGATTTGAGACATGGGAAAGCTCCGTGATGTGAAGAAACCGGTGCTTTCGCGCGCGCGTCGGAACCCCATGCCGCAGCAATGTGGTGTTTTGATTGTGGTCCGGGCAGATTCACGAGGGCGTCAAGCGAGCATTGGCTCCGATTCTAAGTACTTGTCCTTATGATCCGTCGCACTGTCGAAAACTTCGGATTCCAATGCCCCAACGCACCGTGTTCTATGTCTCGGACGGCACCGGCATCACCGCCGAGACCTTCGGCAACTCGATCCTGGCCCAGTTTCCGGGCCAGCCGCGCCACGTCAGGCGCCCGTTCATCGACAGCGTCGAAAAAGCCCTGGTGGTCGTCGACGAGATCAACGAGATGGCCGCGCGCGAGGGCAAGCGACCGATCGTCTTTGTGACCCTGGTCAACGACGATGTCCGCAACGCATTGACCAGTCCGGCCTGCACCGGCCTCGTACTGGACATGTTTCGAACCTTCGTCGAGCCGCTCGAAGAGGAGTTCGGGGTCAAGTCGAACCACCGCGTCGGCCGTTTCACGGATGTCAGCAAGAGCCAGGAGTACAGCGACCGCATCGAGGCCATCAACTACTCGCTAGCCCACGACGATGGGCAGGCCTCACGCAACCTCGACATCGCCGACGTGATCCTGGTCGGCGTCAGCCGCAGCGGCAAGACACCGACTTCGCTCTACCTGGCCATGCAGCATGGCGTGCGGGCAGCGAACTACCCGCTCATCCCGGAGGATTTCGAGCGCGGCGAATTGCCGTCGATGCTGGCGCCACACAAGCGCAAGTGCTTCGGCCTGACGATCGATCCCACACGGCTGGCGCAGATCCGCCACGAGCGCCGACCTGGCAGCAAGTACGCCTCGATCGAGAACTGTCGCTACGAAGTCAATGAAGCGGAGGCGATGATGCGCCGCGAAGGCATTGCCTGGCTCTCGTCGACGCACAAGTCGATCGAGGAGATCGCGACCACGATCCTGCGTGACATCCGGCCCGACCGGCTGACCTATTGAAGGCGCTGGCGCGCAGCCTCGTACAGGCAGATGGCCGCGGCAGCGGCCACGTTCATCGATTCTTCGCCCCCCGGTTGCGGAATGCGCAAGGTCAAGGCGCAGCGCTCCATCAGTGCGGCCGACAGGCCTTGCCCCTCATGCCCGAACACCCAGGCGCAAGGTGTCGGCAGTTCGACGCTCGACAGCGTGTCTTCGGCGTGTGAACTGGTCGCGATCAGCGGGATCTGCAACGACGATAGATCGGCTGGCTCGAGCCCTTCGTGCAGGATCAGGTTGAAATGGGCGCCCATGCCGGCGCGCAGCACCTTTGGTGACCACAGCGAGGCCGTGCCTTTGAGCGCCAGCACCTGGCGCACCCCGAGTGCGCTCGCGCTGCGCAGCACACTGCCCACGTTGCCGGCGTCCTGGACACCGTCCAGGATGACGCTCGCACTGCGTGCTTCGATCGGCGCAGCCGTCGGAAGCGCCAGGACGAACCCGATCTGGGCCGGCGATGGCAGGCTGCTCAAGCCCTCGAACAGCGCGTTCGGCACGATCACGGACTGCTCGGCGGCATCGAGCAAGCGCGCCAGCCCCGGATCCTGGAGTGCCGCCTCGGTGCCGATGGCCAATGCCGGACACACGCCACGGGCAAGCGCCGCTTCGCACAGGTGCTCGCCTTCGATCCAGACCTGGCCGAGCTTGCGGTAGGCGCCCGTCGAGCGTGCGAGCTTCCTCAGGTTCACGAGCAGCGGATTGTCCCGCGCCACGATTCGGCGCCGGTTCATTTCGACTCCAGGCAATCGCGCACAGGTGCAAAGCTGCGCCGATGTGCTGCGCAGGGACCATGCAGACGCAGGGCGGCGACATGCGCCGCCGTCGGATAACCCTTGTGCGCGTCGAACCCGTAAGCCGGATAGCGTGCGTGCAGTTCGGCACACAGGCGGTCGCGGTGGACCTTGGCCAGGATCGACGCGGCCGAGATCTCCGGCACCTTCGCATCGCCCTTGACGATCGCCAACACCGGCACCCTGAGCACCGGAATTCGATTGCCATCGACCAGCACGTTGTGTGGCCTCAGGCGCAGGCCCTCGACGGCCCGTCGCATCGCCAGCATCGTGGCCTGGAGGATGTTCAGCCGATCGATCTCCTCGACATCGGCCTCGGCGATGTGCACGCACAAGGCCTTGGCACAGATCTCGTCGTACAGACGTTCGCGCCGGGCCGGCGACAGCACCTTGGAATCGGCCAGTCCCTTGATCGGCGCGCGCGCATCGAGGATGACCGCAGCGGCCACCACCGGGCCCGCCAAAGGGCCGCGGCCGGCTTCGTCGACGCCGGCCAACAGGCCGGGCGTCGACCAGTCCAGGCCGAGTTGCTCAGGCACCGAGGATCGCCTCGATCGCATCGGTCGCACAGCGCGCAGTGTCGCGCCGAAGTTCAACGTGAAGCGCCTGAAAGCGCAGCGCCAGGCGTTGCGCCTGCACCAGATCGTCGAGCCCGGTCAGGACGGACTGCGCCAGCGCCACCGGTTCGCACCTGTCCTGGATGAACTCGGGCACCGCGAACTCGCGCAACAGGATGTTCGGCAGCCCGACCCAGGGCTGCAGGCGCATGCGGCGCATCAGGGCCCAGGACAGCGGATTCATGCGGTACCCGATGACCATCGGCCGCTTGAACAACGCGGCCTCGAGTGTCGCCGTCCCGCTCGCAATCAGGGTCAGGTCGCAGGCGGCCAGGGCCTCGTGCGAACGGCCTTCGAGCAGTTGCACCTCGACGCCGGCTGCAAACGATTCGAGCATCGGCGCCACCCGGTCTCGCAATCCTGGCGCGACCGGCAGCACGAAGCGCAGTCCCGGGCGCTGCTTGCTCAGCAGCGCCACGGCGCGCAGGAACACCGGGCCGATCGAATCGACCTCCGAACGCCGGCTGCCGGGCAGCACGGCCACCACGACATCGCTGTCGCCCAGGTGCAGCGCGCGCCGTGCCGCTGCCCGCGGCGGCTCGAGTGGGATCGCGTCGGCCAGCGGGTGACCCACGTAGGTTGCGCCAATGCCATGCGCGTGGAGCATTGGCGGCTCGAACGGGAACAGGCACAGCACATGGTCGGCGCTGCGCGCAATGGCCTTCACCCGCCCGGCGCGCCAGGCCCAGATCGATGGGCAGATGAAGTGAATCGTGGGAATCCCGGCCGCCTTCAGCCGGGCTTCCAGCCCCAGGTTGAAGTCCGGTGCATCGACTCCGATGAAGGCCGTCGGGCGCTGCACCAGCAGCCGCGCCGCCAGCTCGCGCCGAATGCCGACGATCCGTCGATAGTGACGCAGCACCTCGACATAGCCACGCACGGCCAGTTCCTCATGCGGCCACCAGGCGCTGAAGCCCGCTGCCGCCATGATCGGCCCGCCAATGCCGGATGCCTGCATCTGCGGCCAGCGCGCGTGCAAGCCTTCGAGCAGCAGGCCCGCAAGGAGGTCGCCGGAGGCCTCGCCGGCCACCATCGCCAGGCGCGGCGCGGTCGTCACCATGGCCTCAGCGCACGATGCCGCGTTCGGCGGCAGCCACGAATTCGAGCAGCAAGTCCACGTCCTGAGCGCTATGCTCGTCACATCTCGACCGGGTCGACTCGATCTCGGACACCGCCGCCGCCAAGGTCAAGCCCTTGCGGTAGAGCGCCTTGTGCATCTGCTTGATCAGTCCGATCCGCTGTTCCGAGAACCCCCGACGGCGCAGACCTTCCTGGTTGATGCCCTGCGCCTGCGCCGGATTGCCCGCCACCGTGACGAAGGGCGGCACATCCTGCGCCAGCCGCGTCTGAAAGGCCGTCATGGCATGCGCACCCACGCGCACGAACTGGTGGACACCCGACAGCCCGCCGAGAAAGACCCAGTCGCCCAGATGCACATGGCCTGCCAGCTGAACTGCATTCGCGAGGATCAAGTGGCTGCCGAGCTGGCAGTCATGGGCGATGTGCACGTAGGCCATGATCCAGTTGTCGTCACCCAGCCGCGTGATTCCGGCATCCTGGACGGTGCCGGTACTGATGGTGACGAATTCGCGAATCGTGTTCCCGTCACCGATCTCGAGCCGGGTCGGCTCGCCCGCATATTTCTTGTCCTGCGGCGCCGAGCCGACCGAGGCGAACTGGAAGATGCGGTTGTTGCGCCCGATCGTCGTGTGCCCTTCGACGACACAGTGGGCGCCGATGGTCGAGTCCGCCGCGACGCGCACATGAGGTCCGATGACGGCGTAGGGTCCGACTTCGACGCTCGGATCGAGCTCTGCGCCACGGTCGACCAGCGCAGTCGCATGGATGCGGGTCACGCGCGAAACCCCCTACCCCGCACGCCGCATCGTGCACATGAGTTCGGCCTCGACGGCCGTCTGACCGTCCACACTGGCTCGTGCGCTGTACTTG
Organism: uncultured beta proteobacterium; assembly: GCA_963706655.1. Lineage (GTDB taxonomy): Bacteria > Pseudomonadota > Gammaproteobacteria > Burkholderiales > Burkholderiaceae_C > Rubrivivax. The sequence goes on from CAVPNN010000011.1 coordinate 80,504, forward strand.
TAGATGCCGCCCTTCACGCGCTCGGTCGTCGACTCGAGGATCAACTGGTCACCAGGCTCGACGACCCGCTTGAAGCGAGCGCCGTCGATGCCGACGAAATAGACCACCGCATCGTCGTCCGGGCTCTCACCCAACGAGGTGAACGACAGGAGGGCCGACGCCTGTGCCAGCGCTTCGAGCATCAACACGCCAGGCATCACCGGTCGATGCGGGAAATGCCCGCCGAAGAAGGGTTCGTTGATGGTGACGTTCTTGAGCGCCTTGATCCGCTTGTGCGGATCGATTTCCAGAACCCGGTCGACCAGCAGGAACGGGTAACGATGCGGCAGCTTCTTCAGGATGGCATGGATGTCGAGCAAGGGGATGGTCATGAGTTCTTCTCCAACGCGCGCAAGCGATCACGCAGGGCATGAAGCTGGCGCAACGTTGCAGCGTTCTTCTCCCAGGACGCATTGTCGTCGAACGGGAACATGCCCGTGTAGTGGCCCGGCTTGAGAATGGACCGCGTGACCACGGTCGCGGCCGATACATGGACATGATCGGTCAGATCCAGATGGCCCAGGACAATGGCCCCGCCCCCGAAAGTGCAATGGGCCCCGATCCGGGCGCTGCCGGCGATCCCCACGCAGCCCGCCAACGCACAATGCGGACCGATCCGCACGTTGTGTCCTACCTGGACCAGGTTGTCGATCTTGACGCCGTCGCCGATCACGGTGTCCTCGAGTGCGCCGCGGTCGATGCAGCTGTTGGCACCGATCTCGACATCGTCGCCGATCACGACGCTGCCGAGTTGTTCGATCTTGGCCCAGTGGCCACCATCCGGCGCGAAACCGAATCCGTCGGCGCCGATCACGGCGCCCGGGTGGACCAGACCGCGTGCGCCGATCCTGCATCCGTCGCCAAAGGAAACGCGCGCCATAAGGCGCGTGCCCTCGCCCAGCTGGGCCCCCTCTCCCACATGGGATTGCGCACCGATGACCACGCCCTCGCCCACGACGGCGTCCGCCCCGACGAACGCCAGCGCGCCAACCGAGGCTCCGGGATGAACCTGGGCACCAGGCTCGACGACCGCCGTGCGATGAATGCCGGGCGCCGCGACACGCCGCGTGCGAGCCGCCCACCACTGAGTCAAGCGCGCGAAGCCCAGGTAGGGGTCATCGCACAGGATTGCCGCGGGCCGCGTCACCACGGCGTCGCGCAGGTCGGGCGCGACGATGACGCATCCGGCCAGGCTGGCGTCGAGCCGCGCGCGGTAGCGCGGATTTGCAAGGAAGCTGATGCTGTCCGCCTGGGCCGACTCGAGCGGGCCGATCCGGGCGATGCTGAGTTGCGTGTTGCCGATCGGCTCACCGCCCAACAGGGCCGCAATCTCGCCGACGCGGATCACCTCGGTCCGGCAGCCTACTTGGCGCCGTTCAGCAGGCGGATCACCTTTTCGGTGATGTCCACGCGAGGGCCGGCGAAGACAACGCCTTCTTGCAGGATAAGGTCGTACTTCTCCTGATCGAAGACCTGCTTGATGACGCGGTTGGCGCGCTCGACCACGTTGGCCAGTTCCTCGTTCTTGCGCTGGTTCAGGTCTTCCTGGAAGACCCGGCGCTTGCGCTGCAGGTCGCGATCTTGCTCGACGAGTTCGCGCTGGCGCCGGTTGCGCTCGCTCTCGGCCAACGTCGGCGCGTCCTTGTCGAGCTTGTCGGCACCGGCCTTCAGACGATTCCCGTCCTCGGCAAGTTCACGTTCACGCTTGCCGAATTCGGCCTCGAGCTTGGCCTGCGCCGCCTTCGCTGGCGCCGCCTCTCGCAACAGACGCTCGCCATTGATGTAGCCGATTTTCAGGTCCTGCGCGGAAACGGCAAACGCCGAAGCAGCCAGGGCCAGCGCAATCGTCAGCGATTTCATGGAGGGCATGTTCATCAGAACGCAGTCCCGATCTGGAATTGGAATCGTTGGATTCTATCGTTCGGCTGGGAACGAAGCGGAGCGCCCCAACTCAGGCGCAGCGGGCCGACCGGCGAGAGCCAGCTCAGGCCGATGCCCGCCGACGCACGCAGGCTCGACAGATCGGTGCTCTCGCCTTCGCTCCAGACGTTGCCAGCGTCGGCGAATGCGAACACGCGCAACGTCTTGTCGTTGCCCGATCCCGGCACCGGCACGTAGAGCTCTGCGTTCAGGTTGAACTTCCTCGCCCCGCCGATGAAGGCGCCGGTCGGATCGATGACGCCCAGCGAGCCCTGGTCGAAGACCCGCACCGATCCGAGGCCACCACCGAAGAAGTTCTTGAACAATGGGTAGGGCCGTCCGCCCAGGCCCTTTCCGATGCCGAGCTCCGCGTTCAGGCCCAGCGTGATCTTCGAGGTCAGCGGGAAATACTGCTGGACCTGGATATTGGTCCGCAGGTAGCGCACGTCACCTGCCACGCTCCATTCGAAATTGAGCCGTTGATAGCGTCCCGTCGTGGGCACGAGGGCACTGTCACGCCCGTCGCGCGCCCAACCCAAGGTGAGCGGCATCGAATTGCTCTTCGCACCAAAGGTCTCGCGGTAGATCACATAGCTGTTCGGAATCCCGCTCACATCGCTGATCTCGGTGCGCTCGACTCCGATGCCCAGGAAGACGGTGTCGAACTCCGAGAACGGGATTCCGAAGCGAACTGCCGCGCCGGGCGTGGTCAGCTGGTAGCCCTCGCCAAGGCTGTTGTAGGGCCGACTGGTCCGGTAGTACACATCGATCGCGCGCGAAATGCCGTCGACGGTGAAGTACGGGTCCACCGTGCTGAACACGAAACTGCGCGCGGACTTGCTGGTGTTCAGTTCGACGCCGAGGTAGTTCCCGGACCCGAAGATGTTTTCCTGCTTCACCGAAGCCGTCAGCGACAGGCTCTCGGAACTCGAGAATCCGGCACCGAGCAGGAGGTTGCCGGTCGGCTTTTCCTTGACCTTGATCACGAGGTCGACCTGGTCCACCGCACCCGGTACTTCGCTGGTCTCGACCGTGACCTCGCTGAAGAAGCCCAGCCGGTCCACGCGGTCGCGCGAGTGTTTGATCTTGCCGCCGTCGTACCAGGACGATTCGAGTTGTCGGAATTCGCGCCGGATCACTTCGTCACGCGTGCGCGTATTGCCCGCCACTTCGATCCGCCGTACATAGACACGCCGCTGCGGACTGAGCGCCAGTTCGACCAGTACCTGACCCTTTTCGCGGTCGATCTGAGGCCGCGAATCGACCCTGGCGAACGCGTAGCCGTAGAGGCCGAACAGATCGGACATCAGGCGCTGCGTCTGCGTGACGTCCTCCCCACGATAGGCCTCGCCGGGCTTGATGCGGACCAGCGATTCGAATTCGGCCTCCTTGCCCAGCAGATCGCCGGTCAGACGCACGCCGGTGACCGTGTAGCGCTGACCCTCGGAGATCGAGACCGCGATCGAGATGTCCTGCTTGTCCGGAGAGATCGTGACCTGGGTCGACTGAACCGCAAACTCGAGGTATCCGCGGTTGACGTAGTAGGCGCGGATCTTCTCGAGGTCCCCGTTGAGCGCCGATCTCGAGTAACGATCCGATTTCGTGTACCAGGTCAGCCAACCCGGCGTCGTCAGTTCCATCTGCCCCAGCAGGGTCGACTCGCTGAACGCCGAGCTTCCGGTGATCCGGATGTCACGGATGCGCGCCGTCTCGCCTTCGTTCATCGCAAACGTGACGTTGACGCGATTGCGTTCGATTGGCGTGATCGTCGTCACCACCTCCGCGCCGTACAGACTGCGCGCCAGATACTGGCGCTTGATCTCCTGCTCGGCACGATCGACCAGCGCGCGGTCGAACGGCAGGCCGATTCCGATGCCCGCGTCCTTCAGCGACTTCAGCAGCACGTCCTTCTCGAACTCCTTCAGCCCTGAGAAGTCGACCTTGGCGATGACCGAGCGCTCGTCGATGACGACCACCGCCACGTCACCCTGGACGTCGATGCGGACGTCACTGAACAGCCCGGTCGCAAACAGGGCCCGCAGTGCGGCTGCCGCCTTTTCGTCGGTGTAGGTGTCACCGACCCGGAATGGCAGGACTGCAAAGACAGTGCCGGGATCGGTGCGTTGCATGCCTTCGACCCGGATGTCCTTGAGGACGAACGGCTCGACGGCATGGGCTGCCGGTGCGACGCACAGTGCAGCGACCGCAAGCACAGTCGCAGCAGGGCGCAAAGGCCCGATCGGGAATAGGAATGACATGAGGGAGGAATCAGTGCAGACCGAACAATCGGGCCACATCGTTGAACAGGGCGACCGACATCAGCATCAGCAGCAGCGCAACGCCGCCGCGCTGAAGCCGCGCCAACCAGATTTCGGACAAGGGACGTCCGGTCACGCCCTCGAAAAGATAATACATCAGGTGCCCACCGTCGAGCATCGGCAGCGGGAGCAGGTTGAGCACGCCCAGGCTCACACTGACCAGGGCCAGGAACCCCAGGTAGTAGGCCAGCCCCTGCTGCGCCGACTGCCCGGCGTAATCGGCGATCGTCAAGGGCCCGCTCAGATTTCGTATCGAGGCCTCGCCGATGAGCATGCGGCCCAGCATGCGCACCGTCAGCGACGACACTTCCCAGGTGCGCTGAGCGCCGCGCCACAAGCCGTCCACGGCGCCATGGCGCACCGTCACCATTTCGGTTGGACCGCCCACGAAGGCGTCGATGCGCCCGACCGGACCCTCGGCGCCGGCGCTGATCCGCGGTGTCACCGACAGCGCGCGCACCACACCTGCGCGTTCGATCGACCATTGCATCGGCACTGCCTCGCCGTTCGCGACTGCGCCGCGAATTCGATCGAACAAGGCTTGCACATCGCCGACCGGGCGGCCGTCGATCGACAGCACGAGATCCCCCTGGAGCAGGCCGGCAAGCTCGGCTGGCCCGCCTGCCTTGACCTCTCCCATGACCGGCGCACGGTAGGCACCGCCAAGACCAATGCGGCGCAGAGTCGCCCCATCGACCTCGACCGAATCGAGTCGAGTCAGGTCCAGATGGGCGCGTCGCGAGGCATGACCGTCGCGGTCGCTGATCAACAGGTCGACGGACTCGCCGTCCAGCACGGCCTGCGTGACGCGCCAACGCAGATCGGTCAGCGACATCACGTCGTCCCAGGTATTGCCATCGCGGGACACCGCGCGCACCCAGTCGCCGCCGCGCAGGCCCGCCTGCTCGGCCAGGCTGCCGGCCGCAGGCGCATTCATGACCGCCTTCGGTTCGTCAACGCCGATCCAGTGCGATGCCGCGTACAGCAGCACTGCCAGCAGCAGATTGGCGGCGGGGCCGGCCGCGACAATCGCGGTTCGCTGCAACAGTGGCTTCGTGTTGAATGCCATCGAGCGCTCCGCGGGCACGACCGGGCCCTCGCGCTCGTCCAGCATCCGAACATAGCCACCCAGCGGCAAGGCGCAGAGCACGAACTCGGTCGACTGTGGGTCCCGTTGGCGCCGCATCAGGACGCGACCGAATCCGACCGAGAAGCGCAGCACCTTGACGCCGAACAGGCGCGCCACCCGGTAATGTCCATACTCGTGGAAGACGACCAGGATTCCGAGCGTCAACAAGAAGGCCAATACGGTCACGATCATCGGGTCAGTTCCAGCACAGTGGCCTGTGCAAATTCGCGCGAACGATGGTCCAGCGCCATCAAGTCCTCCAGTGTCGAGACCGGCCCGATCTTGCCAACCATCGCGTCGATCGTGCGGGCATTGACGCCGTGGATCTGTGTGAACCGGATGGTTCCATCGAGAAAGGCAGCGACCGCAACCTCGTTGGCAGCGTTCAACACGGCGCAGCTCCCTTCGGGGGCACGCAAGGCATCCCAGGCCAGGAACAAGCCCGGGAAACGATTCCGGTCAGCCGGCTCGAAGTGCAGGGACGACAGGGTCTCGAAGTCAAGCCGCCCTGCGCCGGACTCGATGCGCTGCGGAAACGACAATCCATAGGCAATCGGCACCCGCATGTCCGGCGTGCCCATCTGGGCCAGCACCGAACCGTCGCTGCACACCACCATCGAGTGGATGATGCTCTGCGGGTGGATGATCACACGAATGCGCTCCGGGGGCAGCTTGAACAGCCAATGCGCCTCGATCACCTCGAGCGCCTTGTTCATCATGGTGGCCGAGTCCACCGAGATCTTGCGACCCATGGTCCAGTTCGGATGCGCGCAGGCCTGGTCGGGCGTGACGAGATCGAGGCTGGCCGGGTCGCGCGTGCGAAACGGCCCGCCGGAAGCGGTCAGCACGATGTGGTCGACGTGGTCGGCCCATCGGTTGCGATCTTCCGGCAGGCATTGAAAAATCGCCGAGTGCTCACTGTCGATGGGCAGCAGATCCGCGCCACCTTCAGTCACCGCGTCCATGAACAATGCACCCCCCACGACCAGGGCTTCCTTGTTTGCCAGCAGCAGCCGCTTTCCGGCCCGCGCGGCCGCCATGCAAGGCGCCAGGCCGGCAGCACCGACAACGGCCGCCATGACACTGTCCACCGATGCGTCCGAAGCCAGTTCACACAGCGCGGCGGGACCGACCCGTACCTCGGTCTGCGCACCCAGGCGGCCGAGTTGCTCGCGCAGCCGCATTGCCTTGGCCTCGTCGGGAACCACTGCGATGCGCGGGCGATAGGCCAGGCACTGCTCGAGCAGTTCGTCGATCCTGTGAAAGGCCGACAGACCGACCACTTCGAATCGCTCGGGGTGGCGTGTCACGACGTCAAGCGTGCTCACCCCGATCGAACCGGTGGAGCCCAGAATGGCGAGACGCTGACGCGCGGTCATGAGATGGGTGGCCTCGTCAAATCGACAGCAAGGCCAGAACGGTCGGGCAGACCGGCAGCAAGGCGTCCACCCGGTCGAGAACCCCGCCGTGACCCGGCAGCAGCCGACTGCTGTCCTTGGCACCGCAGGCACGCTTGACGAGTGACTCGACGAGGTCGCCGACCACGCTCAGCCCCGCGAGCCCCATCAATGCGAGGCCAGCACCCGCTGCACCGAGGGAGACCGTCAGGCGCGTGTAGAGGCTTGCGCTGTCGACGTCCACGGCGGCATCCAAGGCGATCCAACCCAGCGCCAGCAAGCCAACGCCCAGCATGCCACCGAGCACGCCCTCCCAGGACTTCCCGGGGCTGATGCTGGGCGCGAGCTTGCGACGGCCGAATGCCTTGCCAGCGAAGTAGGCGGCGATGTCCGCGGCCCAGACCAGCGCGAAGACCGAGAGCAGGAAGTTGACTCCGACGGCCCTCGCGTGACCGATCGCCAGCCACGCGACCCACAGTCCGAGCAACCCCAGGGGCCAGCGAAATGCGGCCGGCACATGGGGCCAGGCGGCCGGACCCTTGCGCAACGCCACAGCACCGCCCACGATCCAGACGAAGGCCGCGGCCCACCACAGCTGCGCAGGGGCGGTCCAGTTCAGCGCCAGCACCGCGGCGCAGGCGGCGGCCACCGCTGCACCAAAGGCGAGCGCCAAGTTGTTCGCAGCGCCATTCAGGCGGCCCCACTCCCATCCGGCGGCCGCAATCAGGATCAATGTCAGGACCTGAAACGGCCAGGGATTGTGCGCGAAAAGCGCCGGCAGCAGAAAGGCCAGCAGAACCAGCGCAGTGATGATTCGCTGACCGAGCATCAGCTGCTCTGCGCCGGCGCGGGAAGACCGCCGAAACGCCGGTCACGCTGCCGAAACGCCACCAGCGCCTGATCGATTTCGGCGTCACCGAAGTCCGGCCAGAGGCAGTCGGTGAAGAAGAACTCGGAGTACGCAGCCTGCCAGAGCAGGAAGTTGCTGATCCGCATCTCGCCGCCGGTGCGAATGAACAGATCCGGATCGGGCGCAAAACTCAACGCCAGGTGGCGCGAGAGCGCACGCTCGTCCAGCGCCTCGGGCGCTATGCCCTCGGCCATGGCCTGCCGGCAGGCCTGGAGCATGTCCCAGCGCCCACCGTAGTTGAATGCCACCGCCAGCGTGATGCGGGTGTTGTTCTGGGTCTGCGTCTCGGCCTGCTCCCAGGCGCGGCGCAGCTTGTCGGACACCGCGGACCGGTCGCCGATGATGCGGATGCGCACCCCGTCGTCCGCCAGCTTGGTCAGATACTTCGAGACGGCGACCAGCACGAGGCCCATCAATCCCGACACCTCGTCGCTGGGCCGCTTCCAGTTCTCCGAGGAGAAGGCGAAGACGGTCAGGTACTCGACCCCGCGATCGGCAAAGGCCAGGACGTTCTTGACCAGCGCGTCGACACCGGCCTTGTGACCGAAGAAACGCGGCATGTGGCGCTTGCGCGCCCAGCGACCGTTGCCGTCCATCACGACCGCAACATGTCGTGGAACGATGGCGTCCAGGGCCGCCGCGTCTGGCTTGGCTTGAAGCGTCTGCATCCGCACCGATGTCTGCAGGCTCAAACGGCCATCACTTCGGCTTCTTTCGCTGCCACGAGGCGGTCGATCTCGAGGATCGCCCTGTCGGTGAGCTTCTGCACCTCGTCCTGCGCGCGACGTTCCTCGTCCTCGCTGGCCAGCTTGTCCTTGAGCATCCGCTTCAGGTGCTCATTGGCCTCGCGCCGGACGGCACGTGCCGCCACCTTGGCTTCTTCACCCGCGTGGCGAACGACCTTGCCCAGATCACGCCGGCGCTCCTCGGTCAATGCCGGCATCGGCACGCGCAGCAGGTCGCCTTGGGCGGCCGGGTTCAGGCCGAGATCCGACTCCCGGATCGCCTTCTCGATCTTGGCGCCCATGCCCTTCTCCCAGGGCTGGACCGTGATCGTGCGGGCGTCGAGCAAGGCCACGTTGGCGACCTGGCTGATCGGGAGCATCGCGCCGTAGTACTCGACCTGGACCTGGTCGAGCAGGCCCGGGTGGGCGCGACCGGTGCGGATCTTCGCCAGATCGCCCTTCAGCGCCTCGATCGAGCGCCCCATCTTGTGCTCGGCGGTCTGGTGGATCTCGGGGATCGTTGCCGTCGTCATTTGGTTCTCCTTCGTCAAACGTGCACCAGGGTGCCTTCGTCTTCGCCCAGCACGACACGTTCCAGGGCGCCCGGCTTGAAGATGCTGAACACCTTGATCGGCAGCTTCTGGTCACGGCACAGCGCGAATGCCGTCGCGTCCATGACCTGCAGATTGCGCATGATGGCCTCGTCGAAGGTGATCGAAGCATATCGCTTCGCGTCCGGGAACTTGGCAGGGTCCGCGCTGTAAACACCATCGACCTTGGTCGCCTTGAGCACGACGTCGGCACCGATCTCGGCCCCGCGCAAGGCCGCAGCGGTGTCGGTCGTGAAGAAGGGATTGCCGGTGCCCGCGGCGAACACCACGACCTTGCCTTCTTCCATGTATTGCAGCGCCTTCGGTCGAACATAGGGTTCGACCACCTGCTCGATGCTGATCGCGGACATGACACGCGCCGTCATGCCTTCCTGGCGCATCGTGTCGGCCAATGCCAGTGAATTCATGACGGTTGCCAGCATGCCCATGTAGTCGGCCGTGGCCCGGTCCATTCCGACCGAACCTCCGGCAACGCCGCGGAAGATGTTGCCGCCGCCGATCACGACCGCCACCTCGACACCCAGACGCGTGACCTGCTGGATTTCACGCACCATGCGCACGATCGTCGCGCGATTGATGCCGTAGGCGTCGTCGCCCATCAGGGCCTCGCCGGAGAGCTTCAGCAGGATTCGCTTGTAGGCGGGCATGCGGGAAACTCCTGAAGTCTGCAGATCGTGAAGGGCGAGTCTAAACGCCGGGGCAGGCCGGCCCCGGCTCGGGGCATTCAGGCGCCCTTCGCGGCAGCAACCTGCGCTGCCACCTCGGCCGCGAAGTCATCGGTCTTCTTCTCGATGCCCTCACCCACGACGTACAGCGTGAATGCCGCGACCTGGGTGTTCTTTTCCTTGAGCATCTGCTCGACCGTCTGCTTGTCGTTCTTCACGAAGGTCTGATTGGACAACGAGACCTCCTTCAGGAACTTCTGCACCGAGCCTTCGACCATCTTGGCGACGATCTCGGCCGGCTTGCCAGACTCGGCAGCCTTCTCGGCGGCGATCTTGCGCTCCTTCTCGACCAGTTCGGCGGGCACGTCGGCCACCGAGACAGCGACCGGCTTCATCGCGGCGACATGCATCGCCACGTCCTTGGCCGCGACCTCGTCGCCGGTGAACTCGACCACCACCCCGATGCGCGTGCCGTGCAGATAGTGCGCCAGCTGGCTGGCGCCTCCATAGTGCCGGAACCGGCGGATCGAGATGTTCTCGCCGATCTTGCCGATCAGTCCCTTGCGCACATCCTCGACCGTCGGCCCGAAGCCTTCATGCGCCAGCGCGAGCGCCGACAGGGCAGCCGGGTCGGCCGGGTTGTGCTTGGCGATCAAGGCCGCGCACGCGTCGGCAAAGGAGATGAACGAATCGTTCTTGGTGACGAAGTCAGTCTCGCAGTTGACCTCGATCATGGCACCTTGCTTGCCGTTCACGGACACGGCGATCACCCCTTCGGCGGTCACGCGGGCAGCGGCCTTGCCGGCCTTGCTGCCCAGCTTGACGCGCAGGATCTCCTCGGCTCGAACCAGGTCGCCTTCGGCCTCGGTCAGGGCTTTCTTGCACTCCATCATCGGAGCGTCGGTCTTGGCGCGCAGTTCGGCGACCATGCTTGCTGTGATTGCGGGCATCTCTGGATGTACTCCTGTTGCGCCGGACGCCGTCAGCACGACGGCATCCGACCATCTGTTGCGAAACCGGCCGGGCGCGGATTGACGCGGCCGGCCGGTTTTGGGTGGGTCGTCGACCCCTCCCCGATCGGGCCGGTCAGGCTTCTTCGCGGACCTCGACGAACTCGTCACCCTCGGTGGCAGCGGCGACCACTTCATTGGTCGCGTTCGCCTTGCCTTCGAGCACGGCATCCGCCACGGCACGCGCGTACAGCGCCACCGCCTTGGCCGAGTCGTCATTGCCCGGGATCACGTAGTCGATGCCCTGCGGAGAGTGGTTCGTGTCGACGACACCGATGAGCGGAATGCCAAGCTTCTTGGCTTCGGCAACGGCGATCTTGTGATAGCCGACGTCGATCACGAACATGGCGTCCGGCAGTGCGCCCATGTCCTGGATGCCGCCAATGTCCTTCTCGAGCTTGGCCAGCCCGCGTTCGAACATCAGTGCTTCCTTCTTGATCAGGGATTCGGCACCGCCTTCGCGGATCGCCTGCATGTCCTTGAGCTTCTTCAGCGATGCCTTGACCGTCTTGAAGTTGGTCAGCATGCCACCGAGCCAGCGCTGGTCGACGAACGGCATGCCGCACCGCTGCGCCTCCATCGACACCAGTTCGCGCGCCTGGCGCTTGGTGCCGATCATCAGGACCGTGCCGCCACGGCTCGCAAGCTGGCGCACGAACTTCAGCGCATCCTCGAAAAGCGGCTGCGTCTTCTCGAGATTGATGATGTGGATCTTGTTGCGATGGCCGTAGATATACGGGGCCATCTTGGGGTTCCAGAAGCGGGTCTGATGTCCGAAATGGACACCGGCTTCCAGCATTTCACGCATGGACACAGACATAGAAACTCCGAAGGTTGGGTCTAGAATCCCGGCGCAGATCGACACTCATTCAGAGACTGAATCAGTGCGACACCTTTCGGCTGCCGAGTTCGCGGATTTGTTCGCCTATGCCGGGCCACTTGCAGTGAACCCGTCGAGACAAACCCAATGACTATATCACGCGGCAGTGCAGCGGACTTGTGCGAGGCGCGCGGCTGGCTGCAGCGCGGCACGACCTCGGCGCGCGAACTTCTGGACGCCAGTTTGGCGGCGGCAAACGCACCTGCCGCCCAACATGTGTTCATTCGGCGCTTCGATGAACTGGCCCGGGCCCAGGCCGACGCCATAGACGCCCTCGCCGCGGCGGGCCAGCCGCGGCCGCCGCTGGCCGGACTGGCGATCTCGGTCAAGGACCTGTTCGATGTCAGCGGTTTTCCGACGACGGCCGGATCGGTGGTGATGCCGGACACGCCGGCCACCGGCGACTCGGTGGCCGTCGCGCGCCTGCGTGCCTACGGCGCAGCGCTGGTCGGGCACACCAACCAGAGCGAGTTCGCGTTTTCGGGCGTCGGCATCAACCCGCACCACGGAACGCCCGTGAATCCGGCCTGCGCGGCGATCGATCCCGTGGCTCGGGTGCCCGGGGGATCGACCTCGGGCGGCAGCGTCAGCGTCGCGATCGGTGCGGCCTGGGCCGCACTCGGCTCCGATACCGGCGGCTCGGTCCGAATCCCGGCCGCCCTGCAGGGCCTGGTCGGGTTCAAGAACACCCAGCGCCTGACCCCGTCGGGTGGTTGTGTGCCCTTGTCCAGCACGCTCGACACGACCTGCGCGGTCACGCGGTCGGTGCGCGACGCCGTGCTCTTGCACGAGGTCCTGGCGGCAAGGCAGGTCGCACTCCAACAGCGCCCACTGTCGGGTTGGCGCTTTGGCGTGCCCTCGACCCTGCTGCTCGACGACCTCGACCCAGGCGTTGGCAGCGCGTTCGAGCGCGCTCTGGCGTCGCTGCGCGCCGCGGGTGCGTCCATTGTCGAGTTCGAGCTGCCACCCTTGGCCGAACTGGCCGGCCTGAATTCAAACGGCGGCCTTGCGGCCGCGGAGAGCTGGGCCTGGCACCGTGCGCGCATGGAGCGCCACGGTCAGTCCTACGACCCAAGGGTCAGCGCCCGAATCCGCAGGGGCGCAGACATCACGGCTGCCGACTACATCGACCTGCTGCATGCCCGGCAAAGCTGGATCCGCCGGGTCGAGGCTGCCAGCGTGGCGTTCGACGCCATGCTGTCGCCCACGGTGCCGATCGTCGCGCCTGAAATTGCGCCTCTGGTCGCGCACGACGACCGGTTCTTCGAGGCCAACGCCTTGCTGCTGCGCAATCCTTCCGTCGTCAACTTCCTCGACGGTTGCGCGCTGTCCCTGCCTTGCCATCGCGTCGGTGAACTGCCGGTCGGTCTCATGGTCTGGGCGCCGGCACTGCGCGACGACATCGTGCTGTCGGCATCGATGGCCATCGAGCACGCCCTGTCGAGAGGACACTGACATGCGAGTGGCCATCATCGGCGCGGGCATCGTGGGTGTCACCACCGCCTACGAACTGGCGCTGGACGGACACGAGGTGACCGTCTACGAGCAGGACGGTGGCGTCGCCACCGGTGCCAGCTTCGCCAATGCCGGAGTGATTGCGCCGGGCTACGTCACGCCCTGGTCGTCGCCCGGCATGCTCGGCAAGGTGCTGCGCAATCTGCTCAGCAGCCACACGCCGGTCAGGCTGTCGGGGATCGGCGTTTTGGCCAGCGCGCCCTGGTTGTGGCGCTGGTGGCGATCGTGCCGGCCAGCGGTCTACACGGCCAACCGGACACGGATGCACCGGCTTGCGAACTTCAGCCGTGACCGCCTGAACGCACTGACCCACCAACTGCACCTGGAGTACGAGCAGACGCGCGGCTACATGGTGCTGCTGCGGACCGAGCGGGATCTGGCGCTGGCACGCGCCAGCATCAAGCTGCTGAGTGATCTGGGCGTGCCGTTCGAGTTGCTCGATGGCGAGCGCGCCAGGCTCGCGGAGCCCGGCCTCAGCCCGTCGACGCCGTTGCGCGCAGCCGTTCGCCTGCCGCAGGACGGGGTAGGCAATTGCCGTCAGTTTGCGCACCAGCTCAAGGGCGAAGCGCAAAAACTGGGCGCGCAGTTCAGGTTTCAGGCGCGTGTGCTGTCGATCGAACCGGGTGCCCCGGCCAGCGTGAAAACGGCAACCGGCAGCCAGGTCTTCGACGGCGTGGTGATCTGCGCCGGTGCGACGGCCGCGTCCTTGCTCGGACCGATCGGCGTGTCGGTGCCGATCCAGGCCGTGCACGGCTACTCGATCACGGCCCCGATCCGACATGTGGACGGACAGCCGGAGGCAGGCCCGCGAGGTGCACTGATGGACGAGGCCTACAAGGTTGCGATCTCGCGGCTCGGCCAGCGTGTGCGGGTCGCAGGGAGCGCCGAAATCGGTGGCCGCCTCGACCAGATGAGCGCGCCTGCCCTGGCAACGCTCTACAAGGTGATGGAGGACTGGTTTCCGGGCGCGATGCAGCAGAGCAAGGTCCAGCAGTGGAAAGGCGCACGGCCGATGATGCCCGATGGCCCACCCCTGCTCGGCGCGAGTGGTCGGCCCGGGGTCTGGCTCAATGTGGGACATGGCTCCAGCGGATGGGCGCTGTCGGCCGGTTCGGCGCGTGTCGTCGCCGACCTCATTGGCGGCCGCAGCCCCGGCCTCGACCTCGAAGGCCTGGGGATCGAGCGTCTGGCATGAGATAGTCGATCGATATGCGACTGCGACCTCGCGACACCCTGACGCGCGTGCTGCCTGGCACACGCCCCTGGCCGCTGTTCGATGTCGCCGCCACGCGCCGCATCGAGGCTGACGCGATGGGCCCGTTGGCACCCCATGAGCTGATGCGCCGGGCCGGGTTGGCCGTCGCTCGACTGGTGCTGGCAACCCATTCGTCCACCCGCCGGGTCCATGCATTTGCCGGCCCGGGCAACAATGGCGGCGACGCCCTGGTCGCCGCCGCCTTGCTCTCGAGCCGTGGCTGGCAGCTCAGCGCCACCTTGCTGGGTGACGCCGACCGGCTGCCAGCAGACGCGCGCCAGGCCTTGCAGCAGGCGCAGGACGCCGGCGTGGGCATCTCCAGTGGCCTGCCCGCGCGACTCGAGGTCGACCTTGCACTCGATGGCCTGCTCGGCATCGGCGCCTCGCGCCCACCGACCGGTGCACTGTCGGAGGCCATCGCGACGATGAACCAGGGGCGGTTCCCGGTGCTCGCGATCGACCTGCCCTCGGGCCTCGACAGCGATCGCGGCCGGCCGGTCGGCGACCACGCCGTGCATGCGACGCACACACTCTCGCTGCTCACGCTGAAACCCGGCTTGTTCACGGCCGAGGGACGCGATCACGCGGGCCAGGTCTGGTTCGACACACTCGGCGTGACCTTGCCGGCGAGCAACGTCACGCTGACCGGCGCACCGGGCAGCACCCGGTCGCCCCATGACGTCCCACAAGGGTCGCTTCGGCGACCTCGTCGTGGTCGGAGGCGACACCGGCATGGTCGGCGCGGCCATCCTGGCCGCGCGTTCGGGCCTTGCCGCAGGTGCCGGCCGGGTCTTCCTCTGCGCGTTGGCGCCGGAGTCAGGTGCGTTCGGCCCGCTCTACCCCGACCTCATGCAGCGAACCGCTCGCGAACTCGAACACCCAGACGCGCTGTCCTCCCGGACCGTGGTCTGCGGTTGCGGCGGCAGGTGAGGCGGTGCGCGACCTGCTGCCGCTCGTGCTGGCGCGGTCAGCCCGGCTCGTGCTCGATGCCGACGCGCTCAACGCGATCGCTGCCGAACCGTCGCTGGCCGATGCGCTGCGTGCGCGGGCCGCACGCGGTCGCCCCAGCATCCTCACGCCCCATCCGCTCGAAGCCGCGCGCCTGCTCGGGAGCCACCCGGCGCAGGTGCAGTCCGACCGTCTCGCGAGTGCACAAGAACTGGCGCGACGATTCAATTGCGTCGTGGTCCTCAAGGGCTCCGGAACCGTTACCGCAGCGCCTGACGGCACGACGACCTTGAATCCGACCGGCAATGCGCTGCTCGCCACACCGGGCAGCGGTGATGTGCTGGCCGGATGGATCGGCGGCGCCTGGGCGCGCGCGGGCGCCGAGGCCCGACCGATCGCCGTCGCGTCGGCCAGTGTCTGGGTCCACGGGCAAGCAGTCGACGACCTCGCCGCCATGCGTCCGAGCCAACGGAGTGTGCGCGCGAGCGAGTTGCCGGACCTCATGCGCAGCGCGCTGCGTGAAGGGCAGCCAGGCACCTGGCCTCGATGACCCCTGGCGCCCTCGCTGCCGCCCTCGCCTATGTGCTGTGGGGCATCTTCCCGCTCTACATCAAGCAGATCGCCAGCGTGCCGGCGCTGGAGATCGTGGCCCACCGATCCTTCGGCTCGCTGATCTTCGTCGGGCTGCTCCTGCTGGTGATGCGCCGCCTGGGCGTGCTGCGCGCGGCGCTGACCAACCCGCGCACGCTGGCCGTGTTCGGCGCCAGCGCCTTGCTGCTGAGCACGAACTGGCTGGTCTATGTCTGGGCGGTCAGCCATGACCGCATCCTCGACGCCAGCCTCGGTTACTTCATCAATCCGCTGTTCAACGTGCTGCTCGGCTTCGTCTTCCTGCGCGAGCGACTGCGGCCGGTGCAGTGGTTCGCCGTCGCGCTGGCCGCGGCCGGTGTGCTGTGGCTGGTGGCCGGCGCCGGTGAATGGCCCTGGGTGGCCCTGGTGCTGGCGTCCACCTTCGGTCTGTACGGCCTGCTGCGCAAGACGGCGCCGCTCGGCGCGCTCGAAGGGCTGGGGCTGGAAACCTTGCTGCAGGCGCCGGTGGCCCTGGTGCTGCTGGCCTGGTGGACCTGGCAGGGACAGGGCGTGCTGGTCGATGGCGAGACCGGCACGCTGGCCTGGCTGCTGCTGGCCGGCCCCTTCACCGCGATTCCCCTGCTGCTGTTTGCCATCGGCGCCCGCCGCCTGACGCTGGCCACGCTGGGCCTGCTGCAGTACCTCGGCCCGACGCTGCAGTTCCTGATCGGGGTGTGGTGGTATGGCGAGCCGTTCAGCGCCGACCGCGCCGTCGGTTTCGTGCTGATCTGGTCGGCACTGGCGGTCTACAGCCTGGACAGCCTGCGCAAGCGATAGGCGCCTCGCTGGACCCAGGTATGGATGAGAAGATGATTCAACGAGGCCGCGCTGTCGGCATTCGACCACCTGATCCGGTCTTTCGAAACCTGATACCTTCTTCTGTCATCCGTTCGACGATCAGGAGACCCCCATGGACCGAACCGAAACCGCAATCCTGGCCGGCGGCTGCTTCTGGGGCATGCAGGACCTGATCCGCAAGCTGCCGGGCGTCGTCTCGACGCGCGTGGGCTACAGCGGTGGCGACGTTGCGAACGCCACCTACCGCAACCATGGCAGCCACGCCGAGGCGATCGAGATCGTCTTCGACCCGGGCCGCACGAGCTACCGGGCGCTGCTCGAGTTCTTCTTCCAGATCCACGACCCGACCACGCGCGACCGTCAAGGCAACGACATGGGTGCGTCGTACCGCTCAGGCATCTATGTCACGTCGGCCGAACAGCGCGCGGTGGCGCTCGACACGATCGCCGACGTCGAGGCCTCGGGACTGTGGCCCGGCAAGGTGGTCACCGAAGTCGCCGACGCCGGTCCGTTCTGGCAGGCCGAGCCCGAACACCAGGACTATCTCGAACGCCAACCCGGTGGCTACACCTGCCACTTCGTGCGTCCGAACTGGAAGCTGCCGCGCCGCGCGGCGGCATAGGCCTCAGCGCAGGTCGCCGGCCAGGCTGGCGAGCGTGGCGGCCTCGATCGCCACATGGGCCGGGTAGTTCGTGTGGTCGCAGCCGAGCTTGACCTGCGCGCCAGCGCGGATCGCCTGGCGCTGCGCGTCGTTGAACTCGAAGCGCACGAAGTGCACCGCCGAGGTCTTCTCGTCGTTCTCGCGCTCCAGGTCCTCGTCCGCGATGGCGTACACACGCGGGTGGCCTTCGACCTCGACGAACATGCGGTCCTCGACCCCGATCAGGCGGGCCAGCTCGCGCTTGCGCTCGTGCGGATCGGGGTACTCGATCAGCATCGTGGCCTTCCAGTTGGCGCCGTCCGGCACCAGGGGCGCGTAGGCCTCGATCTCGTCGCGGATGCCGGCCTCGTCGAAGATCTTCTCGATGTAGAGCATCTCCTGGATCTGGCGCCGGATCGTCTGCTCGTCCTCGAACAGCAGCGTCATGTGCTCGCCCAGCGCCACGCTGCGCAGTCGTCGGTGCGCGATGGCTTCGGGCTTGCTCGACTTGCGGATCTTCGAATAGGCCTCCAGCGTCAGGAGGGTGTCGGTCGTGATCGTCATAGGGTTGTCCTGTGTGTCAAAGGCCATAGGCGCGCCGCACCAGACTCAGAGGGTGCTGCAAGGCCTTGGGCGGAACGCCGTTCTGGGTCATGCCCTGGGCGATGTGGTGGCCGGCCAATGCGCAGTCGCTGCTGATCACGTCGGGCTCGTCCTTGGCCATGGCCTTGAAGACCGGCTGGCCGATCTTCATCGCCACCGGGTGCGTGGGCGTCTTCACGCCGTAGGTGCCGGCATGGCCGGAACAGCGCTCCACCGTGTTGAGCGTGACGGTCACCGTCTGGCCGATCAGCTTGAACATCTCCTCGGTCTTGCGCCCGATGTTCTGGACCCGTCCATGGCAGGGGATGTGGTAGCTGACACGGCCGAGCGCAGACTTGAAGTCGGTCTTCAGCAGGCCGTCCTTGTGGCGCGCGATCAGGTACTCGAAGGGGTCGAACATCGCGTCCTTGACGGCCTGCGTGTCGGCGCATTCGGGGAACATCAAGGGCAGTTCCTGCTTGAACATCAGCGTGCAGCTCGGGATGGCGGTGACGGATCGCGTAGCCGTCCTTCGCATAGCTGGCAAGCACGGGCATGTTGGCCGCCTTGTGCCTGGCGACGGCGTCGAGGTCACCGAGTTCGAGCTTGGGCATGCCGCAGCAGGATTCCTTGTCGACGATCACGTAGGGGATGTCGTTGTGCGTCAGCACACGCAACAGGTCGTGGCCGATGCCGGGCTCGTTGTAGTTGACGTAGCAGGTGGAGAAGATCGCCACCTTGCCGGGCGTGCGCTCCCCGTTCGTGACGACGGTGGCCGCGCTCTTAGGCGCGCTCCAGCGGAAGCGCTTCGTGGCCAGCTCGGGCATCCAGGCGTCCGGGTGCACGCCCAGGGTCTTGTCCATCAGCTTGCGCGCGGTCTTCGTGCGGTTGACCGCATTGACCGTCTGCACCACCACCGGGATGCCGGCAAAGCTGCCATGCACGTCGGTCGAGGCGAGGAACTTCTCGCCCGCCTTCACTTCACCCTTGCGGTGCTTGATCGCCTTGGCGCGCAGCATCAGGTGCGGGAAGTCGAGGTTCCACTCGTGCGGCGGCGTGTACGGACACTTGGTCATGTAGCACAGGTCGCACAGATAACACTGGTCGACGACGCTCCAGTACGCGCCCTTCGGGATGCCATGCACTTCGCCGTCGTCGGTCTCGTCGACCAGATCGAACAGGGTCGGAAAGCTCTTGCACAGGCTCACGCAGCGGCGGCAGCCATGGCAGATGTCGAACACCCGCTCCATCTCGGCAAGCGCCTTGGACTCGTCGTAGAAGTCGGGGTTGCGCCAGTCGATGGGATGGCGGGTCGGGGCTTCGAGGTTGCCTTCACGCATGGGGGTTCACCGGTGCGGGCCGAGAAACGAACAAGGGGCCCATGAGCCCCTTGTCCACCTGACAGTCGACGACTTCAGTCGACCAGCGCGTCGAGCGCCTTCTGGTAGCGGTTGGCGTGCGAGCGCTCGGCCTTGGCCAAGGTCTCGAACCAGTCGGCGATCTCGTCGTGGCCTTCTTCGCGCGCCGTCTTGGCCATGCCCGGGTACATGTCGGTGTACTCGTGCGTCTCGCCGGCGACGGCGGCCTTGAGGTTCTGGCGGCTGTTGCCGATCGGCAGCCCGGTGGCGGGGTCGCCAACGGCCTCGAGGAACTCGAGGTGGCCATGCGCATGGCCGGTTTCGCCCTCGGCGGTGGAGCGGAACAGCGCTGCCACGTCGTTCTGGCCCTCGATGTCGGCCTTGTTCGCGAAGTAGAGATAGCGGCGGTTGGCCTGCGACTCGCCCGCGAAGGCGTCCTTCAGGTTCTGCTCGGTCTTGGAGCCTTTGAGACCCATATCGTCCTCCTGTTCAGTGGTACGTGACTCGACCGCTTGCAGCGGCCACTGACCCGGACATTACCAAACCCGGGCCCGATCGGCCAATGCATATGCTCAATGCGGTCGATGGCATTTGCCTATAGTGCGCACCAATGCCTGCTCGATTGGCGATAGTTTGAGTCAGCGCAAACCCAGCAAGCGCAAGGCCAGTTCATGCAGCCGCCCGGCCGGGTCGGCCAGGCCCGACAGCACCGTGAAGTGGTTGGCGCGCGGCACGCTCTCGCACACAGGCACCGCGGTCGGCCCCCACACGTCCCGGATCAGTCCGTTCTGGCGCAGGAACTCGGGGCTCTCGTCGGCACCGACGGTCGCGTACAGCGGCCGGCGTGGGCGCGGGAAGAAGGCCGGGCTCAGGCGCGCCACGGAGGCCGGGGTCAGCCTCAGATCCGGCTGCAGGAAGGTCGTGTGGCGAAGCGGCTCCAGATCGTAGAGGCCCGAGATCGACAGTGCCCCGGCGAGCGGCTGCTGGGGCAGTTCCGGGTCGACCTCGGGCCAGCGGCAACTCAGCAGCATCGCCGCCGCATGACCCCCTGCCGAATGCCCGGCCACCGCGAGCCGCGAACGGTCGCCGCCAAATTCCCCGGCGTGCCGCCATGTCCAGGCCACAGCGCGCGCCAGCTGTAGCGTGATGTGCTCGACCGTGACCGCCGGGCACAGCGCGTAGTTCGGCACCACGACCATGACCCCGTCGGCGTTGAACGAGGCCGCGACGAAGGAGTGGTCCGACTTGTCGAGCGCGCGCCAGTAACCACCGTGAATGAAGATCAGCACCGGCGCGTCCGGCACCGAGGCGGGGAAGACGTCGAGCGACTCGCCCTCACCGTCCCCATAGCGCAGGTCGAGGCGCGCCGCGGGCGAACGTTCGCGCGTCACGCGCGAGGCTTCGGTCCAGCGTCCGATGCGCTGCAGGGCATCGGGACGAGGGCCCGGTTGTTGTACTGGGCGTCGGCCCAGGCCGGATCGATCATGTGTTTCATCGCTCCATGATCGCGCGATCGCAGCGGCACCGTGACTCGAGTGCGCGATGGTATAGTCGCGGGCTGAATGGGGGGGTAGCTCAGCTGGGAGAGCGCCGCGTTCGCAATGCGGAGGTCGGGAGTTCGATCCTCCTCCTCTCCACCAATCGATGATCTCAGGACATCCCGCGAGGTCCCAGGAAATCCGAAAAGCCCTAGAGAAATCAACGCTCTAGGGCTTTTCTCTTATCCCGGGACGTTCCATGCCGTCCCCCCACTTCCGAGATCACATTGCAGGAACATCTGCAGGAACTGCAGAATTCAGCGTGTCCCGGCAGCGGAGTTCCTGCATGGCTCATCACCTCATTCCATCGAACGCCACCATCAGGTCGATCAAGCGCGGCGACACGCGGCGCCGCTTGTCCGATGGTTCGGGCCTCTACCTACGGCTCTTCGTCAACGGCGGTTCGCACGGTTGGCGCCTCGACTACAGCCTGAATGGCCGGCGCAACACGTTGAGCCTGGGCACCTACCCAGGAACCGGTCTCAGTCTTGCGCGCAAGAAGGCTGAGGAGGCACGCAAACTGGTCAGCGCTGGCACCGACCCGAGTGAGGCGCGCAAGGCGTCTCGCGGTGAGCTTGCTCAGTTGCGCATGGCGACAGAGCGTGCAACAGCCGGTCTGCCTCCAGTCGATTCATTCGAGGCCGTCGCCCGTGAGTGGCACACAAAGAACGTTCCAACCTGGGCGGCCTCTCACTCGAGCAAGATCATCCGGCGGCTCGAGCAGGACGTGTTTCCCTGGATCGGCGCGAAGCCCGTCAGCTCGATTCGTCCCATGGAGCTGCTGACCTTGCTCAAGCGCGTCGAGGATCGTGGCGCGATCGAAACGACGCATCGGATCCAGCAGAACTGCGGCCAGGTCTTCCGCTATGCCGTCGCCACCGGTCGCGCTGAAAGCGACCCCAGTCGCGACCTTCGCGGCGCCCTCACGCCATGGAGGCCAGAACACTATCCGACGCTGACCGATGCGCGTGACGTGGGTCGGTTGCTGCGAGATATCGAAGCCTACGAGGGCGGCTTCATCACGAAGTGCGCGATGAGGCTGTCCCCGCTGCTCTTCGTGCGACCCGGTGAACTGCGCCGCGCCGAATGGAACGAGGTCAATCTCGACGGCGCCGAGTGGCGCATACCTGCGGCGAAAATGAAGGGGCGCGTGATGCACATCGTGCCGCTCGCTACTCAAGCCGTGACCATCCTGCGCGAACTGCAGCCGCTAACCGGAGGCTCGCCCTGGGTGTTTCCTGGCGTTCGCACCAACGGCGAGCCGATGAGCGAGAACACGGTCAATGCCGCACTGAGACGGCTCGGCTACAACCGCTCGACGATTACCGCGCACGGATTTCGCAGCATGGCATCGACGCTGTTGCACGAATGCGGGTGGCCATCGGATGTCATCGAGCGCCAGCTTTCTCACGCCGAACGCAATGCTGTGAAGGCGGCCTACAACCATGCAGAGCATCTGCCGGCTCGGCGGAACATGATGCAGGCTTGGGCCGATCATCTTGATTCGCTGCGCAAGGGCTGCAACGTCGTTCCATTACATGCGACGACCCGGTAATGATGGGAACCTCGAGCCAGCTACCGACACTTGTGTTTCGCGGTTCAGCTTGAGGTTGCTGTCCGCGCGCCAGTGTCCGCTTGCACGCCCGCATGTAGGCGCCCAACGGCTAGACGGATGGACGTCGCGACCTGAGTGGTGCTCGTCGGGCGGCTGCTTGAGACTGGTTGCGGACAATCGCATTCGACAGCCCAACGGCTGGTGTCAGTACGAGCAGTCATCGCGGGCCGTGACACAGCCGAATGGAACACTGTCGGGATCTGTGAATGCGCGTTACCGTCCGCGCCTCGCCAACAGCGGCGGCGCGCTTACAGACCTTCGGAAGCCGCGAAGGGGCAGGTGTACTGCGGTGGTCGATCAGGAAAGATCTCCGGTTCGCCGTCCCGTGAAAGGGTCGCCACGCTGCCACAATGGCAGATATGCCAATGAAGCGGCCCCATCCAGCGGCGGAATTTCATCACGCTTACTTGGCAGCACTGCGAAGTCAAACAGAGCCAGCGCACGTACTCGCTGGGGTTCTGACTGAAGAAGCTCCGCGAGCAGGGGATCGATGGCGCAAAGCACTTCGACGCCATTAAGCGCGCCGCCGAGCGACTGTTGGCCGCGCCATCGAGCGCCGACCAGCCGAGCTTTGATTTGGCGCTGGACGACGAGATCATCAGTGGTCGCGATGTCAATATTCATCTGGATGGCACGGACCTTGAGCAGGCCGTTGAAGGCATAACCAGTGCCATTGAAACCGCATCCCAGGACATCTTCGGCTCGCTGAGCGAGAGTGCCTTGCAGAACGTCCTCAAGGACCCTGCGGCGCGCCTGCTTCACCTGAGAAATGAGCGTGACGCTTTCATGCGGCGGCTCGAATTGACTTGGGCCGAGCCCTTCAAGCTGCTCGACATCCATGTGGCTCTTTGCCAAGAAATCGGCGAGGTGCGGAATAACTGGCTCAGAAGGCGGCGCCGCAGAGCCAAGGACATCGCAGTTGTGGACGTTGTCACACGGCTGCATGGTCGGACCGTACAGGTCGCGGGGGAAGTGCAAGCCCTGTTGCGCAACGGATTCGCTGACGGGGCCATGTCACGCTGGCGAACGATGCACGAATTGACGGTTACCGCGATGCTGATCGCCGAGCGCGGTCCAGCCGTAGCGGAGCGCTACGTCGCGCATGTTGGCGCGGACTCCATCAAGGCCGCTCGTCAGTATCAGCGGTTCGCCACCGTCCTGCAGCATCGACCAATCTCTGCACGCGACCAGCAGCGTCTGGATGCCCTGGCAGTCGATCTTGAGCGCAAGTACGGCAAGCCGTTCCTCAATGACTACGGCTGGGCTGCGGACACGCTAAAGAATCCAAACCCGACCTTTGCCAGCATTGAGGCTGCGGTCGACCTCGACCGCCTGCGGCCGTATTTCAAACTGGCGAGCAACACGGTACACGCCGGCGCAAAAGGCACATTCCTTCGCTTGGGCGTTCTCGGCGACCAAGACGGCATCCTGGCGGGCGCGAGCAACGTGGGCTTGCAAGAAGCCGGTCGGCTAGCGGCTCTTTCACTGGCTCAGATCACGACGGTTCTGCTTTTGCTTCATCCGAACACCGACAGCATCATCTGGTCTCGTGTACTCGGCGGCCTTTCATCGCGGGTTGAACTGCAATTCGTGAAGGTGCAGCGACGCATCGAGCGAGAAGAGCGCCAGCTTCGAAAGGGAGAAGCATGAGAGAGCAGGAAATGCCACCGACTGACATCAGTCCAGGGACGAGCACGTTGGCCAGCGGGCCCGCGGGCACCCATTTCGAGGCCCAGGTCGGTGCGTCATACTTGCTAGCCATGCTCGCCGGGGCACCCGCCCGGGGCCTTCCCGGCTCCACGATAGATCGAGTCGCGCTACAGCAGGCAAATGCGGGGCGTCCGCTCGACGACGTGGTCATCCACGCTCACGACAACGTCTCCGGGAAGCCGGCGGTGCTGGAGGTTCAGGTCAAGCGATCCATCACCTTCGCCGCCACCGATCCCGTCTTTCGCAAAGTCGTAGGGCAAGTCATCAAAGCGTCGCAACGGCCTGACTTCCTGACGCAGCGGTACGAGCTGGCGATCGCGACGACAAAGGGATCGCGCAAGATCGATGGGGCATACCAGGATGTGCTCACGCTCGCGCGGCAGATTGGTGATGCTGCTGCGTTCACTGCCCAACTTGAGCTGGCGGGCGTGGCGAACGAAGACATGCGTGCCTTCGTCAAGACGTTCAAGAGTCACCTGCGAGACGAGGGCTCGCCAGACGACAACGAGACAGTCTGGCTATTGCTGCGTCGGCTACAGATTCTGACCTTCGACTTCACGGCCACAGGCTCTGCATCACACGATCTAGCGCTCGAACGCGTCGTCCGTGTGCTGCACGCCGACGATGCATCGCGCGCCGGGGCGCTTTGGGTCAGCCTCATCGAACTAGCAATCGATGTGGCGAAAAGTGGTGGCGATAAGAACCGTGAAGCGACCCTGCAAGCTCTTGCGCCACAGGGGTATCAGTTCGTGGGAGAGCGCCGGCATGCAGCGGCCCGAGCCGCTCTGGCCGAGGCTTCCCGCTTGGCGCTGGCCGACATTCGCAACCGCGTCGGCAGGGTCGTTCTCACGCGGCAGGAGCGCGTCTCAGCTACGCGCGCAGCGCTGGATTCCGGGCGCTATGTCGAAATCCGCGGTGAGGCAGGCGTCGGCAAATCGGGTGTCCTGCGACAGCTGGCCGAAGCGATGCAAGCCGAGGGTCAGGTCATCGTTCTCAGCCCAGGACGATGCGTTCCCCGCGGCTGGACGGCGTGGCGGGCACAGCTCCGGGCTTCGATGGGACGCTTCGCGAATTGCTGTCGAGCTGGCTAACGACGGCGGCGCCACCATCTTCGTCGATAACCTCGACTCTTTCAGTGCCGAAGAAAGGTCGACGGTCGTTGATGTCGTCGGGGAGGCCTCCTCGGTTCCAGGTGTTGTCGTTGTCGCGACGGCTCGACCCGAGTTTGGGATTGATGAGCCGAGTTGGCTACCCAACGATGCGCTGGCACGCCTGGGTCAAACCAACCCGACCACGATCGGAGAGCTGAGCAAGGCGGAGATCGAACAGCTGAAGGCGAATGATCCTTCACTTGCGCCGCTTCTCACGGATGGTCATCCCGCACGCCAGGTTGCCCGGGACTTGTTTCGGCTCGCACGGCTGGCAGGCCAGCCCGCATCTGAGCCGGTGCCACACACTGAAGTCGATATGGCCGAACAGTGGTGGGCCACCGCGGACGGCGCTCGCGATGCCGGGTGGCGTGATCGGTCTCGGCTGCTGCAGGACGCAGCGGCGCAGACGTTGTCTGGTGCCGACTTCCTCGACGTTAAAGGTCAAGCTGCGGCACCCATCGATGCCTTGGTGTCCACCGGCACGCTGCGAGATTTGGGTGTCGACCGCGTCGCGTTTCGTCATGATGTGCTCCGCCAGTGGTCGATCGCGAACGCCCTGCACGCCGATCCTGAGCTCGTTGGCAGCCTAAGACTGGATCGGCCGGCAACGGTGATGTTTGCACGTGGCGTTGAGCTGGCAGCGCGTATGGCAATCGAGCGGGCGACTGATGACGTCAGGTCGCACGCCGCTCGTTGATCGGCAGAGCCAAGCGGGGGTTCATCGTTCTTGGCGCCGCGCCGCGTTGCTCGCCATAGCCCGATCCGAAGCTGCGGAAGCGCTTCTCCAACGCGCATCGCCCGAGCTTTTCGCCAATGGCGCCGCATTGCCGCGCGAACTCATCCGAACGGTCATCGCTGTCGACGTGCTTCCGGCCGCAAAAGGTCTTTGCGGCGGCGGGCGTCGACCCCGCCCTCATACCCGCATCGATCAACGTTCCGCGCGGCCCGGCTTGGACGACGTTGATTATATGGCTCTTGGGTACCGGAGATAGCGTTCCCAACGAGGCCATTCCAGAGATCGTTCAGTTATACGCGGCATTCTCGGTTGGCACGCTAGGCGCCACCGACATTACGCCGTTTACGACGCGGCAGATCTATCGTTGGCTGAGGTTGATGGAGCCAAGAGATGCAATGCCGACGCCGAGCGAGGGCCCTGTGTTTTGGGCGCACCTTGATCGCGACGCTGGTCCAGTCCCTGAAATCGGACCTTCGCGATGCGTTCGTCATGTTCGCGCGGACAACGCCGGAGTTGGCAGCCGAATACTTGACGG
>CAVPNN010000012.1:0-14223 GCA_963706655.1 uncultured beta proteobacterium
CGACCTGGCCACGACCGTGCATGACGCGAACGGCCTCGACGGTACGCCGGTGTTCGCCGCCGCGGCACCCCTGCCGCGCCTGGGCTGGATGGTCTTCATCGAGCGGTCGCGCCGCGATGCGCTGGCTCCGGTGTGGCGTGCGCTCGAGCGGTCCGCCATGTTGACCGGGCTCGGCGTGGTGCTCGCCATCGGGGCCAGTGCCTGGCTGGCGCGTCGCCTCGTGCAACTGATCACGGCCCTGCAGGCGCGCGCCACCGACATCGCCGCCGGCCGGAACTCCCGACCAGCGAATCGAACTCGACAGCGGCGACGAACTGCAGGCGCTCGGCGAGCAGTTCAACCGGATGGCGGAAGACCTGCAGGGCATCTACGCGTCGCCCTGGAGGCGCGCGTGACCGAACGCACCTCCACGCTGACCGAAGCCAACGAGGCCAAGCGCCGCTTCCTGGCGGCCGCCAGCCACGACCTGCGCCAGCTGGTGCACGCGTCGGACTGTTCGCCGGCCAGCTGCGCCAGGCCAGCGACCCGGTACATCAGCGCACCCTGGTCGCCGAGATCGAGCGCTCGGTGGAAGCCTTCGAGACCCTGCTGCAGGCGTTGCTCGACATCTCCCGCCTCTATGCGGGCACGGTGGCAAGGGCGCATCGCGAGGCCGTTGAACTCGGACCGCTGCTCGAACGCCTGGCCGGCAGGCTTCGCCCCCGATGCCGCCGCGGCGCGCGGACTGCGGCTTCGCGTTCGTCCCAGCGCCCTGTGGGTCGACAGCGACCCGATGCTGCTCGAGCGCGTGCTGCTCAACCTGATCGGCAATGCGCTGCGCTACACGTCACGGGCGGCGTGCTGGTCGGCACGGCGGCGGCGCGGTGCGCAGATCGAGATCATCGTCGCCGACACCGGCATCGGCATCGCGCCAGAGCAGCAGGCGCTCGTGTTCCAGGAGTTCTACCGTGCACCTGGTACGTCGCCCAGCGGCGAGGTCGGCCTGGGCTTAGGGCTGGCAATCGTGCGCCGACTGCTCATCCTGCTGGATCACGACATGGCCTTGCACTCGGTGCCGGGCCGCGGCAGCTGCTTTCGCCTGACGCTGAGGCCAGCGCCGGCACTCGAGCTGGGGAAGCTGTCGCGCGGACCGCCCTGAGCCCGCGCCCGGCGGTCGGCGCGTGCTGGTGGTCGACGACGACCCCGCGATCGTCGAAGCGACACGCGGCCAGCTCGTTCAGTGGGGCTGCGTGGTCGATCTGGCCTCGAGCACGACGCAGGCGCTCGACCTGTGGCGCGCTGTGCCTGCCGACCTCGTGCTCACGGACCTGCATCTGGCCGACGGCGAAACCGGACTGGACCTGGCGAGGCAACTGCGTGCGGGCGCGCCGGCCCGATCGTCGTACTTACCGCCGACACTGCGCCCGAACGGCTGCAACCCATACTCGCCGCCGGTTTTCAGGTACTTTCCAAGCCCCTGCGCCCGGCCCGTCTGCGCGCTCTGCTGGAGGCGCTGCTGCCACCGCGCCTGCCGTCATGAACGCTGGCGGCGCTGCGCACGCCGGTGCGCTTCAGCCAGACGACTGTCCCAGACCAAGTCGGGCCGCCACCAGTGCCGCCTGAGTGCGGCTGTGCACGCCCAGCACACGCATCACTTCGGTCACATGGGCCTTCACGGTCCGTTCGGCCAGGCCGAGTTCGTCGCAGATCAGCTTGTTGGGCTTGCCGACGGCGAGCAGCTTGAGCACATCGAGCTGACGCGGCGTCAGACCCAGCGCGTCGAGCGAGACCGGTAGTTCACGCTCGCGGCGACCCCGACCTTGATCGGCCAGCACCTCGGCCGGCAGGTAGCGGCCCCCGGCCAACACCAGGTGGAGCGCGGAGACCATCACTTCGTTGCTCGACGACTTGGGCACGAAGCCGGCCGCGCCGGCCGTCATCGCGGCCAGCACGGTGGAGCGGTCCTCGGCGCTCGACAGCACCACCACTGGCAAGGCCGGAAAACGCCGGCGCCAGGCGCGTATCGCGGGCACTCCCGCGAGGCCGTCGACATGGAAGTCCAGCAGGAGCAGCTCGAGGTCGGGCTCGGCATCGGCGATCGCGAAGCCCCGTTCATTGTCGGCCGCTGCGAGCACCGTCACGTCCTTGCCAAGTCCCGCGGCGACATGTCGCACCGCTTCGCGGATCAGCGCGTGGTCATCGACGATCAGCAGCTTCATCGGCCCAGCTCCCGCGCTGCCCTGGCCTCTTCGGGCCGGCCCTTTCGGGCCGGCGCGGTGGGCAGCCGCCCCTGGTGCGCGCCCGATTATGGTCACGCCGGCCGTTTCACGCCAGCGTGGAGCCGGCCCCTAGGTCCGATGGCTCCGGGCGGCGCGTCGCCGTCGAATCCAGGTCGAGGCGGGGCGGCGGGATGGTCCCGCTGCCGCCAAGTCCCGAGGAGCCCGACATGTCCGATACCCTTGCCTGCCTTGCGTCTCAACTGCCGGCGTCGAGGCGACGCTTCATCGCTTGGGTCGGCGCGAGCATGGCCGCCTCGTCGCTGCTGGCCGCCGAACCGCCGCTTCGCACCATCGGTCCGCCTGGTGCCGATGGCGCGACCGGCCCGAACTCGGCCTGCACCAGCTTGCTCGCGGCGCTGCGTCTGGCGCGTGCCCAGCCGGTCGTGTCGCAATACCTCGTCGACGCTGGAATGTTCCCCTTGAGCTTGGAGCCCCTGGCCTTCCGCGTCGACGATCTGGTACATGAGACGCTGGACGGGGCGCTGGTCGCACAGCAACTCGCACCTGGCCAGGATCTCCTCGTGGAGTCGCTGCAGGCCGAGTCGGCTCGGGGGCGCGCGTGGTGCCTCGCCGCGGGGTCCACGATCTACCACGGCGCCAAGGTCAGGCGCATCGAGTTCCGGCACCCGCAACTCGACGCTCGGCACCAGCCGGCCACCGTCCTGATCGACGCGGCCAGCGGACTGCCGCTCTGGCACGGCTATGCCAGCATGGTCGGCGGATACGCCTGGGTCTATGGCCGCGGGCCGCTGGTGTTCCCACCACCGTCGACCCTGCAGGTGACGCCGTGACGCGGCCGTGGCGAGCTGCTGCCGCACTGGTGGCCGCTGTCCTCGCGGCATGTGCCGAGCAGCCGGCGACCCCGCCAGGCCCAGGCGAGGAACCGTTCCTGGCCGAGGCGCCCGTTCCAGTGCGACTGGCCCTCGTGCTGTCCAGCGGTGGTCTGCGCGGGCTTGCGCATGTCGGCGTGCTGCAGGCACTGGAGGCCGAGGGCATCCGGCCCGATCTCGTCGTCGGCACGAGCGTCGGCGCGCTGGTCGGCGCCATTCACGCATCCGGACGCAGCGGTGACGAGATCCAGCAGACCGTCGCGCACTCCACCTTCGACTTCGGCACCGGCTGGTTGAAGCCGGGTATCGATCGGCCGAGCCAGACAGTGCACGAATTCGCTTCCACGCACCTGCGGCGCCAGCGGATCGAGCGCTTTCCGATCGCGTTCGCCGCCGTCGCCACCGATCTGCAGGCCGGTTGCCTGGCCGTGTTCAACGCTGGCGGCGCGGCGGTCGCGGTGCAGGCGTCGACCGGTCTGCCAGGCGTGTTCGCCGCCACACCGATCGGCGGCCGGCGTTTGCCGACGGCGGACTCAGCAGTCCGCTGCCGGTGCGCGCGGCACGCGCGCTCGGGGCCCAGAAGGTGATCGCGGTCGACGTGACCTATCCGCCGGGCGAGTCGAACCTCGACGGATGTGGTCGACCGGCTGTTCCAGATCGGACTGGTGATGGCGCACTCGCTGGCCGCGCAGGAGACCGAGGATGCCGATCTCGTGATCCGACCACTCCTGCCGACGGCGGACCGGATCGGCCTCGAACATCGCGTGGCGCTGATGGCCACCGGAGATGCAGCAGTGCGTGACGCCCTGCCCTCGATCCGACGGCTGCTGGCCATGCCGGCGCAACGCCGGATTACGTCGCCGGACCCGCGGCGCTGCCCGCCGCTCAGCCTGGCCCGTCGATGAAGGCGTCGACGCGCGCCAGCAGGTCCAGCGGCAGCGTGACGCCGAGTGTCCTCACCGTGCGGCGGTTGAGCGCGAGTTCCACCTTCGGCGGGGTCTCGGCCGGCATGTCCGCCACCGGCACACCGCGCAGCGCACGGTCGATGTAGCTGGCCAGGTAGTGATAGAAGGAAAACACGCCCGCGCCGTAGCTGAGCAGAAAGCCGTCGTGCACGTGCGCGCTCCAGCCCGAGGCCACCGGCACGCCGCGCGCGGCGGCAAAGGCCGCGATGCGCGGTGCGTTGCGCGAGATCAACTGGTCGGTCGCGGCCAGCGTCGCCTGGATGCCTTCGCGTTCGATCACGAGCAGGGCCGTATCGACGTCGGAATTGGCGTTCAGCGGCAACGGCCGCAACGTCAGCCCGAGGGTTGCGGCAGCCTCGGAAGCGTGCTGCAGTTCCTGCCTGGCGCCGGGGTGCGGCTCGTAGAACAGGTAGCCGATTCGCTGCGCCTGCGGCAGCACCTGCCGCACCAGTTCGAGCCGCTTTCCGATCAGTTCGTAAGACAGCAGCGTCATGCCCGTGCGGTTGGCGTGGGGCCTGGCCATGCTGCGGACGAGCCCGGCCTCGACCGGGTCACCGCCGACGACGAAGATCACCGGCACGTCGCGCGCCAGCAGCGCCGTGTCGATGCCGAAAGCGCCCGTGGCGACGATGACTTCGACACCTGTCTGACGCAACTCGTCGTAGACCCTGGCCGCGTCGGCCCGCTCGCCGACGCGTTGCACCAGCACCAGATTCAGCCCCTCGACCCAGCCTCGATCGCGCAAGCCGGCGCGGAAGGCCTCCATGGCACCGGGCGTGTTGCCGCTGCGCACGGTGACCCAGCCGATCCGGGCGGTGCGACCCGCTATGGGCCGGGCCACCTGGCAGATCGCGTCCAAGGGCCAGCCCACCAGCGCCATCGGGCTGGCCAGGAAGATCAGGCTGCTTCGGCGTTGCATGGTCGACCCCTTGCGGCTGCGCACGACCCACCGCTGCCGACGTTCAATCCGCAGGGCCGAGCCTGGTGCGCCGGCGCGCCCGTTGACGCTACGCCCGAACCGGGTGCCGTGCAAGGGGCTGCCAGTGCAACAGGCGCACATGTCGCCAAGCACGCGCCCGGAGCGCGGCGGGTCCGGTCGCCTGGACCGAAGGGCGACCGGGTAGCCGTCTTGGCGACGCAGCTGCCACCGTGAGCGGGTCGCGCTCTACTTCAGGATCACCTTCATCGCCCCGACGAGTGCGTGTGGATGATCGAGACCGCGGTAGGTCGGCGGGATCACCTCCTCGTGCCCGAGCAGCGTCGCCACCGCGATCAGCGCCGACTGGACCGAGTACTCGACCGTGTAGACCACGTTGTCCGGGATCTCGCAGTACTGGCCCACGAAGGCGAGGTTGGCGGTGCCCGGCGGCACCACCGCAGGGCGGTCGCCCGGTGAGCGCGGCATGAACTGGCTCGTCGTGTACGGCAGCAGGCAGGGGATGCAGGTTGCGCCCTCCAGCAGAGCCGGCAATTCGTCCTGCCAACCGAGTTGCCAGAAGACCTCGGTCAGGATCTCGCGGCCGGTGCACTCCGGCATCGTCTTGTGGACGAAGTCGCCCGGGCGGTCGGCGAACAGACCGTAGCCCCACCAGACATGCGTGCCCTGCGGCTGCCCGGCATAGGCGGGCGGGTGGAAGAGATGGAAGGTCAGCCCCCAGGCCGAGCCCTTGAGCGTGACCAGGCCGCCCTGCCCGGCCGGGCGGCCGCCCAGGCGTTCCATCTTGCGCACGAAGCGGTCGTTGGCATCGGTCACGGTGAACGTGACCCACTGGGTGCGGTCGATGTCGCCGCAGAAGACTTCCGGGCGTCCGTATGCAGCGTCCTTGGCGGCCAGCCGCTGCCACAAGGCCCATGCTCCGCTGCGTCGGACTGGCGGTGGCGGCGGCGCGGTCATCGTGCCGAGGCTGGCGTCGGCGGTCATCGAGCCGAGCGTCACGATCACCAGGTCGCCGTCGGCCACCTCGATGTCGGCGCCCTGCCCGCCGCGCGTGGCACGGATGCTGCGCACGGACTTGCGGCCCCCGCTCGTGGCCTCGAAGTCGAGGTCGGTCACGCGGACGCCCACCTCCAGGTGCACACCCTGTCGCTCGAGCCAGTTCACGACCGGGTGCACGATCGAGTCGCGTGCGTTGTAGCGCGTCGAGTGCACGATCTTCAGTGTCGGCAGGTCGGGGAAGAGGCGCAGGAAGCGCAGCAGGTAGCGCCGCAGTTCGGCCGCGCTGTGCCACGGCTCGAAGCCGAACATGCTGCGCCACAGGAGCCAGAAGTGGGTGTCGAAGAACACTGCCTCGAAACACTGGTCGATGCGCTGCGCACCGAGCACCTCCTCGGCGCGGAACATGAGCCCGACGAGGTCGACCCGGTCCTTGTTGCTGAGGCCGAAATCCGACGCGTCGACCACCCGGCCATGCTCGACCAGGCGCGCCTTCGTGTCCCACGGCGCTTCTTTCCAGAACGCCAGCGTGTCCTCGGCCACCGACGTCTCCGGGTCGTCGAGCGAGGGGATGCTCGACAGCAGCTGGTACATCAGCATGTAGGCGGCGCCGTACATGCGGCTGCCACGCATCGAGTAGCCGGCCTCTGCTGAGCCGGCGGCGTCCAGGCTGCCGCCGAGCGCCGCCTCCTCCAGGATGTGGATGTCGGCGCCCGGCAGGCCGCCGTCGCGGATCAGGTAGACCGCAGCGGCCAGGCTGGCGATGCCACCACCGACAAGATAGGCCTTGCGTTGCGAGTTGCTCGGGCTCATGGCGGGCTCCTCGTGGGTTGCACGGTGCGTCGTGGCGAGCGTTTCCTTGCGGGCCGTGGCACGGGTTGCGTGCGCTCCACCAGTTCTTCGAACGAGGCCGTGAGCGCGCGCGTGAGCTGGTGTGGATCGGGCACGGCGGCGCGCGCCGTCGTGAAGCCGAATCCCATCGCGCCGTCGTAGCTCAGCACGGTGATGTTCAGGCCCAGGCCATGCTCGACGATCGACACCGGCCAGTAGGTGCTCATGCGGGCGCCGGCCGCGTAGAGCGGCACCGCGGGGCCGGGGATGTTGGAGATCACGACGTTGGCCAGCGCCGGGATCGAGCCGGCGATGTGCGAGCGGCCATAGAGCTGCGCCAGCCCTTGCAGCAGCCACGGGACGCCGAGTGACGGGAAGTCCATCGGCACGACACCGCTCGCGCGCCGGACGGCCGCCTTCACGGCACCGGCGGCGTCGCGGATCGCGCGCAGCCGGCGCACGGGGTCGGCGATGTGGGTCTGCAGGTTGACGAGCGGCATCGCGGCCTGCGTCGTGAACTCGTGGTTGCCTGCCTCGCGCAGCGAGATCGGCATCGCCGCGGTGAGCGGCTTCTTCGGGATGCCGCCGTGGTGCGCAAGGTAGCGGCGCAGCGCACCGCTGCACAGCGCGAGCACGACGTCGTTGAGCTTGGCGTCGTGCGCCGCGGCCAGCCGCTTGAGCTCGTCCAGCGGCAGCGACAGGCCGGCAAAGCCGCGCTCTGGGCCGATCGGCACGTTGAGCGCGGTGTGCGGTCCGAACGCGACGTTCTGCGCCAGCTTGCCTTCGCCGGCGTCCGCTGTGGCGGGCGGCGCCAGCATGCCGGACAGCGCACGCACGACGTCGGGCAGGTGGCGCACGAGCTTGATGTACTGGCCCGCGTCGTGCCGCAGCGCGGCAGCGGCGAGCGCGATCATCCCCGGGTGCTCGGCCGCGACATGCGTCGCGCCGCGCAGCGCCGCCGGTCGCGGCGCCAGATCGAACATCGCGCGGGCCAGCAGCATGCCGGCCTGCCCGTCGAGCGCGGCATGGTGCACCTTGAAGTAGTAGCCGATCTGCCGGTCCTGCAGGCCCTCGATCACGTACAGGCGCCACAGCGGGCGGTTGCGGTCGAGCCGCTGCGCGTGCAGCCTGGCCACGCAGTCCTCCAGCTGTGCCAGCGTGCCCGGCTGAGGCAGCGAGACACGTTGCACATGGTGCTCGAGGTCGACCGCATCGTCCTCGACCCACACCGGGTTGGCCAGGTGCAGCGGCATCGGCGCGAGCTTGCGGTGCAGCACCGGCGCCAGGTGCAGGCGGCGTGCCATCTGCTGCCGGATGACGCTGCAGAAGTCGCGCCGGTAGCGCGGCGGCAGATCGAACACATGCACCGACGCGATGTTCATCGGCGTCTCGTCCGTCTCCAGGTACAGAAAACCCGCATCGACGCCGCTCAGAGGGGTCATCGCGCGACCATCGCCGGATCCGCGCGGCCGTCCATGGGGCACCGGGCCGCGTCGACCTGCGCCATCCTGTGCAGCGTCATCGCTGTCTCCAATCCGCCTTTGCTGTTTCATCCCGCATGCAGGCATGGTCTGCGCCATGCCACCGGCTGGCGTTGACTGTGCTCAAGGATGGGCGCCGTCAGGGCGCCCGCAAGTCGAACAGCACCAGCGTCGGATGCGGGGGCGTGCAGACGAACGCGGACCACTCAATCAACTGTCGAGTCTCTGGGGCGCCGCCGATTCGTTCAGCGCGAACCGGGACGCCTCCCCGCGGTGGCGCGCCGCCACGTCCGGCTCGCGCCGCTGTGGCTCAGCCCTTGCGCACGCGCCGCCGGTCAGTGAAGGCGATGATTTCACCCATGACGCCGCGCCGGAAAACCAGCACGCAGATCACGAAGATCAGGCCGGTGACCATGGTGACCGACTCGCCCAGGGTGTTGAACCAGTCCACGCCGGTGAACTCGGCGATCGAGGAGCCCAGGTCGCCGACCTTGTTCTCCAGAAACACGACCACTGCCGAGCCCACCAGCGGGCCCGACAGGGTTCCCAGCCCGCCGACCAGGGTCATGAGGATCACGTGACCCGACGAGGTCCAGTGCATGTCGGTCAGCGTGGCGAAGCCCAGCACCAATGTCTTGAGCGACCCGGCCAGCCCCGAGATGGCGGCCGAGATGACAAAGGCCAGCAGTTTGAAGCGGTCGACGTCGTAGCCCAGCGAGATGGCGCGCGGTTCGTTCTCCTTGATGCCTTTGAGGACCTGGCCGAAGGGCGAGTGAATCGTGCGCGCGATCAGCAAGAAGGCCGCCACCACGATGACCAGCGTCACGTAATACATGGTCAGGTCGTTGCGCAGATTGATGACGCCGAACAGGTGGCCGCGCGGCACCGCCTGCAGCCCGTCTTCACCATGCGTGAACGGCGCCTGAAGGGCGATGAAGTACATCATCTGCGCCAGGGCCAGCGTGATCATCGCGAAGTAGATGCCCTGGCGGCGGATGGCGAGCCAGCCGAACACCAGGCCCAGCAAGTCGCGAGACTCGCATCAGTGACTGCTTGGCGGCGACCAGTTCAGTGCTGGGGATGTCCCCGACGGGCCGGGTGCTGGAATGGCCATGGCGCCGCCGACTGGCGGCAATGGGGCACTGATTCAGGTTTCGCGCAACTGGCGCATGCGACGAGAGGTCCCAAGGCAAAGCAGACATTGGTCACTCAA
Organism: uncultured beta proteobacterium; assembly: GCA_963706655.1. Classification (GTDB taxonomy): domain Bacteria; phylum Pseudomonadota; class Gammaproteobacteria; order Burkholderiales; family Burkholderiaceae_C; genus Rubrivivax. Next base: position 9,512 of record CAVPNN010000012.1, read on the forward strand.
GAACAGGCAATACCGCAAGCCTCGGGAGATCATTCCCAGATTCGTCGGGTCGTACGGCCAGCCATCGCACGGCCACCAGCCGCAGCCCAACGGCTGTCGACGATACTGTTCGAGACCCGCTACTCGAGACCTTCTTCCTTTGCGAGGGCAGCCGATTCGAACGTGTTGTCGTTCCAGTAGACCAGGCGCCATTGGGCATCTTCGAGCCGCCAGCGGGTCAACATGAGATCACGATTCCAGATCCGCACGTACTTTCCATCGCGCACGGGCAATTGACGCTTCTGCCCGCCCAGGGTCAGTGTGGCGCGCGTCTCGTTGTCGTGGAGCTTGATGCGCCGCACCGAGAGGTCGACGTCGTACATTCGCATTCTTTGCGAGCCATAGGCCACCACGACGTCGCGAGAACGCTTGGAGTTCGAGTTGGGAAAGACCCAGTGCACGTCGATCGTTAGCATCTCGCTCCACGCGGCAACGTCATGCCGGTTCCAGGCTGCGAGGAATTGCGCCAATGCCCCGACGTACTGCAGCTTCGCTCTCAGCGGTCGTGCCTTGAGCCCTGGCTGCCAAAGGGGAGAAGGCGAGCGGGCTAGATAGAGTGAGGCCAGGAAAGCTCGACGTTGCAACATGGTGTACTCCGGTGTGAGTGAGGGGGATCAATGCCGAATGACGCGCAGCGCCTCTTGCGCCACCAGGCGGTGGCCGGCCGTGGTCAGGTGGACGCCGTCGGCGTACAGGTGCGTGAGGTGCGCATCGGGCGCCACCAGCGTCTCGACACTGCAGAAGGCGACGCTGCGCTGCGGCAGCGTGCTCAGCGCACAGGCTGGGGCAAGCCCTTGCTGCAGGTTGAATCGCACAGGTTCGTTGCGTATCTCTCTGAGCAACCGATTGGCATCGACAAGCGCTGACCGGCGCGCCCTGCAGACCGGCGATCAAGTCTGCATTGAAGGCGTTCGACCAACGGCTGAGCTTCTCGCGGTTCGGCCCGTTGCGCGCCGACGGCGTTTCGCCGTAGTCATCGATCGTCAGCACGACCACGCGCGGCTGGCCGGCCGCCACGATCCGGCGAACCTCGGCGGCAAGCGACCGTGCCGCGTCCCGGACGTACGCCTCACCGGCCTCGGCAGTAGGCGCCGGCGCGAAAACAGCGTGGCGAAAGATGTCGTTGGCACCGGCCCAGACGAGCACCACGTCCTGCGCGCGGAACTCGTCGCGTTGCAGATGGACGGTGATCTGCTCGCGCACAGGCATCGTGGTCTGCCCGGACCCGGCGCCCGCCTTGGCATCGGTGTTGCCGCTGCCGGGCTGTTCGGCGACCCGCGAGCCGCCTTCCCCATAAGCCAGCCCACCGAGCACGTGCTCACCACGGCCCCAGCCGGCTTGCCGGTAGCCGGTCACAGAACCTCCCAGTTCGGCTGCCACGATCTCCACCCAGATCGGGCCCGGATTGGTGGTGAAGCGCCCAGCGGTTCGTCCCTCGGTGCGCGCGCTGTAGGTCCCCAGGTCGCTCAGGCTGTCGCCGAACGAAATCACGCGCGGCGCGGGCTGAACACTGGCGCACGCGGCCAGAATGCCTGTCGCCACCGCGGCGGCCCAGCGGCCGCTGGCGCGCACAATGGCCCTGCGCTGCCACCCGCAGTGGACCCGCTCCATCCATGCCACAGAACTCATGGCTCGCCACATGCTGCACCCCCTTGGGTGGCCCGCAGAGAGCAGCGGGCCGTCGATTGATTTGGCGACGGCAGCCAGGGTTTGTCGTGAACGAGATGTCCTGCAGTTCTGAAGAAGCGTGAGAATCCCTGAAAGAAGGCCCTTCGAGGTCGAACCAAGTGATGGGAAAGCCAGAAGCACCGCTGGATCATGTGTTCCGCTTCGAAGGTTTCACCCTCGACGCAGGACGTCGCGAGTTGCGCCGAGGCGCTGCCAGGGTCGACTTGCGCCCCAAGTGTCTGGATCTGCTGACCTGCCTGCTGCGCCGCGCAGGCCAGGTGGTGACCAAGAATGAACTGATGGAGCAGGTCTGGTTGGGTGTGGTGGTGACCGACGAGTCACTGACCCGCTGCATCAGCGACATCCGTCAGGCGCTGGGTGACGCCGAGCAGACGATCATCAAGACGGTTCCACGGCGCGGTTATGTCCTGGTCTCTCCGGTGGTGTCGGAGACGCCGATGCCTGCCGAATTGGTTGCGCCGGTTGACCCGGCGCCACCCTCGCATCCACCGAAGACAACCATCGCCAAGCCCGTCGGGAAACGGGTACCCCGCTGGCCCCTCGGAGCCCTTGGAATGGCAGGCTTGTTGGCACTGGCGATTGCAGGGTATTCGGCCGCCAGGTTCTTCGGCGCGCCCGCGGCGATCGGCGCGCCGTCGCTCTCTATCGTGGTGCTGCCGCTGGTGAACGTCGGGGGTGATCGCGAACAGGACTACTTCGCCGAGGGACTGACTGAGGACCTCAGCACCGATCTGTCACGAATTCCGCAGAGCCTGGTCATCGCCCGCAGTTCAGCGCAGGCCTACAAGGGCCAGCCCCTGGATGCGCGGCGGATCGGACGCGAGTTGGGTGTGCGCTACCTGCTCGAAGGCAGCGTACAGCGCTTGGGCGACCAGGTGCGCCTGAACCTGCGCCTGATCGATGCGGAAAGCGCGCGCGAGCTGTGGGCCGATCGGATGGACGGCAGCCGGGCGGACCTGGCGGCGCTGCAGAACAGCGTCACGGGAGTCGTCGCCAGAACCCTTCACCTTCAGCTTGCGGAGGCCGAAGCGCAACGCGCCTCGCGTGTGCGGCCAGTGAACCCGGATGCCCGCGACCTGGCATGGCAGGCCTGGTCCGCGCTTGAGCAGCGTACGCTGGAGTCGGTGGCAAGCTCACGCCAACTGCTTCAGCGCGCAGTGGCGATGGATGCGACTTCGGCGTTCGCCTGGAGCCTGCTGTCGGAGACCTACACGACAGACCTGCTCATGCGCTGGTTGAGTCGGCGCGACGGTGCCACGCGCGACGCCTGGTTGTCCCAGGCGCGCATTGCAGCCGACCGGGCCTACGCCATCGACCCAAACAACCTGTATGCACTTGGCGCCATGGGTGCCGTGCTGCAGGTCAGCGGGGAGCCGGAACGCGCCCTGGCCATGTTGTCGCGCCAGGTCGAGGTCAATCGAAACTACGCACCCGCCTGGCACAAGATCAGCTACACGCATGCGACGCTGGGGCGCCACGAGGAGGCCATCCGCGCTGGCGATGAGGCGCTGCGTCTGAGCCCGCGCGATGGCCGGCTCTACAGCTTCCTCGTGGTCACCGCCGCGGCTCATCTCTACGCCGGGCGCGACCGCGAAGCCTTGCTCTGGGCCAGGCGTTCGATCGACGCTCGATCCGACTTCTCGATTTCGCACGCCTGGGCCGCGGCGGCGGCGGCCAATCTGAATGAGATGGACACGGCGAGAAAGGAGATTGGCGAATTCCAGCGACTCCAGCCCCGCTACACGGTGGAGAGCTTCCGGCGCGAGGGGCAATCCCAGAACCCTGACTTCCTGAGACAACGCGAGCGCTTCTACGCGGGGCTGCGCAGGGCTGGGCTGCCCGAGTGAGCGCCGGCCGAATGGCGCAGCGGCGCGTCGCAACCAGGGGGCATTCGACGCAGGCACATCAACTCGGCTTGCTTGGGAGTCGCACATGCTGAACATCACGCTTCGTCGAGCCGAGTCCTCGGATGCCGCAGCAGTCACAGCCTGCGTGTGTGAGGCCTATGTTCACTACATCGAGCGCATCGGCAGGCAGCCAGGGCCCATGCTCGAGGACTACGCCCGTGTCGTCAAAGACTCGATGGTTCACGTGGCCGTCGAAGCATCGCGGGTTGTCGGGTCGATCGTGCTGATGGACACCGAAGACGGCTTCTTTGTCGACAACGTGGCGGTCCGTCCGACCGTCAAGGGCAAAGGCATCGGTCGCTTGCTCCTGCAGTTCGCAGAGGCCGAGGCCCGTCGCCGCGGACACAGAACGATCTGCCTCGCAACGCACGAATTGATGGTCGAGAACCGTTTGCTCTATGCGCGCATCGGCTATGTCGAGTATGACCGTCGTGTCGTCAACGGATTTCCCAGGGTGTTCTTCCGCAAGGCCCTGGGTTGAAGAGACAGCGAGGCGCGCTGCCAATCAGTGGGGTCGCCGCGCTCGTTGCCATCGAGCGGCCGCCGCAACGCGTCTTCGACAACTTCGATGCGTCACCGTCTGTCCGTTTACAAGATGGACCCGTCTGACAGCCAGAAGGCCGCCACGGGCTCACTTGGGTCTGTTTCGGTCATCAAGCGAGGAAGGCTGCCTGACCGCCTACTGCCGTTCGCGGACAGTCCCGACAGACCGGTTCCGGCGCCCGAAGCTACGACAGGCGATTGCCGCCGCGCGCTTGAGACAGTCGTAGGGGCGATCGCCGATGTCAAAGCTGCGTGAACCAAGCCACTGTGTTGTCGGATCTTGGCGGTCGCGCGTCTCCGGGCCACTTCACGCTCGTGGCATGGCCGAGTTGTGCCGAATCCGCGCTTGCGGGTGCGACAACAGTGCCGTCGCGCCACCGCTACGGCAGGGCGGTGGGCGAATGCCCGTAGGCGGGCAGGAGGAGGCCTCAGGGCGCCTTCATCGCCAGCGCCGCATACGACGCGCGCTCGATGAAGCCCAGTCCGTGGTGTACGGCGATCGACTGCGCCAAGCTCAGGCAGACGTTCGTCTTC
>CAVPNN010000013.1:0-72608 GCA_963706655.1 uncultured beta proteobacterium
GGCCTGCTAGCCGCTGCCCTTCGCGAGATCGTCCTTGCCCAGGCCGTTCTCGAGCCCGTAGCGGATCAGCGCCGCCGTGTTCGGCAGGCCGAGCTTGTCCTGGATCCGGCTCTTGTGCGTGCTCACGGTCTTGATCGACAGGTGCAGATCGTGGGCGATGTCGGTCAAACGCTGGCCGGCGACCACCCGCTGCAGCACCTCGAGTTCACGGTCGGTGAGTTCCGCGTGCGGCGGTGCCGGTGCCGACCCGCTCAATTCCTGGACCACCAGTTCGGCCAGGCTGGCCGAGACATAGGTGCCGCCGTCGAGCAGCTTGCGCACCGCGAGCACGAGTTCGGCTGCCGCACTGTCCTTGGTCAGGTAACCGCTGGCACCGGCCTTGAAGGCGCGCAGTGCGTACTGTTCCTCGGCATGCATGCTCAGCACCATGACCGCCATCGACGGCCAGTCGACCTTGATCCGGCGCACCAGTTCGAGCCCGCTCATGCCCGGCATCGACAGATCGACGACCGCCAGATCGAAGTCCTGCCGACGCAGTTGTTCCAGGGCCTGGAATCCGGTGCCGGCCTCGGTGATGACCCACTCGGCGCCCATGCGCTCGAGGATGCGCTTGACGCCCTCGCGCACGATCGTGTGGTCGTCGACGAGCAGCAATCGACGCGCGCTGCGGAGTTGCGTCATCTCGGGGCCAGCCTGCGGTCCACGCCGCGTTGTGAGGAAGGTGGCAGGGGCAGGCTCACGATCAGCCGTCCCGGCCCGCCGGGCACGTCCTGCACGTCGATCCGTGCGCCCATCAGATGGGCCCGATCCTGCAAGGCCGTGCCACGGCCGAGGCCGGCCCGTGCGAGCGCGGGCCAGGCGCTGCCGCTGGCTTCGATGGCAAGCACGAATTCGTCCTGCCGCTGGTGCATCTCGAGGCGCGCCGGATCGACGGCAGCGTCGTGCACCAGGGGCTCCAGCATCTCCTGAACCATTCGGTAGAGCCCGACCGAGGTGCGCTCACCGAGTGCGCTTTCATCGTCCTCGAGACAGAGCTCGATGTGGCGCCCGCTGCGGCGCTCGGTCTCCTGCACGAGCCAGTCGACCGCGGCGTGCAGCCCGAGGTCGCGCAGCATCAGCGGGGCGAGCTCGCGCGTGACGCGGCGCACCGTCGCGACCGCCTGGTCCAGGGTTTCCAGCATCGTGTCGATGTCCCCGCGTCGTCCAGTCGGATCGGGTTCTGGTACGGACAAGGCCGTCAGGTCCATCTTGAGGGCGCTCAGGCGCTGCCCCAGTTCCTCGTGCAATTCGTGCGCGACCCGGTAACGCTGCGCTTCCTGCGCCTGGACGGTCGAGTCGGCGATGCGGTGCGAGCGTGCGGCCAGTGCGCGGTGCGTGATGTCGGTCAGCGCAATGCGCAGCGTCGGCGGCGCGTCCGGTGGCGCCATGCGCCGGCTGTCCAGTTGCACATGCAGCGGCTCGCTGGCCTTGCGCTGCAATTCAAGTTCGATGCGCCGCGAGTCCTCCTGCGCAAGGGCGTGCGCGAGGTGGCACTGCCAGGCGTCAGCGAAGGCCGGGACCAGATGGCGCGCGAACGGCTCGCGCAAAAGGGCCGCACGTTCGACACCGAGCAAGGCAGCCGCGGTCAGGTTGGCATCGATCACGCGCCCCTGGCCGTCGACCGTGAAGTAGGCGACGGGCGCGAAATCATAGAGATCGACGAAGCGGTCGCGTACCGTGGCCAGATCGACCTGCGTCCGGCGCAGCTCTTCGTTCTGCGACTCGAACTCGGCCTGATGGACCTGCAATTCGTGCAGCAACTCGGCATTCCCGCGCAGGCGCCTGGGCTCGGCGGGGGTGGTCGATCGTTTCGGGTTGGCCATCGCTCAGGCGCGGGCCAAGCCTGCCTTGACGGGCACGCTGACACGAATGTAGGCCCCACCCTCGGGCACGTTGCCGGTCTCCAGTTCGCCGCCGATCATGTAGGCGCGCTCGCGGATGCCGATCAGCCCCTGCGCGTCGTCGCGGCCCCGTGACTCCGCCGGGAACCCGACGCCGTTGTCGGTGACCCGCAGCGTGACCTTGCCCTGGTCCTGGGTCAGCGAAATGTGGGCCCGCGTCGCCCGCGAATGGCGGGCGATGTTGGTCAGGGCTTCCTGGGCCATGCGATAGAGGGCGATGGCGGCGGCTTCGTCGACCTCCGGGTCGCTGTCGCCCAGCGACACCCCGATCTCGATGCCCATGCGGCGCGCCGATTCGCCTGCCAGCCACTCGACGGCGGCGTTCAGACCGAGGTCGTCGAGCATCATCGGGCGCAGATCGGCCGCGATCCGGCGAACTGCGAGCACGACCTCGTCGACCATCTCGCCGAGCCTGGCCACGCGCCGCTCCAGCGGCACGTCCGGGTCGTCCTTGGCCAGGCCGGTCAGCTCCATCTTCAGTACGGTCAGCCACTGCCCCATCTCGTCGTGCAACTCGCGTGCGATCCGACGCCGCTCGTCTTCGCGCGCGTGGACCAAGCCCGCTGCGAGCCTGCCCAGCTCGCGCCGGCGCTGCTCGAGCGCGGCCTGCTCGCGCCGCTGCTCGGTGACGTCGGTGATCACCATCTGCAGGGTCGCGCTGCCGTGATCGGGCAGGGCGGCCAGCGCAATGTCGACGTCGCGTTTGGTGCCGGTCAGCACGTTGATTCGTTCACGCACGACCGAGGCCGGTGCGCCCGGGCTCAGGGCGAGCTCGACCTGGCGCCGCACGGCTTCGTGCGACGACGGGTCGAGCAGCTCGAAGACGCTGCGGCCGACCAGCGCGGCGTGGTTGCTCACGCCGAACAGCGCCTCGCAGGCCCGGTTGGCAAAGACGATACGGTCACGGTCGGTGATCCAGATCGCGATCGGTGCCAGATCGAAGATGCTTCGCATGCGGCTGCTGACCGTGTCGAGCGCATCCTGCAGGGCCTGTTCGGTGCTGAGGTCGCGCAGCAACACCGTGTAGTAGCGCCGCCGCCCGAGCGCATCGTCCGATTCGACACGCGACACGCTGGCCTCGAGCGGGAACTCCTCGCCGTTCGTGCGCAGCCCCACCATGCCCCGGCGCGACCGGCGCGGCAACTCGGTGGCGTCGGAGCGGTCGAATTCCTGGACATGGTGGACATGGGCCTCGCGCAGCCGCTCCGGGATGAAACATGCGAGGTCGCGCCCGAGCACCTGCTCGGCTGTGCAGCCGAACATGCGCAGTGCGGCCGGGTTGATCATGACGATGCGCTGTTGGTCGTCGACCGTGACCACGGCCTCGAGTGCGGCCTCGATGGCCCCGATGCGGATGCGCTCGAAGGGCGCGGATGGCGAAGGCAGCCCCTTGCTCAAGACCGGCCCCGACGGGCCGGATCGACGCTGTCCGGGCGGCACGGTCGCCCATGGGCGCCAGCGGGTCTGTGGGAACCGTGCCGGATGCTCATTCACCATCTCCTCGGGGGGTCGTCGCGGTGGCGATCGCTGCCTGCCTCCTTGTACGTGAGGATTGTGGGGCCCGCAAGGGCCCGGGATCGCGCTGCCGCGGCCGGGCTTCGATCCGCCGCGTCAGCCGATCTGAATCCGGCGCGACAACCAGGGTCGCATCACACCGCGAAACATGTCGTCCATGGGTGCCAGGTGGAAAGGGTCGGTGACTTGCATTTCGTTCATGTCGCGCTCTCCTTCGGTTGAACTGCAAGACGCACCAAAGGCACGCCCTGCAAGCACATCCTCGTGCGCATGGACCCGGTGTGATTGAGTCAACGCAAGCGACCCGGCACGGGCCGCGTCGGACCTCTCCGAACCGGCGTTCGGAATTGTCCTAAGCGACTAGGAGTCCGCCGACGCCAGATCGGGCTCGGGTCCGATTTCCATGTGATGCCACTCGCGGCACATTGGATTCAGGCAGGCGATGCCCCTCATTCGACGCAGAACAAGGAGGACAAGAACCATGGCCAACGTGATCCGATTGGACGACCCGGTCCGCACCAGACGCAATGCGACGGCGCCAGACGGTGTACCCAGCGGCGATCGGTGCCGGCTGCGGGAACTGCTGGACCTGATGGGGGCGGAGCCGTCGGGCCCGCTGCCGCTGGCGAACCCGCCCGTCGTGCTGCGCCAGGTGCATACGGGTGACGCTCTGTTCCACGAGGGCGCAGCGGCCGAGGCGATCCACTTCGTGCGCAGCGGGACCTTCAAGACCTACCGCACCGCGGAGGACGGCTACGAACAGGTGCTGGGATTCGTCGGGCGCGCCGAGGTCCTGGGCTTCGACGCGATCTGCGACAACCGCCACCCCACCGCGGCGGTGGCGCTGGAGGACTCGAGCGTGTACACGGTGCTGCTGCGCGATCTGCCCGCCCTTGAGCGTACCGTGCCGGCGTTCGGCGAGGCGGTGCACCGGGCCGTGAGCAGTGCGCTGTCGTGCCGCTGTTCGCTGGCCAGCATGATGGCCGCGGTCGCGGCCGAAGTGCGGCTGGCGCGCTTCCTGCTGGAGTTGTCGCAGCGAATGGTCTCGATCGGGCAGTCGTCGCGGCGTTTCCACCTGCGCATGTGCCGGCGCGACATCGCGAGCTACATCGGCGTTGCGCACGAGACGGTCAGCCGCTCGCTCGGCACGCTGGTCGGTCTGGGCCTGGTCGAGGTCGACCAGCGCGAGGTCGAGATCGTCGACATGGACGGTCTGGTCGAATTTGCGCGCAGCACGCGGCGCAAGGTCGAGGACTCCTGGCGCCGGGGTCCGTCGGGGCCAGCCGCGCTCAGGCCTGCATCACGCCAGTTCGACGCCAACGCAGCGTGAGGTCCACCGGTGCGGCGCGAACGACCGGTCGCCGCAATGCTGGCGAACGAGCGCGCGCTGAGCCGGAGCGGGGCCGACGGCGCAGGCCTGGTTCGTCCCAGCCCTGAATATCCCTGTTCAGGCGGTCTGTTCCGACCCACCAGGGTGGCGGAGTCGACCGGTCCTGTGGCACATTGGCGGCGCAACAGGATGGTTTCGAGCGGAGGGTGAGCCCATGCCCGGACTGACTGCGCTGATCGACTCGCGGCTGGAACGGCTGCCGCGAACCTTGTCGCTGGACTGGCCCGGCGGCCACCTCGGTCACCGCGCAGCCCAGGTCCGCCTGAGGCTGGCCGACTGGCGACCGATGGTCTGGCTGGCCAGCGGGCACATCGGCACCCTGGCCGACGCCTATGTGCGCGGCGACCTGGAGATCGAAGGACAGCTGACCGACGTGATGGCGGTGGCGGCGGCGCTGGCCGGCGACCCCGTCAAGCGCGGCGCGCAGTCGGCCTGGCTGCGCTGGCTCGGCGCGTGGCGCTCGCACTGGCTCCACCGCAGGCATCGAAGCAGCGCGCAGGTCCGCTTCCACTACGACGTCTGCGACGACTTCTATGCGCTGTGGCTCGACCCGCAACGCGTCTATTCCTGTGCCTACTACCACGACGACACGATCGATCTGGCCCAGGCACAGCAGGCCAAGCTCGACCTGGTCTGCCGCAAGCTTCAGCTGGCGCCCGGGCAACGGTTCCTGGACGTCGGCGCTGGATGGGGCGGTCTGCTGTTCTGGGCGGCCGAGCACTACGGCGTGCAGGCGCTGGGCATCACGCTGTCGCGCAACCAGCACGATCATGTCAATTGCCTGATCGAGGCCAAGGGACTGCGCGGGCGGGTCGAGATGCGGCTCGCCGACTACCGCGACCTGCCGGCTTCGGACGGGTTCGACCGCGTGGCGTCGATCGGCATGATCGAGCATGTCGGGCGTGCCCACCGCCAGGCCTACTTCTCGAAACTGAGGGACCTGGTCCACCCCGGCGGCCTGGTACTCAACCACGGCATCACGGCCGGCGGGATCGACAACGGGCAGCTCGGCGCCGGCATGGGGGACTTCATCGAGCGCCACATCTTTCCCGGCGGCGAGCTGGTCCATGTGTCGCGCGAGATCGAAAGCCTGGCGCGCGGCGGGCTCGAACTGGTCGACGTCGAGAACCTGCGACCGCACTACGCGCGCACCTTGTGGGCCTGGTCGGACCGGCTGGAGGGTGAACTGGCGCGCGCGATCGAACTGACGAGTGCCGCCACGGTGCGTGCCTACCGGCTCTACCTGGCCGGCTGTGCGATGGCGTTCGAGCGCGGCTGGCTGTCGTTGAACCAGCTGCTCGCCACGCGGCCAGATGGCGATGTGGAGCATGGCGAACTGCGCGGCGCGCAGTCCGTCTACCCGTTCCGGCGTGACCACATGCCGGGTCGGGCGCGGGCAACCTGACATGCGCTGGCGCGCCATGGAGTCGAACGGCGCGGGCGAACCCCTTCGGCTGGTCTGGCGCGAGTCGCTTCCCGAGCCCGCTCCGGGTCAGGTGCGCCTGCAGGTGGCCGCCTGCGGCGTCTGCCGCACCGATCTGCACCTCGTCGACGGCGATCTGGTTCACCCTGGCCACCCGGTCGTGCCAGGGCACGAGATCGTCGGGCGCATCAGTGCGCTGGGCGACTCGGTGTCCGGCCTGGCCGTCGGCGATCGGGTCGGCGTGCCCTGGTTGGGCTGGACCTGCGGCAGCTGCGAGTTGTGCCGGGCAGGGCGGGAGAACCTTTGCGCACGGGCGCGCTTCACGGGCTGGCAAATCGACGGGGGTTATGCGGAGTTCGCATTGGCCGACGCGCGCTACGTGTTTCGGCTGCCAGCCGGCTACGACGACGAGCACGCGGCGCCGCTGCTGTGCGCCGGGCTGATCGGCTACCGCGCCTACGCGATGGCGGGCGACGCGGCACGCCGCATCGGACTGTATGGATTCGGCGCCGCGGCGCACCTGATCGCCCAGGTCGCGGCGCACCAGGGGCGCGAGGTCTACGCCTTCACACGACCCGGCGACCTGGATGCGCAGGCGCTGGCGCGCGCCTCGGGCGCCGTCTGGGCCGGCGGCTCCGATCAGGCGGCGCCCGAACCGCTCGACGCCGCGCTGCTGTTCGCGCCGGTCGGCGCGCTGGTCCCGCTCGCGCTGCGCGCGGTGCGCCCCGGGGGCAGCGTGGTCTGTGCCGGCATCCACATGAGCGACATCCCCTCGTTTCCCTACGCGTGGCTGTGGGGCGAGCGGCGCATCGTGTCGGTGGCCAACCTGACGCGTGCGGACGGCGAGGTCTTCATGCGCCTGGCCGCCGACATCCCGCTGCGCGTGCAGACACGGCGCTATCCGCTGGTGCGCGCCAACGAGGCCCTGAACGACCTGCGACGCGGCCGGTTCAGCGGCGCCGCGGTGCTCGATTGCACGGCGGGCACGCACGGCGTCGGGGCTGGCGCATGAGCACGCCGCCGGCTGCGGCGCCGCCTGAGCAGGCTGCGCTCGAGATCGACGCGGCGCAGCAGGCCGCGATGGTGGCGTCGCTGTTCGAGGCCCTGCGCGCCACGGACGGCGGGGCGACGCGGATCGAGACCCACATCTCCTTCGTGCTCGTCGCGCAGGGGATGGCCTACAAGATCAGGAAGGCGGTCGACCTGGGGTTCGTCGACTTCACGACTCTGGAGCAGCGCCGACACGACTGCGAAGAGGAACTGCGCCTGAACCTCAGGTGGGCGCCCGAGCTCTACCTCGACGTGCTGCCGCTCACCGGTCCGGCTGCCGATCCGGCGCTCGGCGGCAGCGGCCCGGTGCTGGACTGGGCGCTGCGCATGCGCGCCTTCGCGCAGGAGGACGTCTGGGACCGGCTGGCCGCGCGCGCCGCCCTCAGCCCGCAGCACATCGACGAGCTGGCGACACGGCTGTGCGACTTTCATCGGCGCGCCGCAGTCGAGCCGGCAGGCGGCCCGTTCGGCCGCGCCGAGCGCGTGCGCGCCCCGGTGCGCGACACCCTGAGCGTGCTCGCACATCTGTGCCAGGAACCCGAGGCGCAGGCTTCACTTAGCCTGCTGCGGCGCTGGGAAACGCTGGCCTATGGCCGCCTGCAAGGGCGTTTCGACGCACGCCAGCGCGAGGGCCGCGTGCGCGAATGCCATGGCGACCTGCACCTGGCCAACGTTGCCCAGTTCAACGAGCAGACGACGATGTTCGACGGCCTCGAATTCGATCCAGCGCTGCGCTGGACCGACGTGATGAGCGACGTCGCCTTCATGGCCATGGACCTGCACGCGCATGCGCTGCCCGGCCTGGCGCACCGTTTCGTCAACGCCTGTGTCGAAGCCAGCGGCGATGTCAAGGGACTGCGCGTGCTGCGCTACTACGCGGTCTACCGGGCGCTCGTGCGGGCCAAGGTCGCGGCGATGCGGGATGCCGCAGACGGCGGCGCGGGCGACGCCACGCGGCGCTACCTGACGCTGGCGCTGGCCTTGCGGCGCCCGGCGGCGCCGGTCCTGATCCTGACCCATGGCTGTTCGGGCAGTGGCAAGACCCTGTTCACGCAGAGCCTGCTCGAGCTGACCGGGGCGGTACGCCTGCGTGCCGACATCGAGCGCAAGCGGCTGTTCGGCCTGCCGGCCCTGGCCCGCAGCCCGCAGCCCGTCAAGGAGCGGCTCTACTCGAGCGGCGCCCATGAGGCGACCTACGAGCGCCTGCGCGCCCAGGCCGCAGTGGCCCTCGACTGCGGCTTCGCGGTGATCCTCGACGCCACGTTCCTGGACCGTGCCGAGCGGCAACGTGCGCGTCTCATGGCCGAAGCCGCGGGTGCGACCTTCGTCATCGTCGACTTCCAGGCCCGTGACGACACCTTGCGCGCGCGGGTCCAGCAGCGTGCGCAGCGCGGCGACGACGCGTCCGATGCGGACGTCGCAGTGCTCGAGGCGCAGCTCTCGCATCGACAGCCCTTGCAGGACGACGAGCGCGACGCCGTGCAGGTCTTCGATGCCGAACCCGCCTTCGACCCCGCCCGCGTCGACGAGCGCTGGGCGGCGCTGCTGCAGCGCCTGAACCGGCGCGCTCAGGCTGGCGGCAAGGCTGGCACCTGACGGCGCTGGTGCCAGACGAGCACGCAACTGCCGATCCCGGCAATGGTCGTGATGAAGACGATCAGCGGACCGACGAAGGGCAGGCTGGCGAGCAGCATCAGGAGCAACAACGCGACGGCCAGGACCGCGAGCCTGCCGGCAAGGCCGGACGCCTTGTCCCGACCCAGGGCTTGCTGCGCGCGCTCGGCGACGAACAGGGCCCCGCAAAGATAGCCCACCAGCAGCAGCAGCGGATAGAGCGCCAGCGCGGCGATGCCGAGTGGGATGCCGATCAGTGTGAACAGCAGCAGCAGCGCCAGCACCGGCCAGCCCACGAGCACCCCGAAGCCCGAGGCGAGCGCCATCCAGGGCGCCGCGCGGACGCGCGCCGGCGCCTCGGCGGCGATGCCGGGGAACAGCAGCAGGAACACCGCACCCGCCGCCAGCAGCCCGAGGAAGCCCATGACCAGCGCGACCCAAGAGGGCGCGTCGTATTGCCAGCGCGAGTCCCGGCGCCGGTCGTCGTCCCGGTCCCGGTCTCGCTCGTGACGAGCCTGTGCCGGCTCCTCGCTCGTGACCGGGCCCGCCACGGCAGCGCCGTCGGCGCGCTGGAATTCGCGCGAGGCGTGGTGCAGGCTGCCGCTGATGCGTGCGCTCGGGCCGAGCTCGATGCGGTCGGCGAACAGCCGGGCGTCGCCGTCGATCTCGCCATTGATCACGATGCGCTGGGCGGTCGCGTCGAGGCGTCCGCTGACCTTGCCGTCGAGCGTGATCAGCCCGCCGCCGATCATCGCGCCGTGCCGGATGTGGGCCGAACGGGTCAGCGTGAGGTTGCCGGCGCCGGCCTTCAGTTCGCCGTTGACGATCGATTCGATGCTGATGTCGCCACCGAAGGTGCGCAGGTCGTCGCCGATCTCGCCGCGCACATCGACCGAGCCACCGGCGAGCATTGCGTCGCCGCGGACTGGCTGGTCGGCGATCACGCGCCCGCCGACGGCCACGAGGTCGCCGTCGACCGGTCCGTCCGGGCGCACGGTGCCACCCGCCAGGTAGACGTTGCCGGCGGCCGATGTCGACACGCTGACGGCGCCGGACGCCGGCTGCGCGTGCACGCCGGGCGCGAACGCCGAAGCCAGGACGATGGCAGTCAGGGCGATCAGGGTGCGACTTGATGGGGCCATGCTCGATCCCTTGTGGTGACGATGCCCGACTGTAAGGGCGTGAGTTGGGGAGCGCTTGAGCGCGCTCACGCTGGGCTTGCCGGCACTGCGGCGCGTGCGCCTCCCGCCAGTGCCGCGGCCGGCAGGTTCAGTTGCAGGATTTCGTCATCGCCGAGGTCGGCGAGTTCGACCCATTCGCCGACTCGGATCTGCCGGACTCGGGTGCCGGCGGCAGGCGCCGGCGTCGTGTCGCCGCTACGCCGCAAGCGCAGCGCCAGGATTCTGCCCGGCAGTCGAAGGGTCAGGTCCGCGCGCGGCCAATGCGGCGGCAGCGCCGGGTGCAGGCACAGGCGGTCGTGGTGCAGGGTCAGGCCGAACATCGATTCGATGGCGGCGCGGTGGAGCCAGGCGGCCGATCCGGAGTACCAGCTCCACCCGCCGCGTCCCTCGTAGGGCGGCGCGCTGTAGGTGTCGCCCGGCAGCACGTAGGGCTCGATCGCGTAGCGCCGCTGCTGCTCGGGCGTGCGCGCGCGGTGCGCCGGGCTGACCATGCAGAAGTACTCCCAGGCCCGTGCGGCGTCGCCGAGCCGGGCCTGCGCCATCAGGGCCCAGATCGCGGCATGCGTGTACTGGCCGCCGTTCTCGCGCACGCCCGGCGGGTAGGCCTGGATGTAGCCGGCGTTGTCGGCCGAGTGCTGCAACGGCGGCTCGAGCAGGCGGATCAGCTGGGTGCGGCGGTCGACGAGCAGGGTGTCGGCGCTGCGCATGGCCTCGGTGGCGCGCTCGTCCCCCGGCGGCGAGGCGAATACGCTCCAGGCCTGAGCGATGAGGTCGATGCGGCACTCCTCGTTCTGCTGCGAACCGAGCGGGTGCCCGTTGTCGAAGTAGGCCCGCCGGTACCAGGCGCCGTCCCAGCCATGCTGCCGCGAGCGCGCGCTCGAGTGCGGGCACCGCAGCGTCCCAGCGCGACACGCGCTGGTCGTCCTGGCGCCGGCGTGCGATCGGGAGCCAGTCGCGCAGGATGACGAGCAGAAACCAGCCGAGCCAGACCGATTCGCCGCGGCCCTCGTGGCCGACCAGGTTCATGCCGTCGTTCCAGTCGCCGCCGCCCATCAGCGGCAGGCCGTGGGCGCCGAAGCGCAGCGCATGGTCGATCGCGCGCGCGCCATGTTCATAGAGGGGTTCGCAGGCGCCGCTTTCGGTCGGGACCTCGTAGACATCCTCGGCCTGCGCGGACAGGGCCGAGCCCTTCAGGAAGGTCACCGGTTCGTCCAGCACCGCCTGGTCGTTGCTCGTCACGACGTAATGCGCGAGAGCGTAGGGCAACCACAGCAGGTCGTCGCTCGAATGGGTGCGAACGCCGGCCCCGGTCGGTTCGTGCCACCAGTGCTGCACGTCGCCCTCGTCGAACTGGCGCGACGCGTGCTGCAGCAGCTGGCCGCGCAGCAGCGCCGGCCTTGTCGTCGCCAATGCCATCGCGTCCTGGAGCTGGTCGCGAAATCCGGTCGCGCCACCGACCTGGTAGTAACCGGCCTTGGCCCACAGCCGGCAAGACAGGGTCTGGTAGAGCAGCCATCGGTTGACCAGGGCATCGAAGAGCGGGTCGGGCGTCTCGACCTGGACTGCCGACAGGAGCTCGTTCCAGTGCGACGCCACCTGCTCGGCGAGCGCACCGAGCGCGCCGGGCACGGCCATTCGACGCGCCAGCGCCAGGCTCGCCTCCCGCACCGGGCCATAACCGACGACCCAGAAGAACTCCTGCCTGGCACCGGGCTCGAGCGTGGTGCTGGACATGATTGCCCCGCAGGGATCGAGGCCGAAGCCATGCTCGCGTGACAACGCGTCCGGCCAGCACAGCCGACCCTCGGGGTCGAAGAACTGCTGACGGGC
The DNA here is from genome assembly GCA_963706655.1 of uncultured beta proteobacterium. GTDB lineage: Bacteria > Pseudomonadota > Gammaproteobacteria > Burkholderiales > Burkholderiaceae_C > Rubrivivax. The sequence continues at coordinate 11,944 of CAVPNN010000013.1, forward strand.
GCAGGTCCATCCGTCGACCGACAGCCCGGCCAGCATCAGGAAGGCCGTGCCTTCGCCGTAGCCGCCGCTGTGCTCGAGCTGGCGCGCCAGCACCGCCTGGGTGCCGGCGACGAATTCGGTGGCCAGGGTCAAACGATCGCGCCGCTGGGCGCCGAGCACCCACTCGACCAGGCCGAGCAGTCGCAGCTGGCGTGCCTCGCCGCCCTGGTTGTGCAGGCGCACCCGAAGGCATTTCATGGCCTCGTGCGGATGCACCATGACGCAGGTCTCGACCGCCAGGCCGGCGCGCTCCTGGGTGAACATGGACATGCCCGCGCGGTGCGAGACCTGGTAGCCGCGCGTGCCGTTGCGGTCGAGCGTGGGCAGCAGGCCAAAGGTCTCGCCGCTGCCGCTGTCCTGGACCAGAAACTGCTCGGCCGCGGGGTCGAGCAAGGGGTCGTTGCTCCAGGCCGTGAGCTGGTTGAGCCGGCTGTTCACGGCCCAGGTGTGGCCACCGCCCGACTCGGTGACGATGCAGCCGAACTGCGGATTGGCCATCACATTGGCCCAGGGCCTTGGCGTGTGGTGACGCTCGTCGATCTGCAGGTCGAAGGACGCGCCGCCGGCGCCGAACTGGCCGGGCGCCAGCTCCTGCGGCCAGCTTGCGCGCGCTGCCGCCGCGGTCGGATCCGGCAGGACGGTGACGTGTCGGCGAAGGCGCCGGATCGACGGCCCTCGGGGTCTGGAACAGGCGCTCGAGCGGCCGCCCGTCGGCGACCAGTTCGATGCGGGCGCAGGCGCGCAAGGCCGCCCATTCCCTCGGCGACAGATCGCTCGCGCGCAGCACGCGCGCCAGCCCGCGCTCGGTGTCCTGGTCGGGATCGGCGCCGACCAGACCGAAGGCCTCGATCAGGCGGCGCTGGAGCGGCATCAGGTAGGAGGCCGGCTCGCCGTTGACGATCAGCAGGTCGACCACCAGGTCCCCGAACTGCCAGATCCGGTGCACGGTGAGCAGCGCGCGCACATTGCGCAGCCCCTGCACGTTGTCGATTCGCACGAGCACGATCGGCCGGTCGCCGGAGGTCGCGAAACGCCACAGCGCGCGCCGGTCGAGCGCGACCTCGGGCGCCTTGCGCGCCTGCAGCGGGGCCATCATGACCTGCGTCGTCAAGTCCTGCGCGAGCTGGATCATCGGGCCGGTCAACTGCAGTTCGCGCTGCCGGATGCGGGCCAGCGTGGCCGACATGAGCCTGGAGCGCGTCAGGTGGAGTTCCTGCCGGTACTGGTCGACGAGCGCCATCAAGGTGTTGAAATCGGGCGCGGCGGCAGTGCCCAGGGTCACGCAAACGCGCGCTCGCGCTTCGATCCGCAGGCGCACCGTCAACGACGCCACCGGGTCGAGCCCGGTGTCGAGTGTGTCGCCTGCCTTGGCCGGCCCTCCCGGGCCGATCCTTGCCTGTCCGACATCGCCCCCTCTGGGCAACACCTGTGCGCGGTCGCAGTGCATTCGAACGTCGGCCACCTCGGCATCGCTGGCGGCGAGGAAGTGCACCACTCTCAGGCCTTGTTCGGACTGCCTGCGCGGTCGCCGCTCGAAGAGCATGCACGAGGCGTCGACCGCGCTTGCCGAGACGAACAGGTTCGAGAACGCCGGGTGCGACTCGTCGGCCTCCTGCGGGGCGAGCACGGGCTCGAACAGACTCATCAGCTCGAATTCGGCGGCCTGGTCGCTGAGGTTGTGCAGCACGACGCGGCGCAGTTCGACGTCGTCGTCCGGGCTGACCCAGACCGACAGCGTCGAGTCCCAGGCCGGGTGGGTGGTCTCGAAGTCGACCTGGTTGCCGAGGATCCGTGTCTGGTAGCGCGCGTCGGGCGCCGGACAAGGCGCGAGCGTGAGCGAGTGAAAGGCCGCGTCGCGATCGGTCCGCAGCAGCATCCAGTGGCCCTGCGCATCGCGCAGCCGATCCTCGCGCGTGCGCGTGATGGCGCGCCCGCGCCAGCGGCTGTGGCCGGCGCCGTTGGGGCGCAGGCACACGCTGTAGCGACCGTTGCCGATCAGGGCGGTGGGCAGTTCGGTGGCGGGTGCCGTCGCCGGATCGAGCACGCGCGCGCCGAGCGTCGCGGCGCGTGTGTCGTCGTCGTGGGCACGGCGGGGAATGGCGCGCGACTGGAACACGATGGCGCGCGGCAAACGCTCGTGCAGCAGGGTGTCGAAGGCCTGCGAACGCGGCGCCCGCTCGAACCATCCGCGTGGATCGTCGTCGCACAGCACATTGCACAGGCTGAGCAGGCTCATGCCCTGGTGGTGGGCCATGACCGTGGCGACGCGCTGCAGGCGACGGGCGTCGCCACGCCGTGCCGGGCTGAAGTCGAGCGCGTCGATGAAGCCGTAGCGGTCGCGCGCCCCGAGTGCTTCGAGTTCGCGCAGGTTGGCCAGCGCTGCCACCGGGTCGACCAGCAGGGCCAGCACGCTCGCATAGGGCGCGATCACGAGATCGTCGAGTGGCGTGCGGCGCAGCGCGAGTTGTGGCACACCGAACGGTCCGTACTGAAAGGCCAGCGAGGGATCCTGTTCGAAGTAGGCGCTCTCGGACACGCCCCAGGGCACGCCCTGGCGCTCACCGAAGCTGCGCTGCGCACGCACCGCCGCGACCGATACGCGCTGCAGCAGGCTGCGCCTGGGTTCGCGCATCAGCAGCGACGGCATCAGGTACTCGAACATCGACCCCGACCACGAACGCAGGGCCGGCTCACCGTCGATGCCCAGGAAGGGCCGCCCGAGCGCCGACCAATGTTCGAGCGGCACGTCGCCCTTGGCGATCGAGACATAACTCGCCAGCCGCGACTCCGACGCGAGCAGGTCGTAGTGGGCCGGGTCCATGCGCGCGTCGTCCTGCCGGTACCCGATGTGAAACAGGCGCCGCCGGCGGTCGTAGAGGACCGAGAAGTCGGTCTGATCGGCGATCGCGACCAGGCGCTCGGCCAGCGTGCTGAGCCGCTCGCTCAGGTCGTGATGTGGCGCGGCCTCGTCCTCGGAGCGAGGCGGCAGGGCAGCCGTCTCGCGGCAGGCCTGGGCCACCGTCCACAGACAGGCGACCAGGTTGCCGCTGTCGACGGTCGAGATGTAGCGCGGTGTGAGCGGGCGCAAGTTGGTGGTGTCGATCCAGTTGTCGAAATGACCATGCCAGCGCGGCAGCGTCGTCAGCGTGGCGAGCGTGGCTTCGAGCCGATCGGCCAGCTGCGCCGTGTCGATGAATCCGAATCGGTGGGCACACACACAGCTGCACAGGTACAGCCCGACATTGGTTGGCGAGGTCCGGTGGGCCACGATCGGCTCGGGGTCGAGCTGGAGGTTGTCCGGCGGCAGGTGATGCTCGGCGGGCGTCACGATCGTCTCGAACAGGCGCCAGGTGTCCTGCGCGAGCTGGCGCAGTTCGTGCCGCTCGGCGGCATTCAGGCCGTGGTGCGGATCGCGCGGCCGCATGGGCTGGCTGCCGCCCCAGAACCACAGCGGCGTCAGGGCCCACAGCGAACCGATCCCGACCAGCCAGGGCCATTGTGCGTCGGGCAGCCAGGCGCCGGTCGCGACCCAGGCGATCGACAGCAGCGTGACGCCGAAGTGGCGCCGCCAGAACCCGCCCAGGTCGAGCCGGGACGCGGCCTGCGCCTGGGCCGCGGTGGTCCACTCGAGCAGGCGTCGTCGGCTGATCAGCATGCGCCACAGCGCACGCACGATGGCGTCGGTTTCGCGCGCCGCCGCCTGCGGCAGCGTGAGCAGTTGCCACAGCGTGCCGCCGAGCGCGCGGCCCAGATCGCGCAGACCCTCGCGTGCGAAGTGGCGCAGTGCCAGATCGCGCCGCGCCGGCAGCAGCGCGGCCAAGGCGCCGACGACCGGCCCCAGCCCGAAGGCCGCCGCGGTGAGACCCAGGCCCGTCCAGGGATCGAGCGCATCGGTGGCCATGCACAGCCACAGCAGCAGCAGACTGGCCGGGGCCAGCAGCGACCGGCGCAGGTTGTCGAAGATCTTCCACAGGTTGAGCGCACCGACCCGGCCGCGCAGCGAGGATCCGACCAGGGGCAGCAACTGCCAGTCGCCGCGTGTCCAGCGGTGCAGGCGCGAACCGGCCACGTCGGGGTGCATCGGTGCCGACTCGACCAGCTGCACGTCGCTCAGGTGGGCGGTGCGGGCCCAGACGCCTTCGTACAGGTCGTGGCTGAGCAGGCTGTTCTCCGGCACGCGACCGCACAGCGATTCATGGATGGCGTGCACGTCGAGCAGGCCCTTGCCGCTGAAGCGTCCCTGGCCGAAGACATCCTGGAAGATCTCGGAACTGCCGGCGTTGTAGACGTCGAAGCCCCAGGGCCCCGAGAACAGCCAGCCGAACGCCGTGACCTCGTCGTCGCACGGCAGCGGCGCGGCGATGCCGGGCTGCAGGATGCCGTAGCCGGCCACGACACGGCGTGTCTTCGGGTCGAAGCGCGGGCGGTTCAAGGGGTGGGCCGCGATCGCCACCATGGTGCGCAGGACCCCCGGGGGCATCACGGTGTCGCTGTCGAGCGTGACCAGATAGCGCACGCCTTCGCGCAGCCGGCTGAGTTCACCGAGGTCGAAGAACGGAGACGCGGCGCGCGCCGCCGGATCGGCCAGCGCCGCCACGAGCTGTTCGAGCTTGCCGCGCTTGCGCTCCCAGCCCATCCAGACGTTCTCGCCCTCGCTCCACGTGCGTGCCCGGTGCAGCAGGGCGAAGCGCGGGTCGTCGCCGGGTGTCGCCGGATGGCGCTGGTTCAGGGCTTCGACGGCCGCGCGCGCTGCCGCGAGCAGCGAATCGTCGCTCGGCATGGTTTGCTCGGGTGCGTCGGGCCAGTCGCTCAGCAGCGCGTAGCGCGTGTGCGCCTCCGGGTTGGCCAGGTAGTGCTGTTCGAGCCGGTGTGCGAGCGTGCCGGCATCGGCGGGAGAGCTCAGCAGGCAGGGCACGACGACGAGGGTCCGGTGTTCGGCCTCCAATCCTGCTTCGAGCGCGATGCGGGGCAGACGATGCACGCGCACGAGTTCGGCGAGGATCCGGTTGACGATCGACGCCGCGCATTCGAACGCGGCCAGCGAGGCCAGTGCGAGCGCGGCCAGGCTCGTCAGGTGGCGCCACGAATGCTCGCCGGTGGTCGCGCTGAGCAGCAGCACGGTGCCGACGATCAGCGCGCCGGCGTAGAGCGCCCCACGGGCCCGGTTCAGCCAGCGCGGCACCGGTCGCTCGACGGTCGCTTCGGAGCCGCCGAGCGAGCGCACGAGGTCGGTCCGTCCGTCCCCGATCAGCCAATGCGCGGAGCCTCCTTCGATCGCCACCGGGTCCCCGGCCGCGGTCGCGAGCTCGATCACGCGCCGCGCGACCTCGGACTCGCTGCAGTTCAGGCGCCGTGCGAAGCGCTCGACGGCATGGGTGCACTGGTCCTGGGTCAGTTCACTGTCGGCCGCGAAGGCGGGCGATCGGCGCAACATCTGAACGACCGGGCTGACCTGGTCGATGAGCGGCTTCCAGCTCAGGTTGTTGATCGCGTGCAGCGCCGACACCGCATTGCTGACGCTGACGTTGTTGGCCGCGTGCATCGCGTGCACCTGGGTCAGCAAGGCGCCCGGGTCGGGTGCCTTGGCGGCCAGCCATGCGGCCCAGGGCGGCGCGTCGCCGCCCATGTGGCTGCGCAGGCGCACGATCATCTGGGCCAGGAACACCGGCGCCAGGCCGCGCCTGGTGAGGGCCAGGTGCAGGGCGTCGATCGCCGCCAGATCGACGCTGTCCTGCTGGTCGAAGCACAGGTCGGCGGCCTCCTGCGCGGCCTGGTGACAGGCCGCCAGCTCGGCCAGGCGTGCGAGGTTTTCGAGCAGCACGACGCGCAGCGTGCTCGGGACGGCCCACAACTCGCCCAGCGTGAGCTGGTCGACTTCCTGGTAGGCCTCCAGCAACTGGGTCAGCAGTGCGGCGTCGAAACCCGAGTCGGTGTGGGCGACGAAGGCCCACGCAATGCCGTAGACGCGCGGCAGGCCGATCAGAGGCTGCTCGCGCAACTTGGGCAGGGTCGCGTAGTAGCTTGCCGGCAGCCCGTTGCGGATCTCGGGGACCTGGGCCTCGATCAGGTGGAAATTGTCGAGCAGCCACTCGGCCGCCGGGCGCAGCACCTCGCTGCCGCGGTCCGACACCTCGAGGTAGGCGCGGGCACGCTCGACGCTGCGCAGGTTGGCGGCGATGCGCGGGAAGAAGTGCGGTGTGCGAATGCGGCGGCGCCAGCGCCGGCGCCGCTCCACCGGCTGCGCCCGGGCCAGGCTGATGCCATGCTGGCGAAAGCGCTCGGCGCCGAACAGTTCCGAGCGCACCGGCTCCGGAACCGGTTGCGGCAGCGCGTCGAGCAGCGCGAGCGTGTCGGCGGGCAGGCCCGGCAGGGCCAGGCTGGGATCGCGCGCCTTGCTCGCCCGGGGCTGCGCCACGGGCCTACCAGAAGAGGGCGGTGCAGACCGAAGTCAGGACGACACCCATCGCGAGCGACATGGCATGTGCGACGGCAAAGCCCTGTGCCCGATCGAGCCACTCCACGAGAACGGAGTCGTCGCGTTGGGCGCTGCGACAGCGCTCGAACTGATCGGCGAGCGCCTGCCGATCGGTCTCGACCCAGGCGCAGGCATTCGGACTCCAGTCGACAAGCGGACTTGGCGGCGTCATCGGTACTCCCTGCTGGGGCCGGCCCATTGCCTGCCCGTCAAGGCCGACGCTATCCGGGGCGCCCGCCAGCGCAATTGAGTGCACTCAAGGCCCGTGCCGCGCTGACTGCCGCGGCGTCGCCCAACGACGCCCGCTACGGGGCCGGCCGACCCGGTCCCTGTGTGCCCTGTGCGCGCGCCGACAGGTAGGCGAAGAGGTCCATGATGTGCGCGGTGACCCGGGGTTCACCCTGCCAGGCGGGCATCGTGAGCGATGCTTCCTTGCGCTGCATCGCCTGTTCGATCAGGGCCTCGCGTGCGGCAGGCTCGCCACCGGCCTTGGGCACGGCAGGGCTCCAGTCGTAACGCAGCAGCACGAGGCTGACGAACTGGCGCGAGCCCATGTCGCGCACCCGCAGCCGCAGGTCGGGGGCGCCCACCACTCCGGTCGCATCCGGACCATGGCAACGCGCGCACTTGTCCTGGTAGACGCGCCAACCGGTGTAGACCGAACCGGGTGGCTTGGAGGCCTGGGCGAACTGCTGTGCGGGCTGGGTGTTCTGCACTTCGATCGCGCATCCGGCCAGCAGGGCGGTCGATGCGAGTGCGACCATGAACTGCGGAATGGTCAGCGTGGAAAGTCTCGATGGGCTTGACATGTGGGTCCTCTTGGGCCTGGCGACGGTGCGACGAATCGAAGCCCCGGTCATGCCTGCGCGATTTCGAGGTCCTCCTGCTCAGTGTGGCAAGCGAGGCCTGTCATTGAATTGCCCAAGATCAAGGCAGGCGGCCTTCGCCTGCTAGCGCACTGGCGGCAGGACGGTCGCGTCGACCGTGCGCTGGTCTTGTTGACCCAGGCCGTCGATGCCGAGCCGCATGGTCTGTCCCGCTCGCAGGTAGACGGGGTTGGGCTTGCAGCCCATGCCGACCCCGGCCGGCGTGCCGGTCGAGATCACGTCGCCCGGCTGCAGGCTCATGAACTGGCTGATGTACGACACCAGCATCGGCACCTTGAAGATCATCGTGCGTGTGTTGCCGTTCTGGAATCGCTTGCCGTCGACCTCGAGCCACAGGCCCAGGGCTTGAGGGTCGGGCAGCTCGTCGCGCGTGACGAGCCAGGGCCCGAGCGGGCCGAAGGTGTCGCAACCCTTGCCCTTGTCCCACTGGCCGCCGCGTTCGAGCTGGTAGCTGCGCTCGGAGACGTCGTTGACGATGCAGTAGCCGGCCACATGCTGCATGGCATCGGCCTCGGACACGTAGCGCGCGGCGCTGCCGATGACGACGCCCAGCTCGACTTCCCAGTCGACCTTCATCGCGCCGGGTGGGATCTCCACGTCGTCGTTCGGGCCGACGATGGCGCTCGTGGCCTTGAAGAACAGCACCGGCTCGCTCGGCGCGGCGAGGCCCGCCTCGGCCGCGTGATCGGCGTAGTTCAGACCGACGCAGACCATCTTGCCGACCCGGCCGACGCAGGGGCCGATGCGCGGCGTGCCTTCGACGAGCGGCAACCGGGCCGGGTCGAGCCGCGCCAGGCGTGCGAGCGAGTCCGGCGCCAGCACCTCGCCGGCGAGATCGTCGACCTCGGCCGACAGATCGCGCAATCGGCCGGCGGCGTCGATCAAGGCGGGGCGTTCCTGGCCCGGGGGGCCGTAGCGCAGCAACTTCATGGGGACTCCAGGGCTTGATCGCGTTGGGGGCAGGTCATTGTGAGGGCAGGCGGCGCAAGGCTGAATCCGCGGCCCGGGGCAAAGCATCCGGACTCGGCCGACAATGCCGGTCGACGACGTTATCCATATCGAGAGAGAGAACCCATGACCTATCCCCACACGCAGCTCTTCATCAACGGTGTCTGGCAGGACGCCGCCGATGGCCGCACCCTGGCCGTGTTCAACCCGTCGACCGGCCTCGAGATCGGTCGTGTGGCGCATGCCGGCCGGGCCGACCTCGACCTGGCGCTGACGGCGGCACAGACGGGTTTCGAGACCTGGCGTGACACGACCCCGGCCGCGCGCAGCAAGGTCATGCGGATCGCGGCCGGCCTGCTGCGCGAACGCGCGGCCGACATTTCGCGCGTGCTCACGCTGGAGCAGGGCAAGCCGCTCGGCGAAGCCAAGGTCGAGATCCTGGCCGCCGCCGACATCATCGACTGGTTCGCCGAGGAGGGCTTCCGGGTCTACGGCCGCATCGTGCCGTCGCGCGGCAACCTGGCCATGCGCCAGATGGTGCTGAAGGACCCGGTCGGGCCGGTGGCGGCCTTCACGCCGTGGAACTTCCCGATCAACCAGGTCGTGCGCAAGGTCGGGGCGGCCCTGGCGGCGGGCTGTTCGATGCTGGTCAAGGCAGCCGAAGAGACGCCTGCCGCGCCGGCCGCCCTGATCAGGGCCTTCGCCGACGCCGGTTTGCCCGCTGGCGTGCTCGGGCTGGTCTACGGCACACCGGCCGAGATCTCGAGCTACCTGATCGCACACCCGGTGATCCGCAAGATCACGTTCACCGGGTCGACCCCGGTGGGCAAACAACTGGCCGCGCTGGCCGGCCAGCACATGAAGCGTGTCACGATGGAGCTCGGCGGGCACGCCCCGGTCATCGTGGCCGAAGACGCCGACGTGGCGCTGGCCGTCAAGGCCGCCGGGGCGGCGAAGTTCCGCAACGCGGGGCAGGTCTGCATCTCGCCGACCCGCTTCCTGGTGCACGAAAGCATCCGGGCCGAATTCGCGACTGCGCTGACCCGCCAGGCCACCAGCCTGAAGGTCGGCGACGGACTGGCCGAGGGCACCCAGATGGGTCCGCTGGCCAACGACCGCCGGCTAGCCGCAATGGCCGAATTCACGCGCGACGCGGTCGAGCGCGGGGCCACCGTGCTTGCGGGCGGTGAACGCATCGGCAGCAGCGGCAATTTCTGGCAGCCGACGATCCTGGCCGATGTGCCCCAGGGTGCCAAGGTCCTGAACGACGAACCGTTCGGGCCGCTGGCCGCGATCAGCAGCTTCAACACGCTCGACGAGGCGATCGCAGAGGCCAACCGGCTGCCCTACGGGCTCGCGGGATACGCCTTCACGCGCTCGCTCAAGAACGCCGATCTGCTCGCACGCCGGGTCGAAGTCGGCATGCTGTGGATCAACATGCCGGCCATGCCGTCGGCCGAAATGCCCTTCGGCGGCATCAAGGACTCGGGCTACGGGTCCGAGGGTGGCCCGGAGGCGGTCGAGGCTTACCTCAACACGCGTGCGGTTGCGGTGATGAACGTCTGACCCGGCCAAGGGCGGCCCCCGCACAATGCGCGGGTCCGATGCACAGGAGTGACGCCTCGATGATCGCCTTCACCGACTACGTGCGCCTCGACGGCCTGGCCCTGGCCGAAGGCGTGCGCCGGGGCGAGTTCAGCGCCGGCGAGTTGCTCGAGACCGCCATTGCGCGCATCGAGGCGGTGAATCCGGGCCTGAACGCCGTCGTGCGCAAGCGCTACGACGCCGCACGCACCGAGGCCTCGGGTGTCGATCCGCAGGCGCCCTTTGCCGGCGTGCCGTTCCTGGTCAAGGACCTGCTCGCCACGCTGGCCGGCGAGATCACCGGCTGCGGCAACCGCCTGCTGGAGCGGATGCCGATGGCGCGCGACAGCGAACTGGTGCGCCGCTGGCGCGCCGCGGGGGTGCTGATCGTCGGGCGCACGAACACGCCCGAGTTCGGGCTCACGCCCTACACCGAACCACGAACCCTCGGGCCGACGCTCAACCCCTGGGCGCCCGGGCTCACGCCGGGCGGCTCGAGCGGCGGATCGGCAGCGGCGGTGGCCGCGGGCATGGTGCCGCTGGCCAGCGGCGGCGACGGCGGCGGCTCGATCCGCATTCCGGCCTCCTGCTGCGGCCTGTTCGGGCTCAAGCCGAGCCGCGGCATGACACCCACCGGGCCCGATCTCGGCGAGCTCTGGCGCGGGCTCGCGATCGAACACGTCATCAGCCGCTCGGTACGCGACAGCGCAGCCATGCTCGACGCCACCTTCGGAGCCGACCCGGGCGCGCCCTATGCCGCACCGTCGTTCGAGCGTCCCTTGCTCGACGAAGTCGGGCGTGCGCCAGGGCGCCTGCGCATCGGGTTCAGCGCCCGGCCGTTGACCGGCAAGGGACCGGTGCATGCCGACTGCCTGGCCGCGCTCGACGACGCGGCCCGGCTGCTGGCCTCGCTCGACCACGAGGTCGATGAGGTGTCATTGGACGTCGACGCCGAGGCGAACGCGGTCGACTTCCTGACCCTCATTGCGGCCGAGACCTGGGCCCAGATCGAACTCATCTCGAAGATGGCCGGCCAGCGCAGGCCGCGCGCTGCGGACTACGAGCCGGCGACCTTCAGCCTGGGCTTGCTCGGCCGTGCCACGAGCGCGGCGGCCTATGCAGGTGCCGGTTTTCGCCTCCAGCTGGCAGCGCGCCGGCTGGCCGCCAGCATGGCCGGACGCGACATCCTGCTGACACCGACGCTGGGCAGCCCCCCAGTGGCCATCGGGGCGCTGCAGCCGAGCCGCGCCGAAGAGCGGCTGATGGGGCTGGTCAATGCGCTGGGTGCCGGCTGGCTGCTCGACCGGATCGGCGCCATCGGGCCGATCGCCGACCAGACCTTCGGCTTCATCCCGTTCACGCCGCTGTTCAACGCGACCGGGCAGCCCGCGATGTCGGTCCCGCTGCACTGGAACGCGCAAGGCGTGCCGATCGGGGTCCAGCTGGTCGCCCCGCTCGGGGGCGAGCCCTTGCTGTTCAGGCTGGCCGGACAGCTCGAACAGGCGCGGCCCTGGTTTCACCGTCGGCCGCCCGAGCCGGCCAGCGCCATGCCAGGCGGGGCTTAGCGAGGGATATCGTCGCCGGCCGGTTTGCGGATTCGCAAGGGCTGGCGAACGGGCGCCGGTTCGGGCGCCAGCGTTGACTCGACGAAGGCGGCCGTCGGGTCCGGTTCGGTCGGCTGGGCCTGCGCGTCGGGCTCCTTGATGACGCGGGTGTAGGGCGTCAGGATCTGCACCAGCTGGCCGTAGACCTTCGGGTTTCCGGCGACCAGCTCACGCTGGTACAGGAAGTCCGCCTCGCCGGTGAAGTTGCCGACCAGTCCGCCGGCCTCGGTGATCATCAACGATCCCGCCGCGGCGTCCCAGGGCGAGAGGCCGGTCTCGAAGAAGCCGTCGTAGTAACCCGCCGCCACGTAGCACAGGTCCAGTGCGGCCGCGCCGGGACGGCGCAGACCGGCACAACTCTGCATGACCTCGTCGAACATCTTGACGTAGCGCTGGAAGTTGTCGCCCTTGCGGAAGGGGAAGCCGGTGCCGATCAGGGAGTCGGCCAGCCGGATCCGCTTGGATACGCGCAGGCGGCGGTCGTTGAGGTAGGCGCCGCGCCCGCGCGAGGCGAAGAACAGGTCGTTGCGGGTCGGGTCGTAGACCACGGCCTGGTGCACCACGTTGCGGTGGGCGAGGGCGATCGAGACCGCGTAGACCGGGAAGCCGTGCAGGAAGTTGGTGGTGCCGTCGAGCGGATCGATGATCCACAGGAACTCGCTGTGCTTGGCGCCATGCTCGCGGCCCGACTCCTCGGCCAGGATGCCGTGGCCCGGGTAGGCCTCGAGCAGGATGTCGATGATGGCCTGTTCGGCCGCGCGGTCGACTTCGGAGACGAAGTCGTTGGGGCCCTTGCTCGAGACCTTCAGCAGCTCGATGTCCAGCGCGGCCCGGTTGATGATCGCCCCGGCAGCGCGGGCCGCCTTGATGGCGATGTTGAGCATGGGATGAAGCGCTTGCGACATGGGAGTCCTGCGGGAGAATAGGGGGCGACCTGACGGGGACAAAGAGCGGGGCCGCGACAATGGCCGCTGACCGATCCGCATTTTAGCTGCCCATGGCTTCTTCGATCCCCACGACAACGCCCGGCGGACCCCGTTTCGTCCTGGTCCGCACCAGCCATGCCGGCAATGTGGGCGCGGCCGCGCGTGCGCTCAAGGTGATGGGATTCGACGATCTGGTGCTGGTCGAACCGCGTCACCCGGACGTCCTGGAGCGCGCCGAGGCGCTCGCGATGGCCAGCTCCGCGACCGATGTGCTGACCAGCGCGCGCCTCGTGGCGACGCTGCCCGAGGCGCTCGACGGCATCACGCATGCCTGCGCCACGGCGATGACGCCGCGCGACTTCGGGCCGGTGACGGTGGCGCCGCGTGCGCACTTCGCCGACCTGGTCGGCCGTTCGCCGCGGGTGGCCTTCGTCTTCGGATCCGAGCGTTTCGGCCTGTCCAACGAGGACGTGTATCGCTGCCATACCTGTCTGAGCATCCCGACCGCACCCGGTTATGGCTCGCTGAACCTGGCCCAGGCGGTGCAGATCGTGGCCTACGAATGGCGCCAGGCACTCGGGAGTTTTGCGGTCGAGTCAGCCTCGCCTCAGCCAGCCGCGGCCGACATGGCATCGGTCCATGGCGCACTCGAACATTGGCAACGCGTGCTGGTCGAGATCGGCTTTCTCGACCCGGCGGCGCCGAAGAAGCTGATGCCGCGTCTTCAGCAACTCCTCAACCGGGCCCAACTGCGCGACGACGAAGTGCACATCCTGCGCGGCATCGCACGTGCGGTCGAGGGCCATGCGGCGGCTCAGGGCAAGAAGCGTTGAGCCTCGGTACACTGGCCGCACCATGTTCGAACGCCTCCGAGAAGACATCGCCTGCATCCGCGAACGCGACCCCGCGGCGCGATCGTCGTGGGAGGTGCTGACCTGCTATCCGGGCTTGCATGCCCTGGTGATGCACCGCTGGGCGCACCGGTTCTGGGGCTTCGGCTGGGTCTGGCTCGGCCGGTTCATCTCGCACCTGGGGCGCTTCTTCACCGGCATCGAGATCCATCCCGGCGCGACCATCGGGCGGCGCGTCTTCATCGATCACGGCATGGGCGTGGTCATCGGCGAGACGGCCGAGATCGGCGACGGTTGCACGATTTACCAGGGGGTCACACTGGGTGGCACCTCCCTGACCAAGGGCGCCAAGCGTCATCCGACGCTCGGGCGCGGGGTCATTGTCGGCGCCAACTCCCAGGTGCTGGGCGGCTTCGAGGTGGGCGACGACGCCCGCATCGGGTCCGGCGCGGTGGTGGTCAAGCCGGTGCCGGCGGGCGCCACGGCAGTCGGCAACCCAGCGCGCATCCTGCTGGCCGAAACAGAGGCGCAGCGTGAGGCCGCGGCGGCCCGGATGGGCTTCTCGGCCTATGGCGTGACGCAGGGCGACGACCCGGTGGCCCAGGCCATGAAGGGCCTGATCGACAACGCGTCGGGCCATGAGCACCAGATCGCACTGCTGTGGCATGCGATCGAGAAACTCTCGCATCGCGCACTCGAGTTGCCGACCGACGACTGCGTGCCGACCGACGCGCACACCACCGAGCAGTTCGACGCCGAGAGCCTGAATCGCCTCGTGAAGTGATGCAGCGCAAGCTTGCGGCGTTGCCCTGATGTGGCGCCGCCACGGCCTCGTGATAATCCGGGATCCGCGCCGGCCGGCGCTCACCGTGGAGAACCCATGAGATCCGACATTCGACTGATCGCCACCCTGGCGATGGCCCTGGGAACGGCTGGCTGGGCAGGTGCAGCCTGCCTGACCGATGCCGAGACGAACGAACTCGCCGCGGCCTACGAGGCGCGCAAGCCGGCGGTCAATCCGGAAGGGCTGTCGGCGGCCGACGGCGAATGCACGCGCAAGAAGTTCAACGCCTTGCTGCAGGCGAGGATGGGTGCGCCGGTCGGCTACAAGGCCGGCCTCACGAGCGCGGCGGTGCAAAAGCGCTTCAACCACGACTCGCCGGTGCGCGGGACGCTCTATGCGCCGATGCTGCTGCCGGCCGGCTCGACCGTGGAGGCCGGCTTTGGCGCGCGGCCCGCGTTCGAGGCCGATCTGCTGGTGCGTGTCAGCGACGCCGCGATCAACCAGGCCAAGACGGTGCAGGACGCGCTGGCGGCGATCGACCAGGTGATCCCCTTCATCGAGCTGGCCGACATGGTGGTGGCGGCCCCGCCCAAGCTCAACGGCGCGGCCATCAACGCGATCAACGTCGGCGCCCGGCTGGGCGTCACTGGCACGCCGATCGCCGTGCAGCGCGATGCGGCGTTCTCCGACTCGCTGCGCGACATGCAGGTGGTGCTGCGCGGCGACGGCGCCGAACTGGCCCGCGCTCCCGGCGCAGCGATCCTCGGGCACCCGCTCAACGCCGTGCTCTGGCTGGTCCAGGACCTGGCCAGGGAGGGCATCATGCTCAAGCCGGGCGACCTGCTCAGCCTGGGTTCGTTCTCGGCGCCGATGCCACCGAAACCGGGACTGGCGGTCGAGGTCGAGTACCTGGGCCTGCCGGGCAATCCACGCGTCAACGTCGGCTTTCGCTGACGCAGGAAGCGCGGGACGAACGTTCGACCTCGACAATACGACCATGGCCGTACGACCGATCCTGAAGATGGGGGACCCGCGCTTGCTGCGCGTGGCCCCGCCCGTGACCTCCTTCGACACGCCCGAGCTGCATGCGCTCGTGGCAGACATGTTCGACACCATGGAGGCGGCCAATGGCGCGGGCCTGGCCGCACCCCAGATCGGGGTCGACCTGCAACTCGTGATCTTCGGTTTCGCGCACAACGATCGTTATCCCGACGCGCCGCCGGTCCCGCGCACGGTGCTCCTGAACCCGGTCATCAGCGCGCTCGCAGACGAGGTCGAAGAAGGCTGGGAGGGCTGCCTTTCGGTCCCGGGGCTGCGCGGTCGCGTTCCGCGCTGGGCACGCATCCGCTATGCGGGCTTCGATCCGGCCGGGCAGGCGATCGAGCGCGAGGCCGACGGATTCCATGCGCGCGTCGTGCAGCATGAGTGCGACCATCTGATCGGGCGGCTCTACCCGACCCGCATGACCGATCTGACCCAACTGGGATTCACCAGCGTGTTGTTCCCGGACCTCGATCCGACCCAGGACGAGTGAACCGTCGCACTGGCGCAAGCCGCCTGTCGGCCGTTGCCCAGGCTCGTGCGTTGAGCCTTGAGTGGGGCCAGACGGAGGCCCGGAGCGGAGTAGCGTCGATGGACAAGCAGATTCACTGGGTGGCAGGGCTGGGCCGGATGGTGCGGCGCATCCTGGTCCTGGCCCTGTTGGCGCCAGTCATCGCGATGGCCCAGGATGTGACCGAGCCAGACCCCCCTGGCCGAGTGGGTCGTCTGGCCGATCTGCATGGCACGGTCTGGGCCTACGACGAACAGGACGGTGCCTGGCATGCGGCCGAACGCAATCTGCCGGTGACCGGCGGCGATCGGTTCGCCACCGAGCGCGACGCGCGTGCCGAAGTCCGGATCGGCTCGACCGTGCTCAGGATCGGGGCCAACAGCGAGGTGGAGTTCGTCCGCCTCGACGATGATCGTCTGACAGTGCAGCTGCACCGCGGTGGTCTGGCGCTGCGTGTGCATTCGCGCGAACTGGCCGAAGAGATCGAGGTGATCACCGAGGAAGGTCGCGTGCAACCGACCCAGAGCGGGCACTACCGGATCGATCGGCAGGATGACACCAGCCACGCCGGGGTCTGGAGCGGCGAACTCCTGTTCCAGGGCGAGCACAACGTGCGCCAGATCGGCAGCGGTCAACGAATCGAATTCTGGTTCGACCATGCCGCGCAAACTGCGCGTACGCGCGAATCCACGCTCCCTGACGATTCACTCGGCGCATGGGCGCTGAGCGCCGACCGGCAGGCTCAGCGCACGGCTGCGCAACGCTACGTGTCGCCCGAGATGACCGGCGCCGAGGACCTGGACCGCTATGGCCGCTGGGACCAGCACCCCGAGTACGGGGCGATCTGGATTCCCATGTCGGTGGCGGTGGGCTGGGCGCCCTACCGCGATGGGCGCTGGGCCTGGGTTCAGCCCTGGGGCTGGACCTGGATCGATGCGGCACCCTGGGGTTTTGCGCCGTTCCACTATGGCCGCTGGGTCTCGTGGCGCGGTCACTGGGCCTGGTGGCCCGGCACCTACGTGCGTCGCCCGGTCTACGCGCCAGCCCTGGTGGCATGGGCCGGTGGGCCCGGCGTGGGAGTCTCGATCCGCATCGGCGCTGGCCCGAGGGTCGGATGGACACCGCTGCCACCGCGCGCGGTATACGTGCCCTCCTACCGTGGCAGGCGAGGCCATGACGTTCGTGTCGAGCACGGGCGACCCAACGACCGGAGGGATCGGATCGACCGCAACGACCGCATCGACCGCAACGACCGAACGACCGCAACGACCGCAACGACCGCAATGACCGAGGCGGACGCATCGACCGCATCGACCGCATTGACCGCCATGACCGTGGTGACCGTGTCGATCGACCGGACCGTCCTGCCAGACCAGGGCGATCGAGAGATTCGGAGCAGGTTCCGACTGGACCGGTCATGCATGGCAGCCAGAGCCCGCCGACCGCTGTCACGGCGCCGCAGCCGGATGTGCGGCGCGGCCGCGAGCCCGTCGTCGGTGAGATGCCTGTCATCGGGCCGGCGGCCCGTCCTGGTCGCGCCCCGCGTGACGAGCCCGTGGCAGTTCAAGGGCCGCGGCCGTCACCTGCCCAGGAGCCGGCCGCGCGCGCCGAAAAACCGGCGACGATGCCCAAGGAAAAGGAACAGGAGACCCGCGAGCGACCGGAGAAACGCGATCCCGAGTCGCGCCGGGAGCCGCGCCGGCGCGATCAGACCCAGTAGATATCCCCCGTCAAAGCCGGGGGCATTCGTGGCAACTCAAGGGGTGCGGAGCTTGCCGGACAGCATCGGCATCAACACCGGCCAGACGTTGTCCAGGATTCGAGGGTGCGCTTCCGCCCGCGGGTGGATCCGGTCGGGCTGGAACCAGCGCACGCTGTCGGGCACGTCGGCGACGCCGCGCAGCAAGAAGGGCACCAGTGCCGTGCCCTGTTCGGCGGCGATAGACCCGAACATGGCAGCGAACTCCTCCGCATAGCGGCGACCATAGTTGGGCGGGACCTGCATGCCGGCAATCAGGACCTTGGCGCCGGCATCCTTGGCGGCACGCGTCATGGCGACCAGGTTCGCCTGCGAGGAGGCGAGTGGCAGTCCGCGCAACGCGTCGTTGCCACCGAGCTCGATGACGACCACCGCCGGCCTGTGCGTGGCCAGCAGGGCCGGCAGGCGGGCCCGGCCACCGGAGGTCGTGTCACCGCTGATGCTGGCGTTGACGACCTCGGCCTGAACGCCCTTGGCGGCCAGGCGCGTGTCGAGCAGCGCCACCCAGCCCGCGCCGCGGGCGATGCCGTACTCGGCCGACAGGCTGTCGCCAACGACCAGGATCTTCGGCCTTGACCCCTCGCCACCGGCGGTGGTTACGGCGGGTGCCGACAGTGCCGGCACCGAGACGCTACAGTGCGCGAGCACCAAAACTGCCAGGGCCTTCAAGAACGTGCGCGAAGAACAACCAAAAGACATGCAACCTCACATCGTCGTCGTCAAGGACGTCACCAAACAGGTGAGTGACTCGACCGGGACCTTGACCATTCTCCATGACATCGGTTTCTCACTGCAGCGCAGGGAATCAGCAGCCATCGTGGGTGCGTCCGGATCGGGCAAGAGCACGCTGCTGACGATCATGGCCGGGCTCGACGTGCCGAGCAGTGGCTCGGTCCATCTGGATGGGGTCGACCTGTTCAGCCTCGACGAGGACGCGCGCGCAGAGCAGCGGGCGCTCAAGATCGGTTTCGTGTTCCAGAGCTTCCAGTTGCTCGGCACCCTGACCTCATTGGAAAACGTCATGTTGCCGCTCGAGTTGCAGGGACGCAGCGACGCGCGTGCCGCGGCGACCGAGATGTTGCGCCGGGTGGGCCTCGGCGACCGCCTGGGCCACTATCCCAAGGTCCTGTCGGGGGGCGAGCAGCAACGGGTTGCGCTGGCGCGCGCATTCGTTGTGCGGCCCGCAGTCCTGCTCGCCGACGAGCCGACCGGCAGCCTCGACTTCGCCACCGGCGAGACCGTGATGGCGCTCATGTTCGAACTCAACCGGGAAGTGGGCACCACGCTCGTGCTGGTCACCCACGACAGCAACATCGCGACCCGCTGCGACCGCCAGTTGCATCTGGAGGCCGGCCGCCTGCTGGCGTGACGGGGATCGGCTGCAGGTCGCTGCAGCCGGCGTCCGCGCCTACTGCGAGAACTTGTAGTCGGTCTTCGCCTTCGTGCGCAGCGACTCCTGGAACTCCTGCAGCCGAACCTGCTCGATGCGCTGCAGGATCTGGGCCTTGACGTCGTCGAAGGCGGGAAACGCGGCTTCGCGCGTGTCCTCGAGCTTGATGATGTGGAAACCGAACTGCGACTTGACCGGCGTGTCCGTCATCTGGCCCTTGCTGAGCTCGCTCATCGCCTTGCCGAATTCAGGCACATAGGCATCCGGCTTTGCGAAGTCCAGATCGCCACCGTTGGCGCCCGATCCCGGGTCCTTCGAATGCTTCTTGGCCATGTCCTCGAAGCTGGCGCCGCCCTTGATCTTGGCAATCAGGTCCTTGGCCTCGTCTTCCTTCTCGACCAAGATGTGGCGCGCCCGGTACTCGGTGCCGGTGGCCTGGGCCTTGAACTTGTCGTACTCGACCTTGGCATCGGCGTCGGGGATCGGGTTCTTGGCCTTGAAGTCGTCGAACAGCGAGCGGATCAGGATGCTCTGGCGCGCCAGTTCCATCTGCGCGCGGTAGTCGGGCGAAGTGGCCAGGCCGCGCTTCTCGGCTTCCTGTACAAAGATCTCGCGCAGCACGACCTGGTCACGGGCCTGCACTTCGAGCTCGGGGCCGACCGGCTGGCCGGCCCGCTTGGCCTGTTGCATCAGGGCTTCGACACGCGCCTTGGGCACGGCCTTGCCATTGACGATGGCGAGGTTCTGGGCCTGGGCGGCCAGGGGCAGTGCAAGGGCACTGGCGCACAGCAGGGCCGCTGCGCTCAGCGCGAGGGACGGTTTCTTCATTGGAGGGGTCTTTCGAGGCAGTACCGGCGTTGCGAAGACGACCGGCTGGATAACGAAGGTTGGGGTGATCGGCTCAACGTGTTTCGTCGTCACCCGGGGCGCGGGCCACGATGGCCAACGCATGTATCCCCTGGTTCATCAGAGGTCCGAGGGCATCATACACAAGGCGATGGCGCGCCACGCGGGGCTTTCCGGCGAACGCGGCGCTCGTGACCAGGACCGTGTAATGGCGGCCCTCGCGCGCGCCGGCATGGCCGGCGTGCAGGTGGCTGTCGTCCTGGACTTCGAGTGCAGTCGGTTGCAGCGAGGCGCGCAACGCGGCCTCGATCTGCGTGGCATCGGCCCACTGGGTCATGGTTTTCCTTGCGAGGCGGAGCTGGTGTCGCCCCTGATGTAGCGGCTCAGGACGAGGCCTTGGGCGACCATGAACACGAACATCAGCCCCAACACCCCGAAGAGCTTGAAGTCGACCCAGGTGTCGGTCGAGAAGTGCGTGGCGACCCACAGGTTGACCAGCCCCATGCTGGCGAAGAACGCGATCCAGGCGAAGTTGAGGCGGTGCCAGACCCGGTCGGGCAAATCAAGCTGCTCGCCCATCAGGGCGCGCAGGAGATTCTTGCCGAAAACGAGCGGGCCCAGCCACAGCGCCAGCCCCATGCACCAATACAGGACGCTGGGCTTCCACTTGATGAAGGTCTCGTCGTGGAACCACAGGGTCAGGCCGCCCAGGACCACGACCAGTGCGAGGCTGACCCAGAGCATGGTGTCGACGCGCCTGCGTCTGGCCTTCAGGATCAGCACCTGGACAAGGGTCGCCAGGATCACGACCACGGTCGCCAGCAGCATTGGCGCCTCCTGCGCCCGGACCAGCCCGCCCGAGACCAGGAAGCCGAAGTTCGAGGTGGCGAATTCGCCCGCCCACGCGGGGTGCGAACCGGCAACCTTGTAGGAGCCGAAGAACAGCACGATGGGGAGGAAGTCGAACAGGAGCTTCATGGCCGGCGCCATTGTGCCGCGGCCGGGGCCCGGCTCAGGACTCGGGCTCAAAGTCGATCGCGGCGGAGTTGATGCAATAGCGCTCGCCGGTGGGCTGCGGGCCGTCGTCGAACACATGCCCCAGGTGTGAGCCGCAGCGATTGCAGCGCACTTCGACCCGGACCATGCCCAGGCTGTCGTCGGTGATGCGCTCGATGACCTCGCTGTTCACCGGTTGCCAGTAGCTCGGCCAACCGCACCCCGCATCGAACTTGGTCGCGGCTTCGAACAGGACCTCGCCGCACCCGACACAACGGTACTTGCCCGGGTCTGTCCGGTCCCAGTGGGCGCCGGTGAATGGGCGCTCGGTGGCGGCGTGGCGTGCCACCTTGTATTGCATGGGGTCGAGCGCGGCGCGCCATTCGGCATCGGTGCGCTGCACCGGATAGCGTGGATCGTCGTGATCGTGGCTCATGAGAATCAGGACACCTTCGATGGACCGGCTCGGTCCGCTGGGAACCCCGGATCGGCGAAGGGCGCGGTCGGGGGCGCAGCAAGCCCGCTCGAGCGGGCCAGGTGGCGGCGATCTCCGTCCGGCGCATGCACGACCGGGCAAGGCAGACAGTGTAAGCATGTCGTGTCGCGCGGGCGACAGCACTTGCGGGTAGTCCCTGTCGCATGCAACGGCTTGAGTCGCTAACGTCGGTCGCTGTCACGCACAAACTGGAGACTGACCATGAACACCCTGCGCCGCTCCTTGAACCTGTCCATGGCCGCCGTGCTCGCGCTGAGCGCTGGAGCCGTGATGGCCCAGCAGGGGGAGACCGTCAAGATCGCCTTCATCGACCCCCTGTCGGGGCCGTTCGCCAACGTGGGCCAGAACCAGCTCAAGAGCTGGCAGTTCATCGGCGAGCACTTCAGCGCGAAAAACGCCGCCGGCGTGAAGTTCGAATTCGTGCCGTTCGACAACAAGGGCTCCCCGCAGGAGAGCCTGAACTCGCTGAAGGCGGCGATCGACCAGGGCATCCGCTACGTCACCCAGGGCAACGGTTCGGGCGCCGCGGCAGCCATCTCCGATGCGGTCTCCAAGCACAACGCGCGCAACCCCGGCAAGGAAGTGCTGTACCTGAACTACGCTGCGGTGGACCCGGCGCTGACGAACGAGAAATGCGACTACTGGCATTTCCGCCTCGACGCCGACACGACGATGAAGATGGAGGCGCTGACCAGCTACATGAAGGACCAGGCCGACATCAAGAAGGTCTACGTCATCGGCCAGAACTACTCGCACGGGCAGCAGGTGACGAAGTACTTCAAGGAGTACATGGCCCGCAAGCGCCCGGACGTCCAGATCGTCGGCGACGATCTTCACCCGATAGGCCAGGTCAAGGATTTCGCGCCCTACGTGGCCAAGATCAAGGCCTCCGGGGCCGACGCGGTCGTCACGGGCAACTGGGGTCAGGACCTGACCCTGCTCGTCAAGGCGGCCAAGGACGCCGGCCTGAACGCGCGCATGTACACCTACTACGCCGGTGTCAGCGGCACGCCGACGGCGCTCGGCACCGACACCGCCGGCAAGGTGCGCACCGTCGCCTACAGCCACAGCAACATGCCGGGCCTGACCGGCAAGCTGATGAACGACTTCAAGAAGAAGTTCAACGACGACTGGTACACCCACGCCACCTACAACGGGCTGGCGCTGCTGACCAACGCCATGGCCAAGGCCAAGAGCACCAACCCGCTCAATGTCGCCGCGGCAATGGAAGACCTGAGCTTCGAGGGCTTCCAGGGCGAGGTGAAGATGCGCAAGTCCGATCACCAGTTGCAGCAGGGCCTGTACATCGCGTCCTGGGAGAAGGTCGACGCCAAGAACAAGTACGACGTCGAGAACACCGGCATGACCTTCGTCGAGGTCAAGGCCATCCCGGCCTATGTCGCGAGCACGCCGACCTCCTGCCAGATGAAGCGCCCCTGAGCGATCGTCGCTGACCAGGGCGCGGCGCCCGCGACGGGTGCCGCGCCCCTTGTCTTGGCACTCACGCGCCTGACGCCATGGACGCGACCTATTCCCTGATCTCGCTGCTCAACGGCCTGTCGGTCGGCCTGCTGCTTTTCATGCTGGCTTCGGGCCTGACCCTCATCTTCAGCATGATGGGGGTGCTCAACTTCGCGCACGCCAGCTTCTACATGCTCGGCGCCTACGTGGCCTACACGGTCAGCAACCTCGCCGGTTTCTGGTGGGCGCTGGCGCTCGCACCGCCGCTGGTGGGCATCCTGGGTGCGATGTTCGAGCGATATGCGCTGCGGCGCGTGCACAAGTTCGGGCATGTGCCCGAACTGCTGATCACTTTCGGCCTGAGCTACATCATCCTGGAATTGGTGCAACTGGTCTGGGGCCGATCGGCGGTCGACTTCCAGCAGCCCGAAGCGCTGGCCGGGCCGCTGTTCACGATCCTCGATTCGAAGAGCCTGGGCATCGGATTCGCCTGGGGCGGACCGCCCGAGAGCTGCCGCAGCGTGGCCGACATGATCTGCACCCAGTTCCCGACCTTCCGCGCCTTCGGCATGGGGGTGGCGGTGCTGATGCTGATCGCCGTCTGGCTGCTGCTGACGCGCACCCGTATCGGCCTCGTCATCCAGGCTGCGCTGACCCATCCGCAGATGGCCGAATCGCTTGGGCACAACGTGCCGCGCGTGTTCATGCTCGTGTTCGGCGGCGGGACCGCGCTGGCGGCACTGGCCGGCGTCATCGGCGGGGCCTTGCGCGTCACCGAGCCCTCGATGTCGCTGCAGGTTGGTGCGGTCGTGTTCGCCGTGATCGTGATTGGTGGCATGGGTTCGCTGGCCGGCGCCTTCATCGCCTCGCTCGGACTCGGGGTCATCGAATCGTTCGCGATCGGCAGCGACCGCTCGCTGCTCGATCTCTTTGAGTGGATGAACCTGGCGGTGACGCACGAGACCTTCGGCTACGCGATCTACAGCGTCAAGATCTCGCAGGTGGCGGCGATCCTGCCCTTCCTGCTGCTCGTGCTGATCCTGATCTTCCGGCCCAAGGGCCTGCTCGGGACCCGCGAGGGATGACATGAGCAGCACATCGCTTTCGGCGCCGCGCATCGACGTCGGGCGCTGGGCCGTCTGGGGCGGCTACGCGCTCGTTCTGCTGGTGGCGCCGCTGATCTGGCGCAGCAGCCTGTCGATGACGATGCTGACCCAGATGGGCACCGCCATCATTGCCTGCCTCGCCTACAACGTCCTGCTCGGCCAGGGCGGCATGCTGAGCTTCGGCCATGCGGTCTATTCGGGCCTGGGGTCGTTCTTCGCCATCCATGCGCTGAACATGATCTCGGATGGGCAACTGGCCCTGCCGGTCAGCCTGGTGCCGCTCGTCGGAGGGCTGTTCGGGTTGCTGATGGCGATGCTGCTGGGTTATGTCACGACCAAGAAGGCCGGCACGCCGTTTGCAATGATCACGCTGGGCATCGGCGAGCTCGTGTGGGCGATGTCGCTAATGTTTCCAGGCTTCTTCGGCGGCGAAGGCGGCATCACCGGCAACCGCGTCAGCGGCACGCCGCTGTTCGGCATCACCTTCGGCCCCGGGGTCCAGCTCTACTACCTGATCGCCGCCTACTGTTTCGTCAGCACGGCACTCCTGTATGCCTTCACGCGCACTCCGCTCGGTCGCATCCTCAACGCGGCACGTGACAACCCGGAACGCGTCGAGTTCATCGGCTACCGCACCCAGGCTGTGCGTTATCTCGCGTTCATGGTGTCGGGCTTCTTCATGGGCATCGCTGGCGGACTGGGCGCGCTGAACTTCGAGATCGTGACTGCCGAAGTCGTCGGGGCCGGGCGCTCGGGCGCCTACCTGCTGTTCACCTTCCTCGGCGGCGCGATCTTCTTCATCGGGCCGATCATCGGCGCGGTCCTGATGGTGCTGGCCCTGGTCCTGTTCTCGGAACTGACCCAGGCCTGGCTGCTCTATCTCGGCCTGATCTTCCTGTTCATGGTGATGTACGCGCCAGGCGGCATCGCCAGCCTGATCATGATGAACCTGCGCGTCGCGACCTTCGGCAAGCTGCGCCAGTTCGTGCTGCTCTACGCGGTGCTGGCGGTCGCTGCCTTCGTGATGCTGGCCGGGGCGGGCGCGATGATCGAGATGGTCTATCACCTGCAGTTGAACGTGGCCCTGGGCCCGCAGACGACCTTCATGGGCGTGCCGTTGAATGCCGCCGGCACGCCGTCGTGGGCCGCGGCGGCGGCCGTGCTGCTCGTCGGCATCGCTCTGTTCGAGCCGGCGCGGCGCAGGTTCGCGCGGCGCTGGGGCGATGTCCAGGGCGAGATCGAGCGCGAGATCAAGCGCCGGGAGACCGCATGAGTGGGCCCGCGCTGGCACTGGAACTGCGCGACCTGCGCAAGCGATTCGGCCGCACCGAGATCATCCGTGGCGCCTCGCTGGCCGTGGCGCAAGGCGAGAACGTGGCCATCATCGGGCCCAATGGCGCGGGCAAGAGCACCCTGTTCAATCTGATCAGCGGCCGCTTCGAGCCCACAAGCGGGCAGATCCTGCTCAACGGCGAGCGCATCGACGGTCTGCGGCCGTTCGAAGTCAGCCGCAAGGGGCTGGCGCGCAGCTTCCAGGTCAGCAACCTGTTCACGCGCCTGTCGGTGTTCGAGAACATCCGCTGCGCCGTGCTGTGGAGCATGGGCTACCGCTACGCGTTCTGGAAGTTCCTGGCCGATCTGGACGACGCCAACCAGCGCACGGTGGAGGTGCTCGAGATGATCAAGCTCGACCGCCGGCGCGACGTGCTGGCGATGAACCTGACCTATGCCGAGCAACGCGCGCTCGAGATCGGCATCACGATCGCGGGCGGCGCCGACGTGATCCTGCTCGACGAGCCGACCGCCGGCATGAGCAAGAGCGAGACGACGCGCTTCGTCGACCTGATCCGCGAAGTCACGACGGGCAAGACGCTGTTGACGGTCGAACACGACATGGGTGTCGTCTTCGGCCTGGCCGACAAGATCGCTGTCCTCGTCTACGGCGAGATCATCGCCTTCGACACGCCCGAGGCCGTGCGTGCCGATCCACGGGTGCAGGAGGCCTACCTCGGCGCCGTGCTCGACGACGCCGAAGGAGGGCATTGACCATGCTGCGCCTGAACGACGTGCACGCCTACTACGGCAAGAGCCATGTGCTGCACGGCGTGCATTTCGACGTACAGCCGGGCGAGATCGTCAGCCTGCTCGGGCGCAACGGCTCGGGCCGCTCGACGACGGTGAAGGCGATCATGGGCCTGGTCGAAGGCACCGGAACGATCGAATGGCGCGGTCAGCCGATTCGTGGCTTGAAGCCGTTCCAGATCGCACACCTCGGGATCGGATACGTGCCTGAGAACCGCGACATCTTCCCCGAACTGACCGTGCACCAGAACCTGATGCTCGGCGAAAAGGCGCGCCGCAGCGCGGCAGGCCCTGGTGCACCGCGCTGGAGCTTCGATGACATGTACTCGATGTTCCCGCGCCTGAAGGAACGCCAGCACACCGCCGCCGGCGTGCTGTCGGGCGGTGAGCAGCAGATGCTGGCCCTGTGCCGCACGCTGATGGGCGACCCCGACCTGATCATGATCGACGAGCCGACCGAAGGCCTGGCGCCGAAGATCGTCGAACAGGTCGCCGGATACCTGCAGACCCTGAAGGCGCGTGGGGTCTCGGTCCTGCTGGTCGAGCAGAAGCTGACGATCGCGCTGCAGGTCTCGCAGCGCTGCTTCGTGATGGGCCATGGCCAGATCGTCTTCGACGGCACGCCCGACGAATTGCGCGCCAATGCGGCGGTGCGCAAGGAGTGGCTGGAGGTCTAACGCCCGAGCGCCACCCGGGTATGTCGGGATGCGCGCCACGCGGCGCCGGGAACAGACTGGGAAACACGGGTCGAGGCCTCCGTCTGGGGTGCCGACTTGCTTCGGGAGTGAACTCATGAAGATCGGACATGGTCGCGGTTTTGTTCTGAGCGCGCTGGCGGCGGCCGCGCTGACGGCCTGCGGCGGCGCAGAGCCGCCGGTCGAGGCGCGCGAGGCGCCGCTGGCGCATGCCCTGGCAGTCACGCAGCCGGTGGCGCGTGCCCTCGCGCCGCGCAGCACGACGCCGACGCCCGACGTGTTCGCCGCCACGACCTACGACCCGTCGACACCGGACCGCGTCACCGTCGGGTCGATCGTGGTCGGGGACACCCGCTACAACAATGTGCTGGCCTCGTTCAGTCAGCTCGTCAGCATCGGCAACGGCGTCGCGACGCGCAGCTACGACAGCTACGACGGCGCCACCGGGCACCTGACGGTGGCGTCGGTCACGGTCGGTGGCACGACCTATACCGACGTGGTGGTCGCCGTCACCAGCGTGCTGAGTGTGGGCAGCTCGGGCCCGGTCACCGCCGTGGTCCCGAACGACCCGCTGTTCGGCGACCAATGGCATCTGCGCAACACCGGGCAGGCGGGACCGGACGGCGTTCCCGGCAAGGCGGGTGAGGACCTGAACGTCGTGATGGCCTGGAACTACGCCACCGGCACCGGCGTGCGCATCGCCATCGTCGACGACGGCCTCGATGTCAACCACGAGGACCTCTTGGTTGTCAGCGGCAAGAGCTGGGACTACCGGGTCAATGCCTATGGCGACCCATCGTCGAGCGCGTCGAGCCACGGCACCGCGTGTGCCGGACTGGCGGCCGCGCGCGGCAACAACGGCATCGGCGTCACCGGTGTCGCGTTCAATGCCCAATTGGTGGGCTACAACCTGCTGTCGGCCACCACCGGCGAGTACGGTGCGGATGCGGTGGTCAAGGACCTGGCCGAGAACCACATCTATTCGAACAGCTACGGCGCCGACGACAACACCGGTCAGTACTCGAGCAGCGACCAGGCCTGGCGCGACGCGATCGACACCGGCACGCGCACCGGGCGCGGCGGCAAGGGGGTGGTCTACACCTGGGCAGCCGGCAACGGCGCCCCCGACGACCGCTCGGACTACGATGGCTCGGCCAACTACCAGGGTGTGCTGGCGATCGGCTCGCTCAACGACCAGGGCCAGCGATCCTCGTACTCCGAGCCCGGCTCCAACCTGCTCGTCATGGCCTTCGGTGGTGAGGAATGCGCGAAGCACACGACGACCACGGTCGACGTCAGCGGCACCGACGGCTACAACAACGGCACGGCATCGACGACCGAAGGCGAGACCTATGTCGACTACGCCGGCAATCCGAACTACACACGCTGCATGAACGGGACCTCGGCGGCGACGCCGGAGGCCAGCGGCACCATCGCCTTGCTGCTGGAGACCAATCCCAACCTCGGCTGGCGCGACGTGCGGGCAATCCTGGCCAAGACGGCGCGCAAGACCGACCCGGCGAACGATGACTGGGTCAACAACGGGGGCGGGCTGCGCGTCAACCACAACTACGGCTTCGGCGTGATCGACGCGACCGCAGCCGTGGCAGCCGCGCGCGGCTGGCAGAACCTGCCGCAGCAGAAGACCGCGGAGCAGTTGTCGCCGGCCGCGGCGGCGGCGATCGGCGATGGCGGCACGGCTTTGGTGAGCAACCTGGTGCTGGCCGGTTCGGGGATCTCCAAGCTCGAGTTCGTGGACCTCCTGGTCGACAGCGACCACCCCGAGATCGGTGAACTCGAAATCACGCTGACCAGCCCCTCGGGCACGGTCAGCACGCTCAGTGTGATGCGCGAGTGCAAGAAGAAGGAGAACAACGAGAGCGTCGTGACGCCTTGCGGCAAGACACTCGATGGCGGCTTTCGTTTCGGCATCGCACGCCTGATGGACGAGGTGGCCGACGGCACCTGGGCCCTGTC
This sequence comes from uncultured beta proteobacterium, assembly GCA_963706655.1. GTDB lineage: Bacteria > Pseudomonadota > Gammaproteobacteria > Burkholderiales > Burkholderiaceae_C > Rubrivivax. The sequence continues at coordinate 40,402 of CAVPNN010000013.1, forward strand.
GGTGCGCGACGGCAAGGCCGGCAACGAAGGTGTCCTCAAGAGCTGGGGCATCAAGGTCTACGGACATTGAGTCGCAGGCAAGGCGCGATGGACCGAACCACGTCGAAGGAAACTGACATGAAGAACTCCAGATTGAGCACGCTGATCGGCCTCCTGCTGTCAGGGCTGGTGGCCTCGGCCTGCGCCACCGGCGGTGCGCATTACTACGACGGCAGCCAACGGCGCAGCATCACCTTGCAGCCCGACCTGGTTGCGCAGTTCGTGAACGGCAATGAGCGCAGCACGGCGCTCGGTGTGCAGGCGGTCGCGCTGCCCGGCGTCGGCGACAGCCTGGTGCGCATCTACCGCCTGTCCGGCGTCGGCCCGCGCGCAACCGTGGCGGTCACACCGGCGCCCGATGCCGCGTCGCCGGTGTTCCGCGAAGGCAACTCGCCCGCCGGGCGCCTGATGGCGCTGCCCGGCGGGGTGCTGGTCAAGTTCAAGCCCGACTGGACACGCGAACGCATCGATGCCTGGCTCGCGGCACGCAGCCTGGCCGTGACGCGCAAGCTCGAGATCGAAAGCAACTGGTTCGTGGTCGCCACGCCCAAGGGCAATGCCTCGTTGACCGTGGCGAATCAGATCTTCGAGTCGGGCGAAGTCCTGGCCGCCACGCCCAACTGGTGGAAGCAGACGGTCCCGCGCTGATCGGGAGTCGCCCGGGTCGGTAAGCCTGCGGCGCCCTTGCGGCCGGCCGCGCCGCCGTGTCGCCCCAGGGACAGGCCCTGACGCGTGAGTCTGTCTAGAATCGAACGAACGTTCTATTTCCATCGAGGAGCCTGCGATGAGCGCCAGCTACGACCTGCGCGACGGCATTGCCGTCATCACGCTGAACAATCCGCCCGTCAACGGCCTCGGCTTCGAGACCCGGCGCGGCATCGCCGACGGCGTCGAGAAGGCGCAGGCTGACAGCGCCGTCAAGGCCATCGTCATCACCGGCGCCGGCCGGGCCTTCTCGGGCGGCGCCGACATCCGCGAGTTCGGCTCGCCCAAGGCACTTGCCGAGCCGAACCTGCTGTCGTTGATCCGCCTGCTGGACAACAGCACGAAGCCGATCGTCGCCGCCATTCACGGCACCTGCATGGGCGGCGGGCTCGAGCTGGCGCTCGGCTGCCATTACCGGGTGGCCGCGGCCGGCACCAATGTCGCGCTGCCGGAGGTCAAGCTCGGCCTTGTGCCGGGCGCCGGCGGCACCCAGCGCCTGCCGCGCGTGCTTGGCGTCGAGACCGCACTGAACATGATCGTCAGCGGCGAGCCGGTGAAGAGCGAGTTGCTGGCCTCGCTGCCGGGGCAGAAGCTGTTCGACCGCATCGTCGAAGGCGATCTGGTCGAGGCCGCGTGCAAGTTCGCCGCCGAGGTCGCCGACTCACGCCCGCTCAGGCGCGTGCGCGACATGCCGCTGGCCCATCCGAACGGCGACGCCTACTTCCAGTTCGCGCGCAACATGATCACCGGCATGGCGAAGAACTTCCCGGCGCCACTGCGGTGCCTGGACTGCGTCGAGCAGGCCACCCGGCGCCCGTTCGAGGCCGGTCTGACCTATGAGCGCGAGGCCTTCCTGGCGCTGATGATGACGCCCGAGAGCAAGGCCTTGCGCCACGCCTTCTTCGCCGAGCGTGCGGCCAGCAAGATCCCCGACGTGCCGGAAGACACGCCGGTGCGCAGCGTCGCCAAGGTGGCCGTCATCGGTGCCGGCACCATGGGCGGCGGCATCAGCATGAACTTCCTGAATGCCGGCATCCCGGTCACGATGCTCGAGATGAAGCAGGAGGCGCTCGACCGCGGCGTGGCCACGATCCGCAAGAACTACGAAGCGCGTGTCAAGAAGGGCAAGCTCAAGCAGGAAAAGCTCGACGACCACGATGGCGCTGCTCACGACGACGCTGGAATACGCCGACATCCGCGACGCCGATCTGGTGATCGAGGCCGTGTTCGAGGAGATGGGCGTCAAGGAAAAGGTCTTCAAGACCCTGGACGAGGTCATGAAGCCGGGGGCCATTCTGGCCAGCAACACGTCGACGCTGGACGTCAACCAGATCGCCTCGTTCACGAAGCGGCCGCAGGACGTGATCGGCATGCACTTCTTCAGCCCGGCCAACGTGATGAAGCTGCTCGAAGTCGTGCGTGGCGCCAAGACCGGCAAGGACGTGCTGGCCACCGTGATGGGGCTGGCCAAGAAGATCCGCAAGACAGCAGTCGTCTCGGGCGTGTGCGACGGCTTCATCGGCAACCGCATGATCGAGCAATACAGCCGCCAGGCCGGCTTCCTGCTCGAAGAGGGCTGCACGCCGGCCCAGGTCGACAAGGCGGTCGAGAAGTTCGGCTTCGCGATGGGCCCGTTCCGCATGGGCGACCTGGCCGGCAACGACATCGGCTGGGCGATCCGCAAGCGCCGTTATGTCGAGAAGCCCCAGATCCGCTACTCGAAGACGGCCGACCTGCTGTGCGAGCTCGGCCGCTTCGGCCAGAAGACCGGTGCCGGCTGGTACGACTATCAGCCGGGCAAGCGCAACGCGATCCCGAGCGAAGTCGTGACCAAGATGCTCGACGAGCATCGCAAGGCCCTGGGCATCACGCCGCGCAAGATCAGCGACGAGGAGATCGTGCAGCGCCTGGTCTATTCGCTCGTCAACGAAGCGGCCCACATCCTCGAAGAAGGAATTGCCAGCAAGGCGAGCGACATCGACATGGTCTACCTGACCGGCTACGGCTTCCCGCTGCACCGTGGCGGCCCGATGTGCTATGCCGACACGCAGGGGCTCTTCAACGTCGTGCAGTCGATGAAGCGTTTTGCCACCAACCCGCACGACGACGCCAGCTTCTGGCAACCGGCGCCACTGCTGAGCAAGCTGGTCGCCGAAGGCAAGTCATTCACCTGAGATCCCTCGCCGGACCCGCAAGGACACACATCATGAGCAAGGCTGTCATCGTCTCCACTGCCCGCACGCCACTCGCCAAGAGCTGGAAGGGCGCCTTCAACATGACCCATGGCGCGACGCTGGGCGGCTTTGCGGTCAAGGCCGCGGTCGAGCGCGCCGGCATCGACTCGGCCGCGGTCGAAGACGTGCTGATGGGTTGCGCCACACCCGAAGGCGCGACCGGCAGCAACATCGCGCGCCAGATTGCGCTGGCCGCCGGGCTGCCGATCACAACCAGCGGCGTCACGGTCAATCGTTTCTGTTCGAGCGGCCTGCAGACGATCGCGATGGCCTCGCAGCGCATCATCGCGGGCGAGGGAGACGTCTATGTCGCGGGTGGCGTCGAGAGCATCTCCTGCGTGCAGAACGAGGCCAACCGGCACATGATCGCCGACCCGGCGCTGCTCGCGAAGAAGCCGGAGATCTACTGGAACATGCTGCAGACGGCCGAGAACGTGGCCAGGCGCTACAAGATCGACAAACAGCGCATGGACGAGTACGGCGCGGCCAGCCAGCAGAAGGCCTGCGCAGCGCAGGAAAAGGGCCTCTTCAACGACGAGATGGTCAGCGTGACGGTCACGGCCGGCGTGGCCGACCCGGTGATGGGGCTGCGCAGCAAGGAAGTGACGGTCAAGGCCGACGAGGGCCTGCGCCCCGGCACCACCTACGACGGCATCAAGGGCATCCGCTCGGCCATGCCGGGCGGCGTGGTCACGGCCGGCAACGCCAGCCAGTTCAGCGATGGCGCGGGTGCCTGCGTCGTCGTCGACGAGGCCTACGCGAGCAAGCATGGGCTGAAGCCGATCGGCCGCTTCCTCGGCTTCGCGGTCGCCGGCTGCGAGCCCGACGAGATGGGCATCGGCCCGGTGTATCGCGGTGCCCAAGGTGCTCAAGCGCCTGGGCCTGAAGGTGAGCGACATCGACCTGTGGGAGCTGAACGAGGCCTTCGCAGTGCAGGTGCTGTACTGCGCCGACACGCTCGGCCTGCCGATGGACCGGCTCAACGTCAACGGTGGCGCGATCGCGGTCGGCCACCCCTATGGCGTGAGCGGGCAGCGACTGACCGGTCATGCCCTGATCGAGGGCAAGCGTCGCGGCGCCAAGAAGGTCTGCGTGACGATGTGCATCGGTGGTGGCATGGGGGCGGCCGGCGTCTTCGAAGTGCTGTGAACCGGGACGCGGCATGAACGTCCTGCGCACTCCCGACGACCGGTTCCAGGGCCTGCCCGACTTCCCCTTCGAGCCGCACTATGTCGACATCGATGGCATGCGGATGCACTACCTCGACGAAGGCCCGCGCGACGCTTCGGTCACGGCGCTGTGCCTGCATGGTCAGCCGAGCTGGAGCTATCTCTACCGCAAGATGATCCCGGTCTTCACGGCGGCCGGCGTGCGCGTGGTGGCGCCCGACTGGTTCGGCTTCGGTCGCTCGGACAAGCCCGACGCCGACGACTGGTACAGCTTCGACCGCCATCGCAACACCATGCTCCAGTTCGTCGAGCGGCTGAATCTGCGCGACATGATGCTGGTGGTGCAGGACTGGGGCGGTCTGCTCGGACTGACCTTGCCGCTCGCGATGCCCGAGCGCTTCACCCGGCTGCTCATCATGAACACGGCGCTCGGCACCGGTTCGGTGACCGAGGGCTTCAAGCAGTGGCGAGCCTATGCCAACACGCAGCCGGATCTGGCCTGCGGCAAGTTGCTCAAGCGCTCGACACCGGGCATGAACGACGCCGAGGCGGCCGCCTACGACGCGCCGTTCCCGGACCAGCGCTACAAGGCCGGCGTGCGCGCCTTCCCCAATCTGGTGCCGGACCATGCCGAGGCGCCGGGCGCTGCGCTCAGCCGCGAGGCTGCGGCATTCTGGAACACGCGCTGGCAGGGTCGAGAGCTTCATGGCGGTGGGCATGCAGGACCCGGTGCTGGGCCCGGACGTGATGCAGATGATGCGCAAGCTGATCCGCAACTGCCCCGAACCGATGCAGGTCGCCGAGGGCGGGCACTTCGTGCAGGAGCAGGGCGCACCGATCGCGCAGGCCGCGCTGGCGCATTTCGGACTGACCCGCGATGCGTGAGACGGTCGACTTCCTGCTCAACGACTGGCTGCAGGTCGAGTCGCTCACGACCCGGGCCCGTTTTGCCGACCATTCGCGCGAGACCTTCGCCTCGGTGCTCGACACCTGCGAGCGCATCGCGCGCGAGAAGTACGCGCCCTTCAACCGGCTGATCGACACCGAAGAACCCCGCGTCGAGGACGGCAAGGTGGTCCTGCCCCAGGCCACCCATGACGCGTGGAAGGCCTATGCCGAGTCCGGCATGCTCGCGGCAGCGCAGGACATGGCCGTCGGCGGGATGCAGCTGCCCTACACCGTCGAGGCGGCCGCCAACGCCTTCTTCGCCAAAGCCTCGGTCGGCATCGGCTCGAGCATGCTGACGACCGGCAATGCCAACCTGCTGATGGTGCATGGCACGCCGGTGCAGAAGACTGTCTTTGCGCTCAATGAATTCGGTGGCCGCTGGGCCGGCACGATGTGCCTGAGCGAGCCGCAGGCCGGGTCGAGCCTGTCGGACGTGGTGACCCGCGCCAGCCCCGACGGCGAGGACTTCGAGCTCGACCCGCTCGGCCCACGCTATCGCCTGCGCGGCAACAAGATGTGGATCTCGTCCGGCGAGCACGAGGTGACCGAGAACATCGTGCACCTGGTGCTGGCCAAGATCCCCGGGCCCGACGGCAAACTGGTCCCCGGCACACGCGGCATTTCGCTCTTCATCGTGCCCAAGCACATGGTCGACACCGACGGGGCCCTGACCGGCGAGCGCAACGACGTGGCGCTGGCCGGCTTGAACCACAAGTGCGGTTGGCGCGGCACCACGAACACCTTGCTGAACTTCGGCGAAGGCAAGTTCACGCCGGGGGGCCGGGCCGGCGCGGTCGGCTACCTCGTCGGTGAGGCAGGCCAGGGCTTGCGCTGCATGTTCACGATGATGAACGAGGCTCGCATCGCGGTTGGCCTGGCGGCGGCCATGCTCGGCATGGCGGGCTACGAGGCCTCGCTCGAGTACGCGCGCCAGCGTCCGCAGGGGCGTGCCATCACCGGCAGCGGCAAGGACCCGACCCAGCCGCAGGTGCCGATCATCGAGCACGCCGACGTCAAACGCATGCTGCTCGCCCAGAAGGCCTACGCCGAAGGCGCGCTGGCGCTGGACCTGTATTGCGCGCGCCTGGTCGACGAGGTCCACACCGGGGACGAAGCCTCGGCACGCGAGGCGAGCCTGCTGCTGGAGGTGCTCACGCCGATCGCCAAGAGCTGGCCCAGCGAGTGGTGCCTGGAGGCCAACTCGCTCGCGATCCAGGTCCACGGCGGCTACGGCTACACGCGCGACTTTCCGGTCGAGCAGTACTGGCGCGACAACCGTCTGAACATGATCCACGAGGGCACGCACGGCATCCAGGCGCTGGACCTGCTCGGGCGCAAGGTCGTGATGGACGGCGGCGCGGGCTTCAAGCTGCTCGCTTCGCGGGTGCAGGCGACGATCGCGGCGAGCGCCGCAGAGCCCGCCCTGGCGCCGCTGGCGGCGCAACTGGGCGCGGCCTTGAAGACACTCGGCTCGGCCACGATGTCGGCTTGGGAGACCGGGGTGCCGGAAGAGGCCCTGGCCAATGCCACGCCCTATCTGCAGGCTTTCGGTCATGTCGTGCTGGCCTGGATCTGGCTCGACGTGGCGCGCGTCGGAGCCGGCTCGACCGAGTCACGCGCCTGCGGCAAGCGCGCGGCAGCGCAGTATTTCTATGCCTACGAGCTGCCCAAGATCGATGCCTGGCTCGGGGTGGTCAGCAGCCGCAACGATGTCTGCCGGCGCATGCAGGACGCGTGGTTCTGAGCGCGCCGCGCGTGACCATCGACCGCATTGCCAGGGCCATGGTCGGAGTCGGCCTGGGAGCGATCGTGCTGGGCACATTGGTGCGTGAAGCAGATGCCATTCTGGGCACGTTGGCGATGGCCCTCGGGGCCCTGGTGGCGGTGCTGGGCGCCTTGGTGACCGGCGTGCGGGCCGTCAAGAAGGCCGAGACGGACAAGGATTCGGAACACAAAGAGGAGACCCCATGAGTACTTCGATCAAGCAGTTGTTCGACCTGAGCGGCCAGGTGGCCCTGGTCACCGGCGGTTCACGGGGCCTGGGGCTGCAGATGGCCGAGGCACTCGGTGAAGCCGGCGCCAAGATCATGCTGACCTCGCGCAAGGCGCAGGACCTGGAAGAGGCGACCGCGCACCTGCAGGCGATGGGCATCGACACGCGCTGGGTGGCGGCCGACGCCAGCGACCCGGCCCAGGTCGACAAGGTCGTGAGCGAGACCATGCAGCGCCTCGGCCGCATCGACATCCTGATCAACAACGCCGGCGCCACCTGGGGTGCGCCGGCCGAGGACCATCCGCTCGAGGCCTGGGACAAGGTCATGAACCTGAACGTGCGCAGCCTGTTCCTGTTTGCCAAGGCCGTCGCCAAGGCCAGCATGATTCCGAACAAGTCGGGCCGCATCATCAATGTCGCATCGATCGCCGGTCTGGCCGGCTCGCTCGACATGAAGTTCATCGCCTACGGCACCAGCAAGGGGGCGGTCGTGAACTTCACGCGCACGCTGGCCGGCGAGTGGGGGCCCTACGGCATCACGGTCAACGCGCTGGCACCGGGATTCTTCCCCAGCAAGATGACCAAGGCCACGCTGGCGCACTACGGCGCTGACAAGCTCGCCGCGGCGGCGCCGCTGCGCCGCATCGGCGACGACGACGACCTGAAAGGGGCCGCGCTGCTGTTCGCGAGCCCGGCCGGCAAACACATCACCGGTCAGATCCTGGCGGTCGATGGTGGGGTTTCGGCGGTGCACGCCGGATGAAGCTTCAGTTCCCAGTCCACATCCCCTTCGTCGAGGAACTCGGCCTCGAGCTGTGGAGCTTCGGCGACGGCAAGGCCGAATTGCGGGTCGACCTCGCCGAGGCCCATCTCAACAGCTGGGAGGTCGCGCATGGCGGCGTCCTGATGACGATGCTCGACGTGGCGATGGCACACGCGGCGCGCAGCCACCACAAGGACGATCCGGGGCAGGGCCCCGGCGTGGCCACGGTCGAAATGAAGACCAGCTTCATGCGACCGGCCGAGGGCGAACTGCGCGCCATCGGAACCCTGCTCCACAAGACCACGACGCTCGCATTCTGCGAGGCCCGCGTGGTCGACGAACACGGCCAGATCTGTGCCCATGGCACGGGCACCTTCAAGTACCTGCGAGCGTTGCCGACCCGCGGCCGGCACGCCAAGACGCTTCAACGTCGCGATCAAGAACCCACGGAGAATCCATGACACACCAGAACCAGCAGATCGTCCTCGCCTCGCGCCCGACCGGCGAGCCGACTGTCGACAACTTCCGCCTCGAGACCAAGCCGCTGCCTGAGCTGCAGGACGGCCAGGTGCTGGTCCAGCACCACTACATGAGCCTGGACCCCTACATGCGCGGGCGCATGAACGACGCCAAGAGTTATGCCCAGCCGCAGGCGCTGGACGCAGGTCATGGGGGGCGGCACCGTCGGCGAGGTCATCGAATCGAAGAACAAGGCCTTCGCGGTCGGCGACAAGGTCGTCGGCATGGGTGGCTGGCAGCAGTACGCGATCGTCGACGCCACCCAGCGCGGTGCGCTGCAGAAGATCGACACGACGCATGTGCCGCTGTCGGCCTATCTGGGCCCGGTCGGCATGCCCGGCGCCACGGCCTGGTACGGCCTGAACAAGATCATCGCGCCCAAGGCTGGTGAGACCGTGGTCGTCAGCGCGGCCAGCGGCGCGGTCGGGACCGTCGTCGGCCAGCTCGCCAAGGCGCGCGGCTGCCGGGCGGTGGGCATTGCCGGTGGCAAGGACAAGTGCGACTACGTGGTCAACGAACTCGGCTTCGATGCCTGCATCGACTACAAGGCGCATCCCGACGTGAAGTCGATGTCGCAGGCGCTCAAGGAAGCCTGCCCGAAAGGCATCGACGGCTACTTCGAGAACGTCGGCGGCTACATCCTCGACGCCGTGCTGCTGCGCATGAACGCCTTCGGCCGCATCGCGATGTGCGGAATGATCTCGGGCTACAACGGCCAGCCGATCCCGATGGCGGCGCCGCAGCTGATCCTCGTCAATCGCCTCAAGGTCGAGGGCTTTATCGTCAGCGAGCACATGGAGGTCTGGCCCGAGGCGCTGAAGGAGGTCGGCATGATGGTCGGCAGCGGCAAGCTGAAGTACCGCGAATCGGTCGCACAGGGCCTGGCCGCAGCGCCCGAGGCCTTCCTCGGCCTGCTCAAGGGCAAGAACTTCGGCAAGCAACTGGTCAAACTCGTCTAGTCAAGGCCATGCGGTGGACTTGGTCGCGCTTTGCGGACCTGGGCGTCGACAACCTCTACGACGCCCTCGCGCTGCGCTGCCGGGTCTTCATCCTTGAGCAGGGTCCCTACCTGGACCCGGACGGACTCGACCGCCAGTCCTGGCATCTGCTCGGACGCGACGAGCAGGGCCTGCTGCAGGCCTACCTGCGTGCGGTCGACCCCGGCCTCAAGTATCACGAGCCGTCGCTCGGGCGCGTGATCACCTCGCCCGAGACCCGCGGCCAGGGGCTCGGCCGCAAGCTGCTGGCCCAGGCCATCGGCCGCTGTGGCGAGGTCTGGCCGGAGCAGGGCTTGCGCATCAGCGCACAGGCCCATCTGCAGCCGCTGTACCGTGAATTCGGGTTCTTGCCGGTGGGCGAAGCCTATCTCGAAGACGACATTCCCCATGTCGAGATGTTCAGACGAGGTTGAACCATGCACACGACACACGAAGTGCTCAACCAGGCCGAAGCCCTGGTCGACGTCAATCTGTTCGAAGGCAATCGGGCGCTGCAGGACGCAATCGCGCACCAGCTGCCCGAATTCGACCGCCGGCGCCTGAATGCCCTTGGCGCCGAGGCGGGCAGCGCGACCTTGCAGCAGCATGCGCGGCTGGCGAACTTCCATTCGCCCACATTGCGCACGCACGACCTGCTGGGCCGGCGCCGCGACGAAGTCGAGTTCCACCCGAGTTACCACGCGCTGATGGAGGCGGCCCTGCGCCACCGGCTGCACGCCACGCCCTGGAGCGAAGGTCCGGGCGGCCACATCGAGCGCGCCGCTGCCTTCATGCTCTTCACCGAGGCCGAACCCTCGGTGCTGTGTCCGGTGTCGATGAGCTATGCCGTGACCCCAGCGCTGAGCGCCAACCCGGGCCTGTTGCGCGATTGGGGTCCGGGCCTGGCCGCGACCCGCTACGACTCAAGTTTCCAGCCCTTCGATCGCAAGACCGCGCTCACGATGGGCATGGGCATGACCGAGAAGCAGGGTGGCTCGGACGTGCGCGCCAATACCGCACGCGCCGAGCCCGACGGCGAAGACGACTGGGGTCGGCGCTTCCGGATCACCGGGCACAAGTGGTTCCTCTCGGCGCCGATGTGCGACGCCTTCCTGGTCCTGGCGCAGGGACCCGGCGGCTTGTCGTGCTTCTTCCTGCCGCGCTGGCGGCGCGACGGCACGCTCAATTCGATGCTGGTGCAGCGGCTCAAGCACAAGCTGGGCAACCAAGCCAATGCCAGTTCGGAAGTCGAGTTCGACGACGCGACCGCGTGGCTGGTCGGTGAGCCCGGGCGCGGGGTGGCGCAGATCTTGGCGATGGGAGCCATCACGCGCCTGGACTGCGCGCTCGGCACCTCCGGCCTGATGCGGCAGGCCCTGTCGATCGCGATCCACCACTGCGCGCAGCGGCAGGCGTTCGGCCTGGCGCTCATCGATCAACCTGCAATGAAGAGCGTGCTGGCCGATCTGGCCCTCGAGAGCGAGGCCGCCACCGCGCTCGCGCTGCGCCTGGCGCGCGCGCTCGACCGCAGCGAACATGGGCAGGACGCCGATGGTTTCGAGGCGGTGATGCGGCGCGTCCTGACCCCGGTGGCCAAGTTCTGGATCTGCAAACGTGGCAGCGCATTCGGTCAGGAAGCGATGGAATGCCTCGGTGGCAACGGCTATGTGGAAGCGCAGGGCGAAGGCGTGATGGCGCGCATCTACCGCGAGATGCCGGTCAATTCGATCTGGGAAGGCGCGGGCAACATCCAGGCGCTCGATCTGCTGCGGGCCTTGCGCTCGGGCGTGCGCAGCGCGGGTTCGCGCTTCGATTCGGTCGCGGACGCCCTGATGGAAGAGACGGCTGCGGCCCGCCGGGCCCACCCTGCGGTGGCGCGCCTGTCGGCAAGGGTCAGCGCGGCACTGGCCGCCGACGCCGACGAGGCCGGTGCCCGCCGTCTGGCCTGCGACACCGCGCTGCTGGTGCAGGCCTCCTTGCTGCACGCGCACAGCCCGCAGGAGGTGTTCGATGCCTTCTGCGCCAGCAGGCTCGAGGACCGGTCGGATGTGTTCGGCCTGTTGCCGGCCCGTGCGCCGCTCGACTTCCTGATCCGGCGCGCTGCGCCGACCGACCACCGTTTCAGCTCCAACAAGGAAACCGCATGAAGGATCTCAAGGGCCGTGTGGCCGTCATCACCGGTGCCGCGTCCGGCTTCGGTCTGGAGGCCGCGCGCATCGGCGCGCGCGCCGGCATGAAGATCGTCATGGCCGATGTGCAACCCGACGCGCTCGAACTCGCGGCGCGCGATGTGGCCGAGCTCGGCGCCGAGGTGCTGGCCCATCGCACCGACGTGTCGAAGGCGACCGATGTCGACGCGCTCGGTGCGGCCACGATGGCACGCTTCGGGGTGCCCCACTTCGTGTTCAACAACGCAGGCGTCGGCACCGGCGGCCTGATCTGGGAACACAGCGCCAAGGACTGGGAGTGGGTGATGGGGGTCAACGTGATGGGGGTCGCGCATGGCGTGCGGGTCTTCACGCCGCTCATGCTGGCTGCAGCCGCGGCCGACCCGGGCTACGAAGGCCACATCGTCAACACGGCCTCGATGGCCGGGCTGCTGAACGCGCCCAACATGGGCGTCTACAACGCCAGCAAGAGCGCGGTCGTGAGCATCAGCGAGACCTTGCACCAGGACCTCGCGCTGGTGAGCGAGCAGGTGCACGCCCATGTGTTGTGCCCCTTCTTCGTGCCCACCGGCATCCACCGCAGCGACCGCAACCGGCCGCATGCCATGACCGACCGGGCAAGCCAGCCGACCCGCAGCCAGATGATCGCGCAGGCGATGAGCGACAAGGCCGTCAACAGCGGCAAGCTGACGGCCGCTCAGGTGGCGCAGTTCGTCTACGACGCGCTGGCCGAGAACCGTTTCTACATCTACAGCCACCCGAAGGCGCTCGGTGGCGTGCAGACGCTGCTCGAGGACCGCATGCTGGCGCGCAACCCGAGCGACCCGTTCAAGGACCGGCCGGACATCGGCTCGCAGCTGCGCGCCGCGCTGCGCGCCACCTGATCAGCAGGCCAGCGACAGGGCCTGAACCGGTCGCTGCGTGGCCGGATCGACCACCACGAAGGCGACACGCCGAGGGTGCTCCGGCACCCCGGCCAGCACCGGCAGCGTGAAACGCTGCGCCTGCGCGGCCGACCAGGGCGCCACCGGCTGGTACAGGCGCACGATGTGGTCGTGGTGCAAGGTCTCGCCGCGGTTCTCGCCGGCCGCGACCCGGCTCACGTGCTTGTCCTCGATCACTGCCCAGTACCCGGCGAGCCTGTCGCGGCCGGTCGCCGAACCGATCGAGACGGTGACCTGATCGCCTTCGCGCGCGAGGGCCAGCGCCAGGGTCGAGGCCGGTGCCTTGCGTGGCAGGTCGGGCCAGCGACGCCAGTCCTGACCATCGACGATCACCTGCGGCGTGTAGACCGAGGCGCTGCCCATGGCCTGGGCCAGTTCGTACTGGCGGCGCGTGGCCTCGGCACTGGCGAAGCGGTCCGGCCAGCCCAGGCGATCCCAGTAGTCGACGTGAAAGGCGATCGGCAGCAGGTCGGTCCGGCCCTTCAGGGTCGACAGCCAGCGGTCCGCAGGAGGGCAGGAACTGCAGCCCTCCGAGGTGTAGAGCTCGACGACGATGGGGCTCGTGGCGCCCGAGCGCGCCTGGCAGGTCGGGTCGGCCAGGGCCGGCAGCGCGACGACGAACAGGGCGAGGATGGCGGGCAATCGCATGGGCGCTCCGGTCTGTGCAGCAGTCCTGTGGGGTCGGTCCGGATCGGCCCAGCTTACAGTGAGGCGATGAACGAGATGAATGTCGCCGTCGTGGGTGGTGGCCCCGCGGGTCTGATGGCGGCGGAGATCCTGGCCCGGGCCGGCATGACCGTCGACCTGTTCGATGCCATGCCCTCGGCCGGCCGCAAGTTCCTGCTGGCCGGCAAGGGCGGCCTGAACCTGACCCACGATGAGCCGATCGAGACCTTCGTCGCGCGCTATCGCGAACGCGCCACCGAGTTGCGCCCGCTGTTGCAGGACTTCGGTCCCGCGGCCTTGCGCGCCTGGGCGAGCGATCTGGGCGTGGACACTTTCGTCGGCTCGTCGCGGCGCGTCTTTCCGGCCGAGATGAAGGCCGCGCCCCTGCTGCGTGCCTGGATCACCCGGCTGCGCGCGCAGGGCGTGCGATTCCATATGCGTCATCGCTGCACCGGTTGGTCCGACGATGGGGCACTGCGTCTGCAAGGCCCACAAGGCGAGGTCCTGGCCCGGCCGATGGCCACGGTACTGGCGCTGGGCGGGGCCAGCTGGCCCCGCCTGGGCTCGGACGGTGCCTGGGTCGATTGGCTGGGCGCGCGCGGCGTGTCGATCGCAGCGCTGGAGCCATCGAATTGCGGCTTCGAGGTGGCCTGGAGCGAGTTCCTGCGCGAACGCCACGCTGGTGCCCCGCTGAAGGCAGTCGCGATCGAGTGGCTCGCGAACGGGAAACGGCTACGCCAGGCCGGGGAATTCGTCGTGAGCGACTACGGCGTCGAGGGCAGCCTGGTCTACGCCGCATCGGCCGATCTTCGGCGCACGATTGCGGCCGAAGGGGCGGCCACGCTCTGGCTCGACCTGTTACCGCAGCGCAGCGTCGACGAAGTCGTGCGCGAGGTGGCGCACCCGCGCGGGCCACGCTCGCTGGCCACGCACCTGAAGTCGCGCCTGGGCCTGCATGGCGTCAAGTCCGCGCTGATGCACGAGGTGGTGGCACGCGAACGACTGAACGATCCGGTCGCGCTGGCCGGTCTGCTCAAGGCCCTGCCGATTACGCTGACGGCAGCGCGACCGATCGACGAAGCGATCAGCAGTGCCGGCGGCGTGCCGTTCGAGGCCATCGACGCCAACCTGATGCTGGCGCAGTTGCCCGGCGTGTTCTGCGCCGGCGAGATGCTCGACTGGGAGGCACCGACCGGCGGCTACCTGCTGACGGCATGCTTCGCGACCGGGTTTGCGGCCGGGCAAGGCGCCGTCCGGTGGTGCCGGGCACGGGGGCCGACCTCCGCCGTGGCACACTGCGCCGCTTCGTGAAACTGCCAATGCTCCCTTGAACAAGATCCTGCTTCAGATCGCCGCCGAACTGAAGGTTCGACCGGCCCAGATCCAGGCCGCGGTCGAGCTGCTCGACGGCGGCGCCACCGTGCCCTTCATCGCCCGCTACCGCAAGGAGGTCACCGACGGCCTCGACGACACCCATCTGCGCGATCTGGAGGCCCGGTTGGCCTATCTGCGCGAGCTCGAGGAGCGGCGCGAAGCGGTGCTCCGAAGCATCGGCGAACAGGGCAAGCTGACGCCCGAGTTGCGCGCGATGGTCGAGGCGGCGCCGACCAAGCAAGAACTCGAGGACCTCTACCTTCCCTTCAAGACCAAGCGCCGGACCAAGGGCACGATTGCGCGCGAAGCCGGCCTCGAGCCGCTGGCCGACCGCCTGTTCGCCGACCCCTCGCTCGACCCGCTTGGCGAGGCGGCGGGTTTCGTCAATGCCGAGGCCGGCTTCGTCGACGCTGCGGCGGTGCTCGACGGTGTGCGCGATCTGCTCAGCGAACGCTGGGCCGAGGATGCGGTCCTGATCGGGTCCTTGCGGGAATGGTTGTGGGCCGAGGGTCTGCTGCGCAGCCGTCTCAGCGATGGCAAGGACGGCAACCATCCGGATGCCGCCAAGTTCCGCGACTATCACGACTACGACGAAGCGATCCACAAGGTGCCGTCGCACCGGGCGCTGGCCGTGTTCCGCGGGCGCTCGCTCGAATGGCTGGACGCCAGGCTGGCGCTCGACGAGGAGGCGGTGGCGGGCCAACCGTCCCTGGCGGAAGGGCGCATCGCACGCCATCTGGGCTGGTCGCACGCCAAACGCCCGGGTGACGACCTGATCCGCAAGACGATCGCCTGGACCTGGAAGGTCAAGCTCAGCCTGAGTCTGGAGCGTGATCTGTTCGGCCGCCTGCGCGAGGGGGCCGAAACGGTCGCGATCAAGGTCTTTGCCGACAACCTGCGCGATCTCTTGCTGGCCGCGCCAGCCGGCAAGCGCGTGGTGATGGGGCTGGACCCCGGCATCCGGACCGGCGTCAAGGTGGCGGTCGTGAGCGACACCGGCAAGGTCCTCGACACGTCGACGGTCTACCCGCATGAGCCGCGCAAGGATTGGGAGGGTGCCCTGCATGTGCTCGGTCGGCTCGTTTCGGCCCATGGCGTGAACCTGATCGCCATCGGCAATGGGACGGCCAGCCGCGAGACCGACCGGCTGGCGGCCGACCTGATCAAGCGGATCGACAGTCTCGCCCCTGGACTGAAGATCGAGCGTGTGGTCGTCAGCGAGGCGGGCGCCTCGGTCTACTCGGCGAGCGAGTTCGCGAGCAAGGAGCTGCCCGAACTGGACGTCAGCCTGCGCGGCGCGGTCAGCATCGCCCGAAGGCTGCAGGACCCGCTGGCGGAACTGGTCAAGATCGACCCGAAGAGCATCGGTGTCGGCCAGTACCAGCATGACCTCAACCAGAACGGGCTGGCCCGATCGCTCGACGCTGTCGTCGAGGACTGCGTCAACGCGGTGGGCGTGGACCTCAACACGGCGTCGGCGCCGCTGCTGGCGCGGGTTTCCGGGCTGTCGCCAACGGTCGCGGCCAGCATCGTGCGCTGGCGCGACGCGCAGGGCGCTTTCCGAACACGCAAGCAGCTGCTCGACGTGTCCGGACTCGGCCCCAAGACTTTCGAGCAAGCGGCGGGGTTTCTGCGCATCCGTGACGGCGACAACCCGCTCGACATGACCGGCGTCCACCCCGAGACTTACCCGCTCGTCGAGCGCATCCTGGCCGACACGGGCCGCTCGGTGCAGGACCTGATGGGCCGCGCCGAGCTGCTGAAGACACTGAAGGCGGATCGATTCGTCGACGCGCAATTCGGCGCCATCACGGTCGCCGACATCCTGGCCGAACTGGAGAAGCCGGGTCGCGACCCACGGCCGGACTTCAAGGTGGCGCGCTTCAACGACGGCGTCGAGGACATCAAGGACCTGCAGGCGGGCATGCTGCTCGAGGGCACGGTCAGCAACGTGGCGCAGTTCGGTGCCTTTGTCGACCTCGGCGTGCACCAGGACGGGCTGGTGCACGTGAGCCAGCTGGCCAACCGCTTCGTGGCCGATGCGCGCGAAGTCGTGAAGACGGGCGACGTCGTGAAGGTCCGCGTGGTCGAGGTGGACCTGGCGCGCAAGCGCATCGCGTTGACGATGAAACTGGACGCGCCGACACCGCGCCAAGGGGACGCGGACAACCGGTTCCAGCCGGCGGCGCGTGGCGCTGGCGCACGATCGCGTCCGGCTGGCACACCGGCAGAGTCGCAGGCGGGTGCGATGGCCGCCGCGTTCGCCAAGCTGCAGACGAAGCGTTGACGATCCCGGCCGCCGGGCTGGCCGGATCGCTGCCTTGGCACTGAACCAGGGTCGATTCAACCAAATCGGGGTCTGGCGCGTTGGAAGGGTTGATCTATCAACCACAGACGATTGGAGAACCGATGAAAAGACTGGCCCGTTGGGTGATTCCAGTGGTGGCGGTGGCCTTGATGAGCGCCTGCGCCAGCCGTGCGCCTTCGAACCAAGGCGCACCGGTGTACGGCAGCTCGCAAGGCATGCCGACCTATTTCGGACGCGTCAGCGGCATCGAGTCGCTTGACGGAGGCAGCGGCACGGAGGGCACGACCGGCGCCGTGGTCGGCGGTGTCGCAGGCGCCGTCGTGGGGCGTCAGATGGCCGACAGTTCGCGCGGCAAGAACGTCGGCACGGTCGTGGGCGCAGTGGCAGGCGCCTTGATCGGCAATCAGATCGCCAAGGAGAACAGCAAGGACGCGGCGCGCTTTCGCGTGACCGTGTCGCTCGACAACGGCAGCGTGCGCAAGTTCGAATACCGTGATCTTGGGGATCTGCGCGTCGGCGACCGGGTGCGTGTCGAAGGCGATCGGGTGTTCAGGCAGTGAGCGCACATTGATTACAATCTCGGCTCCATCACCTCACAAGAGCTGGAAAGGCATGACGGTTATGACACCGCGGACTACGTTCAACACGTTCACCGGGGCCTGAGCCCCGGCCGCGCTGTCACGCACTGATTCATCCTCTTCCTGACAAAGCGCGGTCTACCACCGCGCTTTTTCTTTTGTACGGAGTCAACCCATGATCAAGATCACCCTGCCTGACGGATCGGTGCGTGAGTACCCTGAGCCCGTCACGGTCGCGCAGGTCGCCTCGTCGATCGGTGCCGGTCTGGCCAAGGCGGCATTGGGCGGCCGCGTCGACGACCGGTTGGTGGACACGAGCCACCTCGTCACCGCCGATTCACGCCTGGCCATCGTCACCGACAAGGACGCCGACGGGCTCGAGCTGATCCGCCACTCGACGGCGCACCTGCTGGCCTATGCGGTCAAGGAGCTTTTTCCCGAGGCTCAGGTGACGATCGGGCCGGTGATCGAGAACGGGTTCTTCTATGACTTCGCCTACAAGCGGCCGTTCACGCCCGAGGACCTGGTCGCGATCGAGCAGCGCATGGCGGAACTGGCGAAGAAGGACGAGCCGGTCGAGCGCCGCGTGCTGCCGCGCGACGAGGCGGTGGCGCACTTCAAGTCGATCGGCGAGCTCTACAAGGCCGAGATCATCGGCAGCATCCCGGCCGGCGAAGACGTGTCGCTGTACCGCGAAGGCGCCTTCGAGGATCTGTGCCGCGGCCCGCATGTGCCCAGCACTGGAAAGCTCAAGCACTTCAAGCTGATGAAGGTCGCTGGCGCCTACTGGCGCGGCGACCATCGCAACGAGATGCTGCAACGCATCTACGGCACGGCCTGGGCCTCCAAGGAGGCGCTGCAGCAGCACCTGCACATGCTGGAGGAGGCCGAGAAGCGCGACCACCGCAAGCTCGGGCGCGAACTGGACCTGTTCCACCTCGACGAGCACTCGCCCGGCACGGTGTTCTGGCACCCCAGGGGCTGGCAGCTGTGGCAGCAGGTCGAGCAGTACATGCGCGCGGTCTACCGCGACAACGGTTATCTCGAGGTCAAGGGCCCGCAGATCCTCGACCAGCACCTGTGGGAGAAGACCGGCCACTGGGGCAAGTACCGCGAGAACATGTTCACGACCGAGTCGGAGAAGCGCGAGTACGCGCTCAAGCCAATGAACTGCCCCGGCCACATCCTGATCTTCAAGCAGGGCATCAAGAGCTACCGCGACCTGCCGCTGCGCTACGGCGAGTTCGGTCAGTGCCACCGCAACGAGCCGACTGGCGGGCTGCACGGCATCATGCGGGTGCGTGCCTTCACGCAGGACGACGGCCACATCTTCTGCACCGAGGACATGATCCTCGACGAATGCGTCGCCTACACGGCGCTGCTGCAGAAGGTCTACGCCGATTTCGGCTTCAGCGACATCATCTACAAGATCGCAACGAGGCCCGAGGCCCGAATCGGATCGGACGAGGTCTGGGACAAGGCCGAACATGCCTTGATCGAGAGCCTGCGTCGGTCCGGGGTCGAGTTCGAGATCTCGCCCGGCGAGGGGGCCTTCTACGGGCCGAAGATCGAGTACACGCTGAAGGACGCGATCGGGCGCCAATGGCAGTGCGGCACGATGCAGGTCGACTTCTCGATGGCCGAGCGGCTGGACGCCGAATACGTGGCCGAAGACAGCAGCCGACGCCATCCGGTCATGCTGCACCGGGCCATCGTGGGCAGTCTGGAGCGTTTCATCGGCATCCTGATCGAGCAGCATGCGGGCGCGCTGCCGGCCTGGCTGGCGCCGCAGCAGGTCAGCGTCCTCAATATCACCGACGATCAGGCGGAGTATGCCGCGACCGTGGTGAAAACGCTTCAAAAACAAGGGGTTAGAGCGGCATCCGATTTGCGGAATCAGAAGATCACGTATAAGATCCGTGAGCATTCGATGCAAAAGGTCCCGTACATCCTTGTCGTAGGAGACAAGGAGAAGGCCAACGGGGCCGTTTCAGTGCGCGCTCGGGGCAATCAGGATCTCGGGGTGATGGCGCTAGACGACTTCG
Source organism: uncultured beta proteobacterium (assembly GCA_963706655.1). Taxonomy (GTDB): domain Bacteria; phylum Pseudomonadota; class Gammaproteobacteria; order Burkholderiales; family Burkholderiaceae_C; genus Rubrivivax. The sequence continues at coordinate 59,832 of CAVPNN010000013.1, forward strand.
CGCAGAAGATCGTCGACGACATCCGCCGCAAGGTCTGACCCACCGGCGCGTTTTTGTTTTCCGATGCGGCTCCATGGCCTTGGAGTCGTCGAGAGGGGTTTGAACCATCGCTAACTTCATGGACCGTCGCGTACCGAATGCGGAGCGCAAGCACAGGCTGAATCGCGAAATCATGGCGCCGCAGGTGCGCTTGAACGGAGTCGAGAACGAGGCTCTCGGTATTGTCAGCACGGTAGAAGCGCTGCGCATGGCAGGCGAGCTTGATGTCGATCTGGTCGAGATCGCAGCCACTGCGGACCCCCCGGTATGCCGGTTGATGGACTATGGCAAGTTCAAGTACCAGGAGCAGAAGAAGGCGGCTGAAGCCAAGTCCAAGCAGAAGATCATCGAGGTCAAGGAAGTCAAGTTCCGTCCTGGTACGGACGAAGGCGACTACATCATCAAGATGCGCAACCTGCGCCGCTTCATCGCCGAGGATGGCGACAAGGGCAAGGTCACGCTGAGGTTCCGGGGCCGCGAGATCACGCACCAGGACATCGGCATGCGCCTGCTGGAGCGGATTCGCGACGAACTGGCCGACGTATCGGTGGTCGAGCACATGCCCAGACTGGAAGGGCGCCAGATGATCATGATCCTGGCGCCGAAGAGAAAGTAGGAATTCGATGGCCGGGTGCACTGGCCGGGCCGTCGACAACAAGCCGCTGCAGGCCAAACAAGCACCGCAAGTCGCGGTCGCCTGCAGGGGTCAAATAGAAGGAGCAGAAATGCCCAAGATGAAGACCAAGAGCGGAGCCAAGAAGCGCTTTCGCGTCCGTCCGGGGGGTACCGTCAAGCGCGGTCAGGCGTTCAAGCGCCACATCCTCACGAAGAAGACCACGAAGAACAAGCGCCACCTGCGTGGCACCATCTCCGTGCACGAAACCGACATGCGCAGCATTGCCAAGATGCTGCCTCTGGCCGGTCTTTGATCTTCTACTGACGGACAAGGAGTACTACTATGCCTCGCGTTAAACGTGGCGTCACCGCCCACGCCCGCCACAAGAAGATCCTGAAGCTCGCCAAGGGCTTCCGCGGTCGCCGCAAGAACGTCTTCCGCATCGCCAAGCAAGCGGTGATGAAGGCCGGGCAATATGCCTACCGCGACCGCCGCACCCGCAAGCGGGTCTTCCGTCAGCTCTGGATCGCCCGTATCAACGCGGCGTCACGGGGCCTCGGGATCACCTACAGCAAGTTCATGGCTGGCCTCAAGAAGGCCAATATCGAGATCGACCGCAAGGTCCTGGCCGATATGGCGGTGAACGACCCGGCTGCCTTTGGCAGCATCGTGGAGAAGGTGAAGGCTCAGTTGGCTTGATTTGCGCACGTCGGGTTGTTCCCGACGTGGTGTCGAGCGCTTGAAGGCCGTCACCTCGGGGCGGCCTTTTTTCATTCCTGAAAACGATGAACGAACTCGAACAATTGGTGCAGTCGGCACAGGCCGAATTCGGCGCGGCGGCGAGCCCGGCCGAGCTGGAGAACGCCAAGGCGCGTTACCTGGGCAAGGCTGGCCGGGTGACGGAGCTGCTGAAGGCGCTGAGCCGGCTGCCGGCCGACGAGAAGAAGTCCCAGGGTGCCGCGATCAACCAGGCCAAACAGCGGGTCGAAGCCCTGCTCGACGATTCGCGCACGCTTCTTGCCGGGGCCGAACTCGAACGCCAGCTGAAGTCCGAAGCCCTGGATGTCACCTTGCCCGGCCGCCAGCACGGCGTGGGTGGCCTGCACCCGGTCACGCGCACGATGGAGCGCATCGAGGCGATCTTCGGCTCGATGGGATTCGACGTCGCGCAGGGCCCGGAGATCGAGACCGACTGGATGAGCTTCACGGCGCTGAACAATCCGGAGAACCACCCGGCGCGCTCGATGCAGGACACCTTCTACGTCGACATGAAGGACAGCGAGGGCCGCTGGCTCAATCTTCGACCCCACACCAGCCCCATGCAGGTCCGCTATGCAAGGGCCCATGCAGCGCGTCACGCCGGTGCATCGACGATGCCCGAGATCCGTGTCATCGCGCCGGGCCGCACCTACCGTGTCGACAGCGATGCGACCCACTCTCCGATGTTCCACCAGTGCGAAGGCCTGTGGATCGGCGAGAACATCAGCTTCAAGGACCTCAAGGCGGTCTTCAGCGACTTCCTGCGCCAGTTCTTCGAAACCGACGATCTCGACGTGCGGTTCCGACCGTCCTTCTTCCCGTTCACCGAGCCCTCCGCGGAGATCGACATCGCGTTCGGCAGCGGCCCGCTCAAGGGCAAGTGGCTCGAGGTCGCCGGCTCCGGCCAGGTGCACCCGACCGTCGTGCGCAACTACGGGCTGGACCCGGAAAAGCAGATCGGCTTCGCGTTTGGCATGGGACCGGACCGGCTGACGATGCTGCGTTACGGCGTGAACGACCTGCGCCAGTTCTTCGACGGCGATCTGCGCTTCCTGTCCCAGTTCCGCTGAGCGGCCCTCTGAACCGACATTGACGAGAGACTATGCAGTTCCCTGAATCGTGGTTGCGTGAGTTCTGCAACCCCCCGATCGACAGCGCGGCGCTCGCCGAACTGCTGACCATGGCCGGGCTCGAAGTCGAGGCGACCAGCGCGGTCGCCCCGCCGTTCGACGGCATCGTGGTGGCGCAGATCGTTTCCGCCGAACCGCACCCTCAGGCCGACCGGTTGCAGATCTGCCGCGTCGACGCCGGCCCGGCCTCGCCCGACGGTCCGCTTCAGATCGTCTGCGGCGCACCCAATGCACGGGCCGGCATCCGCGTGCCGCTCGCCATGGTGGGTGCGGTGCTGCCACCCGGCCCCGACGGCAAGCCGTTCGAGATCGGTGTGGGCAAGCTGCGCGGCGTGGACAGCTTCGGGATGCTGTGCTCTGCGCGTGAGCTCGGCATCTCCGACGAACATGGCGGGCTGCTGGAGTTGGCAGGCGATCTGCCGCTTGGTGCCGATGTGCGCCATGGTCTGAAGCTCGACGACATGCTGTTCACGCTCAAGCTCACGCCCAACCTGGCACATGCCCTCAGCGTGTACGGGATCGCGCGTGAGGTGTCGGCGCTCACCGGGACGCCCTTGACCACGCCCGCCATCGCACCCGCCACGCCGATGATCCAGGACCGTCTGCCGGTGCAGGTCGAGGCGCCCGACCTGTGCGGCCGGTTCTCCGGCCGCGTGATCCGCGGCGTCAACACGAAGGCCAGCACGCCGGGCTGGATGGTCGAGCGCCTGGCGCGCTGCGGGCAACGTTCGGTGTCGGCGCTGGTCGACATCTCGAACTACGTGATGTTCGAGTACGGACGACCCTCGCACATCTTCGACCTGGACCGGATCCAGGGTGGTCTGGTGGTGCGCTGGGGGCGCAAGGGTGAGTCGCTCGAGCTGCTCAACGGCAGCCGCGTGGAGCTCGACGAGGCCGTCGGCGTGATCGCGGACCAAGCGTGTGTCGAGTCGCTCGCGGGCATCATGGGCGGGCAGGCCACTGCAGTATCCGACGACACCCGCAACATCTACGTCGAGGCCGCCTTCTGGTGGCCCGAGGCGGTCGCCGGCCGCTCGCGCCGATTCGGATTCTCGACCGATGCCGGGCATCGATTCGAGCGCGGCGTGGATCCCGCGCTGACGGTCGACCATATCGAGCGCATCACGCACCTGGTGCTCGAGATCTGCGGCGGCGAGCAGACCGCCTGCGGGCCGATCGACGACCAGGTGCTCAGCCTGCCCGAGGCACAGCCGGTCACGATGCGGGTCGCGCGTGCCGCCAAGGTGATCGGCATGCCGCTGACCCAGGCCCAATGTGCCGGCGTGTTCCGCGGGCTGGGACTGAGCTTCACCGAAGGTGACGGCTCGATCACGGTCACGCCCCCGAGCTGGCGTTTCGACCTCAGGATCGAAGAGGACCTGATCGAAGAGGTCGTGCGAATCGTCGGCTACGACCAGCTGCCCGACACGCCGCCGCGGGCGCCGGTCACGGCGCGAATCCTGACCGAGCTTCGTCGCAGTTCGCATGCCCTGGCGCACCAGCTGGCAGGTCTCGGGTACCAGGAAACGATCAACTTCAGCTTCGTTGAAGCGCGCTGGGAACATGAACTGGCGGGCAACCCGGATCCGATCCGCGTGCTCAACCCGATCGCGGCCCCGCTGTCGGTCATGCGTTCGAGTCTGATCGGTGGTCTTGTCAGCGTCCTGCGCCACAATCTGGCGCGCAAGGCGGCCAGGGTGCGCGTGTTCGAAACTGGGCGGGTCTTCTGGCGCGATGCGGATGTTCGCGACGGCGACCGTACGGTCGCCGGCGTGGCACAACCAATGCGCGTGGCGGGCCTGTCCTTCGGCAGCGTTGTGCCCCTGCAATGGGGGCAGGCTGAACGGAGCATCGACTTCTTCGACATCAAGGGCGATGTCGAATCCCTGCTGGCACCCCACCAACCCAGTTTCGAGCCCGCCACCCATCCGGCCATGCATCCGGGCCGTTGTGCCAGTGTGAAGCTCGACGGCCGCGTCATCGGTCACGTTGGCGAGCTTCACCCACGCTGGCGCCAGGCCTACGAACTGCCCCAGGCCCCGGTCTTGTTCGAACTCGACCTGGATGCCGTGCTGGCGCGCGAGTTGCCTGCACAGCGCCCGATACCCCGGCAGCAGGCGGTGTCGCGCGACATTGCGCTGCTGGTTCACGACCGCGTGACGCACGATGCGCTGGCCGCGGTCCTGGCCGACGACCCCCTGATCCATCACGTGACCCTGTTCGACGTCTACAAGCCAGGCAAAGCGAGTGCGGGAATCGGGGACGGTGAACGCAGCCTCGCGCTTCGCCTGGAACTGCTGGATCCGGCAGCGACACTGACCGACGAACGGATCGACGCGGTGGTGGCGGCCGCCGTTGCACGTGCCGGCCAGGCCCTGGGTGCGCGTTTGCGCGGAGCGGAGACGACAGCATGAACGAACCCATCAAGAACCCGGGACCCGTAGTGCTGCTGCCGACGCTGGAGACGCCTACCCTGACCAAGGCCGATCTGGCCGAGCTGTTGTTCGACCGGCTCGGCCTGAACAAGCGCGAGTCCAAGGACATGGTCGAGGCCTTCTTCGAGATCGTCCAGGACACGCTGGAGGGTGGCGTAGACGTCAAGCTGTCGGGCTTCGGCAACTTCAACATCCGCTACAAGGCACCACGCCCAGGGCGCAACCCGCGCACCGGCGAATCGATCCCGATCAAGGCGCGACAGGTGGTCACATTTCACGCAAGTCAGAAACTCAAGTCGATTGTGCAAGGTGACATCGCACCACCAGAGGACTTCGAGTAAAGTCTAGCTATCACCTGCGATCTCCTTGATTTCAATGGAGAAAAAGCTACCTTCCATTCCCGCAAAACGCTACTTCACCATAGGTGAGGTGAGCGAGCTGTGTGGCGTCAAGCCATATGTGCTGCGCTATTGGGAGCAGGAGTTCACCCAGCTCAAGCCCATGAAACGGCGTGGCAACCGGCGCTACTACCAGCACCACGAGGTCTTGCTGGTGCGGCGGATCCGGGACCTGCTGTACGAGCAGGGATTCACGATCAGTGGCGCGCGCAACCAGTTGTCCGATCCAGGTCAGGCTTCCGAGGCAGCCCTCGAGCCGCCGACGGATCACGACCAGGGAGCGTCGACATTGCCGTCGTTCGCCGGATCCGAGCCGCTGCGCGCCGAACTCTTGATGATTCGTGACCTCCTGGCCGACATATAATTCGAGGTTCATCGGGGCGTAGCGCAGCTTGGTAGCGCACTTGTCTGGGGGACAAGGGGTCGCAGGTTCAAATCCTGCCGTCCCGACCAGTTTGAATCGACGGGCCAGTTTCCACCAGGAGCTGGCCCGTTTGCTTTGTGCGTCACTCGACGCAGCCTGCGACCCGGTGTCGAGACGGCCGCAAGCACTGCGACCGCGCGCCGTGGCGCTCCTACAATGCCAGCATGCCCGGCTCCACCTTTGGCGAACTGTTTCGCGTCACCAACTTCGGCGAAAGCCACGGCCCCGCCATCGGCTGCGTGATCGACGGCTGCCCGCCCGGCATGGCCCTGGTCGAGTCGGACATCCAGCCCCAGCTCGATCGACGCCGGCCAGGCACCAGCCGCCACGTCACGCAGCGCAACGAGGCCGACACGGTCGAGATCCTTTCGGGCGTGCACGAAGGGCTGACGACCGGCACGCCGATCTGCCTGTTGATTCGCAACACGGATCAACGCAGCAAGGACTATGGCAACCTGCTCGACACCTTCCGCCCGGGACATGCCGACTACACGTACTGGCGCAAGTACGGCCACCGCGACCCGCGCGGCGGAGGCCGCAGTTCGGCGCGCCTGACCGCACCGATGGTCGCTGCCGGCGCGGTCGCGCGCAAGTGGCTGCACGAGGTGCATGGCACGAGCTTCTCTGGCTGGATGCACGCGCTGGGCGAGATCGAGATCCCGTTCGAAGGCATCGAGCATGTCGAGCACAACCCCTTCTTCGCTGCCAACGCATCGATCATCGAGCGGCTCGAGGCGCACATGGACGCGTTGCGCAAGGCTGGGGACTCCTGCGGCGCGGCCATCACGGTGTGTGCCAGCGGCGTCCCGGTCGGCCTGGGCGAGCCACTGTTCGACAAACTCGACGCCGACATCGCCTGGGCGATGATGGGCATCAATGCCGTCAAGGGCGTTGAGATCGGTGACGGCTTCGGCGTGGTCGCCCAGCGTGGCAGCGTGCACGGTGACGAACTCAGCCCCGAAGGCTTTCGCAGCAACCATGCCGGCGGGGTGCTCGGCGGTGTGTCCACGGGTCAGGACCTGGTGGTCCGGATCGCGGTCAAGCCGACGAGTTCGATCCGGCTGCCCAAGGCGTCGATCGACCGCGAGTTGCAGCCGACCACGGTGGTCACCCATGGTCGCCACGACCCCTGCGTCGGCATTCGTGCCACGCCCATCGCGGAGGCCATGCTGGCGCTGGTGGTGATGGATCACGTGCTGCGCCACCGCGCGCAAAACGGCGACGTTCGCCACGCGGTGCCGCCGATCCCTGGGAGCGCCCCCGGCCTCGACGCATGACGCCCGCGCCCGGCCCCGGGCGTTCGGTCCTGCCGGCATTTGCCGGGATCTGGTTCTGTTACTTCGCGGCCGTGGGGCTGTTCAACCCCTACGCACCGCTGTGGTTCAAGGATCTCGGCATGTCCACGCTGGCCATCGGTGCGATGGCCTCGTTGCAGAGCTGGACCCGGGTCGTTGCCCCCTATGCCTGGGGCTGGCTGGGAGACCACAGCGGCCGTCGCGTGCAGGCCTTGCGCGCGGCGGCCGGCGCCGCGCTCGTCGCTGCGCTTGCGCTGCTGGTCGCCCATGGCCATGTCGCGGTGGCTGTCTGCACGGCGGCCCTGTTCATCGCCAACGGCGGCGTGGTGCCGCTGTCGGAGGCATCGCTGTCGCAACATCTGAGCCGGGGCGGTTCGCTCGACTATGCGATGTACGGCCGGGTCCGCGTCTGGGGTTCGTTCGGGTTTCTGGTGGCGGTGCTGCTGTCCGGATTCCTGCTCGAGTGGGCCGGCATCGCGCGTTTTCCATGGTTCGTGGTGCTGGCCTTCGCGGCCCTGCTGGCGGCCACCTTCTGGTTGCCGGCCGCGCCCGATGCAGCACATGACCAGGCCAAGGGCCCGCCCGTGCTGGAGGTCCTGAAGCGGCCTGCAGTGGCCTGGTTCTTCGCGGCGGTTTTCTTCACGGTGCTCGCGCACACCAGTCTGTATGCGTTCTTCTCGCTCTACCTGGACGAGCTCGGCTACGGCAAGGGGGCGGTCGGCGCACTGTGGGCGGTGGCGGTCATGGTCGAGATGGTCGTGTTCTGGACCCAGGGGCGCTGGTTTCACAGGCTGAACCTGCACCGGTGGCTCGAACTGGCGGCGGCCTTGTCGGTGCTGCGCTTTGCGGCGGTGGCGGCGTTCGGCGCGCTGGCGCCCGTGCTGGTGGCGGCGCAACTGCTGCACGCGCTGACCTTCGCGACCCAGCACGCGGCCTGCATCGGATTGATCAATCGCCACTTCCCCGGGGCCTTGCGCGGCCGGGGTCAAGCGCTGTACACGGTGCTGGGCTACGGACTGTCGGGCGTCATCGGGGGCCTGGCAGGAGGTTGGCTGAGTTCTCGCCACGGCTTCTCGGCGGTCTTCTGGGTCGCCAGCGGATGTGCCCTGGTCGGCGTGTTCGCGGCACGCCGCGCCAGGTTGCACGACACCGTTGCCTAGCTCGAAGTCGGCGCCTGGAGTCGCCGGCGGGGTCAGGATAGGCCGCCCGGACGCGTCCGGCGCCGGGCGGTCAGCCGAGCCTGCAGCCTGTCGCCAGCGAAACCCCATTCGTCGCATGGAGGCCTGTCCCGACAGGAGGCCCTGCCTACACTGTGACGGTCCGGACCGAGGGGTCGGGGACGCCAAACACGAGGTGACGGGATGCGAACAAGGAAGTGGTGGATTGCCGCAGGTCTGGGTGCCACCGTGGTCGCGATGGGCCTCGGGTGGGCCCTGGTCAGTGGCGCGGTCGCGATTCCAATGGGCCCGAAATCCGACCAGGACGGGGCGAAGAAGTCCGCCCCGACATTGGAGTTCGTGGCGCACGAGGTCGTCCGGCCCCTGCGGGTGGCCATGCCCGACGCAGTCGAGTTTTCTGGCCCGCTGGTGGCGCCGCGCACCGCGATCGTGCGCGCCAAGGCGGGCGGAACATTGACCACCCTGCAGGTGGCCGAAGGACAGCGTGTTCGGGCTGGCCAGGGGCTCGGTCAGATCGATCTGGCCGAGGTCAGCAGCCGGGTGACCGAGCGCAGCGCCAATGTGGCCAATGCGCGCGTGGCATTCGACCAGGCCGAGCGCACCCATGCATCCAACGAGAGGCTGGCGGCCCAGCAATTCATCTCGTCGATGGCGCTCGACAACTCGCGCGCTGCGCTTGATGCGGCAAGGGCGCAGTTGAACGCAGCGTTGGCCGCACTGGAAACCTCGCGCGTCGGTCTGCGTGACGGGACCCTGCTGGCACCGATCGACGGCATTGTCGCCAAACGACATGTGCTGCCAGGAGAGAAGGTCAGCCCGGAGCAGCAGGTGCTGACCCTGATCGACCTGCGCCAGCTCGAGCTGGCCGGGGCGGTCGGCACGCACGAGGTGAGCCGGCTGTCGGCCGGCATGCCGGTGCAGGTCGAGGTGGAAGGGCTCACGCAAGCCGTGCAGGGCCGGATCCTGCGCATCGCCCCGGCGGCGGAACCTGGATCGAGGTCGATCGGGGTGACGATCGCGATCGACAACGCCGACGAAGTCCTGCGCGCAGGACAGTACGCTGTGGCCAAGGTGGACATCCCGGACGACCGGGCGCGCCTCACCGTACCCGTCACCGCGATCGGGCAGACGGCTGGGCAGGACCATGTCTGGCTGATCGAGCAGGGCACCTTGGCCCGGCGCAGCGTCACCCTGGGCCGGCGAGATCCCCGGGAGGGCCGGGTCGAGGTGTTGACCGGTCTGTCGGATGAGCAGCAGGTGCTCGCGGCGCGTTTCGACAACTTGCGCGAAGGTGCCAAGGCGCTGGTGGTCGCATCGAAGTCGGCTGGCGTTGCGTCGGCTTCGACCGCCAAGTCTCAGTAAGGGGCGCACCATGTGGATGACTCGCGTCTCGATCCAGAACCCGGTCTTCGCCACGATGGTCATGGTGGCGCTGTGCGTGCTGGGCCTGTTCTCCTACATGCGCCTGGGTGTCGAGCAGATGCCCGACATCTCCTTCCCCGGGGCCTACATCGAGGTGCAGTATCCAGGCGCCTCGCCGGAGGCGGTCGAACGCGAACTGACCAAGCCGATCGAGGAGGCGGTCAACAGCGTGGCCGGCGTGCGCCGCATCATGTCGCGCAGCCAGGAAGGCAAGAGTGGCACGAGCGTCGAGTTCAGCCTCGATGCCGACATGGCGCGTGGCATGCAGGACGTGCGCGATCGGGTGGCCGCAGTCCAGTCCCGCTTCCCGCGCGACGCCAAGGCGCCCACGATTGCCCGCTTCGACAACGACAACACGCAGCCCGTGGTCAACCTGGCCCTGCTGTCGCCAGGGCGCAGCGCGCGCGAGCTGTCGATCCTGGCCGACCAGCTGGTCAGCAAGCGGCTCCAGCGTGTCGACGGCGTGGCCCGGGTCGACATCAGTGGCATGACCGTGCGCGAGGTGCGCATCGACCTCGACCCGGTGCGCCTGCGCACCTACGGCGTGACGCCGGCTGAGATCGCGACCGCACTGGCGGCGGCCAATGCCGACCAGCCGGTCGGGGTCATCAGCGACCCGGTGCAGGACTCCATCCTGAGGGTCGAGGGCCGGGTGCGCGACCCCAAGCAGTTCCGCGACATCGTGGTGGCGCGGCGCGGCAACCTGGCACTCACCGTGGCCGATCTGGGCACGCTTGTCGAGCGTGAGCGCGAGCAGGATTCGACCGCCCGCATCGACGGCCAGCGCGCCGTCAACTTCAACATCTTCAAGCAGCAGGACGCCAACATCGTGCGCGTCGGCGAAGAGATCAAGGCCGCGATGGACGAGGTGCGCAAGCGCCTGCCACCGGACGTCGAGCTCAAGCTCATCTATGCCGCCAGCGACTGGGTCAAGGGATCGCTCAAGGGACTGCAACACACCCTCATCGAAGGGGCCCTGCTGACGGTGGCGATCGTGTTCCTGTTCCTGCATTCCTGGCGCAGCACCATCATCACCGGTCTGACCCTGCCGATCGCCGTGATCTCCAGTTTCATCGCCGTCTATGCGTTCGGGTTCACGCTGAACTTCATGACGATGATGGCCTTGTCGCTGTGCATCGGTTTGCTGATCGACGACGCGATCGTGGTGCGCGAGAACATCGTGCGCCATATCGCCATGGGCAAGGGCCACCACCAGGCGGCACGCGAAGGCACCGACGAGATCGGTCTCGCGGTGCTCGCCACGACCTTTGCCATCTGTGCCGTGTTCGTCCCGGTTGCCTTCATGGGCGGCATCGTCGGCAAGTTCTTCTATCCCTTCGGCGTCACGGTCGTGGTGGCGGTGCTGGTGTCCCTGTTCGTCAGCTTCACGCTGGACCCGATGCTGTCGAGCATCTGGAAGGACCCGCCGTCCGCCAAGCTGCAGACGGTGCCCGTGATCGGCACCCTGTTGCGCGCGACCGATCGTGGCATGGACACCTTGCACCGGGTCTACGAGCGGTTGATTCACTGGGCCTTCTCGACCCGCCGCTATCGCCTGTGGTGGCCGGCCTACGGGCGCGGCTTCGATGCCGACAATCGGCGTGACCGGGGTTCGCCGCGCCATCTGCGCCGTGCGACGCTGACGCCACGCGGTGTCGTGCTGGCGATCGGGACGCTGAGCTTCGTCGTCGCCATCGGCTTGGCGCCCCTGGTCGGCAGCGAATTCGTGCCGCAGACCGATCAGGGCTTCACGCGTCTGGCCCTGCGCATGCCGGTCGGGTCGAGCCTGGAGCGCACCGATGCCAAGGTGCGCCAGATCGAGGCCATCGTGCAGGCCTTGCCCGAGGTCGTGACCGTCTCGACCTGGGTGGGCGGCGCAGGGCAACGCAACCAGGCCTGGCTGAACATCCGGCTGAAGGAACGCAAGGACCGCGACCGCACGCAAAAGCAGGTCGAGGACGCGATCCGGGCCGGCATTGCCAAGGTGCCGGGTACCGACGCGTCGGTCGGCTTCGACCGACCGATCTATGTCGCCATCCTGGGCAGCGATGCGAAGGGACTGGCCGAGGTGGCCACGCAGTTTGCGGAGAAGCTCAAGAAGATCCCGGGTGTGGTCGACGTCGAGAACTCGGTCCAGGATGGGGTGCCGGCCTATGCCGTGCGCCTCAAGCCCGCGGCCGTGCGTGAACTTGGTCTGACCACGCCACAACTGGCGTCGTCGCTGCGCGCCTATGTCAACGGCGAGACCGCCACCTTCTGGACCACGCCGGACGGCGAGCAGGTCGATGTGGTGTTGCGTCTGAACGAAGACCAGCGCGAGCGGGTCGACCAGATGCGCGACCTGCCGGTGGCCTTCGCGCCGAACGGTGCGCCGATCACGCTGGACAGCGTCGCCACGATCGAGAAGGTGTTCAACCCGCAGGTCATCCGCCGCCAGAACCTGCAGCGCCGCGAGGCGGTGTTTGCCGGGGTCGAAGGACGGCCCGGTGGTGACGTCGGCAAGGACGTCCAGCAACTGGTCAAGGACACCGCGTTGCCTCCGGGCTACAGCTTCGACGTCGGTGGTGCGTCACGCGAACAGGACGAGGCGTTCACGGCGATGCTGGGCGCCATGGCGCTGGCCGTGATCTTCATCTACATCGTGCTGGCGAGCCAGTTCGGCAGCTTCCTGCAGCCGATCGCCATCATGGCCAGCCTGCCGCTGGCGCTGATCGGCGTGATGCTGGCCCTGCTGTTCTGGCGCAGCACGCTGAACGTCTTTTCGATGATCGGCCTCGTGATGCTGATGGGACTGGTCACGAAGAACGCGATCCTGCTCGTCGACTTCGCCAACCAGGCCCGCCGTGGCGGGGCCTCGGTGCCCGAGGCCTTGCTGCAGGCCGGGCTGATCCGCATGCGTCCGATCATCATGACGACGTCGGCGATGGTGTTCGGCATGTTGCCGCTCGCGCTGGCGCTCAACGACGGTGGCGAGATCCAGGCGCCGATGGGACGCGCGATCATCGGCGGCGTGATCACGTCGACCTTGCTGACCCTGGTCGTCGTGCCGGTGATCTACAGCTACCTGGTGCGTGATCGCAA
>CAVPNN010000014.1:0-296366 GCA_963706655.1 uncultured beta proteobacterium
GCCAGTTGCGACTGGCGCAGCCGGGTCGCGCTGAGCGCGCCGGCCGACTCGAGGATCGGATAGGCGATCGAGCAGATGTGCGAATTGATGCGCTTGAGCTCGCTCAGCAGGTCGAGGTGGAGCGAACTCGTCTCGATGCTCTGGGCCGTGTTGTCCTGCAAGCGCGCGATGTGGTTGGCCGCGTACTCATGCTCTAGGTCGCGAAAGCGCGCCTTTTCCTCGAGCAGCTTCTGCGCGTCGCGCATATGGCCGTCGAGGAACACGCTCATGCTCAGGCGCAGATTGGCCAGCAGGCGTTCGTGCAGGTGACAGATCTCGGCCATGCCGGCGTCCGAGAAGCTGCGGTTCTTGCGGATCTTCTTGTCCTCGATGTCCTGCAGGATGCGCTCGGTGATGTCGCCGATCTGCTCCATGTTGATCGTGAACGAGACGATGTCGGTCCAGCGCCGGCCTTCACGCTCCGAGAGCGCCTCGCGCGAGATCTGGGTCAGGTAGAACTTGATCGCCGAATAGAGCTCGTCGACGGTGTCGTCCATCTTGCGCAGCTGTTCGGCCAGCACCAGGTCACCTCCACGCAGCACGGTCGGCACGCCGCGCAGCATGGTCTCCACCACGTCGGCCTGGTGCAGCGCCTCGCGCGCCGCACAACTGATCGCGAGCGACGGCGTGGCGAGCGCCACCTTGTCCAGATGGTGCGGCCGCGACGGCACTCCGTTCGAGTCCGACCGCGGCAGCATCTTCTCGACCAGGGCCGCGACGGGGCGCGTGAGCCCGATGAAGGTGAAGGCCAGCAGCAGGTTGAAGCCGAAGTGGAACAGCACCACCTGCTGATGCACCTCACCGACGTACTGCTGCAGCTCGGTCAGCGCGAGCGGCAGCAAGGGGATCGCGAGCAGGGCGCCGAGCAGCTTGAAGATCAGGTTGCCGAGCGGGAGCTGGCGCTGCACGGCCGGGCTGCCGGCCGTCACGATGACCGCCAGCAGGCCGCTGCCGACATTGGCCCCCAGCACCAGGCCAAGCGCGACCGATGCCGGCACGACGTCCTGGGCCGCCAGCGTGGCCGTGAGCAGCACGATGGCCAGGCTCGAGTAGGACATCACCGTCAGCGCCGCGCCGACCACGATTTCCAGCATCACCTCCTGAGGCAACGCGGCGAGCAAGGCACGCACTTCGGGCGCCGCCGTCAGCGGCCGGGTGGCCTCCACGATCAGGTGCAGGGCCAGGATGATCAGGCCGAGGCCGATCAGCACGCGCCCACTGCGCCCGACGTTGGTGTTCTGGCGCGAGATGAAGAGCACGACGCCGGTGAAGATCAGCAAGGGCGACAGCCACGACAGGTCGAGCGAGAAGACGACCGCCATCATCGCGGTGCCGACGTCGGCGCCGAGCATCACCGCCAGCGCGGCGCCGGTGCCGACGATGCCGCTGCCGATGAACGAGGCCACGATCAGGCAGGTGGCCGTGCCCGACTGGATCAGGCTGGTCACCCCGAGGCCGCTGAGCGCGGCCGTGAACCGGTTGCCGAAGCTGCGCGCCAGCACCTGGCGCAGGTTCTCGCCCAGCACCCGCAGCACGCCGGTGCGCACGATGTGCGTGCCCCAGACGAGAAGCGCGATGGCGGCAAACAGATTGAGCAGGTGGATCAAGGCGACGACCGTTGACGGAGGGGCAATCTGGGGTTGTAGCCCAGAACCATCGGCCGCGACGAATCGTCGGTCAAGGCATGGCGCCCCGCGCAGCGCACAATTGCGCGTTCTGCCCCAAGCCGAGAGTTGCCCCGATGGCCTTCAAGGACGCCGCCCAGACCTGGGACCGCCGGTTCAGCGCCGACGGTTACCTCTTCGGCACCGCCCCGAACGAGTTCCTGCGTGCGAACGCGGCGTGCTGGTCCGCGGGCCAGCGGGTCCTGTGCGTCGCCGACGGCGAGGGGCGCAACAGCATCTGGCTCGCCCAGCAGGGGCTTCAGGTGCAGGCTTTCGACATCTCCGAGGTCGGGGTCGCGAAGGCGCGCGCCTTTGCTGCGCGCGCCGGGGTCGAGGTGGACATCCATGTCCGCGACTGCGACGACTGGCTCTGGGAGCCGGATGCGGTCGACGGCGTCGCCGCCATCTTCGTGCAGTTCGCCGACCCCGCGATGCGTCAGCGCATGTTCGACGGCATCCACCGCACGCTCAGACCCGGCGCCACGCTGCTGCTGCAGGGCTACACGCCCAGACAGCTCGACTACCGGACCGGCGGCCCGGGGCAGCTCGATCATCTCTACACCGCGGCCCAGCTGCGCACCGAACTGGCCGCGTTCGAGATCGCCAGCCTGGTCGAGTACGAGGCCGAAATCGCCGAAGGCACCGGCCACCTGGGCCGATCGGCGCTCGTCAGCGTGGTGGCGCGCAAGCGCTGAAGCGCGCCGGCGCCATCAGCCGAGGATCACGTCGGGCTCGGCCAGCCGGCGCTCGACAGCGAGCGGCTCCCCGAGCGCCAGCAACTCCTGCGCCAGCGCGCTGAAGTGCGCCAGGCCGCGCGCGCAGGCGGCGCGCAATGCGGCACCGCCATCGCCAGCGCACCAGGCCGTGTAGGCGAGGCCGAGCGACGGGTACATCGCCTCGCGCAGCCCTTCGTAGTTCGCGAACCAGAAGTGGATGGGTGTTGACGCACCGCGCTCCACCAGGGTCGGCAAGGTCACGCTGAAATCGGCGATGTGGTCGCGCACCGCACGCAGCTGCAGTGCCGGGCGCGCACGGTCGATCGACAGGCGCAGCGCGGCCCAGCCGGGGTCGAGCGAGGCGCCTGCACGCTGCTCGCCCACCTCGTGCAGCAACAGCGACGGCGCCAGTTCGTCGACCAGACGCGGCAGCGCGGCGACGAAGGCCACGCTGTCGGTCAGTCCGTGGGCGTGCGCCACAGCGCCGAACGGGCCCTCGGCCCGCTTCAGGCTGAACGCTTCATAACGCTCCCACAAGCCAGCGCGCCATCGATTCGCGGCGCAGCACGATGCGTTGCCCTGCCTGCAGGGCCGCCGGCGGGGCGAACAGGCCGCGCGCCAGCTCGCGCCCGCAATGCTGCACCGCCAGGCCTTGCACCGGGTCGGCATCGGCCCAGCGTTCGGCGAGAAAGAACATCGGCCGGCCCGGGCCGGCCAGCCCGGCGCCGTAGACCAGGCCCAGCGGCTGCAGCTGCCGATCGATGGTGTCGACGTCGAAGGCGTCGAAGCGCTCGCCATCCAGCGGCAGCGGCTCGAACGCAGATCCCTCGAGCGACTGCCAGCGGCGCTCGCGCGCGTCGAGCCAGCGCCCGAGTTCGTCGCGGTCGAGCAGCGCGTCGTAGCCCAGGCCTTGCGACCAGCGGTAGTACTCGCGCATCTGAAGCAGGAAGATGCACAGCGACAGGTCGGGCGCGTGCAAGGCGTCGGCGATGTCGCAATTGGCCTGCACCGCCGCCACCAGCGGCGCGAGCGAGGCCGCGTTCACCGCGCCGGCGCCCGTCGAGCGCGCCCGCGCCAGCCGACGATGGCGTGCACCAGTTCGTCCCAGGGCAGCTCGGTCAGACTGGTGTGGCGCTGGTGGGCGACGCCGATCATGCGGTGCACGTCCGGCACGTCGAGCCCGAGCGCCTGCTGCAGGCCGCCGAGCCCGCCACATTGCAGGCGCAGCGCCTGCGCATGGATCAAGGGCCGGCCCGGGCCCGGCAGCGCAGCGCGAACCGGGCGCGCTCGTGCAGCAGGGCTGCCAGCGTCACGCAGTTCGTTTGCGCCACCGGAGACGGGCAATCGAGGACTTCGCGCTCGCCGTGGGTGCGCCGCAGGGCCAGTTCGCAGACCGCGGCGCGCGCACGCAGCGCGCGCCCGAAGACACAACTCCCGCCCCCTTCGCAGCACGCGCCGGGTCGGCCCGCGCCGGTCGATTCACTCGTCGCCACTCGGCCCGGGCTCGCGGATCTGGCACAGCAGGTCTTCGGCGAGCGTCTCGTTGTCGGCGAACATGACCTTGATGCGCCCTTCGTCGTCGGCCTGCTGCGCGCGCAGCGCCTTGGCCGCTTTCGAGGCCTCGCGAAAGGCGGCGAACTCGGCCAGTTTGGTCAGTTGCGCGAACGGGCGAACACGGTAGACGTAGTAGGGCATCAGAGGTAGGACTTGCTGAGCTTGCGCCGCCCGGGAACGGCCTTCTGGATGATCACGCCCTGCACCGCGGACAGATCGGCCAGCGGCAGGTCGGGCCAGGCCGGATTCAGGGGATGCAGCTGCCAGCGCGGCCCGTCCTGCCGGAGCTGGCGAAAGACCAGCTCGGCGCCGTGCAGCGCGACAACGAAACTGCCATCGCGGACCGCGCCCTCGGGCTCGATCACGATGATCTCGCCTTCGGTGAATTCGGGCGCCATGCTGTGGCCGATCACGCGCAGGGCAAAGGACTCGCCGCCGCTGCAGCCTGGGTCGTCGGCCGACATCACAGCACCAGGCTCCTGATCTGCGCCGCCGGCACGCCGCCGGCCTGCAGCACGCCGGTCAGGGCCTCCACGAACTCGGCCGGCCCGGCGGCATAGAAGTCGCAATCGATGTCGAACAGGTCGGCGCGCATCGCCGCGCCCATCTGCCGGGCGCCGTCGGCGGCATCCTCGTGCCGGCTCAAGGTGACCTCGAAGCTGTCGAGCGCCTCCGACCAGGAGCGGCAGAGGTTGGACTGGAAGTGACCGTCGGCCCGGGTCGCGAGCCAGAACAGCGACAGCGACGGCGACGCGTCGAGCGACAGGGCATGTTCGATCAGGCTCTTCACGGGACCGAAGCCGGTGTCGCAGGCGGCAAAGACGAGCGGGCGAGCGCCGTCGTCGAGCACGAAGTCGCCCACCGGGCCGCGCACGCCGACCTGGACACCCACCTTCACGCGGCCGTCGAAGACCGCCTCGGCGAACGGGTCGGATGCGTCGCGCGCCACGAAGAAATGCAGGTTGCGGTCGTCGCAGGGGCAGCTCGCAACCGGGTAGGTGGCGCTCCGATCCTCGCCCGCGGCGTCGGCCAGACCGAGCGTCACGGCCTGGCCGGCAAGGAAGCGCAGGCGGTGCGTGCGCGGGGTCTGCAGGTGCAGCAGCAGCGTGTCGTCGCCGAGCGGCTTGACGGCGCGCACGGTGGCGCCGATGTCCTGGGCCGGGATGTCGGCGGGCCCGGCGGCTTCGAGCGTCTCGACGATCAGCTCGCTGCTGCCTGCGGTGTGCGCGCACATCAGGGTGTAGCCCTGGGCCCGCTCGGCGTCCGACAGCGGATAGTCGGTCGGCATGGTGCGCACGACCTGGCCGCCGGTGACGCGCACCTTGCACATTCCGCAGGTACCGTTACCGCAGCCGTAGTTGAGCTTGAGTCCGGCGCGCAGCCCGGCCTGGAGCAAGGTGTCGCGCCCCTCGACCACGAACTGGTGCCCACTCGGGCGCAGCGTCACCTGCGCCGACATGACCTTCAGAACATCGTCCATCACATCCAGCATATCAACGGGTTCGGTGGCCAGGGCACGCGCCAGGCCGCTCTTGAGCCGCGCCTCGAGTTCGGCCAGGCGGGCATCGTCGCCCGCGGCCTGCATCGAGTGCAGGTGTTCGCGCAGGTCCAGCACGAGGGCGTGATAGCGCTGCAGATGGCGCTGCACATCCGCCAGTTCCTGGCCCTGTTCGAACAGGCGCCGGGCCAGCACTTCCTGGCTTGGCAGCAACCGCTCGCGCACCCGCCGCCCGAAGGCCTCCTCGCGCAGCTGGGTGACGCGCTCGAGCATGCCGCTGCTCTCGATCTCGGTCTGCGGGTACAGGCGCAGCAGGACCTCGGTCGCGACCATGCCGTCGGTCAGGGTCAGCTCGCCGCTTCGCACACGCTTTTGCAGAACCCCGCGTGGCACGCCGACAAGCTGGGCCGCGCGCCAGACACTCACCCACTGCGCCATGGCACCCCCCTGACCCGGTCGAGGTAACGCGCCCGCAGCAGCAGACGCGGCGCCGCGGGGTCGTCGCGAAAGGCACTGCGGTCGTGCAGCACGTTGTTGGCGACGATGCCCATGCCGGGCGCCAGGCGCGCCGAGAGCGCATCGCCGGATTCGAGCCAATGGGCCAGGAAGGCCACCGCCTTGGCTGTCGCGGCGTCGGCCTTCCACTCGATGCTGCGCATGCGCGCCGTGTAGCGCATGTCGAGCTGTCCATCGAGCGGATCGACCATGAACACCGGACCGCTCTGCGCCGGGCGGGCGGTCCCCTGCGCGTCCGCGCGCGCCGGGATCGTCATCGCGTCAGGCGCCATCAGCGCCTGGACCCAGCGTGGCGAGGCATCGCGCAACGCGATGTAGGCCAGTTCCGGATCGAGCAGGCGGTTCACGCCACCTTCGGCGGCCGGCCGGACGCAGTGCAGGATCATGGCGCGAATGCGCCGCGCCTGCGGGTGGTAATAGCCGTCCGTGTGCCAGCGGATCGGCCGGTCGGTGTAGGGAATGAAGCCGCCGCGGCCCTCGCTGCCGTCGCTGCGGTCACCGACCGCGATGCGCGACAGGCCATCCTCGTCGGCCAGCCAGTTGGCGTCCAGCCGCTCCAGCCCCAGTTGCTGGCCGAACCGGCGCACCAACGACGGGTCGGCGACCGCGGTGGCGCAGCGGTAGATCGCCATGTTGTGGCGTGCACACAGGCCGAGCAGGGCCTCGCGCTCGGCGTCGGTCAGCTGGCTCGGATCGGCGATGTCGACGGTCAGATCGTCGACCTTGCGTGGGCACGATCCGAGCTTGGCCTCGCGCCAGGCCCGATAGGCCCGGTCGTCGGCAAGGTCGAATGGAGCCGGGCGCTCGAGCACGTGAGCTGTCACGTCACTCTCCCCTCATCGATGCCCGACGCGGCGCGCGCGGGCCGGCGTCGAACAGGCCCCGCATGGCGCTCTGGATCACTTCCACCGCCTGCGGTGCCTCGACCGCCATGACCTGGTCGAGCACCCAGCGCCGGTCCTTCTCGGGCAGCGTCGGCTCGAGGCGGCGGCCGAGGTAGCGGTAGAAGCCGAAATCCGGAACGAAGCCGTCGACGGCCTGGGTTGCCGCATCGGCGCCGAATTCGGCGTAGTGACCCTGCAGCTGGTTGACCAGGTCGATGAAGCTGTCGCGGTAGTCCGCACCCGTTGCGCCACCAAGCAGGTCGGCCTCGTTGTCCTGCAGGGTGTCGGCGGCACGCCGGACCAGCTCGGTCGTGAACAGACGGCGCGTGTCCTCGTCCAGGCGCGCATAGGCGATGCGGTCGGTGACGCAGATCAGGAACACCAGCGTCTCGCGCATGAAGGCGAAGTAGGGCTCGCCGGCATCGATGTCGAAGTCGACGCCGCGCATGCGCTTGAGCATCTGCTGCGCCGTGCGCCAGACGATGAAGGCCATCGCACTGGCATGCTGCTCGGGCGTCTTGGTCTGGCCTTCCTTGAACCAGTGGCTCTTGACGCGGATGGCAGGTGGAACGAAGGTCATGGTCCAGTCCGGTGAAGGGCCCGCATCAGTACCCGCCCTTGCCCAGTGGCTGGGGCAGGCCCGCGACCTTGGCGCCTTGTTTGGCGGGGCCGGTCGGGAACAGCCCGTACAACATCTGGCTGTCGCAACCTGGCAGCACCTGCGCCAGGCCCTTGAGCATCAGCCGGAAGTTCGGCGTGTGCCCATGCTCACGGTACTCGTCGCGCAAGTAGGACACGACCGCCCAATGGGCGTCGGTCAAGGTGATGTTCTCGGCCGCCGCGATGACCGCGACCACCTCGTCGCCATAGTCGGGATCGATCAGATAGCCTTCGCCATCGGTCTCCAGTTCCACGCCATTTACCGTGTAGGGCATGCTGCCTCCTTGAATCCGGGCCCACGCCGGCCCGTCATGCGCCGACCGCCCCGGCCGACTTGTGGGGCACGAAGAGGCCGCACCCAAGCCGCCGGTGCGGGCCCAGACCGACCTCCAGCACCTGCAGCGCGTCGGGCGCACTGAGTCCGTCGAGCATCAGGCTGAACCCGGTCAACGGGCCATCCTCCCCCTGTATCTGCTGACAGCGTCCACAGATCGGGCGGCTGGACACGCCCAGCTTGCCGAGCTCGGCATCGATGTTGGCCATGAAGCTGGTTTCGTCGTCACTCGATGCCGCCACGAAATGGGCATAGAGCGTTCGGTGCGGCAGCAATTCGCGCAGCGTGGGGGCGCCCAACCTCAGGGGTTCGCCGCCCAGCTCGATCTGCAGGCCCGCGAGGTCTGCACTGACCGCTCCGGCCCGTTCACGCGGCACACGCAACGTCAGGCGGGTCCGCCCCGAAAGCAGGCCACGCGCACCCAGGCCAGCGACGACATTGAGGTCATGTGCACCGGTTCCCGGCTCGATTCCGAGCCAGGGCAGGGTTGCCGCCAATGCGCGTGACAACAACAGGCGGTGATCGCGCGGCAGGGGCTGACCCTGCACCGGGAACGCCAGATCCACCCGCGTCGCAAGCCCGACTCCGTCGTGCGCGCTCATGTGGTCGGCTGTGTCTTGGCCCAGGCCACCAGGGCCTCGCCCCATGCAGCCGCGGTCTGGGGATCGATGTCGAACACCGTGAAGCGGCTGTTCTCGCGGATGCGCGTGCGCAGCAGGCTCATGCCGCCTGCCTCCAGGTCGACCTGCTGCAATTCGATCTGCTGGCCGCCCAGGGGCGCGCTCAGCTTGGCCAGCGGCGTTAGGCGAGTCATTCACGGGTCTCCACCGGGGCCATTGAGCGCGGCCGATGCGCCAGCGTCCATACCCGGTACGGGCAGCGCCGGGCTACGCCATTCGGGTAGTGCTCAGCGCTACCCATGGTGGGAGTAGCAGGGGCCGCCTTCTGGCGCCTAGGATGTGCCAAGCCAGTTGACGTGGTGCATGGGCCTTTATGCACGCGCGCTGGCCCCCAGACAGGAGACAAGCGGCATGGCCAAGAAGATGCACGACACGCCGATGCTCGACCAGCTCGAGTCCGGCCCCTGGCCCAGTTTCGTCACGGGACTCAAGCGCCTGGCGAAGGACAAGGACTACATGGTTGACCTGATGGGTCAGCTCGAGACCTCGTATCGAACCAAGAAGGGCTACTGGAAGGGCGGCACGGTCGGCGTGTTCGGCTACGGGGGCGGCGTCATCCCGCGCTTCACCGAGCTGAAGGACGAGAAGGGCGTGCCGGTCTTCCCGGACGCCGCCGAGTTCCACACGCTGCGCGTGCAGCCACCGGCCGGCATGCACTACAACACCGACGTGCTGCGCAAGATGGCCGACATCTGGGAGGAGCACGGCTCGGGCCTGATCGCCTTCCATGGACAGTCGGGCGACATCATGTTCCAGGGCGCCAAGTCGGACAAGGTGCAAGACGCCTTCGACGCGATCAACGAACTCGGCTTCGATCTCGGTGGTGCCGGCCCCGCCGTGCGCACCTCGATGAGCTGTGTCGGCGCGGCGCGCTGCGAGCAGAGCTGCTACGACGAGGGGCGCGCGCACCGCCAGGTGATCAACACCTTCCTCGACGACATCCACCGCCCGGCGCTGCCTTACAAGTTCAAGTTCAAGTTCAGCGGCTGCTCCAACGACTGCATGAACTCGATCCAGCGCTCGGACATGGCCGTCATCGGCACCTGGCGCGACAACATGCGCACTGACGAGACGCTGGCGCGCAAGTGGTTCGACAAGCATGGCATGAACGAACTGGTCAACGACGTCGTCACACGTTGCCCGACCAAGACCATCATGCTCAAGGAGATCAAGGACGTCGACACCGGCCCGACGATCACCAGCGTCAAGCTCAGCGACACCCACGCGCTTGAGATCGACAACAGCAACTGCGTGCGTTGCATGCACTGCATCAACGTGATGACCGGCGCGCTCGCGCACGGCACCGACACCGGTGCCACGATCCTGATCGGCGGCAAGCGCACCTTGAAGATCGGCGACCTGATGGGCACCGTGGTCGTGCCCTTCATGCCGCTGAAGACCGACGAGGACTACGAGGCCCTGGTCGAACTCGGCCAGAAGACGATCGACTTCTTCGCCGAGAACGCGCTCGAGCACGAGCGCACCGGCGAGATGATCGAGCGCATCGGCCTTGTCAACTTCCTCGAGGGAATCGGCATCGAGATCGATCCCAACATGGTCGCGACGCCACGCACCAACCCCTATGTGCGCACCGACGGCTGGGACGACGAAGTCGCCCGCATCGATGCCAAGAAGGCCGCAGCCTGAGGGACGACACCATGAACACTGCCACCGCCACCGCCCCCGCCGCACCCAAGATGCGCCCGCCGATCGAGAGCGGGGTGCCCGACAACAAGCAGTACATGCATCCGACGATGCTGAAGAACTACGGCAACTGGAAGTGGCATGACCGGCCGCGGCCTGGCGTGCTGCACCATGTGTCGCACACAGGCGATGAGATCTGGACCGTGCGCGCCGGCACCCAGCGCCAGATGGATGTCCACACGGTCAGGAAGTTGTGCGACATCGCCGACACCTATGCCGAAGGCCATGTGCGATTCACGATCCGCTCGAACATCGAGTTCATGGTCGCCGACGAGTCCAAGGTCGCACCCCTGATCGAAGCGCTCTCGAGCGCCGGCTTCCCGGTCGGCGGCACCGGCAACTCGGTGTCGATGATTGCGCACACGCAAGGCTGGCTGCACTGCGACATCCCCGGCACCGACGCCTCGGGCGCCGTGAAGGCGCTGATGGACGATCTCTACGAGGAGTTCATCAAGGAGGACATGCCCAACCGCGTGCACATGTCGACTTCCTGCTGCGAGATCAACTGCGGTGGCCAGGCCGATATCGCGATCGTCATCCAGCACACCAAGCCGCCCAAGATCAACCACGACCTGGTGGCCAACGTCTGCGAGCGCCCGGCGGTCGTCGCGCGCTGTCCGGTGGCCGCCATTCGGCCGGCACTGGTCAACGGCAAGCCTTCGCTCGAGATCGACGAGAAGAAGTGCATGTGCTGCGGTGCCTGCTACCCCCCCTGCCCGCCGATGCAGATCAACGATCCCGAACATTCCAAGTTCGCGATCTGGGTCGGCGGCAAGAACTCGAACGCGCGCGGCAAGCCGACCTTCATGAAGATGGTCGCCAGCGGCATCCCGAACAACCCGCCGCGCTGGCCGGAGGTGTCGGAGATCGTCAAGAAGATCCTCTACACCTACAAGGAAGACGCCCGCTCGTGGGAGCGTTTGTCGGACTGGGTCGAGCGCATCGGCTGGCCGCGTTTCTTCGAGAAATGCGACCTGCCCTTCACCAAGTACCTGATCGATGACTGGCGTGGTTCACGCGCCAGTCTGAACGCCTCAACCCACATCCGGTTCTGAAATGAAGTTCGGACTGCTCGTCAGCGAAGGCCCGTACACGCACCAGGCCAGCGACACGGCCTATCAGTTCGCGGCCGCGGCCCTCGCCAAGGGGCATGAGATTCAGCGCGTGTTCTTCTATCACGACGGTGTCTACAACGCGACCCGGCTGACCGAGCCCCCGCAGGACGACCGCCACATCGTCAACCGCTGGTCGGCCCTGAAGACCGAGCACGGCGTCGACCTCGTGGTCTGCGTTGCCGCCGCGCTGCGCCGCGGCATCAAGGACGAGGTGCTGGCGCCGGGGTTCCGGATTTCCGGCCTCGGACAGTTGGTCGACAGTGGCATCAAGGCCGACCGCATGGTCACCTTCGGCGACTAGGCAAGGACGTCCGATGAAAAAGTTCATGTTCGTCAACCGCAAGGCGCCCTACGGCACGATCTACGCGCTCGAGAGTCTGGAGGTTGTGCTGATCACGGCCACCTTCGACCAGGACGTGAGCCTTGTCTTCATCGACGACGGCGTCTACGAACTGGTCAAGGGCCAGGACCCGCAGGGCATCGGCGTCAAGAACCACTCGAAAACCTATCGCGCGCTCGACGGCTATGACGTCGAGAAGCTCTATGTCGAACGCGAATCGATGGACGCTCGCGGCCTCACCGAGGCCGACCTGCTGGTGCCGGTGGAGGTGCTGTCGAGCGCCGAGATGGCCGACCTGATGGCCGAGCAAGACGTGGTCCTGTCCTTCTAGGTCAATCCAGATGCTGCACATCGTCAACAAGTCGCACACACAGACCAGCGCGCTGCAGAGCTGCCTGCGCCTGGCCAAGCCGGGTCATGCCCTGCTGCTGATCGAAGACGCGGTATATGCCGCAACGAAGGCCGGCGCCGATGGCGCGGGCATGGCCGAGGCGATGAAACGCCTCAAAGTCCACGTGCTGCAGCCAGACGTCGAGGCGCGCGGCATGGCCGGCAAACTGATCGACGGCGTCAGCGCGGTCGACTATGGCGGTTTCGTCGACCTCGTCGCCGAGCATTCCAGCAACCAGACCTGGCTCTGAACCCGGTTTTACAGGAGACCCCACCATGGGCATTGAAGTCAACGGCACCACCTTCGAGACCGACGAAGAGGGCTATCTGATCAACTTGAGCGACTGGACCGAAGACATCGCCAACGTCATCGCCAAGACCGAGAACGTCGAGATGTCGCCGAGCCATTGGGAAGTCGTGAACTTCCTGCGCGAGTACTACAACGAGTACCAGATCGCGCCGGCCGTTCGCGTACTGACCAAGGCCATCGGCAAGCAGCTCGGCCCGGACAAGGGCAACAGCAAGTACCTGTACGAGCTGTTCCCCTATGGGCCGGCCAAGCAGGCCTGCAAGATCGCCGGCCTGCCCAAGCCGACCGGCTGCGTCTAGGCGCTTCACGCACATCAACCCGGAAACGCGACGACCATGTCGGCGATCGCGGTGGTTTACGCCGCCCTCTTCTACGCCGCCACCCTGGTATTGGTGGTGGGCGTGGCCATGAAGGTCCGCGGCTACGCGCGCACCCCGGCCCCGCTGAAGATCGCCACCACGCCAGCGCCCACGACGAGTTCGGGCGTGGCCCTGCGCCTGACGCGCGAGGTGGTGTTCTTCGAGAGCCTGTTCAAGGCCAGCAAGTGGACCTGGCTGTTCGGCTGGCTGTTCCACTTCGCCTTGCTGCTGGTGCTGCTGCGCCATCTGCGCTACTTCCAGGAGCCGGTCTGGCTGCCCATCGTCTGGGTGCAGCCCTTCGGCACCTACGCCGGCTTCGCGCTGATCATCGGCCTGGCCGGACTGTGGGCGCGCCGCGTCCTGGTCGACCGCGTGCGCTACATCTCGACGCCGTCGGACCATCTGCACCTGGCGCTGCTGATCGCGATCGGCCTCACCGGCCTCGGGATGCGCTTCGTCGCCCACACCGACATCGTCGCGCTCAAGGCCTTCATGCTCGGCCTGATGCGGTTCGACATCCAGCCGCTGCCGGCCGACCCGGTGCTGCTGGTCCACCTGGCCCTGGTCGCGCTGCTGATGTTCGTGTTCCCGATCAGCAAGCTGATGCACGCGCCCGGCCTGTTCTTCAGCCCGACGCGCAACCAGACCGACAACCCGCGCGAGGTGCGCCACATCGCGGCCTGGGCCGCCACACAGGAGAAGTGATCATTCAGCCCCCAAGCTCACTGCGTTCGCGGCCCCCAAGGGCCGGCACGGGCCACTTCGTTGCCCCTGGGGCGCGTCATTCCTTTGGGAAGGCCCGGCAGGACTGACATGGCGGTCGCGAAGTTCGACACCCCGGCGCTCAAGCCCTACCCGGTGATTCCGCTGATCGCCGAGGGCGCGATGGCGCACAGCAAGCCCTATATCGCCTCGCCGGCGATCCAGGCGGGGATCGGCTTTCCCGGCGAGCTGACCGAGGGCTGGGAAGCGCGCGCGATCGCCAAGATGGGCGAGCTGCTCGACAAGTACCGATCGCTGCGCGTCTACATGGACGCCTGCGTGCATTGCGGTGCCTGCTCCGACAAGTGCCACTACTTCCTCGGCACTGGAGACCCGAAAAACATGCCGGTCGCACGCCAGGATCTGATGCGCGCGGTCTACCGGCGCTACTTTACCTTCGCCGGCAAACATTTCCCCAAGCTCGTCGGCGCGGTCGACATGACGAAGGAGGTGCTCGACGGCTGGTGGAGCTACTACAACCAGTGCAGCGAGTGCCGCCGCTGCTCGGTCTTCTGCCCCTACGGCATCGACACCGCCGAGGTCACGATGGCGGCGCGCGAGATCATGGACTCGGTCGGCCTCGGACAGAAATACGCCAACGAGATCCTCGGCAAGGTGCACCGCATCGGCAACAACCTCGGCATCCCCGAGCCTGCGCTCGCGGACACCCTGCTCGGCCTCGAGGAAGACACGAAGGAAGAGACCGGTCTGGACGTGCGCTTCCCGCTCGACGTCGAAGGTGCCGACGTGCTGCTCATTACACCCTCGGCCGACTTCTTCTCCGAGCCGCATGTCGAGAGCCTGATCGGCTACGCCAAGGTCTTCCATGCCGCCGGCATCAGCTGGACCCTGTCGTCCAAGGCCTCGGAGGCCGCCAACTTCGCGCTCTTCATCGGCAACTACGAGCAGATGCAGAAGGTTTCGCAGCGCGTCGCAGACGAAGCGAAACGGCTGCGCGTCAAACGCCTCGTGGTCGGCGAGTGCGGCCATGCCTGGCGCGTCGCCTACAACTACTGGAACACGCTGATCGGCCCCTTCGAGGGCTTCGATCCGCGCTACCCGGTGCCGCAGCACATCTGCGAGATGACCTATGACCTGATCCAGCGCGGCGCGATCAAGTTCGACAAGGAAAAGAACGACGACCGCATCATCACGTTCCACGATTCGTGCAACGTCGCGCGCGCCTCGCGCATGGGCGACATGCCGGGCGGCCAGTTCGTGATCCCGCGCGAGATCATCAAGGCGGTCGCGAACCGCTTCCACGACATGGCACCCGGCACGACGCACGAGGCCACCTTCTGCTGCGGTGGCGGCGGCGGTCTGCTGACCGACGACCTGCTCGAACTGCGCGTCAAGGGTGCGTTGCCGCGCATGGAAGCGCTCAAGCATGTGGTCGACGACCACGGCGTCAATTTCATGGCCGCCATCTGTGCGATCTGCAAGGCGCAGTTCAGCAAGGTGCTGCCCATGTACGGCTTCGACATGAGCATGATCGGCGGCGTGCACCAGCTGGTGAGCCGCTCGATCCGGCTCGGCGAACCTCATTGAATTCAAGGAGTCCCCCGATGTCCGCACTTCCCCCGCAGACCGAGACCAAGCCGCTGACCTTCCGGCGCT
The DNA here is from genome assembly GCA_963706655.1 of uncultured beta proteobacterium. Taxonomy (GTDB): domain Bacteria; phylum Pseudomonadota; class Gammaproteobacteria; order Burkholderiales; family Burkholderiaceae_C; genus Rubrivivax. The sequence goes on from CAVPNN010000014.1 coordinate 15,143, forward strand.
ACAAGGACAACGACTCGAAGCCACTCGCCTGGCAGCAGGAGATCTTCGACGCCGACCACTCGCACAAGTGCCCGACCTACATCCAGAGCACGCCGCCCTGCCAGGGCAGCTGCCCGTCGGGCGAGGACATCCGCGGCTACCTCAACATCGTGCGCGGCATCGAGAAGCCGCCCGCCGGCGTGACCTGGCAGGAATACGCCTGGCGCCGCCTGACCGAAGCCAACCCGCTGCCATCGGTGATGGGGCGCGTTTGCCCGGCACCCTGCGAGTCGGGCTGCAACCGCAACCAGGTCGAGGACTTCGTCGGCATCAACTCGGTCGAGCATTTCCTCGGCGAGTACGCGATCGAGCACAAGCTCGGCTTCCACAAGCCGGCGCACAGCAGCGGCAAGACGGTCGCCGTCATCGGCGCCGGCCCGGCCGGCCTGTCGGCGGCCTACCAGCTGGCCCTGAAGGGCCACGCGGTGACGATCTTCGACGAGCGCACCGAGCTCGGCGGCATGATGCGCTACGGCATCCCGGGCTTTCGCACGCCGCGTGCGGTGCTCGACGCCGAGATCCAGCGCATCCTCGACCTCGGGGTGGCCACGCGCATGAGCTGCCGCATCGGCACCGACGTCACGCTGGAGCAGATCCAGCAGGACTTCGACGCCGTCTTCCTCGGCCTGGGAGCGCAGAGCGGCCGCCCGCTGCCGGTCGAAGGCGCCGACGCGCCGAACTGCGTCACCGCCACCGCCTTCCTCAAGGCCTTCAACGACGGTCGCATGAAGCATGTCGGCAAACGTGTCGTCGTCGTCGGCGGCGGCGACACCTCGATCGACGTCGCCACCGTCGCGCGCCGCCTCGGCCACATCGACCAGGTGCACGAGAGCGACCGGCCCGAGAACGCCATCGCCGGCTACGCCGCGCACGACGTCGCGACGCTGTCGGCACGCCAGGGCGCCGAAGTCACGCTGACCTCGATCTTCGCGGTCGAGAAAATGCAGGCGAGCCGGCACGAGGTCGAACATGCCCTGTCCGAAGGCATCACGATCCGGGGCGGCCTGGCACCGGTCGCGGTGCTGCGCGACGCCAGTGGCCGCGCGACCGGGCTGCGGCTGGTCCAGTGCGAGGCCAGGATCACCGGCGGCAAGCTCGAGGTCAAGCAGATCGAGGGCACCGAGGAGGACATCGAAGCCGACCTGATCGTCTCGGCGATCGGTCAGGCCGTCGATTTCACGGGTCTGGAGGTGCTGAACAACGGCAAGGGCGGCATCGGCAGCGACAAGAACTACCAGGTCACGGGACAGTCCGGCATGTTCATCGGCGGCGACGTCGTGCGACCGCACCTGCTGACGACCGCGATCGGTCATGGCGCCATCGCCGCCGATGGCATCGACCGCCATCTGCGCGGCGAAGCCCTCGACAAGCGGCCGAAGATCGACGTGCACGGCTTCGACCTCACCCGCAAGGTGATCGAGAAGGGCCTTCCGCTGACGCAGGTCGAGGCGCCGCTGCGTGGCACCGACAAGAGCACCGGCGCGCTGCACAACTACGACAACCGTTCCGACCGCTACGTCATACCGCACACCGAGCTCTTCCTCGGCCACTTCCAGTACACGCCGCGGGTCAAGCGCAAGATCGTCTCGCTGAGTGCACAGGAGGCGCTGAACAACTTCGAGGAGCGCATGCTGCCGCTGCTCGAGGCCCAGGCCCAGGCCGAGGCCAAGCGCTGCATGAGCTGCGGCCAATGTTTCGAGTGCGACAACTGCGTCGTCTACTGCCCGCAGACAGCGGTGTTCAAGGTGCCCAAGGCCAAGTCGACGATGGGCCGCTACGTCGACACCGACTACACCAAGTGCATCGGCTGCCACATCTGCAAGGACGTGTGCCCCACCGGCTACATCCAGATGGGCCTCGGGGAATAGATGGCCCACCCCCGAAGCGCCTTCGGCGCCTCCCCCTCAAGGGGGCGCCACCAGCGGACCGGCGGAGCCGGATCCGCGGTGGCCGCTTGGATGGGGGTGCTGGTGGCCATCGCGACTTCCTTGCCCGTCCTCGCCGCGCCGCCGCTGCCGGCCATCGAGCGCGCGGTCAAGGGTGAGCAATGCGTGGAAGACACCAACGTGATGCGGCGCCAGCACATGAACCTGCTCAAGCACCAGCGCGACGAGACCGTGCACGGTGGCATCCGCGGCGCCAAGCACAGCCTGAAGGACTGCGTCGCCTGCCATGCGAGCACCAAGACCGGCAGCGTTGCGGCCGCACAGGGGGACTTCTGCGTCAGCTGCCACAGCTACGCGGCGGTGAAGATCGACTGTTTCGAGTGCCACACCGGCAAGCCGCCGGCGCTGGCGGCGAAGACGCCATGAGCGACCGACGCGGCTTCCTCGGCGTGGCCGCGGCCGCCATCGGCGGCATCATGCTCGCGCCCGGCATCCAGCTGATCGAGATCGCGCAGGCCGCGACACCGACGACCGGCGCCAAGCCCACCGTGCGTTGGGGCATGCTGATCGACACGACGAAGTGCGCCAGTGGCTGCACCGACTGCGTCACCGCCTGCCACACCGAAAACGGCGTCGCCACGCCCACCAAGCCGACCGATGCGCAGTGGATCCGCAAGGTCGAGATCAAGGAGATCAAGACCGGTCGCCAGGCCTCGGTGCCGGTGATGTGCCAGCATTGCGCCGAACCGCCCTGCGTCGATGTCTGCCCCACGGGCGCCTCGTTCAAGCGCGCCGACGGCATCGTGCTCGTCGACCGCCACATCTGCATCGGCTGCCGCTACTGCGTGATGGCCTGTCCCTACCAGGCACGCAGCTTCGTGCACGAGACGCTCAGCGACCAGAAGCCCGACGTCCCGCGCGGCAAGGGCACGGTCGAAGGCTGCACGCTGTGCGTGCACCGCATCGATGCCGGGCAGAAGACGACGGCATGCGCCGACGCCTGCTCGAAAGCCGGCCACGGCGCCATCCTGTTCGGCGACCTCAACGATCCCGACAGCGAAATCGCCAGGCGCGTGCAGGCCGTGCGCAGCACACAGCTGCGCGCCGACCTGCAGCTCGACCCCGGCGTGCGCTACGAAGGGCTGTGACGATGCAGACCGCGCGCGACAACCGCAACTCCTGGCTCCTGATCGGCGCCGCGGCGCTGCTGACGGCGGTCGGCCTTGCGGCCGCACATTACATGGAGCTGCACGGTCACGCCGTCACTGGCATGAACAACCAGGTCGTCTGGGGACTGCCGCACGTATTCGCGATCTTCATGATCGTCGCGGCCTCGGGCGTGCTCAACGTGGCATCGATCGGCTCGGTGTTCGGCCAGCCAGCCTACAAGCCGCGTGCGCCGTTGTCGGGCCTGCTCTGCCTGGCCATGCTGGCCGGCGGCCTGATGGTGCTGATGCTCGACCTCGGGCGGCCCGACCGGGTCATCGTGGCCGCCACGCATTACAACTTCCGCTCGGTCTTCGCCTGGAACGTCTTCCTCTATTCCGGCATGGCGGCCATCGTGGCGCTCTACCTGTGGACGATGTTCGAGCGCAAGATGAGCCGCTTCGCGCGCCCGGCGGGCATCGCCGCCCTGGTCTGGCGCTTCGTGCTGACCACCGGCACCGGCTCGATCTTCGGTTTCCTGGTCGCGCGCCAGGCCTACCAGTCGGCCTTGCTGGCGCCGCTCTTCATCGTGCTGTCCTTCGGCTGGGGGCTGGCGGTGTTCCTGATCGTGCAGTCGGCGATGTACCGCTGGAACGCTCGCGAGCTGCCGCCCGAGATCCAGCGCCGCATGGCGCGGCTGCTCGGTGTCTTCAGCGCCGCGTCGCTCTACCTCGTCGCCGTCTACCACCTGACCAATCTGTACTTCGCGCGCCAGGGTGCCTTCGAGGCCTTCATCCTGCGCGACGGCGGACCGTATCCGCTGCTGTTCTGGATCGGCTATGTGGTGCTCGGCACGCTCGTGCCGCTGGTGCTGCTGTTCCACCCGAAGCTCGCCGGCGAGCACTCGATGCGCGCGGCGGCAAGCCTGGTCGTGCTCGGCGCCTTTGCCTGGCTCTACGTCTTCATCATCGGCGGGCAGGCCTTCCCGCTCGAGATCTTCCCCGGGCATGTGGTCCAGAGCAGTTTCGGCGACGGCGCGATCACGCCCTACACGCCGTCCTGGCCCGAGTTCGCGCTCGGCGTCGGGGGCCTGGGCGCGGCCTTGCTGCTGACGGCCGTGGGCCTGCGCGCGCTCGACTTCATGCCGCACGACGACCTCGGCGCGGGCAAGGCCTGACGATGGACCGGCTGCTGGTTTCCGCTGCGCACAAGTCCTCCGGCAAGACGACGATCACGCTCGGCCTGTGTACCGCGCTGACGGCAGCCGGCGCACGCGTGCAGCCGTTCAAGAAGGGTCCCGACTACATCGATCCGATGTGGCTCGCGCGCGCCGCGGGTCGCCCTTGCTTCAACCTCGACCTGCATCTGATGGACGACGCGGCGTTGACCCGGTGCTTCGCCCGCGCCCGGCAGGATGCCGAGATCGCGATCGTCGAAGGCAACAAGGGTCTGTACGACGGCGTCGCACTCGACGGCCGCGACAGCAATGCCGCGCTGGCGCGCCGACTCGGCCTGCCGGTCCTGCTGGTGCTCGACACCCGGGGCATGACGCGTGGCATCGCCCCGCTGCTGCTCGGCTACCAGGCCTTCGATCGTGAGCTGAAGATCGGCGGCGTGATCCTGAACCGCGTTCGGGGCGCGCGTCACGAGAGCAAGCTGCGTGCCGCCGTCGAACATTACACCGACATCCCGGTGCTGGGTGCGGTGGCCGACGACCCACGCCTGGCGTTGAACGAGCGCCATCTGGGCCTGGTGACCTGCGCCGAGCTCGACGATGCCATGGCCCGGGTGCAGGCGTTCGGCGCCGTCGTCGGTGCCCAGGTGGATCTCGAGCGCGTGCGTGCACTGGCGGCATCTGCTGGCGCCGCGCCGGGCGACGCGGGCGATCCCGGCCCGTCCAGGCGCCGCACGGATCTGCGCATCGGCATCGCGCGCGACCGCGCCTTCGGCTTCTACTACCCCGACGACCTCGCAGCCTTCGAGTCGGCCGGTGTCGAGCTGGTCCCGATCGACACCCTGCACGACACGCGCCTGCCTGTGCTCGACGGCCTCTTCATCGGTGGCGGTTTTCCCGAGGCCTGCATGGAGGCGCTGGAGGCCAACGCGTCCTTGCGTGCCGATCTGCACCGCGCGATCACGGCCGGCTTGCCGACCTATGCCGAGTGCGGCGGCTTGATGTACCTGTCGCGCAGCATCCGCTGGCAAGGGCGCAGCGCGCAGATGGTCGGCGTGATTCCGGGTGATGCCGTGATGCACGATCGGCCGATCGGGCGTGGTTATGTCCAGCTCGAGCCCACCGCGTCGATGCCCTGGGGCGATGGCGCCGCCACCGTGCGCGGCCATGAATTCCATCACTCGACACTCGAAGGCCTGGCGCCGAACCTCGAATTCGCCTACCGCGTGCGGCGTGGCCATGGTGTCGACGGTCGGCGCGACGGTCTGATCGTGCACAACCTGCTCGCCTCCTACACCCATCTGAGGCAGTCGGCCGGGGCCGACTGGGTGAGCGCCTTCGTGACCTTCGTGCGCCGCGTGAAGGCCTCCCGTCCAACCACCACGAGACCCGAGCCGGAGCTCGTGCCCTGAGGAACTGGAACGATGCACCGTGTCCTTCAACGTGTCATCGAGGTCGACGGCCGCGCCATTGCGACCGACAGCGAAGGCTACCTGCTCGACCGCAACGACTGGTCGGAGGCCTTTGCCGAGGCGCTGGCCAGGCAGGAAGGCCTCACGCTCACTCCTGCGCACTGGCAGGTCATTCGTTTCCTGCGCGAGTACTTCCAGCAACATGGCGTGCAGCCGCAGGTGCGCGTGATGATCCGCCACTTCACCCAGGAATGGGGCGCCGAACGCGGCAACAACCACGCCTTGCACGACATGTTCCCGATCGGTGGCCCGCAGAAGCAGGGCAACCGGCTGGCCGGACTGTTGCGAACCAAAGGGGAGCATTGACCCGCCCCCAACGGCGCCTTGCGCGCAAACGAAATCGAGGAATCCAAGATGTTCAATGTCACTTCAGCCGCCGCCCAGGAAATCCAGGCCGCCGCCGCGCGCAGCGACGCCGCCGGGCTGGCGCTGCGCGTCGCCGCGCGCCAGGTCGAGGATGGATCGATCGAGTACGGCATGGGATTCGACGAAGTGCGCGAGGACGACGAACCGATGGACTTCGACGGCCTCACGGTGCTGGTTGGCGGACCGAGCCAGCCCCTGCTCGACGGCACCGTGCTGGACTACGTCGAAGTCGACGCCGGTCGTTTCGACTTCATCTTCGTGCCGCCACCCGAGTCGATCGTCGCGGGCACCAAGCCAGCGGCGGGCAAGCAGGGCTGCGGCAGCGGCGGCTGCAACAGCTGCGGCTGATCACGGAACACGCCCATGAACTCCTTCGTCGATCTCCCGGCATTGTTGACGGCCTGTCGCGCGATGCGCGGCAAGGTCCACCTGGTGGGCGCGGGTCCAGGCGACCCTGAACTGCTGACCCTGCGCGCTGCGCGCCTGCTGGCGAGCGCGGACGTCGTGGTCTACGACCACCTGGTCGGGCCCGGTGTGCTCGAGCTCATCGGTCCGGGCGCGGAGCGCCGCTACGTCGGCAAGGAACGCGACCACCACAGCATGGCGCAGGCCGACATCAACGCGCTGCTTGTGCGCCTGGCGCACGAGGGGCGGCAGGTGGTGCGGCTCAAGGGCGGCGATCCTTTCATCTTCGGGCGCGGCGGCGAAGAGCTGCAGGCGCTCGCGGCCGAGGGCGTGCCGTTCGAGGTGGTGCCAGGCATCACGGCCGCCTGCGGCGTCGCCAGCTGCGCGGGCATCCCGCTCACCCACCGTGACCATGCCCAGAGCTGCACCTTCGTCACCGGTCACCTGAAGGACGGAAGCTGCGAGCTCGACTGGCCGGCACTCGTGCGGCCGCGCCAGACGGTCGTGATCTACATGGGCCTGTCCGGGCTGGCCACGATCTGCGCGCAACTGGTTGCCCATGGGCTGCCGGGCGACTGGCCGGCGGCCGTGGTGTCACAGGGCACACTGCCTGGCCAGCAGGTGGTCTGCGCCACCCTGGCCACGTTGGCCGACGCAGTGGCCGCCGCCGGCTTGGCCTCACCCTGTCTGACGATCGTCGGGCAGGTGGTGCGCCTGCGCGCCACACTCGACTGGCAGGCCGCCGACGCCGCGGAGGCGCCGGCCGAGTTTGAACTCGCGATGGCGCGCTAGTTGGGCTAGCGCGAACCCGCCACGCGCGCCTCGACCGCAAATACGGCCGCTTCGACCCGGCTGCTCAGGTTGAGCTTGGCCAGAATGTGGCGCACATGCAGCTTCACGGTGTCGTGGCTGATGTCGAGCGCACGCGCGATGGTCTTGTTGCTTTCGCCAAGTGCCAGGTGGTCGAGGATCTCGCGCTCGCGTTCGGTCAGGGAATTGAGCTGGCCCTGGCGGTCGTCGGTCTTCGCACCCGACTGCAACAGCTGCGCCAGCTTGAGCGTCATGGCCGGGGCCACGATGAGTTCACCCGCCGCCGCCTTGCCGATGGCGGCGATCACGTCCTCGGGTTCCATGTCCTTGAGCAGGTAACCACGAACGCCGGCGCGCAATGCGGCCGACAGATCGGTCTCCGAGTCACTCATGGTCAGGATCAAGGTCGGCGTGTCCAGTCCTTCGGCACGGACGCGCCGCAGCAGCGCCAGGCCATCGGTCGCCGGCATGCGCAGGTCGAGCACGAGCAGGTCGGGCTTCTCGGCACGCAACACGGGGATCAACTGCTCCGGGTCGCCGAGCGCCGCGACCACTTCCATGCCTGCGCGCTGGCGCAGCAGATCGGACAGGCCATTGCGGCACAGCGCATGGTCATCCATCAGCACGATGCGCGGGGCGGTCATGCCCGTGCCTCGTTCGCCGGAACCGGGAAGGCCAGCCGCACGCGCGTGCCGCCACCCTCGCGCGCGCCGACCTCGAGCGTTCCGCCGAGGCGCTGGGCGCGTTCGCGCATGATCTGCACGCCGTAGTGCCCGTCTTCGGGCGCCAGCTCGGGCAGCCCGGTGCCGTCATCCTCGATCACCACTTCGACCTCGCCGATCCGGGCCGACGCGATCGTCAGCCGGGCATGCTGTGCCGCTGCATGGTGCGCGACATTGGCCAGCGCCTCCTGCACGATGTGAAAGACCTGCGCTTCATGTTCGGGCGCCAGGCGCAGCGTGCGCACCTTGTTGCTGAACACGAGGTCGGTGCCCGTCGCCTGCCTGAAGGCGTGTGCATGTGCGTCGAGCGCGTGCACCAGCCCCAGGGGATCCATCGGCGCGCGGAAATGGGTCAGGATGCCGCGCAGGCTGGCATGCGCCTCGGTCACCGCGGCGCGCACCTCGGTCGCGTAGCGCTGAGCGCTCACCTCGTCACGTGCCTGAATCGAGTCCTGCAGCAAGGGCATACGCATCTTCACGAAGGCGAGCGACTGGGCGAGCGAGTCGTGTACCTCGGCCGCCATCATCTGGCGCTCGCTGATCAGGCTGGCGCGCAGCTGCGCCTGTTCCAGGCGCGCGTTGTTCAGTGCCAGGCCGAGCAGTTCACCGATCGAGCGCAACATGGCCTGGACTTCGGGCGCCGGCTCGTCGTTGCCGCCGAAGAAGAGGTTGTAGACGCCCAGCACACGGCCGCGGTGCTGCAGCGGCACGGCGAGCAGGCGCAAGCCGCTTTGCGCGAAGAACTCGTTGTGCGTGCGCGCCGAGCAGCCGCTCAGGTCCGCCGCCCAGACGACCTCGCGCGCATCGGCCGACATCCCGCAGAAGCCGCAATGGCGGTCAACCGGCTTGCCCCCGCTGCACAGATCGCCCGGCAGGCCGAGGGCGCTGACCAAGTCGAGGTGCTCGCCCTGCTCCGACAGGACCCGCACGGCACCCGCCGTCGCCCCGGACAGACGCACGATGGGCCCCAGGAATCGCTGCAACAGCGCTGCAAGGTCGTGGCCCATCGAGAGCCCGGCCGTGATCTCGGCCAGGATGCTGGCATCGGGTGCGCCGGAGGCAGCATCGCTTGGCGCTTCGAGAAGGGTCGCAGAAGTGTCCATGGATCGGGTGATGGGGCGTGCAGCGCGTGAACGCCGCGCGACCTGGAACTCAGGGCAAGCCCTAGGTTATCCCGATTCGTCCCGTTCTGGGGTCGGGGTCTTCATCAGCTGTTGGTTATGGATGATGGCTCCGACCGTTGAATTGACTTGGCTCAACTTCCGCTCGAGCCCGTCAAGTACTGTCAGGGGTATACGCAAGAACACGACTCACAGGAGACCCCATGGACCTGCTCGACTTCGCACGCGGCCCCGCGCTGGCCGTATCGGCAGCGATCTTCGTCCTCGGCACACTGTGGCGGCTGGTGGGGGTGCTCAGACTCCCGCGCATGCCGGACCGCTCGCCAGCGCGTGAAGGGTCGCCTTCGAACTCCGTGGCGGCATTGCAGGCGATCGGCCGCGGCATGTGGCCACGCCGGCAGTTCGGCCAGGCCGCGATGGTCACCACGTTCAACGGCTATGTGTTCCACATCGGGCTGGCGCTGGTGTTCTTCGGCTACGCGCCGCACATCGCCTTCGTGCAGCGCCACACCGGCCTGTCCTGGCCGGCGCTGCCGGACACGGTGATGATCCTGGCCGCCGGCGCGACCATCGTGTCGCTGCTGATGGCGCTGTGGCTGCGCCTGAGCGACCCGGTGCTGCAGAAGATCTCGAACGGCGACGACTACATCAGCTGGACCGTTACTTTCCTGCCGATGATCACGGGCATGGCGATCATCATGGAGCCCTCGGCGGTGCTGATGGCGCAGGACCACGCGGTCTACCGCGGCCCGCTGGCGGTGCACCTGCTGTCGCTTGAGCTGTTGCTGATCTGGTTCCCGTTCGGCAAGCTGATGCATGCCTTCTTCTTCGCCTTCTCGCGCGGCGCCACCGGCATCCGCTTCAGCCATCGGGGAGTCAAGGTATGAACACGACCGCCACCACCGCACCGGCCTTCGACCAGCAAGGCACGCAGAGCGACGAGGCTCGCGTGAAGGCCGCGATGGGCAGCTTCGTGTCGGAGTTTGGCGTCACCGCGGGGCTGCACCTGGAGTCCTGCGTGCGCTGTGGCCTGTGCGCCGAGGCTTGCCACTTCCACGTCGCCACCGGTGACCCGAAATACACGCCGATCCACAAGCTCGAACCCTTCCGCCGTGCCTATTGGCGCGAGGCGAGCCCACTGGCGCCGCTGGTGCGCGCGCTGGGCCTCGTCAAGGCGCCGACGATCCAGGATCTGCAGGAGTGGCAGGAACTGATCTACGACTCGTGCAATATGTGCGGGCGTTGCACGCTGGCCTGCCCGATGGGCATCGACATCGCCGAGTTGGTCAAGGAAGCGCGCCACGGCATGTTCAAGGCCGGTCTGGTGCCGGAACGGCTGGCGCTGATGGACCGCGCCGCGCGCCAATGGGGCAGCCCCGCCACCCCGGGCGAGGACCTGCCCGACATCCTGGCCGAGGTGTCGGCCGAACATGGCGTGCCGATCCCCTGCGACCTGCCGCAGGCCGACATCCTCGTCACCGCCGCGCCGGCCGAACTCACCGAACACACCAAGGCGCTCGCCGACGCTGCGCGCATCCTGAACCGCATCGGTGCCAAGTGGACGATGCACCAGGGCGGTTTCGACGCCTCCAACATCGGCTTCAACAACGGCGACCTGGAGTTGCAGGAGAAACTCACCCGCGCGCTCATCGACACGGCCGTCAAGATCGGCGCCAAGACCGTGCTGCTGCCGGAATGCGGCCATGCGTATGGCGCGGCGCGCTGGGAAGCAGCCAAGTGGTACGGCCAGGCCTTGCCGGTGCGCATCATCCACATGACCGAGTTCCTCGACGAGCAGATCGCCTCGGGCCGCATCCGGGTCAGGAAGATCGGCGCCACGGCGACCTTCCACGATCCCTGCCAACTGGTGCGCCGTGGTGGTCTGGAGGCCGCGGCGCGACGCGTCCTCGCGGCGCTCGGCTTCGAGTTGCGCGAACTGCCCGACCACGGCGTGACGGGATTCTGCTGTGGCGGCGGCGGCGGCGTCGTGTCGAACCAGCGTGCGGCGCCCTTGCGCCACAAGGTCTTCCAGATGAAACAGGCCCAGGTCGAGTCGACCGGTGCCGAGCACTTCGTGACGAGTTGCGGCCAATGCCGCATCACGCTCGAGATGGGTGCCAAGCAAGCGGCGTGGAACAAGTCCCCCGAGAGCCTGCTCGAACTGGTGGCCGACCACCTCGTCGACTGACGCCGCCAATGGCCCACGCCGACGCCGCGGGCCGCAACAAGGCCGCGATCGAGCGCGTGCTGCGCGCCGAGCGCGACGCCGAGATCGAACTGGCGCGCACCCGCGAGCAGGTCCAGGCCGAGCTCGCGCAAGCTCGCGACGACGCGCTGGCGATCGTCAACCGGGCCGCGCAGCGCATCGCTGCCTGGCAGCTCACCCATGCCGAGCGGCTCGACCGCCGGTTGGCCGCGCAGCGTGAGCAGGCCGAACAGAACGCGCGTACCCGGATCACGCCCGATGCCCAGGCTATCGCGGCCGCGGTGGCGCGCGTGGCCGCACAGTTGACCGGCAGCGCCGGCGAGCACCCGGCGTGAAGACGACAGCCCGCTTCGCATACGTCCAGGCCCGACTCCAGGCCGGACAGGGTCGTCTGCCGGATGCCCTGTCCTGGCAGTCACTGGAAGCGAGCCAGACCTTGGGCCAATACCTCATGCTCGCACGCCAGGGTCCCTGGGCCGACTGGATCGAGGGTCTGGACGAGCAGGCCGACGCCCACCGCATCGAGCAGCACTTTCTGGCGCGCTGGCGGCGCCGGGTCGATGAAGTCGCGCGCTGGTTGCCGCCGCGCTGGCAGGCTGCGGTGCGCGCCTTCGGCCGGCTCGGCGAACTCGCATACGCGGAGGACCCGCCGCAGGCCGCCGCGCGCTGGATCGCCGACTGGCCCGGCCTGCTGCCGCCCGAGGCCGGCGACAGCGCCCGCTGGCGCCAACCGGCCGACTGGCTGCTGCCGCGGCTCGCCGGAGCGACACAAGGGCGCGCTGCCGACGCCACGGTCGAACGCACCGCCCTGTCCCGCTTGTTCCGCCGCCAGGCCGCCAGCGCGCTGGCCGTGTTTGCCCACCTCGCCCTGCTCGCGCTCGACATCGAACGGCTGCGCGGCGGCGCCGTTCGGCGTTGCCTGTTTCCGCCCGCCGGCGGCACCGGAGGCCCCTGATGTGGCGCACCCGCCCTTGCCGCTGGTTCGAGCTGCTGGCCTCGCGCGACGATCTGACGCCGGTGCTGGAAGCGCTCGCGCAGCGCGGTGCGGTCGAGCTGCAGACGTTTGAGCGGCGCGGCACACCACTGGTCATCGAAGGTGCCGAGCGTGGCCTCGATGCCTTCCACGCGCTGGCCCGGACCCACCGGCCGCATTGGCCGCCGACCCGGTCGGGCAGCGCAGCGCGCATCGTCGACCCCGGGCACACGCTCGCCGCCCGACTGGCCCAGCTCGAGGCCTGGCGCACCGAGGCCGACCCCTGCATCGCAGCGCTCGAGCGGATCGACGCGCAGGACAGGACCCTGGCCGACGTCGCGCAACTGCTCGAGGCCAGCGCCGGGACCCTGCCCGAACCCGGCCTGCTCGCCAGCGCCGGGGGCTTCATGGTCGATGTGCGCGTGCTGGCTCTTGCTGGCGCCGTCGTGGCGTCGGACTGGCCGGCCGACCTGCTGCAGCTCACCGTTGCGGCCGGCGCCCAGACCTTCGTCGTGCTGGTCGGGCGGCGCGCAGACCTGGAACGGCTCGACGCCGGGCTTGCTGCCCGCCACGCCCGGCGCGTCGACTGGCCGCACGACCTGCGCGGCAGCGTCGCCGAGGCGACGCACGAAGTCGCTGCGCGCCGCGCCGCGCTGCTGCCGCAGCGCGAGACCCTGGCACGGCAGCTGGCGGCGCTCGCGCTGCAGCATGACCTCGCAGGCGCGCTCGCCGACATCGAGACCGTGGCCTGGCTGCTGCGCCATGGCAGCGATCTGGGGGCGACCGAGCGCCTGGTCTGGGTGACGGGCTGGACGACGACGGCGGACGAGGCGCAGTTCTGCTCCCCGCTCGACCAGGCCGGGCTGCGCTGCGTCGTGCAGTTCGGATTGCCGCCGCCCGGGGTCGAGCCGCCGGCGCTGCTCACCAACCCACCCTGGGCGCGCCACTTCGAAGCCTTTGCACGCCTGCTCGGCCAACCGGGCGCAGACGAGGCCGATCCGAGCCCACTGGTCGCCATCGTCGCGCCACTGCTGTTCGGCTTCATGTTCGGCGACGTGGTCCAGGGCGCGCTGCTGTGCGTCGCGGGCTTGTGGCTGCGCCGGCGAATCCCGATGCTCGTGCTGCTGATCCCGGGCGGCCTGGCGGCGATGGGCTTCGGTGTGCTGTTCGGCAGCGTCTTCGCGCGCGAGGATCTGCTCCCTGCGTTGTGGCTGCACCCGCTGCACGAGCCGATCACGCTGCTGACGGTCGCGATCGGCTTCGGCGCGCTGCTGCTGCTGGCCGGACTGGCCCTGAATGCGGCGCAGGCCTTCTGGCGCGGCGGCCTGCGCCAATGGTGGTCCGGCGACGCCGGCCTGGTGCTGGCCTACGCCGGACTGCTGGCTGCGCTGATCGAACCCTTTGCCCTGTGGGCGGTCGCCGCCGGAGCGCTGTGGATGGCAATCGGCTCTGCATCAAGCGCCGAAGCCCGGCGCCTGCCGGCGTTCTTCGCCGGCCTGGCCGGCTTTGTCGAACAGTTGCTGCAGTTGCTCGTCAACACCGTCTCGTTCGCGCGCGTCGGCGCCTTCGCGCTTGCCCACGCCGGGCTGTCGGTGGCCATCGTCGGCATCGCCGAAGCGGCCGGGGCGGTCGGCTACTGGATCGTGCTGGTGCTCGGCAACGCGCTGGTCCTGCTGCTCGAGGGCCTGGTCGTGAGCATCCAGACCACGCGCCTGCTGCTGTTCGAGTTCTTCGTTCGTTTTCTCAGAGGCACCGGCCGGTCGTTCCGGCCGCTGCCGCCGCCTCGCCTACTCCCCACAAACTCACCGGGAACCCGACCATGAGCTCCGGACACAAGACCGTCACCTCGATCCTGCTGCTGTTGGCGGTCGCCATCGTCGGCAGCGCGCTGGCGCTGATCATCGCCATACCGGCCCATGCGCAGGCGCCCGAGCTGGTCGCCGGCGCGAGCGACCCGGACGTGCTGCGCTGGGCCTTCGTCTCGGCGGCGGCGGCGGCGGGTCTGAGCACGCTGGCCGCTGGCTATGCCGTCGCGATGGTCGGCAGCGCCGCCGTCGGCGCGCTGGCCGAGAAGCCCGAACTGCTCGGCCGGGTGCTGATTCTCGTGGGGCTGGCCGAAGGCATCGCCATCTATGGCCTGATCGTCGCCATCCTGATCCTGAACCGGGCCTGAGCCACATGACCGGGATCGTCGTCCTCGGCGATGAACTGCATGGAGTGGGCTTTCGTCTCGCCGGGATCGAGGTGCACAACCCGCCGCCAGCCGAACTCGAAGCGCAGTTCAAGCGTGCCGTCGACTCGGCCGCCCTCGTTGTGCTCAGCCAGCGCTGCGCCCGCGGTCTGGCGCCCGCGTTGCTGCGCCGGGCGATGCTGGGCGAGACACCGCCGGTGGTCGTGATGCCCGACATCGGCGAGCCCAACGCAGATACCGGCTTCGTGCGCCGGATGCGATCGCTGCTGGGGATCGAGACATGAGCCTGCAAGCCCGGCAACCGGCCCCGAATGAAGCGGCCGCCAGACAGGCCGACGCCCTCGTCGCAGACATCGAATCCAAGGTGGCGGCCGAGCGACGCCAGCTGCTCGATGCCGCCGCGCTGGAAGCCGAGGCGGTGCGCGCGCGCGCGCGCCTAAAGGCCCGACGCCAGATGCGGCGCGCGGTCGCCGAGCTGCGTGCAACCGACCGCCAGCGCCAGCAGAGCCAGGCGGCTCAACTCGAGACCGCCCGGCGACAGCAGGCCACTGCGCGCGCCCGGACCCTGCTGGCGGCCGCCTGGCCGATGCTCGGCGAGGCGCTCGCAAAACGCTGGCGCGACCCGGTCTCGGGCGCGCAGTGGCAGCGCGCCCAGCTGGTGATGGCAGCGGCACGCTGGCCACGGTCGGCGGCAACCGTGCACCACCCCGGCGCCTGGAAAGCCGACGCCGTGTCCGCCCTGCGCGAGCTGCTCGCAGGTCTGGACCTGGACCACATGACCGTGCAGGCCGATCCGGCGCTCGAGCTCGGCCTCGTGGTGGAGTCCGACGGCGCCCGGCTCGACAGCCAGCCGCGCGCGCTGCTCGCGGACCGTGCGCGCGTCGAGGCAGCCCTGCTGGCGGCCCTGCTGGTGACGCACGATGAGTGAGGCCCGCATCACGTCGATCAGCGGGCCGGTGCTGCACGCGACAGCAACCGATTCGTTCCGGGTCGGCGAAGCGGTCGAAGTCGGCGCGGCACGCCTGCCGGGCGAGATCATCCGGCTCGACAACGACCGTTTCGTGGCCCAGGTCTACGAAGACACGACCGGCCTGAAGCCGGGCGACCCGGTGTTCGGCACCGGGCTGCCGATGTCGGTGGCGCTCGGCCCGGGCCTGCCCGGCGGCATCTACGACGGCCTGTTGCGACGGCTCGACGTCGACGCGCAGGCCGCACCCGTGCGCTTCACCTTCGTCCCGACGGCCAAGGTGGGCGACTCCCTCGTGCCGGGCGCCGCGTTCGGCGAGGTCGAGGGCCTTGCCCATGCGCGGCGTTGCCTGCTGCCGCCGGGCTTCGGTGGTGTCATCGAAACCCTCGCCACGCGCGGCGAGGTCGATGCCGGCGCGACACTCGGCACGCTGCGTGACGCCTCGGGCCACGAGCGGTCCTTCGGTTTGTTCCACCGCTGGCCGGTGCGTCAGCCACGCCCGGTGGCCGCCCGGTTGCCGGCCGACGAGCCGCTGGTGACCGGCCAGCGCATCCTCGACACCCTATTCCCGGTCGCACGCGGCGGGCGGGCCGCGATCCCGGGCGGCTTCGGCACCGGCAAGACCGTGCTGCAGGAGACGCTGGCCAAGTGGTGCCACGCGGACATCATCGTGTACGTCGGCTGCGGCGAACGTGGCAACGAGATGGCCGAGGTGCTGGAGGAATTCCCGGCCTTGATCGACCCACGCACCGGGCGCGCGTTGATGGAACGCACCGTCATCATCGCCAACGCGTCCAACATGCCGGTGGCGGCGCGCGAGGCCAGCATCTACACCGCCGTCACGGTGGCCGAGTACCTGCGCGACCAGGGCCTGCATGTGGCGCTGATGGCCGACTCGACGAGCCGCTGGGCCGAGGCCCTGCGTGAGGTCTCGGGACGCCTCGGGGAATTGCCGGGCGAGGCAGGTTATCCGGCCTATCTGAACTCGCGTCTGGCCGAGTTCTACGAGCGCGCCGCGCGCGTGCGCACGCTCGGTGGAGACGAAGGATCGCTGACGATCATCGGTGCGGTCAGCCCGCCTGGAGGTGACTTCTCCGAGCCGGTCACCAGCCACACCAAGCGTTATGTCGGCTGCTTCTGGGGCCTCGACCGCGAGCGCGCGCATGCCCGCTTCTATCCGGCGATCCACCCGCTGCAGTCCTACTCGGTCGACGCGGCCCGCTACGCACCCTGGTGGACCGCACATGGCAACGACAACTGGCAGCGCCAGCGCGAGAAGCTGCTCGCCCTGCTCAACGAGCAGGCCCACCTGGAGCGCATGGCGCGCATCGTCGGCAAGGACGCGCTGCCGGCCGAGCAGCAGCTGACCCTGCTCGCCGCCGACCTCGTCAACGAGGCACTGCTCCGCCAGTCGGCGTTCTCGCCGGTCGACCGCTACTGCTCGCCCGAGCGGCAAAGCGAAATGCTGCGCCTGGTGATGCGTTTCATCGCGCTCGCGCGCGAGGCCGTGGCACGCGGCATGAGCCCCGAGCAGATCGCCGCGCTGCCGGTGATGCGCAGCCTGCAGCGCATGGGCGAGGAAATCGGCGAGGACGAGCTGGCGCGCTTCGCCGATCTGTGGCCGCAACTCGAGCGCGAGTTCGCCGCCCCGCTCGCCGAGGCCCGCTGACGATGTGGGCCGAACTCACGGTGCAGGGGACGGCGCGGCGCGTCGACGGGCCGCTGCTGTTCCTGCGCCGCAACCTCGAGGTGACGCTCGGCGAGGCGGTCGAGGTTCTGATCGACGACGACACACCGCGCATCGGCCGGGTCACGAGCCTGGACGAGACGACGATCGTGATCGAGGTGCTCGAGGACACGCGTGGGCTGGGTCTGGCCGACCTGCGTGTGCGTTTTCGCGGTGAGCCGATACGCCTGGGCGTCGGACCCGGGCTGCTCGGGCGAATCTTCAACGGCCTGGGCCAGCCGACCGATGGCGGCCCGCCGGTCGCGGCGGTGGCGTCGCGGCGCATCGATCCCCCTGCGATGAACCCGGCCCGGCGCGCCTTGCCGCGTGACTTCATCGAGACCGGCGTGTCGGCGATCGACCTCACGAACAGCCTGATCCGCGGCCAGAAGCTGCCGATCTTCTCCTCCGGCGGGCTTCCGCACGACCGGCTCGCGATCGAGATCGCGCGCCATGCCCGGCTGCGCGGCGCAACGGGCGGCGCCGGGCCGTCCTCCGACGGCGAGTTCGCGATCGTCTTCGTCGGGATCGGCGTGTCCTACGACGCGGCCGAGAACTTCCGCCGCGCGATGGAGGACTCGGGTGCCCTCGGCCACACCGCGATGTTCCTGAACCTGGCCAGCGAACCGAGCCCGCAGCGCCTGCTGACACCCCGCGTGGCGCTCACCGCGGCCGAGTACCTGGCCTTCGACGAGGGTCGCCACGTGCTGGTCATCCTGACCGACATGACGAACTACTGTGAGGCGCTGCGCGAGGTCTCGGCGCGCCATGGCGAGATCCCGAGCCGCAAGGGTTACCCGGGCTATATGTACTCGGACCTCGCCACACTCTACGAACGCGCCGGCTCGGTGCGCGGCGCGCGCGGCACCGTGACCCAGCTGCCGGTGCTGACGATGCCGGCCGACGACATCACGCACCCGATCCCCGACCTGACCGGCTACATCACCGAAGGCCAGATCGTGCTCGACCATGGGCTCGACCGCAAAGGCGTGTATCCGCCGATCCACGTGCTGCCCAGCCTGTCGCGCCTGTTCGACCAGGGCACCGGTGAAGGCTTCACGCATGCCGACCATCCGGCCCTGAGCCACCAGCTGTTCGCCTCCTATGCCAAGGCGGTGCGGGTGCGTGTCCTGGCCAGCGTCGTCGGCCAGGACGGGCTGACCGACGGTGACCGCCGCCACCTGGCGTTTGCCGAGCGCTTCGAGCGCGAGCTGGTGGCGCAGGAGCAGGCGCGTTCGCTCGACGAGAGCATGGCGATCGCCTGGCGGCTGCTGTCCGACCTGCCGCGCGCCGAACTGACCCGGCTGAGCGACGACCAGATCGCGCGCCATTTGGTGGCCGGGGATCCGCCACCCGATGACCCGACCCAGGCCGATGGCTGAGTCTGCCGCGACCAAGAGCGCCGCCCTGGCGCTCGCCGACGAACGCTCGCTGATGCAGCAGGGCTACCAGTTCCTGGACGAGAAGCGCATGCTGCTGGCGGCCGAGATGCTGCGCGCGCTCGATCGGCACCAGATCCTGGAGGCGGAACTTCGCGAGCGCCTGAGCGAAGCCCGGGCGGCACTCGCCCAGGCCCTGCAACGCCACGGGCTCGAGGGCTTGCTCGCCTACCCGCCGGCGCGGCCGGCGCCCGCCGCGCCGACATTGCTCCGCAGCCGCTTCCTCGGCGTGTCCCTGCGCGAGGCCGTCGTCGAACCGACTGCGACCAGTGGCGACGATGGTGCAGTCGACGCCTCGCCGGAGGCGCGCCGTTGCCGCGATTTGCACGCCGCCCTGCTCGACCCGCTGGCCCGGCTCGCGGTGTCGAGTGGCAACCTGGAACGGCTGGGCGCCGAGTACCGACGTACCGAGCGGCGCGCACGCGCGCTGGAGAACGTCCTCTTGCCCGAGATCGGGGCAGCACTCAAGCGCATCGACGAACACCTCGAACTGGCCGACCAGGAAGAAGCGGTGCGCATCCGCTGGGCGCGGGAAGCGTGACGCGCGCGCCGTCGACTACTCCCCATATGGGCTACATGGTCATCACCCGTCCCGGGAGTAGACGCTGCCCACAGGAGCTGCGCCTAATGGAGCGAGCAAACCATCTGTTCGCCGCCCAACCAGGCGGCGGGCTTGAGCCATACCATGCCAGAGCGACTGACTCAACCCAGCCTCGCCGCCGCCGCAAGCGACCGCCGCGGCCCGGGTTGCAGACGTCGCTGGCCTGAGTGGGTCGTGGTCAGCGCATGAGCGAAGCGGCAGCGCCTTCGAAGAACACCTCGGGGCTGAATGGGCGCCTGGTTCGGTGGTTGCCCTTTCTGGCTTGGTTCCCGGTCCAGCGCTCTGTGCTGCGTGGTGATGCGCTGGCCGGCGTCACCGGCGCACTCGTCCAGGTGCCCAAATCGATGGCCTATGCCAGCCTGGCGGGGCTGCCGGTTCAGTACGGGCTGTACGCGTCCTTCCTGCCGGCCATCCTCGGGTCCATGTGGGGCTCATCGCAACAGCTCGCCACGGGCCCGGTGGCCGTCGTGTCGCTGATGACGGCGGCGGCGCTCACCCCGCTGGCCGCGCCCAACACCGAGACCTTCATCGGCCTGGCCCTGCTGCTGACGCTGATGGTCGGCGTCATCCAATTTTCGCTCGGCGCGCTCAAGCTGGGCAACATCATCAGCTTCATCTCGCACCCAGTGATCGTCGGCTTCATGAACGCCGCCGCCATCATCATCGCGATCTCGCAGATCGATCTGCTGCTGGGCATCCCACGGACACGCAGCGAGGTGTTCCTGGTCGATGTCTGGAACATGCTGAGCAACCTGTCCCAGACCCACTGGCCGACGCTGGCGATGTCGGCATTTGCGTTGGCCCTGCTGCTGGGGATGCGGCGCATCCCGAAACTGTCCCGGGTCGGCGTGCTGGTCGCAGTGATCATCACGATCATCGTCAGCGCGGCACTCGAGTTCGAGCGCAATGCGCGCGCCAAGCCCGAGCACATCGTCGATGAAAAGACGCGGACCCTGGTGCTCGAGTACATCGACGTGGAAGAGAAGGCGCGCGAGCGCATGCTGCGGGCGCGGGAACTGGCCGCGCAACTGCGCGCCATCGACCCGGCGGACCGGCGCGGCGCGACCTTGCTCAGGCACCAGATCCAGCTCGAACAGATCGACACCTCGGTGCGGTCGGCCGAGAACGCGGAGCGGCTGCGCTCCATCCTGGGCCTGTCCTTCGAGCGCTCGCGGATTGCCGCCGACGACGGCGCTCAGGCCTTGTACGTCGAAGACCACGTGAACCCGGAGGACGTGACGGACGGCAGGCGCTGGCGCATCCGCAAGGTCGAGGGTGGCGAGCTGCTGCTGGTCGGCGGTGGCGAGGTCGTGGGCCGCGTTCCGGCCGGGCTGCCGTCCTTCGGCATCCCGGCGATCGGAACCGATGCCTTGCCGTCGCTGCTGCCCGGGGCGCTCGTCATCGCCCTCGTGGCCTTCATGGAAGGAATCGCCATGTCGAAGGCGCTGGCGGCCAAGACCCGCCAACGCATCGACCCGAACCAGGAACTGATCGGCCAGGGAGTGGCAAACGCAGGCGGTTCCCTGTTCCAGTCCTATGCCGTTGGGGGCTCCTTCACCGGCTCGGCGATCAATCACCAGGCCGGCGCCAAGACAGGCATGGCCATGGTCTTCAATGGTCTGTTCGTGGCGGCGACGCTGCTGCTGTTGACGCCGCTCCTGCACCACTTGCCCAAGGCCACATTGGGTGTGTTCATCCTGCTGGCCATCACGAGCCTGTTCACGCCCCTGGCCTTCAGGCACTGCTGGCAGGCAAGCCGCGCCGATGGCATGGTGGCCGCAACGACATTCGTCGTCACCCTGATCGCGGCGCCTCATCTGGACCGCGGCATCCTGATCGGTGCAGCGCTGGCCATCGTGCTCTACCTGTACCGCACGGTGAAGCCGCGCGTCGCCCAACTCGGCCGCCATCCTGACGGCACCTTGCGCGACGTCCTGGTCTACCCGGAGCTTCGCACGAGCACCGGCGTCGTGGCCCTGCGCTTCGACGACTCGCTCTACTTCGCCAACGCAGCCTTCTTCGAAGAGGCCGTGCTCGCCGCGGTGGCCGCCAAACCGCAGGTGAAGTACCTGCTGATCGTCGGCAGCGGCATCAACCACCTCGATGCGTCGGGCGAAGAGGTCGTTCGCCACCTGGTCGAGCGGCTGCGCATCAGCGGCGTGATCCTGGTCTTTGCCGGCCTCAAGCGCCAGGTGATCGAAGTGATGCGCCGCACTGGCCTGCTCGACAAGATCGGCGTCGGGTTCATATTCCCGAACGAGGATCAGGCCCTGGTGGCGATCTACCATTGGCTCGGCGACGAGGCGGGCCGAGAATTGCTCCCCCCGATCTACCGCGGCGTCCCGGTATCGGCCTCCCCCCTGATCCCATGAAGAACTCACCACGATGAGCAACGCCCTGTCCTACCTGATGAAGGCACGCCCCGATGCGGTCGGCCACTACTTCGCGTTCCTCAAGGCCTGCGGCACCAAGCTCGACCCCAAGACGCGCAACCTGATCTCCGTCATCACCAAGGTGCACGCGCAGACCGAACGGGGTTTTCGCCAGTACCTCGGGCGCGCGCTGCGCGAGGGTTGCTCGCCGGCCGAGGTGCTCGACGCGCTGTTGATGGCCTTCCCGGCCCTGGGTCTGGCCAAGATCGTCTGGGCGGTCGACATCCTGCTCGAGATGGACCTGCCCGACTTCCAGCCGGCAGCCATGGGCGCCGAGGGCGAGTGGCACGACCTGCTCGCGACCAAGGGCTTCAAGGTCGGCGAGACACGGCGCGTGGAATGCGACGGGCGCGGGCTCTTCGTGCATCGGCGTGACGACGGCTGGCGCGTCTACGACAGCCGCTGCCCGCACCAGACGACCAACATCCCCGACCTCGCGCTGAGCGGCACCACGCTCACCTGTCCCAAGCATGAATGGGCCTTCGACATCCGCAGCGGCGACTGCATCCGCAAGGGCGATTGCCCGCTCAAGCAATGGGAGTCGAAGCCCAGCAAGGGCCGCCTGCTGGCGCGCTGGTAGTCCAACCCCCCTCCCTCCACCGAACCGAACCACCCCAAGGAGACAACCCGATGACCATCACCCATCCCAAGCGCCACCTGATCGCAATGGCAGCCCTGCTGTCCACTGGCACGGCCTTCGCCACCAACGGCTACTTCTCACATGGCTACGGCATCCAGGCCAAAGGCATGGGGGGTGCCGCCACGGCAATGGCAAGCGATTCGATGGGCGGCGCGAACAACCCGGCCAGCATGGTCTTCGTCGGCTCGCGCTTCGACGTCGGCCTCGACTTGTTCAGCCCCAAGCGCGACGCCGAGCGCAGCGGCGCCGGTTTCCCGACCCTGAACGGCAAGGTCGAGAGCCAGAGCACGCTCTTCTTCGTTCCCGAGGCGGGCTACAACCGCATGCTCGGCGACCGGATGTCGCTCGGCGTCACCGTCTACGGCAACGGCGGCATGAACACGAACTACCCGCAGGGCAACTTCAACTGCGGTGGTCCCTCGGCCAACATCCTGTGTGGGGGCGGCGAGATCGGTGTCGACCTGTCGCAGCTGATCGTTGCGCCGACCGTGGCCTACAAGCTCAACGACCGTCATGCCGTGGGCGCGTCCTTGCTGATCGGCTACCAGCAGTTCAAGGCCTACGGCCTGCATGCCTTCGACAATGCGCCGGGGTTCCCGCCCATGACCAGCGCGCCGGGCTATGTCACCAACAAGGGCTATGACACCTCCAGCGGCGTCGGGATCCGTCTGGGCTATATGGGCCGCCTGAGCGACAGTGTCTCGATCGGCGCGGCCTACGCGCCCAAGATGAACATGAGCCGCTTTGACAACTACAAGGGCTTGTTCGCTGGCGGGGGCGACTTCGACATACCGGCCCATTTCAACCTGGGCGTGGCCCTGATGCCGACCCCGGCCGTGACGATCGCGATCGACTACGAGCGCATCAAATACAGTGGCGTCAAGTCGGTCGCGAATTCGAGCTCGGCAATGGCCCCGCTGGGCTCGGCCGACGGCCCGGGCTTCGGCTGGCAGGACATCGATGTCTGGCGCCTGGGCGTGGCCTGGAAGGCGAGCGGCAACCTGACGCTGCGCGCCGGCTACAACAAGGGTGACAACCCGATCCGCGGCTCCGATGTCAGCTTCAACATCCTCGCGCCCGGCGTCGTCACCGATCACTGGACCGCCGGCTTTACCTGGGCGCTGAGCGCCAAGAACGAGATCAGCGGCTCGCTGATGAAGGCGACACGCCAGGACGTGTCGGGCTCCTCGCTCTTCAATGCGCTGATGGGCCCCGGTGCCGGTGGCAACGAGACGATCGGGATGAGCCAGACGGCCCTCGGGATCGCCTGGGGACACAAGTTCTGAGCCCGCCCCTCGTCGCGTCCAGCAGGTGACAACATGGCCCGATCGGAGTCCACTGGGCTACCCGGATGGGCTATGGTCGGTCCCCCATTGCGGGAATGGACTCGATACCGAAGTTGGACCGTAATCATCGGAGCAGGGTTGCACGATCGCGTGCGGCCCGTTCCAACCTGCCGGAGACAGACTCATGGAATTTGACAAAGAATTCGACGCCTCGGGCCTGGCCTGCCCATTGCCCATCGTGAAGACGAAGAAGTCGCTCAACGACATGTCCTCGGGACAGGTTCTGCGCGTCGTGGCCACCGACCCCGGGTCGGTTTGCGACATGGAAGCCTTTGCCGAGCAGACCGGCAACCCGCTGCTGTCGTCGAGTGAGGAAGGCGGCAAGTACGTGTTCTTCCTGAAGAAGGGCTGAGATGACGACCAAGAAGATGGCGATCATCGCCACCAAGGGCACGCTGGACATGGCGTATCCGCCGCTTATCCTGGCGTCGACGGCGTCGGCGCTGGGCTGGGAGGTGCAGGTCTTCTGCACCTTCTACGGACTGCAGTTGCTGCGCAAGGATCTGAGCGGCATTGCGATCAGCCCATTGGCCAACCCCGCGATGCCGATGCCGATGCCGATGCCGGTGATGGTGGCCGCGTTGCCGGGCATGGAGGCCATGGCGACGTCGATGATGAAGGCCAAGATGAAGAAGAAGGGCGTGGCCTCGCTGGCGGAGTTGCGCGACATCTGCCTGGAAACCGACGTCAAGTTCATTGCCTGCCAGATGACGGTCGACCTGTTCGACTTTCAGAAGAGCGACTTCATCGACGGCATCGACTATGGCGGCGCCGCGATGTTCATGAAGTTCGCGGGCGAGACCGACGTCTGTCTTTTCATCTGAGCTGAGGCGGCCACAGTGCCGCCACCAAGGGGATATCGATGAGAGTGATCCTTGTCGGATTGGTGTGGCTGCTGCATGCAACGCTGAGCTTCGCCGTCAGCCCCTATGTCGGAGCCGACCGACAGGCCGCCGGCCCGGTCGGTGAACAGCTGGCGCAGGTCGAGCGCAAGCTCGCCGCCGAGGGCTTCACGGTCGTCGGCCGCCACCTGCCGTCGCGGCTGCCCGAGCACGCGAGCCTGATCGTCACCGACCCGGGCATTCTCGACGCGATCCGTGCCGCCGGCGGCCCGGCCATCGTCGGCGCCGGCATTCGGGTCGGCGTGCGCAGCGACGGCGCCGTGTCGTACATGAACCCCGACTACTGGTACCGCGCCTATCTGCGCGACCGATTCGAGGCGGCCCAACCCGCGGTCCATGGCGTAACGCAGCGCCTGGCGCGGGCCCTGGGGGCCGGCGCCACTTTCGGCGGCGACGTGCCAGCGGCCGACCTGCCCGAGTACCGCTACATGTTCGGCATGGAGCGCATCGACGCGCCGCGCAACGAGTTGCGCGCATTCACGACCTTCGACGAGGCGCTGCGCACCGTGCAAGGCAACCTGGCCCAGAAGCTGGGGCAGACCGCGAGGGTCTACCAGGTCGTGATGCCCGACCGTCAGCTGGCCGTGTTCGGCGTTGCCTTGAACGACCCCGAGGAAGGTGAAGGCTGGTGGGCCGGCAAGATCGGACCCGAGCACGAAGCTGCTCTGCCCTACGAGATCTTCATCGTGGGCGGCAAGGTCTATGCGCTGTACGGGCGCTACCGGATTGCCTTGTCCTGGCCTGCGCTCAGCCTGGGCAAGTTCATGGGCATCATGCGCGCCCCCGACGCCATTCATGGCACGATGGCGCGCCTGGCGGGCGCGACGGGCGCCTCGAACTGATCCACGGCGCGCGCGACCCCTTTCGGAGACGACGATGAACGAAGCCACCGACCTGTCCAGCATCGTCGTCGGCGGCGCCTTCGCACTCGCGTTCTTGTTAGGCGCCGTCGCGAACCGGACCAACTTCTGCACGATGGGCGCCTTGTCCGATGTCGTCAACATGGGGCATTGGGGCCGCATGCGCATGTGGCTGCTCGCGATCGCAGTGGCCATTCTCGGCAGCAGCCTGCTCAGCGTGAGCGGCCTGGTCGACCTCGGCAAGGCGATCCAGATGCGTCCGAGCCTGTCCTGGCTGTCGCTGGCCCTTGGCGGCACCCTGTTCGGCATCGGCATGACCCTGGCCGGTGGCTGCGCCAACAAGAACCTGGTGCGCTTGGGCGGCGGCAGTCTGCGCTCGCTCGTGGTGCTGACCTTCATGGCGATCGCCGCCTACATGACACTCAAGGGCCTGTTCGGTCAGTGGCGCGCCAGCTATCTGGACCCGGTCGCGGTCGACCTCGGCGCCCTGGGTTGGCCCGACCAGAGCCTGGCCACCTTGCTGGCGCGCGTGACCGGCCTGCCGGCCGCGACCGCCCTGCTCACGACCATGGCCGTGGTCGTGCTCGCATTGCTGGTCTTCGTGTTCCGCGATCGGCGCTTTCGCGCCAACTGGGCCCAGGTGCTGGGGGGTGTCGCGATCGGCCTGCTTGTCGTCGGTGGCTGGGTCGTGAGCGGCCACCTCGGTTACGGCGAAAGCCCGACGACGCTGGAAGACACCTTCTTCGCCACCAATTCGCGCACCATCGAATCGATGAGCTTCGTCGGCCCGCTGGCCTTCGGGCTCGAGTTGCTGATGCTGTGGACCGACAGCTCGCTGCACATGACCTTCGGGATCGCCAGTGTGCTGGGCGTGTCGCTCGGCTCGGCCGCCTATGCGCTGGCCACCGGCAAGTTCCGCTGGGAGGGGTTCGCGTCACTCGGTGACCTGCGCGGCCAGCTCGTTGGCGCCATCTTGATGGGCTTCGGCGGGGTCACCGCGCTCGGCTGCACGATCGGCCAGGGCCTGACCGGGCTCTCGACGCTGGCGATCGGGTCCTTCATCGCGGTCGCCGGCATCGTTGCCGGATCGGTCGCGACGCTCAAGTTCATGCTCTGGCGCGAAGGCGCCTGAGCGAGATCGCGCCGGGTCAGCGCCGGCCGAGGAAGCCGGCCGCCATCTTCATCACGTCGTCGAGGGCCGATCCATCCTTGTTCTGGTCGAGCATCGGGGTCAGCATGTCGAGCAGACCACCGCCGGGCGCCGTGCCGCCCGCTCCGCCCAGCATGCCGGCCAGGCCGCCAAGTCCGCCCTGCCCTCCTGATTGCCCCGCCTGGGCGCCCTTGGCCAGCCCAGCCATCATCATCGACGCCACGAGCGGCAGCATGCGCTTGAGCACGTCGGCGCCGATGCCGGTCTGCTGCGAAGCGCGCGAGGCCACGGCGCGGCTGACCTCCTTGCTGCCCAGCAGGTGCCCCAGGATGCCGTTGCCGTCGTCGACCGTGCGTGGATCGCCGAGCGCATCGGCCTGATCGAGGGCGCGCGCATGCTGGCCGCCGGACAGGGCACCGAGCAGGCTCTCCAGCCCGCCGGCCTTCTGGGTGTTCTGCCTGACCGCACCCGCCAGCGCCGGCAAAAGCGCACCGAGCGCCGACTGCGTCTGCTTCGAATCGAGACCGAACTGGTTGCCGAGCTGGCGCGCGGCACCGCCGCCCTGCGCGTCGAGAATGAGTTGCATGATGTCCATCGAGGTCTCCTGGGTCCGTGGTGGTCGTTGCGCAATCGTGCCGCGCAAGAGGGTCGCTGCCGATCTTAGAGGCATTGCCCAGGTCAGGCAGGGCCGGCCCTCGCCCCGATCTGACGCGACAGCTTGGCCGCGCAGCGCAGCAGCGCCTGGGCGGACGGGGAATCGGCACTCACATCGAAGCTGGCGCCGGGGCCGATCGCGGTCAAGCTCAGCACGATCCGGCCTGCAGCGTCGAACACCGGCGCCGCCAGCGCGCTGACACCGGGCACGGCCGCATCCACCGCATGACTGAATCCGGCGTGTCGAATGGCCTCGAGGTCGGCCTCGAAGGCAGCGTCGAACACCACCTCGGGGCTACCGGCCCGCACGTCGGCACGTGGCAGCCAGGCCGCAAACAGCCGACCCGAGGCGGTGCCGCGCAAGCTCATCACGGTGCCGTGGCGCATCGACACATTGACCGCCAGCGGCCCTTCCTCGGTGCGCACGATCGTGGCTCCACGCGGGCCCCAGACTGCGATGCCGACCGTCTGACCGACCTCCTGGGCCAGTCCGGGCAGCTGCGCCGTGGCCAGCCTGACCGGGTCCATCTGCTGCAGACTGATCAGACCGAGCTGCATGGCCAGAGGCCCGAGCCCGTAGCGTCCGCTCACTTCGTCCTGGACGATCAAGCCCAGCTTGCCGAAGCTCACAAGGTAGGGGTGGGCCTTGGCAGGTGCCATGCCGGCCTCGCGCGCCAGATCCTTGAGCGCCATCGGTCGCCCGTCGTGGACCAGGGCCAGCAGCAGCTGGCCTCCGACCTCGACGCTCTGAATGCCTCGCTGCACACGTTGGTCCATGATTCGGGTTATTCCTAAGACAACAGATTAGACAATATCAAACAAATCGCCTAAGATCCACTATCGTTAACCATAGACTAACTCGTTCGCTGTACTCGCGAACGCAGGAGCCATGATGACCAAAGCCTTCGCCAGCCAGGCCGACCTCGACGTGAAGCAGGTCAGCTTCACCAAGCTCTCGGACCATGCCTACGCCTACACCGCCGAGGGTGACCCGAACACCGGCATCGTGATCGGCGACGACGCCGTGATGGTCATCGACACCCAGGCCACGCCGGTGATGGCCGAGGACGTCATCCGCCGCATCCGCGAGGTGACCGACAAGCCGATCAAGTACGTCGTGCTGAGCCACTACCACGCGGTGCGCGTGCTCGGTGCGTCGGCCTACAAGCCGGACCACATCATCGCCAGCGAGGACACGCTCGAGCCTGATCAAGGAGCGCGGCGAGCAGGACAAGGCGAGCGAGATCGGCCGCTTCCCGCGTCTGTTCCAGAACGTCGAGTCGCTGCCGCCCGGCCTGACCTGGCCGACGCTGACCTTCAGCGGCAAGATGACGCTCTGGCTCGGCAAGCTCGAAGTGCAGCTGCTGCAGCTCGGCCGCGGCCACACCAAGGGCGACACCGTGGTCTGGCTGCCGAGCGAACGCATCCTGTTCAGCGGTGACCTGGTCGAGTTCGACGCCACGCCCTATGCCGGCGACGCGTACTTCAGCGACTGGCCGACCACGCTCGACAACGTCGCCGCGCTCAAACCCGTCAAGCTCGTCCCGGGCCGTGGCCAGGCCCTGCAGACCGAGGCCGAGGTGGACGAGGGCCTGCGTGGCACACGCGCCTTCATCGCCGACGTGTTCGACAACGTCAAGAAGGGCGCCGCCGCGAAGAAGGACCTGAACACGGTCTACCGCGAGACGATCGACGCGGTGCGTCCGAAGTACGGCCACTGGGTCATCTTCGACCACTGCATGCCATTCGACGTGACGCGCGCCTACGACGAGGCGAGCGGCCACCGCGACCCCCGCATCTGGACCGCCGAACGCGACATCGAGATGTGGAAAGCCCTCGAGTCCTGAGTCCCGCCCGAACCGACGCCTGGAGACCCCTCATGAAGATCGACCGCATTCATCACGTCGCCTACCGCTGCAAGGACGCCAAGGAAACCGTGGACTGGTACGTCAAGCATCTGGACATGGACTTCGTGCTCGCCATCGCCGAGGACCAGGTGCCCTCGACCCACGCGCCGGACCCGTACATGCATGTCTTTCTGGACGCCGGCGGCGGCAACGTGCTGGCCTTCTTCGAGTTGCCGAACTCACCGGCCATGGGGCGCGACCCCGCCACCCCGGAGTGGGTCCAGCATCTGGCGCTCAAGATCGGCAGCGTCGACGAGTTGATCGCCGCCAAGGCAAGGCTCGAAGCCGCGGGCATCGAGGTGCTCGGCATCACCGACCACACGATCTTCAAGTCGATCTACTTCTTCGATCCGAACGGACACCGCATCGAACTGGCCGCCGACACCGCCACGCCCGAGATGAACCGCAAGCTCGACGACGTGAAGTGGGACATGCTCGAGGAGTGGAGCCGCACCCGGCGTGCGCCCAAACACGCGGCCTGGATGCACGAGAAGGAACTCGGCGGCCCCGCGTCCTGAGCTGGGCATGCAGAAGACCTACACCTACCCCCGCTACGACTATGCCCAGACCGAGGAGCAGCGCAGCGGCATCACGCAGCGCCACCCGGTGGTGGTGGTCGGCGCCGGCCCGATCGGCCTGACGGCGGCACTCGACCTCGCGGCGCGAGGCATCCGCTGCCTGCTGATCGACGACAACAACACGGTCAGCCTCGGCTCGCGGGCGGTCTGTTATGCCAAGCGCGCACTGGAGATCTGGGACCGTCTCGGCGTGGCCGCGCCGATGGTCGAACGCGGCATTCGCTGGCAGGTCGGCAAGACCTTCTTCGACCAGACGCTGGCCTACCAGTTCGACCTGCTGCCCGAGCCGCACCACAAGCTGCCGGCCATGATCAACCTGCAGCAGTACCACCTCGAAGAGGGCCTGGTCGCCGCCTGCCAGGCCCATCCGCTGATCGACCTGCGCTGGAAGCACAAGCTGCTCGCACTCGCGCAGTTCGACGACCACGCCGCACTGACGCTCGAGACCCCGGACGGCCGCTTCGCGACCGAAGCGAGCTGGGTGCTGGCCTGCGACGGCGCCAACAGCGATGTGCGTCAGATGGTCGGAGCGGGGTTCTCCGGCCAGTTCTTCCAGGACCGCTTCCTGATCGCGGACGTCGTGATGACGGCCGACTTCCCGACCGAACGCTGGTTCTGGTTCGACCCGCCGTTCCACCGCGGCCAATCGGTCCTGCTGCACAAGCAGTCGGATGGTGTCTGGCGCATCGACTTCCAGCTCGGCTGGGACTCGGACCCGGAAGAGGCCAAGAAGCCCGACAACGTGATCCCGCGCATCCGCGCGATGCTCGGCCCCGACGCCCAGTTCGAACTCGAATGGGTCTCGGTCTACCAGTTCGCCTGCCGCCGCATCGACCGGTTCCGCTACGGCCGCGTGCTGTTTGCCGGCGACGCGGCGCACCAGGTCTCGCCCTTCGGTGCGCGCGGCGCCAACACCGGCGTGCAGGACATCGACAATCTGGCCTGGAAGCTCAAGCTCGTGCTCGACGGCGAGGCGCCGGAGGCCCTGGTCGACAGCTATCACGCCGAACGCGCGTTCGCCGCCGACGACAACCTGCGCGCCTCGACACGGTCGACCGACTTCATCACGCCCAAGAGCCGCGCCAGCCTGCGCCTGCGCAATGCGGTGCTCGACCTGGCGCGCAGCGAGCCCTTTGCGCGCCCGCTCGTCAACAGCGGCCGGCTCTCGACACCGACGCCCTACGTCGACTCGCCGCTGAACACGGCCGACGAGTCCCCCTTCGAGGGACGGATGGC
Organism: uncultured beta proteobacterium; assembly: GCA_963706655.1. GTDB lineage: Bacteria > Pseudomonadota > Gammaproteobacteria > Burkholderiales > Burkholderiaceae_C > Rubrivivax. The sequence goes on from CAVPNN010000014.1 coordinate 46,092, forward strand.
ACCCGGCACCAATGCGGCCGACGCCCCGATCCGCGTCGGCGCGAACGACGGCTGGTTGCTCGAGCAGCTTGGCGAGGGCTTCACGCTGCTGGTCTTCGGCGGTGACGAGGTCGAGGCGCCGGCGGTCGGTACGGTCCGGCCCAGGGTGCTGAGGGTCGGCGTCGATCTGCTCGACGCCCAGGGCCTGCTCGGCGAGCGCTACGATGGCCGGCCAGGGACGGTCTACCTGATCCGCCCCGATCAATATGTGGCCGCGCGCTGGCGCGCGTTCGATCGACAGAAGGTCGAAACCGCGCTCCGCCGCTGTCTGCAGGCCTGAGGAACCCGACCATGCCCCTGATCCGTGCCCCCCACCTGAGCGATCCCGACGGGTTCTACGAAGAGCTGATCGCCTGCCAGCGCGACCTGAGCGACGACCAGGCCGATGCCGTGCTGGCCAAGCTGGTGCTGATCCTGTCGAACCACATCGGCGACCGCAGCGTCCTGGCCGAAGCCATGGAACTGGCGCGCAGCAACACCGCTCAGGCTGGCGCATGACGATCGCTGCGCTCGATGCCACCCACGACCCGGCCCTGACGAGCTGGGTCGCCACCGCCAACCAGGCCGGGACCGACTTCCCGATCCAGAACCTCCCGTTCGGACGCTTTCGGCGCAAGGGCCAGGACGAACCCTGGCGAATCGGTGTGGCGATCGGCGACCAGATCCTTGATCTGCGGCTGGCGCGCGCCCAGTGTCCCTGGCCCGCGGAAGTCGACGCCCAACTCGCACCGCTGGCCGAAGGCGACCTGAACGCCTTCATGGCCCAGGGCAGCGAGGCCCGCAAGCGCATGCGCGCCGCGCTGTCGGCGGCACTGGCCGAACACAGCGACCAGGGGCCGTTCCTGGAGCTGTGCCTGGTGGCACAGGCCGACGTCGAGATGGCGCTGCCCTGCCGGGTCACCGACTACACCGACTTCTACACCGGCATCCACCATGCCACGGCGGTCGGCAAGCTGTTTCGCCCGGACAACCCGCTGCTGCCGAACTACAAGTGGGTGCCGATCGGCTACCACGGCCGTGCCTCGTCGATCGTGCCGAGCGGCACGGTGCTGAAGCGGCCCAAGGGCCAGACCCGCGCCGCCGACACCGATGCCCCCGTGCTGGGCCCGTCCAAGCGCCTGGACTACGAACTCGAACTCGGGGTGCTGATCGGCACCGGCAACGAGCTCGGCACCCCCAAGCCGATGGCCGAGGCCGAACAGGACTGGTTCGGCCTCGTGCTGCTCAACGACTGGTCGGCGCGCGACCTGCAGGCCTGGGAATACCAGCCGCTCGGACCTTTCCTGTCGAAGAACTTCGGGACCACGCTTTCGCCATGGGTCGTGACGCAGGAGGCACTGGCGCCGTACCGCTGCGCCTTCGCCCATCCGGACGGCGATCCTGCGCCGCTGCCCTACCTGGATTCGGACGCGAACCGCACGGCAGGCGCGATCGACATCACGCTCGAGGTCTGGTTGCAGACGGCGAAGATGCGCGCCGAGCGGCTGCCCGCGCAGCGCCTGATGCAGAGCAACTTCCGCGACAGCTACTGGACGGTGGCGCAACTGATCGCCCACCACACGATCAGCGGCTGCAACCTGCAGACCGGCGACTTGCTCGGCAGCGGCACCCAGTCGGGGCCGGCCGAAGGCCAGGGCGGCTCGCTGCTCGAACTGAGCCACGGCGGCCAGCGACCCGTGGTCCTGCCGAACGGCGAACAGCGCCGCTTTCTGGAGGACGGCGACACGGTGGCACTGCGCGGCTACTGCGCCGCGCCGGGCAAGCCGCGCATCGGTTTCGGGCTGGCCGTGGGCACGATCATCGGCTGAGCGGCCGCCATGTCGGTGGCCGGTCGCGCTGCCAGAAAGCACGCGACATCGAATATCATTTCGTGCGAATATACGCGCGTTGGACAACCGATCGACCGATGACGCTGCGCCGATTCCTCCTGCTGCTGTGCTGGGTTGCGGCGTTGATCGGCGCCGGCCCGACCCAGGCCGCCGACCCGGTCCGTCCGCGCGCAATGCAGGTCGCACCCGGCGTGTGGATGGCACAAGGCGCCTCGGCAATCGGGTCGGCAGCGAACCGGAATTTCATCTCGAACGCCGCATTCGTCGTCACCGATGATCAAGTGGTCGTTTTCGACGCTCTGGGCGCACCGGTGCTCGCCGAAGAACTGGTGGCCGAGATCAGGCGCGTGACGTCATTGCCGATCCGCCTCGTGATCGTCTCCCACTACCACGCCGACCATGTCTATGGCCTGCAGGTCTTCAAGGCGCTGGGCGCCGAGATCATCGCGCACGAGGGCGCACGCGACTACCTCAACTCGAACACGGCCGCCTTGCGCCTGACGGCCAGCCGCGCCGACCTGTCACCCTGGATCGACCAGAACACGCGCCTCGTTGCGGCAGACCGCTGGCTGCGCGCAGGCACAACACTCGAACTCGGCGGCACGACCTTCGTGATCGACCATGCGGGGCCGGCGCACACCTCGGAGGACCTGGTGGTCTACCTGCCGCAGCGGAGCGTGCTGCTGGCTGGCGATCTCGTGTTTCGCGCCCGCGTGCCCTTCGTCGGCGACGCGGACAGCGGCGCCTGGGTGAAGGCCCTCGACCGCCTGCTGAAGTTCGATGCCCGCGTCATCGTGCCCGGTCACGGGCCGGCCTCGACCGAGGCACAGGCCGACCTCCAGCTGACGCGCGACTACCTGGTCCACCTGCGTCGATCGATGGCCGATGCGGCGCGCAACCTCGAGCCCTTCGACGAGGCCTATGCCCGCACCGACTGGTCGCGCTTCGAGCATCTGCCTCTGTTCCGCGCCGCCAACCGCATCAACGCCTACAACACCTTCCTCTTGATGGAGCAGACCACCAAATGAGACGTCGCGAAGCGCTTCCTGCCGCCCTGCTGGCCGCCCTCGGCACCTGGTCCGCTGCGGTTCACGCCGACCCGGCGCCGCCTGCGCCAGGGGACCTCGTCCGCTGGCCGGCCTCGCTGCCCCTGCTCGATGGCACGACCTGGTCGGCGGCGCCCGACCACGCACACATCGTCGTCTTCTGGTCCACGACCTGCCCCTTCTGCAAGGCCCACAACGTGCACGTCGAAAAGCTGCATCGCGCCCTGGCCGGGCGTCGCGCACGGATCATCGGGGTCACCCGCGACGCCGACCCGGCGCTGGTTCAGCGCCACCTGGCGCTGAACCAGCTGACTTTTCCGGTCACGCAAGCGCATCAGCCGCTCGCGGCGGCATTGAGTCCACGCCGCGTGATCCCGCTCACCGTGACGGTGGACCGTGGCGGGCGCCTGCGCCAGGTCATCGCGGGCGAGATGTTCGAAGAGGACGTGATGGAGCTGGCCAAGCTGGCAAGCTAGGGCCATTTCCCAAGGCGGGACGGGACCGCGTCGACAAGCTGCCCGCTGGCCCGAGACGCGACCGTCCAAGTATCATCGGTCTCGAATGGAAGGCAACATATGAACGAGGCAGAGCAACGCGGACTGGCAGGTGCAAGGCATGTCGACGCGGCCGCCGAGGGTGACTCCGAGCTGGTCTTCGCGACCGCCGCCGAACTGTTCCGCCTGATGTCGACGCCGATCCGCCTGCGCATCATCAGCGCGCTGTGCCACACGGAGAAGAACGTGTCCCAGCTGCTGACCGAGATCGACACCACGCAGCCCAACATGAGCCAGCACCTGTCGACCTTGTACCGCGCCGGCGTCCTCGGCCGGCGCCGCGACGCGACCCAGATCTACTACCGCATCAGCAGCGAGCGGGCAGCCACTTTGTGCCGCGCGGTGTGCACGCAGATCGCGTTTGAACTCGACGGTGATTCGGGGCTGGCGCCGGGGGACCGGCTCACCCCGCGCATGGCCCCGAAGGACCCGGGCCAGGCCTGATCGCTCCAGTGCCGGTTCGCAGGGCAGCCCCTTCGGCTCGGCCCTACATCGCGTCGAATCGCACATCTGTCGGGCTGTGTGAGCCGATCTGCCCCCGAGAGCCCTGACGGGGGCGGATGCCCCTCAAGTTCGCGCCGCGACCTGCCGATACGGCAGTAACGAATGCGAACCGACAGGTGGCACTGCCATGACGTTGCCGACTCCAGACCGCCGTTTCAGGCGCAATTTCCTCAAGAGCACGGGCCGTGCTGCATTGGCACTCGGCGCCGGCGTCGCTGCGCCGAATTGGGCCGGTGCCGCCCCCAAGACACTCAAGATCCTGCAGTGGAACCACTTCGTGCCGGAGTACGACAAGTGGTTCAACGAGACCTATGTCAAGGAGTGGGGCGAGAAGAACGACACCAAGGTGATTGTCGACAACGTGCCGATGACCAACATCAACAACGTTGCGGCAAGCGAGATCGCGGCCAAGCGCGGCCACGATCTGGTGATGTTCCTGCTGCCGCCATCGTCCCTCGAGGATCATCTCGTCGACCTGCGCGAGGTGCATGAAGAATGCGCGCGCCGATACGGCAAACCACTCGAGCTCGCCACCAAGAGCACCTACAACCCGAGAACCCGGAAGTTCTACGGCTTCTCCGACAGCTACGTTCCCGATCCGGTGAACTACCGCAAGGATCTGTGGGACGACGTCGGGGTCGTGCCCAGCAGCTGGGACGACATCCGTACCGGGGCTCGCCTGATCAAGAAGAAGCATGGCGTCCCGGCCGGTTTCGGTCTGGCGCCCGAACTCGACACCAATGTCGCACTGCGCTCGCTGATGGCGTCGTTTGGCTCTTCCGAACAGGACGCCGAGGGCCGACTGGTGCTCAAGTCGCCCGAAACGCTGGAGGCACTCAAGTTCGTCAGGGCCTTGTACAAGGAGGCGATGACCGACGAGGTCTTTTCGTGGGACGCGTCGTCGAACAATCGCCTGATGCTCGCGGGTCGCGGTTCCGTGACGCTCAATGCGATTTCGGTCACCCGGACCGGCGAGAACCAGAAGATCCCGATCACCGACCGGATCTGGCTGTCCAAGGCTGCGCGAGGCCCGGTCCGCCAGGTCGGTCTGCAGCACCTGCTCGACGTCTACACGATCTGGAACTTCGCCGAGAACATCGATGGCGCCAAGAAGTTCCTGGTCGACTTCGTCGGCAACAGCCGCAAGGTGTTCCAGGCCAGCCAGTTCTACAACTTCCCCTGTTACCCGCAGACCGTGCCGGACCTGCAGTCGCTCATTGCCAGCGATCCCAAGAGCGTTCCGGTCGACAAGTACAAGGTGTTCGAAGACGTCACCGACTGGACGGTCAACATGGGCTATCCCGGCTACGCCAATGCCGCGACCGACGAGATCTACAACAGCTGGCTGATTTCGACGATGTTCGCGAAGTGCGCTTCGGGCAAGCTGAGTCCCGAGGCCGCGCTGGACGAGGCCAATGCCATGGCCAAAGAGGTGTTCCAGAAGTGGCGCTCCAGAGGCAAGGTCTAGTTCCGGACCCCCCACCTGCGGGCAGGCCTGGCGCGCACCAGGCCCACGACCACTGTGCGGCAGCACTGCCGTGGTCATCCAGGCCCGCTTCACGGCGACTGTGAGGGATTCAGTTCATGACTGTCCGACGTCGCTTCCTGACCCAGTTGCTTGCTGCCGGGGTCAGCACTTTGGCCCATGGCGCTGGTGCCGACGCTGGCGCGCGCAAGCGGATCTTCGTCGTCAGCAGCTACGACCGGGACTACCTGTGGTCCCAGTCGACCCAACAGGGCCTGGTTGCGGCACTGATCAAGTACCAGTACCTCGACACCACCGAGCAAGGTGAGGTCTTGACGCGCACCGATCGGGTCGAGAGCTCGAAGGTCGTGATCCAGAAGATGTGGATGGACACCAAGCGGGCCAACAGCCAGGCCAACATCGCTGCCGCCACACGGCGCATCATGCAGGCGCTGCGCGACTTCACTCCGGATCTGGTGATGCTCGGGGACGACAACGCCGCGCACTACATCGGCAACCAGCTGCTGGACACCACGATCCCGGTGGTGTTCTGGGGCATCAACGGGCTGCCACTCAAGTACGGACTGGTCGACAGCATGGACCAGCCGGGTCACAACGTCACCGGCGTATGGCAGCAGGGCTACTTCCGCGAAAGCCTGGAGCTGCTGCAACAACTGGTGCCGTCGGCCAAGACATTTGCGATCCTGGCCTGCGACAGCGAGACCTCGCGGCCCTCGGCCAAGCAGATCGAGAACCTGGCGCGCGAAGGAAAACTGCCCCTGCAATTGCATTCAATCGTGATGACGAACTCGTTCGAGGAGTTCAAGAACCGATCACGCGAGCTTGCGAAAAAGGTCGACGCCTTTTTTGTGCTGAACCACGACACCATGAAGGACGCCCAGGGCCAGCATGTCAACGTGCTGGTCGTCGGCAAGTGGTACCTCGAGAACATCATGAAGCCCGAGGCGACAGCCGAGGATCAGTTCGTGCTGGAAGGCATGCTCGCGACAGCGAACGACTATGGCTACAACCAGAGCCACCTGGCCTTCGAGATGGCGCACGAGATCCTCGAGCGTGGCCTGAACCCGGGCCATATGCGTCCGCGAACACCGGCGCGAGGACCGCTGATGGTCAATGGCCTGCGCGCACAGGCGCTTGGCATCCGTCTGAGCGACGAGATGCGCAAGTCCGTGCAGCTGGTTCACACGGCGGTCGCGCTGAAGAGGTGAGCAATCCAATGGATCCGAATGCCAACAAGGGCATCTCCATTTTCGTTCGCATCCTGATCGTCTTCATGTCGGTCAACATCGCGACGAGCGCGGTGCTGATCGTCATCGCCTACATGTTCAGCGCCGGGTCGATCGACCGGCGCACCAGAGAAAGCGTGTCGCAGCAGGTCGTCGCCATCCGCGACAACTTCGAGAACAACTACAGCTCGATACTGCGCAACACGACACGCTCGCTCGTCGACTCGCCGGCGCTGCAGGACTACCTGTTGACGCCGGATGCAGAGAAGCTGATCGTGGTTCAGAAGGTCGAACGCCTGCTTGGCCACGCGATGAAGAACGCGTCGAACCTTCGTGACATGCGATTTGCCGACGCCGCCGGTGAGGTCGCGATCAGCGTCCTCGGTGGCCGGCGTCGCATCGAGTCCTTCAAGCTGACCAGTCTCGGGGAGTCAGCGCCGGAACCTGGCGGATCGCTGGCGCTCGCTGCGTCGGGCAAGCTGTTCCGTCAGCTCGCGGGCACACCGATGCTGCTGACTTCGGGAAACATGGAGTGGTTCCTTCCGCCCAGCGAGATCGCGATCGAAGGCCCGTTCCTCGATGAAGACGGCAGCTATTCGTTGGTGGCCGGGATCGCCAAGCTCGATCTCGAGGCGCGCTCGTTTGGTGGTGTGCTGCTGGTGCGCCAATCGCTCGACGAGTTCTTCACCTACTTGCAGGGGGTGAAGTTCTTCGAAGAGAACCCGGTGTGGGTGTTCGATGCGAACGGTCGCATCCTGCACCGGCCGGAGAATCCATCGCTGTCGTTTGACCCCACCGGCCGCATGCCTGCGGAGTTCCAGGCCAACGTGAAACTGCTCGATGTCGAGGAGGGTTTGCTGGCGGTCCAGGACCTGTCGATCACACCGGGCAAGACCTTCCTGCGGGTCGCGGTCGGCATCCCGACCTCACTTCTGATGAAGGATTTCGGCCCGGTCATCAACTTCTTCTCCGCCATCCTGGTGGTGTCGCTGATCGTGGTGGCGCTGGTGGCCTTGTATGTGTCGCGCTACCTGTCCAGGCCGATTGCAGAGCTGTCCTCGGCGGTGGCGCGTTTTGCAGGTGGCGATTTTTCGACCCAGGTCAGTATCAAGACCACCGGCGAAGTGCGCACGCTGGTCGAGAGCTTCAACCGGATGACGGGTCAACTGCGTGAATCGATCGCCGCGCGCGATTCGAACATGAAGAATTTGGTCGAGGAAGTTGCCGAACGCAAGCGCGCCGAACTCGAGCTGTCACGCCAGGCGCAGGAACTGCGTGACGCCAGGGTATTGGCCGAGGATGCCAGCCGGGCCAAATCGCAGTTCGTCGCCAACATGAGCCACGAGATCCGAACGCCGATGAATGGCGTGATGGGGATGACCGAGCTCTTGCTGGCGACCCCCTTGAACGATACCCAGGATCGCTACGCGAAGAACATCCGCAACTCGGCATTGGCGCTGCTCAACATCATCAACGACATCCTCGACTTCTCGAAGATCGAGGCCGGCAAGATGGAGCTCGACGAGAGCGACTTCGAACTGCGCGAAGTGGTCGAGGAGGTTGCGGAAATGGCCTCCGGCCGAGCCCACGCCAAAGGCCTGGAGCTGATCTGCCGAGTCGACGACGGGCTGCCGTTGCAGGTTCGGGGGGACGCCGGGCGGCTGCGCCAGGTGCTGACGAATCTGGTCGACAACGCGGTCAAGTTCACCGAGCAAGGCGAAGTGGTGATCTCGGTGCGGCCGGCGCCGGATGACGGATCGATGAACGCCGCCGATGCCCCGCTCGTGCACTGCGTGGAGTTCGCGATCACCGACACCGGCATCGGCATCACTGAACAGGCCCTGCAGCGGCTGTTCACCCCCTTCACCCAGGCCGACGGTTCGACCACCCGGCGTTTCGGAGGCACGGGCCTCGGTCTTACCATCTCACGCCAGCTGGTCACCATGATGGGCGGCAGCATCGACGTGCAAAGCGTGCCGGAGGGCGGGTCGCGATTCTGGTTCAGTGCCCGATTCCGGGCCTCGGAAGTGCCAATCGTGGGCCGGGACGATCGCGAGGATCTGCGCGGACTGTCGGTCCTGATCGTCGAGGACAACCTGACCAATGGCGAGATCCTGCTTCAGCACGCCGAGGCTTGGAAGATGAAGCCCACCCTGGTGCACGATGCTCGGCAAGCGCTGGAGTTGCTGGGCCGGGCCGACAAGCCCGGCCAGCAGTTCGACCTGGCGCTGGTGGACTGGAAGCTGCCAGCGATGAGCGGCATTGAGCTGGCGCACGCGGTGCGGGCCGCGCTCGGCCAGGCTGCACCGCCCATGATTCTGCTGACCTCGATGACGGAGTCGAGCGTTGCGCAGACCGCGCGCGACGCTGGCTTCGCCGCCTACGTGAACAAGCCACTGCGCCGCCGGGAGCTGTTTCGATCGATCGCGCGCGTGATGGGCATGACGCCGGCCGCATCACTGCCGACCCATGACGCGCCGGCAGGCCAGGCGGCAGTGGCAGCCGATGCGGCGCGCGTATTGCTGGTTGAAGACAACGCGCTCAACCAGGCCATCTGTGCGGCCATGCTCAAGTCGCTGGGGCTGAACACGGATATCGCCAATGATGGTGCAGAGGCGGTGGCAAAGGCCGAATCCAACCACTACGACCTGATCCTCATGGATTGCCAGATGCCCGTGATGGATGGTTTTGCCGCCACCGCCAGGATTCGCGCGCACGAGGCAGGCTCGGCTGCACCCAGAACGCCGATCGTTGCACTGACTGCCAATGCCATGCAAGGCGACCGCGAACGCTGTCTGGCCGCCGGCATGGACGACTACCTGACCAAGCCCTATACCTTGTCCGGGTTGCGGTCCATGCTGTCGCGGCGATTGGTCGTGGTACCGGCTACCGCACCTGCCCGTGGCGTGTCGGAGTACCCGGCGGCGGCGCCACGTGATCCGGACCGCGTGGAATCGTCCACGATCAACCCGTCGGTACTGCAAACGCTGCGCGAACTCGACGAGTTCGGAGGCAGCGGACTTGCGCGCGAAGTCTTCGACATGTTCTTGCAGGCTGCGCCGCAGGCGCTGGGCCAGGCGCGCGCCGCGATCGAGGCGGACGATGCCGCTGCGCTGAGCAGTGCAGCGCACGCACTGAAGGCGAGCGCGGCCAACGTCGGTGCCGAAACCTTGTCGGCCTGCTATCGCGATCTGGAGCTGCTGGCACGTGAAGGCCGCATGGACGAGGCGCGTGTCAGCTTCGAGCGCACTTGTATCGCGCATGCTCGCGCCGTGGCACGGCTGCAAGATCTTCAGAAGGAACTGCAGTGACGCTCGATCGCCCGCGCATCCTGGTCGTCGACGATGACGGCGGTACCCGCACGCTGATGCGTGCCGCCTTGGGCAAGTCCGGGTTGAGCGTCAGCCTGGCCAGCGATGGCCGCGACGCGTTGCAGCAATTCGAGGCCGCCCGGTTCGACATGGTCATGCTGGACGTCGACATGCCCGGCATGAGCGGCCATGAGGTCTGTGCTCGCCTGCGTGCCGACGCAGGCGCGTTGTTGCCGATCCTGATGGTGACCGGCATGGACGATGTGCAGTCGGTCGAGCATGCCTACCAGAACGGCGCGACCGACTTCATTTCCAAGCCGATCAACTGGGCCCTGATCGGCCACCGCGTCAAGCACCTGCTGCGCGGGCACCAGACGCAGATCGAACTGGGCGCCGAGCAGGCGCGCAACAGCGCGATCCTGCGTGCCATCCCGGACCTGTTGTTCGAGATGGATCTGCAGGGCCGCCATCTGAAATGCCATTCGAGCCGTGCAGACTTGCTCGCGGCGCCGATCGCCCAGTTGCTGGGCCGCACGGTGCACGAATTGATGCCTGCGGCAGCGGCGCAAGTCTGCATGGATGCACTGCATGCAGCCAATCAAACCGGGTTTTCCACCGGCCTGCAGTTTGAACTGGATCTGCCCCGTGGCCGCTCGTGGTTCGAGCTGTCGGTGTCCCGCGAGACGGCCGCCGAGGGTGAACAACCGCGCTTCATCGTGCTGTCACGCGACATCACCGAGCGCAAGGACGCCGAACGCAAGATCCTGCGCCTGGCCTACGTCGACGTGCTCACGCGGCTGCCGAACCGGCAAGCGTTCCTGCAGCGCGTGGACCGGGAGATCGAGCGGGCACAGGATGGCGGAACCCGACTCGGCATCTTGTTCATGGACCTCGACGGATTCAAGCAGATCAACGACACGCTGGGCCACAGCCTGGGCGACCAGATCCTGCAGCGGGTTGCGAATCGGCTGCGCAGCGGGGTACGCCAAGCCGACCTGGTCTCGCGGCCCGCCGAACTGGACGATCACGGCGCCGAGTTCGGGGCCGAGGTCGAGTTCGCGCGACTCGGCGGCGACGAATTCACCGCCCTGGTACTGGACCTCGAGGGACCGGACGATGCACTGGCGGTTTCGCAGCGAATTCTGGACCTCATGCGCAGGCCGTATGCGATCGAAGGCCGCAGCTTGTCGTTGAGCGCGAGCATCGGAATTGCGCTGTATCCAGAAGACGGAGCGGACGCTGCCACCTTGCTCGAGCACGCCGATAGGGCGATGTACTGCGCCAAGGATTCCGGGCGCGACAACTGCCAGCTCTACAGCTCCGGGCTGATCCAGTTGGCCCAGTTGGCGGTCGCCCCTGAACCTGTACAGGCCCGCTGCACCGATTTCGGGTGATGTCGCTGGTGCAGCGGCTGGCTGCGGCACCCGACGTCCAGCGGGTCGCGCCCTGAGCGTTCTCGCCGTCAGCCATGCGCAAAGCGCCTCTATCGGAACCGCGTTCGGGCTAGAGCCGGCCCGCCGTCCCGAAGCCGAACAGGCGTGCCAGCAGACGGGTCGGGAACAGGCGCACTGCGTCGTTGTATTCCTGCACGGCCTCGTTGAAGAGCTGGCGCGCGAAGCCCAGGCGCGGCTCGGCTTCGCGCAGGTCCTTCACCAACGGGGCCAGCTCGGCATCCGCCTTGAGCTCCGAATGTAGATCGATCAGCGCGAGCAGGCGCCCGGCGCTCGACCCCATGGCCGTCTCGGCCTCGACCAGCGCTCCGGTCAGGGCCGCCAACACCGGACGGGCGGCCATCGCATCGGCTGCCGCGCCGACACGCGACTGCGCCACCAGCACCGCGTCGAGTGCAGCCCCTTCGCTGGCGAGCGGGCCGCGCAGCCCAGCGACCAGTGGCAGAACGGCTTCGCCCCTCGACCGCAAGGCAGCGTGCACCTGCTGCCAGGCGCTGCCGATCGCGTTGCGCAGGGCCACCAGGCGGTTGTAGGCACCGACCATCCAGAACGCCAGCACGGCAACCAGCACGAGCGCGAGAACCATCGAGGTGCTCACCGTCAGGTCCGCACTTCGCCCTGACCGAGCACGACCCACTTCATCGACGTGAGCCCTTCGAGGCCGACCGGGCCGCGCGCGTGGAGCTTGTCGGTGCTGATGCCGATCTCGGCGCCCAGCCCGTATTCGAATCCGTCGGCGAAGCGTGTGCTGGCATTGACCATCACGCTGGCCGAGTCGACCTCGCGCAGGAACCGCATCGCACTGCCGTGGTTCGACGTCAGGATCGCGTCGGTGTGGTGCGAACCATGTCGATTGATGTGGGCGATTGCCTCGTCCAGATCGGCCACGACCTTGATGCTGATGACCAGCGCCAGGTATTCCTCCGACCAGTCTGCTTCGGTCGCCGCCACGACCTTGGGCAGCCCCTTCAGCAGCGCCGCCGCGGCCCCGTCGCACCGCATCTCCACGCCCTTGGCAGCAAAGATCGCCCCCAGGCGCGGCAGGAAGGCCGCGGCCTGGTCCGCGTGGACCAGCAGCGACTCGGCTGCATTGCACGGACTGACCTTCTGGGTCTTGGCGTTGTCGGTCACGCGCAGTGCCAGCTCGATGTCGACCTCGCCGTCGACGTAGACATGGCAGTTGCCGTCCAGGTGCTTGATCACCGGCACCTTGGCCTCGGCACTGATGCGTTCGATCAGCCCCTTGCCGCCGCGCGGAATGATCACGTCCACGTACTGCGGCATCGTGATCAGGTGACCCACCGCGGCGCGGTCGACGGTCGGCACCAGTTGCACGGCATCGGCTGGCAGCCCGGCGTCGACCAAGGCGCCTTGCACCTCGCGCCACAGGGCCAGATTGGATTGAAGGGCCTCCGATCCGCCGCGCAGGATGCAGGCATTGCCGCTCTTGATCGCGAGTGACGCGGCTTCGATGGTGACATTGGGCCGGCTCTCGTAGACCATGCCGAACACGCCCAGCGGGACCCGCATCTGGCCCACGCTGATGCCGCTCGGCCGGCGCTTGACGCCGGTGATCTCACCCACCGGGTCGGGCATGCCCGCGATCTGTTCGCAGCCCTCGGCCACCGTGTCGAGAACGGCGTCGCTCAGGCGCAGGCGGTCGACCATCGGCGCGGCGAGCCCGGCCTGCATCGCGGCGTCCAGGTCGAGCTGGTTGGCTTCGCGCAGTGCGGGTCGTGCCTGGCGCAGGCGTTGCGCAAGATGGCGCAGTGCAGCGTCCTTGCGCGCCGTGGGTGCGGCGGCCATGACCGCTGCCGCGGCACGTGCGGCGACGCCCATGCGGGTCAGGGTGGCAGCAATCGATTCGGTTGGCATGGGACCGATTGTCCCAAACTCGCGCCCCCACGGCACCAGCCGCTCAGAAGGACTCCCAGTCGTCGGTGCCGGTGCGCGCCGCGGACGCTGCAGGCTTGGGCTCGGTCGGCAGCCCTTCGGCAGCGGACTTGAAGGCTGGCCGGACCACATTGGTCGCGCGATTCGGACTTCGCCGCTCGACCTCCGGCGCCGCCACCATCGGCATGGCAGCTGGTGCCGTGCGGAAAACAGCCACCGCCTGCACCAGCTGCGCGGCCTGTTGCCTCAGGCTCTCCGCCGCAGCTGCGCTCTGTTCCACCAGGGCCGCGTTCTGCTGGGTTGTCTGGTCAAGCTGCGACACCGAGACAGCGACCTCGGACACGCCGCTGCTCTGTTCGGTGCTGGCCGCACTGATCTCGGCCACGATGTCGCTCAGGCGGCGCACGGCGTTGACGATCTCCGCCATCGACTGGCCGGCACGGCCGACCTGGGTCGACCCTTGCGCCACCTGGTCGACGCTGTGGGTGATCAAGGTCTTGATTTCCTTCGCGGCGCCGGCGCTGCGCTGCGCCAATGCACGCACCTCGCTGGCCACGACGGCAAACCCACGCCCCTGTTCGCCGGCCCGGGCCGCCTCGACCGCCGCGTTGAGCGCCAGGATGTTGGTCTGGAAGGCGATGCCGTCGATCACGGCGATGATGTCGGCGATCTTCTTCGACCCCTCGTTGATGCCCTGCATCGTCTGCACGACCTGGCCCACGACCTGCCCGCCTTGCGCGGCCACCTGGGCCGCCTGCGCGGCGAGCTGGTTCGCCTGGCGCGCGTTGTCGGCGTTGTGGCGCACGGTCGTGCCCAGCTCATCCATCGTGGCGGCGGTCTGCTGAAGCGCGCTGGCCTGTTCCTCGGTGCGCTGGCTCAGATCGGTGTTGCCCTGCGCGATCTGCGCGCTGGCGCTGGCCACACTCTCGGCGTTGCCGCGCACCAAGGTCACGGTCGACGCCAGGCTGTCCTGCATGCGCTGCAGAGCCCGCAGCAGCCGGCCGGTCTCGTCCGCCGCATCCGCCGTGATGGGCGTGCCCAGATCGCCGTCGGCGACGCGGTCGGCGGCGGCCAGCGCGTCGTTCAGCGGGCCGGTGATCGACCGCGTCAGCCACAGTCCGAGGATCGTCGCAAGCACCAGCGCCGCCATGGCGACCCCCAGCAGTATGTTGCGACTGCTGGCTTGCACGGCCTCGGCGGCGGTCGCTGCCGCGACCGCAGCATCGTGGTTGAGTGTCACCAGGGTGTCCAAGTTCGCCGTCGCCCGAGCAACCAGTTCACTGCCCTTGCCGACCAGCACGTCGCGCGCCAGCTCGTTCTGGTTGTCCTTGGACAGCAGCATGACCTGCTGGTGCAGTTCGGTGTAGGCCTTCCAGTCGCCCGCAAAGGCCTCGTAGAGGCGCTGCTCGTTGGCATCGTCGACCAGGGCAACAAAGCTGCGCTGATGGGCCTCGAACGCGGCCAGCGCCTTGTCCATCGTGACCTCGAGGGTCTTCATGGCTTCGCTGTCGGTGCTGAGCACATGGGACAACTGGGCCGCACGCAGGCTCAGCAGGTCGGCGCGCAACAGATTGACGGCCTCCACGCTGGGCATCGCCTTGTCCACGATCACGGCGCTGGCCTCGTGCATGCGCTGCATCTGAAACACAGCCACCGCAGCGACCGCCACCAGCAGGGCGGCCAGCAGGCCCAGCGTGCCCGACAGACGCCAGGCGATCTTCACGTCACGCAATCTCATGCAAGCCCACCCAGCCAATCGACCCCTGCTTCATCGGCCGCCCGGTGCCGAACTTGAAGCCCGGGGCACCGGGATCGAATCAGCCCAGCAGGGCCAGCACGCCCAGCCACAGGGACGCGGTCGCCACGAAGCCGACGGTCGAGAACACGATGGCCGCCGTCGCTTCGGTCTGCAAGGTCTCGTAGCGCTGCGCGAAGATGAGGGCGTTGCTGCCCACCGGCAGTGCGGCCATCAGCACCACCACCGACAGCGCCAGCCCGTCCAGGCCGAATCCCCAGTGCGCGACGCCCAGCACCAGGAGCGGCAGCGCCAGCAGCTTGAGGCCGGCGGTCTGCAGCGCCGAACGCAGCTGCCCCTGCACGCCGTAGTAGGCCAGCGTGATGCCGATCAGCACCAGGCACACCGGCACCACGGCCGATCCCAGGCCGGCCAGGGCCTCGTCGGCCACCGGGTGCAAGCCGACCCCGGTCACGTTCCAGGCCAGGCCGGCCAGCACGGGCAGCATCACCGGATGCACGACGGTGTTGCGCGTGGTCGTCCACAGGCTCGCACCGAAGGCCGCGCGACGGGTCTGCGCGCGCGCCAGATCGGTCTCGACGAGCACCGTCAGCACCGTCAGCAGGATCAGCGCATGCAGGCTGACCAGCGCGATGTGGATCGCCAGCCCGGCCTCGCCGAACAGGGCCGCGGCCATCGGGATCCCGAGCTGGACCGAATTGCCGAAGCTCGCCGAGATCGCACGCACCGCAGGCGCCGCCACCTCGCGGCCCGCGTCACGCCGTTGCCAGCCATAGACGGCGAGCGCGAACAGCACGGCCGGCACGAAGAAGGCCGCGACCGTGCGCCACGGCAGGGCACCGAAGTCGAGCCGCACGGTGGTGCGGAACAGCAGCGCCGGCACGAAGATGTAGAAGGCGGCATTGCCCAGGACACGCGCCGGGTCGCTCGCCGCCGTGCGCTCGCCCAGCCAGCGCATGCGGCCGGCGGCCCAGCCCAGGCCCACCGTCAGGAAGATGGCGAGCAGCTTGTAGAAGACCGCCAGCGTCACGCGGGCGGGTGCCTCAGGGCTTCACGTTGCCGCAACTGGCCGCGACCCAGCGGCCGGTGCCGGTGGCCAGCATCTCGATCAGGCCGTCGGCGCCGGGTTTGATGCCCAGCATGCCCATGTCCGCACCACCGCCCGGCATGCGGCCCTTGCCGCTGTAGCGCCAGGACCAGGACTTCGAGCTGACGAGCTGGAACTCGCCCTGGATGTCGCCGGTGAATCCCTGCGGGTCGGCACAGCGGCCCTTGAACGACAGCGTCGACCCCCCCGCCTTGACCGGCTCGAAGCGGCAATTCGGCTGCTCCTTCTGCATGTCGGCCAATGCCCGCTTGGGGTCGATCGCCTTCGCCACTTCCTCGGGCGTGACACATTCCTGGTGCGTGCCACCCATGCCGCCCATGTCGCCGCCCATCATGGCGGCCATCTGCTTGCGCTGCTCGGGCGGCATCGACTTGAGCAGGTCCTCGCGCATCTTGCGCATGGCCTGCCCCAGGTCCTTGCCATTGAGCAGCAACTTGGTCTCGGACTCCCACAGCCCCGGCGTGGGCGCCGGGCCCAGGGTCTGGGCCGACACCGACAGCGCCGCACCGGCGGCGAAGCCCGCCACCATCCAAGTTCGAATCATTCTGCTCTCCAGGTTGAAGTTGATCGCGCGAATCATGGGGCCTCTACGCCTTCTTGGCGGCGGCCTTCTTGGCCGGCACCTTCTTGGCCGGCACCTTCTTGGCCGGCGCGTTCTTGGCCACCCTCGGTGCACGTGGCTCGAACTCGAAGACGACCTTGCCTTCCTTGGCGTCGTACTTCAGGAAGGCCTTGAACTTGCGCCGGGTCTTGTTGGACACGAAGCCCTCGAGCAGGCTGGTCCGACCGGTGCTCAACAGCTTGCCAGCCTCCTCGCGCGAGACCGGCTGCGTCAGGATGATCTTGCCGGTCTTGAAGTCGCAGGTCGACTTCGGGCCGACACTGTGCTCGCAGACATAACTGGCACCGAACTCGAAGACCTTGGCCTTGCACTTGGGGCAGGCGCCGACGCTGTCCTGGTCCGAGAAGTCGACCGGCTCGCCGTTGTTCTCGGCGTCCTTGGCATCGTTGCCGAAGTCGAACTCGAGTTTCCAGTTCTTCGCTTCCTCGTCGCGCACGAGCTTGAGCTCGGCCGAGAACGGCCAGCCGGCCTTGGAGCGAAATCCCTCGAGCGGGCCGATCTTCTTGTCGCGCAGGAAAGCGTCGGCCTCGGCGACCTCGAAGGCGCGACCGCCGGGGATCTTGGCGATGCTGAAGTCACACTTCTCGCAGGCGAAGCGCCGGTAGTTCTCCTTCACGAGACCCCCGCAGTTCGGGCATGGCGTCGTCAGCGTCGCGTAGTCGCCCGGAATCGTGTCGCGGTCGTACTCCTTGGCCTTGCGCACGATGCGCTCGGCCATCTTGCCGATCTCGGCCATGAAGGTGTCGCGCGCCAGCCGACCATGCTCCATCTCGGCGAGCTGGAATTCCCAGTCACCGGTCAGTTCGGGCTTGGTCAGCTCATCCACGCTCAGGCCTCGCAGCAGCGTCATCAGCTGGAAGGCCTTTGCGGTGGGGATCAGCTCGCGGCCCTCGCGCAACATGTACTTCTCGCTGATCAGACCCTCGATCGTCGCGGCGCGCGTGGCCGGTGTGCCCAGGCCCTTCTCGTGCATCGCGGCACGCAATTCGTCGTCCTCGATCAGCTTGCCTGCACCCTCCATCGCCGACAGCAGCGTCGCCTCGCTGTAGCGCGCCGGCGGCTTGGTCTGCAATGCCTTGGCGTCGACCGCCTCGGTGCGCACCTTCTCACCCGCGTCGACCGGCACCAGGTTGGCGTCTTCGTCCTGTGCCTCCTTGCCGTAGACGGCCAGCCAGCCCGGCCGCACCAGCACCTTGCCATTGGTCTGGAATCGGTAGGCCCGATCAGCCGCGGCGACCTCGCTGATGCGTGTCGTGACCAGGTATTCCGCGCTCGGATAGAAGACGGCCAGGAAACGCTTGACGATCAGGTCGTAGAGCTTGGCCTCGACCTCGGTCAGGGACTTCGGCGGCTGCATGGTCGGGATGATGGCGAAGTGGTCCGACACCTTGGCGTTGTCGAAGACACGCTTGATCGGCTTGACGTACCCCTCCTTCAGGCCGAACGCGGCATGCGCAGACAACTCGCGCAACGGCCCCGGCAGGGCTTCGCCGGCCAGCATGCCGAAGGTCTCCTTGACGACAGCAAGGTAGTCCTCGGGCAGTGCGCGCGAATCGGTTCGCGGGTAGGTCAGCACCTTGTGCTTCTCGTACAACGCCTGGGCGATCGACAGCGTCGTCTTGGCCGAGAACCCGAAGCGCGAGTTGCCTTCGCGCTGCAAGGTGGTCAGGTCGTACAGCAGCGGGCTGGCCTGGGTGCTGGGCTTGGCTTCCTCGCTGACGGTGGCCGGCTCGCCGCGGCAGGCGTCGGCGATCGACTTGGCCTCGGCCTCGCTCCACAGGCGGTCGGCGCGCAGTTCGACGTCGTCCGGATTCTTCTTCCAGGTCGGGTCGAACCACTTGCCGTCGTACTCGCCGGCCGTTGCGGCGAAGGTGGCGCGCACCTCCCAGTAGTCGCGCGCGACGTGGCGCCGGATCTTCTCTTCGCGCTCGACGACGATCGACAGCGTCGGCGTCTGCACGCGCCCGACGGTGGTCAGGAAGAAGCCGCCGTCGCGCGAGTTGAAGGCGGTCATCGCACGCGTGCCGTTGATGCCGACCAGCCAGTCGGCCTCGGAGCGACTGCGCGCCGCGTCGGCCAGCCCGCTCATCTGCGCGTCGTCACGCAGTTTCTCGAAGCCGTCGCGGATCGCCTGCGGCGTCATGCTCTGCAGCCACAGGCGCTTGACCGGCTTGCCCAGCGTGCCCTTGGCACCGGCCGCATACTGCTCGATGAGGCGGAAGATCAGCTCGCCCTCGCGCCCCGCGTCGCAGGCGTTGATCAGTGTCGTCACGTCCTTGCGCTTGCACAGCTTGACGACGGCGTTGAGCCGGGTCTTGGCCTTGTCGATCGGTGCCAGGTCGAAGTAGGGTGGCACCACCGGCAGGTTGGCGAAGCTCCACTTGCCACGCTTGACGTCGAACTCCTCCGGCGCCTTGATCTCCACCAGATGGCCGACCGCCGAGGTGACGACGTAATGGTCGTTCTCGAAATGGTCCGCTGCCTTCTCGAACTTGCCCACCACGGGGGTGAGCGCGCGCACGATGTCCTGCGCGACGCTCGGCTTCTCCGCAATGATGATTGCCTTGCTCATGGATTCCTCGCGGCCCGTCCAGCGGGCCATGCCTACAATGCCGTCTCTCGCGCGCACGCCCACACACACGCGCGCGCCCATGATTCCAATGTACCCAATGAGCAAGACTGCGCAAGACGCCGTGGTGGCGGTCGTATCCGGCCGCCGAATTCAGGTGCGTCGATCGGGCGTGCACGGCAAGGGCGTCTTCGCCCTGCAGGCCATCGCCGAGGGCGAGACCCTGATCGAATACATGGGTGAGGTCATCAGTTGGCGCGAAGCACTGCGGCGCCACCCGCACGACCCGAAGGACCCGAACCATACGTTCTACTTCCACGTCGACGACGACCACGTCATCGACGCCAACGTGGGCGGCAACGCAGCACGCTGGATCAACCATGCCTGCGATCCGAACTGCGAGGCCGACGAGCAGGACGGCCGTGTCTTCATCCGCGCACTGCGCAACCTGGACGCGGGCGAGGAGTTGTTCTACGACTATGGCCTGACCCTCGACGCGCGCTACACCCCCAAGCTCAAGCGCGAGTACGCCTGCCGCTGCGGCAGCGCCGGGTGCCGCGGCACCCTGCTCGCCCCGAAGCGTCGATGATGCCGGACCACCGCCATCAGTCCTGGGGTGCCGACGCGATCTGGCGCCAGCTCGACCCGCTGCTGCCCGGCATCAGTGTCGAGATCCTGGCCCGCGCGGAGTCGACCAGCACCCATCTGCTCGAGCGCTCGCGCAGGCTCAGCGGGCGCCGCGACGCGCCGATCACACGGCCCGGAGAGCTCGGCGCGCCCGGGGTCGACCCCGACCCGCGCTCACCGCATGGGCGGCGCAGCGCGGACGTCCAACCCTGCTTGCTGGTGGCCGAGCACCAGACCCGCGGGCGCGGCCGTCTCGGGCGCGACTGGCACTCGGCTCCGGGCGCATCGCTGACGTTTTCCTTGTCGCTGCCCTACGCGCCACACGACTGGTCCGGACTGTCGCTCGCGGTCGGCGTGGCCCTGGCCGACGCCCTG
This sequence comes from uncultured beta proteobacterium, assembly GCA_963706655.1. Lineage (GTDB taxonomy): Bacteria > Pseudomonadota > Gammaproteobacteria > Burkholderiales > Burkholderiaceae_C > Rubrivivax. The sequence continues at coordinate 66,488 of CAVPNN010000014.1, forward strand.
GACGAACCTGCCGCCGGCGCGATGCCGAAAATCGGACTCAAGTGGCCGAACGACCTCTGGCTGCTGGACGATCCGGGCGCCGGACGCAAACTCGGCGGTGTCCTGATCGAGACCGTGGCCGTGGGCGACCAGCGGATGTGCGTGATCGGTGTCGGGCTCAATGTGCAGCCCCAGCAGATCGGCGAACTCAGCAGCGGTTACGCCTGCACGCAGGAGTTGATGCCGGCGCTGACGGCGCCCCAGTTGCTGGCGCGCGTCGCGGTCCCGCTGGCGCATGCCCTCGTGCGCTTCGAGACCGAGGGCTTCGACGCCTTTGTCGGCGCCTACCGCAGGCGCGATCTGCTGCTGGGGCAGCAGGTCACGACCACGGCACCAGACTGCCCACAAGGCGTTGCCGAGGGCGTCGACGCGCGCGGCGCGCTGCATGTGCGCGCTGGGGAACGCCTGCACGAGCTCGTCAGCGGCGAGATCAGCGTGCGCATGCGCGGCACCGAAGAGCCGCAGGAGGACTGATCATGCTGCGTTCGGTCGTCGCGCTGCTGGTCGTGGCCAATCTGCTGTTCCTGGCCTGGTCGCGCGGCATGTTGTCGCCCTGGCTGTTCAGCCATCCCGCTGGCGACGCCGCGCAGCGCGAGCCGCAACGGATCCAGGCGCAGGTCCGCCCCCACCTGATCCGGATCACCGGCGAGCCCGCGCCGGGCGCCGAGTGTTGGCAGGCCGGGCCTTTCGGCGAAGCCGAGATGCAGGCAGCCGAATCCGCGCTGCGCGCCGCGGCCCTGCCCGACCTGTCGTGGCATCGCGAGCCGGCCCCGAACGGGACCTGGTGGCTGCGCGTGCCGCGGGCATCGGCCGAGCAGCACGATGCCCTTCGACGTCTGCCCGACCCGGCCCTGGCGCGCGCCTTTCAGTCCTGCGGCTGAGGGCCTGCCGGCCGCCTGCGCAGACCGATCACCGCGAGCGCAAGCGCGGACCACCAGAGCCAGCCGGTCGCACCCCCGCCGGTGCCCGCAGCGGGCCCTGCGGGCGGCGTCGGCACATTGCCGCCCGGCTCGGGCGCTGCCGCCACGACGACGGCCAGGTCGGCACTGCGCTTCGCGCCCAGGTCGTCGGTCAATGTCAGGCGCACGACGAATGTGCCGGCGGCATCGGGCACCAGCGTCGCGCTGACCGCATTGGACGCGCTGCTGAACCCGCTCACGACGCCGCCGGCGTCGACCAGTTGCCAGTCGTAGGCAGTGATCGCCCGCCCTGCAGGCACCTGGGAGGCACTGCCATCGAGCGTCAGCAGCGCGCCCGCCACCGGCGCCACCGGCGCCAGACCGATGCGTGGCACCACGCCGAGCACGGCGTCGACGGCGGCGGCCATGTCCAGCATGCCCGCGCCGCAGAGCCCGGTCGTGCAATAACACTGCAGTTGCTCGGCGGAACTCGGCGCGACACAGGCCGGGACCGGCGTCGGATCGTCGACGCCGTTGTCGGCGCCGGTGGTCGGGAACGGCCGCGCGCTGGCGCGCAGCGCAGCCGTCACCTCGGCCGGCTGCAGGCTCGGACGCGCCGACAGCATCAAGGCCGCCGCGCCGGCCACGATCGGTGTTGCGAAGCTCGTGCCGACGCTGATATTGAAGCTGTCGGTCCAGATCGACCCGCCGGCGTTCGGCGCCAGCAGACCACTGTTGGTCGCGGCCAGGATCGGGTACAGGCAGGGTTTGACGCCGTCGATGTTGACGCAATTGCCGCCCGGCGCGGCAATCGTGATCTCGGGCCCGAGATCCGAGAATCCGACCTTGGTGCCTGCATGGCGCAGGCCGGCGACACCGATCACCCCCGGGCAGTTGGCGGGCGTGCCGACCGCCTGCCCGACGCTGTTGCCAGCCGCAGCGACGATCACGACGCCCGCCGCATTGATGCGCCGCACCGCATTGGCATAGCTGAGCTCGCAGCTCCCGGCGCTGCCCAGGCTCATGTTCAGCACCCGCGCCGGATTCGGATTGAGCACGCCGGCGACACGTTGCAGGCCGGCGGCCCACAACATGCCGTTGATGATGTTGCTGTCGTAGCCGCCGCATTTGCCCAGCACGCGGACTGGCAGGATGCTCACCCCGTGGGCCGTGCCGGCCATCCCGATGCCGTCGTTGGCGGTGGCGCCGATGATGCTCGCCACCATCGTGCCGTGCCACGAACTGCTCGCCTCGCCGCAGCCCTCGAGCGGACCGCTGGCGTTCTCGGCCGCGCTGATCCAGTCGCCCGGGTCGGTGGCGTTCGTGTCCTCGCCGTCGCCATCGTTCGAGATATCGGTGTCGACGATCGTGTCGATGCCCGGCAGCACGCGCCCGATCAGGTCCGGGTGGGTGGCGAGCACGCCCGTGTCGAGCACCGCGACGACGACCGAAGCTTGGCCGGTGATGCGGTCCCAGGCCGACTCGGCATTGGTCGCCGAGCGCAGCGTCGCGTCGGGTGGGCGCAGGTACCACTGCCCCGCGTCGGGCCCCGCCGCCCTGACGGCAGCGCCGTACAGCGGGTCGTTGGGCACCAGCATGGCACGGCGCCGGTGGTCGACCACGGCCCATTCGACATCCGGGTGTTGGGCCAGGCGGGCAGCCAGCGTGGCCGAGTCGAGGCCCTTGGCACGCATCACCTGCCAGCGATCGGCCACCGCCATGCCGGTCACGAGCGGCACGCCGGCGCGGCCGGCCAGGGCGTCGGCGCGCCGCTGCAAGGCGCTCGTCGAGCCGGCGCTGGCCAGGGCCTGCAGGCGCAAGGCTGCGGCATCGGGCTTGAAGGCCACGATGACCCGGGCATCGGCGGCCCAGGCCCCGAGCGAAGCACTGAGCAGGCCCATCACACAGGCCATTCGCGCGAACAATGTGGTCATGTCAGACTGGCAGTAGCTGCGGGCAAGTCCATTGTGGACGAAGGGCGCAGCAGAGAACCGACCATGAAGCGCGCTGTCACGATTCTGTGCCTGCTCACCGGCCTGTGGGCCTCGGTCGGCGCGGGCGCGCAGGCGCTCGGCGCCGGTGATCATGAGATCCACCTGGTGCACGCTGGACTGGAGCGCAAGGCCCTGGTGCATGTGCCGGCGTCCTACAGCGCGTCGAGGCCGATGCCGCTCGTGCTGTCCTTTCACGGTGGCGGTGGCGACATGCAGCACCAGGCCGACGACTCCCGATACGGTCAGATCACGGCGTCCGAGCAGCATGGTTTCATCGCGGTGTTCCCGAACGGTGTCGGCCCCTTGCGCTCGGGCAAGCTGGCGACCTGGAACGCGGGCCGTTGCTGCGCCCGCGCGCGCGACCAGAACGTCGACGATGTCGGCTTCGTGCGCGCCCTCGTGGCCCGGCTGGGCAGTGATCTCAACATCGACGCCCGGCGCATCTTTGCCACCGGCATGTCCAATGGCGGCATGCTGGCCTATCGTCTGGCCTGCGAGGCGGCCGACCTGGTCCGTGCCGTGGCCGCGGTGGCGGGTACCGACAACACGGTGCGGTGTTCACCGCAGCGTGCGATCGCAGTGCTGCACATCCACGCGCGCAACGACGACCATGTGCTGTTCGACGGTGGTGCCGGTCAGGGGCTCGGCGCGCGCGACCCGTCCCGGATCACCGACTTCACCTCGGTGCCGGCCACGATCTCGCGCTGGGTCGAGCGCAATGCCTGCGCCGGCACGGCGCAGCGCGTGCTCGAGCGGCCCGGCGCCTATTGCGAGCGCCATGCCAGGCTGCCGGGGTGGGGTCGAGGTGGAACTCTGCGTGACCGAATCCGGCGGCCACTCCTGGCCCGGCGCGCAAAAGACGCGCGGCGAGCCGAGTTCCAAGGCCTTGTCGGCCAACGACGTCATGTGGGACTTCTTCATGCGCCAGCCGCTCGACTGAGCGGCCGGCGCAGGCCGCCGATCAGGCGATCACGCGCACCATCTCGAGCACCTTGTTCGAGTAGCCCCACTCGTTGTCGTACCAGGCGATGACCTTGACGAAGGTCTTGTCGAGCGCGATGCCGGCCTCGGCGTCGAACACGCTGGTGCACGATTCGCCGCGGAAGTCGGTCGCCACGACCTTGTCCTCGGTGACCATCAGCACGCCCTTCATCGGGCCGGCGGCGGCGGCCTTCATGGCGTTCACGATGTCTTCGTAGGCGGCCTCCTTGATCAGCTCGACCGTCAGGTCGACCACCGAGACATCCGAGGTCGGCACGCGGAACGACATCCCGGTCAGCTTCTTGTTGAGCTCGGGGATCACGACGCCCACGGCCTTGGCCGCACCGGTGCTGCTCGGGATGATGTTCTCGAGGATGCCGCGCCCGCCGCGCCAGTCCTTGTTGCTCGGACCGTCGACGGTCTTCTGGGTCGCGGTGGCGGCGTGCACCGTCGTCATCAGACCGCGCTTGATGCCGAAGCTGTCGTTGAGCACCTTGGCCACCGGGGCCAGGCAGTTGGTGGTGCAGCTGGCGTTGGAGATGATGGCCTGGCCGGCGTAGGTCTTGTCGTTGACGCCGAACACGAACATCGGCGTGTCGTCCTTGCTCGGGGCCGACATGACCACCTTCTTCGCGCCCGCATCGATGTGCTTCTGGGCCGTCTCCTTGGTCAGGAAGAGGCCGGTCGACTCGACCACGATGGCCGCGCCGATCTCGCCCCACTTCAGCGCCGCCGGGTCGCGCTCTGCCGTCAGGCGGATCCGCTTGCCGTTGACGACGAGCGTGTTGCCGTCGACCGCGACCTCGCCCTTGAAGCGGCCGTGCACGCTGTCGTACTTCAGCATGTAGGCCAGGTAGTCGGGCTCGAGCAGGTCGTTGATGCCGACGACTTCGATGTCCTGGTGGTTGGCGATGGCGGCACGGAACACCATGCGCCCAATGCGGCCGAAGCCGTTGATGCCGATCTTGATGGCCATGAGATTCACCCTTCAGTGGTTGTGCGTTGTGCTCCGGCGCCAAGGTGGGAGCTTTGTCTCAATTCTAATGACCGCCCGCGCGGGCATGGCGGTGCCGACGCAGCGGCGCCCCAGGAAACGCCGCCTCGGTTGAGCAGACGCAATTCAAGCGCAGCGCCGTCCGTAACGATGGGGCTGTCCACTGACTCACCTGGAGAAGACGATGAAACCGAATCTTTGCAGGCTCACGATCCTGGCCGCGGTGTCGTGCACCAGTGGCATCGCGCTCGCACAACCCAAGGTCGACCTGGGCAAGCAGGAGTACGAGTGGCATTGCGCCACCTGCCACGGCGTGAACGGCACCGGCAACGGCGAGTTGCGTCGATTCCTGACCACCGCGCCCACCGACCTGACCACGATCTCCAAGCGCAACGGCGGCGCATTCCCCAACCAGCTGGTGTGGGAGATGATCGACGGCCGTTCGGGGATCGAGATTGGGGCTCACGGCTCGCGCACCATGCCGGTCTGGGGGCAGCGCTATCGCGCCGAGGCGAGCGGCAATCTCATCGCCGCGACCGAGCCCGAGTGGTATGTGCGCAACCGCGTGGTGGCCCTGCTCGACTACCTGTCGCGCATCCAGCAGAAATGACAGGCGGCGGGCCGTCCGGCCCGCCGGATGCCTCTACTTGCCCAGCACCTTGCGCACGGTGTCGGCAACGTTCTTCGGCGTCAACCGGAAGTACTCGAACAGCGCCGGCGCGGGCGCGCTCTCGCCGTAGCGGTCGAGGCCGACCACGGCGGCGCAGCCGTACTTCCACCAGCCGTCGGTGACGCCGGCTTCGACGGCGATCCGCGGCAGCCCGGCCGGCAGCACCTCGGACTTGTATTTCGTGTCCTGACGGTCGAAGACCGTGGTGCTCGGCACCGAGACGACGCGCACCGCGATTCCGGACCTGGCCAGATCGGCCTGTGCATGCAGTGCCAGTTGCACCTCGGAGCCGCTCGCCAGGATCACGGCCTGCGCCTTCTTCTTCAGCCCCACCTCGCTCGGCTCGGCCAGCACATAGGCGCCCTTGGCAATCTGGTCGAGTGCTGCTTTGGGCGCATAGGGCAGGTTCTGGCGCGACAGCAGCAGCGCGCTCGGGCGCATCTGGTTCGACAGCGCCGCCGTCCACGCGATCACGGTCTCGACCGTGTCGGCCGGGCGCCAGACGTCGAGATTGGGGATCAGGCGCAGGCTCGCCGCATGCTCGACGCTCTGGTGCGTCGGGCCGTCCTCTCCGAGGCCGATGCTGTCGTGCGTGAAGACATGGATCACGCGGCGCTTCATCAGCGCCGCCATCCGGATCGCATTGCGGCTGTAGTCGCTGAAGGTCAGGAAGGTGCCGCCATAGGGAATGAAGCCACCGTGCAGCGCGATGCCGTTCATCACCGCGGCCATGCCGAATTCGCGCACGCCGTAGTTGATGTGACGTCCGCCGTTGGGCACGCCCTTGGCGTCGAAACGCAGCGGCGGGGTCGATGACGTGTTGGTCAGGTTCGAGCCGGTCAGGTCGGCCGAGCCACCGAGCAGTTCGGGCATGGCCTTGGTGAAGGCCTCGAGCGCGATCTGGCTCGCCTTGCGGCTGGCCACGGTCGCGGCCTGGGTGTGCGCGGCGATCGCGGCATCTACGGCCACCTGGGCGAAGTTTGTCGGCAGCTCGCCATGCATGCGGCGCTCGAACTCGGCCGCCAGTTCGGGATGGGCCGCCTTGTAGCTGACAAGTCGCGCTTCCCACGCCGCCTGGGCTGCGCTGCCGGCGGACTTGGCATCCCACAGGGCATAGACCTCGGCCGGCACCTCGAAGGGGGCGTGCGGCCAGCCGATCGCGTCGCGCGTCAGTGCGATCTCGTCGGCGCCGAGCGCCTCGCCATGCGCCTTGGCAGTGCCGCCCCGGTTGGGTGACCCCTTGCCGATGGTGGTGCGGCAGATGATCAGGGTCGGCTTAACGGCCGAGGACTTGGCCAGCTTGATGGCGCCGTCGACCAGGTCGGTCGAATGGCCGTCGACCGGCCCGATGACTTCCCAGCCGCAGGCCTCGAAGCGCTTGCGCACGTCGTCCACGTACCAGGGCGACACCTGGCCGTCGATGCTGATGCCGTTGTCGTCGTAGAGCGCGATCAGCTTGCCCAGCTTCCAAGCACCGGCCAGGCCCACGGCCTCGTGGCTGATGCCTTCCATCAGGCAGCCATCGCCGAGGAAGGTGTAGGTATGGTGATCGACCAGCACATGCCCCGGGCGGTTGAACTCCTGCGCCAGCAGCTTCTCGGCCAGCGCCATGCCCACGGCATTCGTCAGCCCCTGGCCGAGCGGGCCGGTCGTGGTCTCGACGCCGGGTGTGACGTCGACCTCCGGGTGGCCGGGCGTGAGGCTGTGCAGCTTGCGGAAGTTCTTCAGCTCCTTCATCGGCAACGCATAGCCGCTCAGGTGCAGCAGGGCGTAGATCAGCATCGACGCGTGGCCGTTGGACAGCACGAAACGGTCGCGGTCGGCCCAGTGGGGGTCGGCCGGGTTGTGCTTCAGGTGGCGGCTCCAGAGCGCCACGGCCATCTCGGCCATGCCCATCGGGGCGCCGGGGTGGCCCGAATTGGCCTGTTGCACGGCGTCCATGGCCAGGGCCCGGATCGCGTTGGCCATCGTGGCACTGTCGGTGGAGGGGGTCGGGGGGGTCAGATCGGCCATGGTTGCGCGGGGCTCACGGTAAATGCAGGCGAGAATCAGGCAGAACCCGTGATTTTACGTGCGTCCGAACGCACGCCCTGACCATGCAAGGCTTGCACCTGACCGCCGACCTCGGGGGCTGCGATCCGACCCTCGCCGTGATGACCGACGTGGTGGCGCTGCGCACCCTGTGCAGTGGGGCTGCCGGCGCGGCCGGCCTGACCGCGGTCGGTGAGTGTTTCCACGTCTTCGACGCACCGGGAGGTGTCACCGGCATGCTGCTGCTGGCCGAGTCGCACCTGGCGGTGCACACCTGGCCCGAGTCCGGCAGCGTGACGCTCGATGTCTTCGTCTGCAACCAGAGCGCCGACAACCGCGACCGCGCGCAAGCCCTGCTCCACGCGCTGACGCAGGCCTTCGCACCGGCACAGGCCAGCGTCCAACGCCTGGAGCGTGCAACGCCGACGGTGGACGTCCCATGACGGATTGCGCGGCGCTCGCGATCATCCGCGCCGAACACCAGGCGCTGTCGGCCTTGTTGCGCTCGCTGTCGATGCTGCTCGCACAGTCGCGGCGCAGTGCGACCGTGCCCGACTTCGAGCTGCTGCGCGCCGTGCTGCTCTACATCGCGGAGTTCCCGCACAAGCGCCATCACCCCAAGGAGAGCCTCTGGCTGTTCCCCGCCCTGCGCCGAAAGGCACCCCATCTGGGCGCCGTGATCGACCGCCTCGAGGCCGACCACCACGAAGGCGAACAGGCCACGGCCCGGCTCATGCACACGCTGCTCGCATTCGAGGTCCTGGGTGAACGCCGCCGGGCCGACTTCGAGCGCGCGGTGCAGGACTACACGGCCGCCTACCTGGACCACATGGCGCTCGAGGAGCAGGAGCTGCTGCCCGCCGCCGAATCTCTGCTCGACAGTGCCGACCGGGCCGCGCTCGACAGCGCGTTCAAGGTCAACCGGGACCCCCTGACCGGACTCGAACCGGACGATGTCTACGCTCCCCTGTGGCGTCGGATCCTGGCGCTGACGCCTGCGCATTTCGCGCCGGACCCCGGCGCTTGACCCCTGCCGATCGCCCACTACACTGCCGACCCGATGGCTCCCGCGACCGCCCTGATCCTTGCCGCCGGGCGCGGCGAGCGGCTGCGTCCTCACACGGACCAGGTTCCGAAGCCCCTGTTGATGGTGCGCGGCCAGCCGCTGATCGGCTGGCACCTGCAGGCGCTGGCGCGCGCCGGCATCCGGCGCGTGGTGATCAACACCGCATGGCTGGAAGCACAGTTCCCTGCCACCCTGGGCGACGGCGCACGCTGGGGCCTGCAGATCCACTACTCGACCGAGGGCCGCGACCATGGCGGTGCGCTGGAGACGGCCGGCGGCATCGCCAAGGCCCTGCCTCATCTGGACGATCCGTTCTGGGTCGTCTCGGGTGATGTCTTCGTGCCCGGATTCGACTTCGACCCCTCACTTGCAGCCCGCCTGCTCGACGGCGACCAGGCCCATCTGTGGATGGTCCCGAATGCCGCCCACCATGCCGGCGGCGACTTCGCGCTGGCGCCGGACGGGCGGCTCGTGCGCGGCGTCGAAGGCGAGCGGCTGACCTGGGCCAGCATCGGGCTGTTTCGTCCGGCCATGTTCGCCGGCATCAGCCCCGGCACCAAGCTGGCACTGCGTCCGCTGCTCGAACGCGCGATCGACGCGCGCCAACTCGGGGGCTCACGCTGGGATGGGGCTTGGACCGACGTGGGCACGCCCGAGCGCTGGGCCGCCCTGGGGAATACAGCATGACGTCGTGGGCCTGGTTCGCACTTGCCGCATTCGCACTCCTGACCGGGGCCCTGTTTTGGCGAGTCCGCCGTGAGTTGCACACAGCACGCGCACGTGTCGACCTGCTCACCGAGGCGCTCGACCACGCCGACGCCGGGATTGCGCTGTACGACCGCGACGATCGGCTCGTGCTCGCCAGCAATTCGTTCCGGTCGCTGTACCCCCAGTTGGCCGCGCACATCCGGCCCGGGACTACGTTTGAGCAACTCGCGCGCGAAGGCGTCGCGGCCGGCCTGGTGGCGGGCGCCAAGGAGCACGCAGACGAGTGGCTGAACGAACGTTTGCGCCTGCACCGCGAAGGTGGCCATCTGGTGCGCCAGATGCCCGATGGGCGTCGGCGCCGCATCCAGGAACAACGCCTTCCTGGAGGCGGCCACCTCAGCTTCAGCATCGACATCACCGAGCAGGTGCACAAGAGCGAGGCACTCGAAGCGGCGCGCGCCCAGGCCGAGCGCGGACAACAGCGGCTGGAGGAGCTGATCGAGGCGATCCCGGCCGGCTTTTCGCTCTACGACGCCGAGGACCGGCTGATCCTGAGCAATCAGATGCTGCGCGAGATGTGGCCGACCGTGACCGAGGCAACGGCCGAGGGCCAGACCCCCACCTACGAGTCCATGTTGCGGCGCAACATCGCCAGTGGTGCAATCGCCGGCGTGACCGAGGCGGACGCCGACGCCTATGTCGAAAAGCGCAAGGCACAGCGCCGTCAACCCTTCAACCAGATCCTGATTCGCAACGCCTCGCACTGGTTGCGAACCTACGAGAAGCGATTGAGTGGCGGCGGCATCGTGTCGATCTGGACCGACGTGACCGAAGGCGTGACCCAGCGTCAAGCCGCCGAGTCTGCGCGCGCCCGCCTGCAGGACGCCATCGACGCTCTGCCCGAGGGCTTTGCACTGTTCGACCCCGACGATCGCCTCGTGACCTGCAATGCGCATTACCTCGCGCTCAATCCCGATTCGGCGCCGTCGATGGTGGTCGGCAATACGTTCGAGGCCATGCTGCGCTTCGGCGTCGAGCGTGGCCAGTACCCCGAGGCGACGCCCGACGTGCAGGCGTGGATCGACGAGCGCTTGGCGCGCCATCGCCAGCCCGAGGGTGAGCTGATGCAGCAGCAGCCCGGCAACCGCTGGCTTCGCATCAGCGAACGCAAGACACGCGACGGCGGCACTGCGACCGTGATCACCGATGTCTCCAAGATGGTCCAGCGCGAGCAGGCCCTGCAAAAGGCCAACCAGGAGCTCGACGCGGCGCGCGAACGGCTCGAGCAGTTGTCGGAGACCGACGGCCTGACCGGCATCGCGAACCGGCGCCTGCTCGACCGCCGATTGCTCGAAGAGTGGCAACGCTCGCGCCGGCTGCAGCAGCCGATGTCCCTGCTGATCGTCGATGTCGACCACTTCAAGCGCTTCAACGATCGCCATGGCCACCTCGAAGGCGACAGCTGCCTGCGACGGGTCGCGCGCCTGCTGCAGACGGTGCTGCGCCGGCCGACCGACCTCGTGGCGCGCTACGGCGGCGAGGAATTCGTGATCCTGCTGGCCCACACCGACCTCGAGGGCGCGCTCAGCGTGGCGCGCGAATGCCTGGCCGTCATCGACGGCGCAGGCATCGCCCATGGGGACTCACCGGTGGCCGCACAGGTCACGATCAGTGTCGGCTGCGCCAGCTGCGTGGCCTCGGTCGACCAGGGCAGCGCCCAGGACCTGCTGGGCGCGGCCGACACGGCGCTGTTCAAGGCCAAGCAGGGCGGCCGCCATCAGGTCCACGCCGCCCCATGACCCACTCCGGACTCCCCTCGCGCCGGCGCGCGCTGCAATGGCTGGCCGGTGCGCCCTTGCTGCCACTGAGCCAGGGCAGTGCCGCCTCGACACCGCGCGCCGCCGCGCTGCGCGGCGTGCAGTTCCTGCCGATGCCCGCGCCATCGCTGGCACAGCCTGCCGAGCTGGCGCGCGTGAGTGTCGGATCGAGCCTGCTGACGCGCTTCGCCGACGGCACTGAACAGCGAGCACCGCTCGCCTACGAGGCCTTCTTCGTCACCGGCGACACGGTGCGGGATGGCGCAGGCAAGCCCGTCATCGCCGGGGGTTGTTACGGCGCCCGCCTGCGTCCGCTGATCGACGGGTCGGCGCCGGGTGCGCCGCGCCAGTTCTTCTCCGACAGCCCGGACGGCATGTCGCTGATCCAGCTTGCCGGCGTGAAGGCGGACGGTGTACTCGGCCACACCTTGTTTGCCGTCGTCCAGTTCGAGGCCACCTCGCGCGACCGCAGCGGGCGCGACACCTGGGGCCGCATGCCGTCCCCGATCGCGGTGCTGACGCTCGACCAGGACCCCGACAAGGGCCGCCTGCGCCTGGTGCGCTACCAGCCGGTCGACACCAGCGCGGTGCACGGCCTGTGGGTCACCTGCGGTGCCAGCCTGTCGCCCTGGAACACGCACCTGGCGAGCGAGGAATACGAGCCCGACGCCACGCTGCCGGTCAACCCCTATCTGCGCGAGTTCTCGGTCCACCAGTTCGGCGACCCCGACCGTGCCAATCCCTACCACTATGGCCACCTGCCCGAGGTGACCGTGCTGCCCGACGGCAGCGGCCGCGTGCGCAAGCACTACGGACTGGGCCGCATCTCGCGCGAACTGGTGCAGGTCATGCCCGACGAGCGCAGCGTGCTGATGGGCGACGACACGACCAACGGCGGCCTGTTCTTCTACGTCGCCGACCGCGCACGCGACCTGAGCCGCGGCACGCTCTACGTCGCACGCTGGCACCAGACCTCCGGGCGCGGGCCGGGCGCGGCCACCCTGAGCTGGGTTCGCCTGGGCCACACCAGCAGCGATCAGATCGAGGCGTTGATCGACAAGGGCATCCGCGCCGCCGACATCCTGGACGTGCACACGCGCGAGCCCGCAGGAACCGGGCTTCACACGCATCCCGTTCGGCGGTCGCTTCAACTGGGTGCGGCTCAAGCCCGGCATGGAGCACGCCGCCGCCTTTCTGGAGACGCACCGCTACGCCGCGCTGATGGGCGGCAGCCTGGGCTTCTCGAAGATGGAAGGCACGACCGTCAATGCACGCGACCGCATCGCGTACACGGCGATGTCGCGCATCGACAAGTCCATGCTCGACGGTTCGGGCGACATCCGCGTCGAGGGCCCCTACTCGGGCGCGGTCTACGCATTGAACCTTCGCGGCGGCCAGAAGGACCACGAAGGCAAGGCGATCGACAGCGACTGGGTGCCGGTGGACATGGCGGCAGTCCCGGCCCTGATCAGCGAGGACCTCGGTGGCGGCAAGCGCCGCGCCCAGGACGAACTCGGGAATTTCGCCAACCCGGACAAGATCTCGCAGCCCGACAACCTGAAGTTCTCGGAGGCGCTGCGCGTGCTCTTCATCGGCGAGGACAGCAACACCCACGTCAACAACTTCCTGTGGGCCTACCACGTGGACACCGGCGTGCTGAGCCGCATCCTGTCCTGCCCGGCAGGCGCCGAGTCGACCGGACTGCATGCGGTCGACGCGGTCAACGGCTGGACCTACGTCATGAGCAACTTCCAGCACGCCGGCGCGCTCGACGGTGCCATGCACGCGAAGGTGCGCGCCACGGTCGAACCCCTCATCCGCGCGCAGTACCGGGATGGCTACGGCGCCGCGGTGGGCTACCTGACGGCGGGCGCGACCGAGCGCCAGCGCAAGCGCTGATCGCTGCGCTGCCGATCAGGCCGCCAGTGGCGCCGTGATCTCCTCGATGCGCTCCTTCAGCGCCGGCGTCATCTTGGGCAGCATGTCGATCGCGCCCAGGTTGTCCTTCAGTTGCGACATCCTGGACGCCCCGGTGATCACGGTGCTGACTCGCGGGTTGCTGGCCGCCCAGGCGATCGCCAGCTGGGCCACGTTGCCGCCGAGCTTGGCAGCGACTGCGTCGAGCTTGGCGACGGCCTTGTTCTTGGCCTTGTCGGTCAAGCCGTCGCGCAGGAAGGCCATGTTCTCGAGCGCGCCGCGGCTGCCGTCAGGCACCCCCTCACGGTACTTGCCGGTCAGCAATCCGGACGCGAGTGGGCTCCAGGTCGTCAGGCCGAGGCCGATGTCGTCGTACAGGCGGGCGTACTCCTGCTCGACGCGCTTGCGGTGGAACAGGTGGTACTGCGGCTGCTCGACGACCGGCTTGTGCCAGCCATGGCGGTCGGCGACCGTCCAGGCGGCGCGGATCTCGTCGGCACTCCACTCGCTCGTGCCCCAGTACAGGGCCTTGCCCTGGTCGATGATGTCGCTCATCGCGCGCGCGGTCTCTTCGATCGGCGTGTGCGGGTCGGGGCGGTGGCAGTAGATCAGGTCGATGTGGTCGAGGCCGAAACGCTTGAGCGAGCCGTCGATCGCCTGCATCAGGTACTTGCGGTTGAGCGTGTCCTTGCGGTTGACCGCGTCGCCCTGACGGTCCAGGCCCCAGAAGAACTTGGTCGACACGACGTAGTTCAGGCGCGGCCACTTGAGCGTGCGCAGCGCCTCGCCCATCACGACCTCGCTCTGGCCGCCGGCGTAGACCTCGGCGTTGTCGAAGAAGTTGACGCCGGCGTCGAACGCCGCCGCCATCATCTCGACGGCAGACTTGCTGTCCACCTGGTTGTGATAGGTCACCCAGGAGCCGAGCGACAGGGCGCTGACGCGCAGGCCGGCGCGGCCGAGACGGCGGTATTGCATGGTTCTCCTCCTTCGATGGAAGCGAGGAGCCTAGCAGGCTGTCGAAGGATTGCCGGCGGGCCGCGACCCGCGGCCTGGAAGGGTCAGGCCTGGCGCGTGGCCCGCGGACGCTGGCCCGACGACAGCGCCCGCCACACGACCCAGGCACACAGCCCGATCGTGAATGCCGGCGGCGTGAACAACATGGCGTGGTCGACGCGCGCGTCTTCGATTGCATTGGCCACGCTGAGCAGGGCCCCGATGAGGGACAGCATCGACAGCAGCAGCGCGATCGCCAGGAAGCCGGCATGGCGCGACCGGCGTGCACGCGAGGTGCGCAGCGATGTCGCGAGCAGCGGCAGCGCGGCCATCAGCAGCAGGAGCTGCAGCCCGATCAGCAGGGTGTCCATGGTCCGACTCGATGGTGCATGCGCCGAGCATAGGCTTTGCGCGGGCCGGCGCGGCGCGCTGACCCCCCTCACTTCGGCGGTCGGGATACCCCCAGACCGAGCGTGAAGGCCTCCTCGAACACCGAGTAGCCGGCCAGGTCGGCATGGGCATGGCGGACCCGCCCGCGCTGGCGACGCAGCGCCGCCAGCGCCCCGTCGGCCGCGTCGCTGCGCACGCCGGGGCGCGGGATGGCCATCGCGTGGCCATGGCGCACCAGGTCGATCTGCTGCACGCGCCGTTCCAGGTCCGGGTGGACCCCCTTCAGGATGTCCAGCACATGCACGGCAGCGTCGCGCGCGCCGAGGCCCAGCAAGTCGGCACGGCGGGCCGCCGACCAGGGTTCGTAGAAGGTCAGCACGGTGCTGCGGCGGTCGGCCCGCAGCGACTGGTGGCCGGCGTCCACGTACCCCAGCGCCGGGCTGCCGTAGACCACGTTGTCCCACGACGCCGGCGCACCGGGGCGCGCCAGCGGCGGCCTGTCCAGGCGCAGGTTGGCCACCAGCCAGGGTGAATGTTGCACCAACGCGGCCGCCTGGCGCAGCGCCGGCCCGGGCGACTCGACGACATGGCGCGCAACGAACGGCGCGATCGCCAGCACCACGGTGTCGGCCCACCAGCGTTCGCTGCGATCGGTCGCCGCGACATGCGCATGCACCTCGACGCCGTGGCGCTGCTCGTCCACCCGCAGCACCGTGCGGCCGACGTGAAGCCGGTCCGCCAGCGGGGCCGCCAGGCGGTCGGTCAACCAGGCATTGCCCTGCGGCCAGGTCAGCACGGGCTCGGCCGCCGCATCGGCGTCGCCCGGAGCGTGGAAGCCGTGCCGGCTGCCGAAATAGTGCAGGCCGGCCCATGCCGAGACGGTGGCGCTGCCCGCGCCATAGTCGTCGCGGCAGCAGTAGTCCAGGTACCAGCGCAGCCGCGCATCCACCAGGCCACGCGCGGCCAGCCAGGCGTCGAAGCTCAGCCGGTCCAGTTCGGCATGACCCGCAGTCCAGGGCGCGCGCTGGCTCGGCATCGCGAATCCCAGCGCCCGCTGCGCCTGCGTCACCTCGCCGGCGAAGCGCCGGTACTGGGCCAGGGTGTCCGAGCCCGGCTCGGCCGGCGGCAGGACGCCCTCGACCCAGCCGCCGTCGAAGAACAGGCGCTCCTGCGGCGAGTGGCTCAGGTGCTGCTCGTCGTAGACGGTGCGGCCCAGCACGCGACGGGCCAGACCGAGTTCGAGCAGCAGCTCCTCGACCTCGGGTGCGTCCGGCCCGGGCAGCGGCAGGTAATGCGCGCCCATCGGGCAGGCCAGCCCCTGCATGACATGGCCGCGGCTGTTGCCACCCGCCGCATCCTCGAGTTCGAGCAGGTGCACATCGTCGACCCCTTGCTGCATGAACCCGCGCGCTGCCGCCAGGCCGGCCACGCCACCGCCGACGATCAGCACCGAGCAGCGCCTGGCCGCCCCGGTCGCAGGTGCCAATCGCGATTCGGCCGCGGCGCGCAGTCGGTGCCCACGCTCGTGCGACTGCCCGACCCAGCGCGCCTGCCAATCCGGCTCGGGATCACGGCCACAACCAGCGAGCCAGGGCAGCGCGCCGGCCGCCAGCATCGAGCGCCGCCTCATTGCTGGGCCCGCCCCCATTCCTCCTCGAACAGATGCACCAGCACCTGGTTCGACAGCCGGTTCGGCTCGGTCGGCACGCGCGCCATGTCGGGCGGGAAGTTCAGCATCGACGGCAGACCGTCGAGGGTCAGGAAACGCAATCCGGGCGGCAGCGCGGTCGGCAAACGCCAGGGCCGGCGACCCGCAACGATGAAGCCCCACTCGCCGAAGCTCGGCACATGCACGTGAAACGGCGTGGTCGTCAGGCCCACGGCCTCGATCGTGGTCGCGACGGTCCAGAAGCTGCGCCGCGCCACCAGCGGCGACGTGGTCTGCACGACGGCATACCCGCTCGCCGCCAGATGCTGGTCGATCAGGCCGTAGAAGCTCGTGCTGTAGAGCTTGCCGAGCGCGAAGTTGCTCGGGTCGGGGAAGTCGATCACGATGACGTCGAAGGTCTGCGCATTCGACTGCAGCCAGCTGAACGCGTCCTGGTTGACGATGTGCAGCTTGGGCGAGGCGAGTGCGCCGCCGTTCAGCGCCGCCAGCCGCGGATCGTCGCGGAACAGGCGCGTCATGTGCGGGTCGAGCTCGACCAGCGTGATCTGCTCGACGCCCGGGTACTTCAGCACCTCGCGCACCGCCATGCCGTCGCCGCCGCCGAGCACCAGGACCTTTCTTGGCGCCCCATGTGCCGCCATCACCGGGTGGACCAGGGCCTCGTGGTAGCGGTACTCGTCGCGCGAGTGGAACTGCAGGTTGCCGTTCAGGTACAGGCGCACCCCGGTCGCGCCTGAGGTCAGCACGATGCGCTGGTAGGGGCTGTCGGCGCGCAGGATCACGCCATCGCCGTAGAAGTGATCCTCGGCCCAGGTCGTCACCTGGTCGGCACCGACCAGGGCCGCCCCGAGAACGCCGATCACCCCGGCGCAGGCCAGCGCATGGGCGGACCAGCGGCGCAGTTCGCCGCGGAAAAGCCACAGCGCCCAGACCGCCACCGCCGCATTGAGCAGGCCGAAGAAGATGCCGGTGCGGATCAGCCCCAGATGCGGCACGAACAGCAGCGGGAAGGCCAGCGCCACCGCAAGTGCCCCCAGGTAGTCGAAGGTCAGCACCTGCGAGACCAGGTCCTTGAGCGCATAGCGTTCGCGGAAATGCTGCTTCAGGATGCGCATCACGAGCGGGATCTCGAGCCCGACCAGGGTCCCCACGAGCAGCACCATGGCGTACAGCAGCACGCGAAACGATCCGCTGGCCCCGACCGGCAGCACGCTGTGGGCAGCGAACAGCAAGGCCGGCATCAGACCGCCGACCAGGCCGACCAGGAGTTCGATGCGCAGGAAATGTGCGATCAGCTGGCGATCGAGGTAGCGGCTCAGCCAGGACCCGATGCCCATCGCGAACAGGTAGCTGCCGATGATGGTCGAGAACTGCAGCACCGAGTCGCCGAGCAGATAGCTGGCGAGTGCGCCCGCAGCAAGTTCGTAGACGAGCCCGCAGGCCGCGACCACGAAGACCGAGGCCAGCAGCAGCAGTTCGGCCGGCGCGATGTGCCGCGCGACGGTGGGGGCAGGGGCTGTCAGGGGCTCGGGGGGTGCGGACACCCGGCGAGGTTATCAGCGCTTGCCTGGCGCGCCAGGCAAGCGCGTCAACGGCGCCGGCGGCGGCCCAGCAGCACGTCGGTAAGCCCTTCGGCAAGCGACTTGATGACGACCCGACCCATTTCGCGAAGTGTGCCTGCGCGATCGCCGAAGGCGAGCTCGTGAACGACGGAGATCAGGCTGACGACGACGATCGGGATCATGATCGTGAAGCCAATCAGGAAGATCGGCCCGAAGAAGGCTCCGGGCGAACCGAGGTAGGACCCCGAAGTGAAGAAGAGCTGCCCGTCCCAGTCGCGCAGCAGAATGCTCGCCGCGCCGATCCAACCCAGTACGACCGATACGGCGGCAGCCCCTCCACGGCCGATCAGCCGCACCAGGGATGCGTAGGCGAGCAACATGCCCAGCGCCGTGCCCGCGACGTGCAGTTGGGACCGGATCCGGCTCCAGCGGGGGTTGGCCAGGAGCCCGGAGCGGCCATCGGCACCAGCGGCAGCCAGCGTCGGCGGACAGTCCCCGCGCGACCTGCAGTCGGCGTGCTGGGCGAGCAAGGTGTCGGTCTTCGTGCGCGCCAGCTTTTCGAGGCGTCCGACCATGGCCTCGGTGCTGGTGCTGCCGATCAGGTCCCGTGGTTCGATGCGCCATTCGACGGGCGCCTGGCCGGTGAACTGGCGCACGAACTGGGCGAACGCCGGATGCTCCGGACCGAGCGAGGCCGCCGAGCGGCACAGGTAGGCCGTGTCCTGGCCGGCGGCCGGCACGGTGGACTCGGCGTAACGCGGCAATGTGCAGTTGAAGATCGTCGAGTACGGTTGGCGGCCCACCGGGTGCAAACGGAACTCGCCCAGCGGCAGCGCCAGCGCCGAGCGATTGCGCAGCACGGCGCGCCAGATGTACCCGCGCGTCCTGCCGTCAGCCTGGTGGTCCGACCACAGACCGGGACCGATCTCGCGCAGGTCCTTCCGGCTCGCCTCTAGCTCCGGTGGCAGGGCCACCGCCTCCGGTGGCCAGGCCGGCGCGAAGCTGCGGTTTACCGCAGCCTCCCAGCGCGCCAGGGCTTGCGGGTCGCTTTCGACCGGCAACGACGATGCGGCCGCGGCGATCGCTTCGCGCACCGAGGACACGGGCAACAGTGGCTCGAGGGCCGCCTGGCGCAGGTAGGCGTGCAGCAGATGGCGGCGCAGCGCGGCTGCCGGCTTGGCGCCGTCGAGCGTCGCCAGTGCGGCGCTGAGGTGGAATTCCTGCGCCGGATCCTGGCCCACCGGCCGCTCGAGCAGCGCGCGCAGCGCGGGGGACTCGACGACCCCGGGCGGCGCCGGGGGTGGTTTGGCCGCAGTGACCAGGCCAACCCAGGCCAGCGCCAATGCGCATGCCGAACGCCGCCAGATCCACGCCGTCTTCCACATGGTTCGATCTCCCTGGGCCGATTCTGGGGTCGGCCGCGCGGCCGGAAACCGCGAACAGGGTGCCGTTGGGCCGCCAGTCCCGCGCCATCGACCGGCTCCGCGGGAGGAGCGCTCAGCCGTGCACTGCCGCCGACACGATCAGGCCGATGGCGATCGCCGTCGAACCGACCACGATCGCCAGCGCGACGTTCTTCTTCTCGATCAGCTCTTCCCACAGGTTGTAGGGCGTGAGCTTGTCGACGATGAGAAAGCTCAGCCAGAACACGATCACGCCGATCAGGGCGTACAGCATCGATCCAAAGAACACCGCCGGCCGCAGCCATTCGAGACCCATCATGGTTCACCTCCAGAGTTTCATTTGTGGCCACCGCCACTCGACCAGCCACCGAACGAGCCACCGCTCGATCGGATGCCCCCGCTGCTGCTGCGCGCCAAGCATTGCTGGTACTCATTGCTCGACGCACCGAAGGTGCTGCGCACATCGTCGCATCCGTCGTCGCTGCACTGCGCCAGCGCAAAGCCGACGACGAGCAGCACCAGCACGATGCGCACGATGTTGCGCAACGAGTGGTCGGCGCTGAACGGCGCGACATCGCGCTTGAGCGACAGCCGGGCCCCGTCGGGCAGGCCGAAGGCGGTGACGATCTTGTCGGCGTCGATCGTCGCGCCGGCCGACCAGGTCACCTCCTGCCCGACCTGCTCGCGCGACAGGCGCTTGTCGTGGGCCTTGCCGATGCCATCGTAGTCGGTGACCTGGGCCCTTTCGTCACGCTTCAGGCGCCAGTAGAACTCGCCCAGCACACGCGTGACCTTGGCCGCATAGCTGTAGCGCTTCTGGTAGCTGACACCGTTCCAGTCGGCCTTGTCGCCGCGCATCACCGGCGCCCCGGTGATCGGCTTGACCCAGCTCCAGCCGTCCTCGGCATCGACCAGGAACGCAAAACCCTCGAGCCGGTTGTAGAGCAGGTATTCGCGCCAGGCGGTGCTCTCCTCGTCGTCGCCGGGCTCGGGCAGGTCGCGTCGCTCGACATACCCCACGACCTGCCATGGCACCGGCGGCGCGCCGAGCGCCAGCGTGCCGCTGCGACCGAGCGGGATCTGGGGCATGCGGCCCGCGTTCGACTGGGCGTAGTGGGCCAGGTCACCGCCGACACCGGCCGAGACATCGACCACCGCGCTGCACTGGTGGCAGACGATCGACTTCGTGCTGGCCAGCTTGACCTCGAGCGCCGCACCGCAGCTCGGGCATTCGATCGCGCGCCCGCCGAGCTGCTTCTCGCCGAGCTCGCGCAGCCCGCTCAGGGCCAGCTCCGACAGCGCGACCGTCCGTCCGACCGACCAATGGATGCGGGCCGGGTCGCTGCCGTCCAGGGTGCCGACCTCGCCGAGTGCATTGCGCAGGTCGACGACCGTGAATTCGCCTTCCAGACGTGGCGGCTGGGGCAGTTCACCCTGGGCGGCGATCAGCCGGGCGCGCACGACCGACGCCACGCTCCAGCGCTGGCCACCGATCTGCCGCGTCTCGCCGGCCTGCACCTCGTCCAGCGGCGGTGCGTCGGGCGGCGTGTCGACATCGAAGCCGATGACGTAGGCGCCGTTGTCTTCCGACAGCCAGGCACTGCGCTGGTTGTCGAACAGCGCATGCCATTCGTTCCAGCTGCCGTCGAGGCGCGGTCCGGCTTCGCCGGTCGCGCCGGCGGCCCCCTTGGGGGGCGGCGCAGGCGCAGCCGCAGCCTGAGGGTCCAGGGTGTAGCCGTATTGCAGCCGCCCGACGAGCGTGAAGGCCACGCCCTGCAGCTTGCCGCCCACGCCGAGCTGGAGCGGCGAATGGTCGTCGAACAGCTCGGCGCTGACCCCGATGCGGCGCAGCGCCTCGCCATCGCGCACGAGCGTGCTGCGGCAGAAGCCGCAGACCGCGCTTGCCGAGGCCGCCGAGGCGAACTCGACCGGCGCGCCGCAATTCGGGCAGTTCGCGCGGTAGGCGCGCTGGGGCGAGTCAGTCACCGGGGCGGACGGCGCCGTGGGTCAGGCCAGCTTCTTGAGCAGTTCCGCCTTCTTGGCGTTGAATTCCTCGTCGGTCAGCAGGCCCTTGGTCTTGAGTTCGCCGAGCTTCTCGATCGTCGCCATGATCTCTTCGGGCTTGATGCCGACCGGTGCCGCAGCGGCCTCGGCCGGCGGCGCCTGCAGGCCCTTGCCGAGCTGCTGGGCCATCACCTGGCCGAGCGCCACGCCGGCGCCGAGGCCCATCGCGTCGCCCACGATGCCGCCCCCGCCACCACCGGACCCGGCGGCCCCTTCGGCGAACTTCGGAATCGCCTGCGCGGTCTGGTACTGCATGAACTTGCCCATGTCGCCGCCGACCATGCCCATGCCGATCTTCTGGTCGAGGACCTTCTGCAGCTCCTCGGGCAGGCTGACGTTCTGGACCGTGACCGACTCGAGTGCGAGGCCGAGTTTCGCGAATTCGGGCGCGGTCACCTCGCGCAACTGCGAGGCGAATTCCACCTGGTTGGCGGCCAGGTCGAGGAAGGGCACCCCGCTCTGCGCCACCGCGTCGCTGATGTGCTGCAGCATCAGTCCGCGCAGCTGGCCGTCGAGGTCGTCGACCGAATAACGATCGCGGGTGCCGGAGATCGCAGTGTGGAAGACCTTGGCGTCGGCGATCCGGTAGGCGTAGTTGCCGAACGCACGCACGCGCACGGCGCCGAAGTCCTTGTCGCGGATCGTGACCGGCTGCGTCGTGCCCCAGCGGCGGTCGAGCTGCTGGCGGGTGCTGAAGAAGTAGACATCGCTCTTGAACGGGCTCTGGAAGAGCTTGTCCCAGTTCTTCAGGTAGGTCAGGACCGGCAGGGTCTGGGTGGTGAGCTTGTACATGCCGGGGCCGAACACATCGGCCACCTTGCCCTCGTTGACGAACACGGCAACCTGGCTCTCGCGTACCGTGAGCGAGCCGCCGTACTGGATTTCGTTGCCGGCCATCGGGTAGCGCCAGCCGAGCGTGCCATCGCCGGACTCGGTCCATTCCAGGATGTCGATGAACTGTTTCTTGATGAAATCCATCAGTGCCATGGTCAAGTCTCTCCCTGCGTTCACCCCGGCAACCGGGCGCTGCCGATAATACGCACCCTATGGCCGCGCGCACAGTCATTCGCATCGCCGTGATCGGAGCCGGTCCGGTCGGGCTCGCCCTGGCACTGCTGGCCGCGCGCACCCTGGCCCATGCCCAGATCACCTTGTTCGACGCGCGCCCGCTCGAGCGGGATGTCCTGGGCGACCCCCGTACGCTGGCGCTTTCGCTGGGCAGCGTGCAGTTGCTCAAGCGCCTTCAGGTCTGGCCGCAAGCCGATGCGGCGCCCATCCTCGAGGTGCAGGTGTCGCAGGCACCGCCGTCGTTCGGGGACGCCACCGTGCACCTGAGTGCGGCCGAGCAGGCGGTGCCGATGCTCGGCGCGGTGCTGAGCTACGGCCACCTCGTCGCGCCACTGCAGGCCGCCTGGCTGGCCGAGGCCGACGGGCAGCGTCTGCAAACGAGATTCGGCACCGCGGTGGCGGCGCTCAAGCCCGTTCCAGGCGGGGTCGAGGTCGACGCCGGGGTGGCCGAGACCTTCGACCTGGCCATCGTGGCCGAAGGCGGCGTGTTCGGCGAGCAGGTGCGCAAGGCGGTGGTGCACGACTATGGCCAGACCGCCTGGGTCGGCACCGTCACGGTCGAGAACGGCACCCCCGGCATGGCCTTCGAGCGTTTCACGCCACATGGCCCGGCGGCGCTGCTGCCCTTGCCCCGTGCGCCGGACGGCCAGGCCCGCGCGGCCCTGGTCTGGTGTGTGCCGAGCGACGACGACCCGGTGCGCGCACTCGACGCCGCCCAGCGCCTGGCCGTGCTCAACACGGTCTTCCCGGCCGCCGCCGGGCGGCTGAGCTCGATGTCGCCGCTGAAGGACTTCGCGCTCGGTCTGAACGCCGAGCGCTCGCTGGTGGACGGGCGGACCGTGCGCATCGGCAATGCAGCGCAGACCCTGCACCCGGTCGCCGGCCAGGGGCTGAACCTGGGCCTGCGCGACGCCTTCGAGCTCGTCGAGTCGCTGCGCGACCTGGACGACCTGGACGCAGCGCTGCGGCGCGTCGAACGCTCGCGCGCGCGCGGACCGCTGGAGCATGGTCGGTGCGACCGACCTGCTGGCACGCGGCTTTGGCTGGCGCGCGCCCGGGCTGGGCGCCTTGCGCGGCCTCGCGCTGCAGGCGCTGCAGGCCGCCGGGCCGCTCAAGCGCAGCCTGGCTCGCCACATGATGTTCGGCTGGCGCTGATCAGAGCCTGCGGTGCGCGAGCGCCGGCAGGCGCTGCCGGATCTCGCGCAGCCGCTCCGGGTCGACCTCGGCCACCACGATGCCCTCGCCGTCCTCGGCGCGCTGCGCGATCACGTCGCCCCAGGGATCGACGATCAGGCTGTGGCCCCAGGTGCGCCTTCCGTTCGGATGCTTGCCGCCCTGCGCGGCGGCGATCACGTAACACTGGTTCTCGACCGCCCGCGCGCGCAGCAGCAGCTCCCAGTGCGCGCGCCCGGTCGGGACGGTGAACGCCGCCGGCACGCAGATCAGGTCGCACGGCGGATTCATCAGGGCCCGGTAGAACTCGGGGAAGCGCAGGTCGTAGCAGACCGACAGCCCGACCCGCATCGACCCGGCCTGGACCGCCACCGGTGAACCGCCAGCCCGGAGCACGCGCGCCTCGTCATAGCGCTCCTCGCCCTGCTCGAAGGCGAACAGGTGCACCTTGTCGTAGTGCGCCGCCAGCTGACCGTCGGGCGACCAGACGGTGCAGCGGTTGAAGACCTTCGTCGGGTCGCCGGTCTGTACCGGCAAGGTGCCGCCGACGATCCACAGTCCGTGCCGGCGCGCGGCGTCGGCCAGGAAGCGCTGGATCGGGCCATCCCCGGGTGCTTCGGCGATGTCGAGCTTGTCCTGCTCGCGCTGCCCCATCAGGCAGAAGTACTCGGGCAGGAGCGCCAGTCCGGCGCCCGCCTCGGCTGCCTGCTGCAGCAGGCGCCCGGCCGAGGAGAGGTTGGCGTCGACCTCGGGTTCCGACACCATCTGCAGGGCGGCAATCTTCACTTCATTGTCCTCTCGGTTCGGAGGCCGGCAGTGCGCTGCGCGCCGCCGAGGCCGTGCGGTCGATCGTCTCGACCTTCGGGTCGGCCCAGCCTCCGGTGATGTGGAACTCGCGCGTGTTGGCGGCGATCATCGGCTCGCGCAGCAGCCACTGTGCCAGGAAGGTGCCGAGCGCCACGGCCGGGTTGATCGCCGCCACTGCCAGCGAGGCCGCGCCGGCGTTGATCTCCGGCACCGCGACGATGCGCAGGTCCTGGGTCTCGGCCTGCAGGTCGGCGCTGCCCTCGATCAGCACCGCCGCCTGGACGCCGACGATTCGCAGGTTGTCGGTGCGCGCAACGCCGTGCTGCACGCTGACGTCGCCACTGACCTTGTCGAAGCCGAAGCCTTGCTGAAAGACATCGCGGAAGTCGAGCAACAGGCGGCGCGGCAGCGCCTGCAGGCTCAGCACCCCCAGCAGGCGCGCGGCGCCGGGCTCGGCATTCAGGAAACGCCCGTCCTCGAGCGCGATCTTGAGTGCCCCGTCGAGGCTGGCCAGGTCCGGCGCGAGCGGCGAGCCTGCCCACGCCAGCCGGCCCTCGACATGCCCCCTGCCACCGCGCAAGGCATTGCCCGCGCCCAAACGTTCCGCAAAGCGGCCGCTGTCTCGCAGGTCGAGCCCGAAGTCGAGCGCCATTTGCGCACCTGGCGACCACCGGCCCTGGCCTTCGAGCGTGGCCTCCGGCATCACGATGCGCAGCTTGTCGAGTTGCCAGCGCATGTCCCCGCTGCGCTGCCCGGGAGCCGAATGGGTGGCGACGATGTCGACCGCGCCGAGCACCTTGCCGCGCCAATGCAGTTCCTCGATCGAAAGGTCCAGGCTGGGCACGCGGGTCGGTGCGCTGGCCGATGTGCGCGTCGCGCTGACGGCCCCGGTCTCGGCCGACGGAATCGACAGCCTCTTGAAGCGTGCGAACACATGGTCGAGGCCGCTTGCGCCGCGCAGGACACGCATCTCGACCTGCCCCTCGCCCTGGTCGGCGCGCACCTGCGCCTGCCAGCGTGTGCCGGTCGCGGTCGCCTGCTGCGCGAGTTCGAGCCGCACACCCGAGAAGCGAAGCTGTTCAGCGATCAGCTCATCGGCAGCCAGGCTCAGCCGCGTCGGCTGCAGTGCGGGGCTGCCGATTGCCGGTTCGGCGGCCCCCGCGTCCAGCAAGGCGCGCCAGGCATCGGTGTCCAGGCGTGCGACCCGGATCGCGCCCGCCACACCGCTTGCCGGCATCGGCGGCGCAGCCTGGCCCAGGCCCACGCTGCCGCGCATGATGCGCAGCTCGGGGCCGCTCTGGTCACGTTCGTAACGCGCCTGCAAGACCTCGCCGACCGAAATCGTCAGCAGATCGGTGTCGCGCGCCGGCAGCGGCGCGATCTGCAGGCGCAGCGGCCAAGCCACGTCGGCCGCCTTGGCCAGCGGCGCCGGCAAGGTCGCACCCAGTCCGGCCAGGCTGCTCGTCACCTGGAGTTCGGTGCGGCCCTGGGGAAATCCGAGCTGGACCCGGTACGGCGCCTGGCCCCGAATGCGGCCTGCGGCGCCGGCGAGCAGGGCCAGGCCCGGCAACTCGCCCGCCTTGAGCAGGCCGTCGGCGCTGGCCATGCCCTGCCCGTTGAAGCGCAGCGTGCCGTCCGCCTGAGTACCGCCTTCGAACGTCGCCTCGCCGCCGAGCACGCGGGCACGCCCGCCGACGATCGTGAGCCCACGCTGGGTGAAGTCGACCCGCCCGCGCGCATTGGCCAGCAAGGGTGTTCCGGGCTGGATCCGGATGTCGTTGCCGGCCAGCTGCACCGCCCCGCGCACCGTGGCGAGCGACGGGTCGTCGAGCGGAATCTGCAGGCCCAGCGTCAGTTCGGCCGGACCGGTCGAGGCCGTGTTCTGCAGCGCGCCACCGATCCACTGACCAACCGGGCTCGCGTGCACGTAGCGCAGCATGTCGGGCAGCGCGCCACGCACCTGCCCGTCCATGCGCAGCACGCCCTCCTCGGCCATGTCCGCAATCCCGCCCCGGACGTTGCGCAGGTTCAGGCCAGACAGGGTCGCCTGCGCATTGCGGATTCGCATCGCGACTCGATCGAACTCGAGTTCGCCACTGACCGCGCTCATCTCGGGCCAGGGCGAGACCCAGCCGGGCTCGCTCGGCACATAGGCCAGGTTCACGTTCTCGGCCTTCGCGGTGATGCGGAATACGCCCCTGTCGGCGCCGACGAACGGGAATCGCCACAGGTCGCCGTCGAGCTCGAACCGCGCATCGTGGACCTGCCCGCTGCGCACCGCGCGCCGGACATAGTCGCGCGCGCTCGATGGCACGCCGGTGGGCAGGTAGCGGGCCACGCGCACGGCCTGACCACGCTCGATCCGCCCCTTGAGCTCGATCAGTCCCGGGTAACGCTTGCCGGCGCCAAACCCTTCGCCCGGCCCGGTGCGCCAGCGCGCATTGAGGGTGCCCTGGGCATCGTCGTTGGCGAAGCCGAGATCCTGCACCGTGACCTCGATCTGCGGCCCGGCGTCGCTGGCGGCGCCCGCCGTACGCTGCCAGTCGATGCGCCCGTTCAGACGCCGCATCGCCACCTGCGGCTCGTCGAAGACACCGGGGAAAAACAACGCGCCTTGCTCGATCGACAGCCGAGCATGCCCCCCCAACTCATGGGCGCTGACCTCCAGGTCGGCGCCTTGCAGACCCGGCCGACCCGCTGGCCGGTAGCCGGTGGCGTCTGCCGGGCCGGCAACACCTGCCGCCAGGAACAGGTCGCGCCCCTTGGCCTGCACCTGGTAACGCTGCGGCTGGTCGAGCGGGCCGCTCCAGCGCCCGACCAGGTCGTGCACCGAGCCTCGCGGCTTCAGCTCCGTCAGCCCCTCGTGCAGGGTGCGCCCGAGCGGCAGCCGGGCCGCGAGGTGAGACAGCGTCGCCAGATCGAGCCGATCGGCGCGGAAACTGCCACCCGTGACCGGACCCCCTGCGACCGCGCGCTCCAGCGTCAGCTGGGCCGTGGCTGGCGCCCAATGGGCGCGGTCGTCGGTGTCGAAGGACAGCGCGTGGACGCCGAACGAGAGGTTGTTGCCGTCCTGGCGCGCCTCGACCCGCCCTTCCAGCCGTTCGAGGGCCAGCGCCGGCAACGAGGGTTCGAGCTTCATCGACACCGCCGCCAGTGCCAGATCGGCGGTGGTCGACACCGGGCGGCCCTTGTCGATGGCCACCCAGGCGCGCAAGGCGCCACGCCCCTCACTGAGCTCGAACGGCAGGTCCACATGCTCGCGCAGCCTCGCCACGTCGGCGCGCGGCAGGTCGGCATAGGCTTCGCCGCTCCAGCGCTGCCAGTCGCTGGCGCGCTGCAGCAGCGGCTGCGTGAAACGGGCGCGCAAGGTGAACCGGTCGCCCCACTCGGGCGCGGGCGTCGCATCGATGCGGACTTCATGCCGCCGCGCACCATTGCGCAGGACCAGATCGACCGCCGAAAGCGCCAGCGGGGGTGCGCCGCGCAGCTCGTCGGTCCAGCGCAGGGTGCCGCCGCGGATCACGACTTCATGTTGTTCCAGCAGCCAGTCCAGCGCTGCCGGGTCGGCGGGCTCGGGCCCGGCCTGCATGTCCAGCCCGGCGACGAAGAAGCGACCGTCACGGTCGCGCCGGATGTCCAGGCTGACGTCGTCGAGCAGCAGCTGCGCAAACCTCGGCTGCAGGACCAGCAGGGACTGCGGAGACAGCGCCGCCACCACGCGCGCGAGGTGCAGCGCGCTGCGTCCCTGGGCATCGAGCACGCGCAGGTCGTCGATCTCGAACACCGGGACCCATCCGGTCGAGCGCACGCGCAAGCGACCCATCTGGACCGGCAGGCCGAGTGCGGTCGACACGCGGGCCTCGATCTGCGGTCTCCACTCGTCGAGTCGGGGCAGAATGCCCCAGTGCAAGGTCAGCCATGCAAGGACGGCTAAGCTCCAGGCTCCGATCACCCCGATCGCCGTCCAGCGCAGCAGCCACCGCACCCGGTGCCAGCGGCGACGTTCAAATTCGGGAATCGCCAAGCTGGGGGACGACGGTGAGGACATTCGAGAATACGTGGGGGGCGCCTGTGGAGGGTCGGCTCCAGCGTTCTCCGGGCCTTGGCGGCGTGGTCCTGATACCCCCTGCCAGCCGGCCTTCAATCTAGCACAGACCCCTCACTTGCCCATGGGTTCCACGACAACCGCGCGCGCCGATCACAGCCGCTTCGTGCAGCGGATCCGACGCCGCTACGAGGCCGAGCTGGCGCTGCTTCCCGCGGGCGCGCCCGACTCGGCCGGCATCGACGGCCTGGTCCAGACGCTGCTCGACGGCGGACGCGCTCTGCCATCGGCGCTGCGCGTGGCGCGCCAGCTCGTGCTCGAGCGCCTGGCCGTGCTCGACGTCGAGCAGGGCGCCACGCTGGCAACCGTCACCCACACGATGACGGCGCTGGCCGAGGTGACCCTCGAGCGCGCACTCGCGCAGGCCCGCAAGGACGTCGGCGAGCGCCATGGCGTGCCGCGCAATCCACAGGGCGAGCGGATCGACTTCTGGGTCGTCGGCATGGGCAAGCTCGGCGCGCGCGAACTCAATGTGTCGTCCGACATCGACCTGATCTACGTCTACGAGGACGAAGGCCAGACCGACGGCGCAGTGCCGATCTCGGCACACGAGTACTTCGGCCAGGTGGCCAAGCGCCTGTACGCGCTGGTCGGCGACACGACCGACGACGGCTTCGTGTTCCGGGTCGACCTCGCGTTGCGTCCGAACGGGAATTCGGGTCCGCCGGTGGCCAGCCTGCCGATGCTCGAGGAGTACTTCCTGGTCCAGGGTCGCGAGTGGGAACGGTTTGCCTGGCTCAAGAGCCGTGTGGTCGCGCCGCGCGACGCGGTGACGAGCGGCCGCGCTCTGGCCTTGCGTGCCCTGGTCACGCACTTCGTCTACCGGCGCTACCTCGACTACGGCATCTTCGAGGGCCTGCGCCAGCTGCATCGCAAGATCCGTGAAGAAG
Organism: uncultured beta proteobacterium; assembly: GCA_963706655.1. Classification (GTDB taxonomy): domain Bacteria; phylum Pseudomonadota; class Gammaproteobacteria; order Burkholderiales; family Burkholderiaceae_C; genus Rubrivivax. The sequence goes on from CAVPNN010000014.1 coordinate 95,731, forward strand.
CCCAGCGGCGCGCCGCCGGGCGGCCCGAGCGGGCCAACGACGTCAAGCTCTCGCGCGGTGGCATTCGGGAGATCGAGTTCATCGTGCAGCTGCTGCTGGTGGTGCGAGGCGGGCAGTACCCGGAGATCCGGACCCGTTCGACGCTGACCAGCCTGCAGCGTCTGGTCGAGCGCGGGCTGATGTCTGCCGAGACGGCGCAGCGCCTGGCGCATGCCTACGACTTCCTGCGCCGCCTCGAGCACCGCATCCAGTACCTCGACGACCAGCAGACCCATCTGCTGCCGACGGCGGACGCCGACCTGGCCTGGATCGCTGCCAGCATGGGCCTGACCTGCCGCGCCGACGCCTGCGAGCTGCTCGACGAGCTGGGCGCCGTGCGCGAATTCGTGGCGTCGGAGTTCGATGCCTTGCTGCACGATCAGCAGGGCAATGGTGCGCCGCGCTCGGACTGCAAGCGCTGCAGCGCGGAGCCGTTGCCGGTCGACAGCGACGCCTTGATCGAACGCCTGCCCGATGAACTGGCGGCGCGCCTGCGCACCTGGGCCCAGCAGCCGCGGGTGCAGGCGCTGCGCAGCGCGAGCCGGGTCCGGCTCGGCCGTCTGATGCAGCGTGCCGGGGCGCGCATGGAGGAAGGCGCCTGCACCAGCGACGCCGCGCTGCGTTTCGTGGACTGGGTCGACCCGCTGCTGCGGCGCGAGAGTTATCTCGCATTGCTGGCCGAACGGCCCGAGGTCCAGGACCGGCTGCTGCGCCTGCTCGGCACGGCGCGCTGGCCGATGCAGTACCTGATGCGCCACCCGGGCGTGATCGACGAACTGGCCGACCCGCGCCTGCAGCATCAGCGCTTCGACCGCGCCGCCTTCCGGGCCGAACTCGAAGAGCGGCACGCGGCACTGGTGCGCGCCGGCGAGGACGACGACGAGGCCCTGCTCGACACCTTGCGCCGTGCCCACCACGCCGAGATCTTCCGCACGCTGGTGCGCGACGTCGAGGACGAGATCACCGTCGAGCAGGTCGCGGACGATCTGACGGCCCTGGCCGACTCGATCCTGGAGACCACCATCAGCTGGGCCTGGGCGCGTCTGAACAAGCGCCACCGGGACGTGCCGCGCTTCGCCGTCATCGCCTACGGCAAGCTGGGCGGCAAGGAGCTTGGCTACGGCAGCGACCTCGACGTCGTCTTCCTCTACGACGACACCGACGAAGACGACAAGGACCGTGCGCAGGAGGTCTACGCAGGCTTCGTGCGCAAGCTGATCCCCTGGCTGACCTTGCGCACCGCGGCGGGCGAGCTGTTCGACATCGACACCGCATTGCGCCCGAACGGCAACTCGGGCCTGCTCGTCACCTCGGCCGACTCGTTCGACCGCTACCAGCGCGGCCGTGGCAGCAACACCGCCTGGACCTGGGAACACCAGGCCATCACGCGCGCCCGTTTTTCGGCTGGCGACAGCTCGATCGGTGCACGCTTCGAAGCGACCCGGCTGGCGGTCGTGACCGCCGAACGCGACCACGCCGCACTGCGCGACGAAGTGCGCGCGATGCGCGAGAAAGTGCGCCAGTCGCGCCCGGTGCCGGCCGACAAGTTCGACGTCAAGCACAGCGACGGCGGCATGATGGACATCGAGTTCGCGGTCCAGTTCCTGGTCCTGGCCCATGCCAGCGCGCACCCGCCGCTGCGCGAGAACACCGGCAACATCGCCCTGCTCCAGCGTGCCGAGGATGCCGGTCTGCTGCCCGCCGGCGTCGGCCGCGCGGCCGGCGACGCCTACCGGGCGCTGCGCCGTGGCCAGCACCAGGCGCGCCTCGACGGCCAGCCGACCCAGTTCGATCCGACCCGGTTCGTGGAGTCACGCGCGGCAGCGCTGGCGCTCTGGCGTGCGGTCTTCGGCTAGCTGGCTGTCGGTCGCCGGACTGCTTGGACTGGGTGCGCTGGCGGCCTGGTGGATGCCGTCGTTCTGGCTCGACTGGCAGCCCGCCCTGGCCTGGTCGCAGCCCTGGCGCTGGTGGAGTGCCGCCTTCGTGCACTGGAGCGCCCAGCATCTGGTCGCCAATCTGGGCGGCGTCCTGGTGGTGGCCGCGTTGGGCCATGTGGCCGGGCTGCCCCGGCGTTGCGCCTGGGCCTGGCTGCTGGCCTGGCCGCTGACCCATCTGGCACTGCTGGTTCAGCCGACGCTGGCCCACTATGGCGGATTGTCGGGCGTGCTGCATGCCGGCGTCGCGGTGGCGGCCACCGAACTCGTGCGCCAGGGCCGTGGCCCGCGCCGGCTCATCGGCGCCATGCTGGCGCTCGGCCTGGTCGTCAAGATCCTGTTCGAGGCGCCCTGGGCCGGCCCGCTGCGAAATGCCGCCGGCTGGGACATCGCGATCGCCCCGCTCGCCCATGCCACCGGGGCCGCAGCGGGGGCGCTGTGTGGGGTCCTGACACTGGCCTGGCCAGGTGCCACGAGGGCGCGGCGCCGATGACCGAGCGCCGCCACACGCTCGACCCGGGCGCCATCGGGTGGCTGCTGCTGTGCACCGTGCTGTGGGGCATCAACCAGGTCGCGACCAAGCTCGCGCTGACCGAGATCCCGCCGCTCATGCAGGCAGCCGCGCGTTCGCTCGGCGCGGCCCTGCTGCTGGCGCTGTGGGCACGCAGCCGTGGGCTGCGGCTGTTCGACCGCGACGGCACCGGCGCCGCCGGCTGGCTGGCCGGCTTGCTGTTTGCGGCCGAATTCGCCTGCATCTTCGTCGGATTGCAGTACACCGGCGCTTCGCGCATGGTCGTCTTCATCTACGTCTCGCCATTCGTCGTCGCCCTCGGCATGCCGCTGATCTCGCCGGCCGAACGGCTCGGTGGACTGCAGCTGAGCGGCCTGGCGCTCGCCTTTGCCGGGGTCGTGTGGGCCTTCCTCGGCGGCTTCCAGGCGCCGTCGATCGGGCCGCTGCAGTGGGTAGGCGACGCGCTGGGGCTGGCGGCCGCGGTGTTGTGGGGCCTCACCACCTTGGTGCTGCGCGGCAGCCGGCTGGCGACCGCGCTGCCCGAGAAGACCCTGATGTACCAGCTGGCGGTGTCGGCGCTGGCGCTGGCGGCGGCCAGTCTCGCCGCGGGCGAATCCTGGCCGCAACAGCTGACCAGTGTCTCGCTGTGGCCGATGGCGTTCCAGATCGTCGTCGTCAGCTTCGCCAGCTACCTGGTCTGGTTCTGGCTGATTCGCCACTACCCGGCGACCCAGCTCGCCGCCTTCACGCTGCTGACACCGGTCTCGGGCCTGGTGGCTGGCGTGCTGATGCTGGGTGAGCCGCTGACAATGCGCCTGGTCGTCGCGCTGGTGACAGTCAGCGCGGGCATTGCACTGGTCAACTTGGCCGGCCGTGGTGCGCCGCGCAATCGCCATCAGGTCGATTCCTGAGACTTCATTCCCTTTCAACCCGGACCCCAGGAGCCCCCATGCTGACACTGTGCGGATTCTCGTATTCGAACTACTACAACAAGGTCAAGATGGCCCTGCTCGAGAAGGGGCTGCCCTTCGAGGAGGAGTTCGCCAAGACCCATTCGCGCGACGACGCGGTGCTGGCCTGCACGCCGCTCGGCAAGGTGCCGTTCCTGCGCACCGAACATGGCGCCCTGTGCGAGAGCCAGGTCATCGTCGACTATCTGGAGGCGGCCTATCCGACCCCGGCGCTGGTGCCGACCGACCCATTTGCAGCGGCCAAGGTGCGCGAGCTGGCGACCTTCATCGACCTGCACCTCGAGTTGGTGGCGCGCGAGCTCTACCCGCAGGCCTTCTTCGGCGGCAGCGTCGACGAGGCCACCCAGGCCCGGGTGCGCAAGAAGCTCGAGAAGAACATCGCCGGCTTCAAGCGCCTGGCGCGCTTCGCACCCTATGTCGCGGGCGAGACGTTCACCCTGGCCGACTGCGCGGCCTTCACCAGCCTGCCGCTGGTGGCGATGGCAAGCAAGCTGGTGCTGGGCGAGGATCTGCTCGGCGCCGCTGGCGTCGACTGGAAGCCCTACGTCAAGCTCGTCGGCGAGCGGCCGAGCGCGCAGCGGGTCACCGCCGACCGCAAGGCTGCCGAAGCGACGATGCGATCCTGATCAGCCGCCCCGAGCCGCCTGCCGCCACGCACGCAGCACCTCGGGCAGGGTGTCCAGGCCGTCGATCACCTGCACGCCCTCGATCGGGCGGCGGCGCAACGCTTGCGCGCTCCCGCCGACCCAGAGCGTGCGCCGGGCAGGCAGACGTCCGCGCAGTTCGCGCAGGTCGGCCAGCGCCTGATTCGGGGTCGCGCATCCGCTCAAGCTGAGCGCGACGATGTCGGCATCGAAGACGCCGGCCGCCTGGACGACGTCAGGCAACGGGGTCTGCACGCCGAGCGAGAGGCAGGCCGCTGCGTCGAGCGCGAACGCCAGCTCCGCCATCAGCAAGCCGAGACCATGTGGTTCGCCCGGCAAGGTGGCCAGCAGCACGCGCGGTCGCGCATCGCGGGCAGACTCGGGCAGGCCGGCCAGCGCCTGGTGCAGGACGGCCTGAGCGCAACTGGTGAACATGTGCTCTTCGTAGACGGCGAGTTCGCCGCGCATCCAGGCATCGCCCACCGCCACGCTCAGGGGCCCAATCAGTTCGGTCAGAAAGCGGGTCAGACCCATGCTGGCCGCATCACGGCTCAGTTGGCGCTTGAGCCCGGCAGCGTCCAGCGCGTGCACGATGGCGAGGTAGGCCGGCAGCGCCGGCCCTTCGGCGGCGACAGGCGCTGACGCGTCGGTGGGCACCGGATCGTCCGGCGCGTGATGCGCCAGCGCCTGGCGCTCCTGGGCCGACATCGCCATCAGCCGGCCCGGCCGATGGCCGGCATCCATCAGTCGCTTCACGACGCGCAGTCGCTGCATCTCGTTTTCGGTGTAGCAGCGCTCCCCCTGCGCGTCGCGGATCGGCGTGGGGAATCCGTAGCGACGCTCCCAGACCCGCAAGGTGTCCTTGCCGATGCCGGTGTCGCGCGCGATGGCTGCGATCGAGTAGGTCTTCATTTCTCGGATTGTTCCACGTTTGTCCAGGACAGCAAGCATGATTTCCGCGAATCCTGTACTATCGGCGCCTGTTATCGCTATTTGTCTAGGACAAACATGTTGAATTTCAGTGTCGCTCGTCTCTGGGGCGAGCTCTGCGCAACGCCAGCCCGTGGAACTTCGCCACCACGGGTCAACCAAATACGAGTGGCTGTGAGGGCCGACCCGCGCGCGATCACGCAGCATGTCGGTCCAGAACTCAGCGCACTGGTTTTCCTGCCGCGCAGCTGGCCGGTCCTTCTGGCCGAAATCCCGGAGCGACTCTCCTCCTCCCTCCCTCCACTCTTCGCTCCGGGACGCTGCGCGGCAGTCTTTCGCGGCGCGGCAGTGCGCTGACCGATGCGACGCGTCGCGATCATCGGCTCCGGCATCTCGGGCCTGGCGGCGGCCTACCGGCTCGCCGGTCGGGCCAGGGTCACCCTGTTCGAAGCCGGTCGGCATTTCGGGGGTCATGCACACACGGTCGACGTCACGCTCGACGGTGTCACCCACGGCGTCGACACCGGCTTCCTGGTCTTCAACCACCGGACCTACCCGAACCTCGTGCGCCTATTCGACACGCTCGGCGTGGCCACGGCGCCATCGGAGATGTCGTTTTCGGTCCAGGTGCCGGCCAGCGGCCTGGAGTGGAGCGGCACCGACCTCAACGGCGTGTTCGCGCAGCGGCGCAATCTGCTACGCCCGCGCTTTCTCGGCATGCTGGCCGAGATCCTGCGCTTCAACCGACTGGCGGGCACGCTGGCCCGGCGCGGCGAGGACGGCTCGCTCGACGAGCCGATCGGCGACTTCCTCGACCGCCACCGCTTCGAGCACGAGTTCCGCGAGGGCTACTTCCTGCCGATGATCGGCTGCATCTGGTCCTGCCCGACGGACCAGATGCTGCGCTTCCCGGTCGGCACGATGATCCGTTTCTGCCACAACCACGGCCTGATCCAGGTCACCGACCGCCCGCAGTGGCACACCGTGCGCGGCGGCTCACGGCACTACGTGGACAGGATGCTCGCCAGCATCGACGATGCGCGGCGGGCCACACCGGTGCGCGCGGTGCGCCGCCTGCCGCCGGGCAGCGGCGTCGCCGGCGTCGAGGTGCTGACCGACCACCGCAGCGAGCGCTTCGACGAGGTCGTGCTGGCCTGCCACACCGACCAGAGCCTGGCGCTGCTCGACCAGCCCAGCGCCACGGAGTCCGAACTGCTCGGCGCGATCCGCTACCAGCCCAACCGCGCCGTGCTGCACACCGACACCACCGTCCTGCCGAAGGCGCGCCGCGCCTGGGCGGCCTGGAACTACGAACGCGCGCCCGGCGGCGAGGCCGCCGGTGTGTGCCTGCACTACCTGATCAACCGCCTGCAGCCGCTGCCCTGGCAGCGCGAGGTGATCGTCTCGCTGAACCCGGTTCGCCCCATCGACCCGGCCGCAGTGATCGGCGAGTACGCCTACAGCCACCCGGTCTTCGACACCGCGGCAATCCGGGCGCAACAACGGCTCGACGCGATCCAGGGTGTCTCGCACGTCTGGTACTGCGGCGCCTGGACGCGCTATGGCTTCCACGAGGACGGCCTGAGCTCGGGTCTGGCGGTGGCCGACGCGCTGCAGCAGCGTTGGGCGGCATCGGTCACCGGGATGGCCGCCTGACATGGCCGGCGCTCTGCTCGGCATCGGCACCGTGCGCCACCGCAGGCTTCGCCCGGCGGCGCATGCGTTCGCCTATTCGACCTACTTCCTGATGCTGCCGATGCGCGCACTGCGTCGCACGCCCGACCCGGCGCTGGCGCGCAACCGCTTCGGCCTGATCGGCTTCCACGACCGCGACCACGGCGACGGCGGCCCCGACGCCTTGGCCTGGCTCGAGTCGATGCTCGCCGCCGAGGGCGTCACCGACGCCGACGGCGAGGTCTGGCTGCAGACCTATCCGCGCGTGCTCGGCTATGTCTTCAAGCCGGTGAGCTTCTGGTACTGCCACCGCGCCGACGGCTCGCTGGCCGCCGTGCTGGTCGAGGTCAACAACACCTTCGGCGAGCGCCATGCCTATCTGCTGGCCGGGCCCGAGCTGGCCTTCGGCCGCGAGCAGTCGGCACGCAAGGTGTTCCACGTCTCGCCCTTCTGCGAGGTGCGCGGCGGCTACCGCTTCCGCTTCATGCGCACGACCGTCCGCGACATCGACCGCATCGTCGCTCGCGTCGACCACGACGACGAACAGGGGCCGCTGCTGCTGACCAGCGTCGGCGGCGTGCTGGCGCCGCTGACGGCGCGCCGCATCCGCCACGCCTTCTGGCGCATGCCGATGATGAGCTTCGGCGTCATCGCGCGCATCCACTGGCAGGCGCTGCGCCTGGCGCTCAAGCGCGTGCCCTTCTTCTCCAAGCCCGAGCCGCCCAGCATTTTCACGAGCCGCTGAACCATGAACGTCGAAACCCGCACGATCCACTCCCCCCTGACGCTGCCGGCGCGAACACCGCGCGCCGCGCGTACGTTGCTGCGCCTGCTGGCGTCGCTGCGCGTGGGCTCACTCGAACTGCAGTTGCCCGACGGGAACCAGGCGCACTTCGGCGAGCGCCGCAACGGCGAGCCGCAGGCTGCCTTGCGGCTGCTCGACTGGCGCGTCTGCCAGGCCATCTTGCGGCGCGGTGACATCGGCTTCGCCGAAAGTTTCATCGAGGGCCACTGGACCAGCCCCGACCTGGTCGCCCTGCTCGAACTGTGCATCGCCAACCGCGACGCGATGACCGCCGCGATCTATGGCACCTGGTGGGGCTCGCTGCTCGACCGCGTGCGCCATCTGCTGAACCGCAACTCGCGCCAGGGCAGCCGCAAGAACATCCACGCCCACTACGACATCGGCAACCCCTTCTATCGTCTGTGGCTGGACGAGACGATGAACTACTCGAGCGCGCTGTTCGAGGGCGACCTCGGCCGCCCGATGGCCCAGGCGCAGCAGGCCAAGGTGCAGCCGCGCCCTGCGCGAGTGCGGCCTGCAGCCGGGCCAGCGGCTGCTGGAGATCGGCTGCGGCTGGGGCGCGCTGGCGGAAGTCGCCGGGCGCGACTTCGGCGCCCGCGTCGTCGGCGTCACGCTGTCCGACGAGCAGCTCGCCTTCGCGCAGGAGCGCATGCAGCGCCAGGGGCTTGCCGACCGGATCGACCTGCGCTTGCAGGACTACCGGGACATCCCTGACGAACCGTTCGACGCCATCGCCTCGATCGAGATGTTCGAGGCCGTCGGCCGCGAGTACTGGAGCGGCTACTTCGCCACGCTGCGCCACCGCCTCAAGCCGGGTGGCCGCGCCTGCATCCAGTCGATCACGATCCGCGACGACCTGTTCGATCGTTACGTGCGCTCGACCGACTTCATCCAGCAGTACATCTTCCCGGGTGGCCTGCTGCCCAGCCCATCGGCCTTCCGCGCCGAGGCCGAACGTGCCGGTCTGGAGGTGATCAACCAGTTCCACTTCGGCGCCGACTACGCCGAGACGCTGCGCCGCTGGCGCGCCGCCTTCCTCGACCGTGATGCCCAGGTTCGTCGGCTCGGCTTCGACACGCGCTTCATGCGCACCTGGGAGTTCTACCTCGCCTATTGCGAGGCCGCCTTCGCCACCGGCAACACCGATGTCGTCCAGTTCACGCTGCGCCGACGCTGAGCGGCGCGCGCTGTTGGCTGCCGGCGCGCTGTGGGCCTGCGGCGCGGCGTTCGCGCAGCCGGCCGTGCCACCCGAGGTGGCCGCGGCGCTGCCGCAGGCCTCGCTGCAAGGCAGCGCTCGCCTGCGCTTCTTCGGCCTGCACGTCTACGACGCGCGGCTGTGGTCGGCTGGGCCGGTGAACCCGCAGGACTGGTCGCGCCAAGCGCTGGCCCTCGAACTCGACTACGCGCGGGCCCTCGTCGGCCGCCGGATCGCCGAGCGCTCGCTGGTGGAGATGCAGCGCCAGCAGGACATCCCCGCCGACACGGCCACGCAATGGCAGGACGCGATGGCGCGACTGTTCCCGGACGTCGGCGCCGGCGACCGCCTGACCGGCGTGCTGCTGCCCGGTGAAGGCGCACGCTTCTACTTCAACGGCAAGCTGCGGGGCGATCTGCGCGACGCCGTCTTCGCGCGGCTGTTCTTCGGCATCTGGCTGTCCCCGCAGAGTTCGGAGCCAGACCTGCGCGCACGGTTGCTCGGCCTGGCGTCCCCACGATGACCGCGAGCACCACCTTCGCGGCGCAGGCGTGGCGCGGCGGCTGGCAGGACGGGCTGAGCTACGGCGGCCTCGGCCTGCCGCTGGCCTTCGTCGCGCTGCCGCTGTACGTGATCCTGCCCAATCACTACGCCACCGCCTTCGGCATCCCGCTGGCGGCGCTGGGCGCCCTGCTGCTCGGGGCGCGGCTGCTCGACGCCTTCGCCGACCCGTGGATCGGCGCCTGGGCCGACCGCTGGTTCGACCATTCGCCGCAACGCGTGCTGGCGGTGGCCGTGGCCGCCGCGATGGTCCTGGCGCTCGGCTTTCGCGGCCTGTTCTTTCCACCCGTGCAGGGCACCGGCGCCTTGCTGGTCTGGTGCGGTGTGCTGCTGGCCGTGACCTACCTGAGCTTCAGCGTGCTCAGCGTGCTGCACCAGGCCTGGGGCGCGCGGCTGGGCGGAGACGCGCCGCAGCGCGCGCGCATCGTGTCGTGGCGCGAGGCGCTGGCGCTGGTCGGTGTGCTGGTGGCCAGCGTGCTGCCGTCGGTCGCCGGCCTGGGCGCGGCGACGATCAGCTTCGCGATCCTGCTGGCCTTTGGCGTGGCCCTGCTGCACCGCGCGCCGCGGCCGGTGCGCGAACCTCAGACGCGCGCGCTGTCGTGGCGCGCGCCGCTCGCCACGCCAGCGTTCCGGCGCCTGCTCGCCATCTACCTGGTCAACGGCATCGCCAGCGCGGTGCCGGCCACGCTGGTCCTCTTCTTCATCCGTGACCGCCTGCAGGCCGGCGCCTTCGAGCCGCTGTTCCTGGCCAGCTACTTCGCCGCCGGCGCGCTGTCGATGCCGATGTGGGTGCGCGCGGTGGCGCGCTTCGGGCTGGCGCGCACCTGGCTGGCCGGCATGGCACTGGCCATCGCCGCGTTCGTCTGGGCCGCCGCGCTGTCGGCCGGCGACGTCACGGCCTACGTGGTGATCTGCGTGGCCAGCGGCGTGGCACTGGGCGCCGACCTGACGCTGCCCGGCGCAATGCTCGCCGGCCTGATCCAGCGCGCCGGCCACGGCTGGGCGCCTCGAAGGCGCGTACTTCGGCTGGTGGAACTTCGCGACCAAGCTCAACCTGGCGCTGGCCGCGGGCGTGGCGCTGCCGCTGCTCGCCGCCTTCGGCTACACGCCCGGCGGCGTCGACACCGACGGGCTGCAGGCCCTGTCCCTGGCGTACGGGCTGCTGCCGTGCGCCCTCAAGCTGATCGCCGCCGCCCTGCTCTGGCGGCTGTGGATCCGAACCGACGAGGACCGCTCCGAATGAACCGACTGAACCAACTGAACCGCCGTTTGGCCGTGCTGGCGAGCGCCGCGCTGCTCGCCGGCTGCGCCGCGCCGACGCCGGCCGACTACGCCACCGAGCGCCCGCAGCTCGACCTGAAGACCTACTTCAACGGCCCGCTGACCGCGCACGGCCTGTTCACCGACCGCTCGGGCAAGGTCGTGCGCCGCTTCACGGTGGCGATGACCGGCAGCTGGACCGGCAACCAGGGCGTGCTCGACGAGCGCTTCACCTACAGCGACGGCACGGTCGAGACCCGCGTCTGGCGCCTGACCGACCTCGGCGGCGGGCGCTACGAGGGACGTGCCGACGACGTCATCGGCGTGGCCCGGGGCGTGGCCGCCGGCAACGCGCTGAACTGGCGCTACACGCTGGCGCTGCCGGTCGACGGCAAGGTCTGGGAGGTGCAGTTCGACGACTGGATGTACCTGGTGGACGAGCGCGTGATGTTGAACAAGGCGGCGATGAGCAAGTTCGGCATCGCGCTGGGCGAAGTCACGCTGTCGTTCACCAAACCATGAGGCGGGAGACGGCATGGCCTTGAACCCGAAGATCACGGACTGGAAGGGACGCGTCGTCTGGCTGGTGGGCGCGTCCACCGGCATCGGGCGCGCGACGGCGGAACGCCTGCACGCGCTGGGCGCCACCGTGGTGGTGTCGGCGCGCACGCAGGCGGCGCTGGACAGCTTCGTCGCCGACCACCCCGGCAGCGCGGCCATCGCCCTCGACGCCACCGACCGGGAGGCGATGCACACCGCGGCACAGGGCATCGTCGCGCGCCACGGCCGCATCGACCTGGCCGTCTATGCCGCCGGCACCTACACCGCCTTGCGCGCGACCGAATTCGACCTCGACGTGGCGATCCGCCACCAGCAGGTGAACTACGTCGGCGCGCTGGTCATGCTCGACGCGGTGCTGCCGCAGCTGCTGCGCCAGGGCCAGGGGCACCTGAGCCTGGTCTCCAGCGTGGCCGGCTATCGCGGGCTGCCGCAGTCGCTGGCCTACGGGCCGACCAAGGCGGCGCTGATCAATCTGGCCGAGACCCTGTACCTGGACCTGCACCCGCGCGGCCTGGGCGTGTCGGTGATCAACCCGGGCTTCGTCGAGACCCCGCTGACGGCGCAGAATGACTTCCACATGCCGGCCCTCATCAGCCCCGAAGTCGCCGCCCTGGAAATGATCCGCGGCTGGGAGCGTGGGCACTTCGAGATCCATTTCCCGAAGCGCTTCACGCTGTGGCTGAAGGCCTTGCGGCTGCTGGCCTATGGGCCCTATTTCGCCGCCGTGCGGCGATCGATCGGGCCGTCATGACCCACGCCGACCCCCGCGTGCAGGGCGTGATTCACTTCTTCGAGCGCCTGAGGCCCGGCGACGTGGCGCGCATGAGCGACCTCTACGCAGCGCAGGCGCAGTTCAAGGACCCGTTCAACGAGGTCACTGGCGTGCCGGCGATCCAGCGCATCTTTGCCCACATGTTCGAGTCGCTGCACGAGCCCCGCTTCGAGATCTGCGAAGCCATCGCGCAGGGTGACCAGTGTTTCCTGGTCTGGGACTTCCGATTCCGCATGAAGCGCCTGGTCGCGGGCGAGCAGTGCATCCGCGGCGGCTCGCACCTGCGATTCGATGGCGACGGGCGCATCGTGCTGCACCGCGACTACTGGGACGCGGCCGAGGAGCTGTACCAGAAGCTGCCGCTGATCGGCACGCTGATGCGCTGGCTGCGGCGCCGCGCGAGTCGTTGACCGCGCCGGATCAGCGCAGCCAGCCCTTGCGCCGGAAGTACAGGATCGGCGTGGCCACCGACAGCACCATCAGGCCCAGCGCAAACGGATAGCCCGCGACCCATTCCAGCTCCGGCATGACCTTGAAGTTCATGCCGTAGATGCTGGCGATCAGCGTCGGTGGCAGCAGCGCGACGCTGGCCACCGAGAACAGCTTGATGACCTTGTTCTGGTTGATGTTGATGAAGCCGACGGTGGCGTCCATCAGGAAGTTGATCTTGTCGAACAGGAAGGCGGTGTGCGAGTCGAGCGAATCGATGTCGCGCATGATCTGGCGCGCCTCCTCGAACTGCTCGGCGTTGAGCATGCGGCTGCGCATCATGAAGCTGACCGCGCGGCGCGTGTCCATCACGTTGCGGCGGATGCGCCCGTTCAAGTCCTCCTCGCGCGCGATCGCCGACAGCGCCTCGCCGGCCGCGACGTCGTCGACGTCCTGCTTGAGCACGCGCGCGCTGACCAGTTCGAGCTTGTCGTAGATGCCTTCGAGCGCATCGGCGGAGTACTCCGCGTCGGCGTCGAAGAGCTTGAGCATCACGTCCTTGGCGTCCTCGACCAGGGCCTGGGTGCGCCGCGCGCGCAGGCGCAGCAGGCGAAACACCGGCAGGTCCTCGCTGTGCACGGAAAACAGCGTGTCCTTGAAGAGGATGAAGGCGACACGGACGTTGCGCGCGGTGGTGCTATCGGGGCCGCCGTCGCCTTCGATCAGGAAGTCGCTGCGGATGTGCAGCTCGCCGCTGTCTTCTTCGTAGAAGCGCGCCGACTCCTCGAGGTCGTCGTCGTCGACGTCGTCGGGGATCGTGAGCCCGAAGCGGTCGCGGATCCAGCCTATCTCGTCGGGTGTCGGTGCTTCCAGGTCGACCCACACCGGCCGCACATGGGTCAGTGCAGTGGCTTCGTCGATCTCCTGCTGTACCAGCCGGCCTTGGGCCAGCGTGAACACGTTGAGCATGGTCCGGCGTTCAAGGAAGTGAAGGGCAAGGTGCCACGAAGGTGGATCTCGTCGGATTATCCCACCCGGGTCAGGCCACCTGCGGGGTTCGCAGTGGAGGTGGCAGACTGCGGCCATGCAGACTTCCGGCCGATGGGCCACAAGGATCCCGGCCTTCATCGCCGGTTTGGCGACCGGCTTGCTGGTGGCAGGTCTGGCCTGCGCCGTGCTGATCCTGGACGGCACGCCGGACCTGCCACCGGCCCCTGCGGCGACCGCCCAGGAGCTGTCCGAGGGCCACCGCCTGCTGCGCCGCCACGACCCACGCCGGGCCCGCCCCGGTGCCTTGTACGTCGTGCGCCTGTCGGGGCCGGAGCTGACCCTCTTGTCGGCGCATCTGGGCCGCATGTTGGGCGGCGCCGCGACACTCGCCTTGAAGGAGCACCGGCTCGATCTGCACGCCAGCATCCCGGTCCCCCACCTGCCACTGTGGCTCAACGTGCAGGCATCGCTGGCAGATGGGCCCGGCCTGCCGCGCTTCGAACAGCTCAGGCTCGGCAGCCTGTCCTTGTCCGCGCCATTGGCGCAGGGGCTCGCGCGGCAGTTGCTGGCCTGGCTCGAGGGCCCCACCGACGGGCCGCCGCTGCACCGCATGGTTCGCCAGTTCACGATCTGGCCACACCAGGTTCACCTCGTCTACCAGTGGCGCGCCGACGCCCCCGCCATGTTGCTCGCCCGGCTGATCCCGGCCGAGCAGCTGGAGCGCTTGCGCGTCTACAACGAGCGCCTGGCGCAGATCGTCGGCCGTGGCAGCGGGCCGGTCGAGCTGACCGAGCTGATGGCCGGGCTGGCGCAGCTGGCATCCGATCGCAGTGCGGACGACGCCGCTGCGGCCGAGGAGAACCGTGCCTGGCTGCGCGCGCTGGCGCTCTATGTCAACGGCCAGTCGATGGCGTCGATGTGGCCCGGCGCGCAGGGCTGGCCCCGCCCCAGGCCACGCGCCGTGATGCTGCTCGGCCGCGACGACTTTCCGCAGCATTTCGTCGTGTCTGCCCTGCTGGCCATGGAGGCCGGGGGCCCGTTTGCCGACGCCCTGGGCCTGGCCAAGGAAGTCGAAGACTCACGCTTCGGCAGCGGATTCAGCTTCACCGACGTGGCCGCCAACCGGGCCGGACAGAAGTTCGGCAGCTTCGCGAGCAACTCCCCGAGGCAGCTTCAGCGCGGATTGACGGCCGGTGCCGGCTCGCGCGCATTGATGCCCGACGTGTCCGACCTTGCGGAGTTCATGCAGGAGCCGCAGTTCCTGGCCCGCTTCGGTGGGGTCGGCGCGCCGGCCTATCAGGCCGCGCTGGCCCTGATCGACCAGCGGGTGGCCGCACTGGCCTTGTACCGCTGAGGCGCCGCTCAGTGCGCGAGACCGGGCGCCACTTCGCCACCCAGTGCAGCGAGCAGGTCCGGCAGCATGCGCCGCACTTCTCCGGTGACCAGCGCCACATCGGTGTCGAAGCCATCGGCAGCTCCGGCGCCGGACTCGAGCACGACATCGAGCAGCGCGATGCGCTTGAGGGCCAGTGATTCGGTCAAGACGAGCGAGACACGGTCGTTCCAGGTCAGCGCCAGCTTGGTCGGCAGCAGACCGTTGTCCAGATGGCGCTTGAGGTCGGCCGGATCGAGTGTGTGGCGCGTGTAGCGCACGACGGCGCGGCTCTCGTCCGGCGCCTTCAACTCGCAGTCCCGGTCGACGCTGAATGCGCGCGGTGGCTCGCCGCTGCCCAGCCACTCGGCCATCGCAACCGCGGGTGATTGTTCGCACTGCACCGCCATCGGCGCCAACGAGCTCACTGCGTCCACCAGCGCCGTCAGGGTGGCGTCGATTCGCGCCTGACTCGCCGCGTCGAGCAGCAGCGCGCCGCCCGTCGGGTCGATCCAGACCTTGACCGACGCCTGCTTCGTGAAGGCCTGTGGCAATAGCTCGAAGCTGGCCTGCTCCTTGAGCTCGCGCATCTGGCGCTTGCCGGGCTTGCGCCCGGACTCCGCCTCGATGCGCTGGGCCAGCGACTCGGCATGGTCGCGCACGACCGACGCCGGCAGCAGCTTGTGCTCGAAGCGCAGCTCCATGATCCATTGCCCGCCCACGGCCTCGGCCAGCGGCCCGTGGGCGTCACCGCGCGGCGCGACCCAGCCCACGGACAGGGCCTGGGTGGGCGAGCAGGGCAGGAATCGCGCCTTCTCGAGGCCGGCTTGAAGTTCGGACAAAGCCGGGGCTCCCGCGGGGCCCAGGCGGTACAGGCTCAGGTTCTTGAACACTCAGGTCTCCGCTGCGATCTGGCGCAAGGCCTGCTCGAAGAGTTCAGGGGGTTGCCCGCCCTGGATCAGGTGACGTCCGTCGACGATGATCGAGGGCACCGAGTGGATGCCCAGCTGCTGGAAATGCTGCTCCTGCGCCCGCACTTCGTCTGCATACAGATCGGACTCGATGACGGCGCGCGCGCCTTGCGCGTCCAGGCCGGCTTGCACGGCGCAGTCGAGCAACACGTCCGCTGCGTCCGGGTTGCGGCCCTCGCCGTGATAGGCCTGGAGCAGGGCATGCTTGAGCTCGCGCTGGCGCCCCTCAAGACCGGCCCAGTGCAGCAGCCGGTGCGCATTGAAGGTGTTCCAGGTGCGCGACCGGTCCCCGAAGGTGAAGCCGACGGCCGCGCCACGCTCGCGCAGCGTGGCCTTGGTCGCCGCGATGTCGCTTGCCGACATGCCGTACTTCTCGCGCAGGTAGTCGAGGATGTCCCGGCCCTCCGGGCCGAGCGCCGGATTCAGCTCAAAGGGCTGGAAGTGCAATTCCACCGGAATCGCCTCTCCCAGCCGTTCCAGGGCCCGTTCCAGGCCGTTCAAGCCGACCGCGCACCAGGGGCACGACACGTCGGATACAAAGTCGATTCGCATGCCCCGAGTCTAACGACTCGAGCACCCCGGCCTCGGGGCACCGTGCTTGTCAGGCCCGGCGATCGGGCGCACACTGGTTCTGTCGAAATGGCTTACAACCAGATCGACATCCCCACCCCACCCGATGTGAAAGGAAGCCCTGATGAATCTGACGATCAGTGGACACCATCTCGACGTGACGCCCGCGCTTCGAGAGTACGTACTAACTAAGATCGAAAAGGTGACGCGGCATTTTGATCAAGTGGTCGACGTCACCGTACTGCTGACCGTCGAAAAACTGAAAGAGAAGGAGCGCCGTCAGAAGGCCGAAGTGACCCTGCATGTGAAAGGTCGTGACATCTTCATCGAACAGTCACATGAAGATCTGTACGCCGCGATCGACCAGCTGATGGACAAGCTGGACCGTCAGGTTCGCCGCCACAAGGAAAAGATCCAGGACCACGGTCACGAGACCGTCAAGCGGATGGGCGCCGAGCTGTCATGAGCGCCTGACCTTCACTTCATGCCAGATCCCCAGCGGCCCCCTGCGGGCCGCTTCGCATTTAATTGTTCGGACTGTTGCCCTCAGGCTGCGCTGCAGCGCTACAACCCCCCACTTCGATGCTGCTGTGCACACAGGCCTGGCGTCGACTTCCTATAATTCACCTGTTTGTAACAATGCTTCGTGCTGACGCCATTTGCAAGACGTCTTTCGCGAACGGACTGCCCAAGCATGAATCGTCTTGCCGCCATCCTGCCGGACCCCAACGTCCTGGTGAACGTCGACGCATCGAGCAAGAAGCGCGTGTTTGAACACGCCGGCTTGCTGTTCGAGAACCAGCACGCGATCGCGCGCAGCGTCGTCACCGACAACCTGTTTGCGCGTGAGCGCCTCGGCTCGACCGGGCTGGGCCACGGGGTGGCCATTCCGCACGGTCGCATCAAGGGCCTCAAGAATCCACTCGCGGCGGTGCTGCGGGTCCAGCAACCGATTCCGTTCGACGCGCCCGATGACGAGGCCGTGTTGCTGCTGATCTTCCTGCTGGTTCCGGAAGCCGCGACCCAGCGTCACCTGGAGATTCTTTCGGAGATCGCCGAGATGCTGTCCGATCGAGAGCTGCGCGAGCGCCTCAAGAGCGCGCCCGAGTCGGCCGACGTGCACAAGCTGATCTCGGACTGGGAGCCGCTCAAATCGGTCGCCTGATCAAGCGCGGGACAGGTCGCGCGGCATGAAGCCGATCTCGATCAGTGCCGAAGCGCTGTTCGAGCAGCACCGCACCGCGCTGCGTTGGCAATGGGTCGCAGGCCACGCCCACCCCGAGCGGCCATTCGACGAAGCCGCCGTGCGCGACGCGCACTCGGCTGCCGACCTGGTCGGCTACCTGAACTACATCCACCCCTATCGGGTCCAGATCGTGGGCGTCCGCGAGGTCGCCTACCTGCAGGCGTCCGCGCCCGAAGACCAGGAACGGCGCATATCGCGCATCGTGACGCTCGAGCCGCCGGTCCTCATCGTGGCGGACGGGCAGGCGCCGCCCGATCGTCTGGTGGCACTGTGCGACCGCGCCGAGATCCCGCTCTTCGTCACCGCCGAGTCGGCAGGCCATGTGATCGACGTCGTGCGCGGCTATCTGGCCCACCTGTTCGCCGACCGCACGACCCGCCATGGCGTGTTCATGGACATCCTCGGCCTGGGCGTCCTGCTGACCGGCGAATCGGGTCTGGGCAAGAGCGAACTCGGGCTCGAACTCATCTCGCATGGCCACGGCCTGGTGGCGGACGACGCGGTCGACATCTACCGCATCTCGCAGACCACGCTCGAAGGCCGTTGCCCCGAGCTGCTGATGAACCTGCTCGAGGTGCGCGGCATCGGCCTGCTCGACATCAAGGCGATCTTTGGCGAGACCGCGGTGCGCCGCAAGATGCGCCTGAAACTCATCGTGCATCTGGTGCGCAAGGAGACGATGGAGCGCGACTTCGAGCGCCTGCCCTACGAGCCGCTGTACGAGGAGATCCTCGACATCCCGGTGCGCAAGGTCGTGATCGCGGTCGATGCCGGGCGCAACCTGGCGGTGCTGGTGGAGGCTGCGGTGCGCAACACCGTGCTGCAGCTGCGCGGAATCGACACCTATCAGGAATTCGTCGCGCGCCACCAGCGCGCGATGGAGCGCGAGAACCCCGAGTCCTGAGCCGGGTCGATCGGACCCGGGGCTTCACTTGTCGCGGTGCTCGCAGTCCTTGGTCGTGCAGTTCGCATACAGCGCTAGGGCATGCTCTTGCAGCCGAAAGCCCCGTGTCGTGGCCACCTGGCGCTGGCGCTCTTCGATTTCGGGGTCGAAGAACTCGACCACCCGGCCGCAGTCCAGGCAGACCAGATGGTCGTGGTGCTTGCCGCCGTCGAGCTCGAACACCGCCTTGCCGGACTCGAAGTTGTTGCGTCGCAGGAGCCCGGCCTGCTCGAACTGCATCAGCACACGGTAGACCGTCGCGAGGCCGATGTCGGCGCCCTCGCCGAGCAAGGCCTTGTACACATCTTCCGCCGTCAGGTGGCGCAGTTCGGACTGCTGGAACACGTCCAGGATCTTCAGGCGCGGCAGCGTGGCCTTGAGGCCGCTGCTCTTGAGCTCATCGGCTTGTGTCATGCGGGGTCCACTCCTGGCGACGAGGCGGGCGGCGGCCCGCTAGAATGAACCGATCATAGCCAGCAGCCCAAGCGCTGCCGCGGCCCGGAAACCCAATCCCATGCTCCGACCCCTGTTGATTCCCTGCGCCACGGCGCTCTGTCTCGGTCTTGCCGCGTGCGCCGGCCCGACGTCGGCGTCGGGCAAGCTGTTCGGTCTGCTGACGCCCTATCGGATGGACATCGTCCAGGGCAATGTCGTGACCAAGGAGCAGCTCGCCCGCGTGCGCCCGGGCATGACCCGTCTGCAGGTCAGCGACGTGCTGGGCACGCCGCTCGTGACCGACATCTTCCATGCCGATCGCTGGGATTACCCGTTCACGATTCGTCGCCCGGGCACCGAGCCGCAGTCGAGAACCGTCGTCGTCCACTTCAAGGACAACGCCATGGTCAGCATCGACGCCCCGGATCTACCCTCGGAGCACGAGTTCATCGCGGCGATCACGAAGGACGGCGGCAAGACCTTCACGCCGCGCGTGCTCGAACTGACCGAGGAGCAGCGCAAGGCCTTGCCACTGCCGCCGCCCAAGCCCTCTGGCGCCACCGAGCCCAGCGGCCCGGCACGCGACTACCCGCCTCTGGAAGCCGCGAGCTGAGCCGGACCGCATGAAGACCGCAATCGCCGGCGCCGGCGGGCGCATGGGGCAGATGCTGATCGAGGCCGTGCTGGCCAGCGACGATCTTCAACTCGCCGGTGCGCTCGACATGGCCGGCAGCAGCGCCGTCGGGCAGGACGCGGCAGCCTTTCTCGGCAAGTCCAGCGGCGTGACCATCACGGGCGATGTGCGGGCCGCGCTCACCGGCATCGATGTGCTGATCGACTTCACGCGCCCCGAGGGCACGCTCGAGCATCTGGCCTTGTGCCGTGAACTCGGCGTGCGCCATGTCATCGGAACGACCGGCTTCGATGCAGCCGGCAAGGCCGCGATCGCCGATGCCGCACGTGACATCGGCATCGTGTTCGCACCGAACATGAGTGTCGGCGTCAATGTCGTGCTCAAGCTGCTCGACATGGCCGCCCGTGCGTTGGCCACCGGCTACGACATCGAGGTCATCGAGGCCCACCACCGGCACAAGGTCGACGCCCCGAGCGGCACCGCATTGGCCATGGGCGAGACGCTGGCCCACGCGCTGGGCCGCGAGCTGAAGGACTGCGCCGTCTACGCGCGCGAGGGCCACACCGGTGCGCGCGACCCGTCGTCGATCGGGTTCGCCAGCATCCGCGGCGGCGACATCGTCGGCGACCACACCGTGCTGTTCGCCGGGACCGGCGAGCGCATCGAGATCAGCCACAAGGCATCGAGCCGGCAGGGCTACGCGCAGGGGAGTCTGCGCGCTGCGCGCTTCCTGATGGCCCGCCCCGCCGGGTTGTACGGCATGGACGACGTGCTCAACCTGACGTGAACGGGCTGCTCGCCTTCTGGAACGAGACCGACGGCATCGGCCGCGCAGTCGCCACCGCGCTGCTGCTGATGTCGATCTCGGTCTGGGTCGTCGTGTTCTGGAAGGTCTGGGTCCTCAGGCGCGCCGCGCACGACATCGCGCGCGGGGTGCCTGCGTTCTGGGAGGCGGAATCGGTCGCCGACGGGCGGCGCGTGCTGGGCCTGCTCGACCGCGAACACCTGCTGCTGCCCTTGCTCGACGCCGCCTGCGCCCAGACCCGGCGCGACACGCTGCAGGGCACCGGTCCGGTCGACACCCAATTGACGCGGCGGCTGCGCAACGCCCTGCACCGGGGCCTGGCGCACCTGCAGTTCGGCCAGACCCTGCTCGCGTCGGTCGGCGCCACGGCGCCCTTTGTCGGTCTGTTCGGCACGGTCTGGGGCATCTATCACGCGCTGGCCAGCATCGCCAGCGCCGGCAGCGTGACGATCGACAAGGTCGCAGGGCCGGTCGGCGAGGCGCTCATCATGACCGCCGCCGGGCTGGCAGTGGCCATTCCTGCGGTCCTGGCCTACAACGTGTACGGCAAGTGGGTGGCGGCCAACGAGGCCGAGCTCGAGGGATTCGCCCATGACCTGCGCGCATGGGCACTCGGTTCGGCCGCCGAGGCCGGCGAGGAGCCCCGGTGAGCTTCGGCCGCCTCGAGCGTGCCGCCATGTCGCGGCCGATGAGCGACATCAACATGACGCCGCTGATCGACGTGATGCTCGTGCTCCTGGTGATCTTCATCATCACCGCACCCTTGATGAGCAGCAGCCTCAAGCTCGACCTGCCACGCACCGATGGCGCCCGTCCGAGCGACGCACCGACCTTCATCGCACTCGCGGTCGATTCGCAAGGGCAGCTGTTCGTGGGCGAACAGAGGGTCGACGCGGCGACGTTGACGGCCCGGATCCGGGAGGCGGCGGCGCGCGACGCCGGGACCGAAGTCCAGTTGCGCGCCGACCAGACCGTGCCCTATGGGCGCGTGGCCGAGCTCATCGGCCTGGTCCAGGAGGCCGGGCTGACGCGCATCGGCTTCATCACCGAAACCCGAGCGGCCGGCGAAGAACGCTAGACGCGCCCGCCAAACCTACAATCGCGGCATGAACGAAAAGTACATGCCCGCCGAGGTCGAGTCGGCCGCACAGGCGCACTGGGAGGGGCTCGACGCCTACCGTGTCGGCGAGGACACGACGCGGCCCAAGTTCTACGCCTGTTCGATGCTGCCCTACCCGAGCGGCAAGCTGCACATGGGGCATGTGCGCAACTACACCATCAACGACATGATGGCGCGCCATCTGCGCATGAAGGGCATGAATGTCCTGATGCCGATGGGCTGGGACGCCTTCGGCCTGCCGGCCGAGAACGCCGCCATGGACAACAACGTGCCGCCGGCGCAATGGACGCGCGCCAACATCGCCGACATGAAGGCGCAGATGCGCCCGCTCGGCCTGGCCATCGACTGGTCGCGCGAGGTCGCCACCTGCGACCCCAGCTACTACCGCTGGAACCAGTGGTTCTTCCTGAAGATGCTGGAAAAGGGCATCGCCTACCGCAAGACCCAGGTCGTCAACTGGGACCCGGTCGACCAGACCGTGCTCGCCAACGAGCAGGTCATCGACGGCCGCGGCTGGCGCAGCAATGCCCTCGTGGAAAAACGCGAGATCCCGGGCTACTACCTGGCCATCACGCAATACGCAGACGAACTGCTGGCCGGCGTCACCGACCCGGCGCACAAGGACTACCTCGACGGCTGGCCGGAACGTGTGCGCCTGATGCAGGAGCACTGGATCGGCAAGAGCAGCGGCGTGCGCTTCGCGTTCCCGCACGAGATCCGCGGCGCCGACGGCGAGCTGGTCCAGGGCGGGCGCATGTACGTCTTCACCACACGCGTCGACACGATCCGGGGCGTGACCTTCTGTGCTGTCGCGCCCGAGCACCCGATCGCCACGCACGCCGCGGCGTCCGACCCCGAGCTGGCCGCCTTCATCGAGGCCTGCAAGCAAGGCGGCACGACCGAGGCCGAACTGGCCCTCAGGGACAAGGAGGGGCGCGACACCGGGCTCACCGTCAGCCATCCGCTGACCGGTGAGCCGGTGCCGGTCTGGGTCGGCAACTACGTGCTGATGGGCTATGGCGACGGGGCCGTGATGGGTGTGCCCGCACACGACGAACGCGACTTCGCTTTCGCCAAGAAGTACGGCATCGACATCCTGCAGGTGATCGCGGTCGACGGCGAGAAGTTCAGCTTCGATGCGTGGCAGGACTGGTATGCCGACAAGGCGCGCGGCATCACGGTCAACTCGGGCATCTTCAGCGGCCTCAAGCACGAAGCGGCGGTCGACGCCATCGCCAAGGCCCTGGCCGACAAGGACCTGGGCGACAAGAAGACCACCTGGCGACTGCGCGACTGGGGCATCAGCCGCCAGCGCTACTGGGGCACGCCGATTCCGATCATCCACTGCGCAGACTGCGGTGACGTGCCGGTGCCCGAGGCCGACCTGCCCGTGCTGCTGCCCGAGGACCTGATCCCGGATGGCTCGGGCAACCCGCTCAACAAGTGCGAGTCCTTTCTGAACGTGGCCTGCCCGAATTGCGCCAAGCCGGCACGGCGCGAGACCGACACGATGGACACCTTCGTCGACTCGGCCTGGTACTACATGCGCTACGCCTGCCCGGACAGCGATGGCGCGATGGTCGACGCGCGCAACGACTACTGGATGCCGATGGACCAGTACATCGGCGGCATCGAGCATGCCGTGCTGCACCTGCTCTATGCGCGCTTCTGGACCAAGGCCATGCGCGACCTTGGTCTGGTCAAGTTCGGCGAGCCCTTCACGAAGCTGTTCACGCAGGGCATGCTGCTCAACGAGTGTTTCTTCCGCGAAGAGAGCTCCGGCAAGAAGCGGTGGTTCTACCCGAGCGAAGTCGACATCACCTTCGACGACAAGGGCGCCCCGGTCGGCGCCAGCGCCAAGGCCGATGGCCTGCCGGTGATGCTCGGCGGCATCGAGAAGATGTCGAAGTCGAAGAACAACGTCGTCGAGCCGCGCGACATCATCGCGCGTTTCGGTGCCGACACCGCGCGCCTGTTCGTGATGTTCGCCGGCCCGCCCGACCAGAGCGCAGCCTGGTCCGACTCCGGTGCCGAGGGCGCGTTTCGCTACCTGAAGCGCCTGTGGTCTTTCGGCGCCCGCCATGCCGAAACACTGCGCGACGCCGGCAGCGCCTTCGACGGCTGCAGCGAGGCCGCTGCCGATCTGCGTTTCCAGATCCATACGCTGCTGCGCCAGGTCACGCACGACTACGACCGGCTGCAATACAACACGGTGGTGTCGGGCACCATGAAGATGCTCAACGCGATCGAGGACGCCAAGCTCGGCGACGGCGTGGCACAGACGGCGTCGTCGATGCAAGCGAACGCCGACGCGGCCGTCTTGCGCGAGTCGTTCGGCATCCTGCTGCGCGCGCTCTATCCGGCCGCGCCGCACATTGCGCACGGCCTGTGGCAGTCGCTCGGGTACGCGAGCACGCGCGGCGAACTGATCGACACGCCGTGGCCCAAGGTCGACGACGCTGCGCTGGTGCAAAGCGAGATCGAACTCGTGCTCCAGGTCGCCGGCAAGTTGCGCGGCAGCTTGCGTGTTCCGGCCGACGCCAGCAAGGCATTGATCGAACAGTCTGCGCTCGCCCACCCCGACTGCATCCGGTTCATGGACGGCAAGCCCGTCAAGAAGGTCGTGATCGTGCCGGGCCGGCTCGTCAACGTCGTGGTCTGATGCGCACTCGCCGGCACGCACTCGTCCTGCTCGCCGGGTTCGGCCTGGCCGGCTGCGGATTCCAGTTGCGCCGGCCGGCCGAACTGCCCTTTGCGCGGCTCGGGCTGAGCGGCTTTGCCAGCGGCTCGACCCTCGAAGCAGAGTTCCGGCGCACGCTCGCCGACTCGGTGATCATTCCGGACCAGGCATCGACGGCCGACGTCGTGCTCCAGGCCCTGGCCGACGTGCGCGGGCGCACGGTCGTTGCGTCGACGGCGGTTGGCCAGGTGCGCGAGATCCAGCTCAGCCTGACCTTCAGCGCGCGTGCCGACACGCCGGCCGGTCGCGCGCTGATGGCCCCGGTCACGCTGCGCCTGACGCGCGACCTCAGCTACAGCGAGACTGCCGCGCTCGCCAAGGAGGATGAGGAGGCGCAGCTGTTCCTGGAAATGCAGTCGGACGTGGTCGCGCAGATCCTGCGCCGTCTGGCGACGATCCGGCTCTGAGCCGCAACCCGCATGCAGATCAAGCCGGACCAGCTCGACGCCCACCTTCGCCGCGGGTTGAAGCCGCTCTACACCGTGTTCGGCGACGAGCCGCTGCTGGCCCAGGAGGCGGCCGACCTGATCCGCTCCCATGCGCGCGACGCCGGGTTCGGCGAGCGCAAGGTGTTCGCCGTCAGCGGCGCCCATTTCGACTGGAGCGCGGTGCTCGGCGCGGCGCAGGCGCTGAGCCTGTTCGCCGAGCGCCAGCTGATCGAAATCCGGATCCCTGGCGGCAAGCCCGGGAAGGAGGGCTCGGTCGCGCTGCAGCGCTACTGCGAGACATTGGCCGACGATGTCCTGACCATCGTGCAGCTGCCACGCCTGGACGGCCAGCAGCTGCGCAGCGCCTGGTTCAATGCCCTCGACGGCGCCGGCCTGATGGTGCGCGTGGACCCGATCGAACGGCGCGCGCTGCCGGCCTGGATCGCGCAGCGCCTGGCGGCCCAGGGCCAGCAGCTGGCCGCCGGCGAGGCCGGCCGCCAGACCTTGTCCTTCTTCGCCGACCGAGTCGAAGGCAATCTGCTCGCGGCGCACCAGGAACTGCAGAAGCTGGCCTTGCTCTACCCGACCGGAGAACTCAGCTTCGAGCAAGTCGAGACGGCCGTCCTCAACGTCGCCCGCTACGACGTCTTCAAGCTCGGCGAGGCCGTGCTCGCCGGCCAGGTGCAGCGCGCACTGCGCATGCTGGCCGGGCTGCGTGCCGAGGGCGAGGCGGCGGTGCTGGTGCACTGGACGCTGGCCTCCGACATCCAGGCCCTGCACCGGGTGCGCGGCGCGCTCGACAGCGGCAAGCCGCTGCCACTGGCGCTGCGCGAGGCCCGTGTCTGGGGCGCCAAGGAGCGCCTGTTCGAGCGTGTGGCGCCCTTGCTGACGACGAACGACCTGGCCCATCTGGTCGAGGCGGCCGCCGTCTGCGACGGGCTGGTCAAGGGCCTGCACCACCCGGACTGGCCGCAAGAGCCCTGGGAGGCCTTGCGCCGCCTGGCCCTGATGATGCTCGAGTGCGTGGCCACGCCCAGCGCGCAGCAGGCACGCCCACGCCTGATGCTGCAGGCCTGAGGCGGCGCATGGACACGACTCGAGCGCAAGCGCGCTCGGCCTCGCGCTGCGCCGGCGCTGAACTTCGCGAGCCTCTCGACATTCGACGCCCGCTGCGCCACCGATGATCGGCGCCATGCAGACCTCAAGCGTGCGCGGCGTGTTCCTGGTGCTGGCGGCAGCCATGCTGTGGGGCACCACGGGCACGGCCCAGAGCCTGGCGCCCGGAGGCCTGTCGCCGCTGTGGATCGGCGCCTGGCGGCTGGCACTGGCCGGGCTCTTCTTCGTCGTCCTGCTTGCGCTGCGAGAACCCCGCGCGCCGGGTCGGTCCGCGCTCGGCTCCTTGCCCTGGCCGGCCATCGCAGGCGCTGCGCTGTGCGTGGCGGTCTACAACCTCGCGTTCTTTGCCGGCGTGCGCGCCAGCGGCATCGCGGTCGGCACCGCCATCACGCTCGGCAGCGGCCCGATCTGGTCCGGGCTGTTGCAGGCAGGTCTGGGTTCGCGCGCACCGAGCGGCGCCTGGTGGACCGGAACCCTGATGGCGGTGGCGGGTGGCGTGCTCATGGTGGTCGGCGCTGGCGAGGCCGGCGGCGCGCCGCCCTTCAGCGTCACCGGGACCGGGCTGTGCCTGCTCGCCGGACTGTCCTATGCGGTCTACGCGACGATCAACCAGCACCTCGTCACGCGCGCGAGCACGGCCCTCGTCACCGGCATGGTCTTCATCACCGCCGCTGTGCTGGCGGTGCCACTCGCCTGGATCCTCAGCGGCCCCGGCGGCTGGCCCGTGGCGGCCACGACGGCCGAGTTCGGGCGCATCCTGGCCGTGCTGGTCTGGCTCGGCTTCGCCGCCACCGGTGTCGCCTATCTGTGCTTCAGCCAGGCGCTGCGCCACATCCCTGCCGCGACCGCGGTGTCACTCGCACTGGCCGAACCGATGACGGCGTTTGCGCTCGCGGTGGTCGTGGTCGGCGAACGCCCTGGCCTGCTCGCCGGCCTCGGTCTGCTGGCCGTGCTGGCCGGCCTGGTGCTGGTGGTGCGCAACGAAACCCGGGCCCCGCGGGCATAGACTGGAGCGTCCGTTGCCGCCCCGGAGATGCCCATGCTGGTCGAAGGTTCGTGCCACTGCCAGGCCGTGCGCTTCACGGTCGATCTCTACGCGCCCTGGCCCTATCTGCGCTGCTATTGCAGCATCTGCCGCAAGACCGCGGGCGGCGGCGGATTCGCCATCAACCTCGGCGCGCACGCCACCACGCTCGTGGTCAAGGGCAGGCGGGCGCTGCGCCGCTACTCGGCCACGCTCGACGACGGTCGCACCAGCCCCGCGCTGCGCCATTTCTGCGGTCGCTGCGCAAGTGCGCTTTGGGTCGCGGACCCGCGCTGGCCCGAC
The DNA here is from genome assembly GCA_963706655.1 of uncultured beta proteobacterium. Lineage (GTDB taxonomy): Bacteria > Pseudomonadota > Gammaproteobacteria > Burkholderiales > Burkholderiaceae_C > Rubrivivax. Next base: position 122,714 of record CAVPNN010000014.1, read on the forward strand.
CTGGTGCACCCGTTCGCGAGCGCGATCGACACGCCGCTGCCGCCGCCACCAGCGCATGTGCACATGATGCTGAGTTCCAAGCCGGACTGGGTGGAAGTGGAGGGCCGACCCGGTGACGCGCGCGCCGAGCGCTACCCTGCCGAATCCCTTGCCGACTGGCATGCGGCACACGGTGCGGTGACCGAATGACGAGCGACGACGACACCGGCCCACGCCCGTTCACGACGGCCGACATCGGCGCCATTGCCCACCTCTACCGCGGCGAGGTGTACCGCTCCACCACCTGGCGTACGCGACTGGACACAACGACCAACTGGTCGGTGGTGACGCTCGGCGTGGCGCTGTCGATCTCGTTCTCGTCGCCGCAAGCTTCGCCGCTGCCGTTGCTGCTGGTGGGCACGCTGATCCTGCTCTTTCTGATGCTGGAGACACGGCGCTACCGCTATTTCAACGTCTGGCGCGCACGCTGCCGCTGGATCGAGCGCAACTTCTATGTGCCACTGCTTGACGGCACCGTCACCACGGCACACGACTGGCGTCGCACGCTGGCGACCGACTACGAGCGGCCACACCACCATGTCTCGTTCTTGACCGCGCTCGGCCGCCGCATCCGCCGCAACTACCTGTGGATCGTCGCCATCCAGGGCTCGGCCTTCACCGGCAAGCTGCTGGTGCACCCGGTGCCGCTGGACTCGCTCGACATGTTCTTCCGGCGCGCCGATGTCGGCCCCGTCGGCGGCGAGGTGGTGCTGGGGATCGGCGCCGCCTACATCGCCACTTTGGCGGCGATCGCCATCTGGAGCGAAGCCGCCGACAGCCGCAAATGGGGTGCGCAGGTCAGCGGCGACGGTCGCGGCATGGGGTGAACGGCGCCGGTCTGCTTGACCGTCTCGAAGCTGCCGGCTTCGTCGAGATCCGAGACGACGACACGCGCACCCGCGCCAGCCCTGACCGCGCCACCGACTTCTTGCCGCGTATTCAGAAGGCTTCATCGATCGCGTTCGTGCACTGCCCACCACTCTTCGTCAACACCAGTTTGCTGAGGCGAAAGTTGTAGGTCTTGTTGAACTGATGCATGCCCATCGCCCGCCCCATGACGCGTGCCTTGCCATGATCGAAGGGCTGCCACTGCGCGCCCGAGAACTCGAAAGCCTTCAACTTCCAGCTGTTCTTGAAGTGATCGCCTGTTGTATTCGTTTCGAAGAACTGTGCATCGCCGTTGCCCGCGGACGGGACCGGCGCGGTGCGAAAGGCACAACCGATGTTCTGCCCTGGATAGAGGACGAAATCGCCCGTCACGCCCACGCCACCGATGCACCAGAAGGTCCAGCCGCGCAGTTTCGCGGTCTGGTAGGCATCAAAGGTGTTGACCGTGCAGTCGGTGGCCTGGGCCAGGCCGGCTGTCGCGAACAAGGCCGCGGCCAGCCAACACGGCAGACGTCGGTGGCGTCGCAGGTTTCGGCGCAGGTCGGCCATCAGAAGGCCTCGTCGATGGCTTTGGCGCATGACCCACCGTCCTTGCGCAGCACGAGTTTGGACAGGCGTGCGTTGTAGGTCTTGCCGGGCTGGTCACCCTTGGCCGCGAACTGCACACGCGCTTGCGAGCTGTGGGTCGAGTTCGACCACTGCACACCGCTGACTTCAGTCGACGCCACGCGCCAGCCGTTCTTCAGATCCGGCGGCGCACCCGAGCCACTCTTGAAGAGATGGGCTCGTCCAACATGGTCGCTGGTCCACACGATGGGCGTCGTGAAGGCGCAGCCGATCTTGTCCGGAGGGTAGGTGACGAAGCTGCGCTTGACGCCGGCATGGGCGATGCCGCCCTCGTACAAGCCGCAGCTGAACTGCCACCCACGTTGCACCGCCACCTGATAGGCCGACAGCACATTGACCGTGCAGTCAGTGGCAGACGCCGACCCGGCGGCAAACAGCGTGACGCCAGCGGCGGCGAGCGCGGCGCTGGTGCGCCGGACGAGAGAGGTTGTCATGGAGATCTCCTTGGGGGTTCGCGCTCAGCGCATTGACAGGGCGCGCCAGGCCGACTGGCCCAGCACTTGACCATCGGACTCGAGTGCCAGCATCCGCCAGCGCAGGGTCTGGCCGCGATGGGCGTTGACGAACCAGGGCGGCGGGTCGTACTGACCTCGGCCTGCGGGCACGAGGGCCGACAGCAGCGTGCCGCCGCTGCCGTCCTGGGCCTGCACTTCGAGCCGCAGCATCGTGGCCCCCGCCGGGTCGACCCAGGCGAAGGCCCAGGGTGTCGGCGCCGGTGCGTCGGCGGCGGGCGCCAGCAGCGTCGGCCCGGCGCCCACCGCATCCGCGGTGCCACCAACCACGTAGCGCAACACCGGCATCGGAAAGCCCGCCACGCCGCCGGCCACTGCGAGCCGCCCGCCACCCGTATTTGATGTGGCTTCCTTGTCGTCGCTGGCCTCGATGCGAAGCAGCAGCTTGTAGGCGCCGTCGGCATCCACCGGCAGGCGTCGTGGGTCGGGCCCCGGGATCGTCACGTCGCCGGTGGGCGGCAGAACGATCTCGAAGCGCGACAGCAGTTGGTAGCGGCGCTGCAGCGCGCGCCGCTCGACCGGCAAGGTGGCTTCGGTGAGCAGGTCTTCGTCGCTCGGTTCGGCATCGCCCGGGCGCACCAGTTCCCAGCGGCCGCGCAGCGTGCCGTTGCCGTTGTAGAGCACGCGCGCCGACAGCGGCGGCAGCGGCTGGCCGCGCGCGACCAGCAACACCGTCGGTTGGGTGCCGCCGACGTCGAAGGCCAGGCGCACGTCCATCAAGGCCAGCGGCACGCGCGCGCCGCCGCCGGCCATGCGGCAGGTCACGACGACGAAGCGCGGCCCGCCCGGGCCTGCGAATCTGCGCACATAGAAGAAGGCGGAGTTCTGCCCTGCTGCCGCGTCCTGGTAGGCGCGCCGCGCCACCGACGCCGGGATCGTCATGATGTCGGTCAGGTTGTTCACGCCGCCGCTGGTGCTGGTGCGCGAGCGGTCCAGGCCGAGCGGCAGGCGGCCATACACCGTGCCGCCAAGACAGGGGTTGGTGCTCTGGACCGCGAAGGGCAGCTGCAGCGTCGGGTTGGCGGCCATCAGCGCCGGCTGCAGTTCGCCGCACCAGAAGGCCTCGACGGCGGACTCGCCGACGTCCAGCGACTGGAAGGTCAGGAACACCGTCGTCGGGCCCGAGCTGCGCACATTGACGCCGAATGGGTTGACCGCGGTGACGGCGAACGACGGCGCCGCCATGAGGACCAGCAGGAGCATCAGCAGGCGTTGCATCATGGTGCTTGTTCTCACTGGAAGTTGAACGACAGGCCGAAGTCGACCCACCAGCTGCGCCAGTCGGCGTGCAGGTCGAAGACGCTGTCGTCCTGCCGCTGACCCTGCCGGGCCAGTCGCACGAATGCCTGGCCCGACAACGGCCTGGCGCCCAGGGTGACGAGCGACAGGCGCCGGGTGAGCTGCAACTGCGCCCCCTGGTTGCGCTGGCGCGCCAGGTCGCGCGCATCGTCGGCCAGGTCCTGGTTGACGCTGGCCGTCACGGCCCAGAGATCACTCGGCTGCCAATCGAGCTGCAGCGTCCCGCCCGTGGTCCAGTTGATCAGGCCGGTCTCGACGCTGAATTGACGACCGCGCGTGAGCGAGGTGGCCAGGCGCAACGTGTCGCTGAAGGCCCAGTCGATCGCTGCCTGATGGGCCAGCCGCTCGAAGTCGGCGAGCGCGCGCCCGGGTTGCCGGTTGTCGACCTTGGATCGCACCAGACCATAGGTGAACGAACCTTTCGGCAAGGCCCAGGACAGGTTGAGCTGCTGCGCTTGGTCGATCTGGTCGGGGCGGTGCGACGCGGCGATGCCAGAGTCCTCGGTGACAGGCGCGTTCACGGCCCGCTGCTGCGTTTGCCGCGTGCTCCAGGCCACGGAGGGCCAGAAACCCGGCTGGTCCGCAGCACCCCACCAGGCGCGCAACGGCAGATTGAGCGCCAGATTCCACTCATCGGTTTTCGTGCGCAGCAGGGTCGGTATGCGGTCGAGGTTGTCGACGCGGGTGGCCAGCTGCAACTGCGCACTGGCGCCCGCCAGACCCGCTGACAGCCCGATCCGCGACGCCGCCTGGTCGGCCGTGACGTAGGCGGCCAGACTGCGGTACAGCGGCGCTGCACGCTCATGGCGCAGGTTCAGCGACAGGTCCAGCGCCTGGCCGCCGATCGGCCATTGCTGAAGCACGGCCCATTGCAGCGCCGCGCTGCCCGCGCTGCGCGTCGCCGGTTGCACCGCTTGCAAGGTGCCGTCCAGCGCCAGCAGCGGGTCGAACGGATTCGTGAAGCGCGACCGTGCCCATGCCAGTTCACCCTGAATCCGCCCGTCTGCGGTCGAGCCGAGCAGGCGCAGACCGAAGCCGCGGCTTTCTTCAGCGTCGGGCACCACGCCGGTGTTGAAGCCGGCGCGTGGCAACAAGGAGGCGTCGAGCGCGCTGAGTTCGGCGCGCAGGCCCGCCGGCCGATCCGGCAGAAGTTCCAGACCCAGGCTCAGCAGGCGCATCTGGTGCTCGGTTTCTTCCAGCCCGGTGAAGTGGTCCCAGCCGACCACGGTGCTGCCGTTCAGCACATGCAGCGCGACGTCGGCGTGATTGCCGAACTTGCTTTGCATGCCCAGACCGCGGCTGTTCAGCCCCTGCGCCAGCAGCGGATGGATGCCGGCGCTCAGGTGGCCCAGGCTCAGGGTGTGGCCTGCGCGCGCCAGGGCCAGGCGGTAGTCGGCCAGGTCGACCTTGGGCGCGTTGGCACCACGTTCGCCCGCCCGCAAGGCCTTGCCCCTATGGCTGCTGCCCACCACATGGGCGGCCGCGTCCAGCGTCCAGCCGTTGCGCGTGCCCTGCCAGGCCACGCCCGCATCGATCGCCGTGTCGGCATGGACGCCGCGCGGCGACGCGGCCTGCCCATCGCTGCGCTCCTCGACGCCACGGCCTTCGAGTTGCATCGACAGACGCGGCGTCACGGTGCTGGTCTCGAAGCCGCCAGCGCCGAGCACACGCACCGGCAGCCGGGCACGCTCAGCCCAGTCGTCGCTGTCGTAGATGACCAACTCGCCTTCGCCGGGCGCCCAGCGCGTGGCCAGCGGCGTCAGTTCGAGCACACCGGGCGACGCCAGCCGCATCAAGGCCGTCACGTCACTGGTGCCGATGAAGACCCGCCAGCGGCGCCACTGCAGTTGTTGCTCGGCATCGATGCGAAGCACCAGCGGCGCGTCGCTGTCCACCCAGCGATCGGCAAAGTCCGCCGTCACGGCCGCCGAGGCGGTTGCAGACGGCATGCCGCCCGACAGGACCAGGGCCAGGGCAGCAACCTCGAACGACAACGGACGTGACGAACATGGCATCGACGGGACCTCGGTGTGCCCGCGCTGATGGACATGGCCTCGGGCTGGACCCAGTGTGCGAAGCCTCCCCGGCCTGCGGCATCCCAGGAAGTGGGTAGGCGCCTGCCGTGTTCCTGGGATGGGCGCTGCACGAGGCGCTGGCCAGACTGCGCTGAACTCACCCGCAGGAGCGCGCATGTCCGTCGACCCGAATGTCTCATCGAAGATCCGCGCGCTTCGACCGGCGCGGCGCCAGGCGCTGCGTTGGTGGTCGTCACAGGCGGTGAGCGGGCTGGTGCTGGCTGCCGGGCCGGTGTCGGTGCTGGCACAACGCACGATGAGCAAACCGCCGCCGGCCCCGATGACCTTCGGCGTGGCCCAGCTGTGGTTCACACCGCCGCAGCCGGTCGCAGGCCAGACGGTGACGGTGCACATGCGCGTTGACACCGCCGGCACCGGTACGCATGTGCTGCCCTGGCGAATCTACGCCGGCAGTCTGCTGCTCGCGCAAGGGGAGCAAAGCGTCAATGCCGGTCAGGGTTTCGAAAAGAACGCCACCTGGGCACCGCCGATCGGCTCCCACATGATCAGCGCCCGGCTCGATCCGGACAACCTGCTCATCGAACCCGCGTCGGCGCGCGCCAACAACATCTTCAACGTGATGATGACGGTGAACGCGCCGCTCAACTGGCCGGTCTGGGGCGCCGCCGCCTGGGCCGGCACGCAGCAGGCGATCCGCGCCTGGCTTGCCGGCCGCCTCGCTGAGCGGCGTCAAGATCGCCGGCCCGCTGGCCCTGGGCGGCAAGGTGATCGGCCCCAGTCTGAAGACCACGATCAAGACTGCGATGACCTCCGCCAATGCGCCGGAGGCCACCGCCGACAAGTTTGCGCAGGCCGTCGCCGACGCCTGGCAGACCTGGCACGAAGGCCTGTCGGTGCCCAGCCTGCCGCTGTACCCGGCGTTCCTGGTCGTCCCTGGGCCACACGCACCGCCGACACCTTCGGTCGCCACGCCACTGGCCACCTTGTCGAGTTCGCGCGCCTCGGCGATCTCGCCGCAGGAGATCAGGTCACGTCTGGTCGGTCAGCTGGGTGCCAGCGCCGGTGAGACCGGCGCTGGCGCCGCGATCGACATCTACGTCAACACGCTGACAGCCCGGCTGGCCACCTGGTTGCCGACCGTCTCGGTCGTCAACGCGATGGGATCAGGCCCGGTGCCCGCCTACAAGCCGCCCTTGGTGATGATGGGGCCGGTGGTCGGCGGAAGTGTCAGTGCCAGTCCCGGTGTGCTTTCCGGACCGACGTTCTGAGGTGAACCCGCCTTGCACACCGGCCCGTCATCGATGAACATGCCGGCCGTGCACACTGTCTTGTTGCTCGAAGACGACCCGGTCACGCGCGAGCGCCTGGCCGGCATCGTCGAGTCGATGCCCGACCTGCAACTCGCCGCGGCTTGCGCCGACGTGCGCAGCGCGCTGGCCTGGCTGGGCAGCCACGAGCCGCCCGCGGTCCTGCTGGCCGACCTGCAGTTGCCCGATGGCAGCGGCATCGACGTCATCCGCTGGCTGCGTGCGCATGCGCCGGCCGCCGAGGCCATGGTCATCAGCGTCTTTGGCGACGAAGCCCATGTGGTCGCAGCAATCGAAGCCGGCGCGACCGGCTATCTGCTCAAGGACGCCAGCGCCGAAGACATCCACCAGGCCATCGTGCGGCTGCTCGCCGGCGAGAGCCCGATCAGCTCCGCCATCGCGCGCCATCTGCTGCGCCGCTTCCAGACCTCAACTCCGGCCGCGCCCGACGCCAAGCCCTCACCGCTGACGCAGCGCGAGTCCGAGGTGCTGCAGTTGATCGCCAAAGGGCTGTCTTACCAGCGCATCGCCGACACGCTGGGCATGTCGCCCAACACCGTCACCAGCCACATCAAGCAGATCTACCGCAAGCTCGCCGTCAACTCGCGCGGCGAGGCCGTGTTCGAGGCGATGCAGATGGGCCTGCTGCAACCACCGCCGTGACGCCCATCTGGCGCCGTGCGCTGGCTTTGCTGGCCGTGGCGCTGCTGGCCGCATTGCCGTCCTGGCTCGACACACTCAGTGCACCGCCGACACAGGGCGCCTTGTCGCTGGCCCTGGTCGGACGAACGGTCGACGACCCTCAGGCGCGCGCCGTCGCCCTGCCCCATCGGTGGTTGACCGGCTGCGAAGACTGTGATGTCGCCTGGTACGGCTTCGACCTGCCTCGCGAGCAAGCGCCCGGCGAGGACCTCGCACTGTTCCTCGCCGATGTCGGCCACAACGCCGCCGTCTACTTCAACGGACGCTTGTTGGGCAGTGGCGGCCGATTCGCCGAGCCCGCCGCCCGCCTCGGTCGACGCGCCCTGATGCTGCCCATTCCGCCCTATCTGTGGGCTGAAGGGGACAACCAGCTCTATGTGCTGGTCAAGAGTGAACGTGCGCGGCTCGGTCGCATGCCGGTGCCGATCCTGGCGGCTGAGGCCTCGCTGACGCCCGCCGCGCGCTGGCGCCATTGGACAGCGCAGTTGTTGCCGCAACTGGTGGCGACCGCATCTGCGCTGATGGCGCTGGTGATGGGCCTGCTGTGGGTCCGGCGGCGTCAGGACCGGATGTTCGCGGCGCTTGCCGCCATGAGCCTGGCCTGGGCGGTGCATGGCTTCAGCGCGCTGGTGCTTGAACCCCCGTTGACCCGCATGGCCTGGGATGCCTGGCTGTCTGCCACGCTCGCCGCCTGGGCCGTCGCCACCGCGGCCTTGGTCTGGCAATGGACACAGTCGCGCCCATCACCGCGCTGGGCCTTGGCGCTGGCCATGGCCGCCGTCCTTGTCGCCGCGCTGTCCTCGCTCGACCGCTCGGGCCGCGCGCTGGAGTGGGCCAGCGCAGGCAGCTGGTGCTTGGCGGCGCTCGCCGCGGGCGGCTTGTTCCGGTCGGGCTGGGGCCCGGCCGATGTCGGCCGGCTGCTGCCCGGCGGCCTGCTGCTGGCGCAGGCCGGCGCGTCAATGGTCGCCGCCGCGATGACTTCGGCCCTGTTGCCGACGACCGTTGCGCTGATCGGCGTTCCGGTTCTGATCGGTGTCAGCAGCTGGGTGCTGCTCCGGCGTTTCGTGGATTCGTTGAACGCCGCAGAGCTGTTGAACGTCGACCTCGAATCGATGGTGCAAGCCCGCACTGCCGAGCTGCAGGCGCAGTTCCACCGGGTGCGAGACCTCGAGCGCGCGCAGACTCTGGCGACCGAACGCGAGCGACTGATGCGCGACATGCACGATGGTGTCGGTGGCCACCTGGTGTCGCTGCTGGCGATGATCGAGGCCGATCGTCGCAGGCCCGCCGAGCTCGGCACCGTGGTACGCGAGGCACTCGACGACATGCGGCTGATGATCGACTCTTTCGAGCCGGTCGATGACGACCTCAACGCCGTGCTTGCGATGTGGCACGACCGGCTGGCACCGCGCCTGCGCGGCGCCAAAGTGCAATTGCAGTGGGATGTCGACTTGTTGCCCCAGGTCCGGGGGCTGACCCCGGCGCGCGTGCTGCACGTGCTGCGCATCCTGCAGGAGGCGGTGACAAATGCGATTCGACATGGCCAGGCGCGCGAGTTGTGGATCAGCGCCCACGATGAAACCGAAGGCGTGCGCGTGGTGGTGCGCGACGACGGCGCCGGCTTCGACGCACTGACCACCACCAGCGGCCGCGGGCTGAAGAACATGCAGCGCCGCGCGAGCGAAGTGGGGGCCACCTTGGCCATCGACAGCCGCGCCGGGCAAGGCACTTGCGTGACCTTGACCTTGGCGCGCGCCTGAGTTCCACACGCCGGGCGACGCGCCGGCGTCGCCCGACATCTCCGCAGCGGGACTGGTGCGGGTTCAGTAGTTGCCGAGCAAGGGCATCACGTACGTCACCCCCGACGCGCGGCATTGGTCGCGGTCCCCGGCGCCGCCGTCGGCGTGCAGCTCCATGTCGGGAGCGCACTTGGGCGACGCGGTGAGCGGGCCGGGCGGTGGCATCGCCACATTGACCGTCTTGCATTCGTCCTTGCCGTTCTTCACGACGTAGTTCAGATGCGTAGGCGGGCAGACCGGCGATGCGATCAAGCGCGCGCGAGCAGCGCAGCACGTTGTTGCTGAACTCCGCCTTGTAGTCCATGGCCGGCCGTGTCGGTCGGGCACTTGGCGCCCGGTGAGGCCGCGGCGGGTGCCGCGGCCACGGCCAATACGACAGCGGCTATCGCCGTGGCAGCGCGATGACGAAACGCTTGATTGATGTGCATGGTGTGTCTCCGGGGTGGAATTGAACGGGCCGTCGCCGCAAACCACACACCCTCGTCAGGGCTTCGTGTCATGCAGCGAGGCCAGTGTCTGCAGGCGCGCGCTGCCTCGTATCCCAGGAACTTGGCAGGCGCGCCGCCATCGATGGCGGCCGGCCGCGTCACCGACGGTTCAGCGGCACACCCAGTCAGCGCCCGCAGCACGCTGGCACAGATCGGGCGCGCCGCGCGCGGCCCACAGCCCTGTCTCGCCGAGGTCGTGCATCGCCCGCGCGAAGCCGGGCTGCTGGCGCACGGCGGCCAGCTCGGGCCACCACAGGTGCTGCATCCAGGTGGCCGGTGGCAGGCGCGCATGGTGCTGCACCGACTTCAGGCTGCGCGCGGAATCGCCGAGCAGCGCGTACTCGATGAAGTAGCTGACGAAGTGCTGGCGCGTCGCCTCGGCGTGCCCATCGAGCAGCAACGACGCCGCCTCGCGCTGCGCCGGGTCGGCCAGGCCGCGCACGAACGCCGGCACCCAGTCGGCCGGCCATTTGTCGCCCCAGGACACCCACGCCGTGTGCACACGCTCGAGCGTGGCCCAGTCCTGGCGCCGGAAGGCGTCGAAGACCTCGGCGCGCCCCATGCCCTGGTGGCCAATCTGTACGGCGACAGCGATCAATTCGCGCATCTCGGCGTCGCGCCGCTCGATGCCGGCAGCCAGCGCCATGATCTCGATCGCCTCGGCATCGAGCGCGTTCAAGCGTGCCGCGTCGCGCGCCAGTTCGGCGGCACGATGCACGTAACCCGCGTGCAGATGCAGGCGCGCGGCCAGGCGCAACAAGCCCGGGTCACGGCCGGCCACGCGCAGCATGGCGTCAACGCGATCAAAGCCCTGGGCCCATTGGCGCTGCTCGATCTCGTTGCCCAGCAGCAACCACTGGCCGCGCAGATCCGATGGGTTGGCAGCCACGATGCGACGCGCCAGCGCCAGACCCTGTTCGACATTGGCGGCACGCGCCGCGTTGAGCTCGGCGACGCTGGCCTTGCGTCCGCCGTCGGCCATGTTGCCGAGCAGGAAACCCCGCAGGTTCTGGCGCAGGAAGAGCGAGGGCACATGCTCGGGCTCGGCGGCGAGCACCTCGTCGAGCAGGCGCAGCGCTTCGCGCCGGTCCTCGAGCGCGACGCGCCGTCCGAGCGTCTGCGCCTTCAGATACCTGGCGTACTGCTCGGGCGCGATGGTCGGCTCGGTCGACGACGTGTGAGTCAGACCCAGCGCCTGGCCCGCCGACTGCGCCACACGCGCCGGCAGGGCCTGCAGTTGGCCACTGGCGATCGCCTCCTCGAGGCGCCAGAGTTCGCGCCCGCCTTCGACCTGATGCAGGCTCAACTTGATCTGCCAGCGCGCGTCGGCAAGCTCGCGCAGTTCGCCGCGCAACACATGCCCGACCGCGAGCAGGCGCCCAAGCTGCCGGTCATCGAGCCGGGCCGCCACCGCCGCCGCCGTTGAGCGGCAGGGCACGACGCGCAAGGTGGGCAGCCGGGCCAGACGCTCGGCCATCGCGGCACAGATGGCACCCGCCATCGCGGCTTCTTCGGCAGGCGCCGACGCGGCGTCCATGGGGCGTATGGCCAGACCCGGCGCTGACGACGCGCCACGCTGCAAGGTGCGGTCGAGCAACTGGGACAGGGCCTCGGTCGGGTCGGCGGGCGCTTCGGCTTTGCGACCCCAACCCTGCACCACGGCCACCGCAATTCCTGCCAATGCCAACAACAGCACCAGCACCGCAAGGGCCAGGCGGCGCCCCATGTTCATGCCTCGAAGTGACGCCATTCAGGCCTCCCGCGGCCCTCGCGCAGCCGCGCGGGGTGGCGCAAGCCTAGCGCCATCCTTGCCTCAAGCGAACAGGGGCCGGCCCAGGGTGGCGTCGTGCAGACTCAGCCTCCCGGCCCGCAATCCAGGCAGCGCTCGATCGGCGGCGGGCCCATGCGCAGCGCGCGCTGCAGTTCGCGCAGCGCCGTGCGCAGGCCTTCCTCGATCACCGGGTGATAGAAGGGGCTGTCGAGCATTTCCTGCACCGTGTCCCCGCGCTGTGCGCTCCAGGCCAGCAAGTGGCCGATGTGCTCAGCCGCCGGGCCGATCATCTCGGCACCCAGGAATCGTCCGGTGGCCAGTTCGCCGTAGACATGCAGCGCGCCCTGGTTCCTGCGCATGACGCGGCTGCGCCCCTGGTCGTCGAACGAGACCTTGCCGGTCTCGAATTGAATCCCGGCGTCGACCAGGGCCGCATGCCCCAGGCCGGCACTCATGATCTGCGGGTCGCTGAACACCACCGACAGCGGCGCGCGGCGCGGTCGCACGCGCACGTCCGGGAAGCGTCCTGCGTTGTCGCCGGCGATGCGGCCGTCGTCCGCGGCCTCGTGCAACAGGGGATGGCGTTCGCCCACGTCGCCCGCGATGAACACATGGCTGACCCCGACCTGGCCGGTGCGGCGGTCGAACACCGGCACACCGCCGGGGTCGAGCGGCAAACTGGTATGGGCCAGCCCAAGCGCATCGACATTCGGATGGCGCCCGGTGGCGGCCAGCAGCCAGTCGAAATGCTCGTCGGCCTGGCCCGGCACCTGCACCACGACGCGGTCGCCGTCGCGCCGCACCTGCATGCCCTTGGCCAGCGCATTGAGCGGCAGGGCGGCGCCGAACACGCGCGCTGACTCGGCCTGCAGCGCGGGATCCGTCAACGGCCCGACGCGCCCGCCGCGGCCGTACAACCTCACGCCGACGCCGAGCCGGTGCAGGGCCTGCGCCAGTTCGAGGCCGATGACGCCGGTGCCCGCGACCGCGACCGAGGCCGGCAGATCCTGCCACTCGAACACGTCGTCGTTGACGATCACGCGCTCGCCCAACGCCTCGCGCCAGCCCTGCGGCACCGCGGGCCGCGAGCCGGTGGCGATGACGATGCGGTCGGCCTCGATGCGGGTGTGCTCGTCGACCTGCAGGACATGGTCGTCGACGAAGCGTGCGTGGCCGAGGACGCGGTGCGCATCGGGCCAGCGTTCGACCGCGTCGATCACGAAACCCACGAAGCGGTCACGTTCACTGCGCACGCGGCGCATCACCTCGACACCGTCGATGCGCGGCGGGCCCGCAAACACGCCGAAGGCGGGTGCGTCCTCGATCATGTGCGCCGCCTCGGCCGCGGCGATCAGCAGCTTGCTCGGCATGCAACCGACGCGCGCGCAGGTCGTGCCGTACGGCCCGCCTTCGATCACCAGCACGTCGCTCGTGTGCGCGAGTGCGCTTCGGTAGGCGGTCATGCCCGCCGTGCCGGCGCCGATGATCGCGACTTGGGTCTTCAATGTCTTCATATGTTCTCCAGGCGAACAGGGTCGGGCGGTGCCGCACGATCTGACGCGCCTGGATCAGTATCCACGCGCGCGCTCGACCAGGTGTGCCAGGGCTCGCCCTTCGAGCAATGCGTCCAGATTGGCTGCAACCACCGCAGCCGCGCTGCGCGGGTCGGTCGCGGCGGCCGCGTGGGGCAGGATCGTGATGTCGGGGCGGGCCCAGAAAGCGTGCGCTGCGGGCAGTGGTTCGACTGCAAACACATCGAGCACCGCATGCGAGAGCTGCCCTGTGTCGAGCGCTGCCAGCAGATCGGCCTCGTTCAGGTGTGCACCACGACCGAGGTTGACGAGGCGCGCGCCGCGTTGCATGGCCTGGAACAGCGGCTGCGCAAGCAGGCCACGCGTCTGATCGGTCAATGGCAGCAGGTTGATCAGCATGTCGCATCGGGACGCCATGCGCGGCAGGGCCTCGGCCCCGAAGAAGCCCGTCACTCCGCGCGGCAAGCTGCGTGGGCGGCGCGCCCACCCCATGACGTCGAAGCCATTCGCGTGCAGCCTCGACGCGACCGTCAGACCCATTTCGCCCAGGCCGAGCACCCCGACACGCCACTCGTCGGCCCGCCGCTGTGGCCAGGCTTGCCAGCGCCGCGCCTGCTGCTGCTGCGCGTAGCGGAAACAGTCGCGTTGCAGGGACAAGGTGGCCCACAGCGCCGTCTCGGCCATCGCGACATTCATGGCCGGGTCCACCATGCGGGCCAGCGGGACATCGGCCGGCAGCGTCGGGTCGGCCAGCAGGCTGTCAACACCGGCCCACAGCGACTGGATCAAGGCCAGATTGGGAAAACCCTTCAGGCTGCCTGGTGGTGGTCTTGCAACGACAGCCGCGCGCACCAGGTGGGCCGACTCGCGCGCCGCATCGGGCCGCAGCCACTCGCCTTGCGGCCATGCACGCGCCAGTTCGCCCAGCCAGAGCGTGACTTCGTCGTCATCGAGCTCGCCACAGAACAGGATTTTCACGGTCTGCCAGCGTAACCGATGCAGAATGGCCCGCATGCAGCGTGTCCTCGTGTCGGGTCTGGGTCTGCTCATGCTGGGTGCGGCAACGGCTCAGACCATCACGCTGCACTATCAGGACCGCCCGCCCTACTCCAGCGCCGTGGGCAACGGCAACGTGGTCGGCCTCGTCGCCTCGCCTGCCGAACGCGCGCTGCGCGCAGCCGCCGATGCCGTTCACCTGGACGCTGACACCAGGTCAGCGGCAGCTGGCCTTGATCCAGTCAGGGCGGCGGATTGCACTGTGGTGTTGGCTGGTTCAGGTCGGCGCAGCGCGAGGCGCAGGGCAAGTTCAGCCGCGCGCTCTACCGCGACCGTCCCTTCGGTGCACTGGTGCGCGACGAGTTGCCGCTGGGCTCGGGGATGCCGTCGACCGAGCTGTTTCGCAGCGCGCAGTTTCGACTTCTGATCAAGGAAGGTTATTCCTATGGCGCACAGCTCGACGAGCTGATCGCCAAGGCCGCGCGTGCGCCGGAGCGCACGACCACCGACAACGCGCAGATGGCGCGCATGCTGCTCGCAGGGCGTGCCGACTGGATGATCGTCGCGCCCGAGGAGGCCACGGCCCTGGCCGCGCCCGGCTTGCGAGTCCTGGAGTTCAGCGATCTGCGCGAGGGCCCATCGCGCCACCTCTATTGCAGCCAGGACCTGCCCGACGACTGGATGGCGCGCATCGACCAGGCCTTGGCGGCCCCTGCCAAGTAGCGATCCAAAGCATGCGCTGGCCGACCCTCTCGATACGCAGCACAGCGCTGCTGGCCATCGTGGCCGGTGTCGTCGCACCGGCGATCCTGGTGGTGTTCGTCGCGCAGGCGCTCGAGCGTGACGAACGCGAGCAGGAAGTTCGCAGGAACCGCAGCGCGCTGATGGCGCTCGGCGCGGCCGTGATGGCCGACCCGGCCTGGACCGTCAGTGATGCGAGCCTGCGCCAGGCGATGGCCCAGCTGCTCGACAACCCGACGGTGTGCGCGGTCGAGGTCCTCGGCCTGCCCGGCGCCAACGCCGCGCGCCCGTACCTGGCCGCCGAGTGCGGGCCGGACAGTTCGCACGACCGACCTCGAAACGCCGGTCATGCATGACAACAAGTCGGTGGCAAGACTGCGCATGCGCTTCGACGACACAGCGGTCGATCGTGAGATCGCTGAGACCTTCTGGATGACGGGCTGGATGGTAATGGCCCAGGTCGTGTTCGGCGTGCTGGTCCTCGCGGGTGTCCTGGCCTTTCGCTTCCTGCGCCCGATCGACAAGCTCAAGGCACAGGCCGGGCGGCTGGCGGCGAGGGAGCCCTCGCCGCGCGTCGACTGGCCGCGCCAGGATGAAGTCGGCCAGCTCGGCGAACACCTGAACGACGTGCGTGACCAGATCCAGAACCTGATCGGTGAACTGGAGCAGAAGAACGAACAGCTGCACCAGATGGCCATGTTCGACCACCTGACCGGTCTGCCCAACCGCACGCTGCTGCGCGAGCTCTTTGCGCGCGAAGCGGCTGCCGCGCGCCGCGATGGGTCGATGCTGGCGATGATCTTCCTCGACCTCGATCAGTTCAAGACCGTCAACGATGCGCATGGCCATGCGGTCGGTGACGAACTGCTGGTCCGGGTCGGCGAATGCATGCTCGCCGCCTTGCGCGAGTCGGATGTCGTGTGCCGCATGGGCGGCGACGAGTTCCTCGTCATGCTGCCCCGGATCGACACCTGGGACCGGGTGGCGGGCACTGCCGAGCGTCTGCTGCACGCGATCCAGACACCGCACCAGCTGGGTTCCGCAAACGAACCGCAACGTGTGGGCGCCAGCATCGGCGTTGCGATGTACCCGGCCGATGGCGCCGATTTCGACGCCCTGGTGCGCGCCGCCGACCTGGCGATGTACCGCAGCAAGGACCTCGGGCGCGCCCGCTACAGCTTCTATCACGCCGACCTCGACAAGACCTTCCGCGCCCGCATCGAGACCGAGCGCGAGCTCGCCGAGGCGATCGAGAAGGGCGAACTGCTGTTGCACTACCAGCCCGTGGTCGACGCGCGCAGCGGCCGCACCACCGGCTGCGAGGCGCTGGTCCGATGGATGCACCCGCGCCGTGGTCTGCTCGCGCCGGGCGCCTTCATCCAGGTCGCCGAGGATGCCGGGCTGATCAAGCCGATGGGGCGCTGGGTGATGGCCACCGCCTGCGCCCAGCTCGCCAAGTGGAAGGCCGCCGGCGCGCCGACGCTGAAGATGGCCGTCAACGTGTCTGCGCTGCAGTTGCGCGATGCGGACTTCCCGGACTTCGTGCGCAGGACCCTGCGCCTGCATGGCATCGAAGCGGGCGAGTTGTCGCTCGAGCTGACCGAGAGCACCTTGCTGGCCGACGGCGACGGTGCGCTTGCCACCGTCGACAAGTTGCGCGAGACCGGCGCCGACCTTGCGCTCGACGATTTCGGCACCGGCTATTCATCGCTGTCGTACCTCAAACGGCTGCGCCCGGACACCTTGAAGATCGACCGCAGCTTCGTTCGCGACCTGCCCGACGACGCGGGTGACTGCGCGCTTGCGCTGGCCATCCTCGGGATGGCGCAGGCGCTGTCGATCACGGTCCTGGCCGAAGGCGTGGAGAACGCCGCGCAGCGCGACTGGCTGACGGCCCAGGGCTGCGCGCTGCAGCAGGGCTATCTATGGGCCAAGCCGCTGCCGCCGGCCGAGTTCGAACAGCGCCTGGCGATCACCTCAGCCTCCTGACGCTGCGGCGACTGCTGCGTGCAGCGCCTGCAGTGCCGCCTGAACCGTCTGCGCCCGCACCGCATCGCGCCCGCCGGCCAGTTGCAGGCGCCAGGCCCGGGTCGGGGACCTGCCCGCAAGCGCCAGCCACACCGTTCCGACCGGCTTGCCCGGGGTCCCGCCACCGGGTCCCGCAATGCCGGTCACCGCCACCGCCCAGTCCACTGCAGCGCGCGCCAATGCGCCTTCGGCCATGGCGCGCGCAACGTCTTCGGCCACCGCACCGCGGCGGTCGATGAGCGCGCGGTCGACGCCGAGCAGGTTCGTCTTCGATGCATTGCTGTAGGTCACGAAGCCGCATTCGAACCAGTCGCTCGACCCAGGCAGCGCGGTGCAGGCGGCGGCGATCAGACCGCCGGTGCAGCTTTCGGCGGTGGCCATGCGCCAGCCCATGGCGCGCAGCGATTGCGCGAGGGCCGGGACGATGTCTTCGTACACCTTCATACCCAGCGCCAGAGTGCGATCACGAGCAGGGTGCACAGGGCCGCGACCAGGTCGTCGAACAGGATGCCGAACCCCTGGCGCCAGCCGATCGGCGCATCTCGGTCGGCCTTGAACAGGCGGTCGGCCCAACCAACCGGGCCCTTCTTGACCGCGTCGAACAATCGAAAGAGCGCAAACGCCAGCGCCTGCGCCCACAGGCCGGCAGGCATCACCAGCCACAGCACGAGCCAGAAACCGACGACCTCGTCCCACACGATGGCGCCGGGGTCGGCCACGCCCAGATCACGCGCCGTGCGGGTGCAGGCCCAGACGCCGACCGCGAACGAGGCCAGGATCACGAGGCCCCAGCTCATCGGGTCGAGCCAGCGGTCGAGCAGCAGGAACGCCGCCCAGGCCCACAGCGTGCCGACCGTGCCCGGCGCCACCGGCGACAGGCCGCTGCCAAAGCCCAATGCGATCCAGTGTGCCGGGTGGCGCCACAGGAATGAAGGCGTCGCGCGCATGGCGGTCTCAGGCGCCGAAGTGGTCGAAGCCACGGCCATCGAATGGCACCGCACGACCCTGCGCGTCGATGACCCGCAGCCCTGGTCGTGCCTCGATGCGGCCGATCCGCGTCACCTCGACGCCGGCGCACTGGCCGGCGCGCAGCACCGCGTCGCGCGCCGATGACGGCGCCGTGAAGAGCAGCTCGTAGTCGTCGCCCCCCGCGAGCAGGCATTCGCGCTGCAAACGCTCGTTCTGTTCGCCCAGCGTCGGGCTGCGCGGAATGCGGTGGAACTCGATCGTCGCACCGACACCGGAGCGTTCGATCACATGGCCGAGGTCCCCGACCAGGCCGTCGCTGAGGTCGATCGCACTCGTGGCCAGGCCCCGCAACGCGAGCCCCAGGGCCACGCGCGGCTGCGGCATTTCCATCGCCGCGCGCACCGCCTCGAAACGACCCCCGTCGAGCGTCGCCTCGCCACGGAACACCTCGAGCGCCAGCCTGGCATCACCGAGCCGGCCGCTGACCCAGAGCTCGTCGTCGGCGCGCGCGCCGCTGCGCAGCAGCGCCTGCCCGGGCGGCACTTCACCGAAGGCCGTGATGCACAGATTCAAGGGCCCGGCCGTCGTGTCGCCGCCGACCAGGTCGACCTCATGCGCATCGGCGAGCGCGAACAGGCCGCGCGCAAAGGATTCGAGAAAGAACTCGTCGACGCGCGGCATCGCCAGCGCCAACGTGAATCCGATCGGACGCGCGCCACAGGCCGCAAGATCACTCAGGTTGACCGCCAGCGCCTTGTGTCCCAGGCGCTGCGGAGCGACCGTGGACAGGAAGTGACGCCCTTCGACCAGCATGTCGCTCGACACGGCGAGCTGCATTCCCGGCGCAGGCGCCAGGATGGCGCAATCGTCGCCGACGCCCAGGGCGGCGTGGCGCGGCGCGCGCGTGAAGAAGCGCCGGATGAGATCGAATTCGCCCATCGGCCGATTATCCGCGTCAGACCACGTTGGACGCCCCAGGGACCGCTGCGGGGCATCCCTTGCGCCAACGCAAGGCGGCGCCGCAGCAACGCGCGATGCTTGACCAACGATGCGCCCCTTGCTTCACCTCGACATCGCCGCGATGACACACGCGGGGCCGCAGGCGCTGGCAGACCGCCAGCAGGCGCGCTGGGCCCGGCTGCTCGGGGTTGCCGCGCGGGGCTCCAGCCACTTCCGGGCGGTGCTGGACGGTCGCGACCCCGCAACAGTGACCCTGGCCGAGGTACCACCGTCGCACAAGTCCGAGCTGATGCGTGACTTCTCGGGTTGGGTCACCGATTCGGAGGTCGAGCTCTCGGCGCTGGAGGCGTGGACGGCCGACCCGCTGCAGGTAGGCCGCCCGTGGCTCGACCGCTACATCGTCTGGGAGAGCTCCGGCAGCACCGGCGAACCCACCATGTTCGTGCAGGATGCGCAGGCCCTGGCGGTCTACGACGCACTCGAATCGATGCGGCGCAGCCCGGCGCGTCCCCTGCAGCGAATGCTCGACCCGTTCTATCTGGCCGACCGGGTCGCCTTCGTCGGCGTCATCGACGGCCACTTCGCGGGTGAGGTCTCGATGCGGCGGCTGCGCCGCGAACAACCCTGGCGCGCCGCCAACTGGCGCAGCTTCTCGATCCTGCAGTCGGCCGCTGCACTGTCCGCCCAGCTCAACGAATTTCAGCCGACGATCCTGGCCACCTACCCGACAGCCGCGGCCATGCTGGCACGCACACCGGGCCTGACCATCGGCCTGTCCGAGGTCTGGACCGGCGGCGAAACGCTGACACCCGCAACCAGGACCTGCATCGAAGAGCGCTTCGGCTGCGGAATTCGCAACAGTTATGGCGCCTCCGAGTTCCTGCCGATCGCCTGGGAATGTGCCCACCACCAGCTGCACGTCAACGCCGACTGGGTCGTGTTGGAGCCGGTGGATTCACACGGGCGGCCAGTACCCGCGGGAACCCTCTCGCACACCACGCTGCTGACCAACCTGGCCAACCATGTGCAGCCCATCATCCGCCTCGACATCGGCGACGCCATCCGGCTGACCGGGGCGCGATGCGAATGTGGATGCACCTTGCCGGTGGTCGAGGTCGAAGGGCGCAGCGACGACGTGCTGATCCTCGACGGGCGTGACGGCCAATCCATCGCGGTGCTGCCCCTGGCCTTGGCCACGGTGCTCGAGGACGAGGCAGAGGTGACCGATTTCCAGCTCGTCCAGCAGGGGCCGCGCAGCGTACGGCTGCGGCTCGGCCCGCGCGTGGACCGCGGCGCGGACACCCGTTGCCGCCAGGCCCTGGAACGGTTCGCCCGCCAGCTGGGATTGGCGCCGCTGCGGCTTCAGGTGCGGCACGAGGCCGCCCTGCCGAGCGAACGAAGCGGCAAGCGCCGCCGCATCGTCTCGAAGCCGGTCAGACAGACAGCGTGAAGACCTTGGCGGATGCGCGCTCGTCCGCGCTGTGTCCCATCAGGGCCTGATCCCACTCGGGGCCTTGCGCACCCGACTCGGCCGTCAACCCACGCACCATCACCGTGACTTCTTCGGTGCCGGCGTCGAACTCACCCGCCGGCTCACGTGAATCGAGGAACAGCCGCGCCGTGGTGGCCCCTCCCGAGTCGATGATGATCAGGTAATGTGCCGGGCGGCGCAGCGGTGTGTCGCTGTGCCGTCCCGGACTTTCCATGCCGAATCCTTCGCCCATGTGCCGATGATGCCACGCCGCGGATCAATGGTTGAGGATCTTGGACAGGAACAGCTGAGCGCGCTCGGCCCGTGGGCTGCCGAAGAACTCGTCCTTGCT
Organism: uncultured beta proteobacterium; assembly: GCA_963706655.1. GTDB lineage: Bacteria > Pseudomonadota > Gammaproteobacteria > Burkholderiales > Burkholderiaceae_C > Rubrivivax. The sequence continues at coordinate 143,231 of CAVPNN010000014.1, forward strand.
CGCGTCTTCGACGATCTCGCCCTCGTCCATGAAGATGACGCGGTCAGCCACCTTCTTGGCAAACCCCATTTCGTGGGTGACGACCATCATCGTCATGCCTTCGTGCGCCAGTTCGACCATCACGTCGAGCACTTCGTTGATCATCTCGGGGTCGAGCGCCGAGGTCGGTTCGTCGAACAGCATCGCGATCGGGTCCATCGACAGCGCGCGTGCGATCGCGACGCGTTGCTGCTGGCCGCCCGAGAGCTGACCCGGGAACTTGTCCTTCTGCGTGTTCAGGCCGACGCGGTCGAGCAGCTTCAGGCCTCGTTCGGTCGCTTCGTCCTCGGAGCGGCCCAGCACCTTGACCTGGCCGAGCGTCAGGTTGCGCGTGATCGACAAGTGCGGAAAGAGCTCGAAGCTCTGGAACACCATGCCGATGCGCGCCCGCACCCGGGGCTTGTCGGTGCCCTTGGCGTGCACATCGACGCCGTCGACCATGACCCGTCCCTTCTGGATCGGCTCGAGCGCGTTGACGACCTTGATCAGCGTGGACTTGCCCGAGCCCGAAGGCCCGCAGACGACGACCACGTCGCCCTTGTCGACCTGGGTCGTGCAGTCCTTCAGGACCTGGAAGCTGCCGTACCACTTGGAGACGTTTTCGAGTTCGATCATCGACATGAGAAGGATCCGGTGAGGCGCGTCAGCGCACGACGGCGACGCGCGATTGCAGCCGCTTGACCAGGCGCGACAGGGCGAAACAGAGCACGAAGTAGACCAGGGCCACGAACAGGTACATCTCGATCAGCCTTCCGTCGCGCTGTGCGATCTTGCTTGCGAGGGTGACGAAGTCGGGCAACGAGATGATGTAGACCAGCGACACGTCCTGGAACAGCACGATGGTCTGCGTCAGCAGGACCGGGATCATGTTGCGAAAGGCCTGCGGCAGCACGATGTGCCCCATCATCTGCCAGTAGTTCAGGCCGAGCGCATAACCGGCATTGACCTGACCGCGCGGGATGCTCTGGATGCCCGCACGCATGATCTCGCAGTAGTAGCAGGCCTCGAACATGATGAAGGTGACGAGCGCCGACGCGAAGGCCCCGACCTTGATCGGCGTCGACGCGCCGATGACCCAGGCGCCGATGTACGGCACCAGGAAGAAGAACCAGAAGATCACGAGCACGAGCGGAATCGAGCGCAGCAGGTTCACGTAGCCGCCAGCCAGCCAGGACAGCGGCTTGATGGAGGACAGCCGCATCATCGCCAGCAGGGTGCCGAAGACGATGCCGCCCACCATGGCCAACAGCGTGACCTGGAAGGTGAAGGCCAGTCCCTTGAAGACCAGCACTTCCCACGAACGGCTGATGACGTCGAAGTCGAAGTTCTCGAACATCGTTCAGTGCCCCGCGCTGACCTGGGCCTTGCCGACGAAGCCGGGCACGGCAACCCGGCCCTCGACCCAGCGCATGCCGAGCACGACCACGGCGTTGATCACGAGGTACAGGATCGTCGCCGCGGTGAAGGCCTCGAAGACCTGGAAGCTGAACTCCTGCATCGAACGAGCGCGCGCGGTGAGCTCCACCAGGCCGATCGTCAGCGCCACCGCGCTGTTCTTGATGATGTTGAGGAACTCGGAGGTGAGCGGCGGCAGGATGATCCGCAAGGCCATCGGCAGCAGCACGTAGCGATAGGTCTGCGGCAGCGTCAGGCCAAGCGCGGTGCCGGCCATCTGCTGGCCCCGCGGCAGGGACTGGATGCCGGCGCGGACCTGCTCGGCGACGCGCGCCGAGGTGAAGAAGGCGAGCGCGACGACCGCGGTCCAGAACGACGAGTTGGGCAGTTGCTTGAGCCAGTTGCCCGTCTCCTTGGGCAGCAGTTCTGGCACGACGAAGAACCACAGGAACATCTGCACCAGCAGCGGCACGTTGCGGAACAGTTCCACGTAGGCGTCGCCCAGACGCACCATCCAGCGCTCGGGCGCGGTGCGCATCGTGCCGACCACGGCGCCGAAGATCAGCGCGAAGACCCAGGCCGTGATGCCGGTGGCCAGCGTCCATTGCAGCCCCGTGATCAGGGTCTGCGCATAGGTGCCGCTGGCGTCTGGCGACAGCTCCCAGAAGATGCCCCAGTTCCAGTGATAGTTCATCGATGCCCCGTCGTGAATGCGGCCCCACCTGGGGCCGCGATGGCTGTCTTACTTGTAGACCGCCGGATCGGGCGAGTCGGTCGGGTTGGCGATCACGCGCTTGAGCAGGTCGCTCATCGGGATGTTGAGGTTGATGCCACGCGGTGGAATCGCGCTCGTGAACCACTTGGCGTAGATCTTGTTGATCTCGCCGCTCTTCATCAGCGCCACCATCGCGCCGTCGACCACCTTCTTGAAGGCCGGGTCATCCTTGCGCAGCATGATGCCGTAGGGCTCGACCGAAAGCGCGTCCTTGGACACGATGAACTTGTCCGGTGTGGCATGGTTGGCGACCAGGCCGGCGAGCAGGATGTCGTCCATCACGAAGGCGACCGCACGACCTGTGTCGACCATCAGGAAGGACTCCGCATGGTCCTTGGCCGCGAGGATGTTCAGGCCCAGGTTCATCGAGGCATTGAGCTCGGTGATCTGCTTGATGTTGGTCGTGCCCGAGGTCGAGACCACGGTCTTGCCCTTGAGGTCGGTCAGCGTGTTGAGGTTGTCGGCCTTCTTCGACACGAAGCGGTTCGCGGTCACGAAACTCGTCATCGTGTACGCGATCTGCTGCTGGCGTGCAGCGTTGTTGGTGGTCGAGCCGCACTCGATGTCGACCGTGCCATTGGCCAGCAGCGGAATGCGCGTGGCCGAGGTGACGGGCTGGAAGTTGACCTTCAGGTCGGGCATCTTCAGCTCGGCCTTGACCGTGTCGACGATGCGCGCGCACAGGTCCATCGAGTAACCGATGGGCTGCTGTTTGTCATCCAGGTAGGCAAACGGGATCGACGCGTCGCGGTGACCGACCGTGATCGCACCGGCCGACTTGATCTTGTCCAGGGTGCCCTGTGCCAGGACACCGGTGGCCAGGCCGGCCAGCATGAGCGAGCCCAGCAGTTTGGTGATGAGAGACATATCGCTTCCTTGAGAGTGATTGAGTCCGGCGACCGTTCAGCCGCCGGCGTTTCGGGACGCCGTGATTGCACTGCCGCGGGCCCAGGCCACGCAGGCCTCGGCCAGTGCCGCAGTCGAATCGACCAGAGGCACGCCGAGGTCCACATCCGCCAGAGCCAGCGGCACTTCGGTGCAGGCCATCACGATGACCTCTGCACCACGCTGCCTGAGGGCAGATGCTGCATCGGTCAACAGGCGCGCCGCCTCGCCGTGCCGGTTGGCCTTGACGGCATGGATGCCCGGCGTCACCAGAGTCGTCATTTCAACGTCTGTCGGCTCGATCCAGCATAGGTGTGAACCCCCACGTTGCCGATAGATGCCGCTGCGGAAGGTCCCCGCGGTGGCCAGGATGCCGACCGGCGCGGATGGATCGGGTGCTGCGGCGCGGGCCGCGGCAAGTGCCGCATCGACGATGTGCAGCAGCGGGATCCGCAGGGCGCTGGCAATCGGCTCGAACCAGGCATAGGCCGTATTGCAGGGCATCGCCAGGCCCGTCGCACCGGCGTCCTGCAAGGCCAGCGCCGCGGCCACCAGCGCGGCCTCGGGCGACGGGCCGTTGCCGATCAAGGCCTGCACGCGGTCCGGCACCTCCGGGCAGAAACGCACGATCAGCGGGATGTGCTCCTGGTCGGTGCGCGCCGGCGTCAATTGCACGAGCTTGCGCAGGAAGTCCACCGTGGCCAGCGGCCCCATGCCTCCGAGCACGCCCAGCACAGGCCTGAGCGCGGCGGGTCCGTCCGGCCTCAACATCCGAATTGCTCGGCCAGGCCGTCGAACCCGCTCGCGACGAAGTCGAATTCCCCCTGCCGCCAAGGCGCCATCGCCCCCTTCGGACCATGCTCCCGGGGCCGCAGCACGAGCGCCGTGCGCAGCCCGCAGGCTCCCGCCGCGCGCAGATCCGAGGGGTGGGCCGCGACCATCAGGAGCGCCGACGGCGGCACGTCGAGCAGGCGCGCCGCGCCGAGATAGACCTCCGGGTCCGGCTTGTAGTGACCGAACAGTTCCGCGCTCAGCACGGCATCGAACGGCAAAGCGCCATGGCGCGCGAGGTCGATCAGCAAGGCCACATGGCCATTGGACAGCGTGGCCAGCGGCGCCAGGCGTTTCAGGCGCGCCAGGCCCGGCACGCTGTCCGGCCAGGGATCGAGCCGGTGCCAGACGCGGTTGAGCGCGGTCGCGGCTGCTTCGGTCAGCGCGACCCCGCGCTCGGCCAGCAGGCGGTCCAGGATGCGCCGGTGCAGGCCGTCGATGTTGGCCCAGGGCAGCAGGCCGCGGCGCACCTCGTCCATGGCAGGTGCATAACCGGCCCGCCAGGCCTCGGCGAAGGCCGGTGGATCGACCGGCAGACCCGAGCGCACGAGTTCGCGCACCACCGAGCCATGCCAGTCCACGACCGTGCCGAAGATGTCGAACACCAGGGCCGAGGGCTTCCAGCCGGCAGGCAGGGGGTCTTGCGGATTCGAGCTCATGACCGTCACTCCAGGCGCAATGCGCCAGTCCTTATATCAAGGCCCGGGCCGGACCCCCTCGCCTCGCGCCAGCCAAACGGGGGTCGGCCGCTAAAATCAACGCCGCGGTTGCGCGCTGCCATGCGTGCTGCCAATCGCCTCATCTGATGCATCGCCAGATGCCCACGCCATGCCCCATACCGCCCTCACCGCCCTGTCGCCGCTCGACGGCCGCTACGCCGCCAAGGTCGCCGCCCTGCGTCCGCTGCTGTCCGAATACGGCCTGATGCACCGGCGCGTGCAGGTCGAGGTCGAGTGGTTCATCGCGTTGTCGGACGCCGGCCTGGCCGAGTTCCAGCCCTTGTCGAGCGCTGCCCGGGTCCGGCTTGCGGCGCTCGTGTCCGGCTTCGCGCCCGAACATGCACAGGCCATCAAGGACATCGAACGCACGACCAATCACGACGTCAAGGCGGTCGAGTACTGGCTCAAGTCGCGCTTCGAAGGCGACGACGAACTCCAGCGCGCAGCCGAGTTCGTTCACTTCGCATGCACCAGCGAGGACATCAACAACACGAGCCATGCCTTGATGCTGCAGGCCGCGCGCACCGAAGTCCTGCTCCCGGGCCTGGACCGCTTGCTCGAGCGCCTGCGCGCGATGGCGCATGCACTGGCGGACGTGCCGATGCTGGCGCGCACACATGGCCAGACCGCCAGTCCGACCACGCTCGGCAAGGAGGCCGCCAACGTGGCGGCCCGTCTGGCGACGGCGCGCGAGCGCATTGCAGCCGTGCCGCTGCTGGCCAAGATGAACGGCGCGGTCGGCAACTACAACGCCCATCTGGCGGCCTGGCCCGAGGTGGACTGGGAGGCGTTTGCGCGCGGGGTCGTCGAAACACGCCTGGGCCTGACCTTCAACCCGTACACGATCCAGATCGAACCCCACGACTGCATGGCCGAGCTGTTCGACGCAGTGACGCGCGCCAACACGATCCTGATCGACTGGTCGCGCGATGTCTGGGGTTATGTGTCGCTCGGCTACTTCCGCCAGAAGCTCAAGGACGGTGAGATCGGCAGCAGCACCATGCCGCACAAGGTCAACCCGATCGACTTCGAGAACGCCGAGGGCAACCTCGGCCTGGCCAACGCATTGCTCACCCACCTGAGCCAGAAGCTGCCGATCAGCCGCTGGCAACGTGACCTGACCGACAGCACCGTGCTGCGCAACATGGGCGTGGCGCTGGGCTACACCGTGCTCGCGCACGACAGCCTGGAGCGTGGCATGGGCAAGCTCGAGGTCAACGCCGAGGCGCTGGCCGCCGACCTCGACGGCGCCTGGGAAGTGCTGGCCGAACCGATCCAGACCGTGATGCGCCGCCACGGTCTGCCCAACCCCTACGAACGGCTCAAGGCGCTCACCCGTGGCAAATCCATCACGAAGGAGGCGCTTGCGTCCTTCATCGACACGCTGGAACTGCCGACAACCGAACGCGAGCGGCTCAAAGCGCTCACTCCTGCCGGCTACACCGGCCTGGCCGCAAAGCTGGCCCGACGCATCTGAAAGGACCCACCGGTTGATCTTCATCGACGCACTGGCAGGCGCCGCACGGCGCAATGAATCGATGCTGTGCGTCGGGCTCGATCCCGAGCCCTCGCGTTTTCCTGGCGCCTGGAAGGGCGACCCGGGCCGCATCCATGACTTCTGCGCCGGCATCGTCGATGCGACCAAGGATCTGGCACTCGCCTTCAAGCCCCAGATCGCCTACTTCGCTGCGCACAGCGCCGAGGACCAGCTCGAACGCCTGATGGCGCATATCCGGCGCGTGGCCCCGCAGGTGCCGGTCATCCTGGACGCCAAACGCGGCGACATCGGCAGCACGGCCGAACAATACGCCCGCGAAGCCTTCGTGCGCTACCAGGCCGACGCGGTGACGCTGTCGCCCTACATGGGATTCGATTCGATCGAGCCCTACCTGCGCTACGACGGCCGTGGACTCATCCTGTTGTGCCGCACCTCGAACCCGGGCGGCGACGATCTGCAGTCGCTCACGCTCGAAGGCGGGGAACGGCTTTTCGAGCGCGTGGCAAGGTTGGCAGCCGGCGAGTGGAACCGCGGCGGTCAGCTCGGCCTCGTGGTCGGTGCAACCTATCCGGGCGAGATCGCACGGGTGCGCGAACTGGCCCCGAAGCTGCCACTGCTGATTCCGGGCGTCGGTGCGCAGGGCGGCGACGCGGCGGCCACCGTGCGCGCCGGCTGGCGATCGGACGGGCCGATCATCGTCAACTCCTCGCGCGCGATCCTTTACGCCAGTGCGGGTGAAGACTGGGCCGGTGCCGCGCGCCGGGTGGCGCAGGCCACGCGCACGCAGCTCAACGACGCCAGACCGTGATCTCGACGCTCGAGGAGATGCCGAAGATCCCCTCGGGTGAACAGCTCGAGGTGCGGCACCGCATTTCGCGCTACTTCTATGTGGCTTCGGCGATTGCCGGCCTGGTCGTCGCGCTGGTCTTCCTGGCCTGGCCGCCGCCGATGGACCGCGCCGTCAGCCTGAGCCTGTCGCTCATGTACGGCGCCATCGGCCTCGGTGGTCTGATCGGTCTGAGCCTGCCGCAGCGCTTCAACGCGTTCGCCGTGACGGCGCAGACCCTCGCCTCGGTACTGATCATCGGCCTGTCGGCGGCCTTGATCGGCTGGGGGCTGGGTGCTCCGGGGATCGGTCTGTACGGTCTGTTTGCCGGGCTCATCTATGCCGTCATCGGAGCGCGCCAGGGCATTCTCGTCGCGCTGCTGGGCTCCACCGTCGTCGTGCTGCTGGCGCTGGCACAGCAGCGGCATTGGTTGCCGCTGCAGCCGAACGGCGTGACATCGGTCTGGTTCCACCTGGCGATGCACCTTCTGATCATCGCTGGCGGCGTTGGTGGCGGCTGGATCGTGTCGACGGTGCTGTGGAGTTTCTTGCTGACCGCGCGCGACCGCGAGCGCCGATTCGAGGGCCTGCTCAACATCGCAGCCGATGCCTACTGGGAGTTGGCGCCCGACTTCCGCATGACCGCCTTGACCCGTGAGCGTGACGGCGGTCGCGTGCTGGGCCCCGAATACGGCGTCGGCAACGTGCCCTGGGAGCTGCCTGCGTTCCGCTGCGACCCCGAGATCCTCGACCAGATGCAGGCGGACCTGGAGGCGCGCCAGCCTATCCGCGATCTGCCCGTGTCCTGGGTCGACAACATGCGTGCCCGCCACTTCCTGGTCAGCGGTGAGCCCCGCTTCGACGCGCGAGGCCTGTTCTTTGGCTACTGGGGTGTGGCACGCGACGTCACGGCCGACCTGCAGGCGCGCAACGCGCTCGACGCCACCCAGACGCGCTACCAGGACCTGTTCGCACGAATCCCCACCGCGCTCGTGCTGCACGATGCGGGGCGCGTGATCGACGCCAACCCGGCCGCCCTCAGCCTGTTCGGATGCCGTGACCTGGCCAGCTTCAGGGGCACCGACCTGCTTGTGTTGTTTGACCACGCCGAGGACCGCGAGCGTGCGCGCCGGCGCATCGACGAGGCTTCGATGCTCGGCGCCGGCGAGGCCCTGCCGGTCACCGAGTACCGGCTGATGTCGCGCACCGGGCGCCGCCTGCTGGTGCGCGCGACCACGGTCGCCGTCGAATGGCAGGACGGGCTCGCGGTCATGTCGATCTTCGTCGACGACACCGAGCGCCGGATGGCCGAGGAGGCGGTGCGCCGCTCGGAGGGCATGCTGTCGCACCTGGTGGCGAGCAGCCCGGACGTGATCACGCTGACCGACCTGGCGACCGGACGCTACGCGATGGTCAACCAGACCTTCGAACGTGTCACCGGCTACAGCGCCGACGAAGTCATCGGCCGCACATCGCTCGAGCTCTCGATCTGGGCCGATCCGGACGCACGTGCCAACTTTGTCGACGGCTTGCGCAAGCATGGCAGCGTGCGCGACGTGCCCGCCCGCTTCCTTGGCGCGCGACGGCCACGTGGTGCAGATGCTGGTGTCCGGCACACGCTTCGTGATGGACCGACGCGACTTCGTCGTGATCAACGGGCGCGACGTGACCGATGTCGAACGCAGCCGCCTCGAGCACGAGGCGATCCTGGACAACGCATCGATCGGCATCGCGCTGACGCGCGACCAGCAGTTCCAGATGGTCAACCCGGCTTTCGAGGACATGACCGGCTGGCGCGATGGCAGCATCATCGGCCAGCCCGGCGCGGTGGTGTGGCCGGACGAGACGGTCTACCGGGAGATCGGCGCGCGCATCGGGCCGGCGCTCGCGCGCGGCGAGAAGGTCGAACTGGTGGCCGACATCCGGCGCCACGACGGCTCGGTCTTCCCCTGCCGCATGATGGCGCGCGCGGTCGATCCGAGCCACCCGAGCCGTGGCAGCACGATCTGGATCACCGAGGACATCACCGAACGACGGCGCGTCGAAGAGGCGCTGGCGCGCGCGCGCGACGAGGCCGAAGCGGCGAGCCGGGCCAAGAGCGCCTTCCTGGCCAATACCAGCCACGAACTGCGAACACCGCTCAACGGGCTGCTCGGCATGGCCCAGCTGGCGCGTGTACCCGACCTGCCCGAGGCGCAGCGCAACCGCTATCTGGACCAGATCGTCGACAGCGCGCAGGGTCTCGCCGTCATCGTCTCGGACATCCTGGACCTGTCCAAGATCGAGGCCGGCAAGCTGGTGCTCGAGGCCGAACCGTTCGACCTGCACGCGCTGCTGGTCTCGATGCATCGGGGCTACGCCACCCAGGCGCAGGTGCGCTCGCTCGCACTGACCCTGGAGATCGGGCCCGAGATCGGCCACGTCAGCGGCGATGCGCTGCGCCTGCGCCAGATCCTCAACAACTTCCTGGGCAATGCGCTCAAGTTCACGCTCGATGGCGGCATTCAGCTGCGCGCGCTGCGCGCGGACGGCGGCCTGGTCCGGTTCGAGGTCCACGACACCGGGCCCGGGATCGACGCCGCGACCCAGGCCCGCCTGTTCCAGCCCTTCACGCAAGGTGACGACTCCACGACGCGGCGCTTCGGAGGCACCGGCCTCGGTTTGTCGATCTGCCGCGACCTGGCCCAACTGATGCAGGGGCAGGTCGGTGTCACGAGCGAGCCGGGCCGCGGCAGCTGCTTCTGGGCCGAAGTACCCCTGCCCACAGTCGATGCGCCGAGCGCCGACAGCGGACACGCGACCATGGATCAACTCGCCACGCGCGGCGTACACGTGCTGGTCGTCGACGACAACGACATCAACATGATGGTCGCCGTTGCACAGCTCGAGCAGTTCGGCGTGCGCGTCGGCCAGGCCCACGATGGCCAGACGGCGCTGCATGAGGTGAGCGTGGCCGACGCTGCGGGTGACCCCTATGACCTGGTGATCATGGACCTGCAGATGCCCGACATGAGCGGGCACCAGGTGACGAGGGAGCTGCGCCGCCGCTACAGCGCGGCCCAGTTGCCCGTGCTTGCCTACAGCGCTGCGGCCCTGGTGACCGAGCGCGACGCCGCGCTGGCGGCCGGGATGAACGACTTCCTGCCCAAGCCGACCGAGCCCGACCGCATGCGCGCAATGGTCGCGCGCTGGGCCGCGGTCAGGGCCGCTTCGAATCCGCTGCGCGCCTGAGCGGCAGGTCGCGCAGGCGCGTTCCGGAGAGCGCAAAGAGCGCGTTCGCCAGCGCCGGAGCGACCGGCGGTGTGCCCGGTTCACCGACGCCCGCCGGATGCCTGTCGCTCGCCACGATGTGGGTCTCGATCGACGGCGTCTGCGCCAGCGTGAGCAGCGGATGATCCGGAAAATTGTGCTGCTGCACGACGCCGCCTTCGATGTCGATGCGGCCGCTCAAGGCCGCCGACAAGCCGAAGACCACGGCCGACTCCATCTGCTGCGCCACGATGGCGGGGTTGACCACGGTGCCACAGTCGATCGCCGCCACGACACGGTGGACCCGTGGCTCGCCCTTCTCGAGCGACACCTCGAGCACCTGCGCCACGATGCTGCCGAAGCTCTCGTGCAGGGCCACTCCGCGCGCACGCCCCGCCACCGGTGGCACAGACCAGCCGGCCTTGCCGGCCGCCAGTCGGAGCACCGCCGCGTGACGAGGGCTGTCGCCGAGCAGGCCGAGCCGAAAGGCCACCGGGTCGGTGCCTGCCACATGGGCCAGTTCGTCGATGAAACTCTCGCCGAAGAAGGCATTGTGCGAGTGACCGACCGAGCGCCACATTCCGACCGGAACCCCATGCTCGGTGGCCTCGTGTGCGAAACGCTGATGCGGCACGCCGTAGGCCTGGTCGAACAGTCCTTCTGCCGTCGTCTTGTCCGGCAGCTCGATCGGACCCGACAGGGCCGGCAAGGCGCGCGCCAACCAGCGCGGCCCGATGGCGTCGCCGGCACTGGAAGTCGTGAGCGCGGTCAGTTCACCCTGGGCGCTGAAGCCGGCACGCATCCAGGCGGCCGCGGCCGGCCGGTAGAAATCGTGGCCGAAGTCTTCCTCACGCGACCACAGCAGTTGCACCGGACGGCCACCGGTCTCCATGGCCACCCGGACCGCCTGTCCCACCACGTCCACCTCCAGCCGGCGGCCGAAGCCGCCGCCGAGGTAGGTCAGGTGCACCTCGACCGCGTCTTCGGGCACACCCGCCACACGTGCGGCGATGGCGCGCGCCAGGCCCGGCACCTGGGTCGGCACCCAGATGTCGACGCGGCCGTCGGCCACGCGCGCGGTGCAGTTGAGCGGCTCCATCGCCGCATGCGCCAGATAGGGTGCCGTGTAGAGCGCCTCCACCGTGCTGGCAGCGCCTTGCAGGGCCGCCGTTGCATCCCCCCGCGCGTACACGACCCGGCCCGCGTCGGCGCGCGCCGTCCGGGCGAGCTGGCGTTCGATGTCCGCACTCGACAAAGCCCCCGCCGGCCGCTGGTGCCAGTCGACCACGAGCGCCGCCGCACCCTGGCGGGCATGCCAGCTGGTGCGCCCGACGACCGCGAGCGCTGCCGTCGAGCCGGCGTAGGGCCCCAGCCGGACGACCCGCTCGACACCGGGCAGTGCAAGCGTGCGGCTCGGGTCGACCCGGCCCGGGCTGCCGCCGATCATCGGACAGTGCCGGATCGCCGCGTAGACGAGGCCCGGCAAGCGCACGTCGATGCCGAAGGTGGCGCGGCCCTCGCTCTTGGCCAGGGCATCGGTGCGCGCAGCGGGCGTGCCGATCAGGCGCCAGGCCGACGCCGGCTTGGGCTGCACGTTGCTCACCGGGGTCAGCGCGGCGCGTGTGGCCAGTTCGCCGAAATGGGCCGACAGCCCCGACCCATGGCCGATCCGCCCGGCGGCACAGCTCAGCTCGGCCACCGGCAGTTTCCATTCGAGCGACGCCGCGCCGAGCAACTGCGCGCGCGCCGTCGCCGCAGCCAGCCGCAAGGGATCGAACAGATCCGCGACCGTGCTCGAACCTCCCGTGACGTTGATACCGAGTTCACGCGCGAGCTTGGCGACGAACCACTCGCCGGCCCGCACTGCCAGCGTCCTGCGGCCGGGCCCGGTGGCGCGCGGATGGAAGGGCAGCGCCTCGACAAACATCGCGACGTTGCCGTAGATCGCGTCGTGCCCGGCATCGATCAGGCGGACGCTGTCGAGCGCGATGTCGAGCTCCTCGGCGACCAGCATCGCCAGCGCGGTATGCACGCCCTGGCCCATTTCGCTGCGCGCCATCACCATCTGCACGGCACCGTCGTCGGCAATCCGGAGCCAGCCGTTCAGGGCCACGCCATCGGCCCCGGCCAGCAGATCCGAGGCCCCCAGGCGGCTGCGCGGCGGCAGCGCGCCCCAGCCGACGATCAGCGCACCCGCCGCGCCGGCGCCGCTGAGCAGCAGCGTGCGGCGTCTCACGCCATGCGGCCGCGCGCGCGCCGTGGCGTTCGCAGGGCGGCGGACTTGATCGCCTGGCGCACGCGCGGATAGCTGCCGCACCGGCAAAGGTTCGTGATCGATGCATCGATCTCGGCGTCACTCGGGTCGGGGTTGTGCGCCAGCAGGTCGGCTGCGGCCATCAGCATCCCGCTCTGGCAGTACCCACATTGCGGTACCTGATGCTCGACCCAGGCCTGCTGCAGCGGATGCGCATGGCCGTCCTGGCCGAGCGCCTCGATCGTGCGCACCGACTTGCCGGCGACCGCGGACAGCGGCGTCACGCAGGACCGCACGGCACGTCCATCGAGGTGCACGGTGCACGCACCACAGGCCCCGACACCGCAGCCGAACTTGGTCCCGGTGAGACCCAAGAGGTCGCGCAGCACCCACAGCAGCGGCATGGCCGGATCGACCAGCGCGTCGTCGAGCGGCAGCGACGCGCCGTTCACTTTGAGTTCCATCGGTCCTGGCTCCTCCGGTGATCGGGCCGCCGTCGCGCAAGCGGGCGCAGGCGGCGGGTCAGTCCAGGCTGACTTCGGTGCGCACGCATCCGGCACGGTCCGCGGTCGCGCTGAGCGCCAGGCGGGTGCCGACCGGCGCGCGCACGACCCACTCGACCACGGCACGGTCGCCCGTGACCTCGCGCGACGGCAAGAAGGCCTGCAGCGAGGTCTTCGGCGCGTGACCTTCGAGATGCTGGCCCTCGACGCGCTCCTTGCCGCTGGCCAGGGTCGCGCCTTCGGGCAGGTGGATCTGGAACACCACGCCGCGCACCACCTTGCGCTCGAGCGCACGCCGGCTGATGTAGCTGGGCAGGTATCCGGCGTTGCCGACCGCCAGACGCACGCGCCAGGTGTCCGGTCCGAGCGCACGCACCTCGGCGCGCAACACCTCGAGCTTGGGCAGCGACAGCGCAAGCTGCATCAGCCAGGGCGGGAAGCGTGCGGCCTCGCGTTCGCGCAGTTCGGGCGGCGGGTTGCGCCAGTAGTTCATCTTGTCCCAGCCACCGATCTCGACCGCGCCGAGCTGAGGGTGGTGGAAGGGCTGCCAGTCGACGAAGGCCTGGCCGGCGCACTGCTCGTCGCTCCACTTCAGCAGCTTGAGGTCGTCCTCGACCGGATGCTCGCGGTACCAGTCGATCCACTTGTAGTCGGTGATCCCGGCCTCCTTGTTCGGCGACCAGATCTCGACCACCCAGAACAGCGACCCCAGGTGCTCGTAGAGCCAGTCCTGGGTTCCGGTGATGACCTGCTTCGGGTGGTACTTGAAGTCGTGCCAGATGCTGAGCGCCGGGTAGCCGGTGTGCTTCTCGCCAAGCGCCGACAGGCGCTTGTACATCCACAGATCCTCGGGCGTCATGTCGTCGTCGCTGGCCGAGCCCATCGGGCGCAGGATCACGCCGCTGTGGGTGTGGAAGCTGACACCGGCGCCAATGTTGCGGTGCTTGGTGATGAAGTCCACCATCGCGCGCACCTCGGGCTCGCTCGTCGGGTACTCGCCGGCACCGACCTGTTCATGCTCCTGGCGCCAGCCGGCGGGGAAGTTCCGGTTCAGGTCCAGGCCTTCACGGTCCGGGTTCACGGTGATGGTCAGGCCGTCCCAGTTCTTCAGCTGGCCTTCGGGCATCAGGCGGTAGTACTCGCCGCCGAATTCGCCCGCCTCGCGCGGCACCATCAGGCGCGGGTCGCCTTCGTGCTTCTTGTAGGTGCCGTGCGGATCGGGCACGCGCATCGACAGGATCCGGCCGTCGCCGTCCACGTCCTCGATGGTCAGGCCGTCGACCGGCTCTTCGTCGAAGGGGTAGGGCCGAACCGATGACCGGATGTGGCGCGGCTTGTCGGCCAGGGCCAGCTCGGCGCCGTCCGGATTGAGGCGCGGGCACATGTAGACCACACGCGTGTCGAGCAGCTGGGTCGCCTCGCGGTCCGAGCCGTAGCCGTCGACGAGCTTGTGCAACCAGTACAGGCAGGCCGTGCAGGCCGTCAGCTCGGCCGCATGGATGTTGCCGTCGACCCAGAACGCGGGCTTCTCTTCATCCGGCCCGGTGCTGGTGTTGGTCAGCGTGACAAGCCAGATGTCGCGCCCTTCGTGGCTCTTGCCGATCGAGCGCAACTGCACGATGTGCGGCGCCGCGGCGGCAAAGTCCTGCAGCAGTCGGGTCAGTTCGTCGTGGCGGTAGAACTGGTCGAAGCGGGGAACGGGAATGGGGGGCATGACAGCGGCCTGGGTCGATCGAGACCCTATTGTGCGTGCCCGATCACTGGCCCTTGAACAGCCCCTGGAACTGGCGCGACACCGGCAGCCGCTCCTCGCGCCCGCGCAGGATCAGGTGCATCAGGCCCTCGTCGACGCGCAGCGCGCTCGTCACATGCTGGCGGTTGACGATCACCGACCGGTGCACCTGCCAGAACTGGCGCTCGTCGAGCTGCGCCAGCAACTCCTTGAGCGGGGTGCGGATCAGTGCGTCGCCCTCGACCCCATCGGCAACGTAGACGACGCGCGTGTAGCGCGCATCGGCCTCGAAGTAGATGACGTCGGCGACGCGGATCTGGCGCACCTCCTTGCCCACGCCAGCCTGGATCGTGTCGAGCAGCGGTGCACGGCGCACCGTGCCCGCCAGTTGCTCGAGCAAGGCCTGCAGGCCGTCCGGCTTCAGCGTCGGTGTGTCGACCCGCGCGCGCACACGCTCCAGCGCGCGCGCCAGGCGCTCGGGATCGACCGGCTTCATCACGTAGTCCACCGCGCCGGCATCGAAGGCGGACAGCGCGTGGTCGCCATAGGCGGTGACGAAGACCACCGGCGTGCGCCCGCCGATGCGGCGCGCCACGTCGATCCCGGTCATGCCGGGCATGCGGATGTCCAGAAAGCACACCTGCGGCTCGTGCTCGAGCCAGGCATCCCAGGCGTCGACCCCGTTGACGCATTCGGCCACGACCCTCAGTTCCGGCCAGGCCGCTGGCCAGCGCAGCGCGCAACTGCGCGCGCGGGGCCTCCTCGTCGTCGGCGATCAGGGCGGTGGTCTTCATGGCGTCTCCAAGGGGCAGTCGATGCGGGCGACACAGCCTCCGCCCGGCAGCTTGTTCAGGGTCACCACAGCGCCGGGGTCAAGGGCCTGCTGCGGCGCGAACGGCCGGGTCGGACCCGCAATCCGGATCTGGCTCGATTCAATGGCGTCGCGCTTCATCAGCGAGCCTCGCGCAGACGCAGCACGGCCTCGGTGCCGGTTGACTGTGCGCGCACCTCGAGCGTGCCGGCGCCGTGGTGGCGCAGCCGCTCGCGGCAGTTCGCCAGCCCGATCCCGTCCTGCCACTGCGGCCCCAGGCCGACACCGTCGTCGCGAACCCGAATCACCACTTCGTCACCGTCGCGCGCCGCGCTCAGGCTGACCGTGCCACCGGCAAGGGCCGGCGAAATGCCATGTTCGATCGCGTTCTCCACCAGCGTCAGCACCAGCCCGGGCGGCAGCGTCGCGGCCCGGCAGTCGGCGCCGATGTCGACCTCGAAGCGCAGGCGATCGCCCAAGCGCGCCTGCATGATCTGCAGGTACTGGCGAACGATGTCGGCTTCGACGTCCAGCGTGACCTCAGTCTGCCCCATGAGTTCGGTCGAGCTGCGCAGGAAGGCCGTCAAGGTGCGCAGCAGCGGGCCGGCGCGCACATCTCCACTGTCCACCCAGTGCTGCAGCGCGGCCAGGGTGTTGAAGATGAAATGGGGCTGGATCTGCGCCTGCAGCAGATTCAGTCGCGCCTCGGCCGCGTGGCGTGCGGCAGCGTCGCGCTCCTGCACCAGCTTCAACCGTGCAAGCTCATGCCGGTCGCTGGTGCTGCGGATCTGCGCCACCACCCACATCATCAGCAGCACCGCCGTCAGCGCCATCACCAGCGCCGGCAACGACGACGTGCCGGCCGCCTTTACCGCATGCCACAGCGGGTCGGGCCCGATGCCGCCGGGCGCCACCATTCGAACGGCCAGGAAGCCGACGACGGCGCCACCATAGCTGAGCAGTCCAAGCGCCAGGGCCACGCGCAGCAGGTGACGGCCGGTGTACTTGTGCGGCTTCAACCAGGCGCGCATGCCGGCCATCGGTATGCCGACCCACACCACGACCGCACAGAGAATGGCCAGCGGCCATGGAAACCCGCCATCGAAGATCAGCCCGGCAACGCTGACGAGCATCGCAGCGAGCAGTCCCAGCCTCAGCATCAGCCCGTTTCGGCCGGCAACCCAGATTTCAAGGCGTTCGACTTCGGCGGCGAGGGTGGATGGCGTGCTGGGTGTCATGCGATGCAGTCTAGGCAGGCGCCGATCGCCGGGGCCGCAGGCTGCGGCGAACGGTCCCCTCGAACGCTTCAGCGGCAGCCGGCGGCGGCGAACGGCGCGCCGTCGACGAAGACCTGCATCTCGCCGCGCTCCATCGCCGTCCAGGCCTCGCCGTGGGTCAGCGGCTCGGTGGCGACGATGGCGACGCGGTCGGTGGGCTTGGTCAGGCCACCGAAGTCGACGCTCAGGTCCTGGTCGGCGAGCGTGGCCGGGCCGAAGGGCTGCTGGCGCACCAGCCACTGCAGCTTGGTCGATGCGTGTGCCCACAGCGCCTGACCGTTCGACAGCAGCATGTTGAAGGTGCCATGGGTGGCCGGCGCCGGCATCAGCTCGCGCAGCGTGCAGGTGAGTTCTTCGACCGACGGCACGCTGGCATGCGCCTTGGCCAGCTCCTGCATGATCCAGCAGAAGGCCTTCTCGCTGTCGGTGTCGCCGACCGGACGGAATTGGCCGTGCAGCGTCGGCGCATAACCATGCAGGTCGCCGTTGTGGGCGAACACCCAGTAGCGGCCCCAGAGCTCGCGCACGAAGGGGTGGCAGTTCTCCAGCGCGACGCGGCCGTAGGTCGCCTTGCGGATGTGCGCGATGACCTGGTCGCTCTTGATCGGATACTGCTTGACCATCTCGGCCACCGGCGAGCGCAGCGCACTCTCCGGGTCGATGAAGACGCGGATGCCGCGCCCTTCGAAGAAGGCGATGCCGAAACCGTCCTTGTGCTCGTCAGCGCGCGTGGCCAGGCCCGCGAAGCTGAACATCACGTCGGTCGGGGTGTTGGCATTCATGCCGAGCAGTTGACACATCGTGCGACCGAGCCTACTCGAAGAGAAGTTTGGTGATGCCGCGCCAGCTCAGCAGTCGGCCCGGGTTCTGCGTCTCCTCGAGCACGCCGCTCATGCGGCGCAGGATGCGCGGGCTCTTGCGTGCGCGCCAGATGACGAGGTCGGTGAGCCAGGGGCGCCGGTTCACATGCTCGGCCTTGCGATAGAGGTCGAAGCGGGGCTTGAGCAGTCCGAGCGACGCGCCGTAGCGCGCGCGCACCTGCGCGTCGCCGCCGCCAGCGATCAAGGCATCGGCAGCGAGCAGTCCGGTGCGCATCGCCTTGCCGATCCCTTCGCCGGTGAAGGCGTAGGTGCTGCCGATCGCCTCGCCGACGGCGAGCAGGCCCGGACGCGACCAGCGTGCACCGGTCAACGAGCAGCGCAACGGCGCGCCCTTGAGCGCCTCGACCCATTCGCCACCGTCGACGAGGGCCCGCGCGTCGGCGTGCACCTCGCAAAAGGCCGCGAACAACTCGCGCAGGTTCTGGTTGCGCGCGCGGTACTGGTCGGTCAGGCCGGCGCCGATGTTGTAGAGCCCGCCCGGCGCCGGAAAGATCCAGCCGTAGCCCCCCGCCAGGCGCTTGTGCCAGACGATCTGAAGGGTCGTGACGGGAGACCGCAAGCCGTCGTTGCGGATGTAACCTCGCAGCGCGACGCCGCTCGGACTGCGCCGCTCGCACATGTCGGCCGCGATCATCGGCTGCGTCGACGCCCCGGTGGCGAGAACGACGGTGCGGGCGCGCACCTCATGCGCCTTGCCGTCGATCGTGAAGCGGGCTCCGACGACCGTGCCGTCTTCGACGATCGGCGTCTCGAACCGCGCAGGCGGCAGGGTGCGCGCGCCGCCGCGCTGGGCTCCGCGGTACAGGATGTGGTCCAGCGCACGCCGCGGCAGGACCGCCAGCGCCCCGGGGACGTCGATTCGACCGCCGCGCGGCGCAAAACAGCTCACATGGGTCACCGCCTGGGCCTGCGCCATGACCTCGTCGAGCAGACCGAGCTCGCGCAGTGCCTCGTGTGCATCCGGAATCAGGCCGTCGCCACAGACCTTGTCGCGCGGGAACGAATGCTGGTCGGCCAGCAGCACATCGACGCCTGCCGCGGCCAGCCGCTGCGCGCAGGCGCTGCCGGCCGGGCCCGCGCCGACCACCAGCACATCGCATGCAATCGCAAGGGGCTCCATCTGGGCCGGATTCTAGGAGCGACCCGGCCCGGCGCTGGTCGACCGCGTATTGATGGATCTCAATGCAGCCGGCGACACCGCAGCGCACCATCAAAGCAGACGAAGGAGAACCAAGGATGAGCACCCACCCGACAGTCCTGACCGCCGGCCAGCGGGCCCAGATCGCAGCGCTGCTGGAATCGCGCCAGACGACGCTGCGCGCGCAGCTGGCCGCGCATCTGCACGGCCAGACCCGGGCCGAGCGCGCCCATGAAGTGGCCCAGCAGGACAACGACGATGCGCCGCAGCGTGTGCCCGAGCGTGAAGTGGCCATGGCGCTGACCGATCACGAACGCATCGAACTCGATGCCGTGGCCGAGGCGCTGATGCGCCTGAATCGCGACGACTTCGGTGTCTGCCCCGACTGCGACACCCAGATCCCCTTCGACCGCCTCAAGGCCGAGCCCTGGGCGTTGCGCTGCGTCGCCTGCGAAAGCCGGCATGAGCGCGGCCGCGCCTGAACCGAATCTTCTCAACCCAAGGAACTACCAATGACGACTTTTCACGCCGTGGTCCGGATCGACCACCAGAGCGCCGAAGTGCTGCAGTTCGACGCCGAACATGTGCAAGCGCAGAAGGTCAAGGCGCATTCCCACCACACCGCCCAGCATGGCAGCCAGGTGCGCACGCAGCACGAGTTCTTCGGCCATGTCTGCGACGCCCTCGATGGAATTCCGGAGGTGCTGGTGGCCGGTGCCCACACCGCGCAGGCCGACTTCCGCCACTACGTCGACAAGCACCGGCCGCTCATCGCCAAGCTGATCGTCGGCTACGAAACGGTGGACCATCCGACGCAGAACCAGCTGGTCGCGCTCGCCCGCCAGTACTTCCTGAAGCACGACCGCATGACGGGCCTGCCGACGCCGACCTGAAGCCGCTCCTGCCGCTGGTTCAGGACCAGACGCTGCGCACGACCGAACCGAGGGCCACGACCAGTGGGTCCCCGGCGCGGTCGCCGGCGCTGCTGAAATACAGCTGGGCATCGACCCGCGTGTGGCCCCAGACGATCCAGGCGCCGCCTTCGACACCGGCCAACGCCACCTCCTCGCGCAGGAGGGCGCAGCCCCTGCCGGCGCGCACCAGGGCGTGCAGGGCGCCCGTGTCGTCGATGCGCATGACCACGTTCGGCGTCAGCCCCTGCTGTTCGAACAGGCTGCGCAGCATCTGGTGGCTGTGCGACTCGACCGGACCATCGATCCAGGGCATGCCGGCCAGGGTGCGCCAGCCACCTCGCTGCATCTGCGCCGCCAGCGGATTCGCAATCGCGACCCGGTAGCAGACCGATCGCAGCGCCTGCCATTGCAGGTCGCGTGGTGGGTTGACGCTGATCGACAGGGCGCCTGTCAATGCGCCGCCGCGCACCTGATCGAGCAGACCGCCGATCGCGCCGGTGTGCGTGTGCAGTTCCACCAGCGGCAGGTCGTGCTGCATGCCGGCGGCGAGCGGGCCCACGCGCAGGAAGTCCGAGGGTTCGGCCGGCAGGCCAAGGTCGATGCGGCCCGCAAGTTCGCCTTGCAGGCCACGCGCCACGCCGCGCAGCTCACCGGCCACGACGAGCAGCCGTTCGGCCTGCACCAGCAACTGTTCGCCCGCGCGCGTCAGGCTCAGGCGGCCACCCGTGCGATCGAACAGGGCCACGCCGAGACTGGCCTCCAGGCCCTTGATCTGCGCCGTCACCGCCGGCTGCGTGACGCACAGCGCGTCGGCGGCCTTGGTCACATGGCCGAGACGGGCGACGGTGACGAAGGCGCGGACCTGGTAGAGCTCCATCGGCCCGACGATATCCTCAGGCGGCGAACAGTCGGACCTGCGAGGGTTCGAGCCCGAGGCCGACGCTGGCCCCGACCGGGAACTTCGACAGCCCGGCGTAGTGCGGGTGATCGACCGCCAGCGCATGGTCGCCGACGCGCACGCGGTAGCGGGTGAATTCGCCGAGGAACTCGCTCGCCTCGATGTTGCCGGGGATCCAGACGAAACGGGCATCGCGCTGCGCGTCGGCGACTTCGACCCGCAGCGCGTGCGGTCGGAAGCTGAGCATCAGCTGCGGCGCGTCGGGTGCGTCGGCACCGAGCGGCAGGCGAAGCTCGCCGACCCCTTCGACCTCCAGCGTCAGCGTCTCGCCGTTGCGCGCACGCACGCGGCCCGGCAGCAGGTTCATCGTGCCGACGAAACCGGCGACGAAGGGGTTGACCGGGTAGTCGTAGAGCGTCGACGGCGCACCGACCTGCTGCACGATGCCCTTGTCGAGCACGGCCATGCGGTCGGCAGTCGTCATCGCCTCTTCCTGGTCGTGGGTGACGAAGATCGTCGTGATGCCGAGCCGCCGCTGCAGCGCCAGCAGTTCCTGGCGCATCTGCACGCGCAGGGTCTTGTCGAGGTTGGACAGCGGCTCGTCGAGCAGCAGCACCTGCGGCTCGATGACGATCGTGCGCGCCAGCGCGACGCGCTGCTGCTGGCCGCCCGAGAGCTGGTTCGGCTTGCGTTCGGCAAAGCCTGTCAAGCCGACCGTCTCGAGCGCGGCGCCGACACGCGCTCTCAGTTCCGCCTTGGCCACCTTGCGCTCGACGAGGCCGAAAGCGACGTTGTCCCACACGCTCAGGTGCGGCCACAGCGCGTAGCTCTGGAACACCATGCCGATGTTGCGCTCCCAGGGCGGCTGGCCGGTGATGTCGACGCCGTCGATCAGCAGTTCGCCATGCTGGTGCGGGTTGAAACCGGCGATCAGCCGCAGCAGGGTCGATTTGCCCGAACCCGAGGGGCCGAGCAGCGCGAAGAACTCGCCCGGCTCGATGTCGAGACTGACGTCCTTCAGCACTTCGGTTGTGCCGTAGGAGAGCCGGACGTTGCGGCATTGCACGCTGACTTTTTTCATGCGGTACTCAGGTTCTGGCGGCCACGACGGTGGGCAGCGGCGGCAGCGTCTCGTCGACCGGGCGCACCTTGAGGCGCTGGCCGGTGCGCTCGACCACCAGGTGCGACAGGTAGGTGCCGATGGCGACGACGACGATCGCCATCACACCGAGCGCGGCACCGGGGCCGCGCCCGGAGATGCTCTGCATGTACAGGTAGATGCCGTAGCTCATCGGCGCCTGCGATTCGGCCGAGGTCAGCAGGATCGTCGCCGACAGCTCGACCGCGGCGGTGATGAAGCTGGTCACGAAGCCGGCCAGGATGCCGCCGGCCATCAGCGGCACCACGACCCGCTTGACCGTGCGCATCTTGGTCGCACCGACACTCTCGGCCGCCTCCTCGAGCGAGACATGCACCTGCTGCAGCGCCGCCACGCAGGAGCGCAGCGCATAGGGCAGGCGACGCACCGCGTAGGCCAGCATGATCATGACCCAGGTGCCGGTCAGCAGAATCTCGGTGCCCGGCACCAGCACGCCCTTGTACAGGCGCAGGAAGCCGATCGCCAGCACGATGCCCGGCACCGCCAGCGACGCGGTGGCAATCCAGTCCAGCCATTGACGCGCCGGCAGCTTGGTGCGCAGGATCAGGTAGGCGATCGTCACGCCAAGGATCACGTCGATGCCGGCGGCCAGGCCGCAGTACAGCAGCGTGTTCTGGATCATGCCGCTCGAGTCCTGGAACACCGTCTCGTAGTGCGCCAGCGTGTAGGCATCGGGCAGCGGCGAGAAGCTCCACACCGAGGCGAACGACAGCAGCAGCACGCCGATGTGCGGCGACAGCGTGATGAGCAGCACGAGGCCGATCCAGGCGTAGGCCATGAATGAGCCGAGCGGCGACAGCGTGCGGCGCTGGATGCTCGAGCCGCCCTTCTGGATCGTCGAGTAGTCCTTGCCCTTGAGTGCGCGCGCCGACAGCGCCATCGCTGCGATCGAGAACACGATCATGATCACGCTGATGACGTAGCCCAGCGGATCCTCGAGGCCGACCTGGGTGATGCGCAGATAGGCCTGCGGCGCCAGCAGGTTGGTCTGGCCCATCACGAGCGGGGTGCCGAGGTCGTCGAAGACCTTGACGAAGACGAGCGAGGCACCGGCGACGAAGCCGGGCAGGCCGAGCGGAAAGATCACCCGCCAGAACAGCCGCCAGCCGCGGCAGCCGAGGTTCATCGCCGCTTCTTCCATCGCACCGTCGATGTTGCGCAGCGCGACCGTCAGGTTCATCAGGATGAACGGGAAGTAGTGGATCGACTCGACGAAGATGACGCCGTTCAGGCCTTCCATCACCGGCACGGTGAAACCGAAGTACTCGTTCAGCAGCAGGTTCAGCGAGCCCGAGCGGCCGAAGATCAGCTGCAGTGCGACCGCGCCGACGAAGGGCGGCATGATCAGCGGCAGCACGCCCAGCGTCTGGATCAGGATCGCGCCGCGGAACTGGAAGCGCACCGTGAAGTAGGCCAGCGGCACTGCGATCAGCGACGCGAACACGGCCGACATCACCGCCACGTACAGGCTGTTGAAGAAGGCCTCGCGCATCAGGCCCTGCGCGAAGAAGGCCTCGAAATGGCCGATCGTGAGGCTGCCGTCGGCCTCGACGAAGGCGGTGAAGAACACGCGCGCGACCGGCAGCACGAGGAAGAGCAGCAGGAAGGCCAGCACCAGGCCGCCGGCCAGCCAGACGCCGGGGCGCAGCCGCAGCCCGACGGCCGCGGAAGTCAGGATGGACATGGGGTCAGCCGCTGGCGATCATCTGGCCATGCCGAGTGCCTGCTCGGCCAGCGTCCGGGCACGCTCGTAGTTGCCGCGCGCATGCGTGTTCCAGCGGTCCTCCAGACCGGTGACCTGCTTGTTGACCGAAGCGTCCTTCTTGTTCGCGGTGAACAGCGCCAGGAAGTCCTTGTCGCCCGCCAGGCCGCTGCCGACCACCGGCGCGAAGGCCAGGTCGCGCGCCTGCTTGAGCAACTCGGACGCCTTGGCATTCGGCTTCTTCGCCAGCGCCGCTTCGGCCGCGTGGATGGCCTGGGTCGCCGCCTTCAGCTCCTTGAGGCGGAAGGTGATGGTCTGGTCGAACATGGCGGTGACGACGTTGTAGCGCGACTCGGACAGGTCGGAGTTGAACTGCACCTTGGCGCGCTTGGCGATCTCGAACGGGTTCGGATAGCCGGCCGGCACCTTGCCGGCCATCTGCGCCGGCGGCAGGATCGGCAGGCGCGAGATCTTCGGGTCGAGCAAGAGCGCCTGGCCCTCGGCCGACACCGTGTAGGCGATGAACTTCTTCGCCTCCTCCGGGTTCTTGCCGCCCGTGACGAGCCCGATGTTGGCCGGCACCACTGCCGTCACGTCGGGGTAGATGAACTCGACCGGGAAGCCCGAGTACTTGCCCGCCAGCCCGAAGAAGTCGATCACCAGGCCGACGCCGAACTGCCCGTTGTTGACGCCGTCGGGCACGCCGAAGCTGCGCTCGGTGATGGCGGCGCTGTTGCCGGCAATCTGCAGCAGCTGCGACCAGCCCTTGTCCCAGCCCTCGCCCTGCAGCATCGTCTCGACCGTCAGGTGGGTGGTGCCCGAGCGCGACGGTGCACTCATCGCAACATGGCCGAAGTAGACCGGCTTCATCAGGTCGGCCCATTGGCGCGGCGCGGGCAGCTTGTGCGCCGCCATGTAGCGTGTGTTCCACATCAGGCCGTAGCCGGCGAGTGCCTGTCCGAGGTACAGGCCCCCGGGATGGTTGATCGGGTAGTTGCCGACCTTGGCCGGCGCGGCCTTGTTGGCCAGCGCGCTGACGTTGTCGAGCAGGTTCTGGCCAGCCAGCACCTCGAAGGCGTCGGGCGCCGAAGCCCAGAAGATGTCGGGCCGCTGGCCGACCGGCAGCTCGCGCACATAGGCGATGCCCTGCACCGTGTTCTTGTTCAGCACCTCGACCTTGATGTCGGGATTCGCCTTCTCGAACGCGGCCTTGTAGGCCTGCGTGAGCTCCTTCGGAAACGAGGTCACGACGGTCACGGTGCCGGCCAACACGGGCGCGGCGGCGATGGCCAGCGTCAACGCGGCAAGGCGAAAAGTCGAGGGCAAGGGCATGTCGTCTCCTGATCGGGCCATTCGGAGCCCGCACCATAACGGCGCCGGCCCGGCCCAGCCAATCAGGATTTGTAATGCCCCGGATCAGGACCTCGGGTTGCCCCGAGGTCCGGTTCTCACGCCGACTTGACCTTCAGGCGCCAGGCATGCAGCAGCGGCTCGGTGTAGCCGCTCGGCTGCTCGACTCCCTTGAAGACGAGGTCGCTCGCAGCCTGGAACGCCGCAGACTCCTCGAACCGGCCGGCCATGGGCCGGTAGGCCTTGTCGCCGGCGTTCTGCCTGTCCACGACCTTGGCCATGCGCTTGAGCGTGCCTGTCACCAGTTGCTTCGTGACGACCCCGTGCAACAACCAGTTGGCCATGTGCTGGCTGCTGATGCGCAGCGTCGCGCGGTCTTCCATCAGGCCGACGTTGTGGATGTCGGGCACCTTGGAGCAGCCCACGCCCTGTTCGACCCAGCGCACCACGTAGCCCAGGATGCCCTGGGCGTTGTTGTCGAGTTCCTCGCGCTTCTCGCGATCGCTCCAGCTCGGCGTCTTCACGACCGGCACCGTGAGCAGGTCCTTGAGCAGGCTGTCGCGCAGCGTGTCGGCGTCGGTGAGCTCGAGTTCCTTCTGGACCTTGGTCACGTCGACCTGGTGGTAATGCAGCGCATGCAAGGTGGCCGCGGTCGGGCTCGGCACCCAGGCGGTGTTGGCGCCGGCCTGCGGGTGGCCGATCTTCTGCGCCAGCATCGCACCCATCAGGTCCGGCATGGCCCACATGCCCTTGCCGATCTGGGCCTTGCCGCGCAGCCCGCATTGCAGGCCCACGAGCACGTTGTTGCGTTCGTAGGCCTGGATCCAGGCACTGGACTTCATGTCGCCCTTGCGCAGCATCGGCCCGGCCTGCATCGCACTGTGCATCTCGTCGCCGGTGCGGTCGAGGAAGCCGGTGTTGATGAAGGCCACGCGCGACCCGGCGGCCGCGATGCAGGCCTTCAGGTTGATGCTGGTGCGCCGTTCCTCGTCCATGATGCCGAGCTTGACGGTGAACTTGGGCAGCCGCAGCAGCCGCTCGACGCGGCCAAACAGGTCGTTCGCGAAGGCCACTTCGGCCGGCCCGTGCATCTTCGGCTTGACGATGTAGATCGAGCCGGTGCGGCTGTTCTTCTGGGTCTTCAGATCGCGCATGGCAATCGCCGTCGTGACCACCGCATCGAGGATCCCTTCCGGGATCTCTTGGCCGGCGTCGCCCCACAGGATGGCCGGATTCGTCATCAGGTGGCCGACGTTGCGGACGAACATCAGCGAGCGGCCGTGCAGCGCCATGAAGGTCCCGTCACGTCCCGTGTAGACCCGGTCCGGGTTCAGCGTCCGGGTGAACTTTTGGCCACCCTTGGCGACTTCTTCGCTCAGCGTGCCATCGATCAGCCCGAGCCAGTTGCCATAGGCCTGCACCTTGTCTGCGGCATCGACCACGGCCACCGAGTCCTCGAGGTCGAGGATGGTCGACAGGGCCGCCTCCAGCATCAGGTCGCTCACTCCTGCGGCGTCGCGCTTGCCGATGTCGGACTCGCGGTCGATGACGATCTCGAGGTGCAGTCCATGGTGCACCAGCAGCACCGCCATCGGCGCATCCAGACTGCCCTGGTGACCGACGAACTGCCGGCCCGACTTCAAGCCTGTGCTGACGCCATCCTTGAGCTGCACCACGAGCTGGCCCGCATCGACGCGGTAGCCGGTGCTGTCGACATGCGAGCCCTTCTTCAGCGGCGCGCAGCGGTCCAGCACATGGCGCGCGTACTCGATGACCTTGGCGCCGCGCCTGGGGTTGTAGCCCCGACCGCGCGTGGCGCCGTCGGTTTCGGGCAAAGCGTCGGTGCCGTAGAGCGCGTCGTACAGGGAACCCCAGCGCGAGTTGGCCGCATTCAGCGCATAGCGCGCATTGGTCACCGGCACCACCAGTTGGGGGCCGGCCTGGCGTGCCAGCTCGGCGTCGACGCCGCGTGTGCTGATCTTCACCCGGCCCGGGTCGTCGACCAGGTAGCCGATCTCGCGCAGGAAACCGCGGTACTTGTCCATGTCCCGGATCGGACCCGGGTGCGATCGATGCCAGTTGTCGAGTTCGGTCTGCAGCCGTTCGCGCTCGACCAGCAACTTGGCATTGCGTGGTGCGAGCTCGCTGATGAGCAGCTCGAAGCCACGCCAGAAGGCCTGCGTGTCGATTCCGATGCCCGGAATCACGCGGCTGTCGATGAAGTCCTTGAGCACGTCGGCCACCTGAAGGCCGTGCACGGTGGTTCTGGAGGTCATGCTGTGGTTCCCAAGAGTCATGCAGGAAAGAAGCCGAGCACATCGCGCAAGCTGGTGCCGGTGCGCGAGGGTTCAGTATCGAGTTGTTCGATCGGCGCGCCGGACCGGTTGACCCACAGCGTCGTGTAGCCATACCAGGTCGCGGCGATCGCGTCCCAGCCATTGCTGGAGACGAACAGGATGTCCTTGGCCGGCAGTTTCAACGCCTTCGGTCCGAGTGCGTAGCAGGCCGGGTCGGTCTTGAAGCGGCGCAACTCGTGCACGCTCAGCACCGGATCCACCAGATCCGAGAAACCTGCGCTGCGCACCGACAGGGCCAGCATCTCCGGGTCGCCATTGCTCAGGATCCCGGCGCGGATGCCCCGCGCCTTGAGCGCCGCGAGCACTTCCCGATTTTCCGGGAACGCGCTGAGATGCCGATACTGGTTCATCAGCTTGTCCTCGGCCGCGCTGTCGAGCACCAGCCCAAGCCGCAACGCGGCAAATCGCAGTCCGGCCCGCGTGACTTCCCAGAACGGCCGGTAATGCCTGCCGTCGCCGCCGCTCATCGAGAGCAGCCGGGTGTACTCGATCTGCTTGTCGCGCCATAGCGCGGCCAGCCGGTCGCCGTGACCCGGGTACATCTGTTCGGCCAGCAGGCTGACGCTGTAGACATCGAACAGCGTGCCATAGGCGTCGAACAGCACGGCCTTGGGGAGCTGTGGCGCGCGGGTTCTTGCCGTGGTGACCATAACTGCCTACTCTATTCGGTGCCAAGGACAGCATTAATTATGCAGTTGTCCGTTCATCTTTGCCTAAGATCAGCATAATCGCCCGTCTATGGACCGACTGAAGCAGATCGAGTCATTCGTCGCGGTGTCTGCCAGAGGCAGTCTGACTGCGGCGGCGCAGGCCGAGGGCGTGGCGCCCGCGGTGATCGGCCGGCGCATCGACGGCCTCGAAGAGCGGCTCGGCGTGAAACTCCTGGTGCGCACGACTCGCCGCATCACCTTGACCCACGAAGGCAGTGCCTACCTAGAGGACTGTCAACGCGTCCTGGCCGATCTGGCGAGCGCCGAGGCCAGCGTCAGCGCTGGCGGCGTCAAGGCCAGCGGCCACCTGCGCGTCACGGCGCCGGCGGGATTCGGGCGCAGGCATGTGGCGCCGCTGGCGCCCCGGTTCCTCTCCTTGCACCCCGAAGTCAGCCTGTCGCTCAACCTGAGCGACCGGATCGTCGACATCGTCAACGAGGGCGTCGACTGCGCGGTGCGCGTCGGCGACCTGCCCGATTCGAGCCTGATCAGCGTGCGTCTGGCCGAGAACCGCAGGCAATGTGTCGCCGCGCCGGACTATCTGGCGCGCGCCGGCATTCCCGAGACACCGGCCGACCTGGCGCGCCACCAATGCCTGACCTTGTCGTCGGACGTCAGCCAGTCGCGCGGCTGGGGTTTCTTGGTCGATGGCGAGTTGATCCATCTGCGACCGGGTGGGCGAATGGATTGCACCGACGGTCAGGTGCTGCACGACTGGTGCCTGCTGGGCCAAGGCATTGCATGGCGCAGCACCTGGGAGGTCGAGCGCGAAGTGGCCTCGGGTGCACTGAAGGTCGTGCTGTCAGCCTTCGACGCCCCGGCCAACGGGATCTACGCCGTGTTCGCACATGCCAAGCACCTGCCGCTGCGCGTGCGCCTGTGGATCGACTTCCTCAAGCACAGCTACGGCGACGCGAACTACTGGAAGGCGCCGCCGTAGCGCACTGCGCGACCTGACGAACGACGAGCGAAGCCGCTTGGGGCGTCAGTCGGCCGCGCCGGGCCGCCCCAAGCGACCGACGCTCCCCTTGGGGGACGTGAGCACCGCGAGCTTGGGGCCGTCGCTAGGCCGGCTTGGCGCTCAGGCAGTCCTTCATGAAGGCCTTGCGCTCGTCGCCGGTCTTGCCCTTGGCATCGGCGTTGCACGTCTTCATCTTGTCCTGCTGGGTCGCCGGCTTGGCGCTCAGGCATTGCTTCATGAAGACCTTGCGCTCGTCGCCCGCCTTGCCCTCGGCGTCCTTGTTGCACTGAGACATGCGCATCTGCTGGGCCTTCTGGGCCGGGCTCGGGTCGGCCGCGTGCGCACCGGCGCCAAGTCCCAAAGCCAGGGCCGCGGCAATCCACAGGTGTTTCATGATTCCTCCTCCATCGGGGTTTGCGACGGGCGATGATGCCCGACTGCGCCACAACGTGGTGAGTCCCGCGCCGGATGACGACCGGTCAGAGGATCTTGCGCGGATGGGCGAGCAGTTCATGGGCGGCGTGCAGACGCCGCACCAGGACATGGATGAATGCCGCGTCGAACAGGTGGCGCGTCGTGGGTCCGAGCCGCTCCATCGCTTCGGGATCCAGCGAGACCGTGGTGACCGGCTGCGAGACCAGGATGTCGGCACTGTGCCGGCGCAACTCCGGATTGGGCGCGAGATAGGCCATCTCGCCGACCGATGTTCCGGCGCCGAGCTGGGCCACGCGCTGGCCGTCGCGGTAGACCTCGACCTCGCCCACGGCGATGATGTGGAATCGACGGCCGACATCGCCGCTGCGGTAGATCGCAGCACCGAAGGGCATGCGGGACCAGCGTGCCCGGTGCACCACCTCCCACAGCTCGACGTCGCCAAAGCCCCGGAAGAAGTCCAGGCTGCGCAGCAGCGTGAAGCGCTCCGAGTCGAGCACGCCCTGCAATGGTCCACGCGGGACGTCCCGGTTGGCGACCAGATCGGACAGCGCCTGCGCGAATCGGGTCCAGTCGGACGGGCGGTCGTCCACCGACTTGGCCAGACCCCCCAGGATCAGCGCCTCGAGCGCCGGCGACACCCCTTCGCGCAAGGCCGCCAGTGGCGGCGGCGGCTGATGGCAGATCTGGTGCATGATCGCCGCCTGCTGGGTGGCGTCGAACGGCGGCCGGCCGGCAATCAGGTGATACAGAACGGCAGACAGCGAGTAGATGTCGGCCCGGCAATCGAGCGTGTCCCCGTTGAGCTGCTCCGGCGACATGTAGGCCAGCGAGCCGACCCGGTAGACCTGGGTGTGGTCCGACTTCAGGTTGAACACGCTGCCGAAGTCCGTGATCTTCACGTCGACCACCTGGCCCCCATCCGTCATGGCGAGGATGTTGGCCGGCTTGACATCGCGGTGGATCAGGCCCTGGCGAAAGACGTAGCCCAGCGCCATGGCGCACTTGAAGCCGATTTCCACGATCTGCTCGAGCGGCAACAAGGCGTCGGCCCGGCAAAAGCGCCTCAGGGTCTGACCGTCGACGTACTCCATCACCAGATAGGGCCCATCGGGGTCGGGCACGGCGTCGAAGATCTGCACGACGTTGGGATGCTCGAGGCGGCCCACCAGCGCCGCCTCGGCGGCAAAGAAGCGCTCCTGGAAATGCTCTTCGCGCGCGTCGGTCGCAAAGCCGGTCTTCACGCGCTTGATGGCGACATCGCGCCCTGCGAACGGGTCGTGCGCCAGGAAGACGTCGCTCGTCGCGCCTTCGCCGATGCGCTCGCGCACCAGGAATTTCCCGATCTTGGCAGGAAGGTCGTTGCGCAAGTCGATGGGTTGGGCCAGAGCAGTCATGGGTCAAGGCGGATGTTGCCCTCCGATGGGCCTGCGCGGTGCGCCGAACTGAGGTCAAAAGCGGGCGTTTTCCGCGCCCGAGGCTCGTGCAACGGCGAAACGTAGAATCGTGCCGATGATCCAGGCCAAGCACGAACTGCTCCAGGCACTGCGGTCGGCCCTGGCCACCCTGGCCCCTGAGGCAGACGTCCCGGTGGCGTTCGAGAGCCCCAAGCAAGCCGCCCACGGCGACCTGGCCGTCACTGCCGCGATGCAGTTGGCGCGTCCACTCAAGAAGAACCCGCGCGAACTGGCGCAGGCGCTTGTCGACGGCTTGCACGCCGAGCCGGCCGTGCGCCGCTGGGTGAGCGCGCTCGAGATCGCAGGCCCGGGCTTCATCAACCTGCGCCTGTCGCCCGAAGCCAAGCAGTCGGTCGTGGCCGAAATCCTGGGTGCGGGCGAGCGCTTCGGCCATCTCGCGGCCAACGGACAGCAACTGATGGTCGAGTTCGTGTCGGCCAACCCGACCGGACCACTCCATGTCGGCCACGGACGCCAGGCCGCGCTCGGCGACTCCATGTGCCGGCTGTTCGAAAGCCAGGGCTGGCGGGTCAGCCGCGAGTTCTATTACAACGACGCCGGCGTCCAGATCGCGAATCTGGCCCTGTCGGTGAAAAGCCGGCTCGACGGACTCAAGCCCGGCGACGCCGGATGGCCCGAGTCAGCCTACAACGGCGACTACATCGAAGACATCGCGGCCGCATTCCGCACCGGCGCGACCGTGAAGGCCGACGACCGAAGCTTTACCGCCTCCGGCGACCTGGCCGATCTCGACGGCATCCGCCAGTTCGCGGTGGCCTATCTGCGCCATGAGCAGGATCTGGACCTGCGTGCCTTCGGTGTTCGTTTCGACCACTACTTTCTCGAATCGAGTCTGTACACCGGCGGCGCGGTCGAGCGCACCGTGGCCCGCTTGGTGGCCTCCGGCAAGACCTTCGAAGAAGGTGGCGCCTTGTGGTTGCGCAGCACCGACTACGGTGACGACAAGGACCGCGTCATGCGCAAGTCCGACGGCGGCTACACCTACTTCGTGCCCGATGTCGCCTACCACCTGGACAAATGGTCACGCGGCTTCACCAAGGTCATCAATGTGCAGGGCGGCGACCACCATGGCACGATCGCCCGTGTGCGCGCCGGGCTGCAGGCGGTGGACGGCGGCGTGCCCGCCGGCTGGCCCGACTACGTTCTGCACAAGATGGTGACCGTGATGCGCGGCGGCGAGGAGGTCAAGATCTCCAAGCGGGCCGGAGACTACGTCACCTTGCGCGACCTCATCGACTGGACCAGCCGCGACGCGGTGCGCTTCTTCCTGATCAGTCGCAAGGCCGACACGGAGTTCGTGTTCGACGTCGACCTGGCACTCAAGGCCAGCGACGAAAACCCGGTGTTCTACGTGCAATATGCCCATGCCCGTATCTGTTCGGTGCTGGCCCAGTTCACCGGGGATCCGCAAGCCCCGGTTGACCCGTCCCGGTTGACGGCGCCGACCGAACTCAGCCTTCTGCTCAAGCTCGCCGAGTATCCGGACATGCTGGCCCGCGCCGCGGCAGACCTGGCGCCGCACGACGTGACCTTCTATCTGCGTGATCTGGCCGGCCAGTTTCACAGCTACTACGCGGCGGAACGCTTTCTGGTCGACGACGCGGCACTCGCAGGGGCCAGAATGGCGCTCTTGCGTGCGACACGCCAGGTGCTTCAGGGCGGTCTGGCGATGCTCGGCGTCGGTGCGCCCGAGTCGATGGCGCGCGAGCAGCACGTTGCAGTGGAGGCTGGCGAATGAAAAAGCAGGGCGGTGGATTTGCGCTGGGGCTGGTCGCCGGGCTGCTGATCGGGCTGGCGCTGGCCTTGGGGGTCGCCTTGTACATCACCAAGGTGCCGGTGCCCTTTGTCGACAAGGTGCCGCAGCGCACACCCGAGCAGGACGCCCAGGAAACCGAGCGCAACAAGAACTGGGATCCCAACGCGCCGCTCGTGCAAGGCAGTGCGTCGCGCCCCGCGCCAAGCGCGAGCAGCGCAGTGGGCGAGGCACCGGCTCGCGCCCCGGCCACCATCCTGTCCGGGGCGCCAGGCACGACGCCGTCCACCACAACGGGGGCTGATCCGTTCATCTATTTCGTGCAGGTCGGCGCCTACCGACGGGCCGAGGACGCGGAAACCCAGCGCGCGCAACTGGCGATGCAGGGCCTGACCGCGCGCATCACCGAGCGCGAGCAGGCCGGGCGGACCGTGTACCGGGTGCGCCTGGGACCGATCGACAACCGGGCCGAGGCGGAGACCATGCAGCAGCGTGTGCGCGACACGGGTCTCGAAGGACAACTCGTGCGCATGCAGCGCCCCTGAACTTATTTCGACCAGCGTCATCAACCGCTCGAAGGAAATCCAATGAAGCGCAGAGACTTTTCCATTTCACTCGTCACCGCAGGACTCGGGCTGGGCAGCACCGGCCTGGTCCTTGCGCAGGGCGCGGCCGTTGAAGGGACCCACTACGTCAAGCTGTCGAGACCGGCCCCGGTGTCCCTGCCGTCACCCGACAAGAAGGTCGAGGTGGTCGAATTCTTCTGGTACGAATGCGGTCACTGCAATGTGTTCGAGCCGATGCTGGAGGCCTGGGCCGGCAAGCTCGCGCCGGACGTGTACTTCCGGCAGGTCCCAGTCGGTTTCTCGGCACGCCATCAACTGGCGCAGAAGCTCTTCTATGCGCTCGAGGAAATGGGGCTGCTCGAGACGCTGCACCGCCGCATCTACGCGGCCGTGCATATCCAGGGCCGACGCCTGACGAGCGAGAAGGAAATCGTCGCCGTCGTCACGGCCAACGGGGTCGACGAAACCAAGTTCCTCGAGAGCTTCCGGTCGTTCTCCGTCAACACCAAGGCCTCGAAGGCGCGCCAGCTCAGCGACGCCTACAAGATCGACGGCACGCCGGCGATCGGCATACAGGGCCGCTTCTACACCTCGGCATCGCTGGCGGGCAGCCATGAGCGCGCGTTGGCAGTCGCGGACCAGCTGATCGAGCGCAGCCGCAAGGCAGCCTGAGCCGGCGTCGCGCGCGCGGGCGTGTCGGTCGTCACGGACCGCGCGCGCCCTCGTGAGCCAAAATCGCGCTTGGGGCGGTCACATGCGGGTAAACTCTCCTGCAAGTTTCGTGCCGCCAAGATGCCAATCCTCCCCTTTCGTCTCCTGCGCCCTGCCGTTTCGGCTTGGGCGTTCTCGGCTGCCGCACTGCTGTCGCCAGCGGGTGCGTCGGCCGAGCTGACGGATCGCCAACAGCCGATCATCGTCGAGGCCGACAAGCCGGGGGTGCTGGACCTTCAGCGCCAGGTCATGGTCTTCAACGGCAATGTGCAGATCGTGCAGGGCACGATGTCGATCCGTGCCGACCGCATCGAAGTGCGCGAACAGCCCGACGGCTCCCGCGTCGCCATCGCAAGCGGCAATGCCACCCGTCCTGCCAGCTACCGGCAGAAGCGTGAGGGTCTTGACGAGACCGTCGAAGGCTCGGCCGAACGCATCGAATACGACGGCAAGACTGGCACGCTGCGACTCATCGGCAAGGGCATCGTGCGCCGGCTGCGCGGCGGCGCAGTCGCCGACGAAATCACGGGTGCGCTGATCGTCTGGGACGACAGCGCCGAGCTGTTCAGCGTGCAGGGCACCGCGCCTGAAGCGCCCACACCGGGCGGGCGCGTGCGGGCCGTGTTGACGCCGCGCCCGCCGGCATCGGCCCCGCCGGCAGCGCCGGCAGTGCCCGCGCCGCGCAGATGACGACCCCCAGCGCGCCGAGCAGGCTGGAGGCCGACGGCCTGCAGAAGAGCTACGGCGCACGAATGGTCGTCAAGGACATCCATCTGGCAGTGGCCGCCGGGGAGGTCGTCGGACTGCTCGGGCCCAATGGCGCAGGCAAGACCACGACGTTTTACATGGTGGTCGGACTGGTGCGATCGGACGCCGGCGTCATCCGCATCGACGGACAGGCCGTGCACTCGATGCCGATCCACCGTCGGGCGAGGCTGGGCCTGTCCTACCTGCCCCAGGAGGCGTCGATCTTTCGCAAGTTGACGGTCGAGGAGAACATTCGCGCGGTGCTCGAACTGCAGGTCGGCGCGGACGGCCGTGCACTGCCCAAGGCCGTGCTGGATCAACTGCTCGATCAATTGCTCAAGGATCTGGGAATCGAAAAGCTGCGCGCCTCGCCGGCGCCGGCGCTGTCCGGTGGCGAACGGCGTCGGGTCGAGATCGCGCGTGCATTGGCGACCCAGCCACGCTTCATCCTGCTCGACGAACCCTTCGCTGGCGTCGACCCGATTGCCGTGATCGAGATTCAGCGCATCATCGGATTCCTGCGCGCGCGCGGCATCGGTGTCCTGATCACCGATCACAACGTGCGCGAGACCCTTGGCATCTGCGACCGCGCCTACATCATCAGCGAGGGCAGCGTCCTGGCCGAGGGCACGCCGACCGAGATCGTCGACAACGCGCAGGTGCGACGGGTGTACCTCGGCGAACATTTCCGGATGTGAACGACATGCTGCCCCCAGGCTTGTCGCGGCGCGCCTTCGCCACCCCCCGAGGGGGCTCGGCTGCCCTTGGGGCGGCCCGGCGGGCTGCCGTGCTGCCCCCAGGCTTGTCGCGGCGCGCCTTCGCCACCCCCCGAGGGGGCTCGGCGGCCCTTGGGGCGGCCCGGCGGGCTGCCGTGCTGCCCCCAGGCTTGTCGCTGCGCGCCGTCGCCGCCCCCCGAGGGGGCTCGGCTGCCCATGGGGCCGTACACCGGCGCGAGGGGACGGGATGAAGCCGTCCCTGCAGGTTCGACTCTCGCAGCACCTGGCGCTCACGCCCCAGCTGCAGCAGTCGATTCGCCTGCTGCAGCTGTCGACGCTGGAGCTGCAGCAGGAAGTCGACCAGATGCTCGAGGAGAACCCCTTTCTCGAGGAGGACGACGAAGACGGCCGCGACGGCCATGAGGCGCCGATGTCAGCATCGGCGTCGGCGTCGGCAGACCGCGACGAGGGCGACGGCGAGGGCGACGCGGCCCTGGCCGAGGTCAACGGCAACGACTTCGGGACCACCGAGCGCGAAGACTGGGAGAACGGGACCGAACGCGAAGACTTCGACGGCATCTCGGAAGCCCCGGCGACCCGCGTCGGTCAGGGCGAGGACGACGAGGTCGAGGCCCGCGAGAGCGCCGCCGGGGCGCTCTCGCTGCAGGAGCACCTGTGCCGGCAGCTGGCCGGCGTGCGACTCGAGCATGAGGACCGCGCCGCCATTCAAGTGTTGATCGAGTCACTCGACCTCGATGGCTACCTTGCCGACCCGCTGGAAGAAATCGCCGAGCGGCTCTGCGCCATGCTCGAGCTCGATGGCGATCAGGCCCTTGGCGAAATGCTGCAGCGGCTCCAGATCGCGCTGTGCCTGCTGCAGAGCCTCGAACCCACGGGCGTGGGCGCGCGCTCACTCGCCGAATGCCTGTGCCTTCAGCTTCGCACACATGCCGACTGCCCGGCCCGACCGGTTGCGATATCGATCGCGACCCATCATCTGGAACTCCTGGCCAGGCGCGACATCAAGCGGCTGGTGCTGGCCACGGGCGCCGACGAAGACCTGATCCGCGACGCCCAGGCCATGATCGTCGGATGCGAGCCCAAGCCGGGCCGGCCGTTCACGAATGCCGAGTCCAACATCATCATCCCGGACGTCATCGTGCAGCGTGCCGGACGCGGATTCAAGGTGAGCCTCAATCCCGACGTGATGCCCAAGTTGCGCATCAACGACCTCTATGCCCAGGCGATGCGCGGGCAGCGGGGCGGCGCCGCCAGCGGACTGACCGGGCGCCTGCAGGAGGCACGCTGGTTCATGAAGAACATCCTGCAGCGCTTCGACACCATCCTTCGTGTCAGCCAGGCCATCGTCGAGCGGCAGAAGAACTTCTTCACCCATGGAGACATCGCGATGAAGCCCCTCGTGCTGCGCGAGATCGCGGATGAGCTCGGCCTGCACGAGTCGACAATCTCGCGCGTGACCACAGCCAAGTACATGGCCACACCGCAGGGCACCTTCGAGTTGAAGTACTTCTTCGGCTCATCGCTCAATACCGAGGCCGGCGGCAACGCGTCGAGCACGGCCGTGCGGGCCCTGCTTCAGCAACTGGTCGATGCCGAGGATCCCGCCAAGCCACTGTCCGACAGCCAGCTCAGCCACATGCTCGAAGAACAGGGCATCCAGGTGGCACGCCGCACGGTGGCCAAGTACCGCGACGCACTCAAGATTGCGCCCGCAACGTTGCGCAAGACGCTGTGAAGAAGACCTCGCTGTGGTTGCCCACGCCGGGCGGAGTCGAGGCCCTGCTGGCCGAGGAAGCCCATCGCATCACGGGCCGCGTGACGGAGGCCGGACGCGGCGGCGTGTGGGTCAAGGGCGACGAGCTGACCGCGATGCAGCTCAATCTGGAGAGCCGGCTCGCCCAGCGCGTGCTCTGGCCCCTGATCGACGGGCCCTACCGGGACGAACACGACCTGTACCGGCTGGCCCGCGAAGTCGACTGGTCCGCCTGGATCACCCCGGACCAGACGCTGCGCGTCGACGTCAACGCCCAGCGCAGTCCACTGCGAAGCCTGAACTTCGCGGCCCTGCGGATCAAGGACGCCGTCTGCGACACGCTGCGCGACGCCACCGGCGCGCGCCCGAGCGTCGACACCCATCGGCCCGATCTGCCGATCACCTTGTTCGTCGGGCCGGACCATGCCACGCTGTACATCGACACCTCCGGGGAGGCCTTGTTCAAGCGCGGATGGCGTCAGGACAAGGGCGAGGCGCCGTTGAAGGAGACCTTGGCAGCGGCCATGCTCGCCGCCGCCGGCTGGACCGGACAGGCCGAGGACGGCCCCCTGCTCGATCCCTGTTGCGGCGCGGGCACGATCGTCATCGAGGCGGCACAGATCGCGTGCGGGATTGCAGCGGGCGGCCAGCGCCGGTTCGCTTTCGAGCAGATGCTGCCGTTTCGCACCCACATGGCGCAGTGGCGTGACCTGCGGCGCGCCGCCGAAGCGCGTGTGCATCCGAGCGCAGTGCCGATCTTCGCCGGCGACGTCAGCTTCCGGATGACCGACTTCGCCACCCGCAATGCCGAACGGGCCGGCGTGAAGGCGTCGATCGAGTTCAAGACCATGGACGCGCTGCAGCGGCCGCCGCCGGCCGAGCGTGGCACGCTGATGATGAATCCCCCCTACGGCGAGCGCATCGCCGCCAAGGGCCGGGGCAGCGAGACCGCGCGCCAGGGATTCGAGGGCGGCGGCTCGTCGGCCGAGTTCTTCGCCGGGCTCGCCTCGCACTGGAAGCAGCACTACGCCGGCTGGAGCGCCTGGCTGCTCAGCCCGGACATGAAACTGCCATCGCTGATGCGGCTGAAGGAAAGCCGGCGCGTACCGTTGTGGAATGGTCCGATCGAGTGCCGGATGTTCCGTTTCGACATGGTCGCCGGCTCGGCGCGCGGCCCGGCCCGGGCCCCCGACGCCGACTGAACGAGGCGAATGCGGTCGCTCAGGCCGGATCGGTCTGCAGCGCCAGTGCCGCCAGCGCCGCCAGCGGCGCCGTATCGGCACGCAGCACCGGGGCGACCAGGCGCGTCGGGGCAAACCCGAGCGAGCGCGCGGCAGACTCCTCTGCCGCCGTGAACCCACCTTCGGGCCCGCTCAGCAGCGTGATGCCTGCCCCTTGCGCCAGCAGGCCACGCGCAGCCGCCAGGCGCGCCGGCCAGGGTTCGGCATCGGCCAGCGAGAGCAGCCAGCGAACCGTCTGCGCCGGCGTCTCGCCTGGCTCGAGCGCGGCCAACCAGTGCGTCAACGACAGCGGCGGCGCCACCTGCGGGACGCGGTTGCGCCCGCACTGCTCACAAGCGGCCACCGCCACCGCCTGCCAGTGGGCCTGGCGACGCAATGCACGTTCACCCGCCAGCCGCAGCACCGAGCGTTCGCAGACCAGCGGCTGGATCGACATCACACCCAGTTCGACCGCCTTCTCGACGAGCAGGTCCATGCGGTCGTTGGCCGGCATGGCCAGCGCGAGCGTCACTGGAAACGGCAGCTCGCATTCCACCGGCTCGTGCAGCGCCACCCGCACGGCGACGTTGTGCCGGCCCATCTGGGTGACCACCGCCGACCATTGCCCGCCCAGGCCATCGAACAGCGTGACCGCGGCGCCGGGCTGCAGCCGAAGCACCTGCACATGGCGCGCCGCACCCGCTGGCAGTTCGAGATCGAGGTCGGGCGCCAGCGGCCCGGGGACATGCAGACGCGATGGCATGGCGCGCAGTGTGCCCGAGACCTCAGGTCAGGACGCAGACGCGGCCGAATCGCGCCGCGCCCTCAGCGCCGCGCGCACGATGTCGCGCGCGAATTCCGCCGCCACCTCGCTGAGGAACCGGCTGAAATCGACATGTGCGTTGTCGTCGGCACGGTCCGAAATCGTGCGCAGCACGCCGAAGGGCCGGCCGAAGTCCGTGCACACCTGCGCCAGCGCGGCCCCCTCCATCTCGACCGCCAGCGCATCCGGCAACGCTTCGCGCAGCACGCGCGCTTCGGACTCGGCACTGACGAATCGGTCTCCACTGATCACCAGCCCGCGGTGGCAGGCCGGCCTGGAAACGCCAAAGGCCGCGAGCGTGGCCTGCAGATGGGAATGCGCCAGCACCTGGGCCGCCCCGGCGGCGAGCAGATCGGCCCATACCCGATCGGCGTCGAAGCGGCTGCGGCCGGTCAGGGGCACCTCGTAGCGCGGAAAGAGCGGCGAGGCGTCCAGATCGTGTTGCAGCAGTGACGATGCCACGACCACATCGCCCACTTCGACATCCTGCGCCAGGCCGCCGGCCACGCCGGTGAAGAGGACCGCATCGACCGCGAATCGGTCGAGCAGCACGGCCGTCGTCGCAGCCGCGGCCACCTTGCCCACGCCGGACAGAACGATGACCACATCCTGTCCGTCCAGGCGACCCAGATGGAATTCACGTCCGGCGCGCTGCTCGGTGCGCGCCAGTTGCATCACGTCCAGCAGCGCGTGCAACTCCTCGTGCAGGGCCGACACGATGGCTAGGCGAGGCATCTCGTGGCAGGGGTTGGTCGGTTGTTGCTGACGCGCCTCAGGCCTTGTCCCGCAACTCCCGGCGCAGGATCTTGCCAACCGGCGTCTTCGGCAGGTCGGTGCGGAACTCCACGATCTTTGGCCGCTTGTAGCCGGTCAGGTTGGCTTCGCAATAGGCCCGGATGTCGGCCTCGGTGAGCGCCGGATCCTGCTTGACGATCACGACCTTGACCGCTTCGCCGGCCTTGGCGTCGGGCACACCCACCGCAGCGCATTCGAGCACGCCCGGCATCTGCGTGATCACATCCTCGACTTCGTTCGGGTAGACGTTGAAGCCGCTGACGAGGATCATGTCCTTCTTGCGATCGACGATCTTGAAGTAGCCGCGCTCATCGACGAGACCCACGTCGCCGGTCCGGAAATAACCGTCCGCTGTCATGACTTTTGCCGTCTCGTCCGGACGCTGCCAGTAACCCGCCATCACCTGCGGACCGCGGATCGCGATCTCGCCGGCGGTGCCGATCGGCACTTCGTTGCCGTCGTCGTCGAGCAGCGTGAGTTCGGTGCTGGGCATCGGCAGGCCGATGTTGCCGCTGTAGGCGGTGCTGTCGACCGGGTTGCAGGTGGCCGAAGGGCTGGTCTCGGACAGACCGTAGCCCTCGACGATCGGGCAGCCCGTCTGCTCGAGCCACTGCTTTGCGGTAGCGCTTTGCACGGCCATGCCGCCACCGACGCTGATCCTGAGGTGGCTCCAGTCGACCTTGCTGAAATCCGGATGGTTGGCGATCGCATTGAACAGCGTGTTGACCGCCGGGAAACTGTGGAACACCTGCGTCGAGAGGTCCTTCAGCATCGCGGGCAGATCGCGCGCATTCGGAATCAGGATGTTGCAGCCGCCCATCCGCATCGACAGCATCATGTTCGTGTTGAATCCGAAGATGTGATACAGGGGCAGCGCGCAGACGGTGACGATCTGTTGGCCACTCGGGATCTTCTTGAGTGCCGGCTGATACCAGGCTTCGGACTGCAGGATGTTGGCCACCAGGTTGCGGTGCAGCAGCACCGCGCCCTTGCTCACGCCCGTGGTCCCTCCCGTGTACTGCAGCACGGCGATGTCGTCGGGTCCGAGGGTGGGCGCGGTGAAACGCTTGCTGCGACCGACCTTCAGCGCAGTCTTGAACGCCGTGGCGCCGGGCAAGCTGTACTCGGGCACCATCTTGCGGACCTTGCGCACGACGTGGTTGACCACGGCGCCCTTGAGCAGGCCGAGCATGTCGCCCATGGCCGCGACGAGCACGGTCTTGGTCGGCACGGCCTCGATCACCTGTTCCAGCGTCGACGCGAAGTTCTCCAGGATCACGATCGCCTTGGCGCCGGAGTCCTTCAGCTGGTGTTCGAGTTCGCGCGGCGTGTACAGCGGGTTGACGTTGACGATCACATAACCCGCACGCAGGACCGCGGCAACGGCCACCGGGTATTGCGGCACATTGGGCATCAT
Organism: uncultured beta proteobacterium; assembly: GCA_963706655.1. Lineage (GTDB taxonomy): Bacteria > Pseudomonadota > Gammaproteobacteria > Burkholderiales > Burkholderiaceae_C > Rubrivivax. The sequence continues at coordinate 184,527 of CAVPNN010000014.1, forward strand.
GATCGCGACCCGATCGCCCGGGCTCAGGCCCGTCGACTGAAGCCACGCCGCCAGCGCGCGCGACAGCTCGTCCACCTGGCCGAACGTGATGCTCTTGCCCATGAACGTGTAGGCCGGCAGATCGCGGTAGTTCCTGAAGCTCTCGTCGAGCAAGGCCACCAGCGACGGATAGAGATCCACTTCGACTTCGGCCGGTACGCCTGCCGGGTACTGCTTCAGCCAGATCTTTTGCATTGGGTCCACGCTCCGTCCACCATCGGGCATTCTGACCTGAACCTGACACCAGGGCATCGGGACATTCGATAGCGAAGCGCCTGCCTAGAATCAAGGTCAAGCAAACCCCATGACCACGCCGCGGACGCCGACTGCCGATTCCGGGATCGCCGCCGCCTGGCATGTGCGGCTGCTGGGCGGTATCGACATCGACGACGGTGCCGGCCACCGGATCGAACGCCTGGCCAGCCGACCCGTTGCTGCCCTGCTCGCCCGCCTGGCCTTGTGGCCCGAGCGCATGCATGCGCGCGAGGAACTGGTCGAATTGCTCTGGCCTGGCGTCGACGCCACGATCGGCCGCAATCGTCTGCGTCAGGTCCTGTCGACCTTGAAGAGCTTGCTCGAGCCGCCCGGACAGGGTGCGGTGCTGAAGGCGGACCGCATGGGGCTGCGCGTCGTTCCCGGCGCACTCAGTTGCGATGCCAGGGAATTCGAGTCCCTGCTGCGCGAGAAGCACGGCGAGCGTGCGCTTGCGCTGTACCGCGGCGAATTGATGCCCGGCCACTACGACGACTGGGTTCAGGACGAACGGGCCCGACTGACCGCCTTGCATGACGCGGCGCTGGCCGGCGCCCATCACGGGTCGCCACCCGGGTCGCCGACACCGTTGACCCGGATCTTGCCGTCGCTCGATCCGCGGCCTGAGGCGCCTGGCCTGCCCGGCGCGCGAATTCCTTCTTACATCACCCGTCTGTTTGGCGCCGACCGACAGGTGGCCCGTCTGCGTGACCTTGTGCTGGCGCAACGCCTCGTCACGCTGCTCGGGCCGGGCGGCAACGGCAAGACCCGTCTGGCCGTCGAGCTCGCACTCGGCCTGCGCGGACGAGCCGCCAGTTCGCACGGATCGCAGGGGAGGCGCTTCGACCTGGTCGCCTTCGTGCCACTGGCGTCGTGCACCGAGGCCTCTCAGATGCTCGGGGCGCTGTGCGTCGGACTGCGCGTGCCCAGCCCAGGCGACGGCAGCGTGGACCGTCTCGTCGCGGCGCTGGCCGATCTGACCGTGCTGCTGGTGCTCGACAACTTCGAGCAACTGGTCGAGGCCGGCGCCCCGATCGTTGCGCAGCTGCTGGCGCGCCTGCCCTCGCTGCACGTGCTCGCGACCTCACGCCGTGCGCTGGCGATCAGCGGCGAGCATGAGTTCGCGCTTGCGCCGCTCGACCTGCCGGTGCCGCAGGCCGCACTTCAGGACGCTGCTGCGAGCCCGGCGGTGGCGCTCTTCGTCGACCGTGCACGCGCCGTGTTGGCGCAGACCTGGCGCGATACCCGCGAAGCCGAAGACCTGCCGGCGCCGACCTTCGACCCCGTGGCCTTCGTGCCCCTGATGTCGTGTCGCACCCGGGCCGAGGTTTGCGACGCGCTGACCGCGGCGCTGCGCCTGGACAGCGGCGCCGACCGGCCGCTTGACGTGCTGGTCGACGCACTGTCCGGCCGGACCGCCCTGCTGGTGTGGGACAACTGCGAGCAGCTTGACGCCGAAGCGCTGGCGCTGGCCGCCGAGCTGCTGTCGGCGCTGCCGGGCCTGCACCTGTTGACAACTTCGCGCCGGGCACTCGGCGTCGACGGCGAGCACGAGGTCGCCGTGCCGATGCTGGCGCTACCGCCAGTCGGCGCCGACCTCGCGGCGGCGGCGGCGAGCCCCGCGCTGGCCCTGTTCATCGACCGTGCGCGGGCCGTGCGAGCCGACTTCCACCTCGGCCCTCGCAACGCCGCGACGCTGATCGGGCTGGTGCGTGCGCTGGTCGGCCTGCCGCTGGCCATCGAGCTGGCCGCGTCGCGGGTGCGCAGCGTCACGCCGGCCGAGATGCTGGCCCGCCTCGGCGGCCCCGGAACGCCGCACCTCGACTTGCTGGCGCGGCCCGGCGCCCCGACCCGTCCCGACCCGCGTCACACCTCGATGCAGCGCACCGTCGCCTGGAGCTGGGCCCTGCTGAGCCCCGAGCAGGCGGCGCTGCTGAAGGCGCTGACGGTGTTCCCGGCCGACTTCGACACCGATGCCGCCGCGGCGCTGACCGATGCCAGCGCAGCCGAGGCCGCGGACCTGCTGGACGCGCTGGTCGCGGCCTCGCTGCTGCGCGCACGGGCCGGGGCCGACCAGCGCATGCGCTTGAGCCTGGACCCGCCGGTGCGCGAGTTCGCGCAGCAGCAGCTCGACGAAGCGAGTGCAGGGCTCGTCCGCGGGCGGCTGCGCGCCCGGATGCTGGCCTGGGCGCGCGCGCTGCCGGCCACGCCGCCGCTGGACCGGGTGCGCGCGGAAATGCCCACGCTGGTGGCGGCGCTGGGCAGTGCGGTTGCCGACGGCGTGCCGCAGGAAGGCGTTGCGCTGCTGCTGGCGCTGCGCCGCTGCCTGGAGGACATCGAGCTGCCCGCCCAGGGCCTGGCGCAGGCCCAGGCGGCAGCGGAGGCGACGGCCGACCCGGCGCTGCGCGCCCAGGCACAGTCGCTGTTGGGGCCGCTGCTGTTCACCGCCGGCCACGCGGCGGCGGCGCTGTCCAGCGCCGAGCGCGGGCTGGACGGCGCCACGCAGGACCCGATCGACCGGGCCCGCGCGCTGCACGCGCTGGCCCGCGTGCGCTGGCGCAGCCGACGCCGCGCCGACGAGGTCGAACCGCTGCTCGACGAGGCGGCCGCGCTGGCCGAGCCCGGCGGCCCGGCGGGCCTGCGCGCCAGCCTGAAGGCGCTGCGCGCCTTCGTGACGAACGCGCACCACCGCGACCACGCGGCCGGCGAACGCCTGCACGCCCAGGCGCTGGCGCTGTGGGAGCGCGAGGGCAACCAGCACGCGATCAACAGCGGCCGCTACAACCTGGCCGTGTGCGCGCAGAACGCCAGCCGCCACCGCGAGACCCTGCAACGGCTGGCGCCGGTCATTCACAGCGCGCGGGCCCTTCACGATGGCCGGCGGCTGAGCCAGTGCCTCAACGTCCGCGGCAATGCGCACAGCGGGCTGCGCCTGTGGGCGCAAGCCGTGGCCGACTACCAGGCCTGCATCCGCTCTGCCTGGGAGGGCATGGCGTCCTTCGACCTCGCCTACGGGCTGTGGAACCTGCCGCGCGCACTGGCACATCGGCGCCAACCCGAGGCCGCGCTGCGCCTGGCGGGCTTCGCGGCGCGGTTCTGGGCGACGCGCTACGGCGACCTCGGCGCCGACGACCGGCGCTACCTGCTGCGCGTGCGGCGGCTGGCGGGGCGGCAGCTGGACGCCGCGCGCATCGACGCCGCGTGGCACGAAGGCGAGCAGTGGTCGCTGGCCGACGCGGTGGCGGCCGCGCTGGCGCCGCCGCCGGGCCCGGGCCCGGCGGCATGCGCTTAGCGCTCGCCTAACGGTCGCCGGCGATGCTGCCATCGCCTGGCCCCGCACCGCGGCGGCCGGCACCGGAGTGCCGCATGCGATGAAGAACCACGATCCCGACGCGCCGATGCCGCGCCGCCGCGGACCCGTCCCCGTGGCGCCACCGTGCGCGCACGGTGCCGTCCGCGCCACCGCCGCGTGCCGTGCGCGAACCCGTGCCCGCGGCGCCGCCGCAGGCGCCCGGCCCCCGCGGTCAGGGGGTGCGGCTGGCGGCCGGGGCTAACGAATGCCTAACGGCGGCGGCAACGATGCAGCCATCCGACACCCGACCCGAGGACACTGCCATGAATCGCCGAGCACCACAGCACGCAATCCGCGCCTCCTTCGTCGCCGCGCCGGCTCGCAAGGGCCATCGCCGCGGCGGCAGCGGTTGCAGCGGCGCCGGTGCATGCCGCCGTGGTGTCGATCACGCCGCCGGGCGACAGCGAGCTGTCTGCGCAGTACTACAGGTGCAGGCCTACGGCGAGATCAAGAGCGCAGCGCGAACTACAACGTCATCGAAGACGGGGGCCGGCGGCAGAGTTCGGCGACGCCGATCGGCCCGCCGTTGCGAGAGCGGCCACCTGTCCGGCGGCGGGTCCACCATGGCGTGGGACGCCCGTGCCACCCTGCTGCCGGGCATCGCCCAGGCCAAGACCTACGCGTCGATGACGGTCGCCAACGCCATCGCCAACGGCGGCTACAACGCCGTCGCGAGCGTCGGCAGCCGCACGCAGGGCCTGTTCTCGGCGACGGGCGCCACGCCGGGCCGAGCCATCTTCCACTTCTCGATGACCGGCAGCGCGTCGAGCCCCTACGGCCTGGCCGGCGGGCGCATGGACTTCCTGGCCCGCCCGTTCGCTGCTGGGCAGGGCTCGTTCTTCGACGTCTTCGGCGGGGGGGCGCTGTCGGCGCAGGCCGCTGGCAACCACAGCTTCACCTACACCGGGTCCTTCGCCGGACCCGCTGGACCTCCTCTTCTACGCCGCCGCGTTCATCGTCATCCAGGACGGCGCGACGGTCCCGGCCGGCGCCGACTTCACGGCCACCGCCGACTTCGAGAACACCTTCGATCTGACCTCGATCGATCTGTTCGACGACGACCGGAACGTCCCGATCGACGGACTGGACCCTGACCGACCAGGCCACCGGCCGTGTCGTCTTCAACCAGGACGGGCGAGTCGCGGCCACCGTGCCCGAGCCGACGACGCTGGCCCTGGTGACCCTGGCGCTGACCGGCCTCGGGCTCAGGCGCCGACAGGCCGTGGGCTGATCCACACGAACGAGGAAAACGACGGCGGCGGCGTGCGCCAGCGCCCTTGCGGCGCGGCGCCTCAGCCCCGCAGCATCGCCAGCACCTCGTCGAGCATCTTCTTCGCGTCGCCGAACAGCATGCGGTTGTTGTCCTTGTAGAACAGCGGGTTGTCGACGCCGGCGTAGCCGGAGGCCATGCTGCGCTTCATGACGATCGAGGTCTTGGCCTTCCAGACCTCGAGCACCGGCATGCCGGCGATCGGGCTCGTCGGGTCTTCCTGCGCCGCCGGGTTCACGATGTCGTTGGCGCCGATGACCATCGCGACATCGGTGTCGGGGAAGTCCTCGTTGATCTCGTCCATCTCCAGCACGATGTCGTAGGGCACCTTGGCCTCGGCCAGCAGCACGTTCATGTGGCCGGGCATGCGGCCGGCCACCGGGTGGATGCCGAAGCGCACGTTGACGCCCTTCTCGCGCAGGTGCTTGGTGATCTCGAACACCGTGTGCTGGGCCTGCGCCACCGCCATGCCGTAGCCGGGCACGATGACGACGTTCTTGGCGTCGCGCAGCAGCTCGGCCGTTTCGGCCGCGCTCGATCGGCGTCGACCTCGCCGGCCGGCTGCGCGCTCGCCGGCGGCCGCGGGGGCCGCCGCCGCCGCCGCCGAAGCCGCCGGCGATGACGCTGATGAAGTTGCGGTTCATCGCGCGGCACATGATGTAGGACAGGATCGCGCCCGACGAGCCGACCAGCGCGCCGACGACGATCAGCAGGTCGTTGCTGAGCATGAAGCCGGTGGCCGCCGCGGCCCAGCCCGAGTAGCTGTTGAGCATCGACACCACCACCGGCATGTCGGCGCCGCCGATGGCCATGACCATGTGCACGCCGAACAGCAGCGCGATCACGGTCATCACGATCAGCGGCCAGCATGCCGTCCTGGATGTCGTGCGCCTGCAGGAAGACGCGGCCGAACCAGATCACGATCAGCAGCCCGGCCAGGTTCAGCCAGTGGCGGCCGGGCAGCAGCAGCGGCTTGCCGCCGATCTTGCCCGACAGCTTGCCGAAGGCGATCACCGAGCCGGAGAAGGTGACCGCGCCGATCAGGATGCCGATGTAGATCTCGACCTCGTGGATCGTCTTCTCGGCCGCCGTCGGGAACACGGTCGAGGTGTCGACGTAGCTCGCGAAGCCGACCAGGCAGGCCGCCAGGCCGACCAGGCTGTGCATCAGCGCGACGAGCTCGGGCATCTGCGTCATCTGCACCTTCTTGGCCGCGATACAGGCCGATGCTGCCGCCGACGACCAGGGCGCCGACGATCCAGGCATAGCCGGCCGGCGTGACGCGCGGGCCGAGCACGGTGGCCAGCACGGCCAGCGCCATGCCGACGATGCCGAACAGGTTGCCGCGGCGCGCGGTCTCGGGGTTCGCGAGGCCGCCCAGGCTGAGGATGAAGAGGATGGTGGCGGCGATGTAGGCGACGGTGGCCAGACCTGATGTCATGTCCGTCTCCTTACTTGCGGAACATCGCCAGCATGCGACGCGTGACCGCGAAGCCGCCGAACATGTTGATGGCCGTGAGCATCAGCGCGAACACCGCCAGGCCCAGGATCAGCTGCGACGGCCGGTCGGCGTCGGCGCCGGTCAGCGGCGGCGCGATCTGCACCAGCGCGCCGATGGCGATGATCGACGAGATCGCATTGGTCACGCTCATCAGCGGCGTGTGCAGCGCCGGCGTCACGTTCCAGACCACCATGTAGCCGACGAAGCAGGCCAGCACGAAGACGGTGAAGTGCGACAGGAAGCTGGCCGGCGCATACAGGCCGACGAACCCGAAGGCCAGCGCACCGAGCGCCGAACACGATGGCCAGCGACTTGGCCGACATCGGCGCGCCGCTGCCGTGGCCATGCCCCTTGGGCGCCGGCGGCGGCATCGCGCCGGCCTTGGCCGCCGGCTGGCGCCGGCAGCTTGAGCGGCGGTGGCGGCCAGGTGACGCTCGCCGTCCTTGATGACCGTCAGGCCGCGGATCGCGTCGTCGTCCATGTTGACGTCGATGACGCCGTCCTTGGTCTTGCACAGCTCCTCGGTGACGCGGAACAGGTTGGTCGAGTACAGCGTCGAGGACTGCTTGGCCAGGCGGCTGACGAGGTCGGTGTAGCCGATGATGGTCACGCCGTGCTTGACCACGGCCTGGCCGGGCTCGGTCAGCTCGCAGTTGCCGCCCTGCTCGGCCGCCATGTCGACGATGACGCTGCCCGGCTTCATGCTGCGCACCATCTCGGCGGTGATCAGCTTGGGCGCCGGCTTGCCCGGGATCAGCGCGGTCGTGATGATGATGTCGGCGTCCTTGGCCTGCTGCGCGTACATCTCGCGCTGCGCCTTCAGGAAGCCCTCGCTCATGACCTTGGCGTAGCCGCCGCCGCCGGAGCCTTCTTCCTCGTAGTCGACCTTGACGAACTCGCCGCCGAGCGAGACGACCTGGTCGGCCACCTCGGCGCGCGTGTCGTTGGCGCGCACGATGGCGCCCAGGTTGGCGGCGGTGCCGATCGCGGCCAGGCCGGCGACACCGGCGCCGGCGATGAAGACCTTGGCCGGCGGGATCTTGCCGGCGGCGGTGATCTGGCCGTTGAAGAAGCGGCCGAAGGCGTTGGCCGCCTCGATCACGGCGCGGTAGCCGCTGATGCCGGCCATCGAGGTCAGCGCGTCCATCTTCTGCGCGCGCGAGAGCTGGCGCGGCAGCGTGTCGATGGCCAGCACGGTGGCCTTGCGGGCCGCCAGCTGCTGCATCAGCTCGGGGTTCTGCGCCGGCCAGATGAAGCTGATCAGCGTGCCGCCTTCGCGCATCAGCGCCACTTCCTCCGGGCTCGGGCGCGCGCACCTTGAAGACGATGTCGGCCTTGGCCCAGAGCTCGGCGGCCGTCGGCGACCACCTCGGCGCCGGCGGCGCGGTAGGTGTCGTCGGCGAAGTTCGCCGCGTCGCCGGCGCCGCTTTCGACGGCCACCGAGAAGCCCAGCTTGACGAGCTTGGTCACCACCTCGGGCACGGTGGCGACGCGCTTCTCGCCGGCGGCGGTTTCCTTCGGGACTCCGATCAGCAATGCCATGGTTTTCACTCCTCCGGGTTTGCAGGCCCATGCCGCGTCGTGCAGGCAGGACCGGTCCGCGAGTGTACGGTCTCGTCTTCGCGCCGGCGCTGCGCACGGGACGCCGGGTGCTCGCGCGGCGCGATGCTTGCTACGATCCTGCGCATGCCTGAACCGCGCTGGCGCCCGAGCGTGACCGTCGCCGCCATCATCGAGCGCGACGGCCTTTACCTGCTTGTCGAGGAACACACCCCGGAGGGCTTGAGGCTGAACAACCCGGCCGGCCACCTGGACCCGGGCGAGTCGCCCGAGCAAGGCGTGGTGCGCGAGACGCTCGAAGAGACCGCCCGTTCCTTCACGCCCGAGGCGCTGGTCGGCGTCTACCTGTCGCGATTTCGGCGCACCGCCAGCGGCGAGGACGTGACCTACCTTCGGTTCGCGTTCTGCGGCACGGTGGGCGAGCCTTTGCCCGGCCGCGCGCTCGACGAACCGGTCGTTCGCACGCTGTGGATGACGCTGGCCGAAGTGCGCGCCAGCACGCGCGCGTCACCGCAGTGAACTCGTGCTGCGCTGCATCGAGGACCACCATGCCGGGCGCCGCCATCCCCTCGCGCTGATCACCACCTCGGCGAGCGTCACGACTCCGCCGACGTTGCGCTCGGACGGCTGATTCCGGCGCCGGCAGGCCGCTAGGGATGGCCCGGATGCCGCTCCGGGGGATAAGGGCTACCGTGGTCGGCACCGTGTGTCAAGACGACCCACCGCCCCACGATCCGAAACAGAGAGAGACAAGGAGACCCCCATGCTTCGACTGAACAAACCCCTGATGGCCACCCTCTGCGCGGCCGGCGTGATGGCCGCGATTCCGGCCCAGGCGGGCAAGACGCTCGACGCGATCAAGGCGCGCGGCCAGCTCGTCTGCGGCGTCAACACCGGCCTGGCCGGCTTCTCGGCTGCCGACAGCCAGGGCAACTGGAGCGGCCTCGACGTCGACACCTGCCGTGCGATCGCCGCTGCCGCGCTGGGTGACCCCAACAAGGTCAAGTGGGTGCCGCTGACCGCGCAGCAGCGCTTCACGGCCCTGCAGTCCGGCGAGGTCGACATCCTGGCCCGCAACACGACCTGGACGCTGTCGCGTGACGCCTCGCTGGGCCTGAACTTCACCGCCGTCACCTTCTACGACGGCCAGGGCTTCATGATCCCGACCAAGCTCGGCGTCAAGAGCGCCAAGCAGCTCAAGGGTGCCACCGTCTGCGTGCAGTCCGGCACCACGACCGAGAAGAACCTGACCGACTACTCGCGCGCCAACAAGCTCGACCTGAAGCCGATCGTGTTCGAGAAGCAGGAAGCCACCACCGGCGCCTACTTCTCGGGTCGCTGCGCCGTGCTGACCACCGACACGTCGGGACTGGCCTCGATCCGCACCAAGGAAGCCAAGGACCCGAAGGAGCACCTGGTCCTGCCCGAGCTGATCTCGAAGGAGCCGCTCGGCCCGGCCGTGCGACGCGGCGACGACGAGTGGTTCGCGATTGCCAAGTGGGTCATCTATGGCCTGATCGAGGCCGAGGAGTACGGCATCACCAAGGCCAACGTCGACCAGATGATCAAGGAGAGCAAGGATCCGGTCGTGATGCGCATCGTCGGCACGTCGGAGGACACCGGCAAGCTGCTGGGACTCGACAAGGACTGGATGGTCCGTGCCATCAAGGCGGTCGGCAACTACGGCGAGATCTTCGAGCGCAATGTCGGCCCGAGCACGGCGCTCAACCTGCCGCGCGGCAGCAACGCGCTGTGGACCGAAGGCGGCCTGATGTACGCGCCGCCGGTGCGCTGATCGACGACGCACGCCAACGCCGCCGCGGCCCGCGTCACCCAGGCGCCGCGCCGCGCGGCCGCTGATCGGTAGACGGGTGGCCGCGTGCGCGCGGCCACCCACCCAGGAGGAAACCAATGGCCAATCGAGCTCCGCCCAAGCGGCGCGACTGGTCCTGGCGCAGCCAGGCCTTTCGCGGCTTGATCTACCAGATCGTCGCGGTCGCCGTGATCGTTTTCGGCCTGTGGTACCTGGCCCAGAACACGCTCGCCAACATGCAGGCGCGTGGCATCCAGAGCGGCTTCGGTTTCCTGTCCCAGCCGGCCGGCTTCGACATCGGCGAGACCGTCCTCAACTACGACGCACTCGACCCGTACTGGCGTGCCTTCATCGCCGGCATTCTCAACACCTTGCGCGTCGCGATCATCGGTGTCGTGCTGGCCACCCTGCTCGGCACGGCGCTCGGCATCGGCCGCTTCTCGCACAACGCGCTCGTGCGCGGCATCTGCTACGCCTACGTCGAGACCTTCCGCAATGTGCCGGTGCTGCTGCAACTGTTGATGTGGTACCTGACCTTCACCGAGGTCCTGCCGCCGATATCCGACCCGATCTCGGTCGGCGGCCTGTTCTGGCTGAGCAAGAACGGATTCGCCTTCCCGGTCCCGGTCTGGGGCCTGGGCCAGGGCATGGCCGCGGCTGGCGCGATCGTCGGCCTCGTCGCCGGGCTGCTCTACCGGCGCTGGGCGATCCGCCAGTTCGAACTCACCGGGCATGTGCGCAGCCTGTTCCTCGTGCCAGTCGGCATGGTCTTCGGCGCCGCCGTCGCCGGCTGGATCCTCGGCGGCGCGCCGACCGCCTGGAGCATCCCCGAACCCGGCATCTTCTCGATGTCCGGCGGCACCGCAGCGACGCCCGAATTCCTCGCCGTGCTGCTCGGCCTGACCTTCTACACCTCGGCCTTCATCGCCGAGGTGGTGCGCGCCGGCATCGCATCGGTCTCGCATGGCCAGACCGAGGCCGCGGCCAGCATCGGCCTCAAGAAGAACCAGTCGATGCGGCTGGTCATCCTGCCGCAGGCGCTGCGCGTCATCATTCCACCGGTCACGAGCCAGTACCTGAACCTGACCAAGAACTCCTCGCTCGCAGTGGCGGTCGGCTACCCGGATGTAGTCTCGATCGCCAACACGGCGCTGAACCAGACTGGCAGGGCGGTCGAGTGCATCGCCATCATCATGCTCGTGTACCTGACGACCTCGCTGTCGACCTCGGGCTTCATGAACTGGTACAACGCGCGCTCGGCGATCAAGGAACGGTGATGGCTGACATCTTCACCCCCATCCAGCCGCGCCCGGCGCCGATCAAGACCGAGGGCTTCGTGCCCTGGATCCGCCTGAACCTGCTGGCCGACTGGCGCAGCATTCTGACCACGGTCTTCATCATCGGCCTGCTCGGCCTGTACCTGCCGGGCATCCTCAACTGGGCCTTCGTGCAGGCCGTCTACGAGCCGAACGCCGACGTCTGCCAGGCCGCGCGCGGCACCGGCGCCTGCTGGGGCGTCGTGGCCGAGAAGTACCGCATCATCATCTTCGGCCGCTACCCCTACGACGAACAATGGCGCCCGCTGCTGGCCACGGTGCTGCTGACCGGGCTGCTGGTCGCGAGCTGCATCCGCGTGTTCTGGAAGAACTGGCTCGCAGGCCTGTGGGTCGTGATCATCGGCGTCTTCTTCGGCCTCATGGAAGGCAGCTGGTTCGGTCTGACGCCGGTCACCACCGACCTGTGGGGCGGCCTGCCGCTGACACTCATGCTGGCCGCCTTCGGCATCGTGCTCGCCTTCCCGCTGTCGGTGCTGGTCGCCCTCGGGCGCCGCTCGAACCTGCCGGCGATCCGGACCGTGTGCATCGTCTATGTCGAGCTGATCCGCGGGGTGCCGCTGATCTCGGTGCTCTTCATGGCCTCGTTCCTGTTCCCGCTCTTCATGCCGATCGGCAAGTCGCCCGACGTGCTGATCCGCGTGCTGGTGGGCATCACGCTGTTCGCCGCGGCCTATCTCGCCGAGACCGTGCGTGGGGGCCTTCAGGCCATCCCCAAGGGCCAGATCGAGGCCGCGCAGTCGCTCGGCATGAGCTACTGGCAGACCCAGCGCAAGATCGTGCTGCCGCAGGCGCTGGCGATGGTGGTGCCGGGCATCATGAACATCTTCATCGGCATCTTCAAGGACACCTCGCTGGTGACGATCGTCAGCCTGTACGAACTGACCGGCGCGCTCGCGCTGGCGCTGAACTCGGACGCCAACTGGCGCCCGTTCAAGCTCGAGGGTTACTTCTTCATCACGCTGATCTACTTCACCTTCTGCTTCTCGATGTCGCGCTACAGCCTGTGGATCGAGAAGCGGCTGGCCCTGAGCAAGAACCGATAGGACCGCGCCATGACCCAACCCATCATCGAATTCGACAAGGTCAACAAGTGGTACGGCAACGACTTCCACGTGCTGCGCGACATCGACCTGAAGGTGGCCGCCGGTGAGCGCATCGTCATCTGCGGCCCCTCGGGCTCGGGCAAGTCGACGCTGATCCGCTGCATCAACCGCCTCGAGGAACACCAGGAAGGGCGGCTGGTCGTCGACGGTGTCGAGCTGAGCGACGACATCAAGGCGATCGACAAGGTGCGCAAGAACGTCGGCATGGTGTTCCAGCAGTTCAATCTGTTCCCGCATCTGACCGTGCTCGAGAACCTGACGCTGGCGCCGATGTGGGTCGGCAAGACACCAAAGAAGGAGGCCGAGGCGCGCGCGATGCAGCAGCTCGAGCGCGTGCAGATCGCCGAGCAGGCCGGCAAGTACCCGCTGCAGCTTTCGGGCGGCCAGCAGCAACGGGTCGCGATCGCGCGCGCGCTGTGCCTGACGCCCAAGATCATGCTGTTCGACGAGCCGACCTCGGCGCTCGACCCCGAAATGATCAAGGAGGTGCTCGACGTCATGGTCGAGCTCGCAAACCAGGGCATCACGATGCTGTGCGTGACCCACGAGATGGCGTTCGCCAAGGCGGTCGCGAACCGCGTGATCTTCATGGACCAGGGCCAGATCGTCGAGGAGAACGAACCCAACGCCTTCTTCGACAACCCGCAGAGCGAGCGCACCAAGGACTTCCTGGGCAAGATCCTCGGCCACTGAGGCAGCGCGCGCTGGCCGACAATCCGGCCATGTCTCACGCGCAACGCATCATCGTCGGACTGAGTGGCGGCGTCGATTCGGCCGTCAGCGCCTGGCTGCTCAAGCAGCAGGGGCATGAGGTCGTCGGCATCTTCATGAAGAACTGGGAGGACGACGACGACGACCAGTACTGCTCGTCGAACGAGGACTTCGTCGACGCCGCCGCGGTGGCCGACGTGATCGGCATCGAGATCGAGCATGTCAACTTCGCCGCCGAGTACCGGGACCGCGTGTTCGCCGAGTTCCTGCGCGAATACGAGGCCGGCCGCACGCCGAACCCGGACGTGCTGTGCAACGCGGAGATCAAGTTCAAGGCCTTTCTCGACCATGCCATGCGGCTGGGCGCCAGCAAGATCGCGACCGGTCACTACGCCCGCGTGCGCGAGGCCGACAGCCGCTTCGAACTGCTCAAGGGCCTGGATCCCGCCAAGGACCAGAGCTACTTCCTGCACCGGCTGACCCAGTCGCAGCTGGCACGCACCCTGTTTCCGGTCGGCGAGCTGCCGAAGACCGAAGTGCGCGCAATCGCCGAGCGCATCGGCTTGCCGGTCGCGGCCAAGAAGGACTCGACGGGCATCTGTTTCATCGGCGAGCGCCCGTTCCGGGAGTTCCTGAACCGCTACCTGCACCAGCGGCCCGGGGTCATCGAAGACGAGCGTGGGCGCGACATCGGCCGCCATGTCGGACTGAGCTTCTACACGCTCGGCCAGCGCCAGGGTCTGGGCATCGGCGGCGTCAAGTCCGGCGGCGGTGTCCACGCACCCTGGTATGTGGCGCGCAAGGACCTCGAGCGCAACGTGCTGGTGGCGGTGCAAGGGCACCAGCATCCCTGGCTGCTGGCGCGCCAGCTCGAGGCCCGGGACACGAGCTGGATCGCCGGCACGCCGCCGGCGGCCGGACGCATGGCGGCCAAGGCGCGCTACCGCCAGCGCGACGCGGCATGCGCCATGCGTGCAATTGCCGATGATGGCTTTGCACTCGAATTCGATTCACCACAGTGGGCCATCACGCCCGGACAGTCGGCAGTGCTCTACGAGGGCGAGGTCTGCCTGGGCGGCGGCGTCATCGACTGATCGGGGTCAGGCCGCCGGCGCGCTCAGCAGACGCCGCAGCAGGGCCTCGAAGCGCGGCAGGTCGATCGGCTTGACCATGTGCGCGGCGAATCCCGCCGCCGCCGCGCGCTGGGCGTCGGACGGCATCGCATTGGCCGTCACTGCCACCACCGGGATGCTGCGCGTGTGCGGGTCTGCGCGCAGCGCGTCGAGCGCCGCATAGCCGTCCATTCCCGGCAGGTTGATGTCCATCAGGATCAAATCGGGGTGCTGTTCACGTGCCAGCGCGAGGCCCTGTTCGGCCGTGGTGGCGCTGATCAAGCGCAGACCCGACTGCCGGGCCACCACGTACTCCACCAGGCGCAGGTTGGCGGGGTTGTCCTCGATGTAGAGCAAGCTCGCCGCGGACATCGGCTGCGCGGGCTCCGCTGGCGCCGGCGGTGGCTTGTCCGGGCCCATCGGGTCCATCGACCGCGGCAGGTCGATCCAGAACTCGCTGCCCTCACCGAGTCGGCTGTCGACCCCTATCGCCCCGCCCATCAAATCGACCAGGCGGTGACAGATGCTCAAGCCGATCCCCGTGCCTTCGACGGCGCCGAATTCCGCGCCGAGCCGGTTGAAAGGCTCGAACAGGTGTGGCAGCAAGGTCGGGTCGATGCCGGGCCCGGTGTCGTGCACGGTCAGGCGCACGGTCTGGTCGTCGATCGCGCCGGCGTCGACCCTCACCTGGCCGCCGCTGCGGTTGTACTTGACGGCATTCGACACCAGATTGACCAGCACCTGCTTGAGCCGGGTGCGGTCGGCGACCACGACCAGCCGCTCGCTTACGCGAAAGTCCAGCGTGATGGAACGTCGATTCGCCAGCGGCTGCATCAGAGTCAGCACCTCGGGCACGAACTCGCTCACGTCGACCGGACCGGGTGACAGCGTCATGCGCCCCGACTCGACATGGGCCAGGTCGAGCACGTCGTTGATCAGGTCGAGCAGGTGCTTGCCTGCGCGCAGGATCTCCGTCACGAAGCGACGCGCGTTCGGCGTCAGCCCCTGGTCCACCTCCAGCAATTGCGAGAAGCCCAGGATCGCGTTCATCGGCGTGCGGAACTCGTGGCTCATGCGCGACAGCAGTTCGCTCTTGGCACGGCTCGCGGCCTGCGCCTCGTCGCGCGCCAGCGTGAGTTCGCGCGAGCGTTCGAGCACCTGCGCCTCCAGTTCGCCGCTGTGCCGCTCGAGGGCGCGTTCGGCCTGCTTGCGCGCGCCGATGTCCTCGATGATCGAAGAAGAAGCGTTCGACGGCGCCCGCGCCGTCACGTTCGCAGCGCACCGAAATCGACGCCTCGAGCACCGTGCCATCCTTGCGCAGGTAGCGCTTGTCGGTCGCGTAGGTGTCGGTCTCGCCGGCCATGATGCGCGCGAATCCGGCCTGGTCCGCGTCGACATCGTCCGGATGGGTCAGCTCGGACCATGTCGACGACTGCATCTCGGCCATCGAGTAGCCGAGCATCTCGACCAGCCGCGCGTTGAACTGGGACCAGTGCTTGTCCGGCGTCGTGATCGCCATGCCGACCAGTCCCGCTTCGAAGAACTGGCGAAAGCTCCGCTCGCTGCGCTGCAGTGCCAGCTCGGCGCGCTTGCGGTCGGTGATGTCGCGCGAGAGCACGATGAATCGTTCGTCACCGGCGGCCGCCCCGCGCTTGCGCGCCACCGACAGTTCGAACCAGTGCTCCCCCGACGCAAGATCGAGCCGGATCTGGTGGCCGGCCGACGTACCCGTGCGCGCAGCCTCCTGCAAGGCAGCCACCACGACGTCGGCTGGCTCGCGCGCCATCGTTTCGTGCACCAGCCGCCCGAGGAACTGCTCCGGTGGCACGACGAGCAGGTCGGTGCGGGCAGCACGGTAGTCGTGGTAGCGGCCTTGGATGTCGAGCTCGAACAACAGGTCCGGGATCGCGTTCAAGGTCGCGTCGAGCTGGTCGACCAGTTGCGACAGCTCGGCCGTGCGAGTGCCGACCCGCCGCCGCAGCGTGACGTTCCAGCCGATCAATGCGCCGACCACCAGCAGCACACCGAACCCTATGTACAGCGCCTCTTGCACGTACCGGGCCCACCCGTCGCCGCGATCCAGCGCAGCGCCGTACCACTTCGACTCGATGGCCTGCAGATCGGCGGCCGGGATCTGTGCGAATCCCTGCTCGACGACGGCCAGCAGGGCCCGTTGCCCTTGTGGACCGCACGGTGGAAATCGCCCGAGCTGAGCGGCGACCGTGTGCTTGAACTGGTCGACGACCCCCAGTTGATGCAGTAGGTAAAGCGCAGGCGGCCGATCCATGCAGAACACGCGCACCTCGCCGGCCTTGGCCGCCGCTGCGAGATGCGAATAGCTGTCGTAGGGCTTGAGGGTCTCGACCCCACGTGCTTGCAGCGTGTCGATGCAGGCGTCGCCCGCCTTGACACCGACCGTGAACCCGTTCAGCGAATCGGGGTTGACGATGCCGCTCAAGGACTTGTGGAAGAAGATCGGGACGTCGATCCGCTCATAGGGCGCGCTGAACTCGTACAGGCGCTGGCGCGCCTCGGTGACGAACATGGTGTCGATCACGTCGGCCTGACCGGCCTGCATGGCCGCCTGGGCCTTGCCCCAGTCCATCGCCTCGAGTTTGACCGCGATGCCGGTGCGTGCTTCCCACAGGGCCCAGCGGTCCACCAGGATGCCTTGCACCTTGGCCGACGCGTCGCGAAAGATGAAAGGCGGGTAGTTGTCGTCGAGCACCACCGTGATCGATCGCGGCGGCGCTGCGTTCTCGGTCTGCGCCAGGGCCTGTCCGGTCGACAGGAACGCCAGGGCCGGAACAAGGCCAGGCCGATGCGGGCCGACGCGCGCAGAAACTGCGCCACGCGGCGCCCCATGCCAGCGGCTACCGAACCGGCCTTCAATCGTGCCATCGACTCTTCGTTGCGCGTCCGCAATGTTCCGCGGCGCGACCCTCCCTTTGCCTGCACTGTAGCCGCTGCACCCGATCGACGCAGCCGCCCCTGCGCAGCGCCCTCGCTCCCCCTATCGGCGATCGACCGGCGCCAGCGGCTCGAACGAGGGTGTCGTCTTCGCCTGCCACCCCTGGATCGCACGCCCCATCTCCCCGATGTCGAAGATCGCGCTTTGCAGCATGGCCATGTGGGCGAGCGCATCCGCGGTGCCGTGGTCGCGTGCGTAGTTCAGCGCACGCTTGCTGCCGGCCACCGCCAGCGGCGACTTCTGGGCGATCTGCGTCGCCAGGGCCATCGCCTGCGCAAGCAGGGTGTCGGGGTCGGCATGCACGCTGTTGACCAGTCCGACGGCCAACGCACGCTCGGCCGCCACCCGTTCGCCGGTGTAGGCCATCTGGCGCGCGAAGCCCGGTGCGATCACCTTCGGCAGGCGTTGCAGCACGCCCAGGTCCGCGGTCATGCCGATCTGGATCTCCTGCACCGTGAAGAAGGCGTCGGCGCTGCACAGGCGGATGTCGCAGGCCACTGCGAGGTCGAGCGCACCGCCGATGCAGCCGCCCTGAACCGCGCAGATGACCGGGAAACGCGCCTCCTCCAGCACATCGAAGCAGTGCATCAGGCGGCGCAGACTGTCCTGGAACGACAACCGCGCACGCGCGCTGCCGGTGTCCAGCAGGGCCAGATCGCTGGCAAACACGTCCAATGCCATGCCGGCGCTGAAGTGCTTGCCGGTCGACGTGATGACCAGCGCACGCGTCTGGCCTGCGGCGTCGAGCTCGATCACCGCGTCGCGCAAGGCCGTGAAGAACCCGGGCCCGAGCGTGTTGAGCCGGTCCGGCCGGTTCAGGGTGAGCCGGACCACACCTTGCTCGTCGGGAGACAGCTCGAAGTACTCGTTCGTCATGGAAAGCTCCTGGGAAAACTCGCGTCGAGCATATCGTCACCCGTGATTCAATGGCGGTCATGGCCGCACTGACCACCACTGACGGATCGACCCTGCACCTGCACCATTGGCCTGTCGCGTCGACCGCGCGCGGGACCGTGTTGATCGTGCACGGGCTGGGCGAGCATGGCGGCCGTTATGCCCAGGTCGCGCAGGACCTGAACCGGGCCGCATGGAATGTCCACGCCTACGACCTGCGCGGCCATGGCCGCAGCAGCGGCGCGCGTGGTGCCCTGCCCGATGCTCAGGCGCACTACCGGGACCTGGCCCAGGTGCTGGATGCGCTGGCGCCGGCCAGCGGCCCGCGTGTCCTGCTCGGGCACAGCATGGGCGGATTGATCGCCGCGCGCTTCGTGGCCGAGTCGCTGGCCCCCGAGGCGGCCGCCTGGTCGCGCGCCGTCGACGCCCTGGTGCTGTCGTCACCTGCACTCGACCCCGGCATGAAGGCGGCGCAGAAGCTGCTGCTCGGCCTGCTCGGTCCGCTCGCGCCCAACCTGGCGCTGGGCAATGGCCTGAAACCCGAGTGGGTGTCGCGCGACGCCGCCATCGTGCGGGCCTACGTCGCCGACCCGCTCGTGCACGACCGCGTCACGGCTCGTCTGGTGCAGCTGATCGTCGATGGCGGCCAGACCGTGCAGGCCCTCGCCAGTCGATGGCGGGTGCCCACCTTGCTGATGTGGGCCGGCGCCGACCGCTGCGTCGCGCCGCGCGGATCCGAGGCCTTCGCGGCCGCCGCACCGTCGTCGATGGTTTCGGCGCGCGAATGGCCCGGACTGTTTCACGAGATCCTCAACGAACCCGAGCGTGACCAGGTCCTGGCCCACCTCGTGCAATGGCTCGATGCCACCTTCGTCCCGACCGGAGAACCGACATGAACGCCCGCGACCCCGCTTTGCCGCTGCAACCCGACGAGGCCTCGAGCCTCGCCAGCTTCGCCGACCGGGCCTGGGACGAACGCATCGTGCCTGCGCTCACCGACTACATCGCAATCCCTGCCAAGAGCCCGATGTTCGATGCCGACTGGGCCGCGCACGGCCTGCTCGACCGGGTCGTGGGCGATGCGGCGGCCTGGGTCGAGTCGCGCAAGGTGGCCGGGCTGACGCTCGAAGTCCTGCGTCTCGAGGGCCGCACACCGCTCATCTTCTTCGACATCCCGGCCACCAGGGCGGACAGCGGCGACACCGTGCTGCTCTACGGCCACCTCGACAAGCAGCCCGAGTTCAGCGGCTGGCGCAACGACCTCGGCCCCTGGACGCCGAAGTTCGAGGACGGACTGCTCTACGGGCGCGGTGGCGCCGACGATGGCTACGCCGTCTACGCCGCGATCACCGCGATCGAGGCGCTGCAGGCCCAGGGCATCCCCCACCCACGCTGCGTCGGCGTCATCGAATCCTGCGAGGAGAGCGGTTCGCCCGACCTGCCGGCCTACATCGACGCCTTGCGAGCGCGCCTGGGCAATGTCGGCCTCGTGGTCTGCCTGGACTCGGGCGCCGGCAACTACGACCAGCTGTGGCTGACGACCAGCCTGCGCGGCATGGTCAGCGGCGTGCTGAAGGTCGAGATCCTGACCGAGGGCATCCATTCGGGCGACGCCAGCGGCCTCGTGCCGTCGAGCTTTCGCATCCTGCGCCACGTCCTCGACCGGCTCGAGGACAGCGCGACCGGGCGCCTGCTGCCCGAGAGCTTTCACTGCGACATCCCGGCCGACCGAATCGAGCAGGCGCGCGCCACGGCCAGCATCCTGAAGGACGAGGTCTGGAAGCGGTTTCCCTGGTCGTGCGGCGCCGACGGCGGCCCGAGCCTGCCGACCACCACCGACCCGGTCGAGGCGCTGCTGAACCGGACCTGGAAGCCGACCCTCAGCGTGACGGGCGTCGATGGCTTCCCCGAACTGAAGAACGCCGGCAACGTGCTGCGCCCGTACACCGCATTCAAGCTCAGCCTGCGCCTGCCGCCGATGATCGACGGCCACCTGGCGAGCGAACGGCTCAAGGCCGTGCTGGAGGACAACGCACCGTACAACGCGCGTGTCACCTTCCATGCCGACGGCCGCGCCGGGGCGCTCGGTGCCACCGGCTGGAACGCACCCGCCTTGGCGCCCTGGCTCGAGAAATCGCTGAATGCGGCATCGCTGGCCCACTACGGCTCGCCGGTCGGCTACATCGGCCAGGGCGGCACGATCCCGCTCATGAGCATGCTGCAGAAGGGCTTCCCGAAGGCGCAGATGATGGTCTGCGGCGTGCTCGGCCCGAAGAGCAATGCCCATGGCCCGAACGAATTCCTGCACGTGCCCTACGGCAAGAAGCTCACCGCCGCGGTGGCGCAGGTGATCGGCGCCTGTCCCTGATCACACTTCGCCGATGAAGCCACCACTCTGGTGCGCCCACAGCGCTGCGTAGTGACCGCGCAGCGCGAGCAGTTCGGCATGGGTACCCTGCTCGACGATGCGACCCTGATCGAGCACGATCAGCCGGTCCATGCGCGCGATGGTCGACAGCCGGTGCGCGATCGCGATCACCGTCTTGCCCTCCATCAGGCCGAGCAGCTGGCCCTGGATCGCGAGCTCGACCTCGCTGTCGAGCGCCGACGTGGCTTCGTCGAGCACCAGGATCGGCGCGTCCTTGAGGATCACGCGCGCGATCGAGATGCGCTGGCGCTGGCCGCCCGAAAGCTTGACTCCGCGCTCGCCCACATGGGCCTCGTAGCCGGTGCGACCCTTCCAGTCCTGCAGGCCGAGGATGAACTCGTCGGCATGCGCCTTGGCGGCCGCCGCCTCGATCTCGGCGCGCGTCGCGCCTGAATGCCCATAGCCGATGTTGGCGGCGATCGAGCGGTGCATCAGCGAGGTGTCCTGCGTCACCATGCCGATCGCCGCACGCAGGCTCTCCTGCGTCACTTCGCGGATGTCGTGGCCGTCGATGCGGATGCTCCCGCTCTCCAACTCGTGAAATCGCAGCAGCAGGTTCACGAGCGTGGACTTGCCGGCACCCGAACGACCCACGACGCCCACACGTTCACCCGGCCGGATCACGAGGTTCAGCGAATCGAGCACGCGCTGCCCGTCGGCACGCCCGTAGGTGAAGGTGAGGTCCTCGAAGCGAACCTCGCCCTGGCTGACTTCGAGCTCACGCGCGCCGGGCTTGTCGACCAGACTGTGCGGCACCGCGATCGTCTCCATGCCCTCCTGCACGACGCCGATGTTCTCGAAGATGCCGGTGACCTCCCAGCTGACCCAGCCGGCCACGTTCGCGATCGTCCAGGCCAGCGGCAGCGCAGTGGCGACCGTGCCCGCATCGACCACGCCCTGTGACCACAGCGTGATGCCGATCGCGCCGGTGCTGACCAGCAGCAGTGCGTTGAGCACCGACAGCGTCGTCATGAAGCGCGTGATGAGCCGCATGTGCGCCGCAATCGCACCGGTGTGCTCGTCGATCACCTCGCGCACGTAGGCGTCCTCGTCGCGTGCGCGGGCGAACAGCTTGACGGTCAGGATGTTGGTGTAGCTGTCGACCACGCGTCCCATCACCAGCGAGCGCAGCTCACTGCTGGCCTTGGACAGGTCGCGCATCTGCGGCACGAAGTGACGCAGGAAGACCACGTAGCCGGTGAACCACAGCGCCGTGGGCACCGCCAGCCGCCAGTCGGCACTGGCCATCAGCACCAGGGCCGACAGCCCGTAGGCCACGATGTACCAGACCGCGCGGATGCTCGAGACCACGCACTCGCGCACCGCATTGCTGGTCTGCATGACGCGGTTGGCGATCCGCCCGGCAAAGTCGTTCTGGAAGAACGGCCAGCTCTGGCGCACCACATGCCAGTGGCTCTGCCAGCGGATCAGGCTGGTCACGCCCGGCACGACGATGTTGTTGCGCACCAGACTGTCGGCCAGCAGCACGAGCGGGCGGCCGAACAGCACCAGGGCCGACATTCCGAGCAGCATCGGCATCGCACCCGCGAGCGCCGCGACGCGGTCGGGCGCCTCCATCAGGCGCACGAGGCGGCCGATGAAGAGAGGGATCACGGTGTCGATCAGCGCGACCCCGAGGCCGGTCACGAAGAGTGTGGCGTACAGGGCCCTGGTCTGGCGCACGAAGTGCCAGTAGAAGGCGAGCAGGCCGGGCGGCGGCGCGCTGGTTGGAACCGCGGTCGGGCGCAGGGTCGAGGCGAGAAAGGCGAACATCGCCGATTGTCGCCTTCGCACTGCGGGCGGGAAGGCCTAGAACGTGTATCCGCTGGCCAGGGCCTGCCCCGACATCGGCTGCAGCAGGGTCAGCAATGGGCGCAACGGTCCGTATCGATTGGCAACCCTGTTGGCATAGGCGAAGAAGCGCGGCAGGTCTTCGGCGTAGTGCGCCTTGCCGTCGCGATGCTTGAGCCGACAGAAGATGCCCAGCACCTTGAAGTGGCGCTGCAGCCCCATCCACTCGAGCGCACGCCAGAACTCGCCGAAGTCGTGGCCCAGGGTCTCGCCGAGCGGGATCCCGGCGCGCCGTGCCATGTCCCAGTACCGTGCCGCCCAGTCGATCTCGCGCGCTTCGTCCCAGGAGATGAAGGCGTCGCGCAGCATGCTGGCGACGTCGTAGGTCACCGGTCCGCGCACCGCGTCCTGGAAGTCGAGGATGCCCGGGTTCGGTTCGGACACCATCAGGTTGCGTGGCATGAAGTCGCGGTGCACCGCGACCACGGGTTGCGCGAGGGCGCTGTCGACGAGCAGGCGGCAACTGCGCTCCCAGATCAACTGCTGGGCGTCGGTCCAGTGGATGCCGAACTCGCGCTGCACGCACCACTCGGGGAACAGCGCGAGCTCACGCATCAGCAATGCCTCGTCATAGGCGGGCAGGCTGTCGGCCGGCACTTCGGCCTGGAATTGCGCCAGGGCGCGCATCGCGTCGCGCATCAGCTTGTCGGCCTCAACCTCGTCGCGCAGCGCCTCGAGGTAGAGCGATTGCCCGAGGTCGGTGAGCAACAGGAAGCCGTTTTCGGCATCGCACTCGAGCACATGCGGCGCATTCAATCCCGCCCCTTCGATCAGACCGGCCACATGAACGAACGCGCGCACGTCCTCCTGTGGTGGCGGCGCGTCCATGACGATCAGCGAGCGCGGTCCCGCCTGGATGCGAAAGTAGCGCCGGAAGCTCGCGTCCGCCGACGCGCTCGACAGGGTTTCGGGTTGCAAGCCGTGGCGGTCCCCAATGGTCTGCAACCATTGCTCGAACAGGGCGTGGCGGGCGGCGTCGGGCCAGAGGGGAATGGTGGGCATGGATAATGAATTCTACGAACCCGCCGCGCCCCGAACCCTACCCTTGCCCGACCGAGACCGCCCGCGACTGCTCCCTCTTGCCGCGGCGTGCGTCCTGATGCTCACCGCGGCAGGCGCGTGCGCGGTCGAAACGGAGCCGGAATCAGCGCCTGTCCTGCTGCAGGCTGACCGTCTCGAGAGCGTGCCGGAAGGGGAAACCCGCGCCGAAGGCAACGTCGAGTTGCGCCGCGCCAAGGTCTTCATTCGTGCCGATCGCCTGCGCTATCGCGCCAGCGACGACCGCGCCTGGGCCGATGGCCAGGTGCGCATCGAGCGCGACGGCGCGGTCTACCGCGGGCCGGCGGCCGAGTTGACGGTCGAGGCACTCGAGGGCTGGTTCCTCGAACCCGACTTCGAGTTCGCGCGCCAGGGAACGCGCGGCTCGGCCGCACGGATCGACTTCCAGGGCCGGTCGCGCGTGCGTGCGGCCGAGGCCCGCTAC
Organism: uncultured beta proteobacterium; assembly: GCA_963706655.1. GTDB lineage: Bacteria > Pseudomonadota > Gammaproteobacteria > Burkholderiales > Burkholderiaceae_C > Rubrivivax. The sequence continues at coordinate 208,204 of CAVPNN010000014.1, forward strand.
ACCAGTTGCCCGCGCGGCGACAGGGACCCCGATTGGGTGCTGGAGGCGCGCAACGTTGCGCTCGACTTCGACGCCAACGAAGGCGTTGCCGACGGCGCGCTGCTTCGTTTCCTCGGCGTGCCGATCCTCGCCCTGCCGAGCCTGAGCTTCCCGGTCACCGACGCGCGCAAGTCCGGCTGGCTGCCGCCCAGCGTCAACATCGACAGCCGCAGCGGCCTCGAGTTCTCGATCCCCTACTACTGGGACATCGCGCCGAATCTGGACGCGACGATCGCCCCCCGCGTGGCCACGCGGCGTGGCCTCGGCCTCGAGACCGAGTTGCGCTATCTGATGCCGAGCTTCAACGGCCAGGTGGCGCTCGACTGGTTGCCCCATGACCGTGTGCGCGGCGGCTCGCGCCACGCGTTGGCACTGCGCCATGCGCAGCGTCTGCCATTCGACATCGCGACCTCGCTCGATTCGATCCGGGTCTCCGACGATGCGTGGTGGAAGGACTTCCCGGACAGCGCGGCAAGCCTGACGCCTCGCCTGCTGGCGACCAACTTGCGCGTCGACCGCGACTTCGACTGGGGCGCTGCACAGGGCAGGACCTACTTGCGAATCCAGCGCTGGCAAGTGCTGCAGGACATCGACGCGCCGATCGTCTCACCCTATTCGCGCAGTCCCCAGATCGGCACGCGCGCCCGCGGGCGGCTGGCCGGCTTCGAGTGGACCGGGCTGGCCGAGGTCAATCAGTTCGTGCTCACCGATCGCGAGGCCACCGACCAGCGGCCCGAGGGTTGGCGATGGCACGCGGCGGGCGCACTGTCGCTGCCGTGGCGCGAGCCTGGCCGTTGGGTCGTGCCAAGGCTGGCGCTGAGCGCCACCGAGTACCGGACCGATCGGCCGATGGTGAACGGGCAGACCACGGCGTCGCGTGTCGTGCCCACGCTCAGTGTCGACGCAGGCCTGGCCTTCGAGCGCGAGACGAGTGCGCTCTTCGGGCGTGAACTGCGTCAGACGCTCGAGCCGCGTTTGCTCTATGTCTACACGCCCTATCGCGCGCAGAACCACCTGCCCAGCTTCGACTCGTTCGGCAAGGAGTTCAACTTCAGTTCGATTTACGCGGACAACGCGTTCTCGGGTGCCGATCGGATTTCCGACGCCCACCAGGTCACGGCAGGCGCCACCAGTCGGCTGATCGAGCCAGGCAGTGGTGCCGAGCTGCTGCGCCTCGGCATTGCGCAGCGCTTCTTGTTGCGCGATCAACAGATCGCGCCCGCGCTCGATGGTTCGGTCGACGGTGCCCCCTTGACCCAGAAGGTGTCGGATCTGCTCGTGCTCGGCTCGACCGGCGTGATCCCCAACTGGTCACTCGACGCTGCCTTGCAGTACAGCCCCGACAGCGGTCGCCTGCGCCGATCGATCGTCGGCGCGACCTGGTCGCCGGGACCGTTCCGCACCCTGAGCTTGCGCTACCGTCTTGCACGCGGCCTCAGCGAGCAGCTCGAGACCGGCTGGCAGTGGCCGATCTACCGCGGCGACCCACAGAGCCTGGGCGGTTGCAACGGCACCCTGTACGGCGTCGGCCGCGTGACCTACAGCATGCGTGACAGCCGGGTCACAGGTTCGCTGTTCGGTCTCGAGTACGACGCCGGCTGCTGGATCGGCCGCGTCGTGGCCCAGCGACTCTCCACGGGTGCCGCCGAAGCGACGACACGCCTGTCGCTGCAGCTCGAACTGGTCGGGCTGTCGCGCCTGGGCTCGAACGCACTGCAGGTCTTGAAGGACAATATCCCCGGTTACCGTTTGCTGCGCGAAGAGCGCAGCAGCCCGTCCAGCCCCCAATCCCCATGACCCAATTCGATCGCTTCCGGTTTGTCGGCCTGCTGTGCGGCGTCTTCGCCGTCGCCGCACCGGGGCATGTTCGTGCGCAGGACACGCCGGCTTCGCGCGGTGGCGACCACATCATTGCGGTGGTGAACCAGGAGCTCGTCACGGCCGGCGAACTCGAGCGCCGAATCGAGGCATTGCGACGGGCCGACACGCGCGGCGGGCAGGCGCGGCCCGACGACCTCGCACTCAGGACCCAGGCGCTCGAGGACCTGGTTCAAGAGCGCGTCGTGGTCACCTACGCGCGCGACGCGGGCTGGCGCGTCGACGAAGCCGACCTGGACCGTGCGGTGCAAAGTGTGGCGACGCAGAACCAGCTGACGATTCCCCAACTCGCCGAGCGCCTGAAGGTCGATGGCCTGGACATGCCGCGTTTTCGCGCCAGCCTGCGCGACCAGCTCCTGGTCGAGCGCACGCGCGAGCGTGAGGTCGCAGCGCGCATTCAGGTCAGTGAAGGCGAGATCGATGCCCATCTGGCCGAGCGCAACGCGAACAGCAGCGCCGACCCCGAGCTCAACCTCGCCCAGATCCTGGTCGAGGTTCCCGAAGGTGCCGACGCCGCGACCATCGCTTCGCGTCGCGCTCGGGTCGACGCCGCCTTGAACCGGATCAAGGCTGGCGAGGCTTTCGAAGCCGTCGCGAAGGAGGTTTCCGAAGACGCCAACCGCGAACGCGGCGGCGAGATCGGTTCGCGGCCTGCGTCGCGACTGCCCGACCTGTTCGTTGGCGCCACGCGCGACCTCGCGGTCGGACAGGTCACACCGTCCGCCATCCGCAGCGGCGCCGGTTTTCACCTGCTCAAGGTGTTGACGCGCGAATCCGCTGGCGTGCAGCGGGTGACTGAGACCAGGGCGCGTCACATCCTGCTGCGCACATCGGAACAGGCTTCACCCCAGGTTGCGGCCCGGCGCCTGCAGCAGTTGCGCGAGCAGATCGCCTCTGGCGCGCGGCGCTTCGATGACGTTGCGCGCGAAGTGTCTGAAGACGGGAGTGCCCCTGAAGGCGGCGATCTGGGCTGGTTTCGCCCCGGCGTCATGGTGCCGGAGTTCGAGGAGCCGATGAACGCGCTGGACATCGGTGGCGTTTCGCAGCCGGTGCGGTCGCGCTTTGGCATGCACCTGATTCAGGTCGTTGACCGCCGCCAGGTCAGCATCGAACAGAAGGAACTGCGCGCCCAGGCGGCGAACGAACTGCGCGAACGGAAGTTCCAGCAGGCCTTCGAGGAGTGGATGCGCGAGCTGCGCGCTCGCGCCTACGTGGAGTTGAGGGACGGCGCCGGCCGCTGATCCAGCCTTGAAGCACCAGGCACGCAAGCGGTTCGGCCAGCATTTCCTGACCGACAGCACGGTTCTTCATACCATCGTCCAGGCTGTCGACCCCCGCGAGGGTGAGTCGCTGGTCGAGATCGGGCCCGGGCTCGGCGCCCTGACGGCGCCGCTGCTGGAGCGATGTGGCGCGTTGACCGTGATCGAACTCGATCGCGACCTGGCGCGCAGGCTGAGGTCACGTGCCGGCCTGGAGGTGATCGAAGCAGATGTCCTGAGCGTCGACTTCGCGGCGCTTGCCGAGCGTGCCGGCAGACCGCTTCGGGTGGTCGGCAATCTGCCCTACAACATCTCGACCCCGATCCTCTTTCATCTGCTCGGCTTTGCCCATGCCGTGCAGGATCAGCACTTCATGCTGCAGAAGGAGGTCGTCGAGCGCATGGTGTCCGGGCCCGGGCACAAGGCCTACGGTCGGCTGTCCGTGATGCTGCAATGGCGCTATCACCTCGAGTCGGTGCTCGACGTGCCCCCTGAGGCGTTCGAGCCCCCGCCCAGAGTGAACTCGGCGGTCGTGCGCATGCTGCCGTGGCCGCATCCCGAGCAGGTCGACCCGGCCGAACTGTCCGCCTTGGTTGCGGTGGCGTTCTCGCAGCGCCGCAAACTGCTCCGCCACACCCTCGGGCCGTGGCTGGCCGAACGGGGCTACCTTGGATCGTTCGATCTGCGCCGCCGTGCCGAAGAAGTGGCGGTCAGCGAATACCTGGCGCTCGCGCACGAGGTTCATCCGGCACGCCAGTGAACGACGGGGCCGGCAGCTCGCCGGTCCCGTCGTCTGCGCGCGGCTCAGGCCGCGCTAAGCCACATCGCAGTGTCGAATGCACTGCTCATCATCGGCATGTTGGTGCCGAAGTTGGGGTTGATGCCGGTCTTGGACACCGCCACCTTTGGCGTCGGCTTGGCCGCAATCGCCTGGGTCATCTCCGCCCGCTCCCATGACCCGATTTCCAGGGAGCGGGCTACCGAAAAGAATAGAAACACCTGAACGGTATTCGCCTCTCCCCCCAGTAGTCCGCGGTGTCTCGGAAGACGTCGAGCAGCTGTTCGCGCGCCTCACGATCGAAGCGCGAGTTGTCGGGAATGTGTTCCAGCACGACCACGAAGCCCGGCTGCTGGCCGGCCTTGTGCACCAGGTCCGTCATGCAGTCGTAGAGTGCATCGAGGTTCTTGCCGAAATGGACCGGGAACAGGAATTCGGTGGCGATGCCCTCCAGCACGTCCTGCTTGCTCTGCGCCTGGGACAGGTCCGCATACAGAAAATGTTGGCCAGCATCGGTTGCCGCCTGCTGCAAGTCCTCCACGCGGTAGGCTCGTATGGCCTGCACGATGTTGGGACGGACGGTTTGCAAGAGCATGGTCAGGTGCCTCCTGATTCAAGAAACAAGATTCTTCGATTCGCCGTCGATCACGGCACGATGCGTCTGAAGCTCGTGTAGTGGTCGCCGGTGTAAAAACAGGCTTCCGGCGCCACCGGCCGCTGTCCGCCGCAGACGATGCGGCGGGCACCACGGTTGTGTGCCCCGGGGGTCTTCACGGTGTATTCCCGATAGAAGCCTCGCACATGCAGAGGCAACTGACGCTCACGGTTGAGGAAGACTGCGCCGTCCTTTCGATAAGGGAACGGCCCGCCCGCCAATATCAACCGGTGTGTCACTTGCGCCTGCGGCGGCAAAGCGGTCAAGACCACTTCTGCCATCCCGGGCGAGCCTTCGGGGGACATGTCTCTCGCGGTTGCCGGCGTCGATCCGGAGGCACACAGGCTTCCGGCCAATATAAAAGCGAGCGCCAACTTACTGGACGCCCGCCCGACCCCGATCCAACCTGAAGCAAACACGGGATTACCCTGAAGAACCAGCGCAGGATCCTACCCGAATCGACCTAAAAGCTCAAGCGATCCGCCACAAAATGCAGCAGCACAAGGACTTGTGTGCGGGCGCTCACACTCTAGATATGCAACTCTCTATCTGCCCGCATTGGCGTCGGCGACCGCCACAGCGGTCATGTTGACGATTCTTCGCACAGTCGTCGAAGGGGTCAGGATATGGACCGGTTTGGCCGCCCCGAGCAGGACCGGCCCGACCGCGATGCCCCCGCCCGCGGCCATTTTCAGCAGGTTGTAGGAGATGTTCGCGGCATCGATCGTGGGCAACACAAGCAGGTTGGCGTCGCCCTGAAGGCTGCTGCGCGGCATCACTTCGCGCCGCATGGCGCCGTCCATTGCGACGTCGCCGTGCATCTCGCCGTCGACCTCGAGCCAGGGCGCACGCTGCTGGATCAAGGGCAAGCGCTGCGCGCATCTTCAGCGCCGAAGGCTGATTGCTGCTGCCGAAGTTGGAGTGCGACACCAGGGCCGCGCGCGGGTGCAGCCCGAAACGCTGGATCTCCTCGGCCGCCAGCACGGTGATCTCTGCGATCTGCTCGGCCGTCGGATCGTAGTTGACATGGGTGTCGACCAGGAACACCTGGCGCCCCGGCAGCAGCAGGCCGTTCATGCAGGCATAGGTGTGAACCCCCTCGCGCAGCCCGATGACCTGGTCGATATGGGCGAGGTGCTGCGACGTGGTGCCCCAGGTGCCGCAGATCATGCCGTCGACCTCGCCCTTGTGCAGCAACATGGACGCGATCAGCGTCAGGCGTCGGCGCATCTCGATCTTGGCCAGCTGCACCGTGACGCCCTTGCGCTCGGTCATCTGGTGATAGGTCTGCCAGAAGTCCCGGTAGCGCGGATCGTTGTCGACGTTGACGACCTCATAGTCGCGCCCGAGTTCCAGACGCAGCCCGAGCTTCTGGATGCGCGCCGCGATGATCGCCGGCCGCCCGACCAGCCATGGCTTGGCCAGGCCCTCGTCGACCGCCACCTGAGCCGCCCGCAGCACCCGCCGGTCCTCGCCCTCGGCGTAGGCCACGTTGCGCCGCTGAGCTCGCTTGGCCATCATGAAGATCGGCTTCATCATCGTGCCGGATGCGTAGACGATGGTCTGCAGCTTCTCGCGATAGGCGTCGAGATCGGTGATCGGCTGCAAGGCCACGCCCGACTCGGCCGCGGCCTGCGCCACGGCCGGCGCGATCTTCGTCATCAGGCGCGGATCGAAGGGCTTGGGAATCAGGTACTCCGGGCCGAACTCGAGCGTCGCGCCGGCATAGGCATTGGCCACGATCTCGCTCTGTTCAGCCTGCGCCAGTTCGGCGATCGCGTGCACCGCTGCGATCTCCATCGCGTCCGTCACCGTGGTCGCACGGCAGTCCAGCGCCCCTCGGAAGATGTACGGGAAACACAGGACGTTGTTGACCTGGTTCGGGTAGTCGGTCCGGCCCGTCGCCAAGATGGCGTCGGGGCGCACCGCGTGCGCTTCCTCGGGTGTGATCTCGGGCGTCGGGTTGGCGAGCGCGAAGATGATCGGACGCCGCGCCATCTTTTCGACCATGGCCGGTTTGAGCACGCCTCCGGCCGACAGCCCCAGGAACACGTCGGCACCTTCGATCGCCTCGGACAGCGAACGCAGCTCGGTCTTCTGGGCGAACTGGATCTTGTCCTCGTCCATCAGTTCGGTGCGCCCCTCGTAGACCAGGCCGGCCAGGTCGGTGACCCAGATGTTCTCGCGCTTGACACCGAGCTTGAGCGCAAGCCCGAGGCAGGCCAGGGCTGCCGCGCCGGCACCCGAGGTGACGAGCTTGACCGTGCCGATCTCCCTTCCGGTGACCTTGAGCGCATTGATCAATGCCGCGCCCACGACGATGGCCGTGCCATGCTGGTCGTCGTGAAAGACCGGGATCTTCATGCGTTCGCGCAGCTTGCGCTCGACGTAGAAGCAGTCCGGCGCCTTGATGTCCTCGAGGTTGATGCCACCGAACGTGGGTTCCAGCGCGGCGATGATGTCGACCAGCTTGTCGAGGTCGCGTTCGTTCAGCTCGAGATCGAACACGTCGATGCCGGCGAACTTCTTGAACAACACGCCCTTGCCTTCCATGACCGGCTTGGCCGCCAGCGGCCCGATGTCGCCCAGGCCGAGCACCGCGGTGCCATTGGTCACGACCGCCACGAGGTTGCCGCGCGCCGTGTAGCGGAACGCGTTGGCCGGGTCGGCGACGATTTCTTCGCACGCCGCCGCCACGCCCGGCGAATAGGCCAGCGACAGGTCATGCTGGTTGATGAGCTGCTTGGTGGCATGGATCGCCACCTTGCCGGGCACAGGGAACTCGTGGTACTCGAGCGCTGCGCGGCGAAGCTCTGCGCGTTTCTGTTCCGATGTGGGCATGGGCGGACTCCTGATCTGAGTGAGGGTGCACGCACCGCTGGGGCACGAGAGCCAGTGTGCGTGAGTTCAGTCCAGTTTCTCATGCGCGGAACTGCGTAGCGTCCGTGCCGACAGGCCGGCCATACTGGTGGCCCGATTTCAATGAATGCCCTGCTCTCGGCTCCCCCACGCCGCTGGCGTCGCCACCAGCGTGCGCTGCTGTGGCTGGCGTTGCTGCTGCTGTTGGTGGTCGCGCAAACGCTGCTCGTGACCTTGACGCTCAACTACGAGTCGACCCGGGTCCAGGAAGAAACAGAGGGGGTGGCGCTCGAGATTGCGGCGGAAGTGCGGCGCGAGCTCGTGATCACGCAGCAGCGCCTTCAGTCGCTCGGCGCCGACACGGTCGATGCCGAGCGCTTCCTGCGCTCGGCAGTCGAAGAGCTGCGTGCACGCCGCGTGCTGGCTGGCCTGGAGTTGCGCGATCCCGCGCTGCAACTGACGCTGCAGGTCGACTCGCCGTTCGGTCCGCCGCTTTTTTCGCAGCTGTCCAGGCCATTGATCGAAGCCGAGACCGAGCTCGCCTGCGCAGCGGCACGGCGCGCGCTGACACCGGCGTTCTCGCGCAGCTACTTCGTGCCGACGGCCCAGGGCCAGGGGGTGGAAGTGCTCGACGTCTGCGTGCCGTTGACCGAGGCCGGCGAACCCACCGGCTACCTGGTCGGCACCCTGGGCCTGACCATGCTGCTCGAAGAGGCCCTGACCCCGGTCCAGGGGCGCCGCTTCGAGGTCAGCTTCATCGAGGGCGACGGGACGCGGCTTGCTCGCGCCGGTGTGCCCCGGGGGGCCGGCGTGTACCGGGTCGAGCGGCTCGTCGACGTGCCGGGACTGTCGATGCAACTGCGCGTCGACAGTGCGGCCGGCGCGCCGCGCCTGATCCCGAACCTTGCCACGGCGCTGGTCCTGGGCTTGTCGTTCGCCCTGTTCGCACTCGTCTTCCTGCTCGCGCGCGACGTGCGCCGCCGAGCCGGTGCCGAACGTGCGCTGGCCGAAGCGCTGACCTTTCGCAAGGCGATGGAAGACTCGCTCGTGACCGGGCTGCGTGCAAGCAACCTCGACGGCGCGATCACCTACGTCAACCCGGCGTTCTGCGCCATGGTCGGCTTCAGCGCCGACAGCCTGCTCGCGGCCGACACCCCGCCGTACTGGCCACCCGAGCACCGGGGCGACTATCAGCGGCGCCAGAACAGCCGGCGCGAACGCTCGGGCCCGAAGATCGAGGCGCGCGAAGGCTTCGAGACCGTCTTCATGCGCCAGGACGGGGAACGCTTCCCGGTCATGATCTACGAGGCGCCACTGTTGGACAGCGAGGGTCGACAGACCGGATGGATGAGTTCCGTGCTCGACATCAGCGAGCAGCGCCACATGGAGGAGGTGTCGAGGCAGCAGCAGGAGAGACTGCAGGCGAGCGCCCGCCTGGCCACCGTCGGCGAGATGGCGTCGCTGATGAGCCACGAGCTGAACCAACCGCTGGCGGCGATCTCCAGCTATGCCAGCGGATCGCTCAACCTGCTGGGCAACGGCGCCGCACCGGCCGAGGGCACGGCCGACCTCCTGCGCCAGGGCCTGACCCGGATCGAAGAGCAGGCGGAGCGTGCCGGTCGCGTCATCAAGAGCGTGCACGACTTCGTGCGCCGGCGCGAACAGCTGCACGAGACGATTGGCGTCGACCTGCTGTTCGACGCGGTGCTGCCGCTCGTGCGCCTGCAGGCCCGCAAGAGCGGCACCCGGATCGACCTCGATCTGCCCGATCGGATTCCACGTGTCGTCTGCGACCGCACGATGGTCGAGCAGGTCCTGCTGAACCTGGCCCGCAACGGCATCCAGGCCATGGAGGCCGACACGTCATCAGCGCGGCGCGTCCTGACGCTGCGCGCCAGGCAGACCCATGCGCGCTGGGTCACCTTCAGCGTCATCGACGCCGGGCCCGGCATCGCCGAGGATGTGGCGGCGCGCCTGTTCACGCCCTTCTACACGACGCGCAACGAAGGCATGGGGCTCGGCCTGAGCCTGTGCCGCACCGTCGTCGAACAACATGGCGGCGCGCTCGACTTCGGCCCGGCCCCGGCCGATGTCTCTGGCCAGGGAACCGAATTCCGGTTTACCCTGCCCACGGCGCGCCCGACCCGCGCTGACGAACCATGAACATGGCCATCCCTCAAGCCACGGGAATCCCCACCGTCTACCTTGTCGACGACGAGGACGTCGTGCGCGACGCACTGGCCTGGCTGCTGCGCTCGCGCCGGCTGCTGTCCGAGGGCTTCGCCAGCGCCGAGGCCTTCGAAGCCCATCTGGAGTCCCTGCTCGCGCCCGAGCGCATGCCCTGGCCTTGCGCGCCGGCCTGTCTGGTGCTGGACGTGCGCATGCCCGGCACGAGCGGTCTGGTGCTCTTCGAACGCCTGGCCGAGCGCGGTCTGCTGGAAGCCTTGCCGGTGATCTTCCTGACCGGCCACGGCGACGTGCCGACCGCAGTCGCGGCCGTCAAACGCGGGGCATTCGACTTCGTCGAGAAGCCGTTCTCCAACAATGCCCTGGTCGACCGCATCGAGCAGGCGCTCGGCGCCAGCGCTGCCGTGCTCGAACGCCGCCAGAGCGCGGCGCAAGTCGCCGCGCTGCTGGCCGAGCTGACCGATCGTGAGCGCGACGTCATGCACCTCGTCATCGATGGTCGACCCAACAAGCTGATCGCCGACGACCTTGGCATCAGCGTGCGCACTGTCGAAGTCCACCGCGCACGCGTGTTCGACAAGATGAACGTCAAGTCCGCCGTCGAACTGGCCAATCTGGTTCGCAGGTCGCCGCCTGCCGGCTGACGCCTGTTCACGCCACCGCAAGGGCCGCTTCCTGGCTTGCCGTCGACAGGCCCTAGATGGCCAGCGCCGGCACGACAGCCTGGATGAGTCGGGACGCCACGTCTGCAGCGGCCTCGGCACGCGCCAATGTGTGGGCATGGCTGAGCGCTTCGTCGCTCAGTCCGCAGCCCATATTGGTCAGGATCGACAGACCGAGAACACGCAGCCCGGCGTGTCGCGCGAGCAGCGTCTCGGGGACGGTGCTCATGCCGACCGCCTGCGCACCCAGGCCTTGCAGCATGCGGATCTCGGCCGGAGTTTCGAATTGCGGCCCCAGCATCCAGGCGTAGACACCTTCGTGCAGGGTCAACCCCGCATTCGCGGCTGCGCGCCTGGCCTGCGCACGCAGATCTGCGTCGTAGGCGTTGGCCATGTGCACGAATCGCCGGTTGTCCGCCAGCCCGACCAGCGGTGAAGCCTGGACCAGGTTCAGGTGGTCCTCGATCAGCATGATCGAGCCAGGCGTCATCGACGCGCTCAGGCTTCCGGCCGCATTCGTCTGCACGAGCGCCTTGATGCCGAGCACTGCGAGTGTCTGGATGACACCGCGCATGGCATCGACGCGCCCATGTTCGTAGGCATGTTCGCGCCCGCTCAGCACAAGAACCTGCCGATCGCCCAGGGAGCCGACCTGCACACGCCCGGCATGCCCGTCGACGCCCAGGCGCGGAAAGGCCGGCAGCTCGGCATAGGTCGAACAGGCCCTTGTATCGACCAGGTCGGCCACGGCCTGCCATCCGGTGCCCAGCAACAATGCAAGCTCCGGCACCTGGCCGGCGCACAAATCTCGGATGTGTTCGGCGCTGGCCGCTACGGCGGCCTCGAAAGCGTGCGTCATGCCCGCATTGTTTCGCATGGATACAGGGGACTTGGCAGTATCCTGAAGCACCTGCGACTCCAGTCCCGTCGATCCAACACGCTGTCATGCCGCTTCATCGTCTCGCCGCCCAATCTGACAAGGCTGATGAGCGATTGCGCGCCACGCGAATCCAGGCGCGGTCGAGACGAATCGGCAGGAGTTCGTTCCCATGATGGAGCATTCGACGTTCTCCGGCGCGGCTCCCGATCGGGAGGCGCTGCGCGAAGCCATCCGGACGTTGCGTTTGCCGGCCACGATCCGCCAGCGCTGCGCCAACATCACGGCCGCGGTGACGTCCGGGCAATCCGAACATTTCACCCTGGACCGGTCCAAGCTGGGCGAGGTCGCACGCCGTGTCGCCCGCCTCACGCGCGAGCGCTTTCCCGGCGCCATGGTGCCGATGCACAGCCGATGGCGCCATCTCCAGGCCGGCGGCGTCGATCGCAAGGCACAACTGGATGCCCGGATGGGCAAGTGCAGCGCAGCCGACCTGGCGCGCACCCGGATCGACCTGGTCGTGGTCAGTGTGCTGCTGGATGTCACCTCGGGCCCCGCCTGGGTCTACACCGAGCCCGGCAGCGGACGGCGCTACACACGCTCCGAGGGGCTCGCGGTCGCCACCTTCAACGGCTTCATGTCCGGCCAGTTCTCGTCGGACATGCGCACGCCGATGCGTGTCGATGCGCGCGCGCTGGAGAACATGGATGCCCAGCGCCTCGGCACCATGTTCCAGGTCAGCGAGAACAACCCCTTGCTCGGAATGGAAGGCCGGGTGGCCTTGCTGCGCCGGCTCGGCGCCGCACTGCACGACCGGCCTGACGTCTTCGTGCAACCCGCGCGCCCCGGCCAGCTCTACGACCTGATGAGCCATGCCATCCTGCGCGCCGGCACCGACGGTCCGGCCCAGCGCGTGCCAGTCCTGCGCGTGAGCGCCTCCCAGATCCTGCGCACCATACTCAAGGCCTTCAGCGGCATCTGGCCGAGCGGGCAGATGCTGGGCGGCAAACCCGTTGGCGATGTCTGGTTCCACCCGATGGCGGGCGGCACCGGTGCCGACACCAACCGGGTGCCGTTTCACAAGCTGAGCCAGTGGCTCGCGTACTCGATGGTCGAGCCGCTGCAATGGGCCGGCATGACGGTCGACCGGCTCGAGGAACTGACTGCGTTGCCGGAGTACCGCAACGGCGGTCTGCTGATCGATGCCGGCGTCATCGTCCCGCGCAATGCCGACTATGCGCAGAAGGTCTACACGCCGGCCGACCGCTGGGTCGTCGAGTGGCGCGCCTTGACCGTGACGCTGCTGGACGAGGTGCTGCGCCTGGTGCGCGCTGAGCTCGGGGAACCGAGCCTGACCTTGGCGGCCCTGCTCGAAGGCGGCACCTGGGCCGCAGGGCGGGAGATCGCGGCCGAGCGGCGTCCGGGCGGCCCGCCGCCGGTCCAGATCGCCAGCGACGGCACCCTGTTCTGAGGCCGTGGCGCGCACGCTGCCGGGCATCCCGCGAACCGGCGTCGAACGTGTCGTTCGCGCGACAGGCGCGCCCGTAGAATCGATCCCCACAGGGAATCGTGGCCACCACACATGAAATTGATCGGATCGCTAACCAGCCCCTACGTGCGCAAGGTGCGTGTCGTGATGGCGGAGAAGAAGCTCGACTTCCAGCTCATCACGGAAGACCCCTGGAGTTCCGACGCGGTCCTGAAGTCGAACCCGCTCGGCAAGGTGCCCTGCCTCGTGATGGAAGGCAGCGAAGCGGTGTTCGACTCGCGCGTCATCGTCGAGTACCTCGACACCCTGTCGCCGGTCGGAAAGCTCATCCCTGCGGCGGGCCGCGAGCGCATCGAAGTGCGCACCTGGGAAGCCCTGGCCGACGGTCTGCTCGACGCCAGCATCCTCGCGCGGCTGGAGGCGACCTGGCCGGGGCGAACCGAAGCTCAGCGCTCGAGCGCCTGGATCGATCGCCAGATGAGCCGCGTGCGCACCTCGCTCAAGGCCATGGCACAAGGCCTGGGTGAGAAGGCCTGGTGCTTCGGAAACTCCTTCACGCTGGCCGATGTCGCCACCGGCTGCGCCCTGGGTTACCTGGATTTCCGTTTCCCGCAGATCGACTGGCGGGCCGACTATCCCAACCTGCTGCGCCTGCACGACAAGTTGTCGACACGGCAGAGCTTCATTGACTCGGCGCCCCCTGGGATGCCCGCGCCAACGCCGCGTTAGGGTCGAAGCTGTCGGCGTCCGCGATCGGCCAGTACAGGCGATAGACGTTGTGCGGCCAGTCGGTCTTGCCGTCGATGGCAGCACGCAGGGCGCCGGGCTCCAGGATCGGCAGCAGACTCGCGAGCAGCCGCACGTCGCTCTTCGAGACGCGGCGCACGATGTGGCTGGTCCGGAAGTGGTTCGGGTGGGCCAGGCCGGCGGCCTGGGTCAGCTCCTTGAGGGCCTCGAGCGTGTGCGCGTGGAAGCGGTAGGTGCGCTCCATCTTGTCCGGGACCACGATGGCCCGTTGACGCACCGGGTCCTGGGTCGTGACCCCGGTCGGGCAGGTCCCGGTATGACAGGTCTGCGCCTGGATGCACCCGAGTGCGAACATGAAGCCGCGCGCCGAATTGCACCAGTCCGCGCCGAGCGCCATGGCGCGCGCAACGTCGAAGGCGCCGATCACCTTGCCGGCGCAGCCGATCTTGATGCGATCGCGCAGGTTCAGCCCGACCAGCGTGTTGTGGACCAGGAGCAGGCCCTCCTGCAGCGGCGTGCCGACATGGTCGGTGAATTCGAGTGGCGCCGCGCCGGTGCCGCCTTCGGCGCCGTCGACCACGATGAAGTCGGGCACGATGTCCGTCAGCAGCATGGCCTTGCAGATGGCGAACCACTCCCACGGGTGGCCGATGCAAAGCTTGAATCCGGTCGGTTTGCCGCCTGACAACTGGCGCAGGCGTTCGACGAACTGCAGCAACTCCACCGGGGTGTCGAAGGCACTGTGGCGCGCTGGACTGACGCAGTCGACGCCGACCGGCACGCCGCGCGCGGCCGCGATCTCGGGCGTGACCTTGGACCCCGGCAGGACGCCGCCATGGCCCGGCTTGGCGCCCTGGCTGAGCTTGATCTCGACCATCTTGACCTGCGGGTCGAGCGCGTTGCGGGCGAAGCGCTCGGGGTCGAAGCGACCATCGTCAGCGCGACAACCGAAATAGCCCGATCCGATCTCCCAGATCAGGTCACCCCCGTGCACGCGGTGGTGCATGCTGATCGAGCCTTCGCCGGTGTCGTGCGCGAAGCCGCCCTTCTTGGCACCGCCGTTGAGGGCCAGCACCGCATTCGCCGACAGCGCACCGAAGCTCATCGCAGAGATGTTGAAGACACTCGCCTCGTAGGGCTGGGTGCAGCTCGTTCCGGGCCCGCCACCGATGGTCACGCGAAAGTCGTGCGTCGCCAGTTCGGTCGGCACCATCGAGTGATTGATCCACTCGTGGCCAGGCACCTGCACGTCGAGCTGGGTGCCGAACGGGCGCTTGTCGGGCTCGCCCTTGGCCCGCTGGTAGACCAGCGAGCGCTGCTGGCGCGAGAAAGGCGCCGCCTCGTTGTCGCTCTCGATGAAGTACTGGCGGATCTCGGGCCGCACGTACTCGAACAGGAAGCGCAGATGACCGATCACCGGGTAGTTGCGCAGCAGCGAGTGCCGGCGCTGGCGCGTGTCGCGCCAGCCCAGGCCGGCCAGAAACAGCCCGAGCAGGCACCAGACGGCGCCCACGCCGAAGGCAATCCAGCTGAAGGCGCCGAGCAAGGCGAGCAGCGCGCTGGCCAGCCAGGCGGCGTAGCGAACGGGAAAATACACGTCGATGCGGTGCAGCCAAGCGTGCATGGGGTCTCCTGGGTTCGGCGGCATCGTAGCCGTCACCGCCCCGGCCTGCGCGCGAGATCAGGTGGGCGATTGACGCCCAGTTCGGGTCGAACGCCAGCGCTTCAGACCGTGCGCCGCCTGCGCCCTGACCTTGGACCGCAGCCAGGGCGTCCAGCCCAGCAGCCAGCCCGGTGCCCCGAGCGCCTGGCCAGACCAGCGCCAGAAGCCGAAGCGGTCCACATGCGCCACGATCAAGCCGTCACGGAACCGGAACTCCGCGTCGACGACGTTGTGCACCGGTCGCGCGCCGGGACCAAACAGGTAGTGCGGCTCCCAATGGGCACGCCCGCGCTCGGCGTCGGCCTCGATCGCGCCGAATTCCAGCCTCCAGTGCGCCGGTCCGCGCTCGCGCGCTCCGTCACACAGCATCTGCCACATGGCACCGATCTGCTCGGCACCATCAAGGGTGAAGGCAGGGTCGCGAAACGTTGCATCCCGGGCGTAACAGTCCTGCATGGTCTGGCCGTCGAGCGCTTCGAAGGCGCGGTAGAAACGCTCGATCAATTCGGCATGGGGGTGCATGAGGGGCCACCGAGGCTGTCGGACCCCGACGCTATATCAAATCGTCCCGCTATACTGCCCTCAGCGCCGATTTGTTCCGGATTGCGGGCGCTCAACAAATGCCGCTAAAAGAGACACCGACCCGGTGCTCGCTTTGGCGGCGCCGGGTTTGTCATTCATGGGTTCGATCGGTCGCGTCACACCGCAGAAGATGCATTTCGATTCGCCGCTGCCACTGCAGAGCGGCGCGCGATTGAGCGACTACGAACTCGTCTACGAGACCTATGGCAGCCTGAATGCGGCGCGCAGCAATGCGGTGCTCGTCTGCCACGCGCTGAACGCCAGCCACCATGTGGCCGGCATCGGCGCCGACGGCGGCGTCGGCTGGTGGGACAACCTGGTCGGCCCCGGCAAGCCGCTCGACACGACTCGCTTCTTCGTCATCGGTGTCAACAACCCGGGCTCCTGCTTCGGGTCGAGTGGTCCGCTTCAGGTCAACCCTGCCACCGGTCATCCCTGGGGCGCGGACTTCCCGGTCGTCACGGTCGAGGATTGGGTGGATGCCCAGGCGCGGCTGCTGGACCGGCTCGGCATCGAGCAACTGGCCGCCGTGCTCGGGGGCAGCCTGGGTGGCATGCAGGCGCTGTCCTGGACCTTGCGCCACCCGGCGCGCGTGCGCCACTGCATCGCCGTCGCCACCGCGCCCAATCTGTCGGCCCAGAACATCGCGTTCAACGAGGTGGCTCGGCGCGCCATCATCACCGACCCCGACTTCCACGGCGGCCACTTCTACCGCCATGGGGTGGTGCCGGCCCGCGGTCTGCGCGTGGCGCGCATGATCGGCCACATCACCTATCTGTCGGACGACTCGATGGAGGCCAAGTTCGGCCGCCAGTTGCGCGCCGCCGAGCTCGGCTACAGCACGCAGGAGATCGAGTTCCAGATCGAGAGCTACCTGCGCCACCAGGGCGACAAGTTCGCCGGCTACTTCGATGCCAACACCTACCTGCTGATCACGCGTGCCTTGGACTACTTCGACCCGGCGCGCGCCCATGGCGGCAATCTGGCGGCCGCGTTCGCCGCGGCGACGGCCCGGTTCATGGTGGTGAGCTTCAAGACCGACTGGAGGTTTGCTCCGGCGCGCGCGCGCGAGATCGTCAAGGCCCTGGTCGACAACGGACACGATGTCAGCTACGCCGAGATCGACGCACCGCACGGGCACGACGCGTTTCTGCTCGACGACCCGCGCTACCACGCGGTGCTGCGGGCCTACTTCGGCAACGTTCAGCGCGAGATCGACGCATGATCGAACGTCCCGGCCTGGAACACATCGCCGAGCTGGTGCCGCAGCGCAGCCGTGTGCTCGATCTCGGCTGCAGTGGTGGCACGCTGCTGGCCTATCTGCGCGACGAGCGTGGCTGCCGCGGATTCGGGGTCGAGATCGACGACACGGCGCTGGCGCAGGCGGTCGCTCGCAACGTCAACGTGCTCCAGCTCAACCTCGAGGACGGTCTGGCCCTGTTCGAGGACGACAGCTTCGACGTCGTCCTGCAGCTCGACACGCTGCAGAACCTGCGCAACACCGAGACCGTGCTGCGCGAGACTGCGCGCGTCGGCCACATGGCGATCGTCAGCTTCCCCAACTTCGCCCATTGGCCGAACCGCCTGTCGGTGCTGCGCGGGCGCATGCCCGTGACCAAGGTCCTGCCCTATCAGTGGTACGACACGCCCAACATCCGGGTCGGCACCTTCGCCGATTTCGAGATCCTGGCCGGCCAATGCGGATTGCGGGTGCTCGACGCGTTCGGCCTGCACGACGGGCGGCGCATCGACCGGCTGGTCAACCTGCGCGCCAGCACCGCCGTGTTCAAGTTCGAGCGGGCCTGAGCGGATCCTTCGCGCCCGGCTGCGGAGCTGCCCTAGCGTTGCGCCGGCGGGCAGGCCCGCGCCATCGCATTGGCGTCGGCCAGCAGATCCTCGGCGATCTGAACATAGGGTTGGGCATGGCGCCAACCAAGTTGGTCGTACTCGACCCCGGCATGCGCCAGTTCGACCTCGGCGCACGCTGACTGCTGCTGAGCACAAGTCCATCCGGCCTGGCCACGCATTGCAGCCGCGCGTGCCCACAGGTCGGGCCGCAGCCGTGAGGCATTGTTGGCCAGCGCGCGTATCCATCGGCATCGGACTCTCGCCCTTCTCCATGGCGACGATCAGTTTCTCGCTCTCGCTCATCGCGGCCTGCGGGAACCCGCTGCGGTCGTTGCGCGTGTACTCGTGAAAGCCGACGTCGAGCCAACATTGCGCCTTGGCGAGGTGGTAGTCCCGGACCGCGCGACCCCGGTTGTTGAGGCCCTCGATGCGCGCTTGAAGCGCTTCGAAGGATTGCTGGTCGGCACGGATCGTGGCGTCAGTGATGCGCTGCTCAGGACCGGCCAGCTGGGTGGTCTGGGCCGCCGACGCGAGGGTGAATGAGGCCAGAGCCAGCGTTGAACAGATCTTCTTCATCGGTCGAGACTCCGGTTGACCTCGCGGTCGCGTTCCTTGAACAGGGTTTCGTCGAACTTGAATCGCAGCCGCACATAGGCACCTGAGCGCGTGTATTCGTAACCCTTGAGGTCGGCATCACCGGCGAAGCCGGTGAAGTTGACACCCGCGGACAACCACAGGTTCTGGCTCAGCAAGTAGCCCGCCTCGACGCCCACCGCGCTCTGACGCGCCCCATGTTGGCCGAACTGGGCCGCGACCAAGGCACCGAGATCCCACCGCTCGGTCATATCGTAGGTCAGGCGTCCGGACACGAAGGCTGCCTTGAACCGATCGTCGACACCGCCCTCGAAGCGGTCCGATTGCCACTTGGCCGCCAGGCGCCCCGTCAGCCACCAGGGCCGCGACGGGTGCCAGTCCGCATGCGTTGACGCGATCCAGGCCTTCGAGCGCAACTCGCCCACGGCCGGATTGCTGGCGTCGGTCTCGTGCTTGAACTCGATCTTGGCCAACGCGTTCACGCGGTTGCGATCGGTTTCGCGATAGGCCACACCCAGAATCGCGCGGTTCTGCAGCACGTCACCGCGCGCTGCATAGTCCGTGCGAAGCAGGTAGTTGCGCGCGAGAAGGGTCCAGTCACGGTCAAGCTTGCGCGCCACCATGACCTGCCACAGGGCCGTGGCGAACCGGTCGTCCTCGATGGTGGCGCCGATGTCGCCGGAACGGCGCAACTCCAGCCGGGTACTGCCTCGCCACAGTGCATGCGCTGCGTGGTCCAGACCGACGCTGAGGGCCCTGCTGGTGGCCGTTCGCCCGGACAACACCCTGATCTGCTCGACTGCCGCGTGCGCGCGCACGCCTTCGGCCAGGTCCCAGAACTGCCGCGCGCCGGAGGCCAGTTGCAGATCGTGCCCGGAGACGGCATCGCGCAGCCGGTACTCACTGAAGAGCTGGGTGTCGCCCCAATAACTCGACTCGACGCCCAGGGCAAACGCATTCGACGTCTTGTCGACGCCCGAGACGCCGGCCAGCTGGACCCATCCCTGCTGGCGCTCATAACGACCGTACAAGCGCGTTCGCGCCGCCACGGCGTAGTCGGCCCCAAGCGCAAAGCGTCGACGTTCGTCGCCCGACAGGTCGGTTTCGATCTCGGCCCCGAGGCGCAATTTGTCGCTGACGCGATATCCGGCTCCCAGGCGAAGCCCGCGGCTGTCCAGTTCGGTGCCCACGGGCAAGGTGCTCGGCGCCGGCAGCAGGCCGCCCTGTTCAATGATGGGCAGTCCGGTGGCCGGGTCCAGGACCTGGTTTCCGAATCCGAGCGCACCTCCTCCCGATCCACTGGCAATGCTGCCGGTCAAGCCAGCGCTCTGTGCGAAGGGCGAGCTGAGCACCCCGTTGCCCTGCGTTCCGACGGTCTCCTGCGAGGCTCGCAGGCTTGCGTCCAGCGTCAACCGCTCGGTTGCGGTCCAGAGCAACCCGACCGCACCGGCGCTGCGCTGACCACCGCCAGGATTGAGGTCCTCGCTCTTCGACGCCTGCGCGTAGGCTTTCCAGCGCTGCGTCAGGCGAACGCCGCCTTGCGCGAACAACTCCGAACGGCCGCCATTGAGCGGCGCGGCCGGGTTGTAGAACTCCGGCTCGGAACGACCGATGAACACGCGCGCATCGGTGCGTTCGTCTTCGTGTGCCAGTTCCACCCGCCAGGCAGATCCCTGGACTTCGCCGGTGCGCGCGGCCAGTGCCGGCGTCACGGTCTGGTTGGTCGGGTTCGTATTGACCGTGCTGGTCGTGCGCGCCACCTCGGCCACGATCGCCGTCCCAGGCCCGATACGCCAGGTCGCATTGGCACTGAGCAAGTCGTACGGCGACAGCACATTGCGGTCGCTGACGACCGAGCCGCCAATCTCGACGGCCTCGAGGGGGCGCCATTGCACATCGCCGCCGCCGATCCAGAATGCCTCGCCGCCTTGGTCGACCTCATAGGTGATGCGCAGCGATACGGGGTTCAGATCGGGATCCACGGACGGCAAGAAGGTGGTCAACAGAATGCGTCCGGAAAACGGTTCAAACGTGTAGTCGACGAGCCGGACCAGTGCACGCACGCTGACGATTCGCGCGGGTTGAGCGCGGTCTCGAACGACGACTTCGACCTTTTCACTGCCCTCCAGCGCGGCGTTGTTGCGCAGGCCGTAGGGCCCGGAGCCCTGGCTGGCAATCTCCTCCACCACTTGGCGCAAGGTGTCGTTGAAGGCGAAGGCATTGCCCACGAAGCCGGCCTGCTCGTGGTGCAAACGCGCGCCTGTGGCCGTACGGTTGTAGTTCCCGAGGCTGCGTTGTTTCAACGCCGCCACCGCACCCTGGCCGATGGCCTGCGTGAAGCCGTCACCGGTCACGAAGTCGCCGTACAGCACATAGCTCTTGCCTTGGTCCACGCGCAAGTAAAGGCGTTCGCCGGAGCGGGCATCAAAACTGCGCAGTGAGGCATCGCCGTAAACCGGGTACATCTCGTCGGGACGGATATCGCGCAGCAGGCGTGCGCGTGTGACCTTGTCGGAGTCGAAGGCCGCGGTCAGCAGCAGGTTTCCACGCACCGTACCCTTGAGATAGAAAGCCGCCCGCACCGCCCCATTCGCCTTGCCATGGTTGAAGTCACGCGACCATGCGTCGATCTCCTGCTCGAACGCATCACCGCGACGTACCGGCTGCAACCCGATCTTGCCGCGCAGGCTGACCACGCCTTCGATCAGCCCAGCGGCGACCATCGAGCGCAGTTCAGGCACGAAACTGATCACCCCCGCAGCCGCTTCGTGCCCGACGCTGACCCGCACCCGCACATCCTGTGCCTCGGCGGGAGCGAGCAGGGTGAACTCGGCAACGCCGCCGGTGACGAGGAACTGAACCCCGGGCGCCGTTCGGTCGGCGTCAAGCGGGTTCGGCCCGAATTCGTCGCTGCGCGCTCCGGGTAACACCAGGCGTCCGCCGGAATGTTCGACCGTGACCAGAGTCGGCGCTGCAGCGCCTGACCATCGGCCCCGGACAGCCGGATGCGCAGGTGCACGGGGCTCTGCCCATCGGCGGGCACGGCATCACGATCAACCTCGACGACGATGTGCCGGGCGCTCGACGCGTCGAGCGGCGAACGTGGGTGCAGACGTGCGTCTCCCGCGATGACGGACGTGTAGCGCACGTCGCTTGGCGAACCGGCGGGCGCTCGCTGACCCGCTGCACTCGAGACGGCCAGTGCCGCCGCAATGGCAACAGCGCTCCTCAGGAGATCAGCGCACGACATCGCTGCCTCCTTGGTTCTGCTCATCGACATTTCGGGGCTTGGGTATCGCCTGGCTCGCAGCATCGGTGCCTTGACGGGGCGAAGACCAAGGTTCGAGGCCATGCGCCTTGCTGTCGAATCTCAGCCTCGGCCCCTTTTCTGACTCCGGCGCCCGAACTTCGCCCTGCGCGCGGCGTGCCTTGACCTGGTCGAGTACCCGGTTCGAGCAACTGCCTTCGACGAAATCGGCACGGTGCAACTCGCCATGCTTGAGATCGAGCCACAGGCTGCCAGCGTCGCCCAGGTTCCGGTTGCTTGAGGTCGTCAGACGGGCGCCCTTGGGCAAGGTCATGGGATCGACCCTGAGCACCTGGCTTCTCGGCGCGACGCCGCAGACGCTGTACTTGCCCTCACTGTCAGCGATGACGGTCGTGCCGTCCGACATCACGAGCCGCACCCCGGGAATCCCGATCTCCTCGGCGTCCTGCACATGGTTGCCGTTGCAATCGACGAAGATCTTGCCGAGCACGCAGGACTCATCGGCAAAGACGCCGCCCGTCACCCGGACCTGGTATCGCCCCTCGTTTGACGCGACGCTCGACGGATAGGGCGCGAAGTCCGCTCCAACGCAGCCCTGGGCGTCGCCGCACGCAAACGCTCTCGCCCGGTTGACCCCGTCGCCCTCCCTCGCCCCGACACCGATGCGCACGCGGTAGCGCAGCAGCAATGGTCTACCGTCCACCATCGGCCCGAGGTTGAAGGCCAAGGTCGGTCCCGCCCCGCCGCGCGGGTCGTCGATCGCGGCATTGCCCACCATCGCGGTGCCACGAACGTAGGTGAATCCGGCAGGCAGACGGTCGATCACCGTCGTCTGGCGTGGCCGACTCCCGGCCGCCGCGTTGACGGCGATCGAGTAGCGCAGGGTGCCGCCAACTTCGACAACCTGCCGGTCGCCCGTCTTGGTCAAGGCGATGCCTGCCGGCACCGATGGATCGACGGGCAGGTGGTTGTGAATGATGTTGGCGCCCGCCGAGCCGCCATTGAACAACAGGTAGTAGGTTGTGCCCACCCCAACGGGTGCCGTCGGCGGCCCCCCTTGTGGCTGTACCGCATGGATCGACCCGGGCTCCCCGCCTGGAACAAGCGGCCCGGTCGTCGGGGCGATCAACGTTGATACAAACAGATGGTCAGCGGGCGGTGTCACCGTCAATGCGAACGTGCAAATCGCTGGCGCTCCAGGGGCGAACAGAAACTGGTAGAAGCCGTCGGCGCCGACAGTCATCGAAACCGCGTCGCCGTCAACCGTGTAGCCGCCCAGGTTCGCACCGACAAGGGCGCTCTTGGGCTGCCACCCGGCGCAGACGCCGTTGCCGGAGGGTGCCAGCGTGACCACGGACCCAGGCACCGGCTTTCGAGTCAAGGCGTCGTAGACCACGCCACTCGGATCGACAGGCATGCTCTGCTGCGGCAGGCGTTGGCCAGGTGCGAGCACCACCGTCAACTCCGGCTTGGCGATCCGCTCGACACATGAACTGAGTCCCCCCAGCGCAACGCCTGGATTGCACGGGGCGCCGGAGGATCCGGGCGCCGTCTCGCCGTTGACGGGGTATCCGAAGACCACGCCGGACACGGGGTCGCGGAATCGAACCACCAGCGGCACGCCAGGCATGAGGCCGGTCACCACGTAGGTGCCGTCGATGCCCGTGATCGCGGTGCCTGCGACCGCGCCACTGCCGGCGTCTGTGACCTCCACCAGCCAGCCAGGCAGTCGGCGATCGTCGGCGTCCAGCAAGCGCTCACTGGGCCCCACGTCGAACCACACGGTTCCCGACAGCGACGCTTCGAGATCGACCGGCGTTGGCGTCCTGCAAGCGTTGTGCTCGACGACCCCGCTGCAGACAGGCAGATCGCCCGGGTTGCCCAGGAATGCCGCGCGCTCGGCCGGTGTCGGGCGGTTTGCCTCGTTCTCGCCGCCTCCTTCGACCAGTACCACGTTGTCCGCCGAAGACGTCGCGGCGGACAGCTCGCCCACGTTCACGACCGCGGTGATGGCGTTCGGTGACACCCCGCCGCCAGCGATGCCGATCGACGAGGTGCATGAGAAGCTCGAGTCGTTGGCGGAACCCGTGCACTCCCATCCATTGCCGCGAGGCGCCGCCGCCAGCGTCAGACCCGGCGGCAAACGGTCGCTGACACTGTACGAGCCGACCGTCGGTGCCGCGCCCGAGTTGCGCACAACGATCTTGTAGGTGCCGATCCGCGAAACCGTGAACCGGGCCTCGCTGTGGCTCTTGCTGACACGCAGATCGGGCGCGTCGCCGAGTTCGCCGAAATTGTTCTCCGCCGAGTGCGCCCCGTAGGTCAGCGTGATGCCGCTGACTGCCGATGGTTTCACGTTGACCGGGGTGGCGCTGCCGCCCAGGTTGCCGGGCGTGGTGCGGCCGTTGACAGTGCCTTCAGGTTGGTTCGGCTCGGTCACGGTATAGCTGCCCGGACGCAAGCCGCCGAAGTGATAGCCGCCATCGCCCGAGGTGGACGCCCCGGCGCTGACGGCGCGACCGGCATCGTCAATCCCGGTGAGTTGCACCGCGACGCCCGGTATGCCTTGCTCGCCCGGGCTCCGAATTCCGTCGTCATCGTGGTCCCGATAGACGAATCCCGAGATCGAAGCGGCCGGCAGCTCACCAAAATTGTTGGCCGCGGATCCGGTGCCCGAGGTCAGTGCAATGCCGCTGATGGCGCTCGGCAGCGTGGCGACCGGCGTCGCAGTGCCGCCGGTGCTGCCAGCGCGGGTGATTCCGTTCACGGTGCTGGCGGGCTGGATGGGTTCCGTCACGGCGTAAGTACCGGGTGGCAGGGCATTGAACTGATAGGCCCCGGTCGCATCGGTCGTCGTCGTCTGGTTGATCGCTCGCCCGGCAGCATCGACACCATGCAAGACGATCGAGACACCTGGGATGCCGACCTCTGTCGCGTCGATCACGCCGTCGTTGTTCGCGTCGATCCAGACTCGGCCGGACAGGAACCGGCTGGTTTCGATTTCAGCGAAGTTGTTCTTGTCCGAGTTCGCGCCAGGCGAGGTCAGAACGATTCCAGTGACCGCACTGGGCAAGTCGCCAGGTCCTGTCGCCACGCCGCCGGCCGAGCCAGGAATCGTCCGACCGTTGCTGGTTCCCGGAGGTTGGCTGGGTTCGGTGACGGTATAGCTGCCGGGCCGCAGATCCATCACCTTGTAGGTGCCATCGACCAGCGTTGCCGTGGTTCGGGTCACCGGCTGAGCGTCATCGTCAGTGCCGGTGATGACGATGGCGACGCTGCCCAGACCGGTGTCGCCAGGGAGCGACTGCACGCCGTCGTTGTTGACGTCCAGAAAGACTGTCCCCGAGATCGACACGGGGAGGATCTCACCGAACTCGTTGAGCACCGAGTCGGCACCTGGCGCGAGCGTGATCGCACTGATGGTGCTCGGCGCAGTGCGCGTGTTGCTCGCTGCGCCCAGCGGGCTGCCGCCCACCTGCCCGGCCCTCGTGCGTCCATTCAGCGTCACGGTCGCCCCGACTTGCGGCTGCGCAGACTGTTCGGTCAACACGTAGCCGCCAGGTCCTGCGCCTGGCAGGTCTTCGAATCGATAGTGGCCGGAGATGTCCGTGATGGCGACTCTGGTGAGAGCGTTGCCCCCTGCGTCCGGACCGGTCAACGTGACGGCCACACCCGCGAGACCGCTTTCGGCGCCGGACCGCACACCGTCGTTGTCCGCGTCCAGATAGACCGACCCTGCGATCGAACCCGCATGCTCGCCGAAGTGATTGCCAGCAGAACCTTCGGCGGGAAGGCTGGCGATCACGATCGTGTTCGGTGCCGGGCTGCTGCCATGGTTCCCGGGATTGACCGCACCGTCGCCATAGCCGGCAGGCTGACGTTCGCACAAGGTGTAGGTCAACCCGATGGCCATGCCGGTGAAGGCATAGTTGCCGTTGGCGTCGGTTCTCATCAACGCCACGAAGTCACCGGCGCAACTGGTGCCGGCGCGAATCATGATCTCCACGTTCTCGATTCGGCCGTCGTTCGGCGTCGGATCGAGCTTGTTGTCTCGATTGCGATCGATGTAGACCGTTCCCGTGATCGGGGCAATCGGCAATTCGCCGAAGTTGTAGTCAACGCCTGCTGCGCCGGCGCCAAGCACGATGCCACTGATGACGTCGTTGATCGCCGCATTCCCGCCTGCGCTACCCACCCGTTCCCGGCCGTCATTGAAAGACCCCGATGCGGGCGGAATGTCCCCTTCGGTCAGCGTGTAGCCCGCCGTGTCGCTCTGCAGGAGGTCGCCAAAGGCGTAGTTGCCACTGCTGTCGGTGACGGTGCTCAGACTGACCGCGGCGCCCAGGACGTTGCGACCCGTGAGCGTGACCGGCACGGCAGGAATGCCGGACTCGCCTGCGTCACGGAACCCGTTGTTCGTATTGGCTGGCGTATTCGGTGAATGGTCTGCATAGACCGCACCTGCAATCAGCGCGGTGCGTTCGCCGAAGTGGTTGCCGGTCGAGCCCGACAACGGCAGGCTCGTGATGGCGATCACGTTGGCGCCGGGCGTGCTGGCCGCCGTGCCCGGGTTCTCGACACCATTGCCGTAGCCGGGCGGCTGGGTCTCGCACAGCAGGTAGTTGGCGCCCGCGCCAACGCTGGGGAAGCTGTAGTTGCCGTCGGCGTCGGTGCTCGCGGTCTGCAGCGTAGCCCCGCTGCTGCAATCGACTCCTTGCACGAGACGAACGGTGACGCCAGGCAAGCGTCCGTCGGTTGGCACGGGGTTCAGTGCATTGTCTCGATTCCGGTCCACGTAGACCGTGCCGCTGATGAGCGAGATCGGCAGTTCGCCGAAGTCGTAGTTGACGCCTTGCGCGCCAGCGCCGAGCACGATGCCACTGATGACGTCGTTGACAGCGGCACTGCCGCCTGCGCTGCCCACACGCTCGCGGCCGTCACTGTAGGTCCCGGCCGCGGGCGGAATGGTGCCTTCGGTGACCGTGTAGCCTGTGGCGTCGCTCTGCAACAGGTCGTCGAAGTCATAGTTGCCGGACGCGTCGGTGAACGTACTCCGGTTGACCGCGAGGCCTTGAATATCACGTCCCGTGAGTGCGACGGGAACCGCCTCGATGCCGGCCTCCCCGGGGTCGCGGATGCCATTGTTCGTGTTGGCTGGCGTGGCCGGCGAGAGGTCCGCATAGACAGAGCCTGAGATCAGCGCCGCGCGCTCACCGAAGTGGTTTCCGGTCGAGCCCGACAAAGGCAGGCTGGTGATCGCAATGACGTTGATTCCAGGAGAAGTGGCCGCCGTGCCCGGGTTCTCTGTGCCGTTGCCATACCCAGCCGGCTGGGTCTCGCACAGCAGATAGTTGCCACCCGAGACGACGTTGCCGAAACTGTAGTTACCGCTGCCGTCCGTGGCCGTGCTCTGAACCATGGTGCCGGTGGCGCAGTTTGCTCCCTGCATCAGGCGCACCGTCACGCCGGGCAGGCGTCCGTCGGTGGGCAACGGGTCCAGCGTGTTGTTGCGATTGCGGTCTATGTAGACCGTGCCTGCGACCGTGGTCAGTTGGATCTCGCCGAAGTTGAACCCGGCACCATCGACGCCGGTGCCCAGATCGATCGCCGCGATGCGGTCCGTGTTCGCAGCTGGCGTATTGGGCTGCGCGATGCATCCCGCCACGCACGCCACACCACCGATCAGCCCTGGGTTGACCGGACCGTTCGCCAGGTTCGCCGGCAGCGTCGGCAGCGGTTGCTCAAGCACATGGGCGATGAAGGGGTCGAATCCAGTGAAGGTGTAGGCGCCCGAGCCATTGGTCGTGGTCGTGGCCACGACCGCAAGCGTATTGGCATCGAGCAGGCGCACCGTGGCGCCGCTGATCGCCGGGTCCGTCGCCGCATCGCGCACGCCGTTCAGATTGGCGTCGACATACACGAAGCCGGACAGGGACGGCTGGCGAACTTCCGGGAAGTCGTAACCCGTTCCCGCTGTATTGGCGGCCAGGGCAATCGCACTCCAGCTCGAGTTGCCGGCGGCCCCGGCGCCCGGGTTGTAGGTGCCGCTCGTGGCAGGCGTGGGTGGGCTCGCGGGACCATTCAAGTAGCTCGCCGGCTGCGTCTCGGTGAGTGCGTAACCAGTGGCATCGGCCGGCGACAGGTCGGTGAAGCTGTAGGCACCACTGCCGTCGGTGGTCGTCGTCCGCGACACCGCGTTGCCATAGGCGTCGACGCCGGAGAGGGTGACCGTGACACCGGCGATGCGAGGTTCGATGCCCGCCGCCTGCGGCGTGCCGGCGTTGGCACCCACGCGGTCACGGTCCTCGAAGATCGTGCCGGCCAGCGTCGAGCGCTGGACCGTCAGCGATGAACAGACGCTCACGTTGTTGGTGCTGACCGGATCGACTTCACTCGTGGTCGCGCTGGCGCAGTTCTGCGTCGTGCCGCCCGATGGGAAGGCCATGACACGCACAGCGGGAACCGTGACCGTGACGGCCTGCCCCGCCGGCACCAGACCGAATGCGCAGGTCATGGCCTGCCCGACCACGGCGCAGGTTCCCGATCCCCCCCCGCTGAGGGCCCATGTTGGCGTGGCCGCGCCAAACACCATCCCGCTGGGCAAGGTGTCCGTCAGGCCGGTGGTCTGGCTGTCGCCCGGACCAGCATTCGTGACCACAACCGTCCAGTTGAAAGGCTGGCGCAACTGCACCGTCGCGACCGAAGGTGACTTCGTGATGCTCAGGTCGGCACGCACGCGCACCGTGGTGCTCTCCCCTTCGACGTTGTTCGACCCATTGGTGTCGGTTTCGTTGATGATGGTCGTCGCAGCGGTGTTGTAGGTATCACCACCGGTGTTCGGCGCCGACTCGACACGAAACACGAGAAAGCGGTTGAGCGTCTGGCCGCTGATCAGCTGGGCTGGCGACGGATGGGCGCAGGTGACGGTCAGCGCGGCCGGACCCGTCACCGAGTTGCCCAACTGATCGCACAGGCTGCCCGGAATCGTCCCGCCAGGATTGGCTGCCGCGACGCCAGCGGTGGCGCCATCGCCGCGGAAGCTGACGGTCTTGCCAGCCGGTGGCGTCATGACGAAACTGAACCCGGTGCCCGTGGCCAGCGAAGGCCCGTTGTTGGTCGCGGCCACGTCATAGGTGATGTCGTTGTTCGCCGGGACGGTGGGGTCGTAGCCCAGCGGATCGAACGTGTCGGTGTTGTTGATCAAGACGTCGACTTGCGCCGGATTGATGTTCAACGTCAGTGACTTGCTGTTGGGCGCGGTGCCTTGGCCGCCAACGCTGTCTTCCGGCGTCGTCGTGCTGACGGTGGCCGTGTTGTCCAGCGTTCGCGCCAGCACTCCCGTTTGCCAGTTGGGCCGCACCGTGA
Organism: uncultured beta proteobacterium; assembly: GCA_963706655.1. GTDB lineage: Bacteria > Pseudomonadota > Gammaproteobacteria > Burkholderiales > Burkholderiaceae_C > Rubrivivax. The sequence continues at coordinate 236,954 of CAVPNN010000014.1, forward strand.
CCGTGACGGTGCGCGTCGCTCCACTGGTGAGCGCGGCCGCCCATGAACATGTCACCGTGGGGGCGCCCGTGTTGTAGCTCGTGTTGGCGCTCAGCCCCGAACAGACACCGCTGTTGCTGGCGCTGGCCGAGATGAATGTGAATCCGCTGTCACCACCCGGGATCGTGAAGACGTCCGCAAGCTCGACCCCAGCGGCGGAGGACGGTCCGTTGTTGCGCAAGGTGACGGTGTAGACCGCTTGGGTGCCGGCCAGGACCGGATTGGCGGCCAGGACCTTGGACACGACTTCGACATCCGCAATCGGATCGATGAAGACATCTGCGCGCGCGGTGTTGTCGCCCGGCAGCGGATCGCCCTGGGTGGTCGAACTTGCACTTGCGGTCACGCCCGAGTTGCCCGTGAAATTGCCGTTGTTCATGGGTCGGTCGGCGGTCACGCTGAAGGTCACGACGTCGCCCGGGCTGAGCACGGTTCCCGCGGTCTGGGTGCAGGTCACGCCCCCGGTGCGCCGAGTTCCGGTGCCGACACAAGCGAAGGCGGCGTTGGAGGTGCCGCTGGTATTGGTCAGCACGACTCCCGCGACGAGCACATTGGTGGTCGTGCGCCGGCCCGGAATGCTCAGCGTAATCCGAACGTCCCTGGCATCCGCAGCTGTCGGGATCACCTTGTTGGTCAACGTTGCCGTGTAGGTGACCTGCGTTTCGTTGGACTCGACACGGTTCGGCGTGCCGCCCGCTGTTGCAACGCTGACCCCCACCAGCAAGTCTGGCGAGTTGGGTTCCGCGGTCACCGTGATCGTGGCGCTGCCGGCGTTGTTGGTGCCGTCGTAGTCACCTGGTACACCGCTGTAGGAGCTTGTTGCGACGTTGGTCGCTGCGCCGACGCCGATCGCCTTGGTGACGATCGTCAAGGTCGCGCTGTTTCCAATGCCGAGCGAAGCGTTGTAGGTGCAGTTGACGCTCGGAGGGACCGACGTGCATGCCCAGTTGGTGCCGCTGTAGCTGACGAACTCCTCCATGGCCGGATCGAGCGCGTCGACCAAGGTGATCGTTCCACTGGCCGCCGTTCGTGGGCCCGCGTTGCGGACCACGATCGCACTGGTGATGTTGGCATTCAGCGCCACGATCGCCGGTGTCTTGGTCTTGGTCACCGAGAGGTCGACCCCGTCCGGGGAAACCGTGAGATTGCGCGCGGCGCTGTTGTTCGTGGAGTCCGCGTCCGCCGGCCCTCCGACGTTCGGCGCAATGGTCGCCGTGATGTTGTTGTACGGCGTGGGCACCAGAACAGACGGCGTTGTCGCCACCACCGTCAGGACGCCTGAGGCGCCCGACGCCAGGCTGGCCCCGAAGCCGCACGTGACCGTGGCAGGGCACCCGCCGAAGCGCAGGTCCAGCCGGCAGACCCCGTGGAACTGATGACCACGAACCCAGCCGGCAACGGGAACGTCACCTGGGCGCCAGCGGAGGCCGCGTAGGGTCCGAGGTTGCTGGGGCGCAAAGTAAACGTCACCGGCGTCAACGAGGGCGCCGGGCTCGGGCTGGGCACGTCCTGCGTGATCGTGAGGTCCGCGCCCGGCGATACGGCGACGCTCCCCACGGGGCTGTTGTTGGTCGGCACGGGGTCCCCGACCGTGGAGGCGATGTTGCCGTTGAGCGTGACGGTGCCGGCGCTGACGCCGACGATCTTCGTGACGATGGGCAGATCGGCGTAGGGACCGACCGCCACTGCCGGGCGAGTGCAGGTCACGACCGGGCCCGGGCCGGCGCAGGCCCACCCCGATCCACCGGAACCGGCGGGGACGTAGGTCAGTACACCCGGCAAGGTGGTCGTGAACGTGACCAGGCCCGAAGCATTGGGCCCCAGGTTGCTGCCGCTGATCGTCCACGTCACGTTGCCACCACCCAGCGCAGGATCTGGCGCGCCGGTGATCAGGGCCGACAAGTCCGCGCCATCGTTGATGGTCGTGTTCTGGTCGAGCGCGTTGTTCGCCGGATTCGAGTCGACGTCATCGGAGGAGATGGTCGCCCTCGTGTTGAGCGTCGTGACCGTGGATCCTGTGGTCCGCAACACGACATCGATGGTGCGCACGGGACCGGCGGGCAGCGCGAGGGTACCCAGCAGCGTCGGATAGGTGCACGTCACCACGCCCGGGCTGCCGCCATCGTGCGAACACGCGCCCGGCACAGCGGCATCGACCGCCGACACGAACTGCGAGTTGGCCGGCAACACAAACCCGACGACGACGTTGTTGGCGGTGTCTGAGTCGCCATTCAGCGCGGTGATCGTGTAAGTGATGGCGCCGCCGCGAGGCGCCGGGTCAGGAGCATCCGTGAACGTCGCGATCTGCGGATCGGCCGCGAAGGCGGTCCCGCTCGCGCAAAGTGCTGCAAGCAGCAGTCGGGTCCGAATTCGCATCCAGCGCGTATCCGACAGGCCAGTCCGTCCGGTGCGTCCGATCAACTTGGGCTCCTCCGTGACCGGTTGCGGCAGCAGGCGCCCGGTCCCCTTGATCTACTTTGGGCGCGATCATAAGCGCAGGATCATGCAACTCAAGGACGGCGACAGAGGACTCCGTGATCCTGCTCACGATCTCCGGATTCATACCGAGCCACTGTCGGTTAGCGCCCGGTTTGCGGCGCCCCGGGTGCGCCACAGACCTGACCACACTGACCGGCGGCCAAATGCTTGTGGCGCTGGGCTGCGTACCCGCGCCGAGCGGAATGCCCGGGAAACCCCGAATGGCAAGCGAGGTATGCGTTCATTAATGTATACGTTAATGAACTCACTGAACAAACCCAGTCTGGGACTTCCGCAGGTCGGTCTGGACACCATCGGTTTCCTGGGCGCTGGGTTGAGTCGTCCGGAGTGTGTACTGACAACCAGTTCTGGCGACGTCTACACGGCAGATTGGCGCGGCGGCGTCAACCACCTCCGGCCCGACGGAACATCTTCACTGATCTGGGGACAGGCGCCGGCTGGCATCGAGTTGCGGCCGAATGGCATCGCGTTGCTCGGCGACGGCAGCTTTCTGCTCGCGCAACTCGGTCCGGACGATGGTGGTGTGTACCGCTTGACGCGCGACGGCCGGGTCGAGCCCTGGTTGATGCAGGTCGAGGGCCAAATGCTGCCGCCAACGAACTTCGTCGTGCAGGACGGCGCCGGCCGCACCTGGGTCACCGTCAGCACCCGCAAGTCGCCACGCGCCCTCGGTTATCGGCGTGACTGCAGCGATGGTTTCATCGTCTGTGTCGATGCCGGCGGCCGGGCCGCCATCGTCGCCGACGGGCTGGGCTACGCCAACGAGGTGGCGGTCCACCCGTCGGGCCGATGGCTCTACGTGAACGAGACCTTCGGGCGCCGCCTGTCGCGCTTCGCGCTGCGCGCCGACGGCACGCTGGGACCCAAGGACGTCGTGACGAGCTTCGGCCCCGGCAGCTTCCCCGACGGCATGGCTTTCGACGAAGACGGCCATGTCTGGGTCGTCAGCATCGTCAGCAACCGGCTCATCCGGGTCGCGCCGGATGGCGAGCAGACCCTGTGGCTCGAGGATGCCGACCGGGCCCATCTGGCCTGGGTCGAGGCCGCGTTCGAGGCCGGCGAGATGGACCGGCCGCATCTGGACGCCGTCAACAGCCGCGTCCTGCGCAACATCTCGAGCATCGCCTTTGCCGGCGCCGACCGGCGCACGGCCGTGCTCGGCTGTCTGCTCGGCGACCGGCTCGCCACGCTGCAACTGCCGAGTCGCAGGTGTCACCCCGCACCATTGGAACCATTGATGGCTCAAGCACAACCCTCGCTGTCGCTCGTCGAAGCCGCGTACGAAAAGATCCGCCGGCGCATCCTGGACAACGTCTGGCCGCCGGGCCACCGCGCACTCGAGCAGGAGGTCGCGCTCGCACTGGGCATGAGCCGCACGCCGGTGCGCGAGGCCCTGGTCAAGCTGCAGAACGAAGGGCTGGTGCGCGTCGTGCCGCGCCACGGCATGCATGTGCTGCCGGTGTCGCCGACCGACATGCGCGAGATCTACCAGATCCTGACCGCGCTCGAGTGCATGGCGGCCGAGTTGCTCGCCCGCCGGGCGCCGAGCGAGGCCGAACTGGCACCGCTGATCAGCGCCACCGCCGACATGGATCATGCCTTGCAGGCGAACGACCTGGACGCCTGGGCGGCCGCCGACGAGCGCTTCCACGCCGGATTGCTGGAGCTGGCCGGCAACCGCCAGCTGCAGGCCACGGTGGCCAACTACTGGGACCGCGCACACCGCGCCCGCATGTTCACGCTGCGCCTGCGGCCCAAGCCGGTGAACTCGACGCGCGAACACATGGCGCTCGTCGAGCGGCTGCGCGCCGGCGACGTGGTCGGTGCCGCGCTGGTCAACCGCCAGCACCGCGAACGCGCCAGCCAGGAGCTGCTCGCGATCTTCGAGCGCTACAAGCTGACCCAGATGTGAGTCCTACATGACCGGCACCACCTATTCCATTGCAGTGCTTCCGGGCGACGGCATCGGCCCCGAAGTGATGGCCGTGGCGCTCGATGCGCTGCACAGCGTCGGCCGGCGAATCGGCCGGCGCTTCGTGACGCAAATCCATCCGGCAGGCGCCCAGCATTACGTCGACAGCGGCGAGTCGCTGCCCGAATCCACCCTGGCCGCCTGCCGCGCGGCCGACGCAATCCTCTTCGGCGCCATGGGACTGCCCCATGTGCGCGGCGCCGACGGCACCGAGATCATTCCCCAGCTCGACATCCGGTTCGCACTCGATCTGTACGCCGGCGTGCGGCCGGTGCGCACCTGGCCCGGGTTGCCGGTGCCGTTGTCCGATCCGCGCGCGACCACGATCGACCTCGTGCTCGTGCGCGAGAGCACCGAGGGCCTCTTCTATGCCCGCGGGCGCGGCGTGATCGAGAACGACGCAGCCTACGACACCATGAAGATCTCGCGCGCCGGCACTGCACGCGTGTGCGATTTCGCCTTCGAGCTGGCGCGTCAGCGCAAGGCCCTGGGCCGCCCCGGCAAGGTCACCAATGTCGACAAGGCCAATGTGTTCCGCTCGATGGCCTTCTGGCGCGAGGTCTTCGAGGCGCGCGCCAAGGCCTATCCGGACGTCGCGACCGAGCACGCCTACGTGGACGCGATGGCGCTCAACCTGGTGCTCAAGCCCTGGACCTATGACGTGCTGGTGACCGAGAACATGTTCGGCGACATCCTGTCCGACCTGATCGCGTCGCTGGTCGGTGGCATGGGCATGGCACCTTCGGGCGACATCGGCGACGCGCATGCCCTGTTCCAGCCGGCCCACGGCACCGCGCCCGACATCGCAGGTCTGGGCATCGCGAACCCGACCGCGATGATCCTGTCGGTGGCTCTGATGCTCGACTGGCTTGCCCAGCGACATTCGGACCCGGCATTGGCCGATGGCGCACGGGCCATCGAGTCCGCCGTGCGGACTGCGTTCGAGACCGGCGCCGTGCGCCCGCGCGAGTTCGGTGGCCGCAGCGGCACGGTCGACATCGCGCGCGCCATCGCGCAGCGGCTGTGATGCGATGAGCGCACGCATCGCCATGGTCGGTGCCGGCTACTTCGCCGCGTTCCAGCTCGAAGGCTGGCGCGACGCGGGTGCGCAGGTCGTCGGCCTGTGCGACATCGTCCTTTCGCGCGCCCAGACGCTTGCCGCACGCTTCGGCATCGATCGCTGTTTCGACGATGTCGAGCAGATGCTCGACAGCCTGCGGCCCGATCTGGTCGACGTCGTGCTGCCGCCCGCGGCTCAGCCGGGGCCGGTGCTGGCGTCGCTGGCGCGCGGCCTGCCGACGATCTGCCAGAAGCCCTTCGGGATCGACCTCGGATCAGCCAAGGCCATGACGGCGGCGGCACGGTCGCATGGCGTGCCGCTGGTGGTGCACGAGAACTTCCGCTTCATGCCCTGGTTCCGCGAATGCCGGCGACTGCTCGACACGGGTCACTTCGGACGTCTGCACGGCGTGACATTCCGCCTGCGCCCGGGCGATGGCCAGGGCGCGCAGGCCTATCTCGACCGGCAGCCCTACTTCCGGACCATGCCGCAGTTGCTGGTGCGCGAAACCGGCGTGCACTACATCGACACCTTTCGCTATCTGTGCGGCGAGGTGGTGGCTGTCACTGCACGCCTGCGCCGCCTGAACCCGGTCATCGCCGGTGAAGACGCCGCGCTCGTGATCTTCGAGTTCGTCGACGACTGCACCGGCCTGTTCGACGGCAACCGTCTCAACGACCACGTCGCGCAGGACCCCCGACGCACGATGGGCGAGATGTGGCTCGAGGGCGAACACGGCGTGATGCGGCTCGACGGCGATGGCCGTCTGTGGTGGAAGCCGCATCACGGTGCCGAGACCGAGCACGGCTATGCGCACGACCAGCGCGGTGCTTTCAACGGAGCGTGCACCGCCTTGCAGTCCCATGTGCTGCGCCACCTCCGGGACGGCACGGCGCTCGAGAACAGCGCCCAAGACTACCTCGTCAACCTGCACGTGCAGGCGGCCATCTATCACTCGCATGCCAGCGGCCAACGCGTGCCATTGGCCGACTTCAACCCCTTCGAGATCGAAGGCCACTGACCCAGGAGACCAAGATGAAGAAACTGACCCAAGTCGCACTCGCCGCAGCCGCCTTCGCGCTCGCGTCGGCCGCATCGGCGCAGACCATCCTCAAATTCAGCCACACCGACCAGCAGGCCGGCGCCCGCCAGGCCGCGGCCCAGGTGTTCGCCAAGAAGGTCGAGGAGCTCACCCAGGGCCGCTACCAGGTCAAGGTGTTCTGCTGCAGCCAGCTCGGCAACGACCCGAAGAACATCGAGCAGCTCGCGCTCGGCGGCATCGACTTCACTGTCTCCTCCACGGGCTCCTACGCACCCCACGTACCGACCCTGAACCTGACCATGATGCCCTTCCTGGTCGACAGCTACCAGCAGGGCTGGAAGCTGTACGACGAGTCCAAGTGGCTGCAGGAGCAGTTCGCCAAGGCGCCCGAGAAGGGCTTCCGCTTCCTGTCGACCTGGGAGGCGGGGTTCCGCAGCATGACGACCAAGGACCCGCTGAACTCGCCGGCCGACGCGGCCGGCAAGAAGCTGCGCACCTTCCCCAACGAGATGATGCGCTGGACCCTCGAGGCCATGGGCTTCAACATCCAGATCATGCCGCTGCCCGAGGTCTACCTCGCGATCCAGCAAGGCGCAGTGAGCGGCCAGGAAAACCCGGTCGACACGATCTTCTCGAACAAGTTCTACGAGGTCGCGCCCAACGTCACGCTGACCAACCATGTCTACAGCCCGATCCCGCTGACGATCTCGGAGAAGACCTGGCAGAAGCTCTCGCCGGCCGACCAGAAGGCCGTGATGGAAGCGGCCCAGGTCTCGGCCAAGTTCAGCCGCGAGATGATCTCGGGCAACGACGCCAACCAGCTCAAGGAGATGGCGGCCAAGGGTGCCAAGGTCAACGCCAAGCCCGATGTCGAGGCGTTCCGCAAGGCGGTGCAGCCGGTCTACGGCAAGGCACGCGAGAAGTATGGCGCGGACGTCGACGCGTTCCTGAAGGACGCCGAGATGGTGCGCAAGAGCGTCAAGTAGGACCGATGGCCACCGCACCGCTTCTGACGCCGGTGGCCGCCGCGCCGCTGCCGATCCGCCTGCTCGGCCGCGCGGTCGACTGGGTCGTGATCGTCATCGGCGCCACGATGGCAACGATGGTCTTCATCAACGTATCGCTGCATCTGGTCGACAAGGATCTGGCCTGGGTCACCGAGTTCGGTGAACTGCTGATGGTGTGGGTGACCTTCCTGGGCGGCGCCTGCGCCGCCCAGCGCGGAGCGCACATGACGATCACCGAGTTCATCGACAAGCTCGAACCGGCTCGCCGGCGCTGGGCCGACGCCGCGGTCCAGGGTTCATGCCTGGCCATGCTCGTCATCCTGGTCCGCTTCGGCTGGTCGCTCGTCAACGGCAATTGGGGCAACCAGCTCACCGTGCTCGAGTGGCCGATGGCGATCCAGTACATGGGCATGGCGGTCGGCTGCACGCTGATGGCGTTGTTCGTCGCCTGGGACCTGTGGCAGATCCTGCGCGGTGTGCCGCGCGCCCAGCGCTACGCGCCGGAACACGAGGACTGACCGTGCTCGCCCTGACCCTGTTCGGCGTCTTCTTCGTCATCGCCCTGGCCGGCGTGCCGCTGCTGTTCTCGATCCTGATCACCACAGTCGGCATCATCTGGTGGCAGGACCTGGGCCACCCGCTGGAGACGATCTTCCTGTCCTTCATCGGCGGCGTCGAGCCCTTCATCCTGCTTGCGGTGCCGCTGTTCATCTTCGCTGGCGAACTGCTCGCGCAGGGCGGTGTCGGCAAGCGCATCGTCGAATTCGCGCGCGTGCTGTTCGGCTGGCTGCCGGGTGGCCTCGGGGTCGTCACCGTGATCAGCTGCACGCTGTTCGGCGGCGTGTCGGGTTCGGCCATCGCCGACACCGCCGCGATCGGCTCGCTCGTCATTCCGGCGATGATCGCGCGCGGCTATTCGCGCGGATTTGCCGCCGCGTTGCTGGCCGTGGCCGGCACGATCGCGCTGCTGATGCCGCTGTCGATACCGTTCCTGATCTACGCCTTCATCTCGGGCGTGTCGATGCGCACCTTGTCGATGGCCGGGCTGCTGCCGGCGCTGGCCTCGGCCGTGGCCTTGATCATCGTCTGCATGTGGCACGGCAAGAAGAGCGGCGTCGACGACGGCGAGGAGCGCTCGAGCCCGCGCCAGATCTGGGCTGCCACGCGCGACGCCGGGCCAGCCCTGTTGATGCCGATCATCATCATCGGCGGCATCTGGACCGGCGCCTTCACGCCCAGCGAGTCGGCCGCGGTTGCGGTCGTCTACGGTCTCGTCGTATCGCTCTTCTACTACCGCGATCTGACCTGGAAGCGCATCCCGCAGATGCTGCTCAATGCCTTTGTCACGAGTGCGACCGTGATGCTGGTGATCGGCGCCACCGGTGCGATGGCCTGGCTGATCACCGTCGAGCAGGTTGCCGTTCAGATGGCCGAGTGGATCCAGCTCGTCGCGACCGAACCGTGGATGTTCCTGATGCTGTTCAACATCTGTCTGCTGCTGCTCGGGATCTTCATCGAGCCGCTGCCGGCCATGCTGCTGAGCGCACCGCTGTTCCTGCCGCTGGCCAAGCACTTCAACATGGACATGGTGCACATCGGCGTGGTGATGACGGCCAACCTGGCCATCGCGCTGTACACGCCACCGGTCGGTGGCACGCTGTTCGTCGCCGCCAAGCTGGCCAGGGCCGGCATCGGCGAGATCACACGCCATCTGTGGCCGCTGATGGCGGCGACCTTCACGGTGGTGCTGTTGATCACCTACATACCGTGGCTGTCGACCTGGCTGCCACGGTTCATCCAGTCGCTGTGAGTGCGCTCCCCATGCAAGCCCTGATCGTCGAATTCCGGATCAAGCCCGCCTACCTCGACCGGTTCGCCGAGGCGATCGCCGACAACGCCCGAGCCTCGCGCGACACCGAACCCGGTTGCCGGCAATTCGACGTCTGCCGCGACCCGGCCGATCCGGCCCTGTTCTTCCTGTACGAGTTGTACGACGACGAAGCGGCGGTCCAGGCCCATCTTCGAACGCCCCATTTCCTGACCATGAACCAGAGCACCGCAGACTGGGTCGAGCACAAGACCGTGAGGCAATACCTGCGGGTCGCTCCATGACCATCAGGCTCGGCTGCATCGCCGACGACTTCACCGGTGGCACCGATCTGGCCAACAACCTGGTGCGCGCCGGCATGCGCACGGTCCAGGTGTTCGGCGTGCCCGACGGTCCGCTGCCGGATGCCGACGCGGTCGTCGTGGCCCTGAAGTCGCGCACCGCCCCGGTCGCGCAAGCGGTGGCCGAGTCCTTGGCAGCCGGGCGCTGGCTGTGCCAGGACGGTCCGACCCAGCTCTACTTCAAGGTCTGCTCGACCTTCGACTCGACGCCGCGCGGCAACATCGGCCCGGTGGCCGAGGCACTGATGACGCTGGTGGGGGCGACCGTGGTCCCGGTGACGCCGGCCTTCCCCGAGAACGGCCGCACGGTCTACATGGGCCACCTCTTCGTCGGGGATCAGCTGTTGTCCGACAGCTCCATGCGCGCGCACCCGCTGACGCCGATGACGGATGCCAATCTGGTGCGCGTGCTGCAGGCCCAATCGCCCACGCACCGCGTGGGACTGGTCGACCACCGTTGCGTGCGCGACGGTGCCGACGCCATCCTGCGCCGGCTGGGCGAACTGCACACCGCCGGAGTCGGCCTGGCCATCGTCGACGCGCTGGCGGATGACGACCTGCACCAGCTCGCACGCGCCAGCGCGGCGCTGCCACTGGTCGTGGCCGGTTCCGGGCTGGCGATCGGCATCCCCGCTTTGCACGGCCTGTCGCCGGGCGCTGAAGCGTCGCGGCTGCCCGCCCCGAGCGGGCATCGGGCCATCGTCTCGGGCAGCTGTTCGGCGGCCACGAATGCCCAGGTGGCGCACTTCCTGAGCGAAGGTGGGGCGGGTTTCGCGGTCGATGCCCTGCAGGTGGCCGCCGGGCGCGACGTCGCGGCCGAGGCGCTGGCCTGGGCCCGGGAGCGGCTCGGCCAGGCGCCGTTGCTGGTCTATGCCACCGCCGGCGCCGAGCGCGTCCGGGCCGTGCAGGCACAACTCGGCGCCGCCCGTGCCGGCGCCCTGATCGAAGACACCTTGGCCGCCATCACCGTCGGCCTGGTCGCAGCCGGCGTCGGCCAGTTGATCGTGGCCGGCGGCGAGACCTCGGGCGCCTGCGTGCAGGCGCTGGGCATCACGCAGTTGCGCATCGGGCCCCAGATCGACCCTGGCGTGCCCTGGTGCCACGCGTCGCAAGGGCCCTTGCATCTGGCGCTGAAGTCGGGCAACTTCGGCAGCCCCCGCTTCTTTGTCGACGCGTTCGACCGCCTGACATGACCGAGTCTGCCCTGCGCGAGGAGATCTGCCGCGTCGGCCGGTCGTTGTTCGATCGCGGGTATGTGCATGCGAGCGCCGGCAACATCAGCGTGCGCCTGTCCGACGGCTTTCTCATCAGCCCGACCGACGCCTGCCTGGGAACGCTCGATCCGGCGCGGCTGGCACGCACCGACCTGCAAGGCCGCCAGACCGGCGGCGACCGGGCCAGCAAGACGCTCGCGCTGCACCGGCAGATCTATGCGTCGGCACCCGATGCGAATTGTGTGATTCACACCCACAGCACGCATCTGGTGGCACTGACCCTGGCCGGACCGGCCGATGTCGACGACGTGTTGCCCCCGATCACGCCCTACTTCGTGATGAAGGTCGGCCATGTGCCGCTGATTCCCTATCACCGGCCCGGCGACCCGGCCGTGGCAGTCCAGGTGGCCGCGCGCATCGAGGCCCGCCCCGTGCGTGCGGTCCTGCTCGATCGCCTGGGCCCGGTGGTCTGGCATGCGAGCCCGGCCGAAGCGAGCGCGGTGCTCGAGGAGCTCGAAGAGACGGCGCGCCTGTGGTTGATGAGCCCGGCGCGCCCGGTGCCGCTGTCCGAGGCCCGGATCGACGAGCTGCGGCGCCAGTTCGGGGCACGCTGGTAACTGCGCGGGCGGGCATTTCGGGTCGACGCCTACAATTCGCGGCCCCACACAACGAGGACCGCGCCGTGGACCTGAAGCTGCCAATCGTGATCATCGACGAACTCAGCGAAGAAGTCGTGCGCGCCAAAGGCATTCTCGACCTCGCCAGCGGCGACATCTACGAGGTCCAGCACGAGGACTACGACGTCGCCGACGAGGGCCTGCCGGCCGAGCGCGAGGACTACGAGTTCACCTGCGGCGTGCTGTCCAACGGCAGCAAGGAAGTGGAGTTCCGGGTCGAGGTCAACGCCGTCACCGGCCGCTACTCGGTCACGCCGAGCGAGTTGCTCGAACTGAAGGGGCGTGCAGCCAAGCTGTTCACCGCCCCCCCGGGCACGTCCACGCGCTGATCAGGCGCGCGGCGGCAAGGGCAGGCGGCCGAGGTCCGGTCGCTCGGTGAACGTCGGCCGACTGACCCCTTCGGATTCGATTGCGGCGCGCACCGTGGCCAGCGCGACCTCGAGTTGCGGGTCACGGCCGGCGGCCGCGTCCTGCGGTGCGATGTCCACGTCCACCTGGGGCTCGGTGCCATGGTTCTCGACCCCCCACCCGACGTCCTTGAACCAGAACGAGTACTCCGGCTGGGTCGTCGTCGTGCCGTCGGCCAGGGTGTGGCGCGGCCAGATGCCGATCACGCCGCCCCAGGTGCGCCGGCCGACCAGGGTGCCCAGGTTCATCAGCTTGAAACCATGCGAGAAGATGTCGCCATCCGATCCCGCATGTTCATTGGTCAGCGCCACCACCGGCCCGGCCACCGACGCGTCCGGGTAGGGCGTCGGCCTTGCCCAGCGCGCCATCACGTAGCCGATGCGCCGGCGCGCCACCTTTTCCAGCAACAGCTCCGACACATGCCCGCCACGATTGAAGCGCACGTCCACGATCAGGCCGTCGCGGTCGCACTCGCTGGCAAAGTAGCGATGGAACTCGGCAAAACCGGACGACATCATGTCGGGCAGGTGGAAGTAGCCGACCTTGCCCGCGCTCTGTTCGTGAACCCAGCTGCGGTTGCGCTCGACCCATTCGCGGTAGCGCGCCGGGGCTTCGTCGGCCAGGGTCTGGACCAGCACGCGCCGCGTGCCGACCGCTGACGCCAGGGTCAGCTCGACCTTGGCATCGACCTGCTGCACGAGCAGCGCCTGCGGCGGCCGCCGGCGCGACACCCGCAGCCCGCCGACCGCGACGATGCGCTCGTCGAGCCGGGCCTGCACGCCGATCGCCGCGAGCGGCGAGTCGGCGCCGGCATCCCAGGCATCGCCACCGACGATGTGCTCGATCGCATAGCCTTCCTCGTCGCTCACGAAGCGCAGGTCGGCACCGAGCTGGCCCAGGGCCACGGCCGGGGGCTTGCGGTGGTCGCCACCCATCTCGTAGGCATGCGAGGTGCCGAGCTCGCCTTGCAGTTCCCAGATCAGATCGGACAGCTCGGCGCGCGTCGCGACACGGTCGAGCAGCGGCAGGTAGCGCTCGTAGACCGCGTTCCAGTCGACCCCGGACATGTCCGCGACCCAGAAGTTGTCGCGCTGCAGACGCCAGACCTCGCGGAACATCTGGCGCCACTCGGCCTGCGGATCGATCGACAGCCGCACCCGCTCGAGGTCGATCCAGCCGCTCTTGCGCGACGGGGTCTCGTCAGTCTCCTCGGTCTCGATCTCGCGTTCGGCCGAGACGACGCGCAAGTCGTTGCCTCCGCGCACCAGCAAGGTGACGTGGTCATGGGACAGCACGAAATGGTCGACCTCCTCCAGCATGGTCTCGGCGCGCCCGCTCGCGAAATCGAAACGCTGCAACTGGCCCGGCCCCTCCTTGTGCCCGCCGCGTCCATGGGCACCGGCAATGGGCTGCAGGGTCCACAGGACCTTGCCGCCGCCCATGCCGGCGAGTTGCCCGAAGCGGCCCTCGGCAACCGGGAACGGCGCGATGCGGCGCGCCAGGCCGATCAGGTCGATGCGCAACTGCGCGGTGGTGCTGCCGGCATCGGCCGATTTGTCATGCGCCTTGTCCTCCTTCATGCCACGCGGCAAGGGCTCGAACGGCGGTGCCGCATCGGCCTGCAGTGCGATCAGGTAGGGTCTCGCCGCACGCGGGAAGCTGAGCTCGAACTGGACGTTGTCGTAGACCGGGTCGAAGGTCCGGATCGACAGGAAGTACAGGTACTTGCCGTCGGGGTCGAACGACGGCGCGTAGTCCTGGAATTCGGGTTGCGTGACCATCGTCAGCTGACCGCCGCTCATGTCGCACAGCTTGATGGCGCGATGGCGCGCGTCGGCCTGGGTCGCATAGGCCAGCCAGCCACCGCAGGGCGACCAGGCCAGGTCGTCGATGCGGCCAAATTCGCTCGCATCGGCCGCCGCCAGCACACCGCTGACGACGTCTCCGATCAGAAGCTGGTTGCGATGGTTGGCAATCGCCACCCGCGTCCCGACCGGCGCGGCGCGCAAGCGACGTCACGCGCCCGAGCTCGGCCGGCGTCCAGGGCAGCTCGTGCACATGTCCGTCCGGGCCGTGGATTTCCACATGCTCCTCACCCCCGGCGTCGCTGACGGCGATCAGCGACTCTCCATCGGCCAGCCAATGCCCGAAACGCAGACGGGCACCGTCGCTCGGTCCATGCTGGCGCACACCGCCCTCCCAGAGCGCGAAGCTCACGAGCTTGCCGCGCACGTCCAGGGCCAGGCTGTGGCCCTGCGGGTGCAGGCGCACGCCGGCCAGGTGGTCGGCCGTCACGACTGGCCGCCGCCTGCGCTGCGCCTGGTGGCCCGCGACACTGACCTCGAGCCGGCGCGTCTGATTGAGTGCCGGGTCGAACAGCCACAGATCGGCGCCGCACTGATAGACGATGCGTCGACCATCAGTCTGTGCGTGGCGGGCATAGAAGTCGGAATGGTCGGTGTGGCGCTGCAGGTCGCCACCATCGGGTCGGGACGAGTACAGGTTGCCCACCCCTTCGGGATCGGACAGAAACCACAGACGGTCGCCGAGCCACATCGGGCAGGTGAGGTTGCCCGGCAGCTGATCGAGGCGGTTGAACTCACCGTCGCCCGCCGCGTCCACCCACAGATGGCCCGCAGTGCCTCCCCGGTAGCGCTTCCAGCGCGCCGGGTCGGCCGTGTTGCGGCCGATGATCCGCGCCCCGTTCGGCCCGAACGCCAGATGGTTGACCGGCCCGAGCGGCAAGCGCTGCGGCAGCCCCCCCTCGACATCGACCGTGAACGCATGGTGGTGGCGCGTGAACGGCTGGCCATGCGTGCTGACGAACAGGATCTTGCCGTCGGGCAGGAAGCCGCGCACCTGGGTGTCGGCCCCGAGCCAGGTCAGGCGCTGCGCCGGGCCCCCGGCGGCCGGCATGCACCAGACCTCGGCGTGGTGTTCGTCGCGTCCGGTGTAGGCCAGCCAGCGGCCGTCGGCGGAGAGAGCCGAGGCGCCGGGCTCGCCCAACCCGGCGGTCAGGCGCCGGGCCACGCCACCGTCGGCCGCGACGGTCCACAGGTCATCGTCACAGACAAAGGCCACCATGTCCGCGGACAGGCTGGGAAGGCGCAGATAACCATTCATGGGGAAGGTCCGACGTTGAACGAGCCGCCATCATCGTCCACCTGGACCGACGGCGTCACCGATCCGCTTGCCGGGTCCCCGGCGCGGATCGGGTGCCGGACCGGCGGCATCCCCCATCGGGGGGCCCCCATGCGGTCGATTTGCCGGGATTCGCCCGGCGCGCACGATGCTCCTGACCCGACATCAGGAGGCCGCATGCAGTTCCAGGAAGCGCGCGAAGGAGAGTTCCGCATCTACGCCGGCGCCGTCGAGTCGCCGGTCGGGGACGGCTACACCGCCGCCCTCGTCGTGCAGCACCACAAGGGCGACCCCATGCGCGAGGCGTTCCGTGACGATCGCCTGGCCTGCGGGCACCGCTGGGCGAGCGCCGACGAGGCACTCGGCTACGCAGTGCGCAAGGCGCGCCAGATCATCCGCTCCAGGCCCGAGCTGTTGCGCGGCTGACCGCGCCATCAACCTGGCGCGTCGACCTTGCCGAGCGATCAGACCCGGACCACCTCGCCCTTGAGCGACCACAGGATGCCCAGCACCTCGTTGCGCGAGGCCGGGTCGATTCCGTGCGACTCCAGCGCCGCCATGGCGTCGTCGACGACGCTGACGAACTCCTGCTCGCTGATGTTCATGCCGCGGTGCGTGCTCACCATGTCCTGCCCGCTGTAGGCTTCCGGACCGCCCGAGCCGGCGCAGAAGAACTCGACGACGCGCCGTTCGACGCGCACCAGGTCCTCGCTGTTCTCGTACCGGGTCTTCACCAACGGATTGGCCATGTGGTTCTGAAGCAGGCTGCGGGTGATCTGGGCGATGCCTTCGCGGCGGCCCAGGCGCTCGTAGAGCGTTGTCGTGGTCTGGCTCATCTTCGTGTCTCCTTCAAGTGATTCGAACTCGATCGTCTGGGTCGGGTCAGCCGGCGTGCATGCGCAGCAAGACGAGCCAGGATGCGTACTCGATCGCACCTGGGTCATCGGGCAGGTCGCGCTGGTCGGCGGGCGTGCGCGCATGCCGCGGCTCGCGGTCGTCTTCGGGTCGGGTCGTCGGCGACAGGATCGGGGTCACGGGCGCGCCGGCCGGTTGGACTCGAGGCAGGTCTCGGATGGTCATGATGCTTCTCCGCTGTGATGGGCGCCGGTCATTCCGGCGTGACACCACGATGCCCGGGCGGCGTTCCTGAACCGTTCCTGGCCGACCGCGCTTGCGGACAGCCCCGGTCGCCGCCACACTGGGTCGAATGAACACCGCACCACAGTGGCCGTCGGCTGACACGCCGGCGGAACTGGCCGTTCAGCTGCTGGGCCGCTTCGCGGTCTGCGTCGACGGCGTCGAACTGCCAGCCGAGCGCTGGCCCAGCCTGCGCGCGACCCATCTGGTGCAGCTGCTGAGCTTGCAGCCGCAGCGGCGCCTGACGCGCGATCAGGTGATCGACGCCCTGTGGCCGCAGCTCGACCCCGATGCCGGCGCCGCCAACCTGCGCAAGGCAATGCACCACGCACGCCAGGCCCTCGGACGCCACGATGGCATCGTCGCGCAGCGCGGCGAGGTCGCACTGTGGCCGGAGAGGCCGGTCACGGTCGATGCCGAGCGCTTCGAGCACGCCGCCGACGCTGCACTGGCCCGGCGCGACAGCGCCGAATGTGCCGAGTCCGCGCGCGCCTACGCCGGCGCATTGCTGCCTGGCACACGCTACGAGCCGTGGACCGAAGCCGCCCGCGAGCGCCTGCATGCCCGCTACGTCGACCTGCTGCGCGCCAGCGCGCAGTGGGAGACGCTGGCGCGGCTCGAGCCCACCGACGAGCCCGCGCACCGCGCGCTGATGCAGCGCGCCCTCGAGTCCGGCCACCGCGCCACCGCCATGCGCTGGTATGCCAGCCTGCGCGAGGCGCTGCAGGAGTCGATCGGCGTTGCGCCCGATCGGCAGACCGAATTGCTGTACGAGCGCTGCCTGGCCGGCCTGCAAGCGCCCACACCGGCCTTCGTCGGCCGCGCCGCACCGCTCGCCGAAGTGATGTCCTGCCTCGGCCAGGCGGCCGATCAGCGACCCGGCGCGATCGTGCTGCTCGGTGCCGGCGGCATCGGCAAGACCGCGCTCTGTCGCGAGGTCGCGCTCCAGGCCCGTGCACGCGACTGGAAAGTGCTTCACTTCGAGGTCGCCCGCGCCGGCCGGGCCTACGCTGTCGTCGCAACGATCGCCGAACACCTGCTGCTGGCCGACCGCGGTCTGCTCGACCACATCGGCCCGGGTGCGCGCAACGTGCTGGCCTTGCTCAACCCGTTGGCCGCGCCGGCCGATCCGCTGCCCGGACCGCTCGGTCGCCACCAGGTCGTCGGGGCCATCCGGCGCCTGCTGCTGGCCTTCGCCGCCGGCGCCGAGCTGCTGCTGCAGGTCGATGACGCGCACCTGGCCGACGACGCCGACATCGATGTCCTGCTGCAGATTGCGATGGCAGGTGCGCCGGCCTGTGTGCTGCTGTCAGCGCGGCCTGCGGCGCCAGGCACGACCCTGGCCCGCGGCATCACCCGCCAGCACGGCGCCGGCAGACTCCAGTTGATCGATCTGGCGCCGCTGGATGACGACGAGTGCCGTCGCCTGGTGCTGCGCACCACGACGGCGCCGCTCGAGGACGAGGCCGTCGCGCGCGTGCTGCTTGCCGCCGAAGGCAACCCGTTCGCCGCAATCGAGCTGGCCCGGTGTGCTGCGTCGGCAGGTGATGGTCACTTGCCGACCAGCGTGGCCGACGCGATCCTCGAGCGACTGTGCGACGTGCCCGAACAGGCGCTCACGCTGCTGAAGTGGCTCGCCTTGTGCGGTGACCGCTTCGACGTCGCCACCGTCGAGGCGGTCGCGGCCAGCGCACAGACTTCCCCCATGGACACGCTCGATGCCTGCCTGACGGCGGGCGTGCTGGTGCCCGCCGGGACCCGCTACCGCTTCCGGCACGACCTCGTGCGCGAAGTCCTGGTCGAGCACATGGCGCCCCACCACCGTGTGGTGATGCACCGGTCGATCGCCGAGCTGCTGGCCGATCAGGATGCGGCACCGGCCGAGATCGCGCGCCACTGGCAGGCCGCCGGCAATCCGCGCGAGGCCGTGCCCTGGCTGCTCGCCGCCGCCCGCGATGCCGTGCGACTGGCCGCATTCTCCGAGGCGCTTCGCCACCTTGAGCTTCTGCTCGGCACCGAGCCCGATCATGCCGAGGCCCTGAGGCTGCGCGCCGAGTCCTTGGACGCACAAGGCGATCCAGCCGCACTCGCGGCCTACCGGATGGCGGCCGACGTCGCGGGCGAATCGTCGGCCCATGACCTGCTTGCCAAGGCGGCGCTGGCCCAGGTCAAGCTCGGTGACCCGAAGGGCGCACTCGAGCTGCTCAAGGGGTTGCGCCCGACCAGCGTCGAGGGCCGTCTGTGCGAAGCCCTGGCCTACAGCGGCGCCGCCGCGCTCGGCGCGACCGACCCGGCGATCGGGACCGAGAAGGCCGCGCTGGCGCGCCGGCTGGCACTGCAGTCCGGCGACACCGCGTCGATCGTGGTCGCCTCCTGGGCGCAGGCGGCGGCCGCCCACGCGCGCGGCGAGCTTCACCAGAGTGTCTGGGCCGATCTGCAGGAAACGAGCCAGGTGCCGCACCTGGCCGTGCGCGTGTTCGATGGTCACCTGTGCATCACCCAGCGTTTCCTGTACGGCGCAAAACCGTATCGGGAAGTGATTGCCTTCGCCGATGCCCTGGCCACCGAGGCGCGGCGACTCGGCGCCGCGCGTGGCCATGCGTTCGGCACCACGCTGCGCGGTGAGGCCGAGTGGCTGGCCGGCGACCTGAGCGCGGCACGCGAGCATCTGCGCGAAGGCGCGCGCCTGCACCGTGCAATCGGTGGCGCCGTCGGCGAGGCGCTGTCGCTGCAGCGGCTGGCCGAGCTCTCGCACCACGAAGGCCGGCGCGCCGATGCACGTGTCTTGCTCGACGAGGCGCTGGACCTCGCACGCCAGACCGACATCGGCTTTCACCTGATGGACCGCATCTATGGCGCGCGGATCGCCCTCCATGGCGACGACCGGGATGCCGCACTGCATGCGATGCACGACGCCGAGGCCTCGGTGCGCGGTCCGCTCGAGACCTGTCCCGGCTGCCGCATCACGTTCGCGGTGCCGGCGGCGATCGCTGCGGCGCGCGCCGGTGAGATCGAGATTGCCGAGCGGCACGAGGCCCAGTGCGCCTACCTGGCCGACGTCGTGATGCGGCTGCCGGCCTGGCATGCGGCACACGATGAAGTCCGTGCGCACATTGCCGTCGCCCGCGGCGAGAAAGCGGGTCGGACGGGCGCGCTCTTCGCCTCGGCGGCGACCCGATTCCGCGCTGCCGGTCACCCGATCGAGGCAGCGCGCTGCGATCAGTTCGCGGCGCGGCCGTCTTCGGACACCCGGACCGGACAAGGCCACCCGACATGAACGACCAGCAGCGCGCTGTGCATGGCATCGACTTCGCCGATTCCGGCCGCGGCCCCACCGTGCTGCTGGTGCCGGGCTCCTACAGCACGACGGCCGTCTGGCGACCGATCCAGAAGTCCCTGCCGCGACGGTGGCGCTTCGTCTCCACCAGCCTGTGTGGTTACGGCAAGACACTGGAAACACGCGCCATGGACGACTTCGACATCGCGCACGAGGTGCGTGTCATCGAAGCGACGGTTCACGCCGCGGGCGGCGGACCTGTCCACCTGGTGGGTCACTCCTTCGGCGCCACGGTCGCGCTGGCCGCTGCACTCGCGGGCACGATCGAGGTGATCAGCCTTGCGCTCTTCGAGGCCAATCCGATGGCGCTGCTGCGACACAACGGTCACACCGCCCTGCACGAAGAGACACTGCGGATGAGCCAGGGCTTCGAGCAGGCCGTCCAGGCGGGCGAGCGCGACGCGGCCGCCCGCATCATCGACTTCTGGGGCAATGCGGGCAGTTTTGCAGCGATGCCGGAGCCTGTGCAGGACTACTGCCGGCAATCGACCGCAGCGAACGTCCTCGACTGGCACGCCGGCTTCGGATTCGACCTCGACGGCAACGAATTGTCTGCACTGGACTGTCCCGTCCTGCTCGTCCGCGGTGAACATGCCAATCCCGCGATGGTCGCCCTCACCGCGGTGCTCGGCGCGAAGCTGCCCCGCTCCCGCACCGAAGTCGTGGCCGGCGCCGGGCATTTCCTCGTCAGCAGTCATCCCGTCGATTGCGCGGACAGGCTCGGCCAGCATCTGGACGAGGCATTGGCTGCCGCCTCCGGCATTGCCAGTGATGACCGCCGTGGCGGGCCGGCGGGCCGCGGCGGGAACCCCTGATGGCATCTGCCGACCGCTCCCCCGAGCCGCTGTACCGCTGGGTCATCGTGACCGCTTCGGCGGCCATGCTGGCGATCGCGATGGGCCTGATGGTCAACGGCTTCTCGGCCTTCGTCATTCCGATGAACCAGGCGTTCGGCTGGCAGCGCGGCGCCGTCTCGCTGATCAATGTCGCCGGACTGGTCGGGCTGGCCCTCGGTGGCATCGTCATGGGCCGGATCGCCGACCGGACCACGACCCGGTCGGTCTGCCTGTTCGGTTCGCTGGTCTTCGGCCTATGCCTGCTCGCGGCCGCCTGGGCCGATGCCCTGTGGCAGTTCTACCTGCTGTTCTTCCTGGCGGGGTTCCTAGGCGCGGGCGCGCTCTTTGCGCCGCTGATCGCCAACGTGGGCAACTGGTTCAAGCGAGGCGCCGGGCTCGCGCTGGGAATCGCCTCGGCCGGGCAGGCCTTGGGGCAGGGCGGGGTCCCGTTCGGCACGGCCGTCCTGATCAGCGCGGTCGGCTGGCGCAGCACGCTCACCACGATGGGCCTCATCGCGCTGGCAACCCTGATTCCGTTGGCCCTGCTGCTCAGGCCGGCACCGGTCGATGCCGCGCCTCGACCCTCGGTCGGCACGGCGCCGGACCAGGAGTCGCAAGTCGTCCTGCCACCGCATGTCGTCACGGCCTGGCTGAGTCTGGCGGTCGTGTTCTGCTGCACCTGCATGTCGGTGCCGCTGATGCACCTGGTGCCTTTGCTGCAGGACCGCGGCTTCACACCGCAGGACTCGGGCAGCGTCCTGTTCGTGATGCTGTCGGTGGCCATCGTCGGCCGAGTCGCGTTCGGCAAGCTGGCCGACCTGATCGGCGCGATCCCGGCCTACATGATCGCGTCGCTGTGGCAGACGGTGCTGGTGTTCGGCTTCATCCATTTCGGCAGCCTGAACGGGTACTACGTCTTTGCCGCCATCTACGGCTTCGGCTACGCCGGCGTGATGACCGGAATTCTCGTCTGCGTCCGGGTCCTGACACCGGTCTCCCGGCGCGCCTCGTCGCTTGGTATCGTCATGGTGTTCGCCTGGCTCGGCCACGGCGTCGGTGGCTACCAGGGCGGCTACTTCTTCGACCTGAGCGGGAACTACACGCAGGCATTCGCCAACGCGGCACTCGCCGGCATCGTCAACCTGGTCATCGTCGGCGCCCTGTACGTCACGGTTCGACGCCGGCGCGCGGCGCTCGACATCCAGGCGTCGGTCTCGCCAGCTGTCTAGAAGCGAGTTCGACGAGGACCCGTTCGCGCGCCCCGTTGGAGAGCATGCCCGTGGGTCAAGCGGCCTGCCGTCGGCGCCCGTGGCATGGGTCGCCTGTGCCGGGAACGCTGCAAACTGATGCTGCACCGCACCAACTCAGGGCCGGCCGTCGGCGCCGCGCACCATCCATGGGAATTCGTGGCGGCACGCATGCGTCGCAATCGTGCGCAGGCGCAGTGGCGACTCCCTGGCACGGCCTTTGCATTCGGTTCATCCGACACCACCCGGAAAAGGATGCGCCATGGCCTACCTCGTGCCCACCGAATTCGTGACCAAGATGATCGATGCCGGCGAGGCGAAGATCTTCATGTCCACCCGCGACACCGTGATCCGCGCCTACATGGCCGGTGCCATCCTGGCGCTGGCAGCGGCGTTTGCAGTCACGATCAATGTGCAGACCGGCCAACCGCTGGCCGGCGCCATCTTGTTCCCGGTGGGCTTCTGCCTGCTCTACCTTCTGGGATTCGACCTGCTGACCGGCGTGTTCACGCTGTGCCCGCTGGCGCTGATCGACAAGCGCCCCGGCGTCACGCTCAAGGGCGTACTGCGCAACTGGTGGCTCGTGTTCATCGGCAATTTCGCCGGCGCGTTCACGGTCGCGGTGATGATGGCGATCATCTTCACCTACGGGTTCAGCACCGAACCCAACGCCGTCGGCAAGGCAATCGGCCACATCGGCGAAGGTCGCACCGTCGGATACGCGGCGCACGGCGGGGCCGGAATGCTGACCTTGTTCATCCGCGGCGTGCTGTGCAACTGGATGGTCTCCACCGGTGTCGTTGGCGCCATGCTCTCGACCCATGTGTCGGGCAAGGTGCTCGCCATGTGGATGCCAATCATGCTGTTCTTCTACATGGGCTTCGAGCACAGCATCGTCAACATGTTCCTGTTCCCCTCGGGGCTGATGCTGGGCGGCAATTTCTCGATCTACGACTACCTGGTCTGGAACGAGATCCCGACCGTGATCGGCAACCTGGTCGGCGGCCTGGCGTTCGTCGGCCTGACCCTGTACGCAACGCATGTGCGTACCGGCCCCAAGCGCGCCGCCGCCTGAGCCGCCGTGTCCGCCGTGCTGGCTCCCGCAACGTTGCCGGTGGCCTTGGCAGTGAGCCTGGGCCAGCACAGCGATCGCGGGCGCAAGCCGGTGAACCAGGACTTCCACGGCGCCTGCCTGCCGGCACCGCCCGAGCGCGCCGCGAAGGGCATCGTGCTGGCGCTGGCCGACGGCATCGGCAGCAGCGATGTCAGCCAGGAAGCGAGCCAGGCCGCGGTGCGCAGCGCCGTCCAGGACTACTACTGCACGTCCGACGCCTGGAGCGTCAAGCGCTCGATGCAGCAGGTGCTGGTGGCCATCAACTCGTGGCTGCACGCCCAGAGCCGGCGCAGCCCCTACCGCGAAGATCACAACCGCGGCTACGTGTGCGCGATGAGCACGCTCGTGCTGAAGGGCCGCACCGCGCACGTCTTTCACGTCGGTGACACGCGTGTCTACCGTGTGCAGCGGCATACGCTCGAACAGCTCACCGAGGACCACCGCGTGTGGGTCACCGGCGATCGCAGCTACCTCAGCCGCGCACTCGGCTTCCACGCGCAGCTCGAGCTCGACTACCAGGCGCTGCCGGTCGAACGAGGCGACCTGTTCGTGCTCGCCAGCGACGGGGTTTACGAGCACCTGGACGGCGCGCAGATCGTGGCCGCCCTGCGCGAGCACGGCGATGACCTCGATTCGGCGGCGCGTGCGATCGTGGCACAGGCGCTTGCCAACGGCAGCGCCGACAACCTCAGCGTGCAACTGGTCCGCGTCGATGCCTTGCCCGATCACGAGGCCGGCGAACTGCAGCGCGCGCGCGCCGCGTTGCCGTTGCCGCCACTGCTGCAGGCGCGCGACGAGTTCGACGGCTACCGCATCGAGCGCGAGTTGCACGCCAGCGCGCGCAGCCACATCTATCTCGCCACCGAGCTCGACACCGGCCGCCAGGTCGTGCTGAAGACGCCGGCCGTCGATCTGGCCGGCGACAACGCAGGTCTCGACCGATTCATGATGGAGGAGTGGATCGCCCGGCGCATCACCAGCGCCCATGTGCTGCAGCCGCGCAGCCGCACGCGATCGCGCAGCCACCTGTACGTGGCGATGGAGTACTTGCCCGGCCGCACGCTGGCGCAATGGATGCGCGACCATCCAGAGCCTGACCTGGAAGCAGTGCGCAACATCGTCGAGCAGATCGCGCGCGGCCTGAGGGCGTTTCACCGGATGGAAATGGTGCACCGCGACCTGCGACCCGAGAACATCATGATCGACTCCGGTGGCACCGCGAAGATCATCGACTTCGGCTCGACGCGCGTGGCCGGCCTGGCCGAGGTTCGGCCGTCGGGCACCGCCGCGGCACACCTGGGTACCTTGGCCTTTACCGCGCCGGAGATCTATCTGGGCGAGGAGGGCAGCGCGCGCTCGGACCAGTTCTCGCTCGGCGTCATCGCCTACCACATGCTCACCGGACGTCTGCCCTACGGCACACGCGTGGCCGGCGTGCGCACCCCGGCCGAGGTCATGCGCCTGGCCTATGCCACCGCTCTGGACGAGGGACGAGACATCCCGGCCTGGATCGACGGTGCGCTGATGCGCGCCGTGCACCCGCTGCCGCACAAGCGCTACGACGCGTTGTCGGAGTTCGTGCACGACCTTCGCCACCCGAACCACGACTACCTGCGGCGCACGCGCGCGCCGCTGATCGAGCGCCATCCGCTGCTGTTCTGGAAGGCACTGTCCTTGCTGCTGGCGCTAGCCGTCCTGGTGCTGGTCGCACGGCAGAGCGGCAGCCGCCCATCGACACCCGCATCGACTCAACAGGTCAAACAAGGATCACATTCATGAACAAGCCTCGCCTCGTGATGGTCGGCAACGGCATGGCCGGCGTCCGCACACTCGAAGAACTGCTGAGAATCGCCCCCGATCTGTACGACATCACGGTCTTCGGCGCCGAGCCGCACCCGAACTACAACCGCATCGCCTTGTCGCCGGTGCTGGCCGGCGAACAGACGCTGGACGAGATCGTCCTGAACCCGCTGTCGTGGTACGCCGAGAACGGCATCACGCTGCACACCGGCGAAACGGTGACGCACATCGACCGCGCACGGCGCACCGTGCGCTCGGCGGGCGGTTTCGAAGTGCCCTATGACCGCCTGCTGCTCGCCACCGGCTCGACACCCTTCATGCTGCCGGTGCCAGGCTCGGACCTGCCCGGCGTCATCGGCTACCGCGACATCGCCGACACCCAGGCCATGATCGACGCGGCGGCGAAGTACAGACATGCGGTGGTCATCGGCGGCGGCCTGCTCGGCCTCGAAGCCGCCAACGGACTGATGCGCCGCGGCATGCAGGTCAGCGTGGTGCACATCATGCCGTGGCTGATGGAGCGCCAGCTCGACGACGCCGCGGGCGCGATGCTGCAGAAGTCGCTCGAGGAGCGCGGCATCCGGTTCCTGATCGGCGCCAAGACCCAGGCCCTGCTGGCCGGCGACGAAGGCCGCGTGCGCGCGGTGCGATTCGAGGACGGCCGCGAGATCCCGGCCGACCTGGTCGTCATGGCCGCCGGCATCCGGCCGAACACCGCGCTCGCCGAATCCTGCGCGCTGCACTGCCAGCGCGGCATCGTCGTCAGCGACACGCTGCAGACCGTCACCGACCCGCGCGTCTACGCGGTCGGGGAATGTGCGGCGCACCGCGGCATCGCCTACGGACTGGTGGCACCACTGTTCGAACAGGCCAAGGTCTGCGCCACCCACCTGGCGCAGTTCGGCATTGGGCGCTACCTGGGCAGCCAGACCAGCACCAAGCTGAAGGTCACCGGCATCGACCTGTTTTCCGCCGGTGACTTCACCGGCGGCGCAGGGTGCGAGCAGATCGTGCTCGCCGACCCCAGTGGCGGCGTCTACAAGAAGCTGGTCATCAGGGGTGACAAGCTGGTCGGCGCCTGCCTGTACGGCGACACGGTCGACGGCAGCTGGTACTTCAAGCTGGTGCGCGAGGGGCGCAGCATCCATGACATCCGCGCCAAGCTGATGAGCGGCGAGTCGAACATCGGCGACGCCGGCCATGAAGGCGTCACGCGCGCCGCAAGCATGGCCGATGGCGACGAGGTCTGCGGCTGCAACGGCGTGACCAAGGGCGCCATCTGCAAGGCCATCAAGGACAAGGGTCTGTTCACGCTCGACGAGGTGCGCAAGCACACCAAGGCCAGCGCTTCGTGCGGCTCGTGCACGGGCCTGGTCGAACAGCTGCTGATGTTCACCGCCGGAGGCGACTATTCGAAAGCGCCGACGAAGAAGGCGCTTTGCGCCTGCACCGACTTCAGCCACCAGGAGGTGCGCGACGCCATTCGCCGCGAGCAGCTCCTGAGCATCGACGCCGTGTACCGCATGCTGGACTGGCGCACACCGAACGGCTGCGCCAGTTGCCGCCCGGCGATCAACTATTACTTGCTCAGCACCTGGCCCAAGCAGGCGCAGGACGACCCGCAGAGCCGCTACATCAACGAACGCAGTCACGCCAACATCCAGAAGGACGGCACCTACAGCGTGATTCCGCGCATGTGGGGCGGCGAGACGACGGCCGACGAACTGCGGCGCATCGCCGACGCGGTCGACAAGTACAAGATCCCGACCGTCAAGGTCACCGGCGGTCAACGCATCGACCTGCTCGGCGTGAAGAAGGAGGACCTGCCGGGTGTCTGGCAGACCATCGGCATGCCCAGTGGCCACGCCTATGCCAAGGCGCTGCGCACCGTGAAGACCTGCGTCGGCAGCGAGTGGTGTCGTTTCGGCACGCAGGACTCGACGCAGATGGGCAAGGACCTGGAGCGCGCGCTGTGGCGCATGTACGCGCCGCACAAGGTCAAGCTGGCGGTCTCGGGGTGCCCGCGCAACTGTGCCGAGAGCGGCATCAAGGATGTCGGCGTGATCGGCGTCGATTCGGGCTGGGAAATCCATGTCGGCGGCAACGGCGGCATCAAGACCGAAGTGGCGCAGTTCTTCGTCAAGCTCAAGACCGCCGAAGAGGTGCTCGAGTACAGCGGCGCCTTCCTGCAGCTGTACCGCGAGGAAGGCTGGTACCTGGAGCGCACGGTGCACTACATCGGCCGTGTCGGCCTGGACCATGTGAAGCGGAAGGTGATCGAAGACGCCGACAACCGCCGCGCGCTTTGGCAGCGATTGCAGTTCAGCCTGGAGGGCGAACCCGACCCGTGGTTCGAAACCGAGAAGGCGCGCGTCGACCTGCGCCAGTTCGAGGCGGTGACGGCCGACACCACGGCCAGGGAGCCGGCATGAACGCGCAGGACGTCCGCCAGGGCGAAGGCTGGATTGCTATCTGCCGCATCGAGGACATTCCGACGCTCGGCGCCCGCCGTGTCGCGCGCGAACGCGGCGGCGACGTCGCGCTGTTCCGCGCCGCCGACGACACCGTGTTCGCGTTGCTCGACCGCTGCCCGCACAAGGGCGGACCGCTGAGCCAGGGCATCGTCTTCGGCCACCGCGTGGCCTGCCCGCTGCACAACTGGAGCATCGGCCTGGCCGACGGTTGTGCGGCGGCGCCCGACGAGGGCTGCACGGTGAAGTTCAAGGTCAAGGTCGAAGGATCGCGGGTCTTCCTTCAAGGCGATGAACTGCGCTCGCTGGCGGTCGGCTCCGCCGAGACCACGATCAGTCCTGCGCCCCGACTTGCCACGCCTTGACGACCTGGTCGAGACCGTCCCGATGGTCGGTGAAACGCGGCCGCCATCCGGGCACCCGCGGCGAGGGCCTGGACGGCGGCATGGCCAAGGCGGTCTGCTGCATGTGCTCGGGGCGGATGATGGCGCGGGCCAGCAGGCGCGAGTGCAGCGGAAGGTGAAGCGGGCGCGCCCGCCCGACGCGGTGTGCGAACCCATCCATGAACTGCTCGAACGAGGCGGCATGTCCGTCGGTGGCGTACCAGGTCTTGCCTGACTTGCCCGTCCGCGCCGCTGCCAGCAGCGCACCCGCGCCATCGGACTGGTGGAGGTGGTGCTGCAAGGCACCGGCATCGCCCGCCCAGTAGGGCCGGCCGAGCCGAAACGCCTGCCGATAGCCGCGCAGGTCGGCGCTTTGCGGCCCGTAGAGGTAGCCCAGACGGACGACGCAGGCTGGCAGCGGGCCGGCCAGGACCAGCGCCTCCGATTCGAGGATGGCCGCCACGCACGATCGCAGCGGTTCATCGACGGTGGCGCCGCTTTCGATGGCGCGCACGAAGGCAAAGCTGGCGTGCACGAACCGGGTCGCACCCTTGGCGCTGGCCGAGCGCAAGGCGCGGCGCGTCGCGGCGGGCATCGTGCGCGCGAAGTCCTTCCAGGCATGCCCGTCGTGCAGCAGCGAATTGGCCTGCTGCCCGATCAGGTTGACGTGGACCGCGGCGCCTTGATCGGCCGGCGTCAGCTGCGCCAGGATGCGACCCAGTTCCGAGCGGGCGCCGGAGATGGACAGTTTCATTCGTGTCGCGACGCGGCTTGCGAGCCGACGCGCTTCGATGGCAGGTTCGGTTGCACTTGCCCGGGTTCCGATCCGGGCCAGGCCAGATTCTGAAGCATCGGCGCGAGTCGGTCGGACAGCGCACGCGCACGCTGCTGTCGGCGATGAGACACTGCGATGTCGATAGAGCCGTCCAACTGCATCAGCTCGACCGGTATGGCCGGGTGCTCCGCCACGAAGCGTCTGATCTCGACGGACACCGAGGTCGACGAAGTCAGGCCTCGCGGCCGCCATCGCCAAGACTGCCCCGATCGACGATCTGCAGGTACAGGGCGATGTGGTCGAGCGGCAATGTGCGGACTTCCCGGATCGTCTGTTTGCGCTTCGCGCGCCTGTCCCGCTCCGGCGAACAGATCGATTGCTCGCGACGCGCGCGCGTCGAGACCGGACAGTCCAAGGGCAACATCGCCGTCCAGAGCCAATGACACGCGTGACCTGGCCGTGTCGTTGGCCTGGCCAGAGAAGTGAGCGCGAGCTGGCATGTGTGCGCAGACCATTGTCGGCAGGTCCGGACCCCTGGCGTCCGCCATCGCCGCCTCAGGGCTCGATCAGCTGTCCCGGCCAGACGCGGTCGAACTTCGCCTTCGCCTCGTGCTGGACCTTGCGCACGCTTTCGGCATCGCGGGCCTCGTACTCGCAGACCATGCGCTGGCCGTCCTGGGACAGGTGGGTCCGGATCCATTTCACGTCGTACAGCTCGAGGCAGGGCGCCATGCGCGCCGTGACCTCGCTCAGTTCGTGATCCGACATCGGCGGGGAAAAGGTTCTCTCGACAATGAAGCGTTGCATGGTTCGGTCCTGTTCAGTGGTGGTCGTGCGTTTCGTCACCGTGACGGGCTGGCGCGGGCCGCACGACCGCGCTCGATCTCGGTCAGGGCTTCCTCGGCGGCCCGCTGTGCGCGCGCGCTGAATCCACTCGGCGCGTCGAGCGCCAGCCGCAGCGACTGGACCTCGCGCGCACCAGGGCGCCGCCCCGCCTGCGCCACGGCCAGCCGCATCAAGGTCGCTTGCGCAACCACAAGCTCGCTGGCGTCGCCAATGGCCTGCGCGACGGTCAGCGCCTCGGCCGCGTAGCCGCCGGCCGCGTCGAAGGCGAGCTTCGAATGCTCGCCCGATGCCGCCATGTTCAGCACGCAAGCGAGGCGGGACTTGTCGTCCGCGCACCGCAGCGCCTCGATGGTCGTCGCCAGGTCGGGCGCCGGCTCGCCCGCCATGCGCCGCGCGATGGCCGACAGCGCCTGCGCCAGCGGCGCGTCGGCCGCGTCACCCTGCTCGCGACTGGCCAGGCCCAGCGCGTCGGCACGCACCAGCGCCGCGGCGGGCTCCCGCAGCTCGAGTTCGATCATCGCGGCCGCGGCGAGGCACCTGCACTGCCGCCAGCGGTCCTCCTCCTGTGCCGCCAGCGTGATCGCCAGATCGATCGACTGCAGCGCCGGCCCGAGCTCGCCGTCCCAATGCAACAGCAGGCCCTGGCACCAGTGCACCTCGATCTCGTGCACGCCGGCGGCTTGCGACAGCTGGAGCGCCTGCGCCATCAGCTCCCGGGCGTGGCCGATGTCGCGGCCCAGCTCGACCAGGCAACGCGCGCTGTTGGCCAGTTGGCGTGAACGGCCCAGGCGGTCCGATTGCAGGGCAGCGTCGGCGGCGTCCAGCGTGGCCTGCCGTGCCGCATCGAGCCGCCCTGCCTCCTGGTGGACGACCGAGAGCAGGTAGTGGCCCTGGGCGACCGCGTCGTGCAGCCGGCTCAGGCGGGCCGCCGCGATCGCCTGTGTCATCGTGTCGACCGTCGGCCGCAGCCGCGCCAGCGACGGCGAAGAGCTGGCCAGCACCTGGATGCGCAGCAAGCCCATGTCCAGCCCTGCGCGCTGCATCTTGTCGGCGACCCGCGCCGCCTGCCGGCGGCCACGCCGCGCGACCTCGGCGGCTTCGAGGTTGGCGCCCAGGCGCAGTCCATGCTCGCCGGCGCAGATCGCCGCCCGCGCGGCGAGCGCGTGCTGCGCGCCCAGGCCTGCGTGGTAGGCCACCTCGGACGCACAGTCCGGCGCCGCCTCCATGTCCCGGCCGAGCGCGAGCGCGATGGCCTTGTGCATCAGCCGGCGCCGCGGCTGGGCAATGCGGCCATAGGCGGCAGCCTGGACGAGGTCGTGGCTGAAGGTGTAGCCGTCGCTGCCGGCGGCGCGCAGCAGATCGTGTCGCTCGAGCTCCGACAAGGCGCTCGCCAGTGAACCAGGCCCGGCGCCCTGGGCAACGGCCAGGCCCTCGAGCGGAACGCTGTGCCCGAACGCGCAGGCCCAGTCCAGCAATTCGGATGCCGCCGGTGACAGGCGCGACAGGCGCGTCTCGACGATATGGTCGATCAGTCCTGCCGAAGCGTCCGGCAAGGCCGCTGCGCGCGCCAGCCCGAGCAGCATCATCGGGTGACCTTGTCCACGCGCGACGATGCGCGCGACGTCCACGGCCTGCCTGGTGCCGGCGATGAGCGCGCGCGCGTCCTCGTCGGCCAACGGCCCGAGCGCGATGCGACGCAGGCGCCGCTCCTGCGCCAGCATTGCGACCAGCTGCTGCGCCGCTGCGTTGTCCTCGAGCTCGCCAGCGCGTGCGCCGAGGGCGAACAAGACCGCGTGACCCGACAGCCGCCGCATCGCGTAGTGCAGGAGTGCGGCCGAGGCATCCTCGATCCATTGCAGGTCGTCGACCAGCACCGCCAACGGCCTTTCCTGCGCGCGCCGCGACAGCAGTTCGCGCACGGCGTCGAACAGACGTTCGCGGTCGCCGCTGGCCGCGCCCGGCGCGCCGACCGGCTGCAGTGGCGTCGGCAGCCTGGTCTCGCCCAGTCCCCGCAACGCGTCGATCCAGAACCCGAACGGTCGCAACCGCTCGGCCTCGAAGGCGCGCCCACGCAGGGCAAGCCCGCCGGCCGCCGTGACCTGGCGGGCCAGCTCGTCGAGCAGGCTGGACTTGCCGATGCCTGGAACGCCGCTGACCAGCAACACGTCGCAGGCTTGGCCGTTCGCAGCTGGGCGACGCTGGTGGACAGTTGCGCCAGCTCTTGCTCGCGCCCGACCAGCCGTGCCGTGATCGGGCCCGCGAACGGCGCGTCGATCGGTTCCGCCGTGCCGGGGTCCGCGGGCGTGCCCGGCCGGGGGGTGAAGCCGTCAGCGACCAGCGCCGCATCGAGACCGGCCGGCGCCTTCAGGCCGAGTTCGGATTCGAAGATTCGGCAGCACTGGGCGTGCTGGGCCCGCGCGTCGCCGTGCCGCCCGAGCGCGACCAGGGCCCGGACCAGCGCGATGTGCCCAGGCTCGCTCAGCGGGTTGAGCGCGACCAGCGCGCGCGCGCGCGCGAGTTGCTGCGTGGGCCGGCCCTGCTCGTGTCCGATCAGCGCGATCAGGATCTGTTCGCGCCTGGCACCGGCGGCATCGCGCTCGGCCATGCACCACTCGTGGTAGGCATAGCAGGCCGGCAGATCCAGGCCCTCGAGAAACTCGCCACGGAACAGGGTCAGCACGCTGGCCAGCACATCGCTCGGCGCCTCGCCCATCCCTGCAGCGCGGCCGCGCGGTGAAGCGGACCACAGGGCCAGCTGTGCAAGATCGGTGTCGATGTGCTCGCTGCGCAGGCCGACCGTCTCGCGGTCGGCGCGGATCAGGTCCCGGTGCGTCTCGCCCAGCGCTTGGCGCAACTGGGTCAGGCTCCAGCGCAGGCCGGCGCGCGGGTCGGCCGCGTCTTCCCAGAACAGCGTGCAGAGTTCTGCACGGCGGTGCAGCTTCGCGGTCACGGCCAGGTAGGCCAGCAGCGCCCGCGTCTTGCGCGACGCGGGCAGCGCCAACGGTGCCGCCGGCGGACCCACCTGCAACTCGCCCAGCATCCTGATGGGCAGTCGACGCTCGGGCCTGGCGGCCACTGCAGACGACATTCAGGCAGCTCCTCTCCAAAGAGGGTGATCGGGCCGGCCTTGCGGATTCAAACGCTGGGCACAACGGTGCGCGGTCAGATTGAAGGCCTGGACCAGGGTAACAGTTGCCCGGACCAGCTTTCCGATCCACCCCGACGTCAACCCACCAGGAGTCCGACATGACCGCCAAACGATTCGACCCCGTGTTGTACAAGACCACCACCTGCCAACAATGGCAGAGCGCCGCCAAGGCCTGGAACGACTGGGGTGGCACCTTGCGCAGCTGGCTCGGTCCGGCCACCGAGGCCATGCTCGACATGGCCGCCGTCGACGCCGGATCGCGCGTGCTCGACGTTGCGGCCGGGGCTGGCGACCAGAGCCTGCAGGCGGCGCATCGGGTCGGACCCGACGGCCATGTGCTGGCGACCGACATCTCGTCGAACATCCTCGACTACGCCGCCGCGGCGGCACGCGCACAGGGGCTGGCCCAGCTCGGCACCCGGGTGATGGACGGCGAGTCGCTCGACGTCGAGGCAGGCAGTTTCGACGCCGCCATTTCGCGCGTCGGGCTGATCTACTTTCCGGACCAGCAGCGCGCGCTGAAAGGGATCCTGCAGGCCTTGCGGCCCGGCGGCCGCTTCGCTGCCGTCGTCTATTCGACGCCGCAGAACAACGCGTTCTTCTCGCTGCCGGTGTCGATCATCCGCGAACGCGCCCAGCTGCCGCCGCCCCTGCCGGGCCAGCCGGGCCCGTTCAGCCTGGGCAGCCCGGGCGTGCTGCGCCAGGCGCTGGTCGAGGCCGGCTTCGTCGACGCCGAGGACCTCGTGCTCGCGGCGCCGTTGCGGCTGCCCTCGGCGGCCGACTGCGTTCGTTTCGAACGCGAATCGTTCGGCGCGCTGCACCAGATGCTGGGTGGGCTCGACGCACCGACGCAGGACAGCGTCTGGTCCGAGATCGAGCAGGCGCTGACCCGCTTCGAAGGGCCGGACGGCTTCGTCGGCCCCTGCGAACTCGTCATTGCCTCGGGCCGGCGGGCACCCGAGCCCCGTCGGCCTTGACCCCAACCAGGAGAACCCTCATGAGCAAGACCTATTCAGCACGTTGTTTCTGTGGCGAAGTGCAGTTCACCGTCACCGGCGAGCCGGCCTTGATGGGCTACTGCCATTGCGAATCGTGCCGGCAGTGGTCGGCCGGGCCGGTCAGTGCCTTCAGCCTGTGGCCGCCCGACGCCATCCGCGTCACGCACGGCCAGGACAGCCTGCGCTGCACCAACAAGAGCAAGCACAGCGACCGCCAGTGGTGCGCGAAGTGCGGGGGCCACGTCGTGACACACCACCCGGACATGGCCCTGACCGAGGTCTGCGCCGCGCTCATCCCGGAGCTGGACTTCAGGCCCGCGCTCCACGTGCACTACCAGGAGTCGGTGCTGCGCATCGCCGACGGGCTGCCCAAGCTGAAGGACGTGCCGAGCGAAGCCGGTGGCTCCGGCATGCAGATACCGGAATAGGCCAGGCCGTTCCAGACCCGATCAACCGAACCCCAAGAGGTACCACGTGAACCACAAGATTGCCGTCATCCAGAAACCCCCCGTCCTGCTGAACCTGGAGGCCACGCTCGAGCGCGCGGTCGCCAGCATCGCCGAAGTGGCGCGCGCGGGCGCCAAGCTCGCGGTCTTCCCCGAGGCCTTCCTGCCCGGCTACCCAACCTGGATCTGGCGCCTCAAGCCCGGCGCCGACATGGCGCTGGCGGGCGAGATCCACGGCCGGCTGCGCGACAACGCGGTCGACATCGACGGCGGCGCGCTGGCGCCGCTGATGGCGGCGGCGCGCGAGCACGGCATCACCGTGGTCTGCGGCATGAACGAAGTCGACCGCCGCTACAGTGGCAGCACGCTCTTCAACAGCGCAGTCGTGATCGGCCCCGACGGCACGCTGCTGAACCGGCGCCGCAAGCTGATGCCGACCAACCCCGAGCGCATGGTCTGGGGCATGGGCGACGCGAGCGGCCTGCAGGTCGTCGACACGCCGGTCGGCCGCATCGGCGTGCTGATCTGCTGGGAGGTCTACATGCCACTGGCGCGCTTCGCGCTGTACGCGCAGAACCTCGAGATCCTGGTCACGCCGACCTGGGACTGCGGTGACGGCTGGCAGGCCAGCCTGCGCCACATCGCGCGCGAGGGCGGCTGCTGGGTGGTCAGCCTGGCCACCGCGCTGCACGCGCGCGACATCCCGGACGACTTCCCGCAGCGTGACCGGCTGTTCGGTGCCGACGAATGGATCTGCGACGGCGACGCCGTCGTCGTTCAGCCCTTCGGTGGCCCGGTCAGCGCGCCGCTGCATCGCCAGCAGGAGGTGCTCTACGCGGAGATCGACCCGGCGCGTGCCCCACAGGCGCGACGCTCGTTCGACGTCGCGGGGCACTACGCCCGGCCCGACATCTTCCGTCTGACCGTCAACCGGGCCGGGATGCCGCCGGCGGAATTCATCGCCTAGCGTGCCAGCAGGCGCTGCAGCAGGTCCGGCTGGGATAGCCGTCCGCCGGCAGGCCGATGCTGCGCTGGTAGCGGCGGATCGCGCCGCGCGTGGCTGGCCCCATCATGCCGTCGGGCGCTGCCGCTGTCGAAGCCGCGCTCGTTCAGCGCCGTCTGCAGCGCGACCATCTGGCTGCGCGCGAGCGCCTGCAGATCGCGTGGCCAGGGCGCCTGCACGCCGGGGCCGCCGGTCAGGCGCTGCGCCAGCAGGACGACCGCGAGCGCGTAGCTGGTCGAGTTGTTGTAGCGCAGGATCGCCCGGAAGTTGGGCCCGACCAGGAAGGCCGGCCCGCGGGCGCCGGCGGGCAGCAGGATCGGTGCCGTCGGCGAGCTGCGGCAGCGGCGCGCCGTCGACGCCCTGCACACCCTCGGCGGCCCACAGCGCGCTGGACTGGCGCAGCCCGATCGGCCGGCCGACGTCGAAGCCGGGCGGCAGCCGGACCTCGACGCCCCAGGGCTGGTCCGCCTGCCATCCGGCGCGCGCCAGGAAGTTCGCGGTCGAGGCCATCACGTCGGCCATGCTGCCCCAGATGTCGCGCCGGCCGTCGCCGTCGGCGTCCACGGCATAGGCCAGGAAGCTCGACGGCAGGAACTGGGTCTGGCCCATCGCGCCGGCCCAGGAGCCGATCATCTGCGCGCGGTCGATGTCGCCGTTCTGCAGGATCTTCAGCGCGGCGAGCAACTGGCCTCGCGCCCAGTCCTCGCGCCGGCCCTCGAAGCCCAGCGTCGCCAGCGCGTCGATGGTCGGGATGTCGCCGTAGTTGCTGCCGTAGTTGCTCTCCATGCCCCAGATGGCGACCAGGATGCTCGCCGGCACGCCGTAGCGCGCCGCTGCGGCATCGGCTTCGGCGCGAACCAGCGCCAGCTTGTCCCGGCCCGTCGCGATGCGTTGCGGCGTCACGGTGCGGTCCAGGTAGTCCCAGACCGTGCGCGTGAACTCGGGCTGCGCACGGTCGAGTTCGACCACGCGCGGCAGGTAGCGGACGTCGTCGAAGGCGGCGCGCAGCGTCTCCTCGTCGATGCCCGCCGCGCGCGCGCTGGCGCGGAAGTCGGCGACCCAGTCGTCGAAGCCATCTTGCCGCGCGATGGCGTCGAGCGCGGCCTGCGACGGTGTGTTGGCGCCGGCTGCGGGAGCCGGTGCTTGCGCCGGCGGTGGTGGCGCCTGCGGTGGCGCCGAGGCGCAGCCGGTCAGGGCCGCCGCTGCGATCATGGCGGCCGCCCGCCGGGCGCGGCGCGCTGGCGCAGGAACCTGTGCGTGCATGCCGGGGATTTTCGCCGCTGTGCCGGGCGGCTTGCCGGCCCCGGGTCGCCGGGCCGACCGCCGATGGGCCCATGTTGCGCCGGATGACCGCCGCGGTCCCGGCTGGTCTACCCTTGGCGCCATGCGCAAGCTCGCCCGCTCCGAGCGCCGGGTTCGTCCTGGGTGGCTGGGCGGGCTGGCGCTGCTCGTGGCATGGGCCTCGGCGGGCCTCCTGGGGCTGCACCGCCACTGCCGGCCGCATGCGCAGGCGCCCCCCGCGCCGCCGCTGCGGTGCCGGTGGTCGTCGCGCCGGCGCGTGCGGCGCC
Source organism: uncultured beta proteobacterium (assembly GCA_963706655.1). GTDB lineage: Bacteria > Pseudomonadota > Gammaproteobacteria > Burkholderiales > Burkholderiaceae_C > Rubrivivax. The sequence goes on from CAVPNN010000014.1 coordinate 273,291, forward strand.
GACGCGCTGACCGTCGAGGCGGTCGGCAGCGGGCGGGCGCTGCGCTCGGCGACGCTGCAGCCGGCCGTGGCCGGCGAGGTGGCCAGCGTGCCCTTTCGCGCCGGCCAGCGGGTGCGCCCGGGCAGGTGCTGCTGCGCCTGGTCGACCGCCGCGAGCGCCTGGCGGCGCAGATGGCCGCCGCCGAGGTCGACATCGCGCGCCGCCTGCTCGCGCGCTACGCAGGCACCGAGGGCAGCGGCGCGGTGCCGGGCAGCGTCATCGACGAGGCGCGCAGCACGCTGCAGCGCGCCGAGATCGCGCAGGCGCAGGCCGCGAGGCGCTCGCCGACCGCGGCTGCGCGCGCCCTTCGACGGCGTCGTCGGGCTGGCCGCAGGTCGACCCCGGCGACCGCGTCACGCCCGACACCGTGGTCACCACGCTCGACGACCGGCGCCGCCTGCAGGTCGCCTTCGACCTGCCCGAGCCCTACCTGGCGCGCGTGCGCCCGGCCACGCGGTCGGGCCACCAGCGTGGCCTATCCGGGCCGCCGCTTCGAGGGCCAGGTGACGCAGATCGACAACCGCGTCGACGCCGCCACGCGCACGCTGCGGCTGCGCGCCGAGCTGCCCAACGACGACGACCTGCTGCGCCCCGGCATGTCGTTCAAGGTGCGGCTGGCGCTGCCCGGCGCCCCGCATCTGCAGGTGCCCGACCTGGCGCTGCAGTGGGGCCGCGACGGCGGCCATGTCTGGGTGCTGCGCGACGGCAAGGCGGAGCAGGTGCCGGTGCAGCTGGTGCGCCGGCTCGAAGGCACGGTGCTGATCGACGGCGCGCTGCAGCCCGGCGAGCCGGTGGTCGTCGAAGGCGTGCAGCGGCTGCGCCCGGGCCGCGCGGTGCTGGTCGTGGAGCCGGCGCCGTGAGCGGACCGCCGACACGCGGGGCGGGCGCGATGACCCGCCCACCGACGGCGGCGGCCTGCCCGGCCTGGGCATCCGCCGGCCCTGGCTGGTGGTCGTGATGAACCTGCTGATCGTCATCGCCGGGCTGGCGGCGCTGCGCGGCGTCGAGGTGCGCGAGCTGCCCAACATCGACCGCCCGGTGGTCTCGGTGCGCGCCGAGTACCCGGGCGCCGCGCCGGAGACGCTGGACGCCGAGGTCACGCGCGTGCTCGAGGCCGCCGCCGCGCGCGTGCCCGGCGTCTACAGCGTGCGCTCGGCGAGCGAGGAAGGCACGCTGCGCGTGCACGTCGAGTTCCGCCCCGACGTCGACCTGATCACCGCCGCCAACGACGTGCGCGAGGCGGTCAGCCGCGCCGAGCGCGAGCTGCCCGAGGGCGTGCGCAACCTCACCGTCATCAAGGCCGACGCCGACGCCGAGCCGGTGATGCAGCTGGCGGTGTCGAGCGCGACGCTGCCGATCGACGCGCTGACGCGCGCGATCGAGGACCGCATCGAGCCCGAGCTGGTCTCGGTGCCCGGCGTCGCCGACGTCACGCTGTTCGGCGAGCGCGAGCGGGTGCTGCGCGTGCGCCTGTCGACCCGCCGGCGCTGGCCGCGCGCGGCCTGGCGGTCGCGACGTCATCGCGGTGCTGGGCAGCGCGCGCGCCGACGTGCCGGCCGGCAGCCTGGACGCGTCGCAGCAGGAGGTGCTGGTGCGCGCCAACGCGTCGCTCGCCACGCCCGGCGAGGTGCGCGCGCTGCGCCTGCCCGGCGGCGCCCCGCTGGGCGACGTGGCCGAGGTCTACTTCGACCCCGCCGACGCGCAGGCCTACGTGCGCCTGGACGGCCGCACCGTCGTCAGCCTGGGCATCGTGCGCCAGGCGCAGGCCAACAGCGTGGCGATCTCCGACGGCGTGCGCGCGCGCTCGCCCGGCTGCGCCGACGACCCCGACCTGCGCATCAGCGTCGTCTCCGACGACGCGGTGTTCATCGAAGGCGCGATCGGCGAGGTGCTGCTCAGCATGGCGCTGTCGGTGCTGATCGTCGTCGCCGTCGTCGGCCTGTTCATCGGCCAGTGGCGCGCGACGCTGATCCCGGTGGTGGCGATCCCGGTGTCGCTGATCGGCACGCTGGCGGCGCTGTGGGCGATGGGCTTCTCGATCAACCTGATCACGCTGCTGGCGCTGCTGCTGGCCACCGGGCTGGTGGTCGACGACGCCATCGTCGTGCTCGAGAACATCCAGCGCCGCCGGCGCGGCGGCCTGGCGCCGCGCGCCGCGGCGGTGATCGGCGCGCGCGAGGTCTTCTTCGCCGTGCTGGCCACCACCGCGACGCTGATCTCGGTCTTCGTGCCGATCTCCTTCCTGCCGTCGGCCGCCGGGCGGCTGTTCACCGAGTTCGGTTTCGTGATGGCCTTCGCGGTGCTGATCTCGTCCTTCGTCGCGCTGTCGCTGGCGCCGATGATGGCCTCGCGCATCGACATCGTCGCCGCGCCCGGCCGCGTCGCCGCCGCGCTGGGCCGCGCTCGGCGCCGCGCGCCGCGCGCCGGCTACGACCGCGCGCTGCGGCGCTGCTGCGCCAGCGCGCGGTGGTGCTGGCGCGTCGCGCTGGCCGCTGCGGCGGCCGCCGGCCTCGGGCTGCGCCAGCTCGACAGGAACTGGCGCCGACCGAGGACCGCGGCGTGCTGCGCGTGCTGCTCACCGGCCCCGACGGCACCGGCCTGGCCTACACCGACCGCCAGCTCGAGCAGGCGCTGCGCGTGCTGCAGCCGCTGGTCGACGAGGGCCTGCTGCGCAACGTCTTCACCGTCACCGGCCAGTGGGACCCGAACCGCGCGCTGATCGTCGCGCCGCTGGCCGACTGGTCGCAGCGCACGGTCAGCCAGGCCGCGCTGGCGGCGCGGCTGCAGCCGGCGCTGGCCGGCATCCCCGGCGCGCAGGTGCGCATCTTCGGCGGCAACAGCCTGGGCGTGCGCAACGCCGGCGGCGGGCTGCAGGTCGCGGTGACCGGCAACGACCACGACCGCATCGCCGAGGCCGCGGACGCGCTGGCCGCCGCGATCGAGCCCGAGCTGCCGCTGTTCACCGACGTGCGCGTCGACTACGACGCGACCCAGCCGCAGCTGTCGCTGCGCATCGACCGCGAGCGCGCGGCCGACCTCGGCGTGCCGATCGACGGCCTGGACGCGGCGCTGCGCGCGCTGGTCGACGGCACCGAGGTGGCGACGCATGACGGTCGACGACCGCAGCGTGCCGGTGATGCTGGGCTCGCGCGCCGGCGCCGTGCGCGACCCGCAGGACCTGCTCGGGCCTGACGGTGCGCAGTGCCGGCGGCGGCCGGTGCCGCTGGCGCAGTTCGTGCGCTTCGAGCACGGCGCCATCGCGGCCCAGCTCGACCGCCACGGCCAGCGCCGCGCGGTCGAGATGGACATCGCGCTGGCCGAGGGCCTGCCGCTGCGCAGCGCGGTCGACGAGCTGCGTGCGCTGGCCGCGCGCACGCTGCCCGCCGACACCGGGCTGCTGCTGCTGCGGCGACGCGGCGACGCTGGAGGAGACCTCGCGCGGCGTGGCGATCACCTTCGCGATCGCGCTGCTGCGTCGTCTTCCTGGTGCTGGTGGCGCAGTTCGAGAGCGTGACCAGCGCCGCCGTGGTGCTGGTGACCGTGCCCTTCGGCCTGGCCGCGGCGGTGTTCGCGATGCTGCTGGCCGGCGTCTCGCTGAACCTGTACAGCCAGATCGGCCTGCTGCTGCTGGTCGGCGTGATGGCCAAGAACGGCATCCTGATGGTCGAGTTCGCCGACCAGCTGCGCGACCGCGGCCGCGCGGTGCTCGACGCCGCGCGCGAAGCGGCGGCGACGCGGCTGCGGCCGATCGTGATGACGATGGCCTCGACCGTGCTCGGCGCGGTGCCGCTGCTGCTGAGCGCCGGCCCGGGCGCCGAGGCGCGCGCGGCGATCGGCTGGGTGATCTTCGGCGGCCTGGCGCTGGCGGCAGTCTTCACGCTGTTCCTGACGCCGGTGGTCTACACGCTGCTGGCGCCGCTGGCGCGGCCGCGCGCCCAGCAGGCCCAGCAACTCGCCGACGAGATGGCCGCCGCCGGGGAGGCGCCGTGATGCGGCCCGCGCGCCGTCGGCGGGGCGGTCGCCACGTCGCTCATGCTGCTGGCCGGCTGCGCCAGCGCGCCGGTGCCGCCGCCGCTGACGATCGCCGCCGGCGAGCGCTTTCACGCCGCACCGGCCGACGCGCCACAGCCCGGCCCGGCCGACCAGCGCTGGTGGCGGCGCTTCGACGACCCGGCGCTGGCCGGCTGGGTCGAGCGCGCGCTGGCGGCCAACCTGGAGGTGCAGCTCGCCGGCGAGCGCGCCATCGAAGCGCGCGCCCTGCTGCGTGCCGCGATGGCCGCACGCGCGCCCAGCCTCAGCGGCGGCGCACGGATCGACGCCTACAGCCGCGCCAGCGGCAACGGCCGCCGCATCGAGCCGTCGCTGTCGCTGACCTTCGACTGGGACGCCGACCTCTGGGGCGCGTTGCACTGGACCGAACGTTCGGCCGCCGCCGGCGCGCTGCGCAGCGAACACCTGCTGCAGGCGGCCCGGCTGTCGACCGCGGCGCTGACCGCGCGCGCCTACCTCGCCTGGCGCGAGGCGCTGCAGGCCGAGGCCGAGCAGGCCGCGGCCATCGCGCCTGCAGCGGGAGATCGCCCGGCTGGTGCAGGTGCGCGTCGATGCCGGGCTGTCGCCGCAACTCGACGCGCTGCGCGCCCAGGGCGAACTGGCCGCCGCCGAAGCGGACGCTCTCGCCGCGGCCGAAACCACGCGCGCGGCGGCACGCGCCCTGCAGTTGCTCGCCGGCGAGCCGCCCGGGCCGCCGCTGGCCGCCTCCCCGGCAGCATCGCCGTTGGCCCCGCTGCCGCAACTGCAGGGCGCGCAGCCGCTGGTGCTGCCGGCCGACCTGCTGCGGCTGCGCCCCGACCTGCGCGCCGCCGAACAGGCGCTGCGCGGCGCCGAAGCGCAACTCGACGCCGCCGACGCGGCGCGACTGCCGACGCTGACGCTGCCGGGCGTGCTGACGCTGGGCACCGGCGGCGGCGGTGCGCTGCTGGCGCAGCTCAGCGCCCAGGTCGCGGCCTCGCTGACCACGCCGCTGTTCGACGGCGGGCGGCTGGACGCCCAGCGCGACGCGGCGCGCGCGCGGGTGATGCAGGCCCTGCTGGCCTACCGGCAGACGCTGCAGCAGGCGCTGGCCGAGGTCGAAGCAGCGCTCGTCGCCAGCGCCGCGAGCCAGCAGCGCATCGCGGTGCTGCAGCGCGCGCTGCGGCAGGCCGACGAGGCGGTGACGCAGTCGCGGGCGCTCTACACCGCCGGGCTGGCCGGCTTCGGCGACGTGCTGGACGCGCAGCGCAGCGCGCTCGAACGCCGGCTGGCGCTGCTGCGCGCGACGGCCGACGCGGCGCGCGCGAGTGTGGCCACCTTCGAGGCCCTGGGGCTGATCGACGAGTCGGCCGGGCCGGCGCCGCAGGGCTGATCGGCCATCGGCACCGGCTTTGGCCTGTTGCAGGTCGTCGCCGTCGTCCAAGACCACTGGTGCACGGCCGCTGAAGCGCTGACCGAGGCAAGTCTGCCCGCACCTGGCTGTGGCGTTGATGCCAGGCGAGGCCAGGTGGCGGTCGGGCACATGACACTGGCGACCGACTCACGATCCACCGCAGGCGGTTCAGAGCACCTTGATCGTCTTGGTGATCGTCTCGCCGAACGGCTGCCCGCCTTTCATCATCTGCCATCGGGTCAGATAGTTCCCCGGTGTCGACGGCGAGGTGATGATGGCCTTCAGCGTCACTGGCCGGCCCCGGAAGATCCCGCCATAGAGCGGAATCTCGTCGGCGGTGTCGTTGACCATCACGCCGGGGCTGAAGGCCACCGGATCTGATCCAAGCTGGGCGAAGCCAAACCCAGCCGCCCCGGTCCACGACTCGTCGCCCTGATTCCGGACGGTGACGCTGACCTCAACCGTCGTCGAACGGTGAAGTTGTGCGGGAATGGTGTGGAACAGGATCAGTGCATCGAGCGCCGGCGTGTCGTTGAACCTGGCCGCACCCTTGGCCGTGGTGTGGATGTACTCGAACGGGTTGTTGGTGTTGGACCAGATGTCGGTACTGGGATTCTGGCTGCCGGGCGCGATGTAGGGCGGTGTGGTCGCGCCGGCGTAGATCCCGGTGCCCTCGTCGTACTCGTTCCAGCTCTCGATGTACACCCTGTTCACGCCGGCATGCACCTTGTTCCACGCCTCGGCATAGTGGATGCCGCCGGCCCGAGGCACGAAGCTGCCGGGTGTGCGCACGTTCTGATCCCAGTAGCCGGGTTTGACCTGTGCCGCCGTCACGCCGTTGTGGGTCGCTTCGTAGTAGTACTCGTTGATCTCGAAAGTGGGGACGCGCTCATCGGAGAATCCGACCACGGGCAGGTTCAGTGCAGTGGTGACCATGTAGGGCGGGTTGCCGAACAAGGAGGCTTTCGAAGAGAGGCGGTCGCGCAGCGGCAGGAACAGGTCGTCGCGCGTCATCGTCTCGATGTTGACCATGTTGACAAGGAAGTGCCATGTGGTCAGCACCGGCCTGCCGTCGATGGTCGCAATGTTCGCCGCCGCGTCGGCGTGGTTCACATACTGAAAGTACTGTTCGTAGAAGCGGATGTACTGATCGGCCACTTCCTTCTTGCCCGCCTGGGTGGCCAGGTCCAGCTTGGGCTTTTCGTACCAGGTGATGAGCGGGTCCAGAAACGGCGCCACGTTGGGAATGTCGTAGCCCTCGTCGAGCATTTCCTTCAGGCCCATGAACAGCGTGATCCGGCGCTCTTCGGTCGTCGGAATCAGGTGCACATTGATCACGTCGATGTTGGCGGACATGACCTGCTTGATCTGGGTCTTCCACCAAGTGGCGGTGCCCTCCCAGTTCTGCCGTCCTTCCAGCGGTCGCCACGGCCCCGTGAGCTGGCCGCCATTGGCGGCGAACCAATGAAAGAAGCTCGTGCTCACGATGTGGCTGGCGTTCTTGAAAGGCGCCGGCGTTCTGCTGCCGAGCAGCTTGAGCGAGCCTGGGTCCACCTTGAAGAGATAGCTGACCGGGTCGATCAGGTTCAGCAGCGCCGAGTATTTCTGGTTGCCCACGTGGATCAAGGGCAAGCTCAGCACGGTGCCGGCCAATCCAGGGTCCGAGGCCCGTGTGCCGCCGCCGGCAGTAATGTTCAGGACCGAGCTCGGATCGAGCTGGAATGTCAGACTGGCGCCGTCGATCAACGACAGGTCCACTGCATAGCGTTCGTTGCCAACGGCCACGACGGGCAGCTGCAGCTTCGTGCCCGTGAACGTGGTTTGGGCGTGGCCAAGTTGCGAAGCCAGAACGAGGCCAATCAGGGCGATCGGTTTGAGGGCTCTTGCTGTCTTCATGAGAAGCTCCTTGGGCCAGCTGCCTTGCACGCCATTCTGGCCCAGGACCCCGCCATATTCCTGGGAGCCCGACTTAGGTGCAGGCCGGCCCGGATCGGCCGCAGAGATGCGGCCGATCGAGTCCTGCAGGGTCAACCAGTCGACGCGGCCGGGCTGGTGGCGCCAAGTACAGTAGGCACAAGCGCCTGGCAGACGGCGCGGCAGATCGGAATCCATGGCTCAGACATTGATGGGGGCAGTTGAAGGATGGTGGGCCGACCCGGCGGTGACCCGCTTGGCCTTTGTCATCGTCGGCCTCGCCGTGCTGCTGCTGGCCACCCGGCTTCTGCGCCGGACCCTGACGGCCTACATCAGCGACAACACCACCCGCTACCAGGCGCGCAAGGCGGTCGGGTTCATGGGCTATTCGGCGGCGGCCATCTTTCTGGCGGTGTCGTTCAGCGATCGCCTGGGCGGATTCACGGTGGCGCTGGGCGTGGCCGGCGCGGGCATTGCGTTTGCGCTGCAGGAGGTCATTGCCAGCATCGCCGGATGGGTGGCGGTGTCGTTCGGCAGCTTCTACAAGGTGGGCGACCGCGTGCAACTCGGCGGCATCAAGGGTGACGTGATCGACATCGGCGTTCTGCGCACGACCGTGATGCAGGTCGGCGAATGGGTTCAGGGCGACCAGTACAACGGCCGCATCGTGCGCATCGCCAACAGTTTCGTCTTCAAGGAGCCGGTGTTCAACTACTCGGGCGAGTTTCCCTTCCTGTGGGACGAGATCATGCTGCCGGTCAAGTACGGCAGCGACCAGGCGGCCACGCGTGGCTTGATCACCCGCGTGGCCGACGAGGTGGTCGGCGAATACGCCCGCGCCGCCGAACGGGCCTGGGAGCCCATGACGCGCCGCTACCTGATCGAGAAGGCCAGCGTGCAGCCCATGGTCACGCTGGTCGCCAACGCCAACTGGATGGAGTTCACGCTGCGCTACGCCGTCGACTACAAGTCCCGCCGCTCGACGCGCGACCGGCTTTTCGTTCGGCTGCTCGAGGAGATCTCGCGCGTGCCGGGCCAGGTGGACATTGCAGCGTCTACCTTGAACATCGAGCAGATGCCGGCCATCGACGTGCGCCTGTCAGCCCCGCTCGCAGGGGCGGGCGGTCCGCCGGTCACGCCAGCTGCGGGGGAGATGCGATGAAGACCGCCGGAGTCGATGCGCCGAGGGCGCCGTTGGCCTCGCCTGCGCCGCCTGCGCCGCTGCCGCTATGGGAGCTGGTACCACTGCCGGACTACCGCAGGCCCACATTGCCGGCGGCCAGTGCGGCGGCCAACTTGTGGGCTTCGGTGAAGAAGGCGCTCGCGCCGGCCGACGCGTCCCAGGCCGAACCGGTCCGCGACGAACAGGCGCTGCGCGGCTTGTCGGCGATTCGCCTGGAACATCTGGTGCGACCCATCGACTGGGCGAGTGTGTCGGCGCTGCTCGACGAACACGTCGCACCGGGCGCCGGCGCCGACCCAGGCCAGGCTTCGCCGGTGCGCTTCCTGGTCGGCCAGGCCCAGTGTGGACATGCGTCGATGGTGCGTGCCTGGGGCGAGCGCCACTCGGCGCTGGTCCTCGAAGCGCCTGCCCCCGAGCAGGTCCTCTCGGGCGACCTGGCCTGGCTGGAGGGCGTCGATCCCGGGCGGCCTTGGGTGCTGCCTCATCTGGAGCATGCCTTCCTGCGCCACGTGCATGGCCTGGCGGCCGTGCGCCACTTGTTCGAGGCCGTTGCCAACGGACGCGCCGGCCCAGGTTGGGTCGGATGCGGCAGCTGGGCCTGGACCTACCTGTCGCGCCTGCTGCCCCTGGACACGGTCGACGCGCTGAGCTTGCAGGCCTTCGACGGCGCGAAGATGGCGGAACTCTTCGCTCAGCTGGCCGAGCAGCGGCGCACCAAACGCATGCAGTTTCGCAACGCCCGCACCGGCGTCGAAGCGCTGAGGGTGCCCAGACCCGACGACCTGACCGACGCGATGGTCAGCGACGACATCGTGCAGCTGGCGGCACATTGCCGGGGCAACCCGGGCATCGCGTGCGACTACTGGCGCATGCGCCTTCGCGCGGAACCCGAGGACAAGGACGCCACCGTCGGTGATGGACAAGGCGACGACGAATCTGAAGAGGTGGTCTGGGTTGCTTCGGCGCTGGAAGATCGCGCTCTGCCCGAGCAGGGGGCCGAAGACCTGGCGCTGGTGCTGCATGCCCTGCTCATGCACGGCGGACTGCCGGTGGCGGTGTTGCCCGCCGTGCTGCCCTTGCCCCACCACGCCTGCGTCGCCATCGTTCACCGTCTGAGCAGGTTGCGCCAGTTGCGCCTGGATGCGGGCCGCTGGAACGTCGATCCGCTGGCCTACGCCGGGGTGCGCAGCTGGTTGGCTTATCGCGGTCTCCTGGTCGACGGCTTCTGACCCAACCGCAAAGAATCTGCCATGGACAACCAGGACACTTCAACCGCGCTCTTCAAGACGCCCAGCCTGGAGATGGGGCTGGAGGTCGCTTTCGTCGCCGCGGTGGCGGCGGTGCTTATTCTGAGCGCCCACCGACTGCTGCCGTGGATCGGAAACCGCCTGCAAGGCAGGCGCCGGCTGTCCATGCTCGCCCTCGTGCCGGTACTGCGGCTGCTGGTCATCGTGGCCGCGTTCACGCTGATCGTGCCGGTGGTCGTCAACCCCTCGCTGCAGAACATGGTGGCCCTGCTCGGCACGGTCGGCCTGGCGCTGGGTTTCGCGCTCAAGGACTTGGCCAGCAGCCTGATCGCCGGCGTGGTGGTGGTTGGCGAGAGGCCCTACCGCAACGGCGACTGGATCGAGATCGACGGCATCTATGGTGAAGTGCGGCATGTCGGCATGAGAACGGTGCGCATCGTCACGCCCGACGACACGGCGGTGACGATTCCGCATTCCCGCATCTGGACACATGCCATCTTCAACGCCAACGACGGCAGCCCGCGCCTGCAGTGCGTGGCCGAGTTCCACCTGCACCCGTTACACGACGCGGCACAGGTTCGCCAGGTGCTGACCGACGTGGCGCTGACCAGTCCCTACCTGCACTTCGACGAGCCGGTCGCGGTCATCGTGCGCAACGAGCCCTGGGGCTGCCTGTACCGCCTCAAGGCCTATCCGATCGACGCCAGGCAGCAGTTTCGCTTTCTCAGCGATCTCAGCGTTCGCGGCCATGCCGCGTTGTCGGGCCACGCAGTCCAGTTCACCGTGGCGCCGGTGCCAGTCACGGGCAAGACGACCTGAGCGCAAGAGGCGCGCGTGGTCGCAGCGACGCGGCTCGAGGCGTTCCTGACCAGGCGGTCGAGCACCGCAGCACTCGCCGCCCGCGGGCGTCCTGCGCCTTCCCTACCAGGGCGTTGTCCGGTAGTCCTTCAAGAACTGACCCCATACATGCTCACCGGTGTTGATGCCGTCGAGGATGGGGTCGAGGATGCGCGCCGCGCCGTCGATGATGTCGAGCGGCGGGTGAAAGCGCTGCTCGACGGTCTTGCGCGCGGCAATGTCGACGGGGTCTTCGTCGGTGACCCAGCCGGTGTCCACGCTGTTCATGTGAATGCCATCGCCGTGGTAATCCGCCGCGGCCGTGCGCGTCATCATGTTGAGCGCGGCTTTGGCCATGTTGGTGTGAGGGTGGCGCGTGGTCTTGAAGCTGCGATAGAACTGACCTTCCACGGCCGAGACATTGACGATGTGCTTGTCCCGGCCGGGCGTGCGCAGCATCAGCGGCTTGAGCCGCGCATTGATCAGGAACGGCGCGATGGCATTGACGAGTTGCACTTCGAGCAGCTCGACCGACGGCACCTCGTCCATCAGCATGCGCCAGGAGTTGCGTCCGCGCAGGTCGACCTGCTGCAGGTCCTGGTCGAGCCGGCCCTCGGGGAATAGATGCTGCTGGGCCAGCAGTTCCTCGGGCAGCAGCGGTATTTGCGAGAGCTCCGCCGCGCGCGTGAGGGCGGTGAGGGCCGGCAGCGTGGCGCCGTGTGCCGTGGGCAAGACGGCCCCGCCCGCCTCATGGGCCTCGGGCAGGATGTGGGTGCTGCGCAAGCCCTCGTAGGTGCCGATCAACTTGCGCACGGCCATCGGCGCGTGCTGCAAGGCCTCGGTCTCGCCGGCCATCATGTGGGCGTAGAAACCCGGCGGCCTGCGCACGGTCTGGCAGGCGTTGTTGACGATGAAGTCGAGGCGATCGCGCGTGCTCAGCAGTTCGTGGCAGAACGCTTCGACGCTCGGGGTGTGGCGCAGATCCAGACCGAAGATCTCGAGACGGTGGCCCCAATCGCTGAAGTCAGCCTCTTCGGCATAACGCGCAGCCGAGTCGCGCGGGAACCGGGTCGTGACAATCAGGTGGGCCCCGGCACGCAGCAGCTTGAGCCCGGTCTGGTAGCCGATCTTGACGCGTCCGCCGGTGAGCAGGGCGACGCGCCCGCGCAGGTCGGCCAGTTCGGTGCGCTTTGCGAAGTTGAGCTTTGCGCAGGCCGGGCACAGTTGGTCGTAGAAGTGATGGATGAGCTGGTACTTCTCTTTGCAGACATAACAATGCTGCGGCTCCGCGCACGGCCTTTGATGGCCGCTGGCGCTGTCTTCGAGTTTGCCGACGTCTTGGCGCGAGAAGTCGACCGGTGCAAAGAAGGCGGGCGCGGTGAACACGGGTTTGCGCCGCAGCGCGCGAATTCCGGTCTCGTGCAACACGGCATCACTCTGGCGTGTCTGCGTGGCGCGGCGTTCACGCGCAGCGGCCTTGCGCCTTTGGCGGCGCTCATCGTGGTCCGGGTGATGAACGCGCGCAACGGCCTTGAACAGGCGCTCGCGGTCAGTTGGCGGCAGGACGTCGACGACGTTCGTGTCCGCGGCGATCTGTTCAAGCAGCAACGTGGCGGCACGCAGCCGCTCGCGCAGGTCTTGCTTCGGTTGTTGCGCTGCGGGATGGTCATGGCTCATCTGCGGGTTCTTGGCGGGCATTGGACAGTCGGGGTTTCAAGGCGAGTACAGGCGGCTCCCATTACCGCACATCATGTCAGTGGGCCGCCTGCTGACCAAAGCGCGGCGCGGCGCACGGTGCCCTCCGCGTCCGTACCCGGTGCGCGCCTTGCCGGCGCCTTGTCTACACTTCAGCCGATGAAACCCACCGCGCCGATGCATCCAAGACATGTCCTGCTGGCTGGTGTGGCCAGCCTGCTGCTGGCCGCAGCAGCCAGCCCTGCGCAGGCTGCGGGCCGCACCTTGAGCTGTCCTGAACTGGCGGCGGTGACGCGGGTCGCAACCTGCCCCAGCGATGCGGAGCTGCGCTACACCTTCATCGGCTACTGCAGCGCCAACGAGCGTATTTACGCGCCCGATGAGGGCGCCTGCACTTCGTTCGAGGGCTATCGGCGGATCAAGGACGTGGTGCTCGTGGAGTCGGCCGACGGCGAGTTCCAGGGTTATCTCTCCTGTCGCCTGGACCCGAAGGCGCTCCAGGGTCACAGGCCGCGCAGCGTGGCGGTGACGCGCAAGGGCAACCTGACGCGCGTGGTCTGCGGCTACCCGGACGACGTGACCCTCGTGCACCGGACAAGGTCGACCTGCACCGTCGCCGAAGCCGAGCGCTGCGCCCAGGACGCCCAGGCCTGCAAGGCCAGCTGCGACTGATCCGGGGTCCCGGCGAACGATCGCACCTGGGCCGCCGTCCCGACGCTGGTTTCCCGCGCCTAAATGCAGCTCCGAAGGGGCCCCTGTGTACTATGAGGCGACCATGATCAGGAGGGAACGAGCCCAGTGAACAAGCGCAAAGATCCGATGACCCCCGACGGCCGGGTCAATCCGATCGACACCGATTACAAGGTGGGCCAGGACAACATCGTGATGAACCTTGGGCCTTTCGGCCTGGACATCCACAACCGGGTGTTCGCAGTGTCGGGTCTGCTCGTCGTGGCGTTCGTGCTGCTGACGCTGATGTTCCAGACCGAGGTCGAACCGCTCTTCACCGGCCTGCGCAATTGGCTGACCTCCAAGCTCGACTGGTTTTTCATCACCTCAGCCAACATCTTCGTCGTCGTCTGCATCGGCATCGCGGTGTCGCCATTCGGGCGGGTGCGGCTGGGCGGCACCGAGGCCAAGCCCGACTACAGCTACCTGAGCTGGTTCTCGATGCTGTTTGCCGCCGGCATGGGCATCGGCCTGATGTTCTTCGGCGTGTCCGAGCCCCTGTCGCACTTCGGCAGCTCGCTCGCGGGCACCACGGTCGAAAACGGCGTGCGAACCGACTGGGCCCCGCTTGGCGCCGCGGCCGGCGACCCCGCCGCGGCCGCGCGGCTGGGCATGGCGGCGACCATCTTCCACTGGGCGCTGCATCCGTGGGCGATCTACGCCGTCATCGCACTCGGGCTGGCGCTGTTTTCCTTCAACAAGGGACTGCCGCTGACGATGCGCAGCGTGTTCTACCCGCTGCTGGGCGAGCGCATCTGGGGCTGGCCAGGACATGTGATCGACATCCTTGCCGTGCTGGCCACGATGTTCGGCCTGGCCACGTCGCTCGGCTTCGGTGCCTCGCAGGCCAGTGCCGGGCTGAACTTCCTGTTCGGCGTGCCGCTCGGCAACACGACCCAGATCGTGCTCGTGATCGGCATCACCGCGATCGCGCTCGGCTCGGTGCTCGCCGGGCTGGACGCCGGCGTCAAGCGCCTGTCCGAGATCAACATGATCCTGGCGCTGCTGCTGCTGCTGTTCGTGATCGCGGTCGGGCCCACACTGGCCCTGCTGGGCGGCCTGGTCGACAGCCTGGGCGCGTATCTGCAGTTCCTGCCCGCGCTGTCGAATCCGGTCGGGCGCGAAGACGCCAACTTCTCGCAGGGTTGGACGGCGTTCTACTGGGCCTGGTGGATCAGCTGGTCGCCGTTCGTCGGCATGTTCATCGCGCGCGTCTCGCGCGGCCGCACGGTGCGCGAGTTCCTGGTGTCGGTGCTGGTCGTGCCGTCGCTGGCCTGTGTGGTGTGGATGGCCATCTTCGGCGGCACCGCGATCAGCCAGGTGGTGACCGACGGCTACAAGGCCGCGGTCGATGCCAAGCTGCCGCTCCAGCTGTTCATGATGCTCGACGCACTGCCGATGGCGCAGATCACGTCGTTCATCGGCATCGTGCTGGTGGTGGTGTTCTTCGTCACCTCGTCGGACTCCGGCTCGCTGGTCATCGACGTCATCGCGTCAGGCGGCAAGGTCAACGCGCCGACGCCGCAGCGCGTGTTCTGGTGCACGCTGGAAGGCCTGGTGGCGATCGCGCTGATCCTCGGCGGCGGCCTGGGGGCCCTGCAGGCGATGGCAGTCTCGACCGGCCTGCCCTTCACCGTCGTGCTGCTGGTGTCCACGGTCGCGTTGATCAAGGGCCTGGCGTCGGAGCCACGCGGGCGCTGACGCGACCAGGGCCGGCATGCAGGTCGAGCAGATCGAGATCCTCGACTTCCTGCGCGGCCTGCCGGCGCTGCATGGCCTGCCCGCGGACGCGCTGCAGCGCGTCGCCTCGGCCGTCGACGTGCGCTACTACCGGGCCGGCGAGCGCATCCTCGAGGTCGGCGACCCGGCGCAGTACTGGTTCGTGCTGCGCAGCGGCGCGGTCGAGGTCTACCGGCGCGACGGCACCCTCTACAACCGGCTGACCGCCGGCGGCCACTTCGGCGAGTTCGGGCTGCTGCGCCAGCGGCGTGTGCGCTTTCCGGCCGCCGCGCTCGAGGACTGCCTGCTCTACCTGGTCCCCGAGCCACTGTTCAACGAGCTGTTCGAGGCGTTCCCAGAATTCGCCGACCAGGTCGAGGTCGAGGACCACAGCCGACTGCACAGCGCGGTCGAGCGCCAGGACGGCGGCAACGACGCGCTCGACGATGCGGTCGAGTTGCTCATCGGCCGCGCGCCGGTGATGGTCGACCGGCAAGCCAGTGCGCGCGATGCGGCCTCGCGCATGAGCGACGAGGGCGTGTCCTCGCTGCTCATCAGCGAGTCGGACCAGGGGTCCGCCGGCCCGCCGCGCCTGGTGGGCATCCTGACCGACCGCGACCTGCGCACGCGACTGATCGCGCCCGGCCTGCCCTTGGACACCCCGGTGCACGAGCTGATGAGCGGCGCGCTCGTGACGGTGCGGCACGATCACCGGGTGTCCGAGGCCTGGCAGCAGATGCAGCGCCACAACGTGCACCACCTGCCGGTGCTCAGGCAAGCGCAGCCGATCGGCGTCATCACCTTGCGCGACCTGGTCCGCCACGAGTCGCACCACAGCGTCTACCTGGTCGGTCGCATCCTGCACGGCAAGAGCGTCGAAGACCTCGTCGGCCTGGCCGGCGACGTTCGCGCGTCGTTCCTCCACATGGCGCGCGCCGAAGCACACCCGCGGCAAGTGGGCGGCGCGATGTCGGCCATCGGGCGCAGCTTCAAGCAACGCCTGCTCGAACTGGCCGAGGCCGAGCTCGGCCCGCCACCGGTGCCGTACTGCTTTCTGGCCTTGGGGTCGATGGCCCGCCAGGAGCAGCTGATCCTCAGCGATCAGGACAACGCGATGGTGCTGGCCAACGATTTCGACCCGGCCCGCCACGACGCGTACTTCAAGGCGCTCGCGACCAGGGTCAGCGACGGCCTGGCGCTGTGCGGCTACACGTACTGCAGCGGCGGCATCATGGCCACCAACGACGCCTGGCGCCAGCCGCTGCGCGTGTGGGAGAGCACCTTCACGCGCTGGATCGAACAGCCGACGGCGCAGGACCTGCTCAACAGCAGCATCTTCTTCGACCTCGACGGGGTGTGGGGGCAGACCGGCTGGATCGAGCAACTGCGGCACCGGATCGCACGCCAGGCCAAGGCCAGCCCGCGCTTCCTGGCGAGCATGGCGCGCAACGCGCTGCAACGCACCCCACCGCTGGGGTTCTTCAAGGGCTTCGTGATGGAGTCCGACGGTCAGCACGCCCACACCATCAATCTCAAGCGCCGCGGCAGCGCACCGCTGGTCGACCTGATCCGGGTGCATGCGCTGGCGGTCGGCTCGTCGGCCCGCGACTCCGTCACGCGGCTGAAGGACGTGCACGACGCCGGCATCCTGCCGCCGGGGCGCGCGCGCGACCTCGGCGATGCGCTGGCGTTCATCTCCAGCGTGCGTGTCCGGCATATGGCCGACGACCTGGCCAGCGGGCGCGAACTCGGCAACAGCATCGAGCCCGACAAGCTCTCGGAATTCGACCGCAAGAACCTGCGCGATGCCTTTCTGGTGCTCGACGGCGCCCAGCAGTTCATGAAGCTGCGCTACCAGCCGGGGAGAAGTTGATCGCCCTTGAAGTGTCAGCGGCGTACCCTCCCGCCCGCGACGGCGCCCCGGGCGGTTGACCATGCTGCACCTGGGCACGCTCACCGGTCCGACCGATCCCGACGCGCAGGCGCCGCCGGACTGGCCACGACGGTTCGAGACCTTGGCCAGGTCAGCGCACGATGCGCGGCTGAAACGGTATTACGCAGCCGGCGCGCCGCCCGCGCAGGCACCGCTGTCGGCCGTGCCGATGGCGGCGCTCGACTTCGAGACCACCGGCCTCGACCCGGCTGAGCATGAGATCGTCAGCATGGCGCTGGTGCCGATGACCCTGGCGCAAGTCCAGGCCGGTCAGACCCGGCACTGGATCGTCAAGCCGCGCGGCGACCTGCAGGCCGCGTCGGTGGCGTTTCACGGCATCACGCACTCGCAGATCGCGGCGGCGCCGGACCTCGACGCAGTGCTGCAGTCGCTGCTCGACGCCATGGCGGGCCGCGTGATGGTGGTGCACGGCCGGCAGATCGAACGCGCCTTCCTGGCAGCGGCGCTGCGCTCGCGCCTGGGCGAAGGCATCGAATTTCCGGTCATCGACACGATGGCGCTGGAGGCGCGGCTGCACCGGCGCAGTGCCGGCTTCTGGGGCCGCTGGCGGCGTCCGCCGCCGCAGCGGTCGATACGGCTCGGAGACAGCCGAATCCGCTACGGCCTGCCGCACTACCGCCCGCACCACGCACCGACCGACGCACTCGCCACGGCCGAGTTGCTGATGGCCCAGGTGGCCGACCGGTTTTCGCCGCAGACGCCGCTCGGCGACCTCTGGCACTGATCTCTCGCAGGTCCCGCGCCGCGCGGCGCTCCGATGTTCCCGTCGCCTTGTGGCTACCCGGACGACGCGACCCGCTTGTTCGCTGTGGCGGACGGCCCCGGGTGACCGAGGCGGTGGCGGCACAATCACGCGGTGCCAGATCCGAAGCCGCCGCCACAACCGACCGAGCGTTTCTTCGCGCTGCTGAGCGAGAGCCTGGCCGCCGGCCACTGGCACAAACTCGTGCTGGCCGGCCCGCAGGCCACGGCGCTGGCGCCCGATACCGACCTGCAACGCATCGTCGTTCGCCCGCTCGAGTTGCGTGGCCAGCTCTGCCTGAATTTCGTCGACAGCCACGCCACCCGGGACCTGACCCAGAACCTGCCGCCCGAGCAGGGCCTGGCGCGCCTGCGTGGACTGATCGGCAGCGGTTTTCGCAACGCGCATCTCTTCACCCCGGGTGAGGAGACACAGTTGCGGTTCGGCAAGAAGGGCAAGGCACACTGAGCGTCAACAAGCGTGCGGGCGGCGCGCAGGATGCCGTGCCGCAGGCCAGCCACGACCGCCCCAAACAGCGCTGGCTGGAGCAGGATCGCCCGTTCCTGACGGCGTTGGGCGTCACCAATGCGCAGCACCAGATCGTGCCGGCGATGGCGCGCAAATGGCGCCAGATCAACAAGTTCATCGAGGTCTTTGCACATGCGCTGGCTTCGTCCGGGCTGGCCGACGCCAAGCAACTGCGCGTGGTGGACTTCGGCGCCGGCAAGGCCTATCTGAGCTTCGCGTTGCACGACTGGTTGCGCCACACCAAGGGGGTGCAGGCCGAGGTGACGGGGGTCGAGTTGCGCGCCGACCTGGTGGCGCAAGGCCAACGCGTGATCGCTGCACTGGGCCTGAGCGACATGCACATCGAGCAGGGCGACGTGCGCGGCCACGCGGTCGAGCCGATGAACGTGATGATCGCGCTGCATGCCTGCGACACCGCCACCGACCATGCCATCCACCTCGGGCTGCGTGCCGGCGCCGACATCATCATGTGTTCGCCCTGCTGCCACAAACAGCTGCGACCGCAACTGCTCAGCCCGCAACCGTTGCGCAGCGTGTTCCAGCATGGCATCCATGCCGAACAGCAGGCCGAGATGGTGACCGACAGCCTGCGCGCGCTGCTGCTGCAGGCGCAGGGCTACGACACCCAGGTCTTCGAGTTCGTCTCGCTCGAGCACACGGCCAAGAACAAGATGATCCTGGCGGTGCGCAGGCCGACGTCCGCCGCGGCGCAGGCGGCGGCGCTGCGCCAGGTGGCCGAGCTGAAACAGTTCTTCGGCGTGCGCGAACAGGCGCTGGAGCGCCTATTGCTCGACGACGGGCTCAAAGCTTGAAGTCGTAGTCGATGATCAACGGCGCGTGGTCGCTGAAGCGCTGGTCCAGGTAGATCTGCTCGCGTTTGGCCAAGGCAGCGATGCCAGGCGTCGCCAGGTGGTAGTCACTCGCACAAAGAGCCTACAGGGACTCTGCACGACTATTGGGACGCGGACTTCTGTTCCTCGGTATTGAGGTGCCTGCGCACCAGCACTGCACAGGGAGAGTCGGCAATCTGGCGAAACCGGTCGCTGATTGCATCAATTCAATCGACGGCGATAGTTAAGGCTTGTGTGACACCTGCCCTCGCGCGCAATTGCTCGCACGCCTTGGCTGTGTCCGGGCAGGTGTTGCATAACCCTCGAGGGAGGAAACCGCGGCGAACGCCACTGTGGTCGTTCAGCGCGGCGGCTATGGCGATTGGTTTTCGCAGGCGTCGCGATCGGACTGCGCGCGATGCCTCGAGCAGATCGTGTTGAATGGCGCTGATGGCTTGCGGTGCGCCACTTTGCTGTGGCAGCGGCCAGCAGCAGGGCCTCTGGGAGCGGCGTTCGAGCAGCGCACGCAGCTGTGCACCGGACGCCGTGTGCTGCGTCGGGTTGATTGGCCGTGATGGAGCTCGGTCATCGTGCCAGTGGTGCCCGAATCGAGTTGTCGCGCAAGAAGATCTGCAGCACCACCATGGCGTGGCCACGGTGCGCGCACACGAAGGTCGGCGCCGGCACAGTTGTCGCTTCGCTTGCCGACGCGTCGGGCGGTGGTGGTGCCACGTGCAACAACTCGCGCGCCAGTGCCAGGTTGTCCCGCCGGTTGCTGTTGGCCAGCAGGCCGTAGTGCCGGATCCGGTGGAAGCCGCCCGGCAGGACATGCAGCAGGAACCGGCGCATGAACTCCTGCGGGCTCAGCGTCATCGCCTTGTGGCGCGTCTTGCCCCTGGCGCCG
Organism: uncultured beta proteobacterium; assembly: GCA_963706655.1. Taxonomy (GTDB): domain Bacteria; phylum Pseudomonadota; class Gammaproteobacteria; order Burkholderiales; family Burkholderiaceae_C; genus Rubrivivax. The sequence continues at coordinate 293,034 of CAVPNN010000014.1, forward strand.
TCCTTGACCCGATAGTCCTTCCAGCGGAAGGTGACGCCGCGCTCGTCGATCGCGAGCAACCGGCTGTTGGAGATGGCCACGCGGTGCGTGTAGCGCGACAGGTAGGCCAGCACCGCCTGTGGTCCCGCGAACGGCCGCTTCGGCATAGACCACCCACTCGCTCTCGCGCAGCGGTGCCAGCCATGCCTTGAAGGCAGCGGCGTTGACCAGCGCCGCGTGCTCGCCGAAGAACCCGAGCTTGCCTCCATCGTGCAAGCGCTGCAGTTCCTCCAGGAAGCGTCGCCTGAACAGCCTCGAGAGCACGCGCACCGGAAGGAAGAACCCAGGCCGGCAGGCGATCCAGCGCGTGCCGTCGGGCGCCAGCCCGCCACCAGGCACGATGCCGTGCACATGCGGATGGTGGGTCAGTGCCGAGCCCCAGGTGTGCAGCACCAGCGTGGCGCCGATGCTCGCGCCCAGGTGCTTGAGATCGGCCGCGATACGCAGCAGCGTCTCGGCCGCGGTGTCGAACAGCAAGCCGTACAGCGCCGCCTTGTTCTGGTACGCGATGTCGGCGATGGGCGCTGGCAGCGTGAACACCACGTGGAAATACTCCACTGGCAGTAGATCGGCCTGGCGCGCATCCAGCCAACGCTTGGCCGCGCTGCTCTGGCACTTCGGGCAATGCCGGTTGCGGCACGAGTTGTAAGAGACCTGCTCGGTGCCGCAGTCCTCGCAGCGCAGCACATGCCCGCCCAGTGCCGCAGTGCGGCAATGGGTAATGGCCGACATCACCTTGAGCTGCGCCAGGCCAAGGTGGCCGCGCTCGGCCTCACGCCATTCGGGGCCGTGGGCGCGGAAGATGTCGGCGACCTCCAGGGCGGGTCGCCCCTGCACGATGGCGGGCTGTTACTCGGCTGGCGGTGTGGGTGCAGGTTCTGGGGCAGGTTCGGCCGCTGGTTTGTCGGAGGTCTGATCCAGCGGGCGTAAGTCACCCGGCGCAGCAGATCGAGTGGCCACGGCGGCGTACAGGCTCGTGGTGTCCAGCCGGCTTGTGCCCCAGCAACACCTGGATGACGCGGTTGTCCACCTTCTGCTCCAGCAGATGGGTGGCAAAGGCATGGCGCAGGCCGTGCGGCGTGATGCGCTTGTCGATGCCGGCCGTTGCGGCGGCCAAGTGCACGGCGCGATTGAGCTGGCGCGCGGTCACGTGGTCGGTGGGGTCCAGGCCTGGGAACAACCAACCACCGTGCCGGACCTTGCCCTGGGCGTGTCCAAGCTTCCACCATGCGCGCAGCCGCTCCAGCAGCACGGGGCTGAGCATGGCGTAGCGATCCTTGCGGCCCTTGCCTTGCTCCACGCGCAGGGTCATGCGCTCGCCGTCGATGTCGCTGACCTTGAGCGAGACCACCTCGCTGACGCGCAGGCCCGCGCCGTAGGCCACCGACATGGCGGCCTGGTGCTTGAGGTTGGGTGCGGCCGCGATCAGGCGGCCGACTTCCTCGGGGCTCAGGATCACCGGCAGCTTGCGCGGCACGGCCACGTGCGTCATCTTGAGCATCAGCTCGGGTCGGCCCAGCGTGATGTCGAAGAAAAACTTCAGCCCGGTGAGGGTGGCGTTGATGGTGACCGGGCCGGTGCCGGCGTCCACCAGATGCAACTGGAAGCGGCGCAAGTCCTCGGCGGTGGCGGCGTGCGGCGAGCGGCCGAGGAAGGCGGCGAGCTTGCGCACGGCGCGGATGTAGCCGTCCTGCGTGTGCTCGGCGAACTGACGCATGCGCATGTCGTCGAGCATGCGCTGGCGCAGTGGCGAGACGGCGGCGGCTGGGGTCGAAGTGGAATCGTCCATGATCCTGCTCCTGTCGGTGACCGAGGCGGATTGCCTCGATCGCCAACATCGCAGAGTCACGCGCGCAACGAACCACCACCCACGTCGCCGGAGCGCTTACCGCGCGAGCGGTCTAGTCCTCCGACCCCTCCAGGCACTCGATGCTCCCGAGTTGATCGCCAAAGAGCCGCCCTTCGCTCAGCGCTCCCTGAACACGCCCGGCGCACGGCCGCAGGGCGATGAGAACGTGGCCTTCGTCGACGCTGGCTACCAGGGCGTGAAAAGCGCCCCGCGGCGCATGGGTCGCCGTAGCACGTGGCAGTGTGTCCGGGCAAGCGTAGGAAACTCCACAGATGCAGGCACGGGCGTGGCACCGGCGGCCGTCCTCGATGACGAGGCTGAGTAGACGAAGGGCGGCTTGCTTGTCAACGCGCTTTCTGATGCGGCCATCGGTTCTCGGGCCCGCCGCCCAGCGCGGTTTGTCGCAGCGGGTCGGCCTGGCGGCTCAATCGGCCGGCAGCTGAGACAGCCAGACCTCGCCCTTCGCCTTCTCATGACGGACCCAGAGCACCTCACCGTGCGCCGTGATGTCATAGAACGGGCCCAGTGGATGCAGCGGCGCCATTGACATCAGCTTTTGCTCCGCGCCCGAACCGTCCGCGGGCGACACGAACAGGTCCTGCGACACGCCGAAGCCGCGCACGTAGTAGAGCAACTTTTCATCGCGCGACCAGACCGGGACACGCGCCCGCTTGGCGATCGCCCGGCAGACAGCGTCGGCGACGCGGCAGATCGCCACGTCGCCGGGAAAGCGCTGGTCGGCAAACAAGGAGCCGGTCACTTCCATGCCGTCCTTCGACCATCGCGGGTACTCCAGCGTGGCGTGAAAGGACTCGTCGCGGCCAGTGCCCAGGTCGCGAATCAGCGTTTGCACCGGCGCCTGCCCGGTCAGTCGCGAGTAGATCACCGCCGCACGCGAGGGATGGACCCGGGCGCCGTTGGCGACGTTCCAGTTCCAGCCGTCGACCACGGTTTCGGCGTTGCCACCGCGATGGCGACACGATTGAAGCTCGCATCGTCTGCTCGGCGGCCACTGCGGAAAAAGTAGATCGTGGCGCCGTCGCCAGACCATTGCGGCAAGGCATGCGAGGCAGCCCGGTCGGCTGTCATCGGCTTCGGCGCGCCGCCGTCGGCGGCCATCGTGGATGGATCTGGAAGCTGCCGTCCTGCGCTTCGCCGAAGAGGACGATCCGCTTGCCGTCGGGCGACAGGCTGGGCTGGAACAGCGGCAGACGTGATCCGTAGAGTTCACGCGCATCGCCGGTGCGTGGATCGCTCGCGAGCAGGCTGAACCGCTCGCGTGTGTTCGAGTAGACAAGGCGCCGTCCGTCGCGTGACAGGTCGGGGAAGTCATCGTCTCCGCTGCCCGACAGCAAGGCGCGGGACGTGCGCGCAGCGACGTCGACGCGCCACAGGGTGCGGCTGCCGCCGCGCCGCGACGAGTACACGATATGTCGGCCATCGGC
>CAVPNN010000015.1:0-285718 GCA_963706655.1 uncultured beta proteobacterium
TCGGCGCGGCGGTCTATTTCGGCATCGTGTTCGGCGTTGGCTTCGTGCTCGGTGCGGTGCGGGTGCCCTTCGTCGTGCCACGCCTGGGTGAACGTCTGGCCGAGTTGCTCGAGATGCCGTTCATGTTCGTCGCGATCTACCTCGCGGCCGGCCATGTCGTCAGAAGGCTCGGTGGCGCGGCCACGGCGTCGGCCTTGCGGCGGGTCGGCATCCTTGCGCTGGTCCTGCTGGTCTCGGCCGAGCTGCTGCTGGCGGTCGCCCTCGCGGGGCGAGGCCTGATCGACTACGTCGCGGGGCGCGACCCGGTGTCGGGGTCGGTCTACCTGGCGATGCTGGGCCTGTTCGCTGCCATGCCCTGGCTGCGGCGCGCAAGCGCGCGCGCCGCAGAGCGATCACGCGCATGACCTGCCTGCGGACCGACCATCTGGTGCTCGAGCCACTGACGCTGGCGCATGCCGAGCGCATGCATGCGGTGCTGGCGCAGCCCGCGCTGTACCGGCATCTGGACTACGGGCCACCGCCCTCCATCGAGCATGTGCGCAAGGTCTATGGGCAGCTCGAGAAGGGCTTCTCGCCCGATGGCCGGGAGGCCTGGTTCAACTGGATCGTCTGCCTGGACAGCCGCGAGGCGATCGGATTCGTGCAGGCCACGGTCGAGCCGCATGGCCGGGCCTGGATCGCCTATCTGCTGAGCCAGGCCCACTGGGGCCACGGTCATGCGCTCGCCGCAATGCGCGTCATGCTCGGTCACTTGCACAGCGCGCATGGCATCACGGAGTTCCTGGCCTGCGTCGAGCGCGACAACCGGCGCTCCATCGTGCTGCTCGAGCGACTCGGGTTCCGCCGCGCCCCGGACGAAGCGGCAGTGCGGCACGAACTGAGTGCGACCGAGCTGCTCTTCCACGCTGGCATGGGCAGGCACGGCGCGGCGTGACCTGTCGTGTGCGGATTGGCGTCGCTTCGTCGTGCAAACCAACACACTGACACCGTTGGTGCGGCAACCCGACCTTGCGCCCGCTACCCATGGGCGAGAATGGCGTGATGCAACCAACGCTGAACGCGCAGCCACTGGTCGGCTGGCTGGGCAACCGGACCGCATTCGGCCTGTTGACCGCCTTGCTGGCCCTGTTGCTGGCGCTCGCCTGGTTCGCGACGGAACGTGTCGGCGCCGAGCGCGAACTCGCCGAGGCACGCCGTGACACCCGGGACCGGCTGGCCGCCGTGCACGCCCGCCTGGTCACGCTGGTCAATTCGAGTCTGCAAGGGGCGACCGGACTGGTCAGCCTGATCCACCTTGACCCAACGCTGGACCAGGCGGAGTTCGAACGCGCCGCGGGGCCGGTGCTGGCAGCCAACCCCCAGTTGCGCAACATCGCCGCGGCGCCCGACATGGTCATCGCGCTGATGGCGCCGCTCAAGGGCAACGAAGCGGCCATCGGGCTGGACTATCGCAAGACACCGAGCCAGTTCGCGGCCGCCGACTGGGCGCGGATCTCGCGCCAGACCGTGCTGGCCGGGCCGCTGCAGCTGGTCCAGGGGGGCACCGCGCTGATCGCACGGATGCCGGTCTTCCTGCCGCTGCCCGATGGCCAGGAGAAGTTCTGGGGCCTGGTGAGCGCGGTGCTCGACGTCGAACGTCTGTACCTTGACAGCGGGCTGCTCGACACGGACCTGCCAATCGAGGTTGCGATTCGAGGCCGCAACGCCACCGGCCCGGCGGGCGAGCTCTTCTTCGGGAATCCTGCGGTGCTGACCGATTCGCCAGTGCTGATGGAGGTTGAACTGCCATCGGGATCGTGGCAGCTGGCGGCCAGACCCGGGCATGGGTGGCCGACCCAGGCGGCCGGCATCTGGACCTTGCGTGCCGTGCTGGCGGCCGTGGTGCTGGTCGTGTTCGGTGCGCTCACGCTGCTGCTTCGCACCATGCGCGCGACCTCGATCGCGCATGCCGAGACCCGCTCGGCGCAGCGCCAGGTGGCGGCGCTGATCGAAGCGGCACCGGACGCGATGATCATCGTGAACGAGGCCGGTGACATCGTGCTCGTGAATGCGCAGGCCGAGAAGGTGTTCGGCTGGACGCGTGCCGAGTTGCTCGGGCAGAACGTCGAGCGATTGCTGCCGCAGCGCCACCGCCACAACCACACCGGACTTCGGAACGGTTACTTCGGCACCACGGCGGCGCGTGCGATGCGGCCGGCCATCGACGTCACGGCCCTGCGCAAGGATGGCACCGAGTTCCCGGTCGAGATCAGCCTGAGCCCGCTCGACACCGAAAGCGGACCGGTGGTCTGCAGCTCGATCCGTGATGTCTCGGAGCGCCATGAAACCGAAGACCGCGCACGCCGCAGCGAACGGCGGGCAAGCGCGATTGCCGACAACCTGCCCGCGCTGATCGCGCAGCTGGACAACGAACAGCGTTTCGTGTTCGCTAACGCGACCTATTTCGACTGGTACGGCATCGACCCCAAGACCATGATCGGTCGCACCGTGGGCGACGTGTTCGGCGATGGGCGCCACGCCCGCCTGCGCGAGCATGTGGCCGAGGTGCTGGCCAGCGGAAAGCGAACGACCTTCGAGGAGCGTGATCCGGACCGCTACGTCAGTGCCACCTACGTTCCCGAGGTGACCGACGATGGTGCGGTCTGCGGTCTGTTCGTGCTGGCGCTGGACATCTCAGAGCTCAAGGCGATCGAGGTCCGCCTGCAGAACCTGGCCCGCTTCGATCACCTGACGGGGCTGCAGAACCGCCGCAGTTTCGAAGAGGAGTTGCACAAGGCGATTGCGCGTTCACGCCGCTCAGGTACTGCGATGGGCCTGATGTTCATCGACATCGACCACTTCAAGCGAATCAACGACAACCATGGCCATGCCGCCGGTGATGCCGTCTTGCAGGCCTTCGCGACGCGGCTCGACGAGGCCGTGCGCACGACCGACACGGTGGCGCGCCTGGGGGGCGACGAGTTCGTCGTGATCCTCGAGCCGCTGCCCGGAATCGACGCTGCCGACACCATCGCGCGCAAGATCATGTCGTCGATTCGGCCGCCGATCAGGCTGCCTCAAGGCGAGGTGCAGGTCACGGCGAGCATCGGCGTCGGACTGATCAGCGGCGAGGACAAGGTCCGGGCCGAGACCCTGCTGGCAACGGCCGACGCCGCGCTCTACGCGGCCAAGCAGGCCGGGCGCAATACCGCGATGACCCGGCATGTGCCGCCGCAAGGCTGATCGGCAGGCATCGGGACTTGCATGAAGAAGGCCGCCGGGCGACACAGTCGCCGGGCGGCCTCGAGCGCTTGCAGGCCCCGAAGGGCCGTGCTTGCTTACTTGGCAGCGACCGATTTGGTGCGCTTGCGGGCCGGGGCCTTCTTGGCCGGGGCTTTCTTCGCAGCGGCCTTGACGGCCGGCTTGCGCGCCGGAGCCTTCTTGGCGGCTGCGCGCTTGGCAGCCGGCTTCTTGGCAGCCGCCTTCTTGGCCGCGGGCTTCTTGGGGGCGACCTTCTTGGCCACCTTCACCGCGGCCTTCTTGGCTTCGGCAGCTTCTCTCTCAACGGCCTTGGCGACGGCCTTGCTGGCGCGCTGGGTGCTGACGTGCATGCTGGCCAGCTTCTTCTGCGTGGCTTTCTTGGTCGCCTCGAGCTTTTTCTCGGCATCGCGCACGGCCTTCTCGGCCGACTGCGTGGCCTTCTTGAGCTGAGACTCGGCCTTGTTCATTTGAACCTGGGCCTTCTTCAGCATGCCACCGAGTGCCTTCTTGGCTTCGTTGCGCTTCTTGATGACGGCCTTCTTGACCTTGCCGATGTCGGCGGCGGCCGCGTGGGAGACCTGGTCGAACTTCTTGCTGACGGCGTCGCCGACGTCGTGCGCGGCGGCGGCCAGATGATCAGCGGCCTGAGCGAGTTCCGATTTCTTTGCTTTGCGAGTTGCCATGAAGGTTCCCTTCTAGATGAGTCGAATGCAGCATGCTTTCGCAGCCAGCGGCGAATGTAGTGGACACATCGCGATTGCGCGCGCCGTTGGCGCAAATGGACCGCCTGTTTGCGGCAATCACGCAACACATCGGCGCATGACGCGCAGACTTCACTTCGCTGCAGTCGCGCTGCGGAGTTCGCTTTCGAGCCAGGGCAGCATGGCATCGAGTGTCTGCGCGGCCGCCTGCGACATCGCGGCGGTCGCCGCCTGCGCGTTGTCCTGCGTCGTCGTGACGTCGGTCGCGAACTGCTGACGCGCCAGGCGTTTGCGATTGCGCCGGTCGATCAGTTCGACCGTCAATGCCAGGCGTGCGCGGCCTGGTGCGACCGACACGTCGTGGTGCAGCGTGTCCACGCTGAGCGTGAGCAGCCAGTCCGATCGGATCGGCTCGCCGAGCAGTCCTGCGGCCCCGACCAGGCCCTGCGACTCGAGTCGTCGCTGCAGCAGGCGCGGCAGCACCCGCACCGGGCGCTCGGTCCAGCTGGAGAACTGGTAGAAGGCGAACGCGTGGGCCTGGCGCGAATAGGCGATCGACGTCGTGTCGGCGAGCGCGTCTGCGGGCAGGGCCTGGATCAGCAGGCTGTCGACCACCGGGCTCGCACGGCGCGCGGGCGCGGAACCGGACAGGTCCGCGAGGCGGTACTGGACCATGGCCGGGGCGTCGCCGCCACTGCCGATCGAGATGCATCCAGCCAGGCCGAGCATGGCCAGCAGGACAAGGCAGCAGGTCGTCAGGCGGGCGTTCATGGCAGGGTCTCTCCGGGGCCGAGCTGGGCCTTGCCCGGCCCGAGCAAGGCGGCGCGCGGCTCCTTGAGCCGGTCCAGGACGCGTGTTGCGGATTCGATGCTCAGACGCAGCTCGCTCAACGCCACGCCGAGTTGATCGTCGACGTTGGTGGCGGTCTCCTCCAGACGCCGGGCCGTGCTGGCGGTCTGCAGCTGGATCGCATCGGTGGCCTTGGCGACCGACTTCATCGCCAGCCGCGCATCGGCCAGGGCAAGGTCGACCTCGCCCATCGTGCGCTCGAAGCGCGCTGCGCCGCCTTCGGCGACGCTGGCGATGCGGTCGCCGGTGCGGCCGAGCTCGGTGGCCGCCTTGCCGATGTCCCCCGCTGCATTGCCGACGCGCTGCAAGGTCTGATCGAGCATGCCCACGCGCTGGTTCAGCGCGACCGACAGGTCACGCAGGTTGCGCAAGGTGTCGGTGACGGCGGCGCGGTTGTCTGCGTCGAGGATCTGGTTCAGGTTGTTCAGCGCCACAGCGGCCATCTCGCCGACCTTGTTGACGCGGCCTGCGATCTCCTCGAGGTCGGAGCGGCCTTCGCCGATCACCGGGTAGCGTTCGCCCTCGGGTGCTTCGGTCAGCGCGTCGCCTGCGGGCTCGCGCGTGATCAGCGTGACGGCGGCGATGCCGGTCACGAAGTTGCGCGTGATGACGGCCACCGTGTTCTGGCGCACCGGGGCGCGGCTGTCGACGCGCACTTCGACGCGCACGCGGTTGAGCACGTCACCGACCAGCGCGTAGTCCTCGACCCGGCCGACCTTGATGCCGCGCAGCGTCACATCGGCGCCGACTTCGAGGCCGTCGAGGGCCTGCTGCTCGAAGTTGATCGTGTAGCGGTTGAAGTCGCCCTTGCCACCCACGTTCTTGAGCCAGACGACGCCCGCCACCAAGGCGGCGAGCAACAGCAGCACGCCGGCGCCGACGAAGGTGTAGCGTGCTTCAGCTTCCATTCGGGGGATCTCCTTCGGCCATTCTACGGACCGAGAAATACTCGCGCACCCACTCGTCGTCGACCTCCATGACCTGCTCGACCGGGCCGTCGGCGAGCACATGGCCGCGTGCCAGCACGATCAGCCGGTCGACCACGCCGAGCAGGGTGTCGAGGTCGTGCGTGACGAGGAACACCGTCAGGCCGAGGTCGTCGACGAGCGAACGCACCAGGCGGTCGAAGCCGCGCGCCGTGATCGGGTCGAGCCCGGAGGTGGGTTCGTCGAGGAAGAGCACCTCGGGTTCGAGCGCAATCGCACGTGCGATTGCCGCCCGCTTGCGCATGCCACCCGAGAGTTCGCTCGGCATCTTGCGGCCCGCGTCGGCCGGCAGGCCGGCCTGCAGCAGACGCAGCGTGACGAGGGCGTTGATCGTGTCGTCGGTCAGCGACGTGTGTTCGTGCAGCGGCACCGCGACGTTCTGCGCCACCGTCAGCGAGGAGAACAGCGCACCGTCCTGGAACATCATGCCGAAGCGGCGGCGCACGCCGTCGAGCGCATCGTCGGTGGCGTTCCACATGTCGGTCCCGAGCAGGCTGACCCGGCCCGAGGTCGGGCGCTGCAGCCCGATGATCTCGCGCAGCAGCACCGACTTGCCGGTCCCGCTGCCGCCGATCAGGGCCACCAGGGTGCCTGGCTCGACCGTGAACGACACGCCGTCGTGCACGGTCTGGGTGCCGAAGCGCGTGACCACCTGGTCGACTTCGATGACCGGCGCGCTCATAGGTCCATTGCCTGCAGCAGCACCGCGAAGCCGGCATCGAGCAGGATCACGGCCACGATGCTCTGCACGACCGTGGAGGTGGTGGCGGCGCCGAGCGCGCGCGTGTCGCGCCCGACCGTCATGCCCATGCGGCAACCGATGATGGCAATGAAGAGCGCGAACACCGGCGCCTTGACCAGCCCGACGACCACGTGGCGCAGATCAAGTGCCTCGCGCAGGCGGGCCAGGAAGGCGGTCGGCGTGATGTCGAGCATCGGCCCCGAGATCGCCATCGCGCCGATCAGGCTCATCACGTCGCCGACGAAGACGAGCAGCGGCAGCGCCACCATCAGGGCCAGCACGCGCGGCAGCACGAGCACCTGCATCGGGGACAGGCCGAGCGTGCGGATGGCGTCGGTCTCCTCGGTCAGGCGCATCGAACCGAGCTGGGCCGTGAAGGCGGCGCCGGAGCGGCCGGCCACGATGACCGCGACGATGATGGGCGCGAATTCGCGCGTGGCACCGATCCCGACGCCGTCGACGACGAAGATATTGGCGCCGTATTTCTCGGCCTGCAGGCCGAGCAGGTAGGCCACGACGACGCCGATCAGCATCGTCACCAGGGCCACCACCGGGATCGCGGTCAGCCCGGTCTGCTCGAGTTGCACCGTGAACTCGCGCAGGCGCAGGCGGCTCGGGCGGCGCAGCACGTCGAACATCGCCGTCAGCGTGGCGCCGAAGAAGTTGAGATGGCCGGCCAGCAGGCTGACGAGGGCGCTGCTCGCGCGCCCGATGTGCGACAGCATTCCGGGCGCATGGACCGGGGTCACCTCGGCGGCCGCCTCGAGCTGGCTGCGCACCTGCTCGAGGATGCGCCCATTGACTTCGTTGAACCCGCTCAGGGGCGGCGCGTCGACCCGCGCGCGGCGCAGCGCGCGCCACAGCACGAGCGCGGCGGCGCTGTCGATCAGCTCGAGCGCATGGCCGTCGAGGGCGGTGTCGGCGGCGAGCGGCAGGGCGTGCAGCGCGGACTCGATTTCGCTCAGGTCGGCCAGGCGCCAGCGACCCGACAGCGCCAGTCGCGGACGATCGCCCGACGCGTCGAGCGTGAACCAGGGCGACGGGGATGGTGCGGGGTGCATCGGTCGACAGCATAAACGCGCCGGCGCGTGTGCCCGCCGCAGGCAGTGCGATGATCGGGCATTCCTGGAGAAGCCATGAACCTCAGAACCCTCTCGATTGCCGTGGCGCTTGCGCTGCTGGGCGTGTTCACGCTGCTCAACTGGAGCGCCTTCCTGGCGCCCACGACGCTGTCGCTCGGTGTGGCCGAGGTGCAGGCCCCGCTCGGGCTCATCATGCTCGGCGTCACCGGCGTGGTCAGTGGCCTGTTCCTGGTCTACATCCTGGTCCAGCAGGCGTCGGTGATCATGGAGTCGCGCCGCACCGCCAAGGAGCTGAAGTCGCACCGCGAACTCGCCGACAAGGCCGAGGCCTCGCGCTTCACCGAGATGCGCGCCTTCCTCGAAGGCGAGTTGCGCAAGCTCGAGGCCCAGTCCGCCGCCACGACGCGCGAGCTAGGCGAACGCATCGGCCTCATGGACCGCGGCCTGCACGAACAGCTGGCCGAAACGACACGCACGCTGTCGGCCTACGTGGGCGAGGTGGAAGACAAACTCGACCGCGCGCTGCCGCCCAAAGCGGGATGAACGGGTCTGGGCTGCCGTTCAGCCCGGCGGCCGAGCGCAACCAGGCACCGATCCTGGCCGTGCTCGATCAGGTCTGGCCAGCCGAGCACAAGGTGCTGGAGATCGCGAGCGGGACCGGCCAGCATGCGGCCCACTTTGCCGCGGCACGCCCGGGCTGGGACTGGCAGCCGAGCGACCTTGACGCTCCCGCGCTGGCGGCCATCGACGCCCGCTGCGCCGGACTGGTCAATGTGCGGCCCGCGCTGGCGCTCGACGTGATGCGGGCCTGGCCCGCGGACCGGTTCGACGCGGTCTACAACGCCAACATGCTGCACATCTCGCCCTGGGCCACTTGTTCAGCCCTGATGCGCGGGGCCGCCGACCGGCTCGGGCCGGGGGGCACGCTGGTGCTGTACGGCCCCTTCGTGGTGGACGGTGAAGTGAGTGCCGAAAGCAACCTCGCCTTCGATGCCGATCTGCGCGCCCGCAACCCCGACTGGGGGCTGCGCCAGCTGAGCGTGGTGCTCGACGAAGCCCGACGTGCGGGGTTCGCGCCGCAGCGGCGTGTGAGCATGCCGGCAAACAACCTGATCCTGGTCCTGCAGCGGCAGGCCGCCGTCTGAGATCGGGACCACCGCTCAGGGCCGTCGATAGACCTCGGTCCCGGGGTGAAAGGCCACCCATGCGAACCAGAACGCCGTCACGGATGGCAGTTCGGCGCCGCCTTTGTCGAACAGGCGGGCGCTGCGGTGCACCGGGTCGAACTGCACGCGGATGAACTGGCCGCCGACCTGGTCACGCAGTTCGCCGCGCGCGTCGACGTGCTGCGCGAGCACGCTGAACGGATAGGCCTTCGCGGCGCCGCCCAGCGTCACGCCGAGCACCCACTCCTTGGCATCGAAACGATCGTCGCGGTGCTGGACGTCGAACATCAGGCGCTGCACCTTGTCGTAGCCCGCGTAGGGGTCGCGCCCGTAGTCGCGCGTGAACCCGGTCTGCGTCGACAGGACCTCGGTGCGCGGGTGGCGCGCACGCCAGTCGGCCCAGCTCGTGTGGGCGAGCGGCAGCGGTTTCAGTTTGCGGCCCTTGAGCGGACCCGCCACCGCCGTCATCAGGATCTGCGACCAGAGCGACGAGGTCCGGCGGTCGTAGAGCAGCACGTCGCTGTTGTAGAGCAGGCCGGAGACCCCGAAGCTGGTGCGCTGCGCGCCGATCGCGCCATCGAAGGCCATGCCGGTGCCGCACAGCGGGCAGTAGGTGATCACGACGTCGCGCGCACCGACACGGTCGTTGACCACCTCGTGCCAGTTCAGGATCCGGATCGGGTAGGCGCGCGCGACCGCGCCCTCGCTGAAGCCCAGCACCCGATCGTCGTCGCGCAGTCCGGACTGGGCCGCCGGGACGAAGTGCGGCTGGTCGATGGCGGGGATGCCGTCGCGCGGGGGGCCGCCGCGCTGGATGGCGTCGACCGGGATCAGCGCTCCGCTCAGGTCGAAGCCGTTGAGCGTCGTGGTGGCGATGACCCAGGGCGTGAGACCGAATGCCATCACCGTGGCAACGAACATGGCGCGCCAGCGGCGGCGCGCTTGCGTCACTTGGATTTCAGTCATGGCCGTCGGTCGCTCCCGGGTCCGGCGATCTTACGGCGCGCACCATCGCGGATGGACACTCGACCGACCGGGCGAGGGTGCCGGACTCTCGGCGCGGGGGGCTTGGCGCGCGTGAACTATGCTCCGGGCCTGCCGCTCGAGTTCCGACGATGACCCGCACCGTGTGATGCCTGTGGTCGTCCCACAGGCAGCCCACGACACTAGCAAGCGCATGACCGCATCACAACCGACCCTCAACCGCTGGTTCGTCGTGGTCGGCGCGGTCCTGATCCAGTTCGCGCTGGGCGCCATCTATGCCTGGTCGGTCTTCACGGCGCGCCTGACCGACCCGGCCGGACCGTACGCTTTCACGGCCAGCCAGACCGCCTGGGTGTTCTCTGCCGGCCTGGCGACCTTCGCCATCGTGATGGTCATGGCGGGGCGCTGGCTGCCGACGCTGGGGCCGCGCAAGCTGGCGATCGCGGGTGGCCTGCTGCTCGGCGCGGGCTACCTGCTCGGCGGGTTCTTCGGCGCCAGCTTCTGGGTCCAGCTGGCTGCCATCGGTGTCCTGGGCGGCGCGGGCATCGGCCTCGGCTACGTCGTGCCGATCTCGGTCGGCATCAAGTGGTTCCCGGACCGGAAGGGGCTCATCACGGGCCTGGCCGTGGCCGGTTTCGGCTTCGGCGCGACGCTCTGGGTCAAGCTGGCCGGCACCTGGTTCGGCGGCCTGCTGAACACGACCAGCGTTTTCGGGCTGCCCGCTGTCCAGAGTGTCTTCGTCATCTATGGCCTGGCCTTTGCCGCGCTCGTGCTGCTGGGCAGCGTGGTGATGGTCAATCCGCCCGACGGCTACCACCCCGAAGGCTGGACCGCGCCGGTGCCCACGGCCAAGGCCCACCACGGCACGATCGACTTCAGCGTGCGCGAGATGCTGCGAACACCGCAGTTCTACGGCCTGTGGGTGGTCTTCACCTGCAACGCCCTGGCTGGACTGATGGTGATCTACAGCATCTCGCTGTTCGGTGTCGATGCGCTGCGCTACCGGGGCGTGGCCGATGCCGGCGCGATCACCGGCACCGCGATGGCCTGGTATGCGATCTTCAACGGCCTCGGGCGCATCGCCTGGGGGTCGATCTCGGACCGCATCGGGCGCAAGCCCTCGCTGGTGCTGATGTCGGTCCTGCAGGGAACCGTCGTGCTGATGACCTACCACGTGTTCATCAGCTTCGGCATGGTTGGCGGCTTCATCGTGGCCGCGGCCTTGATCGGGTTCAACTTCGGCGGCAACTTCGCGCTCTTCCCGGCCGCGACGGCGGACTTCTTCGGCAACCACAACGTCGGCGCCAACTACGGCTGGCTGTTCACCTCGTACGGCGTTGCCGGCATCGCCGGCCCGCTGCTGGCCGGCTGGTTCAAGGACGCGGCCCAGGGCAGCGGCCACCCGGTGGCCTGGATGACGCCCTTTGCCATCGCCGGCGCTTCCTGCCTGGTCGGCGCGGTCGTCATGGTCCTGACGCGCCGGCCCGAGCCACCCGCCAGGATTGTCTAGCAGGCTGTTGAAGTACTCCGCGTGGGCCGCGGCGGGATCTTTGCGGGATGCAGGACAAGGCGCAAGCCGCAGCGAAGGCTCTTGCCTTCGCAAGGCTTGCAACGCCGTCCGGCGCCCGCAAACGCGGCCGACGGGGAGTACTTCAACAGCCTGTTGGCCCTGACCCTGCCTGGAAGTCGACGGGCTCAGAGGGTCTTTTCGGTCCGCCGTGCGGCGCCGCTGCGCGCGCGTATGCTTGCGGCATGAACGGAAAATGGACGCTGTGGCTGCCGGTGCTCGGCCTGGCATTGCTGGCCGGCTGTGCCAGCCCCGTGGCCCGCCTGCACAGCGGCATGTCGGAGGCCGAAGTGCTGCAGACCATCGGTCCGCCGACCGCCCGGTACACGATGGAGGCGGGGACCCGGCTCGAGTACGCCACCGGGCCTTACGGGCGCGTCACCTGGATGGTCGACCTCGACCCGGACGGGCGCACCGCAGCCTGGCGCCAGGTGCTCGACGAGCGCAACCTGATGGCGGTCCAGGGCAAGTTGCCGGGAATGCGGCGCGACGAATTGCTGCGCACGCTCGGCCGGCCGGGCGAGACGCGCGGCGGCGGGTGGCAGGGCGGAAAGGTCTGGTCCTGGCGCTACGAAACCCACCTGTGCCTGTGGTTCCAGGTCTCGATCGGCGACGACGGCGTGGTGCGCGATGGCGCGTTCGGCCCCGATCCGATGTGCGACGGACCCGACGACGATCGCAGCGCGCTGCTCGATCTCGGTGGCCGCGGCCGCGGCCGATGACGATCACCGTCTACGGCCTGTCCAGTTGCGACACGGTGCGCAAGGCGCGCAGATGGCTGACCGAGCGCGGTATCGAGGCTGATTTTCACGATTTCAAGAAGGCCGGGGTGCCGCCCGACAGGCTCGACGCCTGGGCGGCCGATCTCGGCTGGGAGGCGCTGATCAACCGCCGCGGCACGACCTGGCGCAAGTTCGACGATGCGGCCCGGGAGGGCGCCGAATCGGCCACCGGGGCGCGCGACCTGATGCTGGCCAACCCGAGCGTCATCAAGCGACCGGTGGTCGACTGGCACGGCCGTTTCACGGTCGGCTTCGACCCGGCGCAATGGCCGCCGCGCTGAGCCGCGCCTGACGGCTTCAGGCCGCGCTGGCGCGCACCGCGGGCCAGGGCGCGCGCCGGCCCGACTCGGATCCGATGAGCAGGTAGGCGAACACGCTGTCGTCGGTGACAGCGAGATGCTGGCGCGCGCGCGCCACCTCGCGCCCGCACATCAGCAACTGGTCCCCCTCCTGCAGCTCGACGTCGTCGCCCGGCAGCAGGGTCTTGCCGCCCAGCGCCGGCTGCAGCAGCAGCGGCAGGCCATGCAGGCGCAGCTTGCGGTTGTCCGGCGCCATCATCAGGTTGCCCAGGGTCACGACATGTCCGGACATGCAAGGCGCCGACGACGGCGGGCGTGTGACGGGCATCGATCGTGAGCGACCAGGCCTCGACTGTGTCATGTCCGATGCGCTCGCGCATGCGTTCGAGCAGACCGTGCGCCCACGCCTCGTCCTCCTGGCGCGCGAGCTTGAGGAAGTAGGACAGCTGCGGGGCCCGGATGTGGCGCAGGACCTCGGCCGCCACGACATGGCCCGACAGCGTGACGATGTCGGCCGCCAGCGCACGAAAGAGCGGCGTGTTGCGGCGCTGGTTCTGGCGCATCACGAGAAACGCTGCCGGGTTGAGTTCGCGCAGCATGACCGCGATGGCCAGGTTGTCGGTGTCGTTGTCGGTGGCGACCACGATCGCGTCGGCCGCTTCGGCCTTGACCTGGCGCAGCACCTCGATGTCGGCTGCGCTGCCGTTGACGATGCCGTCGGCCTCGTCGGCCGGTGCCTTGTCGTCGACCACCGTGACCTCGATATCCTCGCGCAGCAGCTGGCGCCGCACGGTGCGGCCGAAGCGCCCGTAACCACAGACCAGCCAGCGGCCGCGCGGCACCAGCAGCGGCGTGCCCATCGCATTGGCGGTCTGGGTCGTCAGCGCCTCGTAGATGACGTGCAGGCTCGGCGCGCGCATGGCCACCACCAGGCGGTCGGCAAAGGTGTCGTGCGGGTTGATGATGTGGTCGGCGCCGGCCTTGGCCATGCTGGCCTGGTCGAGGTGCTTGTGGGCCACGCAGACGACTTCACGCGTCGGATTGAGCAGCTTGGCAGTGAGCGTGATCGCGAGGTTGGTGCGGTCGTTGCCCGTCAAGGCCAGCGTGGCCATGCAAAACGGATGGGTGACGCCGGCGCGGATCAGCGCCGAAGGGTCGATCGCGTCGGCACGCAGCGCCGGCACGGCCATCCGCAGCTCGTCGACCTCGACCGCGTCGACCCGTTCGGCGCGCAGATCGACGACCACGCTGCGAATGCCATGATCGGCGAGCTCGCGCGTGACGAGCGTGCCGGCGTCGTCGTAGCCGCAGCACAGCACGAAGGGCTCGCGCATCCGGCGCACCGCATTGCCGACCCGGTTCTCGTGCACGATGCGCTTGAAGAGCGGGTCCTGCAGGGTCGACAGCAGCTGCCCGATGCCGTACAGCCAGGCCACGACCGTGCCGTAGATCGACAGCAGGGCCCACATGCGCTGGGCGTCGTTGAAAGCGTAGGGGATCTCGCCCAGACCGATCGTCGTGCCCAGGAAACTGACGAAGTAGAAGGCGTGGAAGAAGCCCATGCGCCAGGGCCGCCCCTGGTCGTCGACCCCGGTGATGAGCGTGAAGCCGAGCACTGCGACCGCGTACACGACGATCAGCACGATGAGCGGGCTGCGCAGCCGACGCAGCAGCAGGAAGACACCCGGCTGGGCGCGCCGCGACTGGCGCTCGAACTCGCGCTGGCCGATCTCGCTCGTGAAGCGCTGGTCGCGCTGGGGCTGGCTCGACGACGCGCCGGAGCTCATCGGCGCAGGCTGGCGGTCTCGACGATGAGCAACAGGACCGACACCGCATTGGCCACCAGCGCGCCGATCGTCAGCGAGACGATCGTCACCGACTGGTGGGCGCTCACGACTGCGCCGTCCATCGACACCACGGCCCACACGATCGCGGCACCGATCAGCTGCACGTCGGCGACCAGGCTGGTCGCCAGCAGCGTGGATCCGAGCTGGGAGCGGTCGCCGAACTTCATCACCGTGGCGACCAGGCTCACGACCAGCGCGAGCGCCAGCTCGTAGACGTTGTGGTGCTCGATGATCTCGATATCGCCGACCACGAAGCCGGCGTTGAGCGTCAACGCCAGCACGATGACGAAGGCGAACAGGATCTTGTCGAAGCTCATGTCGATGGCAGCGGGTGGGCAGGCCTACATGGTACGGCCATCGTCGCCCTCCGGTTCGGTCTGATTCGGGTCCGGGGCGTCGCGTGCGACGACCCGGTTGCGTCCACCCTCCTTGGCCCCATAGAGTGCCCGGTCGGCCCGGCTCAACAAGGTGCCGAGCGATTCGCCGGGCAGCGCGACCGTGACACCGATGCTCGCCGTGACCGTGCCGACCTGCGCGCTCGCCGACAGGTCCATCGACTCGATCGCCCGGCGCAGGCGTTCGGCGCAGGGCATGGCCGCATCGAGGTCCGGCACCGGCAGCGCGACCAGGAACTCCTCGCCGCCGAGCCGGCCCAGGATCGCGCCCGCGGGCGTCGCGGCGCGCAGTGCGGCAGCGGCCCGGCGCAGGACCTCGTCGCCGGCCAGATGGCCGTGGCTGTCGTTGATGCGCTTGAAGTGGTCGAGGTCCAGGATCAGCAGCGCACAGGCGTCGCCGCGCTTCAACCAGGCTTCCATGCGCGCCAGCACGTCGCGCCGGTTGGGCAGGTCGGTCAGCTCGTCGGTCAGCGCGAGGCGGCGCATCGCCAGCCTGCCGCGCCGCTGGCGCCAGCCCAGCAGCGCCACCAGGGTCAGCAGCACGGCGCCGAGCGCGACCGTGACCGAGCGCAGGCGTCCCGCGAGCCGCTCCTGCTCGAGGGCATAGGCGGTTGCCGACTGCTCGCGCTGGAGCAGGCGCATCTCCTGCTCGCGCGCGGCGCTGTCGTACTCGACCTTGAGTGTCGCGAAGCGTTCGTCGATCTGGCGCCGCAGCAGGCGCTCGATGAGTTCACGCGCCTGGCGCTGCTGCTCGAGGGCACCGCGCCAGTCGGCCTGGGACGCGAGCAGACGACTCAGCTCCTCATGGGTCCGTGCCAGTTCGGCCGGCGACTCGGCGGTCTTGAAGACAACCAGCGCCTCCTGCAGTGCCGCCGCCGCCTCGGCCGAGCGCCGCGTGCTGGCGAGCGAGATCCCGCGCTGGAGCTGGATCTGCCCGCGCAGGCGGATGTCGGGGAACTGGCGCTGCAACCTGGCCGCCCGGTCGAGCAGCTCGAGTGCCTCGGCCGGACGACCGCGTGCGTTGTGCGTGCTGGCCAGCCCGCGCAGCGCGTAGGCCTCGCCGCGCCCGTACTGCAGTTGCTGGCTGAGCGCCAGGCTCTGCGTGAATGCGTGTTCGGCCGCACCCCAGTCGCCGAGGTTCTCGAGCGCGCGCCCGAGGTTGTGCTGGGTCACGAGCTGTTCACGCGTCATCCCGGCGCCGGCCTGGGCCTTCAGCGCCGCTTCGAAATAGTGGCGCGCCTGCGCCGGGTCGCCCATGCGGTTGTAGAGGATCGCGATCGCGTTCTGCACGATCGTCGCGTGGCCGGCCTTGCCCTCCTGTTCGTAGAGCGTATGGGCCCGGCGCAGATCGGACAGGCCAGTCGCGTATTCCGCACGCAGGCTGCGCAGATGGCCGCGCCGGTAGAGCGATTCGGCGAGGTACTCGGCGTCGCCGGTGGCCTCGGCGCTGACCACGGCCTGTTCGTACAGGGTCAGCGCGCCGGTGCTGTTGCCCTCGGCCTCCTGGATCTCGCCTTCGCAGGCCAGCAGGCGCGCCCGAAACCCGCGCCGCCTGGCCTGCGCCAGCCCGTTGCGCGCTGCCGCGACATGCTGTTCGGCCACCGCGCGGTCGCGCTCGGCGGCATGCTCGCACAGCAGCAGATGGGCCCAGACGGCGAGGTCGGGATCGGGCTCGCGTTCGAGCATGGCGAGCGCCTGCTCGGCCAGGGCTCGGCTGGTCTCGGGCGCGATGCGCACCTGATCCTCGCTGCGTGTCAGCAGTTCGCGTGCACTGTCGCGGGCGCTCGACGGCGGCGCCCACGCCAGCAACAGCGCCACGGCGGCAATCGAGAGGGGGCCACGGGGGAACATCGGGCAGGACTCAGGCAGACGTCAGGTTGAACTCGGCGTGGCCGGCGATCCGGCCGTTCACGCGCAGGTCGACGGCATGTCGGCCCGGATGGTAGCTGCGCGTCGTCACGCGGCGCATCGAGTGGCGCTTGACCAGGCAGCGCTCTTCGCCCGCTGCCAGTTCGAGCAGCCAGCCCTTGAACACCTTGGGGGTGCGCTGGCCATTGGCCTTCACGTGGTGCACGGCGTAGTCGATCGCCAGTTGCTGGGTCTTGCGGGCGCCGGACCTGAGCCTGACCTCAAGCGTCAGGGTGTCGCCGATCGCGACCGACTTCGGCCGCACGGTCAGACCGACCTCGCCACGCAGCGGGCGGCCAATGCCGAAGGCCTCGAGGACGCGAACATCGCCCTTCTTCACCAGCGTGCGGCAGGCGTGGCGCAGCAAGGCGGCGCGCTCGCTCGACGCACCGGGAAGGTGCTGCTCGACCCAGTCGGCGACCAGGGCCGGATGGTCCTTGGCGATGTCGTTGAGGTGGTTGGCCACGCTGCGCCGGACATAGGGGCTGGGGTCGTCGAGCAGGGCGAGCAGGATCGGCAGCGTGGGCGACGGGTCGGCGATCAGGGCCTTGAGCTGCAGGCCCCAGGGCAGGCGCGGCCGGCTGCCTTCGCTGCACAGGCGCCGCACATGGGCGCTCGGATCCTGGGTCCAGCGCTGCAGGGTGGCCAGGGTCAGATCGGGATGGCGGTCGATGAACGGACGGATCGCGAACTCGGCGCTGAAGCGCTGGGTCAGCGCGTGCAGCACGGTCAAGCCGAGGTCGGGCAGGTCGATCCCATGGCGGGCCACGAACTCGCCGACCGGCCACAGCGCCCAGCCCTCGAGGCCGTCGCGGCCGGGGTCCGCGCTGCCCAGACGTTCGTCCGGCCAGGGCGGCGCCAGCGCCGCCTCGATCATGCGTGCGGCACGACCGAAGTCCTTCGGCAGCGTCTGTTCGAGCGCGGTACACAGATGCATGGCGCGTGCCTTCATCTCAAGCCCGGCCAGCCCATCGAGCGCGAGCGACTCGAAGCGCTCGGCGTCGAACTTCGGCCAGGCCCGCCGCAGATGGCCGGCCATGCGGCGCACGAGCAGCGGGTCGATCAGGTTCTTGAACGGCTCGGCCATGCCGGGTCGTCAGGCGAGTTGCACCGGCAGGTGCTGCAGGCCACGAAAACGCACGCGCCGGTCGCGCGCCACCGGGCCCGCTGCCTGGATGCGCGGGCAGCGCTGCAGCAGGCGGCCGAAGGCGATGCGCGCTTCGAGGCGCGCCACGTTCATGCCGGCGCAGGCATGCGCGCCATGCCCGAACGCGACATGGTGATTCGGCTTGCGGCCGAGGTCGAGACGGTCGGGGTCGGGGAATTCGGCCGGGTCGCGGTTGGCGGCGCCGACGGCCAGGGTCAGGAAGGTCCCGGCCGGCACATCGTGCGCGCCGATCCGCATCGGGGCCGTGGTGAGCCGGTTGTTGAACTGCAAGGGGCTCTCGAAGCGCAGCAGTTCTTCGATGGCGGTGGGCAGCAGGGCAGGGTCGGCCACCAGGCGCTCGAGCTGGTCCCGGTGCGTCAGCAGCGCGTGCATGCCATTGCCGATCAGGTTGGTGGTGGTCTCGTGGCCGGCGTTGAGCAGGAAGATGCAGTTGTGCAGGAGTTCGGTCTGGCTCAGCTGCTCGCCCTGGGCCTCGCCCTGGATCAGGCGGGTCAGCACGTCGGCCTGCGGGTCACCCGGGTGGGCGCGCCGATCGGCCACGAGGTCGCGCAGCAGGTCGAGGAATTCGCGCACCGCGGCATTGGCGCGGGCCAGCAGCGCTGCATCGGGGGCGGGTTCGAGCGCCGACAGGATGGCGAGCGACCAGCCGCGCAGCGGGGTGCGCTCGGCGGTCGGGATGTCGAGCAAGTTGCCGATCACGTCGACCGGGATCTGGGCCGCGAAGTCGTCGATCAGGTCGGGCGCGGGCGACTCCTCCAGATGATCCAGAAGGCGATCGACGAGGGCGATCAGCGCCGGCTCCATGCGCGCCATCGCGCGCTGGTTCAAGGCCCCCATCATCAGTCGCCGCACCCGCGTGTGCAGCGGCGGGTCGTTGAACACGAGGCTGCTCGTGTGGTGTTCGTAGATCGGCGAGCCGACCTGCAGACGCGGCCCGAATTCGCGCTGCTTGTCCGAGCTGACGTCGGCGCTGCGGTAGACCGCCGCGACGTCGGCATAACGCGTCAACAGCAGGGTGCCCGGGGCGAGCTCGTGCACCGGCGCATGTTCGCGCAGCGCGGCATAGACGGGGTAGGGGTCGTCGACGAAGCCGAGCGGCGGGTCGGTGAGACGGAAACCCTCGGCAAGGGTGCGGTCGGTGGCCATCGGGCAAGTCTAGGGGGAGGTCAGAGCGTCCGCATGGCAGGACCCGGAACCGGCGGCAATGTGCCGGAGCCCGACACGCTGCTGCTGAGCCTGCTGGCCGGCGCGGCCGCGCTGCGCAGCATTCGCTCGACGCGTCACTGATCGAGCGCAAGATCGGGTCAGGCCTGCGGCCCGGCGATGGCCGGATAATCGCCGCATGTTCACCGGCATCGTGCAAGGCGTGGCCGAGGTCGCGGCCACCATCGACCGACCGGGGCTGCGCACCTTCCGGCTGCAGTTCCCGCCCATCGTTCGCGGCCGGCCTGGCCATCGGCGCCAGCGTCGCGGTCGACGGCGTGTGCCTGACCGTGACCGAGTTGCACGGTGACGACCAGGCCGATTTCGACGTCATGCAGCAGAGCCTGGCGCTGACCACGCTGAATGACCTGCGCCAAGGCAGCCGCGTGAACGCAGAGCGGGCGGCCAGGGACGGGGCCGAGATCGGCGGCCATCCGCTGTCGGGCCATGTCGACGTGATGGCGCAGGTGGCCGAGGTGCGCCGCCCCGAGAACAACTGCGTGCTGCGCATCGCGCTGCCGGCGCCGTGGATGCGCTACGTCTTCGCCAAGGGCTACATCGCCGTCAATGGCGCCAGCCTGACGGTGGCCGAGGCGCGCCGCGAAGCGGGCGGCGCCGGCTGGTTCGAGGTCTGGCTGATCCCGGAGACGCTGCGCATGACGACCTTCGGCGACAAGCCGGTCGGCGCGTCGCTCAACGTCGAGATCGACCGCTCGACGCAGGTGGTGGTCGACACCGTGCGCGACGCGCTCGAGGAACGGCTCGGGCCGCTGCTGCCGGCGCTCGAAGCCCTGCTGCGCGAGCGTGGCCTGAACCTCGACGAACTCGGTGCCTTGCCCCGGCCATGAACAGCGCGGACCGCAGCACCTGGCCGGAACCCTGGCCGACCGCCGAGGTGCTGATCACGTCGCGCCGCCATGTTTCGCCCAAACGCCTGGTCGCGCCCGGTCCTGACGCGGAGCAGTTGCAGGCCCTTTTCACATTGGCCGCGACGGCGCCCGACCATGGCGAGCTGACACCCTGGCGTTTCATCGTGATCCCGCGCGAGCGGCGCTTGCTGCTCGGCGAGGTGTTCGGCCAGGCCCTGCTCGACCGCGACGCCGCAGCGACGGCTCAGGAAGTGCGGGAGGCGCGCGCCAAGGCCGAGCGTGCACCGCTCGTGATGCTGGCGGTGGCGCGCCTGGGCGACGATGCACCGGAGATTCCGCCCGCAGAGCGCCTGGTCTCGCTCGGCTGCGCGATCCAGAACCTGTTGCTCGGTGCGCAGGCGCTGGGCTTCGGCGCCGGACTGACGAGCGGGCGCGCGATGTCGTCGCCACGCCTGGCCGCCTTGTTCGATCTGGCGCCGGGTGAGACGCCCGTGTGCTGCATCAACATCGGCACCGTGGGCAAGGCGTCGAAGGCGCGCCGCGAGCGCCCGCTGCCCGAGGTTTTCACGCGCAGGCTGTAGGCGGCTGTAAAAAAATTCAGGCCGGCGCGCCGTGACGACCGGCGCCGGCCGCGAATCGCGCGGCGCCAGCCAGCCCTTCTTCGTGGACCACGGTGAAACCGCCAGCGCCTTCGCGTGCCAGGGCGGCGCTCAGCGGCCAGTCCCACTGCGCCAGCGCCGAGGCGCGGTCGGCCTTCATGCAGCGCTGCGGGAAGGCGGCGATCTGGCCCGCCAGCGCCAATGCTTCGGCCAGCGCCTGACCGTCGTCGACGACGCGGTTGACGAGACCGAACTGCAAGGCCTCGTCGGCGAGCACGGCGCGCCCGGTCAGGATCATGTCGAGCGCGCGCGCCTGGCCGACGATGCGCGGCAACCGCACGGTGCCGCCGTCGATCAGTGGCACGCCCCAGCGGCGGCAGTAGACGCCGAGCGTCGCGCTGCGCGCGGCCACACGCAGATCGCACATCAGCGCGAGCTCGAGTCCACCGGCCACCGCATGGCCCTCGATTGCCGCGATCACCGGTTTGCTGAAGACCATTCGGCTCGGCCCCATCGGCCCGGGTGCATGGCCCGTGTGTTCGATGTGGTTGCGCGTCTCGGGGTCGGCCATCGCCTGCAGGTCGGCACCGGCGCAGAACTCGCCGCCAGCGCCGGTCAGGACCGCGACGCGCAGCTCGTCGTCGGCTTCGAAGTCCTCGAATGCGGTGCGCAGGGCCTCGGCAGTCGGGCCGTCGACCGCGTTGCGCCGCGCCGGGCGGTTCAGCGTGATCGTGCAGACGTGATCGGTGATCTGGATCAGGACAGGAGTCATCGTGCGCTCGGTCTTGGTCGGGTCGGGACGTTATGATGCCCTCGCCAGAGGTGCCCGTGGAAATGTCATGCCACGGGTTGAACGGGAAGCAGGTGACACGGCCCTGAACGGCTGTCAGTCCTGCGCTGCCCCCGCACCGGTCAGCAGGCGCAAGGCCCCCATGACGCCACTGCGAAACGACATGTTCGCGGGAAGGCGGGAGCCCCCGGCACGATTCTTCGTACCGGCCTGCAAGCCCGGATACCGGCCTGTTGGCAGCGTGCCCGCCGTGCATTCGCATGGCGAGCGAGTCCCATCACACCGCCTGCGGGGACGCTGGCGGTCCGGAGTCCTTTGATGAAGCCTTCCTTGCCCTTTTCGGCCGCTGCATGCGGTCTGCTTTTCGTCGTGTCCGTGCCAGCCATGGCACAGGTGCCTCCCGCTGCGCAGGTGATCGTCACGGCAGCGCGCCTGGCCCAGCCCCCTGATGAGGTACTGGCCGACGTGCGCGTGATCGACCGCGACCTGATCGAGCGTGCCGGCAGCACCGGCCTGGCGCAGCTGCTGCAGCGCCATGGCGGCGTCGAGATCAGCGCCAGCGGTGGCGCCGGCCAGGTCAGCGGGGTCTTCCTGCGCGGCAGCAATGCCAACCACGTCGTGCTGCTGATCGACGGTGTGCGCGTGAACTCGGCGACTGCCGGCACCAATGCCTTCGAGCATCTGCCGCTCGCGATGATCGAGCGCATCGAAGTGCTGCACGGCCCGGCCAGTGGCCTGTACGGCGCCGACGCGATCGGTGGCGTGATCCAGATCTTCACGCGCCGCGACGACGGCCTGCAGGGCCGAGTCGAGCTGGGCAGCGAAGACACGCGTGCGCTGTCGGCGGCTTTCGGCCGGCAGTTCGGCGCGACGCGCTTGTCGCTGCAGGCCGGTTGGCGCGCGAGCCGCAGTGACTCGGCCACCAATGCCGACAACCCCTGGTCGTTCAACGCCGACCGCGACCCCTATCGAAACGCCAACGCCGGGCTGCAGCTGGAGCATGAATGGGCCGCCGGGCAGACGGTTGCCCTGCGCGGCCAGACGAGCGAAGGCCGCACGCACTTCGACATCGGAGCGGGCAGCGACGACGTCAACCGCCAGCGCCTGTCGACCTGGGCCCTGGAGAGCCGCAACCGACTGTCACCCACCTGGTCGAGCCTGCTGCGCGTGGCGCGCGGGGTCGACGACATGCGCAGCGACGGCGCCAGCACGAGCCGCTTCCGCAGCGACCAGGACCAGCTCACCTGGCAGAACGACGTGGAGGCCTGGGGCGGCCGGATCGCGGCGGGCGCGGAGTGGCGGCGCGAGCAGGTCGACGCCGACACGGCCTACACGGTCGATGCGCGCACGGTGTCCTCGCTGTTCGGTGCTTACTCGGCCCGCCAGGGGGCGCAGCAGATGCAACTGGCGCTGCGCCACGATCGCAATTCGCAGTTCGGCGCGCGCAGCACCGGCAATCTCGGCTGGGGCTGGCAGATGGCACCCGGCTGGCGAGTGTCGGCCGGTGCCGGCACGGCGTTCAAGGCACCGAGCTTCAACGACCTGTACTACCCGCTGCAGTTCGGCTACTCCGGCAACCCGGACCTGCGGCCCGAACGGGCGCGCAGCCTGGAGGCCGCGTTGCGCTACGAGGACCGTCGCCTGCAGGGCAGCCTCACGGTCTTCGACAACCGCATCCGCGACCTGATCGCCATCAACAGCAGCTTCACGACCGTCGACAACGTGGCACGCGCGCGGATCCAGGGCGCGACCCTGGCGCTGGGCTGGCGCGCGGCGCAGTGGCGCGCGCGCGCCGAGTGGACCCACCAGCAGGCCGAGGACGCCGACAGCGGCGCCCGCCTGGCGCGGCGCGCCGAGGACTTCGGCAGCCTGGGGCTGGACTGGGTGCAAGGGCCCTGGCGGGCCGGTCTCGGCCTGGTGGCCAGCGGTGCACGCGTCGACTCGTCCGGCGCCGCGCTCGGTGGCTACGGGCTGCTGAACCTGTCGGCGGCCTGGGCTCTGGCACCGCGCTGGACGCTGAGCGCACGCGTCGACAACCTGGGCGACAAGGGCTACACGCTGGTGCAGGGCTACAACACGCCGCGCCGTGCGGCCTTCGTCGCCCTCGAGTTCCACGACCGCTGAGCCGATGCAGCGCGCCCTTCGCATCTGGTCGGTCCTGGCGCTGTTCGCGCTGGCGGCGCTGCTGGTGGCGCTGTCGGTCGGCAGCTCGCTGGTCGGGTGGGCCCAGGTGCCGGGCCTGCTGCTCGCGCCGGACGGCAGCGCGGCGTCGGAGGTGCTGCACACCTTGCGCCTGCCGCGCGCCCTGGCTGCCTTTGCCACCGGGGGCCTGCTGGCGCTGGCCGGTGCGCTGATGCAGGTGCTGCTGCGCAACCCGCTGGCCGACCCCTATGTGCTGGGCATTTCGGGCGGTGCAGCGGCCGGCGCGCTGAGCGCCATGTGGCTGGGACTGGGCGCGCTGCTGGTGCAGGTCGGTGCCTTCGGCGGCGCGCTGCTGACCATCGTGCTGGTGTTCGCCTTTGCCCATCGCGACCTGACACGGCTGACGACGCCGGGGGCCCAGGACCATGCCCCGCGCCTGCTGCTGACCGGGGTCATGCTCGCGGCCGGCTGGACGGCGCTGGTGACGCTGATGCTGGCGCTCGCGCCGGAGGCCAGGCTGCGCGGCATGCTGTTCTGGCTTGCCGGTGACCTGAGCGGCAGCGACGGCGCGCTCTGGCCGCTCACGGCGCTCGCCCTGCTGCTGCTGCTCACGCTGCCGCTGGCGCGCGACCTCAACGTGCTGCTGCGCGGTCCGGTCGCGGCGCTCGCGCTGGGCGTTCGCGTGGTCGGGTTGCGGCGCGTGCTGTACGCATTGGCCTCCGCTGCCGCGGCGGTGGCGGTGACGACGAGTGGCAGCGTCGGTTTCGTCGGACTGGTCGTGCCGCACGCGTTGCGGCTCGTGATCGGGAACGACCAGCGGACCCTGCTGCCGGCCAGCGCGCTCGCTGGCGGCACGCTGCTGATGCTGGCCGACACGCTGGCGCGCACCGTCGTGGCGCCGCAGCAGTTGCCGGTGGGGGTCATCACGGCCTTGCTCGGTGTGCCGACCTTCCTGATCCTGCTGCGCCGACGCGGGGCTGCCGGATGACGCGCGACACGATGCTCGAGGCCCGCGACCTGGCGCTTGCTGCCGGTCAGCGCCAGTTGATCCGGGGATTGAACTTCCAGGTCCGGGCCGGCGACATCTGGGCCGTGCTGGGCCCCAATGGCAGTGGCAAGACGACGCTGTTGAACGCGCTGGCCGGCTTGACCGAAGCGCAGTCGGGCGAGGTGAAGCTCGGTGGCCGGCGCCTGCGCGACTGGCCGCCCGCCGAGGCGGCCTGCCTGCGAGGCCTGCTGCCGCAGGCGCTGAGCGATGCGTTCAGCGCCACTGCACTCGAGATCGTGCTGATCGGCCGCCACCCGCACCTTGCGCGCTGGGGTTGGGAGAACGACGGCGACCGGCGCATCGCACAGGCCGCGCTGGCCGCGGTCGACCTGCAGGGCTTCGAGGACCATGACGTGCTCACGCTGTCGGGCGGCGAGCGCCAGCGCGTGGGGCTGGCCGCGCTGCTCGCGCAGGATCCGCTGCTGCTGCTGCTCGACGAGCCGATCGCCCACCTCGATCTGAACCACCAGATCGCGGTGCTGACCCATCTGCAGCGGCTGGCGCGGGAAGACGGCAAGGCGATCATGATGTCGCTGCACGACCTGAACCTCGCCTACCGCTTCGCCACCCATGCGCTGGTGTTGTCGGATCGCGGCCACTTCGCGGGCACGGTCCAGGACGTGATGGACGAGATGACGCTGGGCGCCACCTTCGGCCATCCGCTGACCCGGGTCTCGATCGCCGGGCAGACCCTCTTCGTGCCGACATGAAACGCCTCCTGTGCTGGCTGGTCGCCTGCTGTCTCGGCTGGAGCGCGCCCGCCTTGGCCGTGATCAGCGTGACCGACGACGCCGGCCAGGTGCTGACGCTGGCCGCGCCGGCCACGCGCATCGTCAGCCTGACGCCGCACCTGACCGAGTTGCTGTTCGCGGTCGGCGCCGGGGACCGCATCGTCGGTGTGACGGCCTGGAGCGACTACCCGCCGGCGGCGACGCAGATCGCACGCATCGGCGACAGCGCCTTGCTGGACCTGGAACGAGTCGTCGCGCTGCGGCCCGACCTCGTGCTGGTCTGGGGCAACGGCAGTTCGGCCCAGCAGCTGCAGCGCCTCAGGGCGGCCGGGCTGCGCCTGTTCGTGAGCGAGTCGCGGACCCTGGCGCACATCGCGACGACCATGCGCCAGCTCGGCGCCCTGGCCGGTACCGACGCGCAGGCGTCGGCGCGTGCCGCAGCCTACGAACACAAGCTCGCCGGACTGCGCCAACGTTTCAGCGGGCGCCGCGCGCTCCGGGTCTTCTATCAGATCTGGCACCAGCCGCTGATGACGGTCAACGGCAAACACGCCATCAGCGAGGCACTGGAAACCTGCGGCGCATCCAACCTGTTCGCCGATCTCCAGACCCTGACGCCGACCGTCAGTGTCGAGGCCGTGATGCGGGCCGACCCCGATGCGATCGTCACCGGCAGCGTCGACCCGAACGGGCCCGACAACCTCGACCAGTGGCGGCGCCTGAAGACCCTGCGTGCGGCACGCGACCAGCATCTGATCGTCGTGAACCCGGACACGCTGCACCGCTCGACCGACCGCATCGTCGACGGCATCGAGGAACTCTGTCTCAAGCTCGACGCGTTGCGCTGATCGGGAACCAGAAGCGCGACCGGTTGGCCAGGGCCACCAGCGACAGCATCACCGGCACTTCCACGAGCACCCCGACCACCGTGGCCAGGGCCGCGCCCGAATGCAGGCCGAAGAGCGAAATCGCCACCGCGACCGCGAGCTCGAAGAAGTTGGAGGTGCCGATCAGGCAGGCCGGTGCGGCGATCTCGTGCGGCAGTTTCAGCCAGCGTGCACCGATCGCGCTGATGAAGAAGATGCCGTAGCTCTGCAGGATCAGCGGCACCGCGATGAGGGCGATCACGAGCGGCCGCGCGACCAGGGTGTCGGCCTGCAGCCCGAACAGCAGGACGACGGTGGCGATCAGGCCGATGACGGACCAGGGCTTGAGCCGCGCAACCTGCTGGGCCAGCCGCCCGGGCCCGTCGCGCAGCCACCAGTGGCGCGCGGCGACGCCGGCCAGCAGCGGCAGCACGACGTAGAGCAGGACCGAGATCAGCAAGGTCTGCCAGGGCACGACGACGTCGGTGACGCCGAGCAGGAAGGCCGCGATCGGGGCGAAGGCGAACACCATGATCACGTCGTTCACCGAGACCTGGACCAGGGTGTAGTTCGGGTCGCCCTTGGTCAGCTGGCTCCAGACGAAGACCATCGCCGTGCAGGGCGCGACGCCGAGCAGGATCATGCCGGCGATGTACTCGCTCGCCGCCGCCGGGTCGACCCAGGGCGCGAACAGGTGCTCGAAGAAGAGCACGGCCAGCGCCGCCATCGTGAACGGCTTGATCAGCCAGTTGACCGCGAGCGTCAGCAGCAGCCCGCGCGGGCGGCGTCCGACGTCCTTCACCGCCGTGAAGTCGATCTGCACCATCATCGGAAAGATCATGATCCAGATGAGCAGCGCGACGACCAGATTGACATGCGCGAACTCGAGCGCCGCGACGGCCTGGAAGACCTGCGGCACCGACAGCCCGAGCGCCACGCCGGCGCCGATGCCCAGCGCCACCCAGACGGTGAGGTATCTCTCGAAGAGTCCCATGATGTGATGAGGTGGATTCAGGTTCGACCGATGCCGATCAGCGCGTCGCGCATCTCATCGGAGCTCAGGGATTTCGGGTCCAGCTCGAGCAGTTGCAGGATGCGGTAGCCGAGTGCCTCGCGCGTCAGTTCGAACGCGCGTGGCCGGTCTGCTTCGGCGGCATTCGACGGGTCCGGATAGCTCCAGTGTGCCCTGACCGGGTCGCGGCCCGGGAAGACCGGACAGGTCTCGGCCGCGGCCGCGTCGCACACCGTGATGACGATCGACAGCGGCGGCGCGTCCGGGGCCGAGAACTCGTCCCAGGACTTGCTGCGCAGGCCATCGACGTCGATGCCGGCGCCGATCAGGGCGCGAATGGCGAGCGGGTTGATCCGGCCACTCGGCGCGCTGCCGGCGCTGTGGGCGCGCCAGTCCAGGCCGCGCCGCGCGGCCCAGTGGTTGAGCATGGCCTCGGCGAGCACGCTGCGCGCCGAGTTGTGGGTGCACAGGATCAGGACATGGGTTGTCATGGTTCAGCAGCAGGCGCCTGCCTTGACCGGCGCCGACCCTGCGCCGGCCGGTTCACGAAAGTGCGGGATGTCGCCGAGGGTCTGGAACTGCTCCCAGGCCACGCCCTGCGGGTCGGTGACCCAGTGCTTTTCGCTGCGCGCATAGCAGCAGGTCGTTGCGCCTTCGTCGGCCATCGGCAGGTCGGCGGCCTGAGCGCGTGCCTTGAGCTCGGCGAGCTCGTCCGCATCGTCGGCCTGCAACCCGAGGTGGTCGATGCCCGGCGTGCCGCCGCGCGCAGAGATGGCGAAGTTGATGCGCGGGTCGTCCAGCATCCACTTCGCATAGTCGACCTCGGCGCGCGTCGGCGGCGCGGCGAACAGCTTCGAGTAGAAGCCGATGCTGGCGGCCAGGTCTTCGACATGCACGTGGACATGAAAGCGTTTCATGGGGTCTCCTTCAACAGGCACGGGTGGAACAAGCGGGCGCTGCCAGGTCCATGCAGGACTCGCCCTGGCAGCAATGGGCGGTGAGGTAGGCGACCAGGGCCGCCGTGTGGTCGAAGGCCGCGCGGTAGATCAGCGAGCGGCCCTGGCGCTCGACCGTGACGAGCTCGGCGTGCAGCAGTTCCTTCAGGTGAAACGACAGCGTGGCCGGTGCGACCGACAGACTTTCGGCCAGCACGCCGGGCGTGACGCCGGCCGGTCCGGCGCCGACCAGGGCCCGGAACGCCAGCAGGCGCGACGGGTGGGCGAGGGCGGACAGGGCCTGGACTGCTTCGGTGTCTTCCATAGTTCAAGTATTGTCGAAATATATGGATTGTGCAAGCCTTCGGCTCCCAGTGCCCCCCGCGGAGACCCCGATGCCCCATGACCCCCACCTGGCCGACCTGATGCGCGCGGCGCTTGCCGGCCGCGCCGGCATCACCGAGAAGAAGATGTTCGGTGGCATCTGCTGGATGCTCAACGGTCACATGCTGGCCGGGGTGGAGACCGGGCGCTTCATGTTCCGCGTCGGCAAGGCGCTCGAAGCCGAGGCCCTGGCGCGCCCGGGTGCGGTGCCGATGGACTTCACCGGGCGGCGCATGGGGGGGCTGGTCTGGGTCGACGCCGATGCGGCGATCGACGCGCCGCTGCAGTCCTGGATCGAGCTCGCCGCCCGCTTCGCGTTGAGCCTGCCGCCCAAGTGACACCCGCCGATCGCCGGGCGTTTGATCTGTCTCACTTGTCACCGCCCGGGCCTTCGACTAGGATGCTTTAGAACTAAAGCAAATGCGCCGTCAGACCCGCATCGGCGCAGATCCTGGAATGCCCATGAACATCGTCTGCATCGGTGGCGGCCCCGCCGGTTTGTACTTCGGCCTGTTGATGAAGATGCGCAACCCGGCGCACGACATCACCGTCGTCGAACGCAACAAGCCCTACGACACCTTCGGCTGGGGCGTCGTCTTCTCCGACCAGACGATGGACAACATGCGCCAGTGGGACCCGGTCACGGCGGCCGAGATCCAGCAGGCCTTCAACCACTGGGACGACATCGAGCTGCAGTTCAAGGGCGAGGTGATCCGCTCGGGCGGCCACGGCTTCGTCGGCATCGGGCGCAAGAAGCTGCTCAACATCCTGCAGGCGCGCTGCGAGCAACTCGGCGTCAAGCTGGTCTTCGAGACCGAAGCCGAGTCCGATGCCGACTACCCCGAAGCCGACCTCATCATCGCCAGCGACGGCATCGGCTCGCGCATCCGCAGCCGCCACGAGGCCGTCTTCAAGCCCGACATCGTGACGCGCCCGAACCGCTACATCTGGCTCGGCACGAACAAGCTCTACGACGCCTTCACCTTCCTGTTCGAGAAGACCGAACATGGCTGGTTCCAGGCCCATATCTACAAGTTCGACGACGAGACGACGACCTTCATCGTCGAGTGCCCGGAATCGGTCTGGCTCGCGCATGGCCTGGACCAGATGGACCAGGCTGCGTCGATCGCCTTCTGCGAGGATCTGTTCCAGAGCAACCTGCAAGGCGCCAGCCTGATGAGCAACGCGCGCCACCTGCGTGGCTCGGCCTGGCTCAACTTCCAGCGCGTGACCTGCGAACAATGGTCGCTCTTCAACGGGCGCAGCCATGTCGTGCTGATGGGCGACGCGGTGCACACGGCGCATTTCGCGATCGGCTCGGGCACCAAGCTCGCGATCGAAGATGCGATCGAACTGACGCGCCTGTTCATCGAGGAAGGCGACACCGTCGAGCACATCCCGGACGTGCTCGAGCGCTACCAGGCTGTGCGCAGGATCGACGTGCTGCGCCTGCAGAACGCGGCCTGGAACGCGATGGAGTGGTTCGAGGTCTGCGGCAACCGCTATTGCGACCAGCTCGATCCGCCCCAGTTCATGTATTCGATGCTCACGCGCAGCCAGCGCATCAGCCACGAGAACCTGCGCCTGCGCGACGCCGACTGGCTCGGCGGCTACGAGCGCTGGTTCGCCGAGCGCGCCGGCGTCCCGGTGCCCGCCGACCAGGCCGCGCCGCCGCCGATGTTCACGCCCTACACGGTGCGCGGCGTGACCCTGAAGAACCGGATCGTGGTCTCGCCGATGGCGCAGTACTCGGCGGTCGACGGCGTGCCGGGCGACTACCACCTCGTGCACCTCGGGCGCACGGGCGCTCGGCGGCGCCGGCCTCGTGTTCGCCGAGATGACCTGCGTCAGCCCCGAAGCGCGCATCACCCCGGGCTGCCCGGGCCTGTACAGCGACGAGCAGCTGGCCGCCTGGGCGCGCATCGTCGACTGGGTGCATGCCAATTCGGATGCCAAGTTCGCGATGCAGCTCGGCCACGCCGGCGCCAAGGCGTCGACCCGGGTCGAGTGGGAGGGCGGCGACTTGCCGCTCGAATCCGGCAACTGGCCGATCGTCGCCGCCTCGCCACTGCAATACCTCGAGGGCGTGAGCCAGACCGCCAAGCAGATGACACGCGCCGAGATGGAGCGCGTGCGCGACCAGTTCGTGGTCAGCACGCGCGCAGCGGCACGCATCGGCATCGACTGGCTGGAGCTGCACTGCGCGCACGGCTACCTGCTGTCGGGCTTCATCTCGCCGCTCACGAACCACCGCGACGACGACTATGGCGGCAGTCTGGCGAACCGGCTGCGCTACCCGCTCGAGGTCTTCACCGCGATGCGCGCCGCCTGGCCGGCCGAGCGGCCGATGTCGGTGCGCATCTCGGCCCACGACTGGGTCGAGGGCGGCATCACGCCGGCCGATGCGGTGGAGATCGCGCTCGCCTTCAAGGCGGCCGGCGCCGACATGATCGACTGCTCGTCGGGCCAGGTCAGCAAGCTGCAGCAGCCGGTCTACGGGCGCATGTACCAGACGCCGTTTGCCGACCGCATCCGCCAGGAGGCCGGAATCCCGACGATCGCGGTCGGTGCGATCAGCGAGGCCGACCATGTCAACAGCATCATCGCGGCCGGCCGCGCCGACCTGTGCGCGATCGCGCGGCCGCACCTGGCCAACCCGGCCTGGACCCTGACCGAAGCGGCCAAGATCGGCTACAAGGCGATCGACTGGCCCAAGCCCTACCGCGCCGGCAAGCCGCAGATGGAAGCCTTGTTCGAGCGCGAGAAGGCCCAGGCCGCACTGGCCGCGGCATCCCCCGCGAACGCGCAGCCGATCTGAAACCCGCATGACGCGCGACACGAGCCGTGCCCTGCTCAACGACGCCGACCAGCTCGGGCACGAGGCGCGCGCCGGTGGCGACGACCATGCCGCGCTGCAAGCTCTGGCTGCGCCTGCTGTCGTGCACGACCCAGATCGAGGCCCAGATCCGCCAGCGCCTGCGCACGCGTTTCGGCATCTCGCTCGCGCGCTTCGACTACCTGGCCCAGCTGCACCGCCACCCGCAGGGACTGAAGATGAAGGACCTGTCGCGTGGCCTCATGGTGACCGGTGCCAACGTGACCGGCCTCACCGACGAACTCGAGCGTGAAGGCCTGGTGGTGCGCGAGATCAGCGCCACCGACCGCCGTTCCTGGTTCGTTCGCCTGACGCCCAGCGGCCGGTCGGGATTCGAGGCGATGGCGCTCGAACACGAGGCCTGGGTGCTCGAACTCTTCGGCGGCCTCGGCCCGCAGGCCGTGCAACAGCTCTACGACCATCTTGGCAAACTGCGCGTGGACCTGGTCCGACAGCGCGACATCACGAAGGAGAACTCACCATGACCCAGGACACCTCACGCGTCGACCCGGCCCTCGCGGCCGGCAACCGGATCCAGCTGGCGGACTACCAGGCCACCCACTTCAAGTGGCAGGTCGCCGGCGGGGTCGGCACGGTCACGCTGAACCGGCCCGAACGCAAGAACCCGCTGACCTTCGACTCCTACGCCGAGTTGCGCGATCACTTCGGGCGCCTGAAATACGCCACCGACGTGCATGCGGTGGTCGTGATCGGTGCCGGCGACAACTTCTGCTCGGGCGGCGACGTGCACGAGATCATCGGCCCGCTGGTGCGCCTGAAGGCGCCCGAGCTGCTGATGTTCACGCGCATGACCGGCGACCTGGTCAAGACCATGCGCAACTGTCCGCAACCGATCATCGCGGCGATCGACGGTGTCTGCGCCGGTGCCGGCGCCATCATGGCGATGGCCTCCGACATGCGCCTGGGGACCGCGCGCAGCAAGACGGCCTTCCTGTTCAACCGGGTCGGTCTGGCGGGCTGCGACATGGGTGCCTGCGCGATGCTGCCGCGCATCGTCGGACAGGGCCGGGCGAGCGAGTTGCTCTACACCGGGCGAGCGCTGGGCGGCGAGGAGGGCGAGCGCTGGGGCTTCTTCAACCGGCTCGTGGCGCCCGAGGCCCTGGTGGCCGAAGCACAGAAGCTCGGTGCCGACCTGGCCGCCGGGCCGACGTTTGCGAACGGCATCACCAAGACCATGCTGCAGCAGGAATGGGCGATGACGATCGAGCAGGCGATCGAGGCCGAGGCCCAGGCGCAGGCGCTGTGCATGCTGACCGAGGACTTCTCGCGTGCCTACCATGCCTTCGTCGCCAAGCAAAAACCCGTCTTCGAAGGCAACTGAGGGCCCGCGATGCAAGCGCTCGACCATCTCGACTGGCCCTTCTTCGAGCCGCGCCACGCGGAACTGGCACGCGCCGTCGATGCCTGGGCGACGGACCATGTGGCGTCGGCGCATGGCGCCGATGTCGATGCCGAATGCAAGGCCCTGGCGCGCGCGCTGGGCCGTGCCGGCTGGCTGGCGCATGCGGTCGGCGGCGAAGGCAAGGTGCTCGACACGCGCGCCATCTGCCTGATCCGCGAGACGCTGGCGCGTCACTCGGGGCTGGCCGACTTCGCGTTCGCGATGCAGGGCCTGGGTTCGGGCGCCATCAGCCTGGCCGGCACACCGGACCAGCAGCAGCGCTACCTGCCGCGCGTGGCGCGCGGCGAGGCGCTCGCGGCCTTCGCACTGAGTGAGCCGGACTCCGGGCTCCGACGTGGCGGCGATGTCATGCGCGGCCCGTGTCGAGGGTGACCATGCGGTGCTCGACGGCGTCAAGACCTGGATCTCGAACGGCGGCATCGCCGACTTCTACGTCGTCTTCGCGCGCACCGGCGAGGCGCCCGGCGCGCGCGGCCTGTCGGCCTTCATCGTCGATGCCGACACGCCGGGCTTCGAGGTGGCCGAGCGCATCGACGTGATCGCGCCGCACCCGCTGGCGACCCTGCGCTTCACGAACTGCCGCGTGCCGCTGACCCAGCGCGTCGGTGCGGCGGGCGAGGGCTTCAAGGTCGCGATGCGCACCCTCGACGTGTTCCGCACCTCGGTCGCGGCGGCCGCGCTCGGCTTTGCTCGCCGCGCACTGCAAGAAGGCCTGGCACGCGCAACGACACGCAAGATGTTCGGCCAGACCCTGGCCGACTTCCAGCTGACCCAGGCCAAGCTGGCCCAGATGGCGACCACGATCGACAGCGCTGCGCTGCTGACCTACCGCGCCGCCTGGCAGCGCGACCAGGGACGCGGCGTGACGAAGGAGGCGGCGATGGCCAAGCTCGCCGCCACCGAGGGCGCGCAGCAGGTCATCGACGCTGCGCTGCAGATGTGGGGTGGCCTGGGCGTGGTGAGCGAGCAGCCGGTCGAGCGCCTGTACCGCGAGATCCGGTCGCTGCGCATCTACGAAGGGGCGACCGAGGTCCAGCTGCTCATCATCGCGCGCGAACTGCTGAAGGCGCTGCGTTGATGCGCAAGCCCGCGGGCGGACTGGTCTATTCGACCGAGGGCGGACGCATGTGTCCGCAATGCCGCAAGCCGGTCGCCGCCTGTGACTGCAAGGCACCGGCGGCGGTGCCGGCGGGCGACGGGGTTGCGCGCGTGGCGCTGCAGACCAAGGGCCGTGCCGGCAAGGCGGTGACGGTCGTGCGTGGCCTGACGCTCGATCCGGCGGCCCTGGCTGCACTGGGCAAGGCCCTGCGTGCAGCCTGCGGCAGCGGCGGCACGGTCAAGGAAGGAACGCTCGAAATCCAGGGCGACCACGTGGCCCAGGTGCTCACGCTGCTGGCCGAACGGGGTGTCGTGGCACGCCGGCAGGCGGGTTGAGACTTCAGGCGACTTCGCTGCTCACGCCCTGCACCAAACGCATGTCCACCGCCAGCGTCTCGGCCGGCACCGGGCGCCCGAACAGATAGCCCTGCAGCACGTCGCAGCCCATGTCCACCAGCATGCGTTGCTGCTCGGCGGTCTCGACGCCTTCGGCGACGATGTGCATGCCCAGGCTGTGGCCCATGGCGATCACGGCGCGGCAGATCGCTGCGTCGTCCACGTCGCCCGGCAGGTCGCGCACGAAGGAGCGGTCGATCTTGAGCGTCTCGGCCGGGAAGCGCTTGAGATAGGACATCGACGAATGGCCGACGCCGAAGTCGTCGATGGCCAGATGCACGCCCATGCGGCTCAGGCGTTCGAGCACCGCGGTAGCCCGCTCCGGGTCGTCCATCAGCAGGCTCTCGGTGACTTCGATCTCGAGGTAGTGCGGCTCGATGCCGGACGAAGCCAGGGCGGCTTCGACGTCGTGAATCAGGGCGTCGTCGACCAGTTGCCGACGCGAGACATTGACGGCACAGCGCGGTGGCGAGAGGCCTTCGGCCGCCCAGGCGGCGATCTGTGCGCAGGCCGTGTTCAGCACCCAGCGGCCAATCGGGACGATCATCCCGCTCTCTTCGGCCAGGTCGATGAACAGGCCCGGCAGCAGAAGACCACGCGTCGGATGCTGCCAGCGCACCAGGGCCTCGACGCCGACCATGTGGCGCGTGAGCGCGTCGACCTGGGGCTGGAAGTGAAGCACCAGCTGGCCGCCGTCGACCGCCTGGCGCAGATCGGCCTCGAGGGCGTAGTTCTCGGCGCTGCGTTCGGACAGGTCCGCCGTGAAGAACTCGAACGTGTTCTTGCCGCGGTCCTTGGCGTGGTACATCGCGGCGTCGGCGCTGCGAACGATGGCTTCGGCGGTCGTGCCGTCGGCCGGGTAGACACTGATGCCGATGCTGGCCGAGATCTGCGCCTTGCGGCCCTCGATCTGCACAGGTTCCGAGATCGTGCCGATGATCCGGCTCGCCACCTTGGACAGGGTGGCCGGCGAGCAATGTGCTTCTGTCAGCACGACAAACTCGTCGCCGCCCAGGCGTGCCAGCATGTCAGCGTCGCGCAGCACCGGGCGCAGGCGCTCGCTGACGATTCGCAGCAACAGGTCACCGGCAGCGTGGCCGAGGTTGTCGTTGACGGCCTTGAAGCGGTCCAGGTCGATGAAGAAGAGGGCGAACTCGCGGTCGTGCCGATTGCAGCGCACGAGGGTGCGGCCAAGTTCTTCCATGAACATGCGGCGGTTCGGCAAGCCAGTCAGGCTGTCATAGCGGGCCAGCTCGTGAATCTTTCGCTCGGCCATCACGGCCTCGCTGACATCGCTGCCGACGCCTCGAAAGCCCGTCACCCGCCCGCCGTCGAAGACCGGCTCGCCATGGATCCGCATGTGGTGAACGCGGCCCTCGCTCCCGACCACATCGAATGTGAGATCTCGAAACGGCGCAGCGGCGCCAATGCAGTCGCGCAGCCGGTGCAGTTCCGGCGCGGACACGCGGATGGGGCCGGCAATGGTGCACCGGTGGCCGATCAGCCTGTCGCCCGTCAGGCCGGTGCGCTCGGCCAGTCCTTCGGACACAAAGGTGAACCTGCCCTCCGGGTCCTGTTCCCAGACCCAGTCGGACGAGAGCGATAGCAGACTGCTCAGGCGCGCCTGGCTGATCCGCAGGGCATCGTTCAACTCGGCCATCTCGCGCGACGAGATGTCCTGCGATCGTTGCGAGAGGTATCGATCCTGGTCGCTGTCGGTGTAGGCGCGGCTGACCCGCTGCATCAGATCCGTGAACGGCACTGCATCCGCGCCTGCGCCCAGCGCAAGACCGGTCTTTCGCAACTGCCGTAGCAGCAGCGGATGCAGCGGTTCGGACATGGATCAGGCCTCGGCCAGCATCGTTACGGTCATGGTCTGGTTGTGCAGCTGGGCGCAGGTGAAGCCGTGCACGGGTGAGATCTCGCCATAGGAGTAGAAGCCCGTGTGTGCCGAGCCCGGTGGCAACATTTCGGCCACCGCCTCGAGTTCTTCTTCGGTGCGCTCGCCCATGATCAGGCGCCGGCCAATGCAGCTGACCGACAGCGCGAGCACGGGTCCGTTGTCGGCGGCGAGTTCCTGCCGCGCACGGGTGGCCGATCCGGCGGCACTGCTGACCAGCTGGTCGGTGTTGGTGCGCATCAATCGCACGATGGCGCCCGCGGGCATGTCGCCAGCGAAGGTCATGGTCTGGGTCGTCTCGTCGACGCCCAGGATGGTGCGCACCACGGTGCGCAGGCCCTCGGGGTCGTCGGCCTGGCGCATCGAGAGTGGGAATCGCAACGCTGCGCCCGGCAGTTCCCCGGCCAGGTCGCCCAGGTAGTTCTTGTACAGCGCCAACGCTGGCTGACCGTCGAGTTCGCTCAATACGTTGTCCAGGGCCGCGGTGATCTTGCGCTCCGGACCGAAGTCGGACCAGCCGCTGTCGCAGCCGTGGCCCACGCGCAAGGCGTCACCGTACAGCCCGACAGCCGTGGCGTAGCCCTCGGTGGGCCGCCCGGCGAGCAGCACCCAGGTGCGCACGAAACGTGCCGCGTCGCCGGCAAGGCCTCCGCTGACACTGACCGTCTCGGGCAGGCCGGCAGTCAGCCCGCGAACCAGCGCCGCGCCATTGACATTGACGCCGCTGGAGAGCACGAGCACCGTGCGCAGCCCCTCGGGAGCCAGCCCGGCAGCCAGGCGGACCCCGGCGTCATGCGAGTCCCCGGCGGCCGTCAATGGCGCGCTGGTCAGGCGCAGATCGGTGCGCTCGAAG
Organism: uncultured beta proteobacterium; assembly: GCA_963706655.1. GTDB lineage: Bacteria > Pseudomonadota > Gammaproteobacteria > Burkholderiales > Burkholderiaceae_C > Rubrivivax. Next base: position 36,841 of record CAVPNN010000015.1, read on the forward strand.
CGGGTGATCACGACGCTGAGTCCGTTGTCTCCCACGCCTTCGTCCGTGATCTCCCCGGCCGTCGAGCAACCCAGCACGACCGATGTGGGGAATGCCGCTGCGACGTCTTGCAGCGGTTCTGGGCTGTCGAGCAGGGCCGGCGCCCCAAAGACCAGGACAAGCGTCCGGCCACCATCGAGTTCGGCCGGCAAGGGTCTTTTCCACCCGATGCCAGCTTCGTATTGGGTTTGGGAGATTTGCATGTCGTCAGCCTGAGGTTGATGGCGAGGCTCGCCAATGCAGGCACGCGGGGTGCGACCTCCTACGTTATCGGAAGGACTTGTCGAAACCTTGAGCAACGGGCTGCCCACAGATCGCACGCTGAGTGCGGCCACTTGCGGTCGCGCCAGGCACCCTGTTCGCATGGCCCCCGCTGGCACCGGATCCCGGCTTGCCGGGGCGATGCCCCGGGCGCATCATCCCCGGCCATGTTCGGTATGCAGTTCCTGGCCGGCCTGAGTCTGCTGTTCGCGGCGTCACCGTCGATCGGGCAACTGGCGGACGCTCCCTGCCCGATGGACGCGCTGATGGCGCAGGACGCGCGCGCTCGCGTGCGTTGTGTCACGTTCGAAGTCGCCGAGAGCGCCGACCGTCCGCTGGGGCGCCGTCTGACCTTGCGCGCTGCGGTGGTCTCGCCAGGCGTGCCGGCGCAGGGCGTGCCGCTGCTCTTTCTGCACGGGGGTCCCGGCGGGCAGGCGGTGCGCACCTATCGCTGGTTCCTGAACGATCCGCTCGGCGCACGCACCGTCGTTCTTCTCGACCAGCGCGCCTCTGGCGAATCCACGCCGTCCCTGTGCCCGGACCTGCGCGAAGCCGACCTTGGCGTGACGGTCCGTGCGGGCGACAGTGCGACCCGGGCTGCCGACCGATTGCGCCTGTTCCGCGCCTGCCGCGAGTCGCTGCAGCGCGACGGGGTGGACCTGAATGCCTATTCACCGGCCGCCGTGGTCGGCGACGCCGAGCAGCTCAGGCAGGCGCTGGGCATCGACCGGTGGGACCTGCTCGGCATCTCCTACGGCACGCGCATTGCGCTGGCCTACCGGGCGCGCGCTGCGCAGTCGGTCCGGGCCATGGTGCTCGACTCGGTGTCGCCGCCCGGGCGCTCATTCTTCGTCGGGCAGGCCGCCGCACTGGCGCAGTCGCTGCGCGCGTTCGACGGCATCTGTGCGCGCGACCTGGCCTGTCGGCAGCGCTGGGGCAGCCTGGACGCGGCCGTGGTCGCGGCCGCCGAAGGCCTGCGACATGCGCCGCTGCGCCTGCCGGTGGACGACCCGCTGGCGATCGACGGCGCGATCAGCCTGTCGGCGCCGCTCTTTCCTGCTGGCCGTCCAGCAGCTGCTGTACGACCGCGAGCTCTATCCGATCCTGCCGCTGCTCGTCGACCGCGTGCGCCAGCGCGATGCCGCCAGCCTGCGCAATCTGGCCGCCCAGTTGCTGACGCAGACAAGGCGAGGCGACCGGGTCGACGTGGTGGCCGCCTTCGAGTGTGGCCAGGCCGGCACGGCAGCGGACGAGGCCCAGGCCGTGCGGGACTGCCCCCGGTCCTGTCCGAGCTGAGCGACAACCACCGCTGGGTCCGGGATCTGTGTCCGATGTGGATCGAAGGCTCGGGTCTGGACGCCCCGGACGGTCCGATCCAGGCGGGGAACACGGTGCCGGCACTCGTCCTCGCCGGCGCGATCGACCCCATCACGCCCCCCGCCGGGTCGCGACGGGTGGCACAACTGCTCGGCGCGACCCATGCCGAACTGCCCTACAGCGGGCATGGCGCGGTGCTGGAACCCTGCGGCAAGACCCTGGCTGCGGCCTTCCTGGGCGACCCAGGCCGGGCCCCGGACACCGGCTGCGTGGCCCAGGAGATGCCGGTCGAGTTCGTTCACGGTGCCGTGCTGGTGCCGGGCGCAGGCCGGCTGGCCGACCGGCTCCAGCGCGGCGATCCCTGGTGGATCGGATTGCTCGTCGTGCTTGCCGCAGCACTGGGCAGCGTCGTGTCCTGGCCTTGGCTGGGCCGGCAGGCCCGGGCCGGGAGCGGGTCGGTCGCAGGCCGTTGGCTGGCGAACGGGCCGCCGTTGGCGCTCGCCGCGCTGTGCCTGCTCGGCTTCGGGGCCGGCCTCGCGGCCGCGGTCGCGACCACGTTCGACCAGGTGCCGGCCTTGTTGCTGCTGGGACTGCAGGCGGTCTGGTGGCCGCTCTTCGTCCTGCCCTGGATCGCGGCAGCTGGCCTGGCTCTGGGTGCTTGGCCTGCGCTTCGGCCGCGGTCAGGCGCTGGCGCCTCGCCACTGGGTGGTCCTGGCCGGCCTGCTCGGCGCGCTGACGGCGATCGCGCTGCTCGGCCTGCTGACCCCGACCCTGGTCTGAGCCAGAAGCGGGACCGGCTCAGTCCGCCAGCAGCTGGCGCAGCACGAAGGGCAGGATGCCGCCGTGGTGGTAGTAGTCGACCTCGATCGGCGTGTCGATGCGCAGCGTCACGGTCACCTCGTGGGTCTGGCCATCGGCAAAGGTGATGCGCAACCGGGCGTCCGACTGCGGCCGGATCTCGGCACCGAGCACGACGTCGATCTGCTCGGCCCCGGTCAGCCCCAGGGTCTGCCATGACGAACCGGCCTTGAACTGCAGCGGCAGCACGCCCATGCCGATCAGGTTGCTGCGGTGGATGCGCTCGAAGCTCTGCGCGACCACCGCCTTGATGCCGAGCAGCTGGGTGCCCTTGGCGGCCCAGTCGCGCGACGAGCCGGTGCCGTATTCGGTGCCGGCGAAGACGACCGTCGGGGTCCCGGCGGCCTGGTACTTCATCGCGGCGTCGTAGATGTCCATGCGTTCGCCGCCGGGCTGGAACAGCGTGTAGCCGCCTTCGTCGCGGTCGCCCTGGGCATTGGGCGGCAGCATCAGGTTCTTGATGCGCACGTTGGCGAAGGTGCCGCGCATCATGACCTCGTGGTTGCCGCGGCGTGACCCGTAGCTGTTGAAGTCGGCCTTGAGCACGCCCTTGGCGAGCAGATAGCGGCCGGCGGGTGAGCTGTCCTTGAAGCTGCCGGCGGGCGAGATGTGGTCGGTCGTGATGCTGTCGCCGAACAGGGCCATGATGCGCGCGCCCTTGACTCCGGCCTGCAGCGGCGGCGGCTGCATCGTGAAGCCCTCGAAGAACGGCGGCTCGGCGATGTAGGTGCTGGTGGGCCAGCTGTAGACGTCGCCTGTCACGCCCTCGATGCCCTGCCACAGCTTGCCGGGTTCGGTCTTGACCTTCTCGTAGTTCTGGCGGAAGGCCTTGCCGTTCATCGCGAACTTCATCAGCGCGTAGATCTCGTCGCTCGACGGCCAGATGTCACCGAGGTAGATGTCGCGCCCACCCTTGCCCTGGCCGACCGGCTCGCTCATCAGGTCGCGCCGCACGGTGCCGGCGATCGCATAGGCCACCACCAGCGGCGGGCTGGCCAGGAAGTTGCCCTTGAGGTTGGGGTGAATGCGGGCCTCGAAGTTGCGGTTGCCCGACAGCACGGCAGCGCAGACCAGCTCGTTGGTCGTGATGGTCTCGTTGATCTGCGGGGTCAGGTCGCCGGCATTGCCGATGCAGGTCGTGCAGCCGTAGGCGGCGAGGTTGAAACCGAGCTGCTCGAGGTAGGGCAGCAGGCCGGTCTTCTCGAGGTACTCGGTGACGATGCGCGAACCGGGCGCGAGCGAGGTCTTGATGTGCGGCGCCACGCTCAGCCCGGCCTGCACGGCCTTCTTCGCGAGCAGGCCGGCGGCGAGCAGCACGCCCGGGTTGCTCGTGTTGGTGCAGCTCGTGATGGCGGCGATCAGGACGTCTCCGTTGCGCAGGGCCAGGCCGTCGCGCGCCTCGAACACGCGGTCGAGCTTGTCGGCCGGCTGGTTGAAACCGTCGTCCGACATCGGCGCGCTGAACAGGCGGTCGAACGTCGCCTTGACATGGCCGAGCTCGATGCGGTCCTGTGGCCGCTTCGGCCCCGCCAGGCTCGGCGCCACGGTCGACAGGTCGAGCTTGACGAGTTGGGAGTAGTCGATGTCCTTGGCGAGCGGCACGCCGAACATCTGCTGGGCCCGGAAATAGGCCTCGAAGGCCTCGATCTCGGCCTTGGTGCGGCCGGTGCCCTCGAAGTAGGCGATCGTCTTCTCGTCGACCGGGAAGAAGCCCATCGTCGCGCCGTACTCGGGCGCCATGTTGGCGATCGTCGCGCGGTCGGGCAGGGCCAGCGTGCGCGTGCCTTCGCCGCAGAACTCGACGAACTTGCCGACCACGCCTTCCTTGCGCAGGATCTCGGTGACCGTGAGCACGAGGTCGGTCGCGGTCACGCCTTCGCGCAGACGCCCGCTGAGCTCGAATCCGACCACGTCGGGGGTCAGGAAGTAGACCGGCTGGCCGAGCATGCCGGCCTCGGCCTCGATGCCGCCCACGCCCCAGCCGACGACGCCGATGCCGTTGATCATCGTCGTGTGGCTGTCGGTGCCGACCAGGCTGTCCGGGTAGCTGACACCGTCCTTGGTGCGGTGCACGCCGCGCGCCAGGTACTCGAGGTTGACCTGGTGCACGATGCCGAAGCCCGGTGGCACGACGCGGAAGGTGTCGAACGCGTCCATGCCCCACTTCATGAACTGGTAGCGCTCCTGGTTGCGCTTGAACTCCAGCTTCATGTTCAGGTCGAGTGCGTCCTTGGTGCCGTAGTGGTCGACCATGATCGAGTGGTCGACGACGAGGTCGACCGGCACCAGCGGCTCGATCGCCTTCGGGTCTTTGCCCATGCGGTCGGCGACGTTGCGCATCGCGGCCAGGTCGGCCAACAGCGGCACGCCGGTGAAGTCCTGCAGCACGACGCGCGCGACGACGAAGGGGATCTCCTCGCTGCGCACGGCCTTGGCGCGCCAATTGGCGAGCTGGGTCACATGCTCGGGCGTGACCTTCTGCCCGTCGCAGTTGCGCAGCACGCTCTCGAGCACGATGCGCATCGACACCGGCATGCGGCGCACGCCGGGAAACCGGCGCGCCAGCGCGGGCAGCGAGAACAACTTGCCGGCCTTGCCAGAAGCCGTCGTGAAGGGCTTGAGCGTGTCGGCAAATGCATGGGCCGGCGCCGTCTTTCGTGCTGGGTTTGCCACCATGTCCTCCTGTGGGTGCGGGGAGGCATCATTGTGGCCGAGGAGAGCCCCAAACGCATGTCATCCCCATTCGACCTTCCGGCCCGTGCGGACTGCTTCGGCCCGGCCCACGAGGATTTCCGGCGCAGCGTGCGCGCCTTCGTCGACAGCGAGATCACGCCGTTTGTCGCCGCATGGGATGAAGCCGGCAGCTTCCCGCGCGAGCTGTATGGCAAGGCGGCCGACATCGGGCTGCTCGGCGTCGGCTACCCCGAACACCTGGGCGGGACGCCGGCCGATCTGTTCTTCACGCTGGTCGCCGCGGAGGAACTGGCGCGCGCCGGATCGGGTGGCGTCCAGGCCGGGCTGGGCTCGCATCACATCGCGCTGCCACCGATCGTGGCGCTGGGCAGCGTGGACCTCCAGCAGCGGGTCGTGCCGCCGGTGCTGGCCGGCCAGCGCATCGCCGCCCTCGCGATCACCGAGCCCGGAGGTGGATCGGACGTCGCGGCGCTCAGGACCACGGCCGTGCGCGATGGCGACCACTTCCATGTGCGCGGGGAGAAGACCTTCATCACGAGCGGCATGCGGGCCGACTTCCTGACGGTGGCGGTGCGCACCGACCCGGCCAACCGCGGACCGGGCGGGCTGTCGCTGCTGGTGATCGAAGGCGACACGCCGGGCCTGAGCCGCAGCGAACTCAGCAAGACCGGCTGGTGGGCCTCGGACACCGCGCATCTGCACTTCGACTGCCGGGTGCCGGCGACGAACCTGGTCGGCGCCGAGGGCGAGGGCTTTCGCGCGGTCATGCACAACTTCAACCACGAGCGGCTGATGATGGCGGCGATGGCCTGCAGCTACGCCCAGGTCTGCACCGAGGAGGCGCTGGACTGGGCGCGCGAACGCCGGACCTTCGGCGCAGCGCTCATCGAACGGCAGGCGATCCGCCACAAGCTCGTCGACATGGTGAGCTGTGCCGAAGCGGCGCGCTCGATGGTGCACGAACTGGCCTGGCGGCTGCAGCACCACCAGGGCGACCCGAACGCGCTCGTCGCGCGCACCTGCATGGCCAAGGTCGTGGCGACGCAGGCGATGCAGTTCTGCGCCGACCAGGCGGTGCAGATCCTCGGCGGCATGGGCTATATGCGCGGCACGAAGAGCGAGCGCCTGTACCGCGAGGTCAAGGTGATGATGATCGGCGGCGGCGCCGAGGAGATCATGAAGGACCTCGCCGGGCGCCAGCTCGGCTGGTGAGGACGAACCTCAGACCGGCAACGAGCGGATCAGTTCGGCCAGTCCGTCCCAGACGATCTGCACACCCAGGCAGAGCAGGATGAAGGCGGTCAGGCGCAGGAACACGGTGGTGCCCGTCTCGCCCAGCGGCTTGAGCAGCAGGCTGGCGTAGCGGTGGGCCAGGTACATGACGATCCCGATGACCACCAGGGCGACGACGCCACCGCTGAAACGCGCCAGCGACAGGTTCAGCGCGCTGTCGTGCAAGGCCACGCCGACGGTGATCGCGGCCGCGATCGAACCCGGCCCGCAGCTGAGCGGGAAGGTCAGGGGGTAGAAGGCCTGCACGCGCGCCTGCTCGGGCGAAAAGCCTTCGGCCAGCGACTGGCGTCGGTCGTCGGTGGGCAGGTTGGCATTGAGCAGCCGCCAGGCGTTGGCGGCGATGATCAGGCCGCCGGCCACGCGCACGATCGGCAGCGAGATGCCGAACAGGTCGAGCACATAGGAGCCGATCAGCATCGCGCCGGTCATCAGCAACACCATGTTGACCGCGACGCGTAGCGCCAGCACCGAGCGCGTGTGCGGCGAGGCGCCTTCGGTCAGGCCGAGCACGACCGGCGCCGAGGCCGCCGGGTTCAGGATCGGCAGCAGGGTGGCCAGGGCGAAGAGGAAACTCTTGCCGAAGGCCAGCAGCAGGGGCGACAGGTCAAGCCCCATGGGCAGGCCCTTCGCTGGCCAATCGGTTGCGCGGCGAGCCATGGCCCCACGGGGCGGCGGTGGCAATGGCGACGCCAGACAGCAAGCGCTGCATCAACGGTTTCCTTGGTTTCGGGGGAGGAGGTTCAGCGCGCGATCGCGGCGCGGAACCCTTGCAGCCAGCTCGTCAGCCGGCGCTGGTTGGATTCGCCGGTGCGAAGCATCAACTTCTGACCCGACGACAGCGCCTCCAACGAGGCGTCGGCGTACTCGTAGCGCACCCAGGGGCGCTCCGAAACGATCGGACCCTTGACCTCGGTCAGCGTGACGGCAAGCGGCCCGGAACGGACCGGGGTCGCCAGCAGGTGGTCGAGCACGGCCAGCAGGCGGCCGTGGAAACGCTGGTTCGGGTAGCCCAGTTCGGCATAGGACTGCTGCAGCAGCGGGTAGAAGCGCCGGTAGACCGCGGCGGCGCGCACCGGATCGACCGCTTCGACCATCTTGACGAAGGGATCGTAGCGGGCGGCGTTGGCGGCGGCGATGTGGCCATCGGCGCCGACCGTGAACCGGCCGGCGGTCGGGTTCACGGGCCACAGGCGGGCCGTGGCGTGCGCGCGCGTCAGGTTGTCCACGGTCGCCACCACGCGGCGCAGGAAATCGTCGGTCTGCAGGAAGCTGAGCACGGCCGGCTTGCCGAGCAGGGCCACCAGCGAGTCCTTGACCACCGGATCGGCGTCGGCGAGCGCAGGCAGCACGACTTCCGGCTCCGGCATGGGCTCGGGTGCCGAAGCCACGGCATCGGGAGCGCTGGCGGCGGCGGTCGGCGCCGACGCCACCGGCATCGGGACGACTGCCGACACGTCGGCGGGAGGCGTTGCCGGCGCTGGCGCGGTCGGTGTCGGCCAGAACAGCCAGTAGGCTGCGACGCCGACCGCAAGCAGGGCAAGTGCGGCCAGCAGGGTAAAGGTCTTTTGCTGCATGACCGGGGCAGTTTACCTGCCGTGCCTCGGGTGGCCGGTCAGGACTGTGCGTCAGCCATCAGTGGGCACGGAACTGCGGCAAGGCACGAGCGCGACGGCGACAGCGGTGAGGGCGTGGCGGTTCATGAGCGTCGACCCTGGGTCGGTCCGGCGGCGCAAGCTGAGGCTGCTCGCTCGCGATGTCCGGGCCTTGCCAGCGCTCGCGCATGGCCGAGCGCCTGCCCGCCGCGGTGAAGGAAGCGGCGCCGGAACGGGGTATCCTCCGGCGCGCTGATTCACAGCAGCGGTGGGCACAGCCCCGCCTTGTCGAGCGGGGCGCGCCCTGCGGCATGGCGGTGTGCACTGTCGCTGGCAGGTCCCCGATGCGCGCGTGACGGTCCCCAGATGAACCAACCCGAGAGCAAGCATGAGCTTCATCCTGAGCTTTATCCGTGCCCCTGGCCTTTTGACCGTGCAGACGGCCGCCGACTACGTGTCGAATCCGCCCGTGCCAGCGCCTGAATCCACGCGCCACTTCGCCGCGTTCGTCGAACGGATCAGCGAGTACTTTCCCGACCTCTGCGAGGACGAGAACGCGCTGGACCGCAACCTCTGGCCCGAGGGGCTGGATCGGGACGAGCTCAACGGCCCGGTGGTCAACGTGCAGGTCAATAGCGACATGCTCGACCCGGGCGTGATGTCCGTCATTGCCACCCAGGCATGCCTGTCGGGACTGCAGGTGCTGGACGAACAGAATGGGGTGCTCTACGGGCCGGGCCTGCTCTCGGTCGACATGTCCGGCGGCATGTCGAAGCGCCTGCCCGAAGTGACGCCTCACGCACGGTCGCTGATGACCGAGAACATCAGGGGCATGGGCTTGCTGGACAGTCAGAGGCTCATCGCTGAAGGCCTGGCCGGGGTGCTGGGGGCGGGCTTTGCCGTGGTTGGCGGCGGCGGCGAAACCGTGCTGCGCCGCGTCCACGGCCAGCTGCATCAGATCATCGCCCTGCGCGTCCTGCGTTCGGTGGAAAAGCCGGGAATGGCCCGGCTCTATGTCCGCCTGGGCTTCGCCAGCGACGAACTGGCCGCCACCTGGCTGCGCCTGCTGCCGGCCGACTTCGGACCACGAAAGCAGCGTTATGACACCAGCGAGGGTGGTGTGTCGATGCAACTTGCCAGTTTCCTCCCGAACCTGCACGACTTCGATCCGGCGGCCTCGCTGACCCTCGGCAGCCGCTCCGAGATGGGGTTTGCGGACCCGGTGGCACGCCAGCAACTGATCGAGGCGGCCCGGCCCTGGTCGCAAGCGAAGCTGCTGCCGTATCTGGAGCGCATCGTCAGCGTGTCCGACCTGCAACGGCTGTTCATCCACGCGCAAGGACTGCAGCACTTCGGGCGCGCAAGCCTGAGCTTTCCGGCCTACCCGACGGTTCTGACCCTGGCGCAGCGGGCCGGACCCGAAACGCTGGCCGCCTATGCTGCGGCCTGCCGCGCCAACCCCGACCTGGCTCGACTGTGCAGTCTTTTCAAGGATCCAAAGGGTGCACATATCGACCAGTTGATCGCGGGCCTGCAGGCACTCCCAAGGCCCTGAACTGGCGGGCGGGCCCATGGCCCCGGGCGGGTCCAAGGCCGCTTCGGGTTTGCGCTGGCGCCCTCAGCGCCCGCTGAAACGCGGTTTGCGCCTGCCGGCGAATGCCTCCAGGCCTTCCCGCAGGTCCGCGCTTTCGGCGCAGCGCTGCACGCGCGCGGCCAGCGTGATGGCATCGGCCGATCCGGCCGCCACCTCGTTGAGCGAGGCCTTCATGCCGCGCACGGCCAGTGGCGCGTTGGCGGCCAGCGCTTCGGTCAGGAACTTAACGCGCGCATCGAGCGCTTCCGGTGCCACGCATTCGTCGAGGTAGCCAATGCGCTCGAGCGTGTCGGCGTCGACCGCTTCGGCCAGCAGGAACAGCCGCTTGGCCGCGCCCAGGCCGAGCCGGGTGACGTAGCGGCGCAGGCCGCTCGCGTAGTAGTGCAGGCCCAGCCGCGCCGCCGGCATGCGCAGTTCCATGCCCTGCACGCCGATGCGGAAGTCGCAGGCCAGCGCCAGGTCGGTGGCGCCGCCGTAGACGCTGCCGTTCAGGCGCGCGATGGTCGGCATCGGCAGCGCTTCCAGCGCGTCGACCATGTGCTCGAAGGCTTTCGGGTCGTCGCTGGCGGCGTCGCCGTCCTGCCCCAGTTCGCCGAGGTGGAAGCCGGCGCAGAAAACCCGGCCGCTTCCAGTCAGCACCAGCGCGCGCACATTTTCGTCGCCGCCGAGCTGCTCGAACTGCACACGCAGCGTCCGCAGGTCCTCGCGGTGCAGCCGGTTCAGGTGCTGCGGCCGGTTCAGCGTGATGACGGCCACGCCGTCGGCGCCGAGCTCGAGCTGCGGCGTCGAGGCGGCTGCGCTCACTGCCGCCTCACGCCGGCAGGGGCAGATAGCGCACGCTGACCACGCCGGTGATCGCGCGCAGGCGGTCGAGCACCTCGTTCGCGACCGGGCTGTCGACGTCGACCAGCGTGTAGGCCATGTCGCCGCGCGACTTGTTGACCATGTTGTGGATGTTGAGCCCGGCAGCGGCCATCGCGGTCGAGATCTGGCCCAGCATGTTCGGCACATTGCTGTTGGCGATCGCGACCCGGTAGGCCGACTCGCGTGACATCGACACGGTGGGGAAGTTCACCGCATTCGTCACCTGGCCGTTCTCGAGGAAGTCGCGCAGCTGGTCGACGACCATCACGGCGCAGTTCTCCTCGGCCTCGCGCGTCGAGGCGCCCAGGTGCGGCAGCGCGATCACGCCGGGGTGGCCGTGGATCGCGGCGCCCGGGAAGTCGCAGACGTACTGGCCCAGCTGGCCGGCGGCCAGCGATTCGATCACGGCGTCGTGGTCGACCACGCCGTCGCGGCTGAAGTTCAGCAGCACCGCGCCGGCCGGCATCAGGCCGATGTTGGCGGCGTTGACCAGGTGGCGCGTGGCGGCGACCAGCGGCACATGCAGGCTGACGAAGCGCGCCGAGCGCAGGACCTCGTTCACGCTGGCAGCACGCCGCACCTGCGAGGGCAGGCTCCAGGCCGCGTCGACCGTGATCTCGGGGTCATGGCCGAGCACGTTCATGCCGAGCTTGATGGCGGCGTCGGCCACCATGCAGCCGATCTTGCCCAGGCCGACGATGCCCAGGGTCTGGCCGGCCAGCTCGAAGCCCGCGAAGGCCTTCTTGCCATCCTCGACGACACGGTCGAGGTCGGGTTCGCCGGCGTCGAGCGAATGCGTGAAGCGCAATGCCGCGGGCAGGTTGCGCGCCGACAGCAGCATGCCGGCGATGACCAGCTCCTTGACCGCGTTCGCATTCGCGCCCGGTGCGTTGAACACCGGCACGCCGCGCACGCTGAGGGCCGCCACCGGGACGTTGTTGGTGCCGGCGCCGGCGCGGCCGATGGCCAGCACGCTGGCCGGGATGTCCATCGCATGCAGGTCGGCCGAGCGCACCAGGATGGCGTCGGGTGTTGCCACGTCCTTGCCGACCCGGTAGCGATCGGCCGGCAGGCGCGACAGCCCGGCGGGCGAGATCTGGTTCAGGACCAGGACGCCGTAGCGGCGTGGGTTGTCGATTTCAGCCATGCTGGGCCTCGAACTCTTTCATGTAGTTGACCAGGGCGCGCACGCCGTCGATCGGCATCGCGTTGTAGATCGAGGCGCGCATCCCGCCCACCGAACGATGGCCCTTGAGCTGGACCAGGCCGCGCGCTTCGGCGCCCTTGAGGAAGGCGCTGTCGAGGGCCTCGTCCTTGAGCTTGAACGGCACGTTCATCAGCGAACGGCAATCCGGCGCGACCGGGCTCGAATAGAAGGCGCTGGCGTCGAGATGGTCGTAGAGCAGGGCCGCCTTGTCCCGGTTGCGGGTCTGCATGCCGGCCAGACCGCCCTCGGCCTTGATCCACTTGAAGACCAGGCCGGCGATGTAGATCGCATAGGTCGGTGGCGTGTTGTACATCGACTCGTTGTCGGCCACGGTCTTGTAGTCGAAGGCCGAAGGGGTGCTCGGCAGGGCCTGGCCGAGCAGGTCCTCGCGCACGATGACGATCGTGAGGCCGGCCGGGCCGATGTTCTTCTGCGCGCCGCCGTAGATCAGGCCGTACTTCGCGACCTCGATCGGGCGCGACAGGATGTCGCTCGACATGTCGGCCACCAGCGGCACGTCGCCGACCTCGGGCGTGAAGTGGTACTCGACGCCGCCGATGGTCTCGTTCGAGCAGATGTGCACATAGGCCGCCTTGGGGTCGAGCTTCCAGTCGGCGCGCGCCGGGATCGACGTGTAGCCGCCGTCGGCGGCGCTCGCGGCGACGTTCACGGCAGCGTACTTGCGGGCCTCCTTGATCGACTTCTTGGACCATTCGCCGGTGTCGATGTAGTCCGCGCCGGCGTGGCCCCGGAGCAGGTTCATCGGCACGATGGCGTTCTCGGCGATCGCACCGCCCTGCATGAAGAGCACCTTGTAGTTCGCCGGCACCGCCAACAGCTCGCGCAGCAGCGCCTCGGCTTCGTTGGCAATCGAGATGAATTCCTTGCCCCGATGGCTCATTTCCATCACCGACATGCCGCAGCCCTGCCAGTCCAGCATCTCGGCCGCAGCCTGCTTCAGCACGCTTTCGGGCAGCGCGGCCGGGCCGGCGCTGAAGTTGTACACACGCGTCATTCCGTCGTCCTCTCGATTCGATGAGCCTGGATTATGGCGATCCGGCGCAAGCGCGGTCTTGCCCTGGCGCACGGTCGGTGCGAGCATCGGGGCCGAATCCACTCCCGAGAGGAATCCCATGGCCACCAAGAACGCATTCGACGCCGACGCCCTGATCTCGATGTTCGAGACCGCCTCGGCCCAGGGCAGCGCCAAGCTGCGCAAGTCGGTCAGCGACGCCACGCTGCAGGCCCTGCAGGGCCGGGAGCTGACGCTGAAGAACATCCGCACCGCGCTGGCCGGCGTGAGCAAGGCGGCCGACACCGGGCTGGCCAAGAACATGGCCCCGCCAATGGACGTCGACGCGATGCTCGACCAGGCAGTGGCCGGCATGGACGACGCCTTGCTCAAGGCCGTGGATGCCAACCGTGTGGCGCTCGAGCGTCTGGTGGCGCAGGGAGCGGACCTGAGGGACAAGCACCTGAAGAAGGCGCTCAGCGATCTCGACAAGTTCGAGGACACACTGATCGACACCGTGAAGAAGAACGCCGGCGGCGCGGGCGAACAGATGGCGTCGGCCTGGGCCCAGGTGCTCGACAAGCTCAACGCCGGGGGCACCCTGTCCGGGGCGCAGGCGTCGAGCACCGCCGAGCAGTTTGCCGGCCAGATGCAGACGGCGATGCGCGACAGCCGCAATGCCGGGCTGCGCGCCGCGCAGGCGCTGGCTGAGAGTTACACGGCCATGGTCAGCGGGGTGCTGATCGGCATGGCCGACGCGATGCAAAAGCCCGCCGCGAAGACCGGCAAAAAGTAGGCCGACTCGACGGGAAGGCCGGCCTGCCGGCCGCCTCTGACCCGCTCGCCGAACGGATCGTGCCAGCGCTGGAATCGACGCGCCGCTGCTGTTGCAGACCATGCGCTCGGCATGGCCGAGCCCGATCGGCAGGGGGAGGTTCGACCCGGTCGGGCGTTTCTCTCAGATGGCGGCCGAGGGAGCCTTCGCCTACCGAAAAGTCAGCTGGACCGAGGCCAGCCAGGTGCTGATCACCCTGGCGCCGGTTCTCCATGCCGGCATCATGATCGTGCTGGCCGACGCCGACCCGGGCGTTAAGTGAGGGAGAAAGGACAGCATGACTGGACAAGCCCTGAGCACGAACGGCGTTCGCGCGCTGCGCAACCCGACGCCTGCTCCCGCGGACGAGCCCTATGGACCCGTGCGCTCGGAGATCCTGAACGATGCCGGCTTCAATGCGGCGCAGCGCGAGATCTGCCAGTGGCCCGGCTATGCGCCGACGCCACTGCGCCTGCTGCCGGCCCTGGCCAAGCGGTTGGGCGTGGCCAGCGTGCACTACAAGGACGAAGGCGAACGCTTCGGGCTGAAGAGCTTCAAGGCACTCGGCGGCGCGTACGCGGTGTACCGCCTGCTCGCGCAGGCCATCGCACGGCGCAACGCCGGCCAGCCGGTGCGCGCGGCCGACATCCTGGAGGGTCGCTGGCGTGAGGTCGTGAAGGACATCACCGTGACCTGCGCCACCGACGGCAACCACGGCCGATCGGTGGCCTGGGGCGCGCAACTCTTCGGTAGCCGCTGCGTGATCTACATCCATGCGACGGTCAGCGAGGGTCGCGGCGCGGCGATCGCGAAGTACGGTGCCGAGGTCATTCGCGTGCCGGGCAATTACGACGACTCGGTGCGCCATGCCGATGCCCAGGCCAAGGCGAACGGCTGGACCGTGGTCAGCGACACGACCTATGAAGGCTACCGCGAGATCCCGATCGACGTCATGCACGGCTACGGTGTGATGTCGCGCGAAATCATCGAGCAGGTGGGGCCGACCCCACCGACCCACGTTGTCGTGCAGGCCGGCGTCGGTGGGCTGGCGGCCTCGGTGGCGGCGGCGTTCTGGCTCGCCTGGCGCGATCGCAGGCCGAAGCTGATCGTCGTCGAACCGACCGAGGCCGACTGCTATCTGCAAAGCGCGCAGGCTGGTCACCCGGTCGCGGTCACGGGTGCATTGAACACGGTGATGGCCGGGCTGGCCTGCGGCGAGGTGTCGCCGGCGGCCTGGGAGATCGTGTCGAGTGCCGCGGCGGCCTATGTGGCGCTCGACGACCGCTACGCGCTCGCAGGCGTGCGCCTGTTCGCCAACCCCGAGGGGGGCGATCCGGCCATCGTGTCGGGCGAAACGGGTGCCAGCGGCCTGGCCGCCTTGCTCGCAGCGCGTGACCTGCCCGCGCTGGCCACCTTGCTGGGCCTGGATGCCAACTCGCGCGTGCTGTTGCTGGGCAGCGAAGGCGACACCGACCCGGCCATCTACCGGGAGATCACCGGGCGCTCGGCCGAGGAGGTGCGCGGGTGAGCACGGCCTCGCTGCGCATCGATGAGAGCCGGCTCGTCGAGCGGCTCGATCGACTGGCGCAGATTGGCCGCATCGACGGCGGCGGCTGCTGCCGGATCGCGCTGAGCGACGACGACCGGCGCGGGCGCGACCTCGTCGTGGCGTGGATGCGTGAACTCGGCATGGCCGTGCAGGTCGATGCGATCGGCAACGTCTTCGGCCTGCGCGCCGGAAAGCGCGACCTGGCGCCGGTGATGACTGGCTCGCACATCGACACGGTGCGCACGGGCGGCCGCTACGACGGCAACCTGGGCGTCGTCGGCGGGCTCGAGGTGGTGCAGACGCTCAACGATGCCGGACTGCCCACGGAGCGGCCGATCGTCGTCGCGTTCTTCACCGACGAGGAGGGTGCGCGCTTTGCGCCCGACATGCTGGGCTCGCTGGTCTACGTGGGCGGCATGCCGCTTGTCTACGCAACACCGACGAAGCCTTGCTGCAGCAGGCCGCGGCACGCTTCGCGGCCTTCCTCGAGGCGCTGGCCAGGGATGAAGGCGTGTCGATCGAGACGCGCAGCCTGGAGCGCTTCGAGCCTGTCACTTTCGATCCGGCGGTGGTGCAGCGCATCGAGGCGGTGACCAAGCGCCTGGGCCACTCGCAGCGCCGCATGACTTCGGGCGCCGGCCACGACGCCCAGATGCTCGCCCGCGTGTGCCCGACCGCGATGATCTTCGTGCCCAGTGTCAAGGGCATCAGCCACAACCCGGCGGAGCACACCGAGCCCGCCGACCTGGCTGCCGGGGCAATGTGCTGCTGCACACGCTGCTCGAGCTGGCCACGGAGGAGGACGGTCGCACCCGCCACTTCAACACCTCGATCACGGTCGACAGGACCGGCGCCATCGTCGGCAGGTACCGCAAGATCCATCTGCCGGGCCACGCCGAGCACGAGCCCTGGCGCGAGTTCCAGCACCTCGAGAAGCGCTACTTCGAAACCGGCAACCTGGGTTTCAACGTCTTTCGCGCCTTCGGCGGCGTGATGGGCATGGCGATCTGCAACGACCGGCGCTGGCCCGAGACCTATCGCGTGATGGGCCTGCAGGGCGTCGAGATGGTGCTGATCGGCTACAACACGCCGGTGCACAACCCACCGGCACCCGAGCATGACGCGCTCTCCCACTTCCACAACGAACTGGTGCTGCAGTCGGGCGCGTATCAGAACGGGACCTGGGTGGTCGGCGTGGCCAAGGCCGGCGTCGAGGAAGGCGTGATGCAGATCGGCAACTCGGTCATCGTCGCGCCGTCGGGTGAGATCGTCGCGGCATGCAGCACGGTCGGCGACGAACTTGCGATTGCACGCTGCGACCTCGACCTGACCAAGTCGTACAAGAACACGACCTTCAACTTCGCCAAGCACCGCGAGCCGCAGGCCTACGGGCTGATCGTCGAGCGCAAGGGCGCGCTCGCGCCGCCGGTCTGAGACGCGCCGTTCAGGCCTCGACGAGGCTTGTGTCGCGCAGCGGGATCAGGGCCGGGCGGTGCACTGCGTAGCCCTGGGCATAGCCGATGCCGATCGCCCGCACCTCGGCGCGCACGGCGTCGGATTCGACCCATTCGGCGATCGTCGGGATGCCGACTGCAGCCCCGACCGAGTTGATGGCGTCGACCATGGCGCGGTCGATCGGGTCGCTCAGGATGTCGCGGATGAAGCTGCCGTCGATCTTCAGGAAATTCACCGGCAGGGTCTTCAGGTAGCCGAACGAGCTCAGCCCCGAGCCGAAGTCGTCGAGTGCGAACAGGCAACCGAGTTCGCCGAGTTCCTGCATGAACTGCAGCGCCTGCCCGAGGTGACCGATGGCGGCGGTCTCGGTGATCTCGAAGCAGAAGGTGCCGGGCTGGATCTGGTTCGCCGCCAGGGTCTGGCGCGCGAACTGGCGGAATCCTTCGTCGCCGAGTGACGCTCCGGAAATGTTGATCGCGACGATATGGCTGCGGCTGGCCTGCAGCCGACCCTCGCGGATGTGGTTGCAGGTGGTCTCGAGGACCCAGCGGTCGAGCTTTCCGCTCATCAGGTTGTAGCGCTCCGCAGCGGCGATGACCGGGCCGATGGGCACCGGCGTGCCGTCGACGTCGAACATGCGCATCAGGACTTCCTGATAGCGCTGCACCGGCAGGCCGGGCTGAAGGGCTTCGGCCGACTGGACGGCGAGCATCATGCGGCCGCTGCTCATCGCCAGCGCGATGCGCTCGACCCATCCCATGTCGTCGCGCCGGCGGTTCATCTCGCCGTCGTCGGCGCTGAACACATGAACCCGGTTGCGGCCGGCGTCCTTGGCCGCGTAGCAGGCCAGGTCGGCGGCGGACATCAGTGCGTTGACGCTCTCGCTGTCGGACCCGATGGCGACGACGCCGATGCTGACGCCGACGTCGAAACCCCGCTCGCGCCACACGAAGCGGTACTGCGAAATGGCCAGCAGCAGTTTCGACGCGACCTCCGTGGCATGGGCAGGTTTGCAGCCGACGATCAGCACGCCGAACTCGTCGCCCCCGAGGCGGGCCAGGGTGTCGCCGCTGCGCAGCGAGGTGCGCAGCAGTTCAGCGATCTGACGCAGGAGCTCGTCTCCCGCCTCGTGGCCGCAGGTGTCGTTGACGATCTTGAACTGGTCGAGATCGAGGAACATCAGCGCATGGGTCGATTCGTCGGCCTGGCTCGATTCGAGCAACTCGGCCAGGCGGCGTTCGAACTGCGGCCGGTTCATCAGGCCCGTCAGGTCGTCGTGGCTGGCCAGGTAGGCGAGGTCACGTGTCAGCCGCCGCGAGCGGCGCGCGTCGACGACGATGATCAGGCCCATGCCGCACAGGCCGGCCAGGGTCAGGCCGAGCACCGCGAACATGATGTTTCGGCGCTGGTCCTTGGCCAGGGCCTCGACCGGCGCCAGCGGCACCTGGACCTCCAGGGCGCCCAGCAGCTGGTAGCGCAGCCAGCGCTTGTCTGTCGCCAGGCCGGCCTGGCGGCGCTGGGTGACGATCGACGCGCTCGCTTCGCTCGCGTTGTGGCATTGCACGCAGTTGTCGGCGTTGCCCGGGTCGGCCTTCAGATAACGCAGGGTCGATTCGCCGTTGACCGACTCGATTCGCCAGGCCGCCTTCCACGCGATCGGGCCTTCGGGCCTGGCCTGGTCCTGGGCTTCGAGCTGGGCCCACGCCCAGCGCTGGAAGTCGTCCTTCAGCTCCTGGCCTTCGCCCAGGTTCCACTTGCTGAGCAGGCTGAAGCGGTAGAGGCCGCCATTGTCGGCGCTTGCGCGCTGGCCGGTGAGCTTGAGGAACTGGGCCGGCAGCGGCACCGCATTGGGGTCCAGCGCATAGTCCTTGGAGGCCAGCAGATGGCCGGCCACATGTTCGGCATAGACCGAGCGTGAGGCCGTGGCCTGGCGCGCGACGACCTCGGCCAATGTCACGGCCTTGTATTCGATCAGGGTCTGTTGCCCGGAGTCGACCGCCTGCCAGGTGAGCCCGGCGACGGCAACCAGCATCACCAGCGCAGCGGCCAGCAGCTTGGGGCGCAGGCCTGCAGGCAGGTCGGCGCGGCCTGCCTCGTCGAAGGGGCGGCGACGTGATGGAGGTGGCCCGGCGGCCTTGCCAATCGACATGGGGTCTCGTCTGGGGCCTGTTCACACTGCGCGAAGGGATCCTGGCCTTCCTGATCCGAAGATCGAGGAGTGCAAGTTGCATATCGGCCCGTGGCGGCCGGACTGAAGGCCGGGCCGGCCCGCATGCTTCCTAGAATGGCGAATCGACCCCGCAGGAGATCGCCTTGATCGTCGAACGCATCTGGACCGGCAACGCCTACCGCAACTACAACTACCTGATCGCCTGCCCGCAGACGGGCGAGGCGCTCGCCATCGATCCGCTGGATCACCAGAAATGCCTGGCCGCGGCCAAGTCCAGGGGCTGGCAGATCACGCAGATCCTCAACACCCACGAGCACCATGACCACACCGGAGGCAATGCCGCCGTGGTGGCGGCCACCGGCGCAAAGCTGATCGCCCACCACAAGGCCGGCTCGAGCATCGATGGCGTGGACCGGGGCGTGAAGGCCGGCGACGTGATCAAGGTCGGCAAGACGGTCGAGCTGGAGTGCCTGGACACGCCGGGCCACACGATGTGCCACATCTGCCTGCGCTCGCACACCGATCGGCCGGCGCTGTTCTCGGGCGACACGCTGTTCAACGCCGGCGCCGGCAACTGCCACAACGGCGGCAATGCCGAGGACCTGTACACGACCTTCGTCGCGCAGCTCGCGCGCCTGCCCGACGACACCCAGGTCTATCCGGGCCACGACTACATCGAGAACAACCTGAGGTTCACGCTCGCGCGTGAGCCCGACAACGAGGCCGCGCGCGCGCTGCTGCCGGCGGCCGAAGCGCAGGACCCGGCGACGGCGATGGTCACGACACTCGGCCAGGAAAAGCAGGTCAATACCTTCATGCGCCTGCGCAGCCCGAGCGTCATCGCGGCGCTGCGCGTGGCGTTTCCTGAGCTGCCCGACGACCCCGATCCGATGACGGTGTTCGTCAAGCTGCGCGAACTGCGCAACCGCTGGTAGCGCGGGCGCATCGGGTATCGTCGCGGCGATGTCCGATCCGACCTTCTTCTGGCACGACTACGAGACCTTCGGCGTCGTGCCGCGGCGCGACCGGCCGGCCCAGTTTGCCGGCGTGCGCACCGACGCCGATCTGAACGAGATCGAGCCGCCGGTGATGCACTTCTGCCAGCCGGCGCCCGACTTCCTGCCCGACCCCGAGAGCTGCCTGCTGACCGGCATCCTGCCGCAGCATTGCCTGGCCGAAGGCATTCCGGAGCATGCCTTCGCGAACGCCATCGAGGCCGAGCTGGCGCGCCCCGACACGATCGGCGTCGGCTACAACAGCATCCGCTTCGACGACGAGGTGACGCGCCACCTGTTCTGGCGCTGCCTGATGGACCCCTATGCGCGCGAATGGCAGAACGGCTGCGGCCGCTGGGACCTGCTCGACGTCGTGCGCGCGGCCTGGTCGCTGCGGCCGGACGGCATCGAGTGGCCCGAGGTCGACGGCCGGCCGTCGTTCCGGCTCGAGAAGCTGACCGCCGCCAATGGGCTGGCCCATGAGGCGGCACACGACGCGCTGTCCGACGTGCGCGCGACGATCGCGCTGGCACGACTGGTGAAGTCGCGCCAGCCCAGGCTGTGGGACTTCTGCCTCAAGCTGCGGCGCAAGGACGCCGTGCTGGCCGAGATCGGCCATGACCGGCCCTTCGTCCATCTGTCGGGCATGTACGGCGTCGAGCAGGGCTGCCTGGCACTCGTGTGGCCGCTCGCGCCGCACCCGGTGAACCGCAACGAGATCATCGTCTGGAACCTGGCCCATGACCCGGCGCAGCTGGACGGACTGGACGCCGAGCAGATCCGCGCCCGGCTGTTCACACGCGCCGAGGACCTGGCCGATGGCATCGAGCGGCTGCCGATCAAGACGATCCACATCAACAAGTCACCGGTCGTGTTCGGCAACCTGCGCGCGCTCGGCGCGGCGGCGCAGCGCTGGTCGATCGACGTCGACAGCGCTCTGGCCCGGGTGGAGAGCGCGCGCGCCATCGGCGCGCGCTGCGCTGGCCTCTGGGGTGAGGTGTTTGCACGCCCGGCGCCCGATCGAACGCCCGATGTCGACGAGGACCTGTACGGGGGCTTCCTGTCGAACGGCGACCGCGCCCTGCTGCAGCGGCTGCGCGCCTTGCCGGCGTCGGCGCTGGCCGAGCGCAAGCCTTCGTTCGACGACGCTCGGCTGGAGGAACTGCTGTTCCGGTACCGGGCAAGGAACTATCCGGACACGCTCGATGCGCAGGAGCAGACGCGCTGGCACCAGCACCGGGTCGATCGGCTGCACCAGGGCGGCGCGGGTGAACGCACGCTGGCTGCCTTCTCCGAGCAGGTGGACAGCCTGTTCGAATCGGCCGACGAGGCGCAGCAGGCCTTGCTCGAGCGCCTGGTCGACTACGCGGAATCGATCGCGCCCTAGTCGCGTTGCACAATCAAGCCTTCCCACACCGAGACACGGAAACGCCGACCATGGAAGTGCCAACCCTGGAAAACGCCACCACCTCCAAGATCCACCTCATCGGGGGTGAAAAAGGAGGCGTCGGCAAGTCGATGGTCGCGCGCCTGATCGCCCAGTACCTGATCGACCATGAGATGCCCTTCGTCGGCTTCGACACCGACCGTTCGCATGGGGCGCTGTTGCGCTTCTATGCCGACTACGCCTCGGCGGCCCTGGTCGACCGCTTCGACGCGCTGGACAAGATCATCGAGGCGGCGATCGAACAACCGGGCCGGCGCGTGCTGGTCGATCTGGCCGCGCAGACCCAGGACCCGCTGATCAAGTGGATGGAGGAGTCCGGCGTGCTGGACATGGCCGACCTGGAAGGCGTGTCGCTGCACTACTGGCATGTGATGGACTCGGGGCGCGACTCGGTCGACCTGTTGCGCCGCCTGCTCGACCGTTTCGGCCAGCGCGTCAACTACGTGCTGGTGAAGAACCAGCTGCGCGGCGAGGACTTCGGCCAGCTGCACCGGTCGGGTGAACTCGAACGTGCGATCGGCCTCGGCGCCCAGGTCATCGAGATCAAGCGCCTGCACGAGGCGGTGGTCAACAAGATCGATGCGCGCGACGCCAGCTTCTGGTCGGCGCGCAACGCGCACCAGATCGACGGGCCAGGTCTGGGCCTGATGGAGCGGCAGCGCCTGAAGCTGTGGATGAACCATGCCTTCGAGGGGCTGGCCCGGATCGGCATCTGAGCCGGATGAACAAGGTCTGCATCGTCGGCGCTGGCGCCATCGGGGGCTGTCTCGGCACGCGACTGGCGGTGCGTGGCAACAGCCAGGTGAGCGCATTCGCACGTGGTGACACCCTGGCGGCGCTGCGCCGCCACGGCTGGCGGCTGCAGTCCGGCGCCGAGTCGCTGAGCGCGCCGGCGCAGGCGAGCGCCGACGCGAACGAACTCGGTCCGCAGGACCTCGTGATCCTGACCGTGAAGTCGCAGGCGCTTGGCGCGGTAGCGCTGGCCATCGAACCCTTGATCGGGCCCGCGACCGTCATCGTGCCGGCCATGAATGGCGTGCCCTGGTGGTTCGGCCATGGGCTCAAGGGTGACGCGGCGGGCATCACGCTGGACAGCGTCGACCCCGGTGGGTCGATCGCGCGCGCGCTGCCGAGTTCGCAGGTCGTGGGCTGCGTCGTGCACATCGCGGCGTCGACCACCGAGCCCGGACTGGCCGTCCATCGAATGGGGCAGGGCCTGGTGCTGGGCGAGCCGACCGGTGGCACGACCGATCGCCTGCAGGCGCTGAATGCGCTGTTCGCCGACGCCGGCTTCGACGTCACGCTCGCGCCCAGCATTCACCACGCGGTCTGGTACAAGCTGTGGGGCAATGTCACGATGAACCCGATCTCGGCGCTCACCGGCGCGACCGCCGATCGCATCCTCGACGATCCCCTGGTACGCGACTGGTCGTCGACGGTCATGCACGAAGTGGCTGCGGTCGGCGCGCGCATCGGCTGCACGATCGACCAGGCACCCGCGGACCGGCATGCCATCACGCGCAAGCTCGGCGCGTTCAAGACCTCGATGCTGCAGGATGTCGAGGCTGGTCGCTCGCTGGAACTCGACGCCATCGTCGGCGCGATGCGCGAGATCGCGAGCGCGTCGGCGTGCCGACGCCGAACCTCGACGCGCTGTTCGGCCTGGCACGCCTGATGGGCCGGGTGCGCGGTCTGTACCCGGACCCGACCTGAACAGGCACTGAACCGGCATGACCGCCACGGCGCACGCGACCGACAGCGCCTTCGCCTGGCGACGACTCGGGTTCGCGCTGGCCTTGATGAGCATCGGCAGCAGCGCCATGTACATCACGGCGGTCGTGCTGCCTGCGGTGCAGGCCGAGTTCGGCGTCACGCGCGCCGAGGCCTCGATGCCCTACACGCTGCTGATGATCGGCTTCGGTCTGGGCGGCCTGCTGATGGGCCATCTGACCGACCGCTTCGGCATCGTCTGGGCCTTGCGGCTCGGCGCCCTGGGCCTGGGGGCGGGCTACATCGGGGCGGCCTTCACGCACGGCATCACGGCGTTCGCGATCGTGCACGGCGTGCTGCTGGGCGCACTGGGCAGCAGCGCCACCTTCGGCCCGCTGGTGGCCGACACGGCCTTGTGGTTCGTGCGCCGGCGTGGCATCGCGGTGGCCATCTGCGCCAGCGGCAACTACCTCGCCGGTGCCATCTGGCCGCCGATCGTGCAGTGGGGGGTCGACACGGTCGGCTGGCGCTCGGTCTACATCGCGCTCGGCGCCTTCTGCCTCGTGGTGCTGCCGTTGCTGGCCCGGGCCATGCACGAGCGCCCGCCGGCGCTCGTCGCGCCACCACGTGCGCCGGGTTCGGTCCTGGCCTCGGACCGGCCGTTCGGCTTCGCGCCCGGCACCGCGCAGGCGATGCTGTGCGTGGCCGGGGTGGCCTGTTGCGTGGCGATGTC
Organism: uncultured beta proteobacterium; assembly: GCA_963706655.1. Lineage (GTDB taxonomy): Bacteria > Pseudomonadota > Gammaproteobacteria > Burkholderiales > Burkholderiaceae_C > Rubrivivax. The sequence goes on from CAVPNN010000015.1 coordinate 60,445, forward strand.
GATGCCGCAGGTGCACATCGTGGCCTATTGCAGCGACCTCGGTTTCGGCGCCGCGCGCGGCGCCGAGATGTTGTCGCTCATGCTGGCCTTCGGCATCGTGAGCCGGCTGATCTCGGGCGCCGTGTGCGACCGCATCGGAGGGCTGCGCACGCTGTTGCTCGGCTCGGTGCTGCAGGGCATTGCGCTCTTGCTGTTCGTGCCATTCGATTCGCTCTTGTCGCTGTACGTGATCTCGGCCCTGTTCGGCCTGTTCCAGGGCGGCATCGTGCCGAGCTACGCGATCATCGTGCGCGAGCATTTCCCGGCCGCCGAGGCCGGCGCGCGCACCGGTGGCGTGCTGATGGCCACCTTGCTGGGCATGGCGCTCGGCGGGTGGATGTCGGGCAAGGTGTTCGACCTGACCGGGTCCTACGACGCGGCCTTCCTCAACGGTGTCGGCTGGAACGCGGTCAATCTGGCGATCGTGCTGTTCCTGATGTGGCGCCTGCGCGGCGGGCTCGGCGGCCGCACCGGGCCGGTGGTGGCTTGACCGAGGCTGGCGCTTGAACACGACGCGCACCGCCTGGGCGCTGCACCGCTGGCTGGCCTGGATCGTGGGCCTGCAGTTGCTCATCTGGGTCACGAGCGGAATCGTTTTCGCATGGCTGCCGTTCAAGTCCTGGGTCAAGGGCGAGGACCTGCTGCGCCGGCCCGCCCTCGAACTCGCGGCCGGATGGTCGGTGTTGCCGCCCGAGGCAGCGGCGATCGATGCCGGCAAGGTCAGTGCAGCACGGCTCGTGGCAACACCACAGGGTCCGGTCTGGAGGTTGTCGGTGCTCGGGGAGCCGGCGCCGCGCTGGCTGCCGGCCGACGCGACGAGCTGGACGCCCCCGCAATCCGCGGCGGTGCGCGGATTTGCCGAGGCCCACTATGCGGGCGAGGGTCGAGTGGTCTCGGTCGAGCACCTCGAGCATGTGCCGCGGCGCCTCGGCCTGGTCGAAGAAACAGGCGGCCGGGCTCCCGTGTGGCGGGTCGGTTTCGACGACTGGCGCGGCACGCGGCTGTACTTCGACGGCACGAGCGGCGAGTTCCTGACGATCCGCAGCGAGGCCTGGGTCTGGTACGACTTCTTCTGGCGTCTGCACATCATGGACTACCAGGGCGGCGAGGACTTCAACAACCTGTTGCTGCGGCTGGTGGCGACCGCTGGCTGGCTGATGGCCGCGGCCGGGGCATGGCTGGCGGTGCTGGCCGCGCGCCGGGCCTGGCGGCGCCGCTGACGCCTCAGGTCAGAGCGCTCAGCGCGGCCGGATGCCGCGCTCGGCGAGCAGGGCCCGAAGCAGGTCGGGGCGGTCGGTGATCAGGCCGTCGACGCCCATGTCGACGAAGCGGGCCATGGTGTCGTTGTCGTTGACGGTCCAGACCAGCACCTTCACGCCCAGGGCCTGGGCTTCGCGCAGACGTTCGGGCGTCAGGTCGCCGTGAAAGACCGACCAGATCCGGCCGCCGGCGGCCTTGATCAGCGCCGGCACCGAGCCATGCTTGCGAACGTCGAACCCCGCGGTCCACGGGGACAGGTCGGCCTTGTCGGCGCCGATATTGTCCAGCCAGCGCTGCTGCGCCGTCAGGTAGACCGTGGGCATCTCCGGCGCGATGCGCTGCACCACTTGCAGGGTGCGCCAGTCGAAGGACAGGATCTGCACCCGTTCTTGCATGCCGGCGCGCCGGATCTCGGCCACCAGGGCCCTGGCAAAGGGCTCGGGCGGCAGCGTGGCGTCGGGCAAGGTCGGGTTGAGCTTGGTCTCGATGGCAAAGCGAATCGTCTCGTTGCCGCTTCGCCTGACCATGTCGAACAGGTCGCTCAGTCGCGGAATGCGCGTGCCGTCTGCCGGCACCTGGTGCGGATGCTGGGATGCGTAGCGTGATCCAGCCCGCAAGCGGCCCACATCGAAGGTCTGCAGCGTCGCCCAGTCCATCGTGTGGATGGGGGCACTGGGGCTGTCGAGCCAGCGCCCATCCGCGTCACGCGTGATGTCCGGATGCAGCGCGAGGTCGTGGTGCACGACGAGCACGCCGTCGCGCGTGATCGCGATGTCGAGTTCGAGTGTGGTGACACCGTGGCGCATCGCGAGTTCGAAGCCGGCGATCGAGTTCTCCGGCGCGAGGCCCCGCGCGCCGCGGTGCCCCTGTGCGTCGAAGCCCAACGCGGCGCCGGCCAGGGCCAGCATGACGATGGCAGCGAGCGACCGTTTTGCCGATGGCCAGGCAATCGTGTGTCGAGTCATGGGCATTTCCGTCGGGGCAAGTCAGGCGCGCAGGCTAACGCGGAACGGCGCCCGCTGCCAGCCCGTTCACAGCGGTAGGATTGGGCGGTCAAGGCGATGCAATTCCGACGATCGCGCTCGCGCCGATCGCGATACACCACGCACGTGGGAACCAGGCCGAGCATGCGGCGACCGGCCGCGCCCCCGCGATCCATGCCAGTTCGCCGCTGGAGAGCAGCCGATGAACACGACCCAGCCCCAAGACCTGAGCCAGGAACGCTTGACGGCGCTGATCGAACATGCGCCGGTGGCCTTCGCCGTCGTTCGCGGCGAGCGCTTCGAACTGGTCAGTGACCAGCTGAACCAGCTCTTCGCCTGCCCCGACGGGGCCGGGCTGGACGGGGCCGGCACACGCGGCATCCTGGCCACCGAGGCTGCGGCAGACGGTGTGCACGAGCGACTGGCGCAGGCCGCGCTGGCCCACCAGCCCTTCGTCGAGGAAGTGGAGTGCACGCGCCGCGACGGCGGGCGCTTCTGGGCCCGCCTGCGTGCCACGCCGGTGCAGTGGGCACAGCCGGCAGGGGACGCGCTGTGGTGGCTGCAGGACATCAGCGCCGAGCGTCAGCATCGGCTGGCGCCGACCTGGAGCTCGTCGCACGACACGCTGACCGAACTCGCCAACCGGCGCGAATTCGAGCGCCGTGTGGCAGACCACACCGGCAGCCACCGGCGCGAGTCGGTGTCGGTGCTGTGGGTCGACGTCGACCGATTCGCCGCGGTCAACGCCAAGCTGGGGCAGGGCGCGGGCGACCAGTTGCTGATGGTGCTGGCGCGCCTGGTCGTGAACAAGCTGCGCACCAACGACCTGGTGGCACGGATCGAGGGCGACCGGTTCGGTGTGCTGCTGCCAAGCTGCGACCGCCACTTCGCGCTGATCGTGGCCGAAAAGCTGCGCGCCACCGTGGCCGGCCACCGGATGCGCTGGGGCGTCAGCAGCATGAAGGTGCAGGCCAGCATCGGTGTGGTGCAGATCGACCCGGTGCTCGACACCGTGGCCAGTGTGCTGAATGCGGCCCAGCAGGCCTGCGCGGCGGCCAAGCAAGCAGGCGGGGACTGCGTGCGCGAGCATGTGGCGGCACCCGACGCCAGGGCCGCCTGAGGCCGTCAATCTCAACGACCCGCGTCCAGCGGGTCGTTGATCGGCCCGTGGCCGCCGGCTAGACCGTCACCGCCTTGGCGCGGTCGGTGTATTCCTCGATCTGGTCGAAGTTCATGTAGCGGTAGACCGAGTCGCCGTCGGCGTTGATCACGCCCATGTCGGCGTGATACTCCGCCACCGTCGGCAGGTGTCCGAGCTTGCGACGCAATGGCCGTCAGTTCGGCCGACGCGAGGTACACGTTGGCGTTCTTGCCCAGGCGGTTGGGGAAGTTGCGCGTGCTGGTCGAGACCACCGTCGCGCCTTCGCGCACCTGGGCCTGGTTGCCCATGCACAGGCTGCAGCCGGGCATCTCGGTGCGTGCACCGGCGTTGCCGAAGGTGGCGTAGTGGCCTTCCTTGGTCAGCTCGCTGGCGTCCATCTTGGTCGGCGGTGCCACCCACAGCTTGACCGGGATGTCGCGCCGGCCCTCGAGCAGCTTGCTGGCGGCGCGGAAGTGGCCGATGTTGGTCATGCACGAGCCGAGGAAGGCCTCGTCGATCTTGGTGCCGGCCACTTCGGACAGCGGCTTGACGTCGTCCGGGTCGTTCGGGCAGCACAGCAGCGGCTCGGTGATCTCGGCCAGGTCGATCTCGATCACCGTGTGGTACTCGGCGTCGGCGTCGGGCTGCAGCAGCTCGGGCTTCTTCAGCCATTCCTGCATCTTGCCGATGCGGCGCTCCAGGCTGCGCTTGTCGGCATAACCGTCGGCGATCATGTTCTTCAGCAGCACGATGTTCGAGTTCAGGTACTCGATGATCGGCTCCTTGTTCAGCCGCACCGTGCAGCCGGCGGCGCTGCGCTCGGCGCTGGCGTCCGACAGCTCGAAGGCCTGTTCGACCTTCAGGTTCGGCAGGCCTTCGATCTCGAGCACACGGCCGCTGAAGACGTTCTTCTTGCCGGCCTTGGCGACCGTCAGCAGGCCGGCCTTGATGCCGTAGTAGGGGATCGCATGCACGAGGTCGCGCAGCGTGATGCCGGGCTGCATCTTGCCCTTGAAGCGCACCAGCACCGACTCTCGGGCATGTCCAGCGGCATGACGCCGGTGGCGGCGGCGAAGGCGACCAGGCCCGAGCCGGCCGGGAAGCTGATGCCGACCGGGAAGCGTGTGTGGCTGTCGCCGCCGGTGCCGACGGTGTCGGGCAGCAGCATGCGGTTGAGCCAGCTGTGGATCACGCCGTCACCGGGCTTGAGCGCGATGCCACCGCGCGTGCTGATGAAGGCCGGCAGCTCGCGGTGGGTCTTGACGTCGACCGGCTTCGGGTAGGCCGCGGTGTGGCAGAAACTCTGCATCACGAGGTCGGCCGAGAAGCCGAGGCAGGCCAGGTCCTTCAGCTCGTCGCGCGTCATCGGGCCGGTGGTGTCCTGGCTGCCGACGCTGGTCATCTTCGGCTCGCAGTAGGTGCCGGGGCGCACACCCTCGCCTTCGGGCAGGCCGCAGGCGCGGCCGACCATCTTCTGTGCCAGCGTGAAGCCCTTCTTGGACGCCGCCGGGGGCACCGGCAGGCGGAAGGTCTCGCTGGCCTTGAGGCCGAGGAACTCGCGCGCCTTGGCGGTCAGCGAGCGGCCGATGATCAGGTTGATGCGCCCGCCGGCCTGCACCTCGTCGAGCAGCACGTCGTTCTTCAGGCTGAATTCGACGACGGTCTTGCCGTCCTTCTCGATCCGGCCTTCGTACGGCAGGATGTCGATGACGTCGCCCATCTCGAGCTTGGAGACGTCGACCTCGATCGGCAGCGCGCCGGAGTCTTCCTGCGTGTTGAAGAAGATCGGCGCGATCTTGCCGCCCAGCGTGACACCGCCAAAGCGCTTGTTCGGCACGAAGGGGATGTCCACGCCGGTGGCCCAGATGGTGCTGTTGGTCGCACTCTTGCGCGACGAGCCGGTGCCGACGACGTCGCCGACATAGGCCACGAGGTGGCCCTTGGCCTTCAGCTCCTCGATGAACTTCATCGGCCCGCGCTTGCCGTCTTCCTCGGGCTTGAAGGCGGCGCCGGCGCGCGTGTTCTTCAGCATCGCCAGGTAGTGCAGCGGGATGTCCGGGCGGCTCCAGGCGTCGGGCGCGGGGGAGAGGTCGTCGGTGTTGGTTTCGCCCGGCACCTTGAAGACGGTGACGGTGATCTTCTTGGCGACCGGGTCGCGTGAGGTGAACCACTCGGCGTCGGCCCAGCTCTGGATGACTTCCTTGGCCAGCTTGTTGCCGGCCTTGGCCTTCTCGCTGACGTCGTGGAAGGCGTCGAACATCAGCAAGGTGTGCTTGAGCGCCTTGGCGGCGATGGCGGCCAGGTCGGCGTCGTCGAGCAGCTCGATCAACGGCTTGACGTTGTAGCCGCCGACCATCGTGCCGAGCAGTTCGGTGGCCTTGGCCTTGGAGATCAGCTTGACGGCGAGGTCACCATGCGCGACCGCGGCCAGGAAGCTGGCCTTGACCTTGGCGGCATCGTCGACGCCGGGCGGGACACGCTGGACCAGCAGATCGAGCAGGAAGGCTTCCTCGCCGGCAGGCGGGGCCTTGATCAGCTCGATCAGTTCGGCGGTCTGGGTGGCGGACAGCGGCAGCGGCGGAATGCCAAGGGCGTCGCGCTCGGCGGCATGGGTGCGGTAGGCAGCAAGCATCAGGGAACCTCCTTCGGGTTAGCCCTGTATTTTATATCTTATATAAGACTTGCCAAGTGCCCAGATGGGTGCAACCCGTGCGAACGATGAATTGCGGGCCGGTCGCGGCACCGAAATGCCAGGCGGGTCGGCCTAGCGAGTGCTGCCGGACAGACCGAAGGAGTTGGTGGCGGGCACGAGTGCCGCTTCCATTCGCTGCTCGGTGTGCTGGCAGCTGTCGACCACGCGCTGACCGAGTTTGGAGTTGAGCAGCATCGACTTGGCAGGAATCTGGATCCAGACCAGGCCCGACGCCGGGTCCTCGAGGCGAACTGCGCCGGTCGTGGTTTCCTGCGAGATCAGCACATAGCGTGCCTTCTTGTGGGTCAGCTCGAAGTGGCCCGGCTTGCCCTCGACTGCGCGCACGGTGACGGTCTGCTTGAACTCGCACTCGGCGTCGCCGACAAAGACGTGACCGGCGGCGTCGAGCTGACGCTGGGTGAGTTCAGCGAAGGCCGCAGGGGCAAACGTAGTGGCAAGCGCCAGCAGACCGATCGCGAGTGGGCTGTGCATCTGAACTCTCCGGAATGGGAACAGGTCCGATGGTCGCGTCAGCGTCTGTATGCAGGCGTTGACGAGTGAAACAAGCGGCAAGCGCTGGCGCGACGTCATGTGTGAGCTTAACAAACGCGGTCGGCTCCGAAGTACTGTTCGCGGATCTCGCTCGGCAATTGCGCACCGCCAGCGAACGACGTGCGGTTTGCACGCTCGATGACATGCCAGAAGTAGCGGTAGCTGGCGCGGTCGTGAAGGATGTCGCGGTGCTGGATCGGGGCCCAGCCGGCTGCCTGGCCGGCCTGGATGATCTCGATCGCCGTGTCGACCTCGGCCGTGGTGGGCGAGAAGGCGTCGATGATCGGTTTCACCTGTGACGGGTGAATGCTCCACATGCGCGTGAAGCCGAAGGTCCGGGCGGCCTTGGTCGCCGCTGCCTGGATGGCGCTGGCATGCTTGAACTCGGTCACGACACAGTGCGAGGGCACCTTGCCCGCCGCATGGCAGGCCGCGCTGATCTCGAGCTTGGCACGCACCACCAGCGGATGCTCGAACTGGCCCGCCGCACCCATCGCCGACTGCGGAATCGCGCCGCGATGGGCCGACACGAAGTCCATCAACCCGAAGCTGAGCGATTCGATGCGCGGATGGGCTGCCAGCGCCTGCACCGACTGCAGCGCGCCATGGGTTTCGACCAGGGCGTGCAGCGGGATCCCGGCGCCACCGGCGGCGTCGACAGCCCGGACCGCGAGATCCAGATCGGCCACGCCGTTGGGCTTGGGCAGCATCAGGTAGGCCGGGGCCTTGGCCGAACGCAGCACGATGTCCAGCACGTCGCCGAATCGAGCATGTCCGACCGGCAGGATCCGAACGCCGACACGCCCGAAGCGGTTCTCGGCGCTGGCCATCAGCGCCGCGATCAGGTGCGCGTGATCGACCTCGGCGCCGATCGGCGCGCCGTCCTCGTTGTCGAGCGTGACGTCGAACACCGGCCCAAGCTCACCCTGCAGGGCCAGGCTCTTGCGCATGCGCTCTTCGACGCCGGAGTAGTGGTCACAGACCGGCAGGGCCGGCGGCAGTTCGCCGGCCTCGAAGAGTGCATCGCGCGGGTGGGTCATCAGAGCAGGTGCTTGACACCGTCCTGCTCGCCCGTCAGTTCGGCCAGGGTCTTGTCGATGCACGACCGCGAGAAGGCGTCGATCTCGAGCCCCTCGACGATCTTGTACTTGCCACCCTCGGTCGTGACCGGGAAGCCGAACATCACGTCCTTCGGGATGCCGTATTCGCCATTGCTCGGCACGCCCATCGTGACCCACTCGCCGCCGGTGCCCAGCGCCCAGTCGTGCATGTGGTCGATCGCGGCGTTTGCGGCCGAGGCAGCCGACGACAGGCCGCGCGCCTCGATGATGGCGGCGCCGCGCTTGCCGACCGTGGGCAGGAACACGTCCTTGTTCCAGACCTGGTCGTTGATCATGTCCTTGACCGGCTTGCCGTCGACCGTGGCAAAACGGTAGTCGGCGTACATCGTGGGCGAATGGTTGCCCCACACCGCCATCTTGCGGATGTTCGCGACCGGCTTGCCGGTCTTGGCCGCGACCTGGCTGAGCGCGCGGTTGTGGTCCAGGCGCAGCATCGCCGTGAAGTTCTCGCGCGGCAGGCTGGGCGCACTCTTCATCGCGATGTAGGCGTTGGTGTTGGCCGGGTTGCCCACCACCAGCACCTTCACGTTGCGGCTGGCGACCTTGTCCAGGGCCCGACCCTGGGCGATGAAGATGGCCCCGTTGATCGCGAGCAGTTCGGCGCGTTCCATGCCGGGGCCGCGTGGGCGCGAACCGACCAGCAGCGCGTAGTCGGTGTCCTTGAACGCGGTGAGGGGGTCGCTGTGCGCTTCCATGCCGACCAGCAGCGGGAAGGCGCAGTCCTCCAGTTCCATCATCACGCCCTTGAGGGCCTTCTGGGCCTTCTCGTCGGGGATTTCGAGCAGTTGCAGGATCAGCGGCTGATCCTTGCCGAGCATCTCGCCAGAGGCGATGCGGAACAGCAGGGCGTAACCGATCTGGCCTGCAGCGCCGGTGACGGCGACACGGACGGGCTTCTTGTTCATGGAATGACTCCTCAGTAAAAAGGGCGACACGGCATTCGGAGCACCGCAACGGGCCGCATTTTACGGCGCCCGACTGACGCCAGGCTGCCAGCCGGCACGCAAGTTCCGCCAAACGGTGGCCATCGCTTGCGCCGGCGCAGTGAGTTGTCATATATAAGACATATCTCTGCCACCCACGGCATCACTCTGTGGTGCAATTCGCCTGTGCCGACGACGCCTCCATCGACCGCGACCCTGGCTGATGCGCAACCTGCGTTCAGCCCGCTCTACCAGCAGATCAAGGATCTGTTGACACAATGCCTGCAGCGCGGCGAGTGGAAACCGGGCGAGGCGATCCCGAGCGAAACCGATCTGGCTGCACGCTACAAGGTGAGCCAGGGCACGGTGCGCAAGGCGATCGACGAGCTGGCAGCCGACAACCTGCTCGTGCGTCGACAGGGCAAGGGCACTTTTGTCGCAACCCACGCCGAAGCGCGCACCCAGTACCGGTTCTTGCGCCTGCAGCCGGACGAGGGCCCGGCCGGTGGCATGCGCAGGCGGTTTCTCGAATGCCGCCGCCTGCGCCCGCCGGCGTCGATCGCGCAGGCGCTCCTGCTCGAGCCCGGCGAGCAGGCGGTGCAGGTGCGCCGGTTGCTGCTGGCCGAACAGCAGCCGGTGGTGCTCGACGACATCTTCCTGCCCGCCTCGTTGTTCAAGGGCCTGAGCGCCGATCGCCTGACACGCTACCGCGGCCCGATGTATGCGTTCTTCGAGACCGAGTTCGGCGTGCGAATGATCCGCGCCGAAGAAAAGATCAGGGCCGTGGCCGCTTCCGACGAGGTCGCCCGGTTGCTGGCGGTGGCAGCTGGCGCGCCCTTGCTCTCGGTCGAGCGGCTGTCGCACACCTACGGCGACAAACCGGTCGAATTGCGGCGCGGCCTGTACAACACGCAATCCCACCACTACCGCAACGAATTGGGTTGAGGCGCCGGCACAGCTCCATGTAAGGCCCTTGGGTTGCAATAAACTCATCGGGTTTCGTTGCCGCCATGCACGAAGTGCCATCACGAGGACAACAGATGTCAGACACGCTCAAGGAACGACCGGTCTTTCGAAACATCCACATCACGGACATCGCCAGCTACCGGCTGCCGACCGCCGGCATGGTGTCGATCCTGCACCGGGTCAGCGGCGCGCTGCTGTTCCTGCTGCTGCCCTTCGTGGTCTGGATGTTCGACAACAGCGTGAGCTCCGAGATCTCGTACGACACCTTCACGAGCGTCTTCGTGGCGGGGTTCGGCATCGTGCCGGGCTGGTTCGTGAAGCTGGTGGCACTCGGTCTGATCTGGTCCTATCTGCATCACTTCGTCGCCGGTGTGCGCCATCTGCTGATGGACGCGCGGCACACCGTGTCGAAGGAGCAGGGCCACTCGTCGGCCGTCGTCACCCTGGTGGTGAGTCTTTCGCTGACGCGGCGCTCGGCGCCAAGCTGTTCGGCCTGTTCTGAGGAGACCCGACATGGCCATCAATCACGGATCGAAGCGCGTCGTCGTCGGCGCCCACTACGGCCTGCGGGACTGGCTGGCACAGCGCGTGACGGCGGCCCTGATGGCCCTGTTCACGATCGCGCTGCTGGTGCAGGTGCTGATGCCGGGCCCGCTGGGCTATGACCGCTGGGCCGGCATCTTCTCGGCCCAGTGGATGAAGGTGCTGACTTTCGTCGTCATCCTGTCCCTCGCGTACCACGCCTGGGTCGGCATGCGCGACATCTGGATGGACTACATCAAGCCGGTCGGGGTGCGCCTGACGCTGCAGGTGTTCACCATCGTGTGGCTGCTCGCCTGTACGGGCTGGGCAGTGCAAGTGCTCTGGAGGCTCTGACCGATGTCGCTCGCCAATATTCCCCGTCGCAAGTTCGACGTCGTCATCGTCGGTGCGGGCGGCTCCGGCATGCAGGCGTCGTTGCGGCTGTCCATGGCCGGCCTCAACGTGGCCGTGCTGTCCAAGGTGTTCCCGACACGCTCGCACACGGTGGCCGCACAGGGCGGCATCGGCGCCTCGCTCGGCAACATGAGCGAGGACAACTGGCACTACCACTTCTACGACACGATCAAGGGCTCCGACTGGCTCGGCGACCAGGACGCGATCGAGTTCATGTGCCGCGAGGCGCCCAAGGTCGTCTACGAGCTCGAGCATTTCGGCATGCCGTTCGACCGCAATCCGGACGGCACGATCTACCAGCGCCCCTTTGGCGGTCACACCGCGAACTATGGCGAGAAGCCGGTCCAGCGGGCCTGTGCCGCGGCCGACCGTACCGGCCACGCGATGCTGCACACGCTGTACCAGCAGAACGTCAAGGCGCGCACCAATTTCTTCGTGGAGTGGATGGCACTCGACCTGCTGCGCGATGCCGATGGCGATGTGCTGGGCGTCGTCGCGCTCGAGATGGAGACCGGGGACGTGCACATCCTCGAGGCCAAGACCACGCTGCTGGCCACCGGCGGCGCGGGGCGCATCTTCGCCGCCAGCACCAACGCCTTCATCAACACCGGTGACGGCCTCGGAATGGCGGCGCGCGCCGGCATCCCGCTCGAGGACATGGAGTTCTGGCAGTTCCACCCGACCGGCGTGGCCGGCGCCGGCGTGCTGCTCACCGAAGGCTGCCGGGGCGAGGGCGCCATCCTGCGCAACAGCAATGGCGAGCGCTTCATGGAGCGCTACGCACCGACCCTGAAGGATCTGGCCCCGCGCGACTTCGTCTCGCGCTGCATGGACCAGGAGATCAAGGAAGGGCGCGGCTGCGGTCCCGACAAGGACTACATCCACCTCGACATGACGCACCTGGGCGGCGAGACGATCATGAAGCGCCTGCCCAGCGTGTTCGAGATCGGGCACAACTTCGCCAACGTCGACATCACGAAGGAGCCGATCCCGGTCGTGCCGACGATCCACTACCAGATGGGCGGCATCCCGACCAACATCCATGGTCAGGTCGTGATGCCGCAGAACGGCGACCCGAACGCGGTCGTGAACGGCCTTTACGCGGTCGGTGAATGCTCCTGCGTCAGCGTGCACGGCGCCAACCGCCTGGGCACCAATTCGCTGCTCGACCTGCTTGTGTTCGGGCGCGCCGCCGGCAATCACATCGTCGAGTTCAACCAGAAGCAAAAAACACACAAGCCCTTGCCCGAGAACGCCGTGGAGCACACGCTGGCGCGCCTGGCACGACTGGACGGCAGCACGGGTGGCGAGTACGCGCAGGACGTGGCCAACGACCTGCGCAAGACCATGCAACACCACGCCGGTGTGTTCCGCACCGAGAAGGTGCTCGAAGACGGTGTCGTCAAGATTGCCGCACTGCGGGCACGCGTGAACAACATCGCGCTCAAGGACAAGAGCAAGATCTTCAACACCGCGCGCATCGAGGCGCTCGAGGTCGAGAACCTGATCGAGGCCGCCGAGGCGACCATCGTGTCGGCCGCGGCGCGCAAGGAGAGCCGCGGCGCGCACACCGTCGACGACTACGCCGACAGCCCGGAATTCCCGCTCGGGCGCAACGACGCCGAATGGATGAAGCACACCCTGTGGTACGCGCAGGGCAATCGTCTCGACTACAAGCCCGTGAAACTCACGCCACTGACGGTGGACAGCGTTCCGCCCAAGGTCCGCACTTTCTGAGCACAGGTACTCCATGACCAAGCGCACGTTCCAGATCTACCGCTACGACCCCGACCAGGACGCCAAGCCCTACATGCAGACCCTCGAGGTCGAGCTGGACGGCACCGAGCGCATGCTGCTCGACGCCCTGGGCAAGCTCAAGGCGGTCGATCCCAGCCTGAGTTTCCGGCGCAGTTGTCGCGAGGGAGTCTGCGGCTCCGACGCGATGAACATCAATGGCAAGAACGGGCTGGCCTGCCTGACCAATATGCGCACGCTGCCGGGCACCATCGTGCTCAAGCCGCTGCCCGGGCTGCCGGTGGTGCGCGACCTGATCGTCGACATGACGCAGTTCTTCACGCAGTACGACTCGATCAAGCCCTACCTGATCAACGACTCGCGGCCGCCCGAGAAGGAGCGCCTGCAGTCGCCCGAGGAACGCGACGAGCTCAACGGGCTGTACGAGTGCATCCTGTGTGCGAGTTGCTCGACCAGTTGCCCGAGCTTCTGGTGGAACCCGGACAAGTTCGTCGGCCCGGCCGGATTGCTGCAGGCCTACCGGTTCATCGTCGACAGCCGGGACCAGGCCACTAGCGAGCGCCTGGACAACCTGGAGGACCCTTATCGGCTCTTCCGTTGCCACACCATCATGAATTGCGTGGATGTCTGCCCGAAGAACCTGAACCCGACCAAGGCCATCGGCAAGATCAAGGAAATGATGGTCCGGCGCTCGGTTTGACACGGCACAGAGCATGGATACGGCGCTTGATGCAAGATCACTCAGCAAGCTTCGGTGGCGTTGCCGCCGAGGGCTGCTCGAGAACGATCTCTTCATCGAGCGGTATTTCCAGCGTGTCGACGGTTCGATCACCGTGCGGCAGGCAGCCGGGCTCGAAGCCCTGATGGACCTGGCGGACCACGATCTGCTGGATTTGCTGCTGGCAAGGTCCGAACTGCGCGACGGGCTCGATCGGCCCGAAGTAAGAGAGGTCCTGGCACAACTGCGCCAGCCGCCCAACACTGACCATTGAAGAAAGGCACGACCCATGACTCCCCACGACGTCAAAGCCACCCTGTCGTTCTCGGACGGCAGCCCGAGCATGGACCTGCCGCTGTTCAAGGGCACGGTAGGCCCGGATGTGATCGACATCCGCAAGCTCTACGCCCAGACCGGCAAGTTCACCTACGACCCGGGTTTCCTGTCGACCGCGGCCTGCCAGTCTTCGATCACCTACATCGACGGCGACAAGGGCGAACTGCTCTATCGCGGCTACCCGATCGAGCAACTGGCCGAACAATGCGACTTCCTCGAAGTCTGCTACCTGCTGCTGCACGGCGAGCTGCCGAACGAAAAACAGCAGAAGGTGTTCGACGGGCTCGTCACGACCCACACGATGGTCAACGAGCAGATGCAGTTCTTCCTGCGTGGATTCCGCCGCGACGCGCACCCGATGGCGGTGCTCACCGGCCTGGTCGGCGGCATGTCGGCCTTCTATCACGACAGCACCGACATCAACAATCCGCGCCACCGCGAGATCTCGGCGATCCGCCTGATCGCCAAGATGCCCACTCTGGTGTCGATGGCCTACAAGTACGGCGTCGGTCAGCCCTACATCTACCCGAAGAACGATCTGTCGTACTCGGCGAACTTCATGCGCATGATGTTCGGCACGCCCTGCGCGGAGTACGAACCGAACGACGTCCTCGTGCGCGCAATCGACCGCATCTTCATCCTGCATGCGGACCACGAGCAGAACGCCTCGACCTCGACCGTGCGCCTGTGCGGCAGCTCCGGCACCAACCCGTTCGCGGCCATCGCGGCCGGCGTGGCCTGCCTGTGGGGCCCGGCCCATGGCGGCGCCAACGAGGCGGCGCTGACCATGCTGGAGGACATCCAGCGCAACGGCGGCGTCGAGAAGATCGGCGACTTCATCAAGCAGGTCAAGGACAAGAACTCGAACGTCAAGCTGATGGGCTTCGGCCACCGCGTCTACAAGAACTACGATCCGCGCGCCAAGCTGATGCGCGAGACCTGCCACGAGGTGCTCGAGGCCCTGGGCCTGCACGACGATCCGCTGTTCAAGCTGGCGATGACGCTGGAGAAGATCGCGCTCGAGGACGAATACTTCGTGGCGCGCAAGCTGTACCCGAACGTCGACTTCTATTCGGGCATCGTGCAGCGCGCGATCGGCATCCCGGTGAGTCTGTTCACGGCGATCTTCGCGCTCGCGCGCACGGTGGGCTGGATCGCGCAGCTCAACGAGATGATCGGCGACTCCGAGTACAAGATCGGCCGGCCGCGCCAGTTGTACGACGGCGCGGTGCAGCGCGACGTGCCGGCGCTGGCCAAGCGCTGAAGCAGCATTGACCGGTGCCGACGGCCGCCTGCGGGCGGCCGTCGGCTTTTCGGGCCGCTGCGGCGATGCCCGGGTCGCTGCAGGCGGCGGCGCGGTGGCCGACAATGGGCGTTCATGCCAACGACCCCGACGACGCATCCGCACGCCAGGCCCCGGGTCGGCCTGCTCTTCGACCACGACTGGGACGCCCGCGCACACAGGGCGCTGAGCCCGCAGTTCAGGTTCGACCGGGCCGGATTCGACCTCTTCTCGTTCCCGAGCAACGCGCGCCTGATCGGGTTCGACCTCGAGCGTTTTGCCGCCCGACAGGCGCGAGCTGCCAAGCGCCACGGCTGGTCGGGCGTGCTGTCGCACCATGAACAGTTCGGCGCACTGGGCGCGGCCCTGGTGGCCGAGGCAGCGGGTCTGCCCGGGCCGAGCCCGCAGGCCATCGTGGCATGCCAGCACAAGCTGCATGCGCGGCGGATCCTGCAGGAGGTGTGCCCGCAGGCCAATGTCGTCTTCTGCGGACTCGATGCGGCCTATGGGGAACCGGTGCCGAAGGGCCTGGACTACCCGGCCTTCGTGAAACCCGTGAAGGCGGCTTTCTCGGTGCTCGCGCGCGAGGTCGCCGACGAGGCGGAACTCGCGGCCCACCTCCGGTTCGGCTGGCGCGAGCTGTGGGTCATCAGGCGCCTCGTCGAGCCGTTCGAACGGGTCGCCCGAACGCGCTTGCCCACTGCCGGGACCGCGCATCGCCTGATGCTCGAAGAACCGGTGCACGCGCCGCAATACAACCTGGACGGATACGTGCGCAACGGCCGGGTCCATGCGCTCGGTGTCGTCGACGCGGTCATGTACCCCGGCACCCAGGCCTTCATGCGCTTCGAGCTGTCGACCCGGCTGGACCGCGCCGTCCAGACGCGCGCGCTCGACGTGGCACAGCGATTCCTGAGCGCCGTGGGCTTCGACCAGGGCATGTTCAACATGGAGTTCCTGTACGACGCCGCCGCCGACCGGCTCGCGGTGATCGAGTTCAACCCGAGGCTGGCCTCGCAGTTCGGTGATCTCTACCAGCGCGTGCTCGGCCTGGACCCGCACTGGATGGCACTGGCGCTGGCCATCGGCGAGGACCCGGCCACGGTGCCGCGCAGCGTGCCGACCGCGGGCGCAGCGGCGAGCTTTGTCTACCGGTCGTTCGCGGGCGATGACCTGCCGCCGATGCCGACGCGCGCGCAGCGCGACGAATTCGCAAGGGCGTTCCCCGACGCCCTGCTGCTGACCTTCCCGAAATCCGGGCACTCGCTCGAGCGCGACTTCAAGTGGCTGCAAAGCCACCGCTACGGCATCGTGCACCTGGGCGGCCGCGACCGTGCCGACCTGCATCGGCGCATCCTGGCGGCATCCGACTGCCTGGGCTGGCCGGCGCCCGCCGTGGACATGACGCCAGCGAGCGCTGCGATGCGCGCTGCCAGGACCCCGGTCGCCATCGCCGAGGCGGTGTCGGCCTCGTCCCGTGTCGACGCATGACCGCGGGCGCCGGCATGGCCTCGCGCTGATCGCGGCCGCGCTCGGACTGCCTGCTTGCTCGGTGGCTCCCGCGCGCAACCACGCCGGACCCGATGCACCTCGCGCCGAGGCACTGCCGGCGCCGATCGACATCGCCTGGGTCCTGAGTTCAGGGGGACCGCGCGGATTCGTGCATGTGGGTGTGCTGCGTGCCCTCGCCGAACTGGATCTGGTGCCCGATCTGATCGTCGGCACCTCGGCCGGCGCGCTGGCGGGGGGCCTGCACGCGTCGGGAATGGATCCGATGACCCTGCAGTCGCTCGCGCTCGGCATCCAGCCCTGGTCGATGGCCCGCCTGACATGGCCGGGCGAGGGCTGGTTCAGCGGTGCCCCGCTGGCCGAGTGGATGCGAAGCCACGCGGGTGTGGGCCTGCTGGAAGACCTGCCGGTCCGATTGGCCTGCGTGGCACTGCGTCGACGCGACCGGGTTCCGGTGGCCTTCACGGCCGGGGACATCGGTCTGTCCGTGCAGGCCGCGACCGCCATCGAAGGCCGGCTGACGCCGGTCCACATCCGCGGGGAGCCCTACGTCGACGCGGATTGGGTGGTGCCGCTGCCGGTGCGGATCGCACGCGAACTCGGGGCCAGACATGTGCTGGCGGTGGACGCCACGGCCCACCTCGACAGGGTCCCGGCCAGTGCCGAGGAGTACCGCGAGTCCGACGCGCGCAAAGCGGCATTGGTCGAGGTCGACGCGCGTGCCGCGGACTTCGTGCTCAAGCCCGACTTCGGATACTGGGCCGGCTCGTCGCAGGCGTATCGGCTGCGCGTCATCGAGGCGGGATACCACCAGACACTGGCCCAGGCCGACGCGTTGCGCCGCCTCCATCGCCGATGACTTCAGATCTTGGACCCTGCTACCCTTCGAGCACAGTCAACCCGAGCCAAAGGACATGATGCAGCGGTTCAGCCTGGTTCCCCGAGCCTTGATCGTCAGTGTCGCCGTGATGCTTGCCGGATGCAGCGCGATGCGCGCCCAGAACCCGTCGTCGTCACTGCAGCCCGTCAATGCGACCGCCGATGCGCAGGACGACAGGGTGATGCTCAAGGGCCACGACGTGGTGGCCTACTTCACGCTCGGCCGCCACGCGTTGGGCGACGCACGCTGGCACAGCCAGTACGAAGGCGTGACATTCCGCTTCGCCAGCGCCGAGCACAAGGCCCTGTTCGACGCCGAGCCGAAGAAGTACCTGCCGCAGTACGGTGGCTACTGCACGAACGGCATCGCCTACGGCATCCCGTGGGGCGGTGATGCCGATGTCTGGCAGATGATCGACGGCAAGCTCTACATCTTCGGTGGCCAGGCGTCGAAGGATGCGTTCTTGCTCGACACCCGGCGCAACCTGATGCTGGCCGAGAAATACTGGACCGAGGAAGTGGCGGGCAGCAACAGCTTCGTCCAGCGCACCTGGCGTCTGGTGTGGCGCGTCCCGCACTACAAGAGCGGCGAGGACCTCGCGCGCGAGGTGACTGCGGCCAAGGCCCGCGGCGGCTGACGGCCTGCCCGGCGCGAATCGGCGCGCGCCGCGAAATTTGCGTACCGCAGCGGTCGTGCGAACTTCGAACGATCAGCGCGTCATCGCACGCCGGCTGGCGTAGCTCACGGCGTCCACCGCCGCCACCAGCACGACCATGGCAGCGAGGATCGTGCAGGTCTTGCCCATGTGGAACAGCCCCATGTGGAAGGCGAGCAGTTGCCCGAGGCCTCCGGCCCCGACGACACCCAGCACGGCTGCGGCGCGGATGTTGTTCTCCCAGCGGTAGAGCGAGTAACTCATCAGTTGCGGCAGCACCTGCGGCAGGGTGGCGAACAGGAACACGCGGCCCGCGCCGACACCCTGCGTGCGCAATGCCGCCGCCGGGCCTGGCGGGGCGTTTTCGATCGCCTCCGCGAACAGCCGGCCGAGCACACCCGTCGTGTGCAGGGCCAGCGCGAGCGTGCCGGCGAACGGCCCGAGGCCCGCGCTGACGAGCAGCAGCGCGGCCCAGACGAGTTCCGGGATCGAGCGCAGGGCATTCAGCAGCAGGCGGGTCGGCGCCCGCGAGCGCGCCGTGTCGCGCGCATGCATGCGGCTCGCGGGAACGGCCAGCAGCAGTCCGCCGATCACTGCCAACAAGGTCCCGAGGGCCGACATCGCGAGGGTCTCTGCGCTCGCCGCTGCGACCTTGTGGACGAAAGCCGGGCTCAGGTCGGGCGGAAAGAACTCGCCCAGGAAGCGGCCCATGCTGCGCGCTGCATCGGCCGAGAAGAACTGCCCCCATTGCAGGTCCAGGCTCCAGAAACTCGCGCCCACCAGGACCACGATCGCGAGCGTGAACCAGCAGGCCTTGCAGCGCGCGTCGAACAGCCGCGGCGGCAGCTTGTAGGGCAGGTTGGCCGAACGCGGGCCGCTCATCCCAGGCTCCTGCGCAGGAAGCTGCTGACGCGGTCGGCGAGTGCGACCAGTGCGATGAAGACGAGCAGCATGGTCGAGACTTCGCCGCCGTTGAACATCTTCATCGAGTTGTCCATCTGCTGGCCCAGGCCACCGGCACCGACGAAACCGAGCACGACCGACGAACGGATCGCGCATTCCCAGCGGTAGACCGTGTAGCTGGTCAGTTCGGCGGCATTGGTCGGCAGCACGGCATAGAAGAAGGCCTGCAGGCGGCTGGCGCCATGGCGCATCAGGGTGCTCGACGCATGCGTGTCGCTCGACTCCAGGATCTCGCCGTAGACCTTGCCGAGCATGCCGCCGTAGGTGAGGGCGATCGCCAGCACCCCGGAGGTCGGGCCGAGGCCCACGACGCGCACGAACACGAGCGCCCAGACCAGTTCGGGGATCGAGCGCAGCACGATCATGGCCCAGCGGCAGGCCTGGCGAAGCGCGAACGGGAGCCGCGCCATGCGGCCCGACAAGGCCGACACCGACAGCACCCGCGTCGACACGAGCGTGAGCGGCAACGCGATCAGCAGCGCGAGCGTGATGCCGGCCGTGGCGATGGCCACCGTGCGCCAGGTCTCGCGCGCGATCAGGGCGAGAAAGTCGGCGTCCATCGCCGGCGGGAAGAAGCCGCGCAGGAAGCGCGCCGTGGGATCGAAGTTGTCGGGGTGCACGAGCACCCAGGGCTTGAATTCGGTCGCCACCAGCATCGGCCACAACAGCACCAGGGCCGCACCGAACCAGAAGACACGGCCCCACCAGGCCGGATCGCGATCAGGGGCCGGCCTGGTGCTCATCGGCAATGCAGTGCGGCAGGTGCGGCGGGTGCGGCCTCGGGCTCGGATGGCGAGTGGCCGGTCCCGCCGTGCAGTTCATCCTCATGCTGGTCGTAGAGCTGGGCCAGGTGGTCCTGCGTGACCTGCGCGGTGGGCAGGTCGAAGCTCAACGTGCCCTGGCGCAGCCCCACGATGCGCGGGAAATGCGCCAGTGCCGTGTCGACCTGGTGCAGGGTCGCGATCAGCGTGACGCGGCGCTCACGGGCTTCACGCACCAGCGTGTCGATCGCCTGGGACGCGCGGGTGGGGTCGAGCGACGAAAGCGGCTCGTCGACCAGCCACAGCGTGGCCGGCGACAGCAGCGCGCGCGCCAGGCCGACCCGCTGGCGCTCACCGCCGGACAGGCGGTCGACGCGCTCGAACAGCTTCTCGCTCAGGTCGAAGCGGTCGAGGGCGTCGAAGGCCGCCGGGATGTCGTCCGGATAGAAGAGCGAACGCAGGCTCCTGAACAAGGACTGGACCGGCAGGCGCGCCGCCAGCACCGAGGTCACGACCCGCTGCCGGGGCGGCAATGGCGGCACCTGGGGCGCCAGGAACAGGTGGCGGCGGATCGCCCTCAGGCCGCCGGCGTCCTGGACCCAGGGGTCGAGTCCGTCGAGCCGAAGCTGGCCAGACAGCGGCGGCAGGGCGGCACCGGCCACCTGCAGCAGGGTCGTCTTGCCCGCGCCCGAAGGGCCGATCACGGCGAGCTGTTCGCCGCTGCCCACTCTCAGATCGACGCCCGCCAGGGCGCTCGGTGAATCCGGGCGGGCGGCCGGGTGGCGCACGGACAGCGCCGCCAGCTCGAGCTTCATGCCGCTGCCCGGCTAGAGAAGACTGGCGCTGCGGGCCGCAGCCTCGATGCCCTTGTAGTTGTCGGCCTTGCTCGGAACGAACTTCGACGCGCGCTGCAGGTCGAGGATCTGCTTGCCTTCGGGCGTGTCCGGGCTGAGGGCCACGAAGGCGGCGGTCAGCTTGTCGCGTATCGCGACCGGCAGGTCGGCGTGCACGCTCCAGTTGTAGTCGTAGTAGGGCGGGGTCGTGTAGAACACGCGGACCTTGCCGGTGTCGACCTTGTTCTCGGCGACCAGGCGCTCCCAGACCGAGATGTTCAGGGCGCCCGCGTCGACCTTGCCCGACGCGACCGCGGCGACCGTCGCGTCATGCGCACCGCTGTAGGCCACGCGCTTGAAGTCCTTGTCGGGGTCGACCTGCGCCTGCAGCAGGAAGCTGCGCGGCATCAGATGGCCCGAGGTGCTGCTCTGCGAGCCGAAGCTGACGTTCTTGCCCTTGAGGTCGGCCAGGGTCTTGATGTTGGGGTCGGTGGTCACGAACACCGAGCGGAACTTCTCGTCCTCGACGCGCTGGATGATCGGAATGACCTTGCCGCCACTGCGTGCATTGGCCTGCACGAAGGTGAAGCCGCCAAACCAGGCCATGTCGACCTTCTTGTTGACCAGGGTCTCGACCGCCGCGGCGTAGTCGGTGACCGGGGTGAACTCGACTTTCATGCCCAGCTTGCCTTCGAGGTAAGTCACCAGCGGCGCTGCCTTGCGCGACAGTTCGGTCGGCGACTCGTCGGGAATGGCCGTGATGCGAAACACTTGCTGTGCATGCGAGACGGCGCCAAACGCCATCAGCGCGCATGCGAGCAGCGCACGCAGCGTGCGCGATGCAGACAGGTCGATCATGTGGGATCTCCGGTTGAGTTGCGTGAGCGGATCATTAGACCCGATGTGCAATGGGCTTGCAGCGCGCTGCGATACAGTGCGCCGCATGAGTGCCCGGCCCGCGCGAACACCTGCGTTTCTCCAGCTCCACCACGAGGATCGATCGGCCGTGCGCAGCGAACTGGCCGCCGGATTGCAGGCGACCACCGCATCGGTGGCGCCGAAGTACTTCTACGACCCGCTCGGGTCCCGGCTGTTCGACGCCATCACCGAACTGCCCGAATACACGCCGACGCGCACCGAGGCCGCCATCCTGCGTGACAACGCAGCCGCCATCGCGCTCGCCTGCGGGCCCGTGTCGACCCTGGTCGACCTGGGCGCGGGCAACTGCGAAAAGGCAGGGCGCCTGTTCGCATCGCTCAAGCCGGCGCGTTACGTGGCGGTCGACATCTCGGTCGAGTACCTGCGCGCCGCGCTGGCCTGCCTGCAACGCGAGCATCCTTCGGTCGACATGCTTGGCGTTGGCATGGACTTCTCCGCCAAGCTGGACCTGCCCGCGCAGGTCGGCAACGGCCCCCGGCTGGTCTTCTATCCCGGCTCCAGCATCGGCAACTTCTCGCCCCCGGCGGCCCTGGCCTTGCTCACGCAGGCCCGCATTGCGTCGGCAGGCGGTGGGCTGCTGATCGGCGTCGACCTGGTCAAGTCGGTCGAGGTGCTGCAGGCTGCCTACGACGACGAACTGGGGGTGACGGCGGCCTTCAACCTGAACCTGCTGCGGCATGTGAACGCCTTGCTGGGCACCGACTTCCAGTTGCGCCAATGGGCCCATGTGGCGCTGTTCAACGCCGAGCGGTCGCGCATCGAAATGCACCTCGAGGCGCGCGAGTCACTGACCGTGCGCTGGCCGGGCGGGCAGCGTGCGTTCGCGGCCGGCGAGCGACTCCACACCGAGAACTCCTACAAGTACCGCATCGATGACTTCAACACGATGCTGCGCGACGCCGGCTTTGCTGCCGTGCGCTGCTGGAGCGATGCCGATCAGGGCTTCGCTGTCTTTGCCGCGCGAGCGTGAGCACGCATTACCGCTGGGACGGCGCTGACCTGCTGCTCGACATCCGGGGCAAACCCGGCGCGCGACAGGACCGGTTCGTACGCGTCAGCGAAGGACGCCTGGTGGTGCAGATCGCGGCCGTGGCCGCAGACGGCAAGGCCACCGCGCGCCTGATCATGTTCCTGGCGCAGGCGTTCGGGGTGGCGAAATCCTCGGTGCAACTGGTCTACGGGCTGGCCAGTGTGAACAAGCAGGTGCGCATCGTGGCGCCTTGCAAGCTGCCGCAGGAGGCGGGCGTGAAGGCGCCGGCCTGACCCTGCTTCAGAGATCGGCGCTCCGATCGAAGAAGGCAAAACCGAGCTGGCCGCGCTTGGCGCGGTACATCGCCGAATCGGCGTGCTTGAGCAGCGTGGTCGCGGTGTCGCCGTCGTCGGGGCACATCGCGATCCCGATGCTGGGTCGCACTCGCAGTTGCAGGGCGCCCACCTTGAGTGGCGCCGAGACGGCGTCGATCAGCTTGGTCTTGCGCGGGCGAATGGGCTGTTGAAGGTATCGGAAATCCCGATGCAGTGACCGTGCAATGGCGCAATCCGGATGCTGGCCGGTTAGCAGGCTGTTGAAATACTCCCCGTCGGCCGCGTTTGCGAGCAAAGGGGCCGGCGCGTAGGCGCAGCGCGAAGGTCGGGCTGGTGGCCCGACTACCGAGCGCTGCAACGCCCGAGCGGGCCCCTTTGCTCGCAAACCCGCATGGGGCGGGCCTTTGCGGGCGCCGGGCGGCGTTGCAACCCTTGCGAAGGCACATGCCTTCGCTGCGGCTTGCGCCTTGCCCCGCATCCCGCAAAGATCCCGCCGCGGCCCACGCGGAGTACTTCAACAGCCTGTTAGGACTCGCCGTTGGTCAACACGCATCACGATCGACAAGGTCCGATGGTGCCAGCGGCAGCACGCCAGCGCCGCCGGTCGCGAGGCCGAACCGTTGTCGGACATGTCCTGCACGGCGTGCGACGTGGCGCTTGCAACGATCGACGGCGTAGGACAGCGGCTACGTCGTGGCGCGCCGGCGTCCGATGGTCGCCCCGCAAGTCCCCTTGCACACTCGCTGGGCAGCAAGAGCGCCAGCGGTACATCTCGAACCTCGGCGCTCGCTGCGTCTCAGCGGAGAACTTCATGGACAGACTCTCGAAGATTGCGTTCGCCTTGGCCGGGCTGGTGATGGCCGGCCATGCTGCTGCCCAGGTCACCTTGTACGAGCGAGAGGGATTTCAAGGCCGTTCGCTCACGACCAGTGAGCAGGTCAGCAACCTGGCGCGTTCGGGGTTCAACGACCGCTCCTCGTCGGTCTCCGTGCGGGGTGATCGGTCGGCGCGCTGGGAGGTATGCGAAGACAGGCAATTTCGCGGTCGCTGCGTCATCCTGCGCCGTGGCGACTATCCGTCGCTGGCCGCGATGGGCCTGAATGACCGCGTTTCCTCCGTGCGCGCCGTCAGCCGCGAGGCCCGGTACAGCGACGACCGCTATGCGCCGACGCCACCGCCGGCCCAGGCGAGCCAAGCCGTTTTCTACGAACACGAAGGCTTCAAGGGGCGCACCTTCACGGCCGAAGCACCGGTCGGCGATTTCCGCCGCAGCGGCTTCAATGACCGCGCCTCGTCGGTCGTGGTCACTGGCGAGCGCTGGGAGGTGTGCCAGGACACACGCTACAAGGGCCGCTGCGTCGTGCTGCGCCCTGGCCAGTATGGATCGCTGGCAGCGATGGGCCTGGACGACCGCATCTCGTCGGTGCGCACCGTGAGCAAAGCGGCGCGCATCGATGACGGTCGCTATGCGCCGATGCCGCGCCAGGTTCAGGTCAGCCAGGTCGTCTTCTATGAGCACGAGGGCTTCAACGGGCGCTCACTCACGTCCGAGTCGTCGGTCACCGATTTCAGCCAGAGTGGCTTCAACAATCGCGCGTCCTCGGCGGTGGTTCGCGGCGAGCGCTGGGAAGTGTGCGATCAGGCGGGCTACTACGGCCGCTGTGTCGTGCTGCGGCCGGGGCAGTATCCGTCGCTGGCCGCGATGGGCCTGAACGACAGGGTCTCCTCGGTTCGTGCCGTGGAAGTGTCGGCACGCGTTGACGATCGTCGCTACGCACCTCCTCCGCTCGCCGACCGCGACTACGGTCGACGCAATGACGAGCGGGTCTACCAGGCCGACATCACCTCGGTTCGCGCCGTCGTCGAAGACTCCGGCCAGCGCTGCTGGATCGAGCGTGAACAGGTGGTGCAGGAACGCAGCGGAACCAACGTCCCCGGCGCGCTGCTTGGCGCCGTGATCGGCGGCGTGCTTGGCCACCAGGTCGGTGGCGGCAGCGGCAAGGATGTGGCGACCGGGATCGGCTTGATCGCCGGCGGCGTCATCGGTGGCAACAGCGGCCGCTCGGGAGGTGGTCAGCAGACGACGACGCAGAACGTACAGCGCTGCTCGTCGTCGCCAGGCCAGGCCAACCCCGCCTACTGGGACGTGACCTACAACTTCCGCGGCGTCGAGCACCGGATGCAGATGATGACGCAACCTGGCGCCACCGTCTCCGTCAACGAGCAGGGTGAGCCGCGCGTCTGATTTCCAGCATGACCTGAAACGCACCGCAGCCCTTCGGGGCCGCGCTCTGCAGGGTGCCGATACCGGAACACCGTCCATTCCATCCATTGAGGACACACCATGAAGTCGCACAAACCCTTCCTCCTCGGTTCCGTCTCGGCCCTGGTGCTGATCACGGCCTGTTCGTCGAACCCGCCACGCAACGACGCGGTGTCCGACGCGCGCGCCGCCACGAGCCAGGGCGTGACCTTCGGCAACGTCAGCAACATCGAGATCGTGTCAGTCGCCACGCGCACGTCGGGTGGTGGGGCCCTCCTGGGCGCGGTGATCGGTGGCGTGCTCGGCAACCAGGTCGGCGGTGGCAGCGGGCGCGATGCGGCGACGGTCGTGGGCGTGGTCGGCGGCGCCGTGATCGGCAACCAGGTCGAGCAGCGCAACAAGCGCGACGGCGAGATCTACCGCGTCAGCGTGCGTCTGGACAACGGGCGCGTCGCACAGTTCGACTACCAGCGCATCGACGATCTTCGGATCGGTGACCGCGTCAAGGTGCAAGACGGCCAGCTGCACCGCGCTTGAGGCCGACCATGTTTCAACCCGCACGCCCCGAAGTCCGCGTCGGCGCCCGAGCCGCAGCCCGAACCGAAGACCCATCGAGCAACAGAAGACCGACTTCACCGCCGAAGGCGCTCCACCGCCCGATCCGGCCTTGCCCGACGAGGTGAGACCGGCCACGCCGAAGAAGACGATGCCGCGGACGCCGCCGCCGCATGCAGGGGCCCTCGGGCACCCGCTGTCGCGTTCACGTCGATGACGGCCTGCTGCGTCGCACCGACGCAGCCGGTCTGGCCACGCCGCCCTCTGCGCGGGCGTTGCCATTGACGCGACTTGCAGTTGTGGCAGCGGACCGGCATTGGGGACCGGCCTGAGAAGGCCGAAGGCCGCGCAGCGGTTGGAACCAGCCAGGCAGGCCACGGACGACGAAGGACACGGCGACCAGCGCCGCTGGACGCCGTTGCGCTCAGGGCGCCCGGCCGTTGCGGCCGGGTCGCCAGGAGGTTGGGCAACGGGACTGTCAGGGCCGGCGCGAGCGCAGCATCAGGCCAAGCAAGGCCATCAGCGCCGCACCGGCGGCGGCAGCGATCAGCACTGACTTGACTGGCTCGTCCTTGACGTAGCCGACAGTCCTGTCGGAAGCGAGCAGGGCCTTGTCGCGCAGATGTTGCGAGCCGCCGCGCATGGCGTCCACGCCACGCCGGGCCAGCGCACTGATCTGATCGCCGGTGCGGTTGAGCATCGGCGCGGCCTGGCCGCGGATGTCCTGCACTTCGCCGGCCAGCGAATCCAGGGTTTCGTTGGCAACGCGCTGGGTCGATCGGATGGCGTGGTCGGCCGAGGCGGCGGCGTGGTCGACCAGCTTGTTCGAGGAGTCAAGGGGCTTGTTCGTGATCATGGGAGTGTTTGCTTTCAGGTGTTGTGTTGCAGGGGTGGGAGGGGGTTCGGTTCTCTGGCCCGCTTGCGCAGGCCGACCAGTTGACTGGCCGCGGCCAGGACCGCGAAGACGAAGAAGACGACGACATCGTTTGGCACGACGTTGTCCCTGGGTAGGGCGGGAGATCGATGGGCCTACCTTGGCGCGGATGCGGCCGGTTCGGCAACCGGGCGTGTGACCGGTGGAGCGACTTCGCGCGTGACCAGTTCGCGCAGAATGCCACCACCTGCAACGCTGCCACTGGTGGTGCCCTCGCCCTGCATGCGCGCCACGCAGTCTCGCCGCTCGGACGGGGGCAGGGGCTCGCAGCGCTTGAGCGCATTGCGCGCGAAGCGGCCGCTGTCGGGTTCCACGCCCGCATGTTCCTTGTTGCCGCGCGCAGCACCGGCTTCGCGCAGGCAGGCGGTCTGGTCGGTCTTCGCGGGGGCCGTCCTGCAGGCAGCGGTGTCGCGCAGGTAGCGCGCCTGCGCGTCTGCGGGAGCGTTCTTGTCCGCGGCCAGTGCGGGCGAAGCGCCCATGGCCGCGCTCAGCGCGAGCGCGGCCCAGAGCGGGCGTATCGGGCGGGCTTGATGCATGGTCATTCAGGTCTCCAAGGGGGTTGAAGTCGGGGACCGCATCGCCATCGAGGCTGCGCGACCCAAGCAGGCCGTCGAGCCCGCAGCTGCCGCTTCCGTCATCGGGCGGCCAGGGTCAGCGCCGCCGGGTTGGCGACGGCGGGGGCGTTCAACGTCGCGTCGACGTGGCGCGAGGCGTTCAGCTGCGCATGGCAACTCGCGCTCTGGCTCACGCCGCGCGTGAAGTTGCAGCGCCAGCGTTCATGGGCGTACGCGGCAGTCGCTCGATTTCGGGCCTCGCCTTGCAGCACGCCCGCATGCACGATCTGCTGGAACGCCAGCAACAGCCCTGCCGCGCACAAGACGGCCAACATGGCTGGCCAGACGGGTGCGCGCAGCGCGGCGAAGGCCTGCTGCCAGACCCGCCGCGCCGGCCGGCGATGCAGGTTCGATCCACCGGTCGCGACGCTCGTCCATGTGGGATTCGGTGAGTGCATGGCGGGGCTTTCAAACTGGACCGCGGGCTGGTAGTTCACTCGGGTTCCTTCAGTGCTTGCGGTCGCCGCGGTCCTTGCCCTTGGACTTCTTGCGGCCATCGCGGTTGTCGTGTTCGCGGCGGTACTCGTCGCGAACCCAGGTTTCCTGGACGAAGTAGACCGGTTGCCCGCAGGCGCGGTAGCGGCCGCAGTAGCGGCCCCAGTCGGCCCGATGCGGCTGCGGCACGTAGAGGTAGATCGGGCGCTGATGGATCGCGACCGGGGAGGGTGCGTAGATGATCGGCTGCGCGTACTCGAGCCTCGGCTGCGGATAGTTGTTGATGTCGATGCGGCCGTATTGGCCCGGCGCATGGATGCCGATCGAGATGCCGATGTTGGTCGCGGCATGGGTCGGCAGCACGATGGCGGCGGCAAGGGTCAGGAGGGCTATGGATTTCATGGAGGCGCAAACGTCAGTGATGCTTGGCAGGGGCTGCGGGGGATGGCGTCGCGCAGGCTCTTGTTGAAGACGACTGTGACCGATCAAGCGCGAACGGGCCATCGGAAAGGACAGCAAGACGGGGTAGGACAGCAGGCCGTGTCAGGGGACCCAGGCCAACTCGAAGCGGCCCACGCAAGCCAATCCAGGCCAAGGGTGGAGTGGGTCGCGCGCCGACGGTCAAAGCCAGTACTCCCAGGCGCGTGCGAGTTGTTCCTTGATGCGCAAGTCCAGGCCACGGCGCTGCCAGGCTTCGAGCGTGATGGCGTCCGACGCCGCAAGGTCCCGGTCGAACATGGCCTGCAACTGGCCGCCGAACTCCGCGCCGAGCACCACGGCGTTTAGCTCATAGTTGTGCAGGAAGCTGCGCCAGTCGAGATTGGTCGAGCCGACCGTGGCCCACACGCCGTCGATCAGGGCGGTCTTCGAATGCAGGATCACGCCCTGGCGCTCGAAGATCTTCACCCCGGCGCGCAGCAGTCGATCGTAGAAGCGGCGCCCGGCGTGAAAGACCAGCCATGAATCGGTCTGGCTGGGCAGGATCAGGCTGACATCGACGCCGCGCCGTGCAGCGCTCTCGAGCGCCTCTAGCAACTGCGGATCGGGCACGAAATAGGCATTGGTGATGCGCACGCTGTTCTCGGCGCTGCCGATTGCCGACAGCAGGGTGGCGTAGATCTGGCTGAAAGGTTCCTCGGGCGAGCTGCCGATGGCGCGCACCACATGCGGGCCGACGCTGTGCAGCGGCGGGAAGTAGTTTTCTGAGCCCAGCGCCGACCCCTTCTGCTGGGCCCAGGTGGCAAGAAAGAGCTTCTGCAACTCGGCCACGACCGGGCCGCGCAACTGCAGGTCGGTGTCGCGCCAGGCGGGGCCCAGTTCCTGGACGCCCTCCGCGTCGAACTTGGGCCGGGCGCGCGACCCGTGCTTGAACGAGCCGCCCGAGTAGACGCTGCTGATGTTGATGCCGCCGAGGAACGCGGTGTGGCCGTCGACGATCAGCAGCTTGCGGTGGTCGCGCTGATTCAACGACCAGGTCTTGCGCGCGGCCAGGGGGTTGATCGGATTGAACTCGAGCACGCGGATGCCGCTCGCCGCCAGGCGCTCGAAGAACGCCGCAGGCGTACCGACGGTACCCACGCTGTCGCGGATCAGATTGACCTGCACGCCCTGCGCCTGCTTGGCCAGCAAGGCCTCGGTGAAGCGCTGGCCGACCTCGTCGTCGTCGAGGATGTAGGTCTCCATGTTGACGTGGTCCTTGGCCGCGCCGATGGCCGCGATCATGGCCTGGTAGGTGGCCGGGCCGTCCTGCAGCAAGCGCACTTCGTTGCCGGTGGTCAGCGGGCTGCCGACGATGGCTTCCTCCAGCGCCAGGTGGCGGTCGAAGAGGTCGGTCTTCCTGCCGCTGCTTTTCAGGCGCGCGAGCACGGCCTTGCTTTGTGCGGCCGACAAGGGTCCGCGCGCACCTTCGAGCTGCGCCGGTGCGCGCGACTGGCGCGCCAGGTCCGGCGCGATCGTCGGCAGGCTGCCGCAGCCGCCCAGGGCCAGGGCCAGGCCGGCGCAGCACAGTGCGCGCAGGCTCAGCGCCGTGCTCGCGCGCGCCGGGCCACAAGACCAAGGTCGTTGGGGCCAGGGCGGGGAGCTGGGTTGCGGGATCACAGGCGTCCGACGCGCAACGACACGTTGAGGATGATGACCAGAGCGATGCTGACGAGCAGCAGAACCGGCACCCGGTGGCGGCGGCGAACGCCGATCCAGCTTTGCCGCCGTCGGTTTGCTGCAGATGCGCCTAGCTTCGCTTGCTGCCGAAAAGCAGCAACGCGCCGCCGATCAGGATCGAGCCGACCCCCGCCCAGACCGGGATGTTGACGGTTTGCTGCTCCTTGACCGTCAGCGAGAGCGGCCCCACCTTGGCCTCATGGGTCTGCTTGGTAAAGCTGAAGCCGCCGTAGGCCAGGCCCAGCACACCGGCCACGATCAGCACGATGGCTGCCATCTTGATTGAATTCATTGTCTTGACTCCTGTTGAAGAGGTTTCTCGCACGAGGGTCGTGCCCGGCGCAAACGCGTCGTCACAAACGCCGGCCTTGGATCACGCGCAGCAGAATCACGACGACCGCGATGACCAGCAGGACATGGATGAATCCGCCCATCGTGTAGGCGCTGACCAGCCCCAACAGCCACAGCACGATGAGGATGACCGCAATAGTTCCCAACATTTGACTTCTCCTGGTGCCATGGAATGGCGAAATTCGAGGCCGACCGCAAGACCGACGTCGGTGGGCTGCCTGCCAGAGCTTGCGCCGCCGCAAGAGCGACGCGCCCGTTGACTGACTGGAGCTTGCGGCCGGCGGCGCGGCACGTACAGCGGACGGCGCCGCGCAGCGCGGTAGTCGAAGTCCTACGCGCGCCGGGACCCGCGCCGATCTGGCCGCTCGACAGGCGCCTACGGTGTGACAGGTCACTTCGTCACCTTCTTGCCCGGCCCGGATTTCGCCGCAGCGGCAGCGTTCAGTCTTGCGAGACCACGCTGCGACTCGTCGAGCAGGCGGCCGACCTGATCCGTGGCCTGCAATTCGCCGACCAGCGACTGGAAGGCCGTGCGCGCCGCGGCGGTGTCGCCCTTGTTGGCCTGCAAGGTCGCCAGATTGAAACGCCACAGTGGGCGTCGATCGGCGCTGACCTCGGCGTCCGGAAAGAGCCAGTTGAAAGTCGCCAGCAGGTCCGCTGGCGGCAGTGACGACAGCACCGCGGCGCGAGCTTCGGCATCGAGCATCTGCGATCCGAATGCACTGCTCCAGAACCGGTCGCGATGATCCGGCCGGATGGTCTCCTTGCCGCGGCGCATCTCGTCGACCACCACGAGGGCGTAGGGCGTGTTCTCGTTCGGCCCGATGAGCAGCGTGTTGAACTGCAGCGCGCGCACGAAGGCCCGGTTTCGGCCGCTCGACACGGCTGCCGCAAAGTGGGTTCGGGCCTCGTCGAAACGTCCGGGCCTGTCGAGCAGCTGGCGTGCCCACATCGCGTGCGCATAGGCATTGCCCGGGTCTTCGGCAAGTGCGCGCTTCCAGTGCGGCACCGGGTCGACACCGGCAGTGCCGTCGCGGCTGCGCAGGTACTCGCCCCAGCCGAGGTGGGCGCGCAGGTCCGCCTTCCTCTCGTTGGCAGCGGCACGCGCCATGCCCTGGAGCAGCAGCGGCTGGGCCTGCGCGACCTGCTCACCGAAGGTCTGCGTACCTGCCACGGCACGCATGTCACGCAGCCAGCGCATCGCGCAGTCCTCCCTTGTGTCGAGCACCTCGTCCTGAACCGTGGGCCGTCCGGCCAACTCGTTCAACTGCGCCAGCGCGACACCATGGCCGCCGGTGAAGCACAGCTCGCGCGCCAACTTGGCCTGAGACAGGTCGCGCTGCAGCGCGGCCTGCCTCGCGACGTCGGCAGCAGCCTGCTCGGCCTGGCGCGTGATCAGGAAGACGCCCAAGGCCGAAATCGCCAGTGCGGCCGCGCCGCCCACCAGCCACTTGCGCCGCAAACGCGAAGGCGGGTCGAGCTGTGCCACCGCCGCCACGATCTCGGCAACCGCATCGCCGTGGGGCTCCAGCACGGTCACTGCCGTCAGATAGGGTGGCAACGCGGAAATCGGCGTCGGCAGCACGATGACCGGCAGCACATGGCCGCTCGGCCGGCGCCAACGCTTCTGGGCGATCTTCAGTTCGGCCAGCGCATAACTCCCGGCTCGCACCGAATCGGGCGTCACCAGGAACACCATTGCGTCAGCACCGAGAATCGACTCGCGCAAGCGCTGGTGGAAGGATTCGCCTGCCTTCAGGTCGCTGCGATCGATGAAGACCTCGTGGCCCTCGGCTTCGAGGGCAAGCGTCAAGCTCTCGGCCAATGCGCGCTGGCCGGATGGATACGACAGGAAGAGCTTCATTCGCGGTGCGGTTCGGCTGCGACTGGATTCTCGCGCCAGCAGCCCGTCCGTGGTTGCAGAATTCCAGGCTGCGGTCGGCAGTGCCAGCCCGTTCAGAACCGAACGATCGGCGGATGCGTCGAGACCGTCGGGCCTCGGCGGTGACCGGGACGACCTGCTGCGCTTGTCGTCATTGGTCGCGTGCTTCGTCAGGCGACTCGAGCTTGTGTCCGGCGACGATGAACTCGGGCAGGTGGAGCTTGCCGAAGATCGCGGCGATGCGGCAGACGAAGATGATCAGCATCGAGGCGACGGCCAACAGTCGATCGTCGAGCACACCAAACAGCACGACATAGAACACCGCACCGACCAGCGCACAGGTGGCATAGAGCTCGCCGTCGCGGTTCAGGATCATCGGAATCTCGCGCGTCAGGATGTCGCGGATCATGCCGCCGGCGCATCCGGTGATGCAGGCCATCATCACGACGATGCCGGGGCTGGCGCCGACCGCCTGCGCCTTCTCGGCGCCAAGGATCGCAAACAGCGCGAGCCCGGCCGCGTCGAGCACCAGCATCGTCCGGCGCGGGTACGGGACGCGGCGGCAGACGATGAATGCGCTGACCGCCGAAATGATGGCCGTCCACAGATAGACGTTGTCGACGACCCAGCCGATCGGGTGCGCATTGAGCGTGATGTCGCGGATCGTGCCGCCACCGAGCGCGGTCACGATCGCCAGCACGACGACACCGAGGATGTCCATTCGTTTGCCCTGCGCGGCCAGCGCGCCGGTGATCGAAAAGACGCAGATGCCGGCCAGTTCGGCGAAGTGGATCAGTGTCGCGTATTCCATGGGAGTTGCTGCGCGTTGTCGGCGCCGGTTGGACTGACGTTGCGAGGATAGGTCGTTCCAACTCACTTCCTCGTGGCGCTGGGCCAAGCGGTACACGATCGTCCAGGCGCACAAGGTCGGCGGGCCGACCGTGCGACAGGCGCTGGAAATCGCGCGCGGCTGCCGGGGCCTGGCTGGTGGGCGCCGACCTCGTCGAGGTCTCCCGAGCCTATGATGCCGGCGGCAACAATTCGCTGCTTGGCGCCAATCTGCTCTACGGGGTGCTGTGCGTGCCGCACCGCCAGGCAGCACACTGCTTCAGGAGTCGGGCCGAAGTGCAAGACTCAAGGATTCACCGGATCAACTGGCGCCATGACACAGCATCACGCTCCCGCATTTGCCGAAGGCCTCGAGCCCGCCACGCCGCTTCGAGCGCGGATCACTGCGGCCTACCGCCGCCCTGAACCCGAGGCCCTGCTGCCGCTGCTGGACGAGGCGCGCCAGGCGCCGGACGCTGCAGCGGCGGCGCAGGCCCTGGCGCACCGGATCGCGCTGCGCCTGCGCAACCGCAAGAGCTCGGGCGGCCGCGCCGGCATCGTGCAGGGTTTGCTGCAGGAGTACGCGCTGTCGTCGCAGGAAGGCGTGGCACTGATGTGCCTGGCCGAAGCGCTGCTGCGCATCCCCGACTCCGCCACCCGAGATGCGCTGATCCGCGACAAGATCGCACGCGGCGAGTGGCAGGCGCATGCCAGCCGCAGCGCGTCGGTGTTCGTCAACGCGGCCACCTGGGGCCTGCTGTTGACCGGCAAGCTGGTGGCCACGCACAGCGAGACCACGCTGTCGAACCTGTTGACGCGCCTGATCGGACGCGGCGGCGAACCGCTGATCCGCAAGGGCGTGGACATGGCAATGCGCATGATGGGCGAGCAGTTCGTCACTGGCGAGACGATCGCCGAGGCACTCAAGAACGCGCGCCAGCAGGAAGCGGAAGGTTTCAGCTACTCCTACGACATGCTCGGCGAGGCTGCGCTGACGGCCCACGATGCGCAGCGCTACCGCGCTTCCTATGAACAGGCGATTCACGCCATCGGCAAGGCCTCGGCCGGGCGCGGCGTCTACGAAGGCCCGGGCATCTCGATCAAGCTGTCGGCGCTGCACCCACGCTACGTGCGGGCACAGCGCGCGCGCGTGCTGGCCGAGCTCTACCCGGTGCTGCTCGAGTTGGCGCTGCAGGCGCACCGCCACAACATCGGCCTGAACATCGACGCCGAAGAGGCGGACCGGCTGGAGTTGTCGCTGGACTTGCTCGAGCGCCTGTGCTTCGAGCCCGCGCTGGCGGACTGGGAGGGGATTGGTTTCGTCATCCAGGCCTACCAGAAGCGCTGCCCCTTCGTGATCGACTTCGTCATCGACCTCGCGCGGCGCAGCGGCCATCGGCTGATGGTGCGCCTCGTCAAGGGCGCCTACTGGGACAGCGAAATCAAGCGCGCCCAACTCGACGGGCTCGACGGCTACCCCGTCTTCACACGCAAGGTCTACACCGACGTGTCGTATCTGGCCTGCGCGCGCCGATTGCTGGCAGCGCCCGATGCGGTGTATCCGCAGTTCGCGACCCACAACGCCCACACGCTGGCCGCCGTCTACCAGATGGCCGGGCCTGAGCGCTATCAGCCGGGCCAGTACGAATTCCAGTGCCTGCACGGCATGGGCGAGCCGCTGTACGAGAACGTGGTCGGCGCCGCCGGGCAGGGCAAGCTCGGCCGACCTTGCCGCATCTACGCGCCGGTCGGCTCGCACGAGACGCTGCTCGCCTACCTGGTGCGCCGCCTGTTGGAGAACGGCGCCAACACCTCGTTCGTCAACCGCATCGCCGACCAGACGATCTCGATCGACGAGCTGGTGCAGGACCCGCTGGAGTTGGTCGCGCAGCTGGCCGCGCGCGAAGGCGCGGTCGGCCTGCCGCATCCGGCAATCTCGCTGCCGCGCGAACTGTACGGCGCTGAGCGCCCGAACTCGGCCGGGCTGGACCTGTCCAACGACCACCAGCTGGCCGTGCTCGCCGACGCGCTGCGCGCCAGCGCCGCGCAGGCGTGGGAGGCGGCTCCGATGCTGGCCGCCGAGCCTTCATCGGCTGAGGCCGAATGGCAGCCGGTGCTCAACCCGGCCGAAAAGCGCGACGTCGTCGGCAGGGTCCGCGAAGCGTCGCTCGACGAGGTGGCCGTCGCACTGGAGGCCGCGGCCGGATTCGCGCCGTCGTGGGCGGCGACAGCGCCGACCGAGCGTGCCGGTGCCCTGGACAAGGCCGCGCTCAGTCTCGAAACCGACATGCCGCGCCTGATCGGGCTGCTGATGCGCGAGGCCGGCAAGACGGCCGCCAATGCCGTGGCCGAGGTGCGCGAGGCGGTCGACTTCCTGCGCTTCTATGCGCTGCAGGCGCGCGCGGAGTTCAGCAACGCCACGCACGAGCCGCTGGGTCCGGTGGTCTGCATCAGTCCGTGGAACTTCCCGCTGGCCATCTTCGTCGGCCAGGTCGCAGCGGCGCTGGCGGCCGGCAACACGGTGCTGGCCAAACCGGCCGAGCAGACCGGATTGATCGCCGCCGAAGCGGTGCGAACGCTGTGGCATGCCGGCGTGCCGCGCGGCGCGCTGCAGCTCCTGCCCGGGCGTGGCGAGACCGTCGGCGCTGCGCTGGTCAACGACGCCAGGACGATGGGCGTGATGTTCACCGGCTCGACCGAGGTTGCGCGCATCCTGCAGCGCAGTGTCGCTGGCCGGGTCGACAAGCGTGGCCGTGCGGTGACGCTGATCGCCGAGACCGGCGGACAGAACGCGATGATCGTCGACTCGTCGGCGCTGGTCGAGCAGGTGGTCGGCGATGTGGTGGCATCGGCGTTCGACAGCGCCGGCCAGCGCTGCTCGGCCTTGCGCGTGCTGTGCGTGCAGGAAGAAGCCGCCGATCGTGTGCTCGAGATGCTGCGCGGCGCGATGGGCGAGCTGCGCATGGGCGACCCGTCGCGCCTGCTGACCGATGTCGGCCCGGTGATCGACGAAGAAGCCAAGGGCACCATCGAACGGCACATCGCCACGATG
The DNA here is from genome assembly GCA_963706655.1 of uncultured beta proteobacterium. Classification (GTDB taxonomy): domain Bacteria; phylum Pseudomonadota; class Gammaproteobacteria; order Burkholderiales; family Burkholderiaceae_C; genus Rubrivivax. Next base: position 96,065 of record CAVPNN010000015.1, read on the forward strand.
CGAGGCAAGGGCCGCAAGGTGTTCCAGCAGGCACACCCCGGCTCGGCGCCCACCGAGACCGGCACCTTCGTGCCGCCGACGCTGATCGAGCTCGACAGCCTTGCCGATCTGAAGCGCGAGGTCTTCGGCCCGGTGCTGCATTTCGTGCGCTACGCGCGCCGCGACCTGGATGGGCTGCTCGCACAGATCAACGCCACCGGATACGGGCTGACGCTGGGCCTGCACACGCGCATCGACGAGACGATCGCGCGCGTCGTCTCGACCGCGCACGCGGGCAACGTCTACGTGAACCGCAACATGGTCGGGGCGGTGGTCGGCGTGCAGCCGTTTGGTGGCGAAGGACTGTCGGGCACCGGCCCGAAGGCCGGAGGCCCGCTGTACATGGTCCGCCTGCTGTCACGCTGCCCGGACAATGCCGTGCTGCGCTTGCTGGCGATGGTCGGCGGCGACGAGGGCGAGGCCGCGGCTCCGATCGAGCCGGCCGGCGGTTTGATTGCGTTCAGGCAATGGGCGTCGGACCACGGCCGCGCCGGGCTGGTCGAGGTCTGTGAGCGGTTTGCAGGCCTCTCGCGCAGCGGTGCGTCGCACGTGCTGCGTGGCCCGACCGGCGAGCGCAACGTCTACAGCTTGTTGCCGCGCGACGCCGTGCTCTGTCTGGCCGACGACGATGGTGACCGGCTGGTGCAGCTGGCCGCCGTGCTGGCCGTCGGCAGCCGGGCGGTGTGGCCGCTCGCCGCAGGGGCGCTGCGCGATCAACTGCCGCGCGAGGTACAGGACCGCATCCTGCTGGCGCAGGACTGGCAGTCGCCGGGCGTGGCATTCGATGCGGTGTTGCTGCACGGCAGCGAAGCGGCGCTGTTCGAGGCCGGCGCCGCACTCGCGCGCCGCGACGGCCCGATCGTCGGGGTGCATCGGCTGACACCGGGTGAATCCGACGTGCCGCTGGAGCGCTTGCTCATCGAACGCGCGCTCAGCGTCAACACCGCAGCTGCGGGCGGCAATGCCAGCCTGATGGCGATCGGCTGAACGGTTCACGGCCTCGATAGGCATGCACGGATCCTGCATGATGCGGGTCGCGTTCCCGTTCCCGTTCACTGCGCCCCACAGGAGTCCCCCGATGCAGCCCGATCCGATCCGCTCGATCCTGATCGCCAACCGTTCCGAAATCGCGATCCGCGTCATGCGCACGGCCAACGAGATGCGCATCCGCACCGTGGGCATCTACTCCCAGCAGGACCGGCAGTCGCTGCACCGCTTCAAGGCCGACGAGAGTTATGTCGTCGGCGAGGGCAAGAAGCCGCTCGCGGCCTACCTGGACGGCGAAGACATCCTGCGCATCGCGCGCGACGCCGGCGTCGACGCCATCCACCCGGGCTACGGATTCCTGTCGGAGAACCCCGACTTCGCCGACGCGGTCGTCGCCGCCGGCCTGCGCTGGATCGGGCCGCGCGCCGAAGTGATGCGCACGCTGGGCAACAAGGTCGCAGCACGCCACGCCGCGGTGGCCGCCGGCGTGCCGGTGATGCCGGCCACCCCGCCGCTGCCGACCGACCTGGCCGAATGCCAGCGGCTGGCCGAGGGCATCGGCTTCCCGGTCATGCTCAAGGCCAGCTGGGGCGGCGGTGGGCGCGGCATGCGCGTCATCGAGTCGGCGGCCGACCTGCCGGCGGCGCTGGAGGCTTCGCGGCGTGAGGCGCTGTCGGCGTTCGGCAACGACGAGATCTACTTCGAGAAACTGATCCGCCGCGCGCGCCATGTGGAGGTGCAGATCCTCGGCGACCTGCATGGCAACCTGGTGCACTTGCACGAACGTGACTGCACCGTGCAGCGGCGCAACCAGAAGGTCGTCGAGCGCGCCCCGGCGCCGTACCTGAGTGCCGAACAACGCGCCGCGCTGTGCGACAGCGCCTTGGCCCTGATGCGGTCGGTGAACTACACGCATGCCGGCACGGTCGAGTTCCTGATGGACGCCGACGACGACCGCTGCTACTTCATCGAGGTCAACCCGCGCATCCAGGTCGAGCACACGGTGACCGAGCTGGTCACCGGCGTCGACATCGTGCGCGCCCAGATCCGCATCAGCGAAGGCGGCCACATCGGCGTCAACCAGGAAACGCAGGACGGCCGCCACCCGACCGGCGTGCCGCTGCAGGCCGACATTCCGCTGCGAGGCCACGCGCTGCAATGCCGCGTGACGACCGAGGACCCGGAGAACGGCTTCCTGCCCGACTACGGCCGCCTGACGGCCTACCGCAGCGCGGCTGGCTTCGGGATCCGGCTCGACGGTGGCACGGCCTACACCGGCGCCGTGATCACGCCGTACTACGACTCGCTGCTGGTCAAGGTGACGGCCTGGGCGCCGACGGCGATCGAGACCAGCCAGCGCATGGACCGGGCGCTGCGCGAGTTCCGCATCCGCGGTGTCGCCACCAACCTGCAGTTCCTGGAGAACGTGATCAACCATCCGGACTTTGCGGCCGGCCAGGTCACGACGCGCTTCATCGAGGAAACGCCCGAGCTGCTGGAGTTCACCGCGCGCCGCGACCGCGCGACCAAGCTGCTGCGCTTCCTGGCCGAGACCGCGGTGCACGGCAACCCCGAGGTGGCCGGCCGCACGCTGCCCGCGCTGCCACTGCCCAAGCCGGTGCTGCCCAAGGTGGACCGCAGCAGCCCGGTGCCCGACGGCACGCGGCAAAGGTTGCAGGCGCTGGGCGCGGCCGGCTTCGCGCAGTGGATGCTCGACCAGAAGCAGGTGCTGATCACCGACACCACGCTGCGCGACAGCCATCAGTCGCTGCTGGCCACGCGCATGCGCACGGCCGACATGCTGCCGATCGTGCCCTACGTCGCGCGCGAACTGCCGCAACTGTTCTCGCTCGAGTGCTGGGGCGGCGCCACCTTCGACGTCGCACTGCGATTCCTGAAGGAAGACCCCTGGGACCGGCTGGCGCAGATCCGCGAGCGGGCCCCGAACATCCTGCTGCAGATGCTGCTGCGCGGCTCCAACGCGGTGGGCTACACCAACTACGCCGACAACGTCGTGCGCCATTTCGTGCAGCAGGCCGCCGCCGGCGGCATCGACCTGTTCCGCGTCTTCGATTCGCTGAACTGGGTCAAGAACATGCGCGTGGCGATCGACGCGGTGGTCGAGACCGGCGCCTTGTGCGAAGGCGCCATCTGCTACAGCGGCGACCTGTTCGACAGCGTCGCGCCCGAAGTACGACCTGGCCTACTACTTGGCGCTGGCGAAGGAACTGAAGCAGGCCGGCGTGCACGTCATCGGCATCAAGGACATGGCCGGCATCTGCCGGCCGCGCGCCGCGGCCGCGCTGGTGCGGGCGATCAAGGCCGAGACCGGGCTGCCGGTGCACTTCCACACCCACGACACGAGCGGTGCCGCGGCGGCGTCGGTGCTGGCCGCGATCGAGGCCGGCTGCGACGCGGTGGACGGCGCCATCGACTCGATGAGCGGCCTGACCTCGCAGCCCAACCTGTCGGCCATCGCCGCGGCGCTGGCCGGCACCGAGCGCGACCCCGGGCTGTCGGCCGACGCCCTGCACGCCACCGCCATGTACTGGGAGGGCGTGCGCCGCTTCTATTCGCCGTTCGAGGCCGACATCCGCAGCGGCACCGCCGACGTCTACCGCCACGAGATGCCCGGCGGCCAGTACACCAACCTGCGCGAGCAGGCGCGCTCGCTGGGGCTGGCGCACCGCTGGACCGAGGTCTCGCAGGCCTACGCCGACGTCAACCGCCTGTTCGGCGACATCGTCAAGGTCACGCCCTCGTCCAAGGTCGTCGGCGACATGGCGCTGATGCTGGTGTCCAGCGACCTGACGGCGGCCGACGTGCTGGACCCGAAACGCGAGGTCGCCTTCCCGGCGTCGGTGGTGTCGCTGTTCAAGGGCGAGCTGGGCTTCCCGCCCGACGGCTTTCCGGCCGACGTCAGCCGCAAGGTGCTCAAGCTGGCCGCCGACGAGGCACCGCCCGCGCCGTACCGCCCCGGCGACCTGCTGCCGCCAGTCGACCTGGACACGGCGCGCGCCCAGGCCGAGACCGAGTGCGGCCTGCCGCTCGACGACCGGCAGCTGGCCTCGTACCTGATGTACCCGAAGGTGATGCGCGACTACTGTGCCCATGTGCTGGACCATGGCGACACCTCGGTGCTGCCGACGCCGGTGTTCTTCTACGGCCCGCAGCTGCAGCAGGAACTGGCGGTCGAGATCGACCCCGGCAAGACGCTGCTGGTGGTGCTGCAGTCGATCTCACCCGACGGCGAGACGGCGCAGAAGGTGCAGTTCGAGCTCAACGGCCAGTCGCGCACGGTGCGCGTGGCCGCCGCAAAGGGCGTGGCCGACGACGCGCGGCCGCTGGCCGAGCCCGGCAACCCCTGGCACGTGGCGGCACCGATGCCGGGCGCGATCGTCAACGTGGCCGTGCACCGCCGGCCAGCGCGTGAATGCCGGCGCGACGCTGCTGTCGCTGGAGGCGATGAAGATGGAGACGCATGTCGCCGCCGACCGCGACGCCGAGGTCGAGGCGGTGCACGTGGCGGCCGGCGACCGGGTGCAGGCGAAGGAGCTGCTGATCGTGCTGCGCGCGGTGGACGGGGAGGCGTAGCCCGACCGCTGCCCGAGGGCGCCCCGGAATCGCCGATGCATCGCTGAACCTCAGTGCCCCGCATTTGGCTACGCAAAGCAGCCGCCGGGCCGCGCAGGCCGTGAAGACCTGCGCCGAGTCCACGGCATCAGTTCTGGAGCATCAGGCGGTCTTGCCCACCGACACGGGGTCCCGAGCCTGTGGCGCTTCTCGCGCAGAGGTACAGGTCCGCCTTGCCGTCCTTGTTGAAGTCGCCGCTGGCGACGCCGAAGCCGTGCACAGCGACGGGCCTGCCGAAGGCCTGATCGGTGATGCTCGCGAACGACCCTCCACTGTTGCGGTAGAGCTGGAAGTCCCCCTGCGTGTTGGGCGCCAGGATGTTGGCATTCGCGGTGACCAGATCAGGGCTTCCGTCCTTGTCGAAGTCGACGAAGATCGCCCCGTAGGTGCCCGCTCCCAATGAAGACGAGGTGGCCACGAAGCGCCCGGCCCGGTCATTGAGGTAGAGGAAGTTGGAACTCACGGCGCCAGCCAGTTCCTGCTGCACGTTGCCGACGAACATATCCAGATAGCCGTCCCGGTTGACGTCGGCAAACGCCAGCACCCGCGTCTCATCGAAGACGGCCGGCAGATGCGTCGCGGTCGCATCTGTGAACTGCCCGGAGCCGTCATTGATGAACAGGCGGTTCTGCCCCTCGACGCCAACCGCCAGATCCAGATCGCCGTCGTTGTCGACATCGACCACGACGAGGTCCTGGATGACCCCCGCCACGGCGGGAATCCGGGACCCGCTGTAGGTGGCGAAGTTGCCCCGGCCGTCATTCACCATGATGAGCAGACCCCGGCCACCGAATACCAGGTCCTTGTCGCCGTCGTGATCGAAGTCGAACGCCACGACGGCATTGGCCACGCTCGTGACTGCCAGCTGACGCCCGGCGAAGGTGGTCCCTTGATTGAGGTAGACCTCGTGCACCGCCGTGTCCTCCGACGCCACCACGAAGTCGAGATCACCATCGCCGTCGAGATCGGCCACGGCAATCGCTTCGTGGTCTTGCTGGTTGTCCAGCATGCCCGCTGCGGCCGACACGTCAGCGAAGCGCCCGGTCCCGTCGTTGCGCAGCAGCACCATGCGCCCGAATTCGATCGCCAAAAGCAGATCCAGGTGGCCGTCGTTGTCGTAGTCGAAGGCGCGCGCGTCCATGCAGGCAAGGTTGGCCACCGCAGCCGGCACATGCGTGGCCGTGACGTCGGTGAACAAGGCAGAAGCGGGTGGCGGCGCGACCACGACCGGTTCGGGTGCGCCGCCGCCGCCGCATCCGATCGTGGACACGATGGAAAGCGACAGCGCGGCGCTCTGATGGATCGCCTTTCGATAGAACATGAGTCCCCCCCACTTGATCATGAGACCGATCGATGGCAGCACCGAGCCTGTGAAAGCGAACTTGCTCGGCGGATTCGAAGCAACACTTGGCGGGCGCCAGCGTGCCGCTATATGGCATACCGGTCGCGACCTTCGGCATGATCGGTCGCGCCGAATTCGCCATGTGCCGGCGTCGCAACGCGCAGCGCGATCGGGATTGACAGTGGGTCCTGAAGTGCCGCGGCGCCCAGACGACACCGATGCGCGAAGTCCGTTCAGCGCCCTGCAGCCTTGATCGCGCCCGCCAGCGCCGGACCCAGGGCACGCCACGTCACCATCACGCGCGCGGTATGCCGCAATTCGGGGTGGGTGACCAGCCAGAGCGGCGTGCGCAACTCGGGGATCGGTCCGCTGAGGGGCTGCAACTCGGGCGCGGTGGCCTCGACGAATGCCGGCAGCAGTGCGATGCCGAGTCCGGCACGCACCATCACCAGCGCATGGCTGAAGTCGTCGACACGCAGCACCACGCTGTCCTGTGGCACCGTGGCGGCCAGCCAGCGGTCGAACTTGAGGTCGCGAGCGTCGCGGTCGAGGCCGATCCAGCGACGTTCACGCGCCAGGTCGTCGATCGACCGCAGCGGTGGCTCCACGCCAGTCTGGTCGCGCAGTCCATAGACCCTGAAGTCCAGTGTGGCGACCCGGCGCCCGACCAGCCAGTCCGGCACCGCGTCGGAAACACGGATCGCGACGTCGGCCTCGCGCCTTCGCAGGCTGATGTGCTCGCGCGAAACGACAAGTTCGAGGCGCACGTCCGGAGCCTGGACGGCAAACTGCGCCAGCAGGGGCGGCAGCAGGTGATCGAGAACGATCGAGGCCACGCTGATGCGCACCTCGCCGCTCGGCTGCAGATCCTGTCCGGTGGCGCGGCTCTCGGCGGCCAGTGCGACCGGGGCGAACTCCTGCGCTGCTCGGACGATTTCGTCCCCCGCCGGGGTGAGGGCGTAGCCGCTGCGCGAGCGTTCGAACAGCCGCGTCTCGAGTCGCGATTCGATTCCGTCGAGCTTGCGCAGCAGCGTCGAATGCGTCACGCCAAGCGCCCCGCAGGCGCGCGCCACGCTGCCTTCGTGGCTGATCGCCAGCACCAGTTTGAAGTCGGACCAATCCATGCGGGTGCGCGCCGGCAGGGGAGAGGCACCGACCGCCTTCTGGGTCTCTTTGATTTTCATTTATGCAAAATTGGATGTTGATCAACGGTCACTAATTATCGTGGATGCAAAGTTATGCTTTGGCGGCGCTGGATCGGTGCGGTTGCGGCTGCGCCTTGCCCGGTCCGCACTGGAAGCCCCACAGGAGGAGTGAGTGAAGCACATTGGTACGGTACTTTTCTGGTTCGTCGCCGCGGCAGTGGTCGGCCTGTCGGCGATCAACTGGTCGACCTTGATGGCGGCCGCGCCTCTGGACCTGATCGTCGCGCAGGTCGAGGCACCGCTCGGCGTTCTGATGTTGGCGCTGTCTGGCGTCTTCGTCGTGCTGCTCTTCATCGTCTACCTGCAGAACCAGGTCCGTTCACTGATCGAGACGCGCCGGCTGCTGAAGGATGTGCAGCGTGTGCAGGACCTCGCCGACCGGGCCGAAGCCTCGCGAATCGAGGGGCTCGATCGACGCCTGACGACCGAATTCAAGCGCCTCGATGAGCGTCTGAACTCCTTGACCTCGTTGCTGCAGGGCCCGGGTCACCGCAGCGTCGATGGTGCAGTCGTGCCTTCGGTTGCCACGTCGGGAGGGCTACGGCTGTGAGCACAGGTACACTGGCCGCCTCGTCGAGTGCAATGAAGGCGCGTGCACAGCGCGTCTGGACTGCATCCTGGTTGCGGACCGCCGTGGCCACAAGGATCAGGCCTTCGCCGCCGAACGGGGTCGAGATGACTCGACAGGCGACCTCCGCCGGGCGCCATTCAAGGCGCGGCGCGAACTAGCCGCTTCCCCGACCCACCACCGCAAGCGCTGCCCGGCAGCGACTCCCCCGTGCATCTGGCGACCATGTGCGCTGGCCCCTCCCAGGGCCTGTTGCGCAACGCCTCGGCTTGCCCACATTTCGATCGAACAAGGAGAACCCATGACGCTTGACCCCTTCTTTGCCGCGCTGCAAGGCGCCTTTGGCAACCACGTGCCACAGGTGCTGGGCGCAGTGGCCGTCTTCGTCCTCGGCTGGCTGGTCGCCGTCGTGGCACGCGCGGCCACGGCTCGCCTGCTGACAGTTGCTGGGCTTGAACCGCCGCATCGGCGAGAGCACCGGCGTCAGCGTCGACACGGAGCGCCCGATCACGCTGGGCGTGTTCTGGCTCCTGATGCTGGCGACAGCGATCGCCGTGCTCAACGTGCTGGACCTGTCTACGCTGTCTGGGCCGTTTGCCGAAATGTTCGCCGGGATCGTCGGCTACCTGCCTTACCTGTTGGCCGGTGTCGTGCTGTCGCTGGTGGCCTGGCTGATCGCCTCGCTGCTGCGGGCCGTGTTGACACGTGCGCTGGCCGCCACCTCGCTGGACGACAAGCTCACCCGGCAGGCCGGCATGGCGCCGATGAGCGCCTCGGCAGGCAACGTGTTGTTCTGGGTCGTGCTGCTGCTGTTCCTGCCGTCGGTGTTGGCGGCCTTCCGCCTGGACGGCACGCTCGGCCCGGTGCAAGGCATGCTGGAGCAAGGTCTCGCGCTGCTGCCCAACGTGGTCGGCGCGGTCGTGATCGCGTTCGTTGGTTACGTCGTGGCACGCGTGCTGCGTGGCCTGGTCACGAATCTGCTGGGCGCTGCCGGCGTCGATGGCGTCAACGAACGCATCGGTCTGGACAGCGCGGTGAAGCTGTCGCGCCTGGCCGGCACGCTGGTCTTCCTGCTCGTGCTGGTGCCGTCGCTGATCGCCGCGCTCGACGCGCTGAAGATCGAAGCCGTGTCGGGGCCCGCCACGATGATGCTGGGCGAACTGCTCGCCGCGGTTCCGCACATCATCGCTGCTGCCGTGATCCTGCTGCTGACCTGGTACATCGCGCGCTTTGCTGCCACCTTGCTGGCACGCCTGCTCGAGAACGTCGGCTTCGACAGCCTGCCTGCACGCATTGGTCTGGGCACCGTCTTCAACGAGGGCACGCGGCCGTCGCAAGTGGCGCACTGGGCGGTGATGTTCTTCGCCATGCTGTTCGCCTCCGTCGAGGCGGCCAGCCAGCTCGGCTTCTCCCAGGTGCGTGACGTGGTGACCCTGTTCATCACGTTCTCGGGCGACATCGTGCTCGGTGCACTGATCCTCGCCGTCGGCTTCTGGCTCGCCAACCTTGCCCACCGTGCGATCGATCGTGCGAGCGGGCCCAACAGCAGCGGCCTGGCGCAGGTTGCGCGCATCGCCATCCTGGGCATCGTGATCGCGATGGGCTTGCGCGCGATGGGCATCGCCAACGAGATCGTCGAGATCGCGTTCGGTCTCAGCCTGGGCGCAATCGCGGTTGCGGTCGCGCTGTCGTTCGGCCTCGGCGGGCGCGAGGCGGCCGGCAAGCTGGCCGAGCACTGGCTCGCGCGCTGGCGCAAGGACTGATCGGCTGGCCGGACATCGATGACCGGCGCCGAGCTGACCGGCAACTCGCCGGTCGGCAACCCCTGTTCACTGCCCACGGGCACCCCTAGGCAACTCTCGCGACCGGCCATGCCGGTCTCACTTTCAACTCTCTGGAGATCAACATGAAGATCAAACGTTTCGTTGCATACACCCTGGTTCCTTTCGGCTTCGCAGCGCACGGCATGGCCGGCGCGCAGGGCGTTTCCGTGACCGACTACAAGAACGCCACCAGCGCCTACGAAGAGGCGTACGTGAGCGGCCAGTACAGCCTGTCCAAGAACCGGGGCGACGCGCAAAGCGCCTACAACCTCGACCTTGGCCTGCAGTACGACCGCGTGTTCAGCTCGCCCGATCGTGATCTGCGCATCTTCGGCATGGCCGACGGATCGATCAATCGCGCCCCGACCACCGGCGCCCAGAGCACGAACAACTACAGCTATGGCGCCGGCGTCACGACGGACAACTACTTCACCCCGGGCAGCTCGGCCGGCTTCTGGTACGGCGGCCTGAACCTGCAAGGCACGAGCGCGTTCGACAGCCGGCAGCTCACCGGCACGGTCGGTGTCGGCTACGGTCGTGTCTACAACGTCACACCGATGGCCAAGGCGATCCGCATCGTCGAGGAGCTGACGCTGCGCAACCGGACGTCCGGGACGCCCGCGCTCGCAACCTATCAGCGCGTGGCCGACGTGGTCGATCGCGAGCAGGAGTTCCGCAGCAAGTACGGCGCGAAGGACTACGAGCAGTACTGGGTTCAGGCCATCTCCGACGCCCTGAAGGCCGGCGGCACGATGGTGGCGGACTTCGGCGCTGCCGATGTCCTGAAGATCTACCAGATCGTGACGCGCGAGCGCATCTCGACCCGCAAGGTGGGTTGGAAGGTCCGCGCTGGTGTCGGCTATGTGTTCCGTTCGTTTGACGGCGAGAGCGGCTCCGACCCGGCGCTGGAAGTGGTCGGCGAGTACTACTACCCGCTGTCGAACCGCACCCAGTTCAACGAGACCGCGACGTTCAACACGATCATCAATGGCGGCGACAACTCGTACACGCTTCGCAACGTGATGTCGCTGACCCACGAGATCGATGACCGCATCGACTGGGAGAACAGCTGGACGTACAGCTACGACCGCAACGGTCCGACCAAGACCAATGCCACGGTCAACACGCTGGCGACCGCGTTCATCTACAGCCTGACCAACAGCCTGGACGCGACCGCAACGTTCGCCCTCTCGCACTTCGGGGGTGACGCGACGCTCGGCAATCCGAACGGCACCGATCGATCGCTGTTCCTGGGCATCCGCTATCGCCTGAAGTAAACGCGACGGCTGTTCTGGCCCGGTTCCTGCCGACGCGAAATCGTCGGCAGGGACCGGGCCTTTTCGTTGCCGACGCCCGTTGTCGTGCGCTCTCAGCCGACCTGATCGCAAGGTCGTCGGACCGACTTCCTGCGCATCAATCGACCAGGCGATGTCAGCGTGCTGCGCGGTGGCCCGGTCGTCTTGCGACCTTGCCTGGCGCCGATCCACCACCGCGGCTGCGCGCGGTCCAGATCTTGAACGCGTTGGGCGTGAGCTCGCGCTTGAGCAGTTGCACCAGCTGGCCCGGCGTCAGGCCATGCTGCATCAGCACGGCGTGAAACGGCGGGCGATCGTCCCAGGCGGTCTGGATCACGCGCTCGATCTCGGCCGCTGACAGGGGTGGAATGGGTTTGGCCATGGGGGATCGTCAGCGCCGACGGGCGGCAAGCGCTGCCGCCTCGCGCAGCTTGTCCTTCTTGCTCTTGCGCCGGCCCTTGATGCCGCCGTTCGGGTCCAGTCCCGTCGCCGCGGTGGCGGCGGCCGCCGTCGTTGCCGAGGGCTCGAAGCCAGGCACCTGTTCGCGCGCCAGGCGCCGCTGCTGGCGCTTCTCGATCAATCTGAAGTGCGCTTCGCTGCCAGGCTGATCCGCGCTGATGAAGCTGAGCGCCGCACCGGTGGCACCGGCGCGCCCGGTGCGCCCGATGCGGTGGGTGTAGTCGTCGGCCGATCGGGGCAGGTCGTAGTTGACCACCGCGCTCAGGCCGACCACATCGATGCCGCGTGCGGCCAGATCGGTGCACACGAGCACGTTCAATGCACCCTGGCGCAGATCGGACAGGGCCTGGCGTCGCCGCCCCTGGCTCTGCGCGCCGTGCAGTGCGGTGGCCGCGACGCCCGACTGGCGCAGCTTGTCCGCCACATGTTCAGCCGCGTACTGCGAGGCGACGAACACCAGCGTGCGCGACCAGGGCTCGCTGCGCAGCAGATGCCGAAGCAGCGCGGTGCGCCGGCCGCGGTCGACGACGATCGCACGCTGGCCGATGGCCGGGGCGGGATGGACGTCGACGGCGTCGATCCCGATCTCGGCCGGGTCGGTCAGCCATTGCCGGGCCAGATCGCGCACGCCCGGCGGCACCGTCGCGGACAGCAGCAGGGTCTGACGCTGTGCGGGCAGCAGTGCGTGCACGCGCGCGAGTTCGTCGGCAAACCCCAGGTCGAGCAGCCGGTCGGCTTCGTCGAGCACCAGCATGTCCAGCGCGCCCACGGTGAGCGCATGCTGCGCCACCAGATCGAGCAGGCGGCCCGGCGTCGCCACCACGATGTGCGCGCCGCCGCGCAGCGCCATCATCTGCGGGTTGATCGATGCGCCGCCGACCGCCAGCACCGACCTGAGTGCCGGCGCGAGCGACTGCACCGCCGCATCGATCTGGATCGCCAGCTCGCGCGTGGGCGCCAGCACCAGCGCGCGCAGCCGGCGCGGTCGTTCGTCGAGTGGCCCGGCCAGCAGCCGCTGCAGCATCGGCAGCAGGAAGGCGGCGGTCTTGCCGGAACCGGTGGGCGCCTGCGCGAGCAGGTCCTGGCCGCGCAGCACGACGGGAATGGCCTCGGCCTGGATCGGCGTCGCCCGAACCCAGCCGACGGCCATGGCACCGGCGCTCAAGGCGGGTGACAGCCCCAGGTCGGCGAGCGTGGGCTCAGTCATCGGCGCAGGACCGCAGGCCGCTGAAGAGGTCGTTCCGGTCGGCCGTGAAGTAGTTTCGATAGCGTGGGTGCTTGATGCGATCCGAGGTGGCGAACGAGCCCCCGCGCAGCACTGGCCGCCCATCGAACCAGGGTTGCGAGTAGTCGCGGTAGGGATGGGGTTCGAAGCCCGGGTAGGGCTGGAACGGGCTGGTGGTCCATTCCCAGACCTGGCCCCATTCAAACGCCTGCCCTTGTGCTGCAGCGGTCACGGCGGCATGTTCCCACTCGGCCTCGGTCGGCAGCCGGCGTCGGGCCCAGCGGCACCAGGCCTGGGCTTCGTGCTGGCTCAGGTGCATCGCGGGCGCCATGGGGTCGAGTTCGACCCAGCGACCGAAGCGGGCCAACGACCAGGCACCGTCCTGCTGGCGCAGATGGCGCGGGCGCCCGTCGCTGTGACGCTGACGCCAGTCCCAACCCTCGCGCGACCACAGGCGCTCGTCGTCGTAGCCGCCGGCCTCGACGAAGGGCAGGTAGTCGCACCAGCGCACTGGCGCCCGATCGATCGTGAACGGCTTCAGTTCCACCTCGTGGGCGCACAACTCGTTGTCGAACGCAAAGCCCTCGGCGCCCGAGCCGATCCGCACGCGCGCAGCGTCGAGCGACCATTGCCCCTGTGCAGCGGCCGGACCGGGCCGGTCCGAGTCGAGACCCTGGGCGACGTCCAGCGCCAGGTTTTGCGCCATGTAGACCCAGGCCTCGCGGTGCATGTCCTCGTGGAAGAGGGCGAGGCGGTAGAAGTAGAGCGCGTCGTCATCGGTGCCTGCATCGTCGAGCAGGGCGAGCGTGCGCGCGCGCGTGCGTTGCAGCAGGTCGCGGGTCCGGTCGGCGCTCGGCAGGTCCAGATGCCAGCGTGTCGAATGCGCCACCTGGCTCGAGTTGTAGAGGGCGTCCGCGCCCGGCAGCAGGGGTGCTGCGCGCGCGACATCGGGGTCGGCACGCGCGCCGAGCAGTCGCTGTGGGTTGCGTGCCAGCCAGTACTCCTCGAACCAGGCGATGTGGCCGAGCTCCCAGCGCGGCGGATTCAGTTCGGGCGCGTAGCGGATCTCCATCGACATCGGCAAGGCGGCCTGCCAGGCGCCGAACAGGCGCAGCATCGAAGCACGCGCATCGGCCATCGCCGCCGCCAGATCGGCCGCGCCGGCCTGGCGAATCACGGCCGGGACCTGCAGTCCGGGTGGTCGGTCGGTGATCGGCATTCGCGCTATAACTCCTGGCAATGGTCAAGCCCTCGCTCTGTCTGGTCACGCCTGCACTGGCCTCGGCCAACAACGGCAACTGGCAGACCGCGTGGCGCTGGCAGCGCATGCTGTCGACCGATTATCGGGTGCGCCTGCTGGAGCGCTGGGACGGCGGCGACGATCAGGTGCTGCTGGCCCTGCATGCGCGCCGGTCGGCCGACTCGGTGGCGGCGTTTGCCGCTGCGCATCCGGCGCGCCCGCTGCTGCTCGCCCTGACCGGGACCGACCTCTATCGCGACATCGCATCCGACCCGGCGGCGCAGCGATCGCTCGAACTGGCCTGGCGGCTGATCGTGCTGCACGAACTTGCGCCGCTCGACCTGCCGGCGCGGCACCGCGCCAAGGCCGCGGTCTGCTTCCAGTCGACGCCGGCGCGGCGCAGGCTCGACAAGACAGAGCGCCATCTGCGTGCGCTGATGGTCGGGCATCTGCGCGACGAGAAGTCGCCGCGGACCCTGTTCGATGCGGCGCGCCTGCTCGCGCAGCGGCACGACATCCTGATCGACCACATCGGCGCGCCGCTGGATCCGGCGCTCGGGCGCCTGGCCGAAGCCTGTGCAGCCGCGCTGCCGACCTATCGCTGGCTGGGCGAATTGCCGCACCGGGCCACCACCGCGCGCATCCAGCGCGCGCATGTGCTGGTGCATGCGAGCCGGATGGAGGGCGGCGCACATGTCGTGATGGAGGCGATCCGCAGCGGGACGCCGGTCATCGCGTCACGCATCCCGGGCAACCTGGGCATGCTCGGTGCGGACTACCCGGCCCTCTTCGCGGTCGGGGACGCCGGGGGCCTTGCTGCGCTGCTGGCGCGTGCGCGCGACGATCCCGCTATGCTCGAATCACTGCGTGTGCACTGCGCCCGGCGCGCGCCACTTTTCGAGCCTGCTCGCGAACGGGCCTGTCTGCGCCGCATCGTCCAGGAGACCTTTCGATGAACGCAACTGTGCATGCAACACCCACCGGCCAGCCCAGGCTCACTTCCTTGTCGCATGGCGGCGGCTGCGGATGCAAGATCGCGCCCGGCGTGCTGAGCGAGATCCTGCGCGGCACGACCCAGATGCCGGTGCCGCCGCAACTGCTGGTCGGCATCGAGACGGCCGACGACGCCGCGGTCTACCAGCTCAACGACGAGCAGGCCCTGATCGCGACGACCGACTTCTTCATGCCGATCGTCGACGACCCGTACGAGTTCGGCCGCATCGCCGCGACCAACGCGATCAGCGACGTCTACGCGATGGGCGGCACGCCGATCATGGCGCTGGCGATCGTCGGCATGCCGATCAACGTGCTCGACACCGCGACCATCGGCCAGATCCTGCAGGGCGGCAACGACGTCTGCAAGGCGGCCGGGATTCCGATCGCCGGCGGCCACACGATCGACTCGGTCGAGGCGATCTATGGCCTGGTGGCGCTCGGCCTCGTGCACCCGAAGCGTGTCAAGAAGAACAGCGCGGCGCAGATCGGCGACCGGCTCGTGCTCGGCAAAGCGATCGGGGTCGGCGTGATGTCGGCCGCGCTGAAGAAGGGACTGCTGTCGCCTGGCGCCTATGCGCAGATGATCGCCACCACGACCAAGCTCAACACGCCGGGGCCGGACCTGGCGGCGCTCGCCGGCGTGCACGCGCTGACCGACATCACCGGCTTCGGCCTCGCCGGTCATGGCCTGGAGCTGGCACGTGGCGCCAAGGCCTCGATGGTCATCGACTGGCACAAGGTGCCCTTGCTGTCCGGCGTGCGTGAACTCGTGGCGCAGGGCCATGTGACCGGCGCCTCGGGCCGCAACTGGGCCGGCTATGGCGCCGATGTCGTGCTGCCGGCCGGATTCGCCGCCGAGGACCAGGCGCTGCTGAGCGATCCCCAGACCAGTGGCGGCCTGCTCGTGTGCTGCGACGCGGCGAGCGTCGAAGAGGTGCTCTCGATCTTTCGCCGTCACGGGTTCGATGCGGCGGCCGAGGTCGGCGAAATCGTCGCCGCCGGCGCCGCGGGGACGCAACTCAGCCTGCGCTGAGATCGGGTCGCGGCACGCGCCCGGCGACCGGGTAGGCCGGGTCGTTGTAGCCGTGGGTGGAGGCATGGCCGGGTGCGACGAGGCCGTCGACGAAGGCTTCGTCCTCGGCCGTGCAGCGCACCGACAGCGCCGCCACGTAGTCCTGCCACTGGGCCAGTG
Organism: uncultured beta proteobacterium; assembly: GCA_963706655.1. GTDB lineage: Bacteria > Pseudomonadota > Gammaproteobacteria > Burkholderiales > Burkholderiaceae_C > Rubrivivax. The sequence goes on from CAVPNN010000015.1 coordinate 112,069, forward strand.
TGCGCGGCCCGGCGATCACGCCGGTGATCAGGCGGTTGTTCAGCACCCAGGCGGTCGCGAGCTGGCTCGCCGCGACGCCACGCGCCTGCGCATGCTGGAGAAAATGCTGCGCCGCCTCGAGCGATTCGGGCCGCCATTCGGTCTGCATCAGGCGCCGGTCATTGCGTGATGCGCGGCTGCCCTCGGGCGGCGCGGCGCCGGGTGCGTACTTGCCGCTCAGCACGCCGCGGGCGAGCGGGCTGTAGCTGACCACGCCGACCCCGTAATGTGCGCAGCAGGGCAGCAGCTCGGTCTCGATGCCGCGTGTCATCGCGCTGTACGGCGGCTGGCAGGCGATCGGCGCCGGCACACCCATGCGGCGTGCCGTCTCGACCATCCGTGCGACACGCCAGGCGCGGAAGTTCGACACGCCGTAGTAGCGGATCTTGCCGACCTCGATCAGGCGCGCCATCGTCGACAGCGTCTCTTCCATCGGCGTCGACTCGTCGTCGCGGTGCATGTAGTACAGATCGATCCAGTCGGTGCCCAGGCGTTGCAGGCTGCGGTCCACCGCGCGCAGCACCCAGTGGCGCGACAGCCCGCGGTCGTTGGGCCACTCGCCGCCGGGGTTGGCAACCTTGCTCGCGAGCACCCAGCGTTCGCGCTCGGCGCCAATCAGGCGCCCGACGATGCGCTCGGACTCACCGCCGGCATAGATGTCGGCGGTGTCGATGGCATTCAGGCCGGATTCACGCGCATGGTCCAGGATGCGGCGCGCTTCGGACTCGTCGGTCCGGTCGCCGAACATCATGGTGCCCAGCCACAGGGAGGAGACCTTCAGACCGCTCGCGCCGAGCGCCCGGGTCGGAGTTGCCGCAGGGGATGTCGTGTTCATGAAGCGATCATGCCGCATATCGGTGCACCCGAGCCTGAAGTACCCGGACGGCCAGACCGTCGTGTCCCGCAACAAGGACCTGATCACCGGCGTGCCTTGCTCCGCTCATGCCCGGGGACAGAGCCCTGGGCGCTCGCCAGGCACAAACAGTCCTCAGGACTGTTCGTGTCCGGGCTCGCTCCCCCGACTCCGGCCTCGCGGCCGTCGTCTCCTCCTTCACTTCGCTGCGCAAGGCGCCCCACCGTCCTGCTCCGGCTCCACGCACTGGCACCTCAATCGCGTGGCACAGCGTGCGCCAGCCGCGGGTGTCGGGTGCCCGTCTCAGCGAGGTAAAGGAGGAGGGGCGGGCGAAGCCCGGCCCGGGGGACACGAGCAGAGGCGGGTACCCGGCGACCGCGGCTCGCACCGGCCTCCGCACGGGCTTCTTCATGCAGGCCAAGCTGTCATGAACTTCGACCTGACCGACGACCAGCGCGCGATCCGCGACGCGCGCGTCTTCCCGCGCGCGCCACATCTCTCAGGGATAGTCAGTAGGTACAGCCGGCGTCACGAGGGTGCCCCGGGTCTTAAAGTCGACCACATACAAGACCACGATTCGGAGACAGCATGAAAACGTTCAGACTGGTTCGTTCCTCGCTTCACGCGACGCTCGCGTCGCTCATGCTGGTGGGCGCCGGCACGGCCGGCGCCGCCGACATCGTGCTCAAGGCCTCGCACCAGTTCCCGGGTGGCAAGGGCGACGTGCGCGACGAGATGGTGCAGATGATTGCGCGTGACGTCGCGGCGGCCAAGGTCGGCCTCGAGATCAAGGTCTTCCCGGGCTCGAGCCTGGTCAAGGCGCAGGAGCAGTGGAAGGCGATGCAGACCGGTCAGATCGACATGACCTCGTTCCCGCTCGACTATGCCTCGGGCTTCCACCCGCAGTTCGGTGCGACGCTGATGCCGGGTCTCGTCAAGGGCCATGCCCACGCGCGCCGCATCAACGACTCGGCCTTCATGAAGGACATCAAGGCCATCATCGACGAGGGTGGGGTCAGGGTGCTGGCCGACGCCTGGCTGGCCGGTGCGTTCGGCGGCAAGGACAAGTGCATCAGGAAACCCGAGGATGCCGCCGGAATGAAGATCCGCTCGGCGGGCTCGACCTTTGCGCAGATGTGGGCCGGCGCCGGCGCGTCGATCGTGTCGATCCCGTCGAGCGAGGTCTACAACGCGCTGCAGCAGGGTGTCGCGCAGGGCACCGACACCTCGTCGGGCAGCTTTGTCTCGTTTCGCCTCTACGAACAGCTCAAGTGCCTGACCGCGCCGGGCGACAACGCGCTGTGGTTCATGTACGAACCGGTGCTGATCTCGAAGAAGAGCTGGGACCGGCTGAACGACGCCCAGAAGAAGGCCCTGACGGCGGCGTCGAAGAAGGCCGAGGACTACTTCGAGGCCGAATCGAAGAAGCTCGACGACAAGCTGGTCGAAACCTACAAGGCGAACAAGGTCGAGGTCGTCACGCTGACCGACGCCGAAGCCGAGGCCTGGCGCGCGGTGGCACAGAAGACTTCGTACAAGGAGTTCGCTGACAAGGTGCCCGGCGGCAAGGAACTGATCGAGAAGGCCTTGAGCGTCAAGTGACATCGGCCCACGCCGCGCCGCCGCTGCCCGCCTGGGTAGCGGTGGTGCAGGCGATGTCGCGCGCCTGCGGCGTCTTCGCCGCCGGATTGATCCTGCTGTCGGTGGGCGTGATCTGCCAGATGGTGTTCGTGCGCGCCGTGCTCGGGCAGTCATCGATCTGGCAGACCGAGTTCGTCACCTTCGCGCTGGTGGCGGCCACCTTCGTCGGCGCGCCCTACATCCTGCTCACACGCGGGCATGTGGCGGTCGACGTGCTGCCGCTGATGGTGTCGACTCCGTCCCGGCGCCGGCTCCACCTGATCGGCAATCTGATTGCGTTGGTGTTTTGCGGCTTTTTCCTCTACGCCTCGATCCCCTGGTGGCACGAGACCTGGGTGACGGGCCACACGACGCCGTCGATCTGGCGTGCGCGGCTGTGGATCCCCTACCTCAGTGTGCCGGTCGGCCTGGGTCTGCTGTGCCTGCAGTTCCTGGCCGAGATCTGGATGGTGATGACGCATCGTGATCTGCCGTTCGGCATGGCGCACGACGACAAGCTATGAGCCCCCCAGTCATCGGTCTGCTGATCTTCGTCGTCACGGTGGCGGCACTGGCCACCGGCATGCCGATTGCGTTCGCGCTCGGCGCCGTGGCGCTGCTCTTCATGGTCGCCTTCGACGGCTGGAACTCGGTCAATTTCGTGCCGGAGACGGTCTTCGCCGGCCTGTCGGATTTCACGCTCGTGTCGCTGCCGATGTTCATCATCATGGGCGCGGCGGTGGCCAGTTCGCGCGCCGGCAGCGACCTCTACGAGGCACTGTCGCGCTGGCTGCACCGGGTGCCGGGCTCGCTCGTCATCAGCAACATCGGGGCCTGCGCGCTGTTCTCGGCGCTGACCGGCTCGTCGCCCGCCACCTGCGCGGCGATCGGCAAGATGGGCATCCCCGAGATGAGGAAGCGTGGCTACGACGCCGACCTCGCCACCGGCGCCATTGCCGCCGGCGGCACGCTCGGCATCCTGATCCCGCCGTCGATCACGATGATCCTGTATGGCATCGCGTCGGAGACTTCGATCGGGCGCCTCTTCCTCGCCGGCGTCATCCCGGGACTGCTGCTGACGGGCCTGTTCATGGCCTGGGCGCTGTTCCTGAGCTGGAAGCGCGGCACCAAGCTGATCGACGAGGACCGCATCTATTCGATGAAGGAAAAGCTCGAGCTGCTGCCCAAGCTGCTGCCCTTCATCGCCGTCATCGTCGGGGTTGTCTACGCGCTGTACGGCGGCATCGCCACGCCGTCCGAGGCCGCCGGTGTCGGCGCTGCACTCTGCCTCGTGATGGTGGTCGTGATCTACCGCGTGTGGCGGCCGATGGAGCTGTGGGTCATCCTGCGCGACGGCCTGCGCGAGTCGCGGCATGCTGCTGATGATCATCGGCACCTCGATCCTGTTCGGCTACATGATGTCGTCGCTGCAGGTCACGCAGTCGGTGGCCGAGGGCATCGCCGCGATGCAGGTCAACAAGTGGGTCGTGCTGGCGGCGATCAACCTGATGCTGCTGGTGGCCGGCATGTTCCTGCCGCCGGCGGCGATCATCCTGATGACGACGCCGATCCTGATGCCGGTGATCCTCTCGGCGGGCTTCGACCCGATCTGGTTCGGTGTGATCCTGACGATCAACATGGAGCTCGGCCTCATCACACCGCCGGTCGGGCTGAACCTGTTCGTCATCAACGGCATCACGCCCGACGTCAAGCTGCCGACGATCCTGAAGGGGGCGTTTCCCTTCATGCTGTGCATGGTCCTCGCGATCTTGATCCTGTGCGTGTTCCCTGAACTGGCGACCTGGCTGCCAACCGCGCTGATGGGGTGAGAGGCGGCGACAAGAGCGCCGGAATTCAGTCCCTAAAATGCATTGACCAACGACAAGTGACCCTGGAGACACCGAGATGATGAAGTTGAAGAGCATTTGTTCCGCAACCCTCGTGGCGTTCACGCTGGCCGGCCTGGCTTCGGCGGCCGGCGCCGAGACCCGCGTGACCCTGAAGGCGGCCAAGTCCACGTCCTCGTACTACCTGATGACGGTGCAGATCGGCGAGGCGCTGAAAGCGGCGGATCCGACCTATGTGCCCACGGTCGAGGAGAGCCAGGGCTCGGTGCAGAACGTCAAGGAGTCCAAGGTCCGCCCGGGCAACTTCATCTTCACGACGCCTCCCGGCCTGTTGGCCAGCGCGCGCGAGGGCAAGAAGCCGTTCGACGACGGCGCGTTCGACAACGCGCGCACGCTCTTCGTGCTGCCCTTCGTGACCGTGCACCTGGTGGCGCGCGCCGATGCCGGCATCAAGTCGATCGCCGACCTTGCGGGCAAGACGATGATCCCGGGCGGCAAGGGCACGTTCTGCGGCACCGCCACGGAGAAGATCCTGGCCGCCTTCGACCTGACCGACAAGGTCAAGACGGTCGAGGTCGAGCTGAGCGCCGCCGGGCCGGCGATGCGCAACGGCAAGGTCGATGCCTTTGCCACCTGCTCGTCGCACCCGACGCCGCAACTGGTCGAACTGGCCACGACGACGCCGGTGACGGTGCTGTCGCTGACCGACGCCGAGCGTGCCAAGGTGCTGGCGCTGGACCCGTCCTCGGGTCCACTGACGATCGCGGCCGGCACCTACAAGGGCCAGGACAAGCCGGTCAACACGGTGGGCCTGCCGGTCGGTGCCTACGGCACGACGAACATGAGCGACGACGTCGCCTACTTCGTGACCAAGACCTTCTGGGAAAACAAGGGCAAGCTGGCCGAGAAGAACGCCTGGTGGAATGGCGTGCAGCCCGAGATGGTCAAGCTGCTCGGCGCTGAAGTGCACCCGGGTGCCCTGCGCTACTACAAGGAGAAGGGCATCGCCGTCAAGTGATCGGACACCCGACGCATGTCGGCGACGTCCGAACCCTCGACCACTGAAAGCTTCGTCGACCAGGTAGCGCGCGCGGCCCACGTGCCGCGCCCTGGTCTCGTGATCACGCTGTTCGGCGTGATCACGGTCGGCTTTCACCTGTACCTGGTCTTCTCGGGCCTGATCCCGAACCTGATCACGCGGCCTCTGCACTTCCTGCTGGCGCTGCCGTGGATCTTCGTCTTTGCGCCTGCCGGGACCAACCTCGTGCGCTGGTTCGGCTGGGCCTGCATGGTCGTGGGCGGCGCGGGCGCGGCCTACGTGGCAATCTACAGCGACCGGCTGTCCGACCAGTACGGCATCCTGCAGGGCCCGCTGCAGATGACCCTGGCGGTGGCGTTGATCGTCGTCGCGCTCGAGATGGCCCGGCGGGCCATCAACTGGGTGCTGCCGCTGATCACGCTGCTGGTCCTGGCCTACGGCGTGTTCGGCCATCACCTGACGGGCACCTTCGGCCACGACCCGTTTGCGCTCGACTCGTTCCTGGGTGACCTGGTCATCAGCGAGAGCGGGCTGTGGAGTGAACTCACCGGGTTGTCGGCCGACACGATCGCGCCCTTCCTGATCCTCGGCTCCTTCATCTCTGCCGGTGCCGCGGGCACGGGCTTCATGTCGCTGTCGACCCAGATCGCCGGGCGCTTCCGTGCCGGCGCGGCCAAGGTGTCGGTGCTGTCGAGCGCGATGTACGGCACGATCTCGGGCTCGGCCTCGGCCAACACGGCGTCGACCGGCATGGTCACGATTCCGGCGATGAAGCGCATGGGCTATCCGCCGAGCCTGGCCGCGGCCACTGAAGCCGTGGCGTCGACCGGCGGCCAGATCATGCCGCCGCTGATGGGGGCCGGCATCTTCGTGATGGCCGAGCTGCTGGCGCTGCCGTACACGACGATCATGGTCGCCGCGACCCCGGCGGCGATCCTGTTCTTCGTCACCGTCTGGATCGGCGTGCACCAGTACGCGATCAAGTTCGACCTGAAGGGCATGGCCCCCGACGAGCTGCCGGGCTGGGCGCGGGTGGCGCGCACCTTGCCCTTCTTCGCGGTGCCGTTCGCGATCCTGGTCTACGTGCTCGGCTGGACGGCCTACACGCCGCAGTATGCGGCGCTGTTTGCGACCGCGGCCACGGTCGCGCTGCTGAGCTTCGACGCGGCCGGACGCATCGACATCGGTCACTGGATCCGGCGGCTGCAGGTCGCCGTCGTCGACGCTGGCCGCCAGATCGCGACCATCGCCGCGATCCTGATCTGTGCCGGCCTGATCACCGGGGTGTTCCACAAGACGGGTGTCGGCGTGAAGATCACGTCGCTGATCCTGTCGGCGTCGGATGGCAGCCTGTGGGTGGGGCTCGCGCTGACCGGTCTGGCCAGCTTGCTGCTCGGGATGGAGCTGCCGACGACGGCGGCCTACGTCATCTGCATCGCCGTGGCCGGCGACGCCTTGCAGTCGATGGGACTGACGCCGCTGTATGCCCACCTGTTCGTGTTCTGGTACGCGCTGCTGTGCACGATCACGCCGCCAGTGTGCGGCAACGTCTTCATTGCGGCGGGCATCGCCCAGACACCCTGGCTGCCGGTGGCGGGGCGCTCGATGATGCTCGGCGTCGGTCTGTTCCTGCTGCCGATGGGATTCATCGCCAACCCCTGGCTGCTCAAGCTGGCGACCGACCCCGGCATGGCACTGCTCGCCAGCGCCAAGATCGGCATCGGCCTGTGGCTGATTTCGGTCGCGCTGATCAGGCCGGTGCGCTGGCTCTGGCTGCGCCCGGTGGTGCTGGCGGTCGGGGCGATCGTGATCTTCTTCGACGCCTATAGCTGGAACGACGCCGCGCGGACCGCGCTGTTCAAGTTCTGACCGCGCTCAGACGGTCCACGGCGCGGGGCGCTCCTTGTCGATCCCGTAGCGCTCGAGCGCTTCGGCGCGCAGGGCAGGGCTGATCCGGCCGTCGCGCGCCAGCGCATGCAGCGTGGCGGCCACGATGTGGTGGCGGTCGACCTCGAAGAATCCACGCAGCGCCTGGCGCGTGTCGCTGCGTCCAAAGCCATCGGTGCCGAGGGTCGTCAGACGCGCGTCGATCGCGTCGGCAATCATCTGCGGCACGGCGCGCACATAGTCGCTGACCGCGACCACCGGGTCGCGCCCGGGCAGGCAGTCGGCGACATGGCAGCTGCGCGGGGCCTGTTCGGGGTGCAGCCGATTCCAGCGCTCGACCTCGCGCGCCTCGCGCGCCAGCTCGCTGAAGCTGGTGACGCTGAAGACCTCGCTCGCCACGCCCCATTGCTGCGCGAGCAGCTCCGCGGCGGCGATGACCTCGCGCAGGATGGTGCCGGCGCCGAGCAGTCGCACCTGCCCGCGTGCGCCCGCCGGCGAGTGGCTGGCAAAACGGTACATGCCGCGCATGACCTGGTCCTCGACCCCCGCGGGCAGCGACGGCTGCTCGTAGTTCTCGTTCATCACGGTGATGTAGTGGAAGACGTCTTCCTGGCGCTCCATCATCTGGCGCGCGCCGTGGTCGACGATGACCGCCAGCTCGCCCGCAAAGGCCGGGTCCCAGGCACGGCAGTTCGGCACCGTGGCAGCCATCACGTGGCTGGAGCCGTCCTGGTGCTGCAGGCCCTCGCCGCCGAGCGTCGTGCGGCCCGCAGTGGCGCCGATCAGGAAACCACGCGCACGCTGGTCGGCCGCAGCCCAGATCAGGTCGCCGACACGCTGGAAGCCGAACATCGAGTAGTAGATGTAGACCGGCAGCATCGCCAGCCCATGCACGCTGTAGGCGGTGGCGGCCGCGGTCCACGATGCCATCGCGCCGGCTTCGGTGATGCCCTCCTCGAGCAACTGGCCGTCGACCGACTCGCGGTAGGCGAGCATCGAGGCCTGGTCCTCGGGGGTGTAGCGCTGGCCGACTGGTGAATAGATGCCGATCTGGCGGAACAGGCTGGCCATGCCGAAGGTGCGTGCCTCGTCGGCCACGATGGGCACGATGCGCGGGCCCAGGGTAGGGTCGCGCAGCAGATTGGACAGGCAGCGCACGAAGGCCATCGTGGTCGACATCGGCTTGCCATCGGCGTGCAGCGCGAACCCGCCCCATTCCGCCAGCGCAGGCACCGGCACCGGCGCGGCGTTGACCTGGCGCTGCGGCAGCGCGCCATCGAGCGCCGCCCGCCGCTCGCGCAGATAGTTCAGCTCGGCGCTGCCCTCCGGGAAGCGCACGAAGCGCAACGCCGCCACGTCCTCGTCGGACAGCGGCAGCGCGAAGCGGTCGCGGAACTGGCGCAGGGCATCGACGTCGAGCTTCTTCTGCTGGTGCACTGTCATGCGCGACTCGCCCGCCTGGCCCATGCCGAAGCCCTTCTTGGTCTTGGCCAGGATGACGGTCGGCTGGCCCTTGTGCGCCTTGGCTTCGCGCAGCGCCGCGAACAGCTTGCGCACGTCGTGCCCGCCGCGCTTGAGGGCATCGATCTGGGTTTCGCTCAGATGGGAGACGAGCTGGCGCAGCTCCGGCGCGCGCCCGAAGAAGCGCTCGAAGTTGTAGCGTCCGTCGTTGGCGCCGAGGGTCTGGTACTCACCGTCCGGCGTGTCGGCGAAGGCGCGCAGCAGCGCGTGCGTGGTGTCGCGTGCGAAGAGTTCGTCCCAGCCCGAACCCCAGAGCACTTTGATCACGTTCCAGCCGGCGCCCGAGAACAGCGACTCCAGCTCCTGGATGATCTGGTGGTTGCCGCGCACCGGCCCGTCCAGGCGCTGCAGGTTGCAGTTGATGATGAAGCCGACGTTGTCGAGTTCGTCGCGCGCGGCCAGCGTGAGCGCGCCGATCGACTCCGGCTCGTCCATCTCGCCGTCTCCGAACACGCCCCAGACATGGCGCTCGGTGGCGGGCACCAGGCCGCGGTGCTGCAGGTAGCGCATGAAACGCGCCTGGTAGATCGCGCTGATCGGGCCCAGGCCCATCGAGCCGGTGGGGAACTGCCAGAACGCCGGCATCAGCCAGGGGTGCGGGTAGGAGCTGAGGCCGCCGCCGCCGACCTCCTGGCGGTAGCGTGCCAGCTGGGCTTCGTCGAGCCGGCCTTCGAGGTAGGCCCGTGCGTAGACGCCGGGCGCCGAGTGCGGCTGGAAGAAGACCAGATCACCCTGCTCGCCGCCGCGGAAGAAGTGGTTGAAGCCGACCTCGAAGATCTCGGCCGCCGAGGCGAAGCTGGCGATATGCCCACCCAGTTCGCCGTGCGCCTGGTTGGCGCGCACGACCATGGCGAGCGCGTTCCAGCGGATCATCGACGTGATGCGCTCTTCGATCGCCAGATCGCCCGGGTAGCGCCCCTGGCGATCGAGGTCGATCGTGTTGCGGTAGGCCGAGAACGGCGGGATGTGCGAGACGATGCCCAGGCGCTGGGCCTGCGCCTCGAGCTGCTTGAGCAGGTAGCGACCGCGCGCCTGGCCGCCTTCACGCACCACGTCCTGCAGCGCCTGGAGCCAGTCCGCGGTCTCGTCTGGGTCGCTGTCGGTGGGGGGGATGGGCAGGGAGGTCATCGGCACGACTTCGAGGGCGGGAGGTCGAATGCTACGCGCCGATGCTGGCTGGCGTGACGGAGGGTCAGGGCGGCGAGGGCGTCCCGGCCTGCAGCCGCCTGCGGATCAGGTGGATGTGGCTGCGCAGTTCGTACAGTTCGTTGGCGTAGGACAAGGGGATGCCGATGCGCTCGACCTGGCGGTCGAGTCCGATCGAGTTCGGTGCGCAGCGCGCCGGTGTCCGCATCAGGTCCTTCGAGCGCCTGCTCGACCGCGCGCAGATGGGCATACCAGCGGTAGACCCGCGAGCGCACACGTGACTCGATCAGTGGCGGCAGCACGCGCGACAACGGGATCGACACCGCCAGCAGGGGCAGCAGCACGATCCACATGCGGTCGATGAAGTTGGCCAGCCAGAAAGGCAGGTAGCGCTGCAGCCAGGGTTGCCCGCTGCGATAGAAGCGTTCGGCTTCCTGCGCCAGCGGCAGGTCGGTGGCGCTCGGGTTCGGGAACTCCGCGGCGCGGTTGAACCAGCCGGCCTCGCCATGGGCCTTGTGCGCGGCCTGGACCAGCAATTGCACGAGTGCCGGGTGCAGGTCGTCGCGCACCACCAGCGAGGCCGTGGCGGCGACCAGCGGCAGGTCCTGCGGCGGGCGGTCGCCGGCCAGGTCGATCACGCCGCGCGGCAGCATGAGCGCGCGAAGAAACGGGAACCGGCGCTCGTAGGCATGCGCCTGCGGGAAGCCGAGCAGCGCGACGCCCGGTGTCTGCAGCAGGTACTGCACCAGCGGCGCATCGGCGGCGGCCACCATCAGCAGCGCGTCGGCGCGGCCTTGCAGCAGATCGACGACTCCGTGCACTGCAGGCTTGTCACCGAGTTGCAGCTGGGTGGCCTCGAGCTGATTGGCCTCGGCCAACTGGGCAAACAGCGTGGCGCCGCCGCCGCCGACCGGGCCCGTGTTGATGCGCCAGCCGGCCAGCTGCGACAGCCGGGTCAACGGCGTCTTGCCCAGGCGAGCGCGCGCGCTGGCCTCGCTGTAGAAGAGCCAGATCGGCTCGTAGGCGACATTGCCCAGGCTCTTGAGCGCCGCCGTGCTGCCGGCCGTGGCGGTGGCGACACCACCCTGGACGAAGGCGGCCTGCACGCCGGATGTCGAGTCGCGCAGCAGGCTCAGGTTCTCTGCCGAACCCTGGGTGCTGCGCAACTCCAGCGTGACCCCATGCTCCGCCAGCAGCGGCAGATAACGTTTGGCGAATTCGGCATAGGCACCCTGTTCGGGTCCGGTTGCAATGACCAGGTGCTTGCTCGGCGTCGGGTCGAGTACTCGGTAGGCTGCGTACAGCGCCACGCCGAGCGTGACGATGAGCAAGCCAACGACCACGGGACCCGCGCCGACGACGAGGTCCCAGGTGCGCGCAAGACGGGATCGAACGGGGGCCACCAGTGTCATGCGATGACGATAGCTCAGGGCGCCCGCATGCCGGGGCGGGGCAGGCGTTCATATACGGTATAGGGTATAGTCGACAACATCGATTCACTGCCTTCCGGAGCCACCCATGATCGGATTTCACGCCCGCTTGAACATGCCCTTCGACGCCGCCGTGCAGCGCGTCACCGACGCCCTCAAGAGCGAGGGTTTCGGCGTGCTGAGCGACATCGACGTCAAGTCGACGCTGAAGACCAAGCTCGACGTCGACGTGCGGCCCTATCGCATCCTGGGCGCCTGCAACCCGCCGCTGGCGCACAAGGCCCTGACGGCGGTGCCGGACATCGGTCTGCTGCTGCCGTGCAACGTCGTGGTGCGCGAGGAGGCCGATGGCCAGATCACCGTGGCGTTCATCGACCCGGACACCATGGTCCAGCTGATCGACGACCCCGCCGTGCGCGAAGTGGCGGTTGACGCCAAGGCGCGCTTGCTGCGGGCGCGCGACAGTCTGCAAGGCTGAGGCACTCGCTGCCCGATCGCCGGCGCCGGGACGGGCCGGCCTGAGGCCTGGTTCTATGGCCGGATCACGGCCGGGTCTGCCGGCGCCGCGAACAGGCGCTCCACGAGGTCGGCGCGGCGCGCCAGCACGGCGCGCTGGTTGATGTAGCCCTTGTCGGTGATCTCGCTCGCATCGATCGAGGGCGGCTCGGACATCAGCAGGGCGCATTCGGCGTGGGTCGAACTGCCGCCGTTGCCCTGCTTGAGCCGGACCAGCCCCTGCCGGACCGAATCGACGACCCGCGAATCGGCCAGCAGTGTGGTGAGCGGTGCGTCGGCCGGCAGGTCGGGACACAGGCCGCGGCAACCGGCCGCATTGGCGAAGATCAGCAAACCCACCGACTCGCGGTCGTGGCCGGCGATCACGAGGTCCTGCGCGACCGGCGCCAACAGGGCCAGCGCCTTGATGCGCAGCGAGCCGACATGCACCCAGACGCCACTCGTCAGCTTGAAGTCCTCGGCGATCCGGCCGTCGAAGACGATCCCGCGCGCCGGGTCGTTCTCGTCGGCGAGCCGCCCGGCGTCGCCGATGCGGTAGAAGCCTTCCTCGTCGAAGGCCGCCTCGGTCAGGTCCGGCCGCTTCCAGTAGCCCGGGGTGACGTTGGGCCCGCGCACGCGCAGTTCCAGCTTCTGTTCGTTGGGTACCAGCTTGACCTCGGTGCCGGGCGCGGGCAGGCCGATGACGCCGGCGCGGTCGATCTCGTAGTGCACCGAGGTCACCATCGGCGCCGTCTCGGTCGCGCCCCAGGACGACAGCATCACGGTGCGCTTGCCACGCACCTGCGTCGACAGATCCTCCAGCTTGTCCCAGAGGTTCTGCGGCAGCGCCGCGGCGGCGTAGAAGATCAGCTGAAGTCTGGCGAAGAAGCTCTTGCGCAGCGCTTCGTCCTCCTCGAGGAAGGGGATCAGCGCGTCGAAACCGCGCGGCACGTTGAAGTAGAGCGTCGGCGAGACTTCGCGCAGGTTCGCCACCGTCTTCTCGATCAGGCCGGGCACCGGTTTGCCATCGTCGATGTAGAGCGTGCCGCCATGGGTCAGCACGATGTTGAAGTTGTGGTTGGCGCCAAAGGTGTGGTTCCAGGGCAGCCAGTCGACGATCACCGGCGGTGTCTCGTCGAGGAACTGCCAGAGCTGGGCGATGGCCTGCTGGTTCGAGCACAGCATGCGCTGGGTGTTGATGACCCCTTTGGGCTCGCCGGTCGAGCCCGACGTGAACAGGAACTTGGCGATCGTGTCGGGGCCGACCGCGGCGAATGCCTCGTCGACCTGCGTGCCGGCCTCCTGCGCGAGCAGCTCGCCGAAGTGGGTGTGCTTCAGTCCCGCAGGGGCATTGGCGCCGATCACGATCTCGGCGCCGCTGAAGTCGAGCGCACCCAGCACGCCGGCGAACTTGGCACCGTCAGCTGCGTAGACCAGGCCTGGCTGAAGCAGGGCGGCGATCGCGGCGACCTTGGCGTAGTCCTTCGACATCAGCGAATAGGCGGGCGAGATCGGCGCGATCGGCACCCCGACATGCATCGCGCCCAGCATCAGCAGGGCATGGTCGATGCCGTTGTCGGACAGCACCATCGCCGGCCGCTGGGCGGACAGGCCGCGCGCCAGCAGGGCCTCACCGATCGCGCGTGCGCCGGCCAGGGCCTCGCGATAGCTGAGCCGGCGCCAGCCGGCCCCGGCGCGTTCGGCCAGAAAGCAGCGTTCGGGCGCTTCTTGCGCCCAGCGCTCGAGGTGTTCGCCGAGGCAGCGCACATAGGGCTCGAGCGGTTGGGGCGAGCGCAGCACGCGGGTCCCGCCGGCGCGTCGCTCGACGTCGACCGCGGCCGGCGCGAAGCGCAGGCTGGCAAAGGGCGCTTTGTTCACGTCGACTTCTCTTGGACTGCGGCGTTGGCATCGGCGACGCACGGTGCAAAGGGCCGGTGGGCGGGTTCACGGACTGTCACGGGTCTCCTCGTCTGATCGGGGGTGCCCGCATCCGGTCTTGCGCGGCGCGAGGCAACCATACGCTGCGTCGACTGGCGGTGTCAAACGCCTGCGGCGGGTTGCCGCTGGCATCGACGCATGGCGGCAGGCGCAATGGATCGGACCGTCGCAGCGGGTTCGACCGCCGAGGGCGGGACCCTGCTCAGAACCGGTAGCCGACCTTGACAAGCAGGCTGCGACCGTCCTGTTCGAGCGCGTTCTGCCAGTTGCTGTCCGCGCCAGGCTGGGCATAACGTTTGTCGAACAGGTTGTGGATGCCCAAAGAGAGTTCCAGACCGTTGGCCAGCACGCTCGTGCTCAGCAGCAGATTCGACAATGCGTAGCCGCCCAGTTCAGTGCCGTCCAGGCTCAGGCGTCGGCTGTCGAAGCGCAGTTCATAGCCGGCGCGCAGACCGGCCCAGGGCAGTGGCACGGACAGGTTGACCTTGGCGAGCAGCCTGGGTGAGTTGAGAAGGCGCTCGCCATGGGCGTCGCTCACGTCCTGTGCGGAAAGGCTGCCGCGCAGGCGCGCGCCCGTGCGCCATGCCTTGTCAGCCGACACCTCCAGGCCACGCGCCTTGACCTGCGCGCCCGACTGGTATTGCGACAACCCGCTCACGGGGTCGGTGCCAAGCGTGACGAGGTCGCGCATGGTCCACTGATAGACCGAGGCGCGAACAGCCAGGTCACGGTCGATGCGGTGGTCTGCGACCAGTTCCACCGTGTCGATGCTCTCGCCCCCGAGTGCGGGGTTGCTGGCCTGCGCCAGACCATCGTCGTAGTCGCGCTCGTAGGCGTTCGGCGCCCGGTGGGCACGGCCATACAGCGCCTTGACAGTCGTGGCCGGCCTGACGCGCCAGATGAGCGCGGCACGCGGACTCAGCTTGGTGCCGGTGGCATTGTTGTGGTCCAGGCGCAGACCCAGGGTCGCAGTCAGGGCTTCGCCGATTCGCCACTCGTCCTGGGCATAGAGGCCTGCACGGCTGCCGGGGCTGTGGATGCGAATGTCATTGGCGGGATCGGCGATATCGAGCACGGACTGGTCGATGCGCGTGTTGTCCTGGCCTTCGATGCCCAGCATCAGTTTGTGGCCGTCGATCGCGGTCGACAGCAGGCGCAACTCAAGCCCGCGCCAGTTCGACGAAGCCGGGAAAGAGAACACGGTGCCGTAGATCAGATCGCTGGTGTAGCGTTGCTGCCCGCCGAACAGGCGCGCCGAGACGAGCAGCGTATCGCCCGCAAAGCGGTCCTCGTATTGCAGCTGGGTCAAGACGTAGCGGTCGCCCTGGTACTGCCCGGACACCAGCGGGTCCGAGAAGTACGCGCCAGTCGGGTCGTCCTTGCGGCGATCGCCAAAGACATGTTCGAACGACCAGGCGCCTTTGGCGATCCGGCCGAAGAACTGCTCGGTGCGATCGCCATCGAGCCCGGACGCCAGGCCAGAGACATCGGCGGCGCCGAAGCTCATGATCCTGTCCTCGCCGCGCGAATGCAGGCTCGACACCGACACCAGCATGTCGAGGCCGTTGTCCAGCGTCCTGCCCCAGCTGCCGCGGCCCTCGCGCGCCGCCTGTGGGCGCAGGTAGGCCATGGACAGCTCGGCGCCATCGAGATCGGCGCCGTCACGCGTGACCACATTGATGACGCCGAACATCGCGTTCTGACCGTAGACCGCACCACCTGGACCCGGCACATACTCGATGCGCTCGACGAGGTCCATGTCGAGCGGGAACATGCGCCCGAACGCACCGCCGTCGAAGGCAGGGTCGTTCGACCGGTTGCCGTTGATCGTGATCAACACGCGCGTGTTGTAGTCCCCCGGCAACCCGAAGCCGCGCGCCCCGAAGTAGGTGTACTGGCGATCGTAGGTGGTGTGCACGCCTGGCAGGCTGGCCAGGGCCTGGTCCAGCGTGCGCCATCCGAAAGTCCGGATATCCCGACGGGTGATGACGCTGACCGCCGCCGCCACGTCACCTTGCTTCTGCTTGTACTTGGAAGCCCCGATCACGTTGATCTCGAGCAACTGCTCGAGGCTCAGCGTCGCAACGTCCGGGCTCGTCTGGGCCTGGCCGGGAACGGCCGCGACCAGCGCCCCGCACAGCAGCAAGGGCCGCGCCGCCCAACCCACCATCGCCCGGCCCCGATCGCGGACTTCGCGACCGAAGGAACGATTCATGGGCGGGTTGCAGGTTGCGGGCGGAGTCCGATTGACCACGATTCGACCATGAGTGGGGGTCCGCTCGGATATCGACCGATCGGCCCAGCACTTGAGTCGAATCCACGTGTTGCGACGGCCTGATCACGGAGCGCGACTCCGGATGTGATTTCATTCGCGCCGGCATGCACCCTCAGGCCGCGGCAGCCAGCCCGTTGTCGAAATGCGCCCGCATCAGGTCCGAGGCCAGCGCCGCGTCGTGCGACTCGATGGCCTGCATCAGCCCCCGGTGCTCGGCCAGAGATTCTTCGATCCGGCCCTGCTTGAACAGCGAGTGGTGGCGGTTGAGCTTCATCACCTTGCGCAGGTCCGTCACCATCTGTTCGGCCCAGCGATTCGCCGCGATGCGCAGCAAGGCCATGTGGAACTGTTCGTTGGTGGCAAAGAAGGCGTCGCGCCGATGGACCTGACGCTCGAGCTTGTCGTGCAGGGCGGCCAGTTCGGCGCGCTGGGCGTCGGTGGCCGACTGCGCCACCCGGCCCGCCGCGTCGCTCTCGAGCAGGGCGAGCAGGTGGTAGACCTGTGTCACGTCGTCGCGCGACATTTCGGCCACGAAGGCGCCGCGCCGCACCTTCATCGTGACCAGGCCTTCGGTGGCCAGCAACTTCAGCGCCTCTCGCATTGGCGTGCGGCTGATGCCAAACTCGGTGGCCAGCTTGAGCTCGTCGATCCAGCTGCCGGGCTCGAGGGCACGGCTGAAGATGCGCTCGCGCAGCCGCTCGGCAACCTGCTGGTACAGGGCGCGTGGCGAGAGCGAGGGTTCGGCGGCGGCCATGGCGAGCGGATTTGTCAGGTTCATGTGGGTTATGAATTCATAATTATGCATAATGGCAGCGCGATCACAAGTGCCGAGGAGTCCGAGATGAGCAGCACCCCCCCGTTCAAGACCGCCACGCTGGCGCAGTGGACTGCGGCCGCGACCAAGACCGCGCCCGGTGGGGCCCTCTCGGCGTTGAACTGGGTCACGCCCGAAGGCCTGACGATCAAGCCGCTCTACACCGCGGCCGACACCGCGGCCTTGCCGCTTGCCGACACCCTGCCTGGCTTCGAGCCTTTCATTCGCGGACCGCAGGCGACGATGTACGCCGGCCGTCCCTGGACGATCCGCCAGTACGCGGGGTTCTCGACCGCCGAGGAGTCCAACGCCTTCTATCGCAAGGGCCTGGCTGGCGGCGGGCAGGGCGTCAGCGTCGCGTTCGACCTCGCGACCCACCGCGGTTACGACAGCGACCATCCGCGCGTGACGGGTGACGTCGGAAAGGCTGGCGTCGCGATCGACTCGGTCGAGGACATGAAGATCCTGTTCGACAGCATCCCGCTCGACAAGGTCAGCGTCTCGATGACGATGAATGGCGCCGTGCTGCCGGTGCTGGCGGGCTACGTGGTGGCGGCCGAAGAGCAGGGCGTGACGCAGGACCAGCTCTCGGGGACGATCCAGAACGACATCCTCAAGGAGTTCATGGTCCGCAACACCTACATCTACCCGCCCGAGCCGAGCATGCGCATCATCGGCGACATCATCGAATACACGGCAACCCACATGCCGCGCTTCAACTCGATCAGCATCAGCGGCTACCACATGCAGGAGGCGGGCGCGAACCAGGCGCTCGAGCTTGCCTTCACGCTCGCCGACGGGCAGGAGTACGTGAAGACGGCGCTGACCAAGGGGCTCGATGTCGACGACTTCGCACCGCGCCTGTCGTTCTTCTGGGCCATCGGCATGAACTTCTATCTGGAAGTGGCCAAGATGCGTGCCGCGCGCCTGCTCTGGACGCGCATCATGAAGGGCGTCGGTGCGAAGCAGCCCAAGAGCCTGATGCTGCGCACGCATTGCCAGACCTCGGGCTGGTCGCTGACCGAACAGGACCCGTACAACAACATCGTGCGCACGACGATCGAGGCGATGGCCGCGGTGTTCGGCGGCACCCAGAGTCTGCACACCAACAGCTTCGACGAAGCGATCGCATTGCCGACCGCGTTCTCGTCGCGCATCGCGCGCAACACCCAGCTCATCATCCAGGAAGAGACCCACATCACGAATGTCGTCGACCCCTGGGCCGGCAGCTACATGATGGAGACGCTGACCCAGGAGATGGCCGACAAGGCCTGGGCAATCATCGAAGAAGTCCAGGCGATGGGCGGCATGACGAAGGCGGTCGACTCCGGCTGGGCCAAGCTGAAGATCGAAGCGAGCGCAGCCGAAAAGCAGGCCCGCATCGATTCGGGCCAGGACGTGATCGTCGGCGTCAACAAGTACAAGCTCGATCAGCATGACCCGATCGACATCCTCGAGGTCGACAACGTCAAGGTGCGCGAGGGCCAGATCGCGCGCCTGAAGAGAATCAAGGCCTCACGCGACGCGGACAAGGTGCGCTTGGCGCTCGCCGCGCTGACCGCCGCCGCCAAGGACGGCAGCGGCAACCTGCTCGCACTCAGCATCGACGCGATCCGCGCGCGCGCCACCGTGGGCGAGGTCAGCGATGCGCTCGAGACGATCTACGGGCGCCATCGCGCCGACATCCAGAAGGTGACCGGTGTGTACGCAGCCGCTTACGACAGTGCCGAGGGTTGGGACCAGCTGAAGGGTGAGATCGCAGCCTTCGGCGAAGCGCAGGGCCGCCGCCCGCGCGTGATGATCGCCAAGCTCGGCCAGGACGGCCATGACCGCGGCGCCAAGGTGGTGGCCACGGCCTTCGCCGACCTCGGCTTCGACGTCGACATCGGGCCGCTGTTCCAGACACCGGAAGAGTGCGCGCGCCAGGCGATCGAGAACGACGTGCATGCGGTTGGCGTGTCGTCGCTTGCCGCGGGCCACAAGACCCTGGTGCCGGCCATCATCGCGGAGTTGAAAGCGCAGGGCGCAGACGACATCGTGGTCTTCGTCGGCGGCGTGATCCCGGCACAGGACTACGACTTCCTGCGTGCGGCCGGGGTCAAGGGCATCTATGGGCCCGGCACGCCGATTCCGGCGAGCGCCAAGGACGTGCTCGAGCAGATCAAGGCCTCGATCGCCTGAGCCATGTCGCCACCCGATCAGGCGCTGTTCGAGCAGGTGACCGGTCCGCCGGGCCCGCTGCAGCGCCGTGCCATCGCCAAGATCATCACGCTGCTCGAGTCCACACGCGCCGACCACCGGGCGCGCGCCGACGAACTGCTCAATGCGCTCCTGCCGAGCTCCGGCAACTCGCTGCGCCTGGGCATCAGCGGCGTGCCGGGTGTGGGCAAGAGCACCTTCATCGAAGCACTCGGGTTGTTCCTGATCGAGCGCGGGCACCGCGTGGCGGTGCTGACCGTGGACCCTTCGTCGAGCGTGTCGGGCGGTTCGATCCTCGGCGACAAGACGCGCATGGAGCGGCTGTCGATGGACCAGCGGGCCTACATCCGGCCGAGCCCGGCGAGCGGCAACCTCGGCGGCGTGGCGGAGAAGACGCGCGAGTCATTGAGGGTGTGCGAAGCCGCCGGCTTCGATGTCGTGATCGTCGAGACCGTCGGCGTCGGCCAGAGCGAGGTCGCGGTGGCGGGCATGACCGACTGTTTCGTGCTGCTGCAGCTGCCCAATGCCGGCGACGATCTGCAGGCCATCAAGAAGGGCGTGATGGAACTGGCCGATCTGGTGGTCATCAACAAGGCCGATCTGGACGAAGCGGCGGCAACGCGCGCGCGCGCGCAGATCACGAGCGCCATGCGCCTGCTTGGCCAGCATGGTCGTCCCGACCACGCCCGTCACGACAAGACGATCTGGCACCCCCAGGTGATTCAGCTCAGTGCGCTGAAGGGGGCCGGCATCGATGCTTTCTGGCTGCAGATCGAAGCGTTTCGCAAGCTGCAGGCGGCCAATGGTCGGCTCGAAGCCCGCCGCCACGCGCAGGACCGCGCCTGGATGTGGGAGCGTATCGAAGCCGGTCTGCGCCAGCGCTTTCGTGCGCACCCCGGCGTGCGTGCCGCGCTGGCCGAAATTGAAACCGAGGTGCGCGCGGGGCGGCTGGCCGCCAGCGTTGCCGCACGACGGCTGTTGGACCTCATGGATTGAACCAAGGAGAAGATTCCATGCACGACATCATCGACCAACTGGAGCGCAAGCGCGCCGCGGCCCGCCTGGGTGGCGGGCAAAAGCGCATCGACGCCCAGCATGCCAAGGGCAAGCTGAGTGCGCGCGAACGCCTGGAGTTGCTGCTCGACGACGGCAGCTTCGAAGAGTGGGACATGTTCGTCGAGCACCGCTGCGCCGACTTCGGCATGGCCGACCAGAAGATCCCGGGCGACGGCGTCGTCACCGGCTACGGAATGATCAATGGCCGCCTGGTCTTCGTCTTCAGCCAGGACTTCACGGTCTTCGGTGGCGCCTTGTCCGAGGCCCACGCTGAGAAGATCTGCAAGGTCATGGACCAGGCGATGAAGGTCGGCGCGCCGGTGATCGGCCTCAACGACTCGGGCGGTGCCCGCATCCAGGAGGGCGTGGCCTCGCTCGGCGGTTATGCCGAGGTGTTCCAGCGCAACGTGATGGCCTCGGGCGTGGTGCCGCAGATCAGCATGATCATGGGGCCCTGCGCCGGCGGCGCGGTCTACTCGCCAGCGATGACCGACTTCATTTTCATGGTCAAGGACAGTTCCTACATGTTCGTCACCGGCCCCGAGGTCGTGAAGACCGTGACGCACGAGAGCGTCACCGCCGAGGAACTCGGCGGCGCGGGCACCCACACGACGCGCAGCGGGGTCGCCGACCTCGCCTTCGACAACGACGTCGAGGCGATCCTGATGCTGCGCCGCTTCTTCAACTACCTGCCGCTCAACAACCGCGACAAGACGCCGATCCGGCCGAGCCCGGATGCCGCTGACCGGCTCGACGCGTCGCTCGACACGCTGGTGCCGGACAATCCCAACAAGCCCTACGACATCAAGGAGCTGATCACCAAGGTCGTCGACGATGGCGACTTCTTCGAGCTCCAGCCCGACTACGCCAAGAACATCGTGATCGGCTTCGGCCGCATGGAGGGCGCCTCGGTCGGCATCGTGGCCAACAACCCGATGGTGCTGGCCGGCTGCCTGGACATCCGCTCAAGCATCAAGGCGGCGCGCTTCGTGCGCTTCTGTGACGCCTTCAACATCCCGGTCATCACCTTCGTCGACGTGCCGGGGTTCATGCCGGGCACGAGCCAGGAGTACGGCGGCATCATCAAACATGGGGCCAAGCTGCTCTATGCCTATGCCGAGTGCACGGTGCCCAAGGTCACGGTGATAACGCGCAAGGCCTATGGCGGCGCCTACGACGTGATGAGCTCCAAGCACCTGCGCGGCGACGTCAACTTCGCCTGGCCGAACGCCGAGATCGCCGTGATGGGCGCCAAGGGCGCGGTCGAGATCATCTTCCGCCAGGACAAGGACGACCCGGCCAAGCTCGCGGCGCGCGAGGCCGAGTACAAGGCGCGCTTCGCCAATCCCTTCGTGGCCGGTGCGCGCGGCTACATCGACGACGTGATCCAGCCGCACGAGACGCGCAAGCGCATCTGCCGCTCGCTGGCCATGCTCAAGGACAAGAAGCTCGACAACCCGTGGCGCAAGCACGGGAACATCCCGCTCTGAAGGTGGGGGAGACAACCATGTTCAAGAAGATCCTGATTGCCAACCGCGGCGACAGCGGCCGCATGGCCGCTGCGGCGAAGCCAAATTGCCTGGTGCGCAGCGCGCACGCAGGCGATCTCGACCCGATGGAGAAAGCACATGTTTAAGAAGATCCTGATCGCCAATCGGGGCGAGATCGCCTGCCGCGTCATCCTCACCGCCCGCAAGATGGGCATCGCGACGGTCGCGGTGTACTCGGAAGCAGACCGCGACGCACGCCATGTCGGGCTGGCCGACGAGGCGGTCCTGATCGGCCCGCCGCCCAGCCGCGAGAGTTATCTCGTGGCCGACAAGATCATCGCCGCCTGCAAGTCCACCGGCGCCGAGGCGGTGCACCCGGGCTATGGTTTCCTGTCCGAGAACGAGGCCTTCGCGCGCCGCGTCGAAGAAGAAGGCATCACCTTCATCGGCCCCAAGCACCACAGCATCGCCGCGATGGGCGACAAGATCGCGTCCAAGAAGCTGGCGCTGGCCGCCAAGGTCAACACGATCCCCGGCTGGAACGACGCCATCGACACGCCCGAGCAGGCGGTGACGATCGCCAAGGACATCGGCTACCCGGTGATGATCAAGGCCAGCGCCGGCGGCGGTGGCAAGGGCCTGCGCGTGGCCTACAACGACAAGGAGGCCTTCGACGGCTTCTCGTCCTGCCGCAACGAGGCGAAGGCGAGCTTTGGCGATGACCGCGTCTTCATCGAGAAGTTCGTCGAGCAGCCACGACACATCGAGATCCAGGTCCTGGCCGACTCGTTCGGCCACACGGTCTATCTGCACGAACGCGAGTGTTCGATCCAGCGCCGCCACCAGAAGGTGATCGAGGAGGCGCCGTCGCCCTTCATCAGCGAGGCCACGCGCAAGGCGATGGGCGAGCAGGCGGTCGCACTGGCCAAGGCGGTCCAGTACCAGAGCGCCGGCACGGTGGAGTTCGTGGTCGGCAAGGACCAGAGCTTCTACTTCCTCGAGATGAACACCCGGCTGCAGGTCGAGCACCCGGTGACCGAGAGCATCACCGGCATCGACCTCGTCGAGCAGATGATCCGCGTCGCCGCCGGCGAGAAGCTGCCGTTCACGCAGGACCAGA
The DNA here is from genome assembly GCA_963706655.1 of uncultured beta proteobacterium. Lineage (GTDB taxonomy): Bacteria > Pseudomonadota > Gammaproteobacteria > Burkholderiales > Burkholderiaceae_C > Rubrivivax. The sequence goes on from CAVPNN010000015.1 coordinate 134,838, forward strand.
TCCCGCGCCGCGGCTGGGCCATGGAATGCCGGATCAATGCCGAAGACCCGTTCCGCGGCTTCCTGCCGTCGACCGGCCGCCTGGTGCGCTACCGGCCACCGGTGACGACGATGGAGGCGGCGGCGCCGGTGCCCGAAGGGGGTGGTGTGCGGGTCGACACCGGGGTCTACGAAGGTGGCGAGATCCCGATGTTCTACGACTCGATGATCGCCAAGCTGATCGTCCATGGGCGTGACCGCAACGACGCGATCGCGAAGATGCGCGAGGCCCTCAACGGCTTCGTGATCCGCGGCGTGTCGAGCAACATCCCATTCCAGGCCGCGCTGCTGGCGCACCCGAAGTTCGTCGCCGGCGACTTCAACACCGGCTTCATCGCCGAGCACTACGCTGCCGGATTCAAGGCCGAGGACGTGCCACACGAGGACCCGGACTTCCTGGTCGCGCTGGCCTGCGCCGCCTACCGGCGCTACCGCGAGCGCGCGGCCGGCATCAGCGGGCAACTGCCCGGCCATGGCGTGCGGATCGGCGAGCAGATGACGGCGGTCGTCAAGCGCGGCGATGGCAAGCACTCGATGCACCCGGTGACGATCGTCAACGACGGCACGATCAAGGTCACGCTGAACGGCAAGCTCTACGCGATCGACAGCGACTGGCGCTTCGGCGAGGTGCGCGCCACGCGGCCTGTGCAACGGCCATGTGTTCACGGCCCAGCACGAACGCCACGGCCTGTGGTCGCGGGTGCAGCACAACGGCCTGCAGATCGACGCCATGCTGCTGAGCGCGCGCGCGGCCGAGTTGCTCACCGTGATGCCGTTCAAGCCGCCGGCCGACATGAGCAAGTTCCTGCTCTCGCCGATGCCCGGGCTGCTGGTCGACCTGGCCGTCAAGCCGGGGCAGACCGTGCAGGCCGGCGAACGGCTGGCGGTCATCGAGGCGATGAAGATGGAGAACATCCTGGTCGCCACTGTCGACGGCGTGGTCCGCGAACTGCTGGCCGAGAAGGGCGCCAGCCTGGCGGTCGATCAACCGATCCTGAGCTTCCAATGAAGCCGTTCAGGATCCTCGGCCTGCAGCAGATCGCCATCGGCGGGCCCGACAAGCAGCGCCTCAAGTCGCTCTGGGTCGAAATCTTCGGGCTGACGGTCAAGAGCAACTTCGTCAGCGAGCGCGAGAACGTCGACGAGGACATCTGCGCCATGGGCGATGGGCCGCATGCGATCGAGGTCGACCTGATGCAACCGTTGGACCCCGACAAGAAGCCCGCCGTGCACACGACACCGCTCAACCATGTCGGGCTCTGGGTCGACGATCTGCCGAAGGCGGTCGAGTGGATGACGGCCCACGGGGTCCGTTTTGCGCCGGGCGGCATCCGCAAGGGCGCGGCCGGTTTCGACATCTGCTTCATCCACCCCAAGGGCAACGAGCAGTTCCCGATCGGCGGCGAGGGCGTGCTGATCGAGCTGGTCCAGGCGCCGCCCGAGGTGATTGCGGCGCTCGGCTGAGCGGCGGGCGACGACCGCGCGGAATCCCTGCGGCGCTCGGGCGCGTGCGGTTTGACCGACAATCCGGTATCGCACGCGGCCGTCGCCGCCCGTCGACCCGACCATGACTGCACGCACGCTCTACGAAAAACTCTGGGACGACCATGTCGTCCACACCGAGGACGACGGCACTGCCGTCCTCTACATCGACCGCCATCTGGTGCACGAGGTCACCAGCCCGCAGGCCTTCGAAGGGCTGCGGCTGGCCGGACGCAAGGTCTGGCGCACGAGCTCGATCGTCGCCACCGCGGACCACAACACGCCGACCACCGGGTGGGAGCGCGGCTACGAGGGTCTCGACGATCCGATCAGCAAGCAGCAGATCGTCACGCTCGACGCCAACATCAAGGCCTTTGGCGCCGCCGCCTACTTTCCCTTCCTCGACGCGCGCCAGGGCATCGTGCACGTGATCGGGCCCGAGAACGGCGCCACGCTGCCAGGCATGACGGTGGTCTGCGGCGACAGCCACACCAGCACCCATGGCGCCTTCGGCGCGCTGGCGCAAGGCATCGGGACGAGCGAGGTCGAGCATGTGCTGGCGACCCAGACCCTGCTGGCCAAGAAGGCCAGGAACATGCTGGTCAAGGTCGACGGCGTCCTGCAGCGCGGCTGCAGCGCCAAGGACATCGTGCTGGCCATCATCGGTCGCATCGGGACCGCAGGCGGCACCGGCTACACGATCGAATTCGGCGGCAGCGCGATCCGCGCGCTCAGCATGGAAGGCCGCATGACGGTGTGCAACATGGCGATCGAGGCGGGTGCGCGCGCCGGCCTGGTGGCCGTCGACGACACCACGATCGACTATGTGAAGGGCCGGCCGTTCGCGCCCGGCACCGACGCCGCCAGCGGCCGTTTCGTCGGCGGCCCGGAGTGGGAGCAGGCGCTGGCCCAGTGGCGCACGCTGCACTCGGATCCGGGCGCGTCCTTCGATGCCGTGGTCGAGTTCGACGCGGCGCAGATCCGGCCCCAGGTCACCTGGGGCACCAGCCCCGAGATGGTGCTGTCGATCGAGGACCATGTGCCCGACCCCGACAAGGAAAAGGACGCGAACCGGCGCGAGGCCATCGAGCGCGCACTGGTCTACATGGGCCTGCAGCCGAACAAGGCGATCGCCGACATCCGCATCGACAAGGTCTTCATCGGATCCTGCACGAACAGCCGCATCGAGGACCTGCGCGAGGCCGCCATGGTCGTGCGCAAGGCCGGCGGCAAGGTCGCCCCGAACGTCAAGCTGGCGATGGTCGTGCCGGGCTCCGGGCGCGTGAAGGCGCAGGCCGAGAAGGAAGGTCTGCACACGATCTTCAAGGCCGCCGGCTTCGAGTGGCGCGAGCCCGGCTGCTCGATGTGCCTGGCCATGAATGCCGACCGCCTCGAACCGGGCGAACGCTGCGCCTCGACCAGCAACCGCAACTTCGAAGGCCGCCAGGGCACTGGTGGCCGCACCCATCTCGTGAGCCCGGCGATGGCCGCCGCGGCCGCCCTCAATGGCCACTTCGTCGACGTGCGCCGCCTCGCCTGAAGGAGATCCCACCATGAAGAGTCTGCTGATCGTCCTCGTGACCGCCTTCGCGGCGGCGACGACCCTGTCCGCCTGCAACACGATGGAGGGTGTCGGCAAGGACATCTCCAAGGCGGGTGACAAGATCGAAGAAGCGGCGAAGAAGAAGTGAACCCGTTCAGCGTGCACGAGGGGCTGGTCGCCCCGATGGACCGGGAGAACGTCGACACCGACGCCATCATCCCGAAGCAGTTCCTGAAGTCGATCGCGCGCACCGGTTTCGGGCCGAACCTGTTCGACGAGTGGCGTTATCTCGACCATGGGGAGCCCGGGCAGGATCCGGCGTCGCGCCGGCCGAACCCGGATTTCGTGCTGAACCAGCCGCGCTACCAGGGCGCATCGGTCCTGCTCGCGCGGCGCAACTTCGGTTGCGGTTCGAGCCGCGAACACGCGCCGTGGGCGCTCGAGCAATATGGCTTTCGGGTGCTGATCGCACCGAGTTTCGCCGACATCTTCTTCAACAACTGCTTCAAGAACGGCGTGCTGCCGATCCAGTTGCCCGAGTCACAGGTGTCCAGGTTGTTCGATGAGGCACTCGGATTCGTCGGCTACCGGCTGACGGTCGATCTGCCGCGCCAGGTGATCGTCAAGCCCGACGGCAGCGAACTGTCGTTCGACGTGCAGCCGTTCCGCAAGTACTGCCTCACGAACGGCTTCGACGACATCGGCCTGACGCTGCGGCATGCCGACAAGATCCGCAGCTTCGAAGCCGAACGACTGGCGCGCATGCCCTGGCTCGCCCAGCGTCTGGCCTGATGGGCGATGAGAGGCTGGTTCCAGCGCGTCGTGCTGTCCCGGCGCTGGGCCACGTTCCTCGTCCTCGGCCTGAGCTTCCTGGCCTTCGGGTCCGGAACGCTCAATCTCTTTTACCTGCTGCACGCCAACCTCGAACTCCTGGCCACCCACGGCTGGCTCGCGGTCATGGAAGGTGGTTTGCACCAGTTGGCGGAATTGATCGCCGTGGGCTTGCTCAGCCTGGTGGCCTGGCTCGTCTTCAAGGCCTGTGAGCAGACCCTCGTCCAATGGTTGACACACAAGGAAGCACCGAACAATGAAGATCGCCATCCTCCCCGGTGACGGCATCGGCAGCGAGATCGTCGCCGAGGCCGTCAAGGTGCTCAAGGTGCTTGAGCTGCCGTTCGAACTGGAAACTGCGCCGGTCGGTGGCGCGGCCTATGAAGCGTCGGGGCATCCGCTGCCCGAGGCCACCTTGGCGCTGGCCCAGGCCGCCGACGCGATCCTGTTCGGCGCCGTCGGCGACTGGAAGTACGACAAGCTCGAGCGTGCGCTGCGCCCCGAGCAGGCGATCCTGGGGCTGCGCAAGCACCTCGGCCTGTTCGCCAATCTGCGCCCGGCGATCTGCTACGAACAACTGACCAATGCGTCGAGCCTGAAGCCCGAGCTGGTTGCCGGTCTGGACATCCTGATCATCCGCGAACTCACGGGTGACATCTACTTCGGCCAGCCGCGCGGGCGGCGAACCGCGGTCGACGGCCATTTCCCGGGCGCCGAAGAGGCGTTCGACACGATGCGCTACAGCCGGCCCGGAGATCGAACGGATCGCCCACGTGGCCTTCCAGGCCGCGCGCAAGCGCCACAAGCGGGTGACCAGCGTCGACAAGGCCAATGTGCTCGAGACCTTCCAGTTCTGGAAGGACGTCGTGACCGAGGTGCACGCCGACTACCCGGACGTCGAGCTCGACCACATGTACGTCGACAACGCCGCGATGCAGCTCGTGAAGGCGCCGAAGAAGTTCGACGTCGTCGTGACCGGCAACATGTTCGGCGACATCCTGTCGGACGAAGCGGCCATGCTGACCGGCTCGATCGGGATGTTGCCCTCCGCGTCGTTGGACGCACGCAACAAAGGCCTGTACGAGCCCAGCCATGGCAGCGCGCCGGACATTGCGGGGCAGGGCGTGGCCAACCCACTGGCTACAATCTTGTCTGCCGCCATGATGCTCCGTTACTCCCTCCAGCAAGCCCAAGCCGCCGACCGCATCGAGTCCGCGGTTCAGCAGGTGCTGGCCCAGGGTCTGCGCACTGCAGACATCTGGAGCGAGGGCACGCGCAAGGTCGGCACCCGTGAGATGGGCGACGCGGTGGTTGCCGCGATCACCACCAAGACGATTACCAAGCGCTAGCCCGCTTCGGATCGTCTCGCCCCACCCCTGGACCCTGGCGAAACGAGCCGGAAGTCAGGGTCCGGGAGCAGATTCAGATCGAAAGGTAGCTTGTTATGGCACTCGCAGCGAATCCCCTCGTGGGACTGGTCGGCTGGCGCGGCATGGTCGGATCCGTGCTGTTGGACCGCATGCGGGCCGAAGGCGACTTCGACCTCATCGAGCCGCTCTTCTTCTCGACGTCGAACGCCGGTGGCAAGGCGCCGGGCATGGCCAAGAACGAGTCCCGGCTCGTCGACGCCCACGACATCGGCGCGCTCAAGCGTTGCGAGGTGATCATCACGGCCCAGGGCGGCGACTTCACCAAGGCGGTCTACGGCAAGCTGCGCGAGGCGGGCTGGAAGGGCCACTGGATCGACGCGGCCAAGACCCTGCGCATGCAGGATGACGCCGTGATCATCCTGGACCCGGTCAATCTGCCGGTGATCCAGTCCGCGTTGTCGCGCGGGGGGCGCAATTGGATCGGCGGCAATTGCACGGTGAGCTGCATGCTGATGGGTGTGGGGGCCCTGTTCAAGGCCGACCTGGTCGAGTGGATGACAGCGTCGACCTACCAGGCGGCATCGGGCGGCGGCGCTCAGCACATGCGCGAGCTTCTCACCCAGTACGGCACGCTCCACGCGGCGGTTCGCCCTCTGCTCGACGACCCTGCCTCGGCCATTCTCGAGATCGATCGTCGGGTGGCCGAAACCCAACGCGGGCTCTCGGGCGCTGAAACCGCGAACTTCGGCGTCCCACTTGGCGGCAGCCTGATTCCCTGGATCGACAGCGATCGCGGCGACGGCACCAGCCTCGAGGAATGGAAGGGCGGGGCAGAAACGAACAAGATCCTCGGGCGCGGCATGGGCACCGGACCCGGGCCGGTTCCGATCGATTCGATCTGCGTGCGTGTGGGGGCGATGCGCTGCCACAGCCAGAGCCTGACCTTCAAGCTCAAGCGCGACGTTCCGCTGGCCGATATAGAGACGATGATCGCGGCCGACAATGCCTGGGTGAAACTGATCCCGAACACGCGCGAGGCCACTGTTCAGGGGCTGACCCCGGTGTCGGTGACGGGCACGATGTCGATCCCGGTGGGGCGGCTGAGGAAGCTGGCCATCGGGCCGGAGTATCTGGGTGCGTTCACGATCGGCGACCAGTTGCTGTGGGGGGCCGCCGAGCCTCTGCGGCGCATGCTGCGGATACTCCTGGATCAGTAGCTGGACGAACGTTGTTACCGGGCTACAGCGGATGTGAACGTCAGAAACAATCCGGTTCTGCGGTGATCGTCACGCTTTAGGTGAGCTTGTCTGCCTATATGCTTGATGTTATTGTGATTTCATCCGCCTTGGCATGACTGAGAGTCGTAACCGGCCACCCGGTACGAGGGCGGCAGAGGACTTGCGCGGCGGGGCTCCCGGAGAGTTCCGCCGTTCGATTTTTGGGGAGTTGCCTTGAAACACCGCACGTTGAATGTTGGTCGCTTCGCTCTGACCGGGGTGGCACTTGCCGCCAGCTGCCTCATCGCCAGCTCGTCATGGGCGCTCGGACTGGGTCGCCTGTCGGTCCAGTCGGCGCTTGGTGAGTCGCTTCGCGCCGAGGTGGAGGTCACGAGCATCACGAACGACGAGGCCGGGACCCTCCAGCTCCGCGTGGCCGGTGCCGAGGTCTATCGGGCCGCTGGCATCGACTACAACGCGGTGCTGCCGACGACCCAGGTCGTGCTGCAGCGCCGGCCCGACGGGCGCAGCGTCTTTCGCCTGACGAGCGACCGCGCGGTCAATGAGCCATTCCTCGACGTGATCCTCGAGGCCAACTGGGCCTCCGGGCGCCTCGTGCGGGCCTACACCTTGCTGCTGGACCCGCCGCAGACGCGCCGGCCGGAAGCCACCGTGGCGGCGGCGCCGACCATGACACCGGCCGCGCCGGCGCCGACTCCGGCCGCCCCTGTGGCGGCTGCACCGGTCAGGCCGGCTCCGGCGGTGGAGGCTGCCCCGGCACCCAAGCCGCAACCGGCCGCAAAGACCGTGCAACCTGCCGGCGAGCGCGCCGAACGCTATCGGGTCCGCGGTGGCGACACGCTCAGCGGCATCGCGAGTGCGAACCTGCCGTCCGGCGTGTCGCTCGACCAGATGCTGGTGGCGCTGTTCCGGGCGAATCCGAAGGCCTTCATCAACAGCAACATGAATCGCCTGATGGCCGGCGCCGTGCTCGAGCTGCCTTCGGCAGATGTGGCGGGCCGGGTCGATGGCGGCGATGCACGTCAGGTGATTCAGGCCCAGAGCGCTGATTTTTCCGCCTATCGCCAACGCCTGGCATCGAACGTCGGATCGGCTGCCACCGAGGCACCGTCGCGCCAGGCGGCGGGCAAGGTCCAGACGATGGTCGAGGATCGCAAGGCGACGGCCGCCGCGACGCCTGACAAGCTGACCCTGTCTCAGGGCGCAGTCAAGGCGTCCGAGGCCGAGTCGCGCGCGTCCAAGGCTGCCGAGAAGAAGGACGCCGCGGCACGCGTGGCCGAACTGACGCGCAACGTCGAAGAACTGAAGAAGCTGCAGTCAGGTGCCACCTCCGCGCCGACCGTGCCGGCCGCCGTGACCGCACCAGCCGTCGCAGCCGCAGCGTCGCCGGTGGTCACGGCGATGGCGCCGGCACCGGCCCCCGTCGTCGCGACCGAGCCGGTCGCGGCATCGGCGCCCGACATGGCTCCGCCCGCGGCCTCAGCCGTGGCGGCCGCGCCCGCGGCGCCCGTCACGATGCCTCCTGCTGCCGAAGAGCCTGGGGTCGTGGCGTCGTTGCTCGACAACCCGCTCGTCCTGCCCGGTGCCGGCGTGCTGGTCGCACTGCTGGTCGGCCTCGGGCTGTACCGCTTGCGCGGGCGCATGCGCAAGCCGGGCGGCGAGACCTCGTTCTTCGAGAGCCGCATGCAGCCGGATTCGTTCTTCGGCGCGAGCGGCGGTCAACGCATCGACACGCGCGAGTCGACGACCGGCAGCAGCTCGTCGTCGATGAGCTATTCGCTGAGCCAGCTCGACGCCATCGGCGATGTCGACCCGGTCGCCGAGGCGGATGTCTACCTGGCCTACGGCCGCGACCTGCAGGCCGAGGAGATTCTCAAGGAGGCGATGCGCGTCACGCCGGATCGGCAGGCCATCCGCATCAAGCTGCTCGAGGTCTACGCCAAGCGGCGCGACACCAAGGGCCTCGAGATGCTGGCCGTCCAGGTCTATTCGATGACCAAGGGGGAGGGCGAGGACTGGGCCAAGGCACAGGAAATCGGCCGTTCGGTGGACGCCGACAACCCGCTCTACCAGCCGGGTGGCCTGCCACAGGCCGTGATGATGCAGGGCGGCGAGATGATCGAGCCGCTTGGTGCCAGCACCATGCCGGCGTCGGTGAAGCCTGCTTCGTCGCTGCAGGGTACCCAGGGCGACCTGCCGGGCAAGAAAACGCTCGATCTTGGGCTGGACCTGGACCTCGACCTCGATACACCTGACGCGATCACTTCCACCGACAGTGGCCTGTCGCCGGTCGAGTCGACTCAGCCGCTGCGCAATATCGATACGCAACCGCCTCTGGACAGCATCTCGTTCGATCTCCCGGACCTGCCCGAGACCGTGCCGACGAAGGAAGAGGGGCTCCCGCTTGCGACGTCCGACTTCGGGGCGCTGGACTTCGACCTCGGCGACAGCGACGAGCCGGCTTCCGGGCTTTCGGACTCGCCGATGAGCGGCGACAAGCTGCCCGACTTCGCTCCGTCGACGCCGCCGTCGGAAGCCCAGATCTCGGACTTCGGCGACATCAATCGCGACCCGCTCGAGCGCAAGCTCGAGTTGGCCGAGGAGTTTCGCCAGATCGGGGACTCGGAAGGGGCGCGTGACCTGCTCGAAGAGGTCATCGCCAAGGCCACGGGTGCGCTGAAGACCAAGGCCCAAGGCATGCTCGACCGCCTTGCCTGACGACGCCAGCCCTCGCATCGCGCTTGGGCTGAGCTACCGCGGCGCTGCCTACCACGGCTGGCAGTCCCAGCCGGATGGCAATACGCTGCAGGACCGGGTCGAAGCGGCGCTGTCCCAGTTTGCCGACCGTCCGGTGCGGACGGTCTGCGCCGGACGCACCGACTCGGGCGTGCATGCGCTCAACCAGGTGGTGCACTTCGACCCTCCGGTGCAGCGCCTGCCCGCGTCCTGGGTACGGGGTACCAATCGCTACCTGCCCGCCGACATCGCGGTCCAGTGGTGTCGCGAGGTGCCGGCCGGCTTTCACGCCCGCAACAGTGCCAGGGGCCGGCGCTATCGCTACGTGCTGCTCGAATCCCCCGTGCGGCCTTCGATCGAGACCGGCCTGGTCGGCTGGACCTTCACGCCGCTGGATGGCGACGCGATGCGCGCCGCGGTCCCCCACCTGCTGGGCGAGCACGACTTCAGCGCCTTCCGGGCCTCGGCCTGCCAGTCCCATACACCGGTCAAGACCCTGAGATCGATCGAGATCCGGCGCCGAGGCATGCACTGGCATTTCGACTTCGATGCCAATGCATTCCTGCACCACATGGTGCGCAACCTGATGGGCTGCCTGATCGCGATCGGCAGCGGACGCCAGCCCGCGCAGTGGATGGCGCAGGTGCTGGCGGCGCGCGACCGCGACGCGGCGGCGCCGACGTTTGCGCCTGACGGGCTCTACTTCGTCGGTCCGTACTACGATCCGCCGATCGAACTGCCGGACCCGGGTCCGGCGCCGGACGGCTGGACGTGAGCACCCGAACCCGCATCAAGATCTGTGGACTGACGCGCGAAGCAGATCTGGCCGAAGCCGTCGAGGCGGGGGCCGATGCGATCGGCTTCGTGCTGTACCCGAAGAGCCCGCGTGCCGTCACGCTCGAACGTGCAAGGGCTCTGGCGGCTCGCCTGCCGCCCTTCGTGACGCCGGTGCTGCTGCTGGTGAACGCCGGTCTGGATGAGGCCCGCCGCGCGGCGCAGGCCTTGCCCCATGGGCTGCTGCAATTCCATGGTGACGAGAGCGTGCAGGACTGCGAGTCGATCGGCCGACCCTATCTGCGCGCGGCGCGCATCGCACCCGGTTTCGATTTGCTAGACTTTGCCGCACGCTTTCCCTCTGCATCGGCGCTACTGCTTGATGCGCATGTCGACGGGTTCGGAGGCGGTGGAAAGGTCTTCGATTGGTCAATCATTCCCCGCGACGTGCCCCGTCCGGTCGTTTTGTCTGGTGGGTTGAATCCTGCCAATGTGATCGATGGCATCACTCGCGTCCGGCCCTGGGCCGTTGATGTGAGTTCCGGCGTGGAGAGCGCAAAGGGCATCAAGGATGCCGCGCTGATGCGCCGGTTTTGCCGGGCGGTTCGTCAAGCCGACGAGGCCCTGGCTGGAAACTGAATGTCGAGCACACATGACCATGAACTACCAGCAGCCCGATGCACGCGGGCATTTCGGACCCTATGGCGGCACCTTCGTCGCCGAGACCCTCATCCATGCGCTCGATGAACTGAAGGCGCAGTACGAACTGGCGCGCAAGGATCCGGAGTTCCAGAGCGAGTTCCGGCGCGAATTGACCCATTTCGTCGGCCGCCCGAGCCCGATCTACCACGCAAGCCGACTCAGCCGCGAGCTCGGTGGCGCGCAGATCCACCTCAAGCGCGAGGACCTGAACCACACCGGCGCGCACAAGGTCAACAACACGATCGGCCAGGCCCTGCTCGCCCGGCGCATGGGAAAACCACGCGTGATTGCCGAGACCGGCGCAGGCCAGCATGGCGTGGCGACGGCCACCGTGTGCGCGCGCTACGGGATGGAGTGCGTCGTCTACATGGGCAGCGAGGACGTCAAGCGCCAGAGCCCCAACGTCTACCGCATGAACCTGCTGGGTGCCAAGGTCGTGCCGGTCGATTCCGGCAGCCGCACGTTGAAGGACGCCCTCAACGAGGCTCTGCGCGACTGGGTCACCAATGTCGAAGACACCTTCTACATCATCGGGACCGTGGCCGGGCCGCACCCCTATCCGATGATGGTGCGCGACTTCCAGCGTGTCATCGGCGACGAGTGCCTGACCCAGATGCCGGCCCAGATCGGCCGCCAACCCGATGCCGTCATCGCCTGTGTCGGCGGCGGCAGCAACGCGATGGGGATCTTCTACCCCTACATCGAACATGAAGGAACGCGCCTGATCGGGGTCGAGGCGGCAGGGCTGGGCCTGGACAGCGGCCGGCACGCGGCCTCGCTGTCGGCCGGTTCGCCCGGCGTGCTGCATGGCAACCGCACCTACCTGCTGCAGGACGCGAACGGCCAGATCACCGAGACCCATTCGGTCTCGGCCGGGCTCGACTATCCCGGCGTGGGTCCCGAACACGCCTACCTGAAGGACATCGGACGCGCCGAGTACGTCGGCATCACCGACGACGAGGCGCTCGCGGCATTTCATCGTCTGTGCCGCACGGAAGGCATCATTCCTGCGCTCGAGTCGAGCCACGCGGTGGCCCATGCGATCAAGCTCGCGCCCACGATGCGAGCCGATCAGCACCTGCTGGTCAACCTGTCCGGTCGCGGCGACAAGGACATCGGCACCGTGGCCGATCTGTCGGGGGCGGAGTTCTTCTGCCGTCCGTCCTGTCAAGGCCAGAGCGTCAAGGGAGCGCGCTGATGAGCCGGATCAAGGGCCGCTTCGAGCAACTGAAGGCGCAGGGCCGCAAGGCGCTGATTCCGTACATCGTGGCAGGTGACCCGTTTGCCGATGTCACCCCCGAACTGATGCTGGGCCTGGCGCAAGGGGGCGCCGACGTCATCGAACTGGGCATTCCGTTCTCGGATCCGATGGCCGACGGCCCCGTCATCCAGAAGGCCGGCGAACGCGCCATGAAGCGGGGCATCGGTCTGCCGCAGGTGCTGGCCGCGGTGCGGGAATTCCGCCGCCATGACGACACGACGCCGGTCGTGCTGATGGGCTATGCAAATCCGATCGAACGCTTCGATCAGCGCGAGGGGGATGGCGCCTTCGTCGACGCGGCCCAGGCCGCGGGTGTCGATGGTGTGCTGGTCGTCGACTACCCGCCCGAGGAATGCGAGGAATTCGCCGCACGGCTGCGTTTGGCCGGGCTGGACCTGATCTTCCTGCTGGCACCGACGTCGACCGAGAGCCGCATGCGCCAAGTCGGGCGCATTGCCAGCGGCTATGTGTACTATGTGTCCCTGAAAGGCGTGACCGGTGCCGGCAGCCTCGACACGGCGGCAGTGGCCGCGATGGTGCCGCGCATCAGGGCCCATGTCGTGCTGCCGGTCGGGGTGGGTTTCGGGATCCGCGATGCGGCCACTGCGCGCGCGGTGGCGCAGGTGGCCGACGCGGTCGTGATCGGGACACGCCTGGTGCAATTGCTGGAGAACCAGCCGCGCGACGGGGTCGCCCAGGCTGGCAAGGAGTTCATGGCGGAGATTCGTGCCGCCCTGGACGCCGTACACAAGGAGTGAGTGCATGAGTTGGCTCGAAAAGCTGCTGCCGCCGAAGATCCAGCAGACGGACCCGACCGAGCGCCGCACGGTGCCGGAGGGGCTGTGGATCAAGTGCCCGTCGTGCGAGACCGTTCTCTACAAGAGCGATCTGGAGCAGAACGTCAATGTCTGCCCCAAATGCGCCCACCACCACCGGATCGGCGCGCGGGCCCGCCTGGACGCCTTCCTCGATCCCGAAGGCCGCTACGAAATCGGCCAGGAAGTGCTGCCGGTCGACGCGCTGAAATTCCGTGACAGCAAGAAGTACCCGGAGCGCCTGAAGTCGGCCCTGGAGACCACTGGCGAGACCGATGCGCTGATCGTGATGGGCGGGGCGGTGATGAGCGTGCCACTCGTGAGCGCCTGCTTCGAGTTTGACTTCATGGGAGGCTCGATGGGTTCGGTCGTGGGTGAGCGGTTTGCGCGCGGCGTGCAGACCGCGGTCGAACAGAAGGTGCCGTTCGTGAGCTTTGCCGCCACCGGAGGCGCCCGCATGCAGGAAGGCCTGCTGAGCCTGCTCCAGATGGCCAAGACCAATGCCGCACTGACGCGCCTGGCCAAGGCGCGCCTGCCCTACATCAGCGTGCTCACCGATCCGACCATGGGCGGCGTCTCGGCCAGCTTCGCCTTCATGGGCGACATCGTGATCGCCGAACCGAAGGCCCTGATCGGATTTGCAGGTCCCAGGGTGATCGAGAACACGGTGCGCGAGAAACTCCCGGACGGGTTCCAGCGCTCCGAGTTCCTGATCGGCAAGGGAGCGCTCGACATGATCGTCGACCGGCGCGAACTTCGTGCCACCATCGCCCGCGCGCTGGCGATGCTGCAGCGCCAGAGCGCCGACGCCGTCGCCTGATCGACGGACGTCCACAGGTTTCCGTCGTGACAGCGCCTCGCACGCTGGCGCAGTGGCTCGCCCATTGCGAGCGCCTGCACCCGGTGGCCATCGACATGACACTCGACCGGGTGCGCACCGTGAGCGACCGGCTCGGCCTGGCGTTCGAGGCCACCGTGATCACGGTGGCGGGCACCAACGGCAAGGGCTCGACCTGCGCGATGCTCGAGACGATGGCCTTGCAGGCCGGCTACCGCGTCGGCCTGTACATCAAGCCGCACCTGGTTCACTTCGAGGAGCGGTGCCGGATCGGCGGCCAGAGCGCCAGCGCGCAGCTGCTGCTGCCCCACTTCGAGGCGGTGGAGCAGGCGCGCCAGGACCTCACGCTGACCTACTTCGAGTTCACGACCTTGGTCATCCTGCGCGCGCTCGCGGCCACGGACCTGGACCTCGTGATCCTGGAGGTCGGGCTGGGCGGACGCCTCGATGCAGTCAACGTGATCGATGCCGACGCGGTGATCATCACCAGCGTCGACATCGATCACGTCGAGTACCTCGGGCCGGACCGAGAGTCGATCGGCCGCGAGAAGGCCCATGTGATGCGTGCCGGCAGGCCCGCCATCGTGTCCGATCCGATGCCGCCGCACAGCGTCATCGAACATGGCGAGGCACTCGGCGCCGATCTGTGGCTGGTCGGGCGCGACTTCACCCACCGGGGCGACCGCCAGCAATGGAGCTGGTCCGGCCGTGGACGGCGCTACGGCGGCCTGGCCTACCCGGCATTGCGCGGCGCCAATCAGCTGCTCAACGCGTCCGGGGCGATCGCGGCTTTCGAGGCGCTGCGCAACCGGCTCCCGATCACTGCCCAGGCGATCCGAAGTGGACTGGCGCTGGTCGATCTCCCGGGCCGCTTCCAGATCGTTCCCGGTCAGCCGACCCTGGTGCTCGACGTGGCCCACAACCCGCAGGCGGTCGCGGTGCTGGTTCAGAACCTGGATGCGATGGGCTTCTTTCCCCGCACCCACGTGGTCTTCGGCGCCATGCATGACAAGGATCTCGGCGCCATCGTCGCGCGCCTGCAGCCCCTGGTCGACCATTGGTACTTCTGTGACCTGCCCACGCCACGCGCTGCGCGTGCCGACGATCTGGTGCAACTGGTGCCGGCTGAGGTGCCCGGTCGAACCGTCCTCGCGTCAACCCATGCCGACCCGGCAGCGGCACTGCGCGCAGCCCTGGCCGAGGCCGACCCCGCTGATAGAATCGTCGTCTTCGGATCGTTCTACACCGTCGGAGGCGTGCTGAAGGAAGGGTTGCCCCGTTTGCCGGCACCCCACGCCTCCTAGGCGGACCTTCGCGAAGCGCAGCGGCGCCAGGCACCGCTTGCGACGATTTCGCAACGCTGACCACTGATCGCCGACCCCCATGGCCCTGCCGTCTCCCTTTCGCCGCAAGGACAAGGCCGAACCCGTTGCGGCCGGTCAGGAAACCGATGGACTGCGCACCCGGGCCAGGCGTCGGCTGATCGGCGCAGTCGTCTTGCTTGGCATCGGAATCGTGGCTTTCCCCTTGTTGTTCGAGACCGCTCCGCGTCCGATCCCGGTGGACCTGCCGATCGAGATCCCGCGCAAGGACGCGGTTGCGCCGCTCGCCGTGCCGGCTTCGGCGCCGAAGCTGCCAGCCGTTGCGGCGTCCGCACCTGCGGCCGTGCCAGCGGTGGCCGCCAAACCCGATCCAGCACCGCCCCAGCCCCAGCCCCAGCCCGAGCCCGCGGCTGCGAAGGTCGAACCCGTCGTGAGCGAGCCGAAACCGGAACCCGAGGACAAGGCCGACGGCAAGCGTGCCAAGGCCTTGCTGGAGGGCAAGGTCCAGGCAGCGCCGGCCGAGCGCTGGGTGGTCCAGATCGGCGCCTTCGCCGAAGACCGCACGATCCGGGATGCCCGCGCCAGAGCCGGCGATCTGGGCCTGCGCACCTTCACGCAGGTGGTCGTGGTGCAGGACGGAGAGCGCACCCGCGTGCGGGTCGGCCCGTTCGACGGGCGCGACGAGGCCGATGCGGCAGCGGCCAAGCTGAAGAAGGCCGGTCTGCCGGCCACGGTGCTGAAGCTGTGAATCTGCAACTCGGCTGGATCGACATCTTCATGCTCGCCGTGATGGCGGCGTCGGTGATCATCGGACTGTGGCGCGGCTTCGTGTTCGAGGTGCTGACGCTCGCCGGCTGGATCGTCGGCTACTTCTTTGCCCAGTGGTTTGCCGCCGATCTTGCGCCGCACCTGCCGCTCGATTCGTCGCGCGCCGGGCTGGCGCACGCAGCGGCCTTTGCGATCTGTTTCCTGGCCGCGGTCATCGCCTGGGGACTGCTGGCCAAGCTGGTGCGCCTCTTGCTGCGCGCCACGCCCCTGTCGTTGCCGGACCGGGTGCTCGGGGGTGGATTCGGTGTCCTGCGCGGCAGCGTCGTGCTGCTGGTGCTGGCCACCATCGTGGCGCTGACGCCCGCGGCCAAGTCGCCGATGTGGATGGATTCGGTCGGGGCACGCTGGCTCGATCAAACGCTCGTCATGCTGCAGCCGGTGCTGCCGCGCGAATTTGCGAGTTGGCTGCCGACCCTGGGTCGGTGACGGGAACGAAGAATCATGTGCGGCATCGTCGGAATCATCTCCAAGGAACCTGTCAACCAGTTGATCTACGACGCGCTGCTGCTGCTGCAGCATCGCGGACAGGACGCTGCGGGCATCGTCACGATGCAAGGCACCCGCTGTTTCATGCACAAGGAACGCGGCATGGTGCGCGACGTCTTTCGCACCCGCAACATGCGCGCCCTGCCCGGCAATGTTGGACTGGGCCAGGTCCGCTACCCGACTGCCGGCAACGCGTACAGCGAAGAAGAAGCGCAACCCTTCTACGTCAACGCGCCGTTCGGCATCGTGCTGGTCCACAACGGCAATCTGACCAATGCGGCGGCCTTGAAGAAAGAGCTGTTCGACATCGACCGACGCCACATCAACACCGAGAGCGATAGCGAGGTGCTGATCAATGTGCTGGCGCACGAACTCGAACGCGCTGCACGTGACCTGCCGCTGACCCCGGACGAGGTTTTCCGGGCGGTGGCCGCTGTCCACCGCCGAGTCAGGGGCTCGTATGCGGTGGTGGCACTCATTGCGGGCCATGGCTTGCTGGCCTTTCGGGATCCGTTCGGCATCCGACCGCTCTGCCTGAGCAAGGGCATGGGCGCGGCAGGTGCCCAGCAGGTGATGGTGGCCAGCGAATCGGTCGCGATCGAGGGCACTTCGCACCAGGTGGCGCGCGATGTGGCGCCTGGCGAGGCGGTGTTCGTCGATCTCGACGGCAAGGTCCACGCAAGGCAATGTGCCGCCAAGCCGCAGTTGCATCCCTGCATGTTCGAGTTCGTCTACCTGGCGCGGCCGGACTCGGTGATGGACGGCATCTCGGTCTACCAGGCACGCCTGAACTTGGGCGAGACGCTCGCGCAGCGTGTCATCTCGACCTTGCCGCCGAACGAGATCGACGTCGTCATTCCGATTCCCGAGTCGAGCCGGCCGAGTGCGATGCAACTGGCGCAGAAGCTGGGCAAGCCGTATCGCGAAGGGTTCGTGAAGAACCGCTATGTCGGGCGCACCTTCATCATGCCGGGACAGGCGGTGCGCAAGAAGAGCGTGCGCCAGAAGCTCAATGCAATCGGGGTCGAGTTCAAGGGCCGCAATGTGCTGCTGGTGGACGATTCCATCGTGCGCGGCAATACGAGCAAGGAGATCGTCCAGATGGCGCGCGAGGCCGGTGCGCGCAAGGTCTACATGGCCTCCGCGGCGCCCCCGGTTCGGTTTCCGAATGTGTACGGGATCGACATGCCGACCCCCGAGGAGCTGATCGCGCATGGCCGCACGATCGAGCAGATCCGCGAGTTCATCGGCGCCGATCACCTGATCTACCAGGACGTCGACGCGATGAAGCGTGTCGTCAAGGCGTTGAATCCGAAGATCGACGGCTTCGAAGCCTCGTGCTTCGACGGGCAGTACGTGACCGGCGACGTCAGCATCGAGGAGTTCGAGGCGATGCGGGCGCAGCGCGGTGCACTCGCGCTGCACGAAGACACGGAGGACGCCGCATGACCATCCCGCGCACGCGACTCCCGGCCGACGCGCGTCTCGAAACGCTGGCGGTGCGCGAGGGCCTGCCCCCGAGCGTCTGGGGCGAGAACGCCGAGGCCCTGTTTCTCACCAGTTCCTTCGTGCATCCCGACGCCGAAACCGCGGCGCGCCGCTTCGCCAACGAGGAAGATGCCTTCGTCTACAGCCGGTTCGGCAACCCGACCGTGATGATGATGGAGCGCCGGCTCGCGGCCATGGAAGGCACCGAGGCCTGCATCGGCACGTCGAGCGGCATGGCCGCGATCCTGCTGACCGGGATGGCGCTGCTGAAGGCGGGCGACCACGTGATCTGCTCGCAAAGCGTGTTCGGGTCGACGATCAGGCTGTTCGACGGCGAGTTCCGCAAGTTCGGCGTGACCACGACCTTCGTGTCGCAGACCGATCCTGCGGCCTGGCTTGCGGCGGTGCAACCGAACACGAGGTTGCTGTTCGCTGAGACGCCGAGCAACCCGCTGACCGAGGTCTGCGACATCCGCGCGCTGGCCGAGATCGCGCACGGCGCCGGCGCCCTGCTGGCGGTCGACAACTGCTTTTGCTCGCCGGCGCTCCAGCGCCCCGCGCAGTTCGGCGCCGACCTGATCATCCATTCCGGCACCAAGTACCTCGATGGGCAGGGCCGCGTCATCGCCGGTGCCGTGTGCGGGACCGAGAAGCTGATCAACGACAAGTTCGTCCCGGTGATGCGCAGCGCCGGCATGAGCCTGTCGCCGTTCAACGCCTGGGTCGTGCTCAAGGGACTGGAAACGCTGACGATCCGCCTGCAGGCCCAGAGCGCACGTGCGCTGTCGATTGCACACTGGCTTGAAGCGCAACCCCAGGTCGAGCGGGTCTTCCACCCGGCGCTGACTTCGCACCCCCAGCATGCCCTGGCGATGGCGCAGCAGTCGGGGCAGGGCGGGGCGGTCACGTCCTTCGTCGTGCGCGGCGGACGCGCAGCAGCGTTCAAGGTTGTCGACGCGACCCAGATCTGCTCGATCACGGCCAATCTGGGCGACACCAAGACGACGATCACGCACCCGGCGAGCACCTCACATGGGCGCCTGACGGAAAGCCAGCGCGAGGCGGCGGGCATCGTGCAGGGCCTGTTGCGCTTGGCCGTCGGGCTCGAGGACATCGAAGACCTCAAGGCCGATCTGGCGCGCGGCCTGGGCAAGACATGACAACGAAGATCCGCACCCGCATCGCACCTTCGCCGACCGGCTTCCTGCACCTCGGCACGGCGCGCACCGCCTTGTATTCATGGGCCTATGCGCGCCACCACGGCGGTGAGTTCGTCCTGCGCGTCGAGGACACCGACGTCGCGCGCTCGTCGCAGGACTCGGTCGAACAGATCCTGGCCTCGATGCGCTGGCTCGGCCTCGAGTACGACGAGGGCCCGATCTATCAGATGCAGCGCCTGGCCCGCTACGAGGCCGTTGCCGGGGCCATGATCGAGTCCGGACATGCCTATCGTTGCTACTGCACGCCGGCAGAACTCGACCAGATGCGCGAGACGCAGAGTGCGCGCGGCGAGAAGACCCGCTACGACGGCCGTTGGCGACCTGAGCCAGGCAAGTCCCTGCCGCCGGTGCCGGCCGACGTGCCGCCGGTCGTTCGCTTCGCCAACCCGCGGGACGGTCTGGTGCGCTGGGACGACCTCGTGAAAGGCCCGATCGAGATCAGCAATACCGAGATCGACGACCTCATCATCCTGCGCCCGGATGGTGTGCCCACCTACAACTTCGCGGTCGTCGTCGACGACTGGGACATGGCGATCACGCATGTCTTCCGCGGTGACGAGCACATCAACAACACCCCCTGGCAGATCAACATCTTCCGCGCGCTCGGCGCCGAGTTGCCGACCTTCGCGCATTGCCCTGTGATCCTTGGCGAGGACGGTCAGAAGCTGTCGAAGCGGCGCGGTGCGGTCAGCGTGACAGCCTACGAAGAGGGGGGCTACCTGCCCGAGGCCATGCTGAACTATCTGGCCCGCCTTGGCTGGAGCCATGGCGACGAGGAACTCTTCACGCGCGAGCAGATGGTGGCCTGGTTCGACGGCACCCACCTGTCGCGCAGCCCGGCGCAATGGGATCCCGCCAAGCTCGCCTGGGTCAACGCGCACTACATGAAGCAGTGCGACGACACGCGGCTGGCATCGCTCGTGACGACGCAGTTCCAGGCCCGCGGCGTCCAAGTCGATCAGGCGGCCCTGCCTGCGATGTGCGGACTGTTCAAGGATCGCTGCAGCACGGTCGTCGAACTGGCGGACTGGATCGCCATGTACTTCATCGCCGTGCAGCCGGGTGCCGAGGACCTGGCGCAACATGTGCCGGCGGCCCTCCATCCGGCACTGGTGGCGCTGCGCGACAAACTCGCGGCCGCCGAGTGGAGCCGGGCCGGCATTGCCTTGGCGATGAAGGAGGTTCTGGCGGCGCATGGCATCAAGATGCCGCAACTGGCACCGGCCGTTCGTGTCCTCGTGTGCGGCCGCGCGCAGACACCGTCGATCGATGCCGTGCTGGCGCTGTTCACCCGCAACGAGGTGCTGTCCAGGTTGCGGGGAATATGATTTCCACGCTATACTCCAAGGCTCGTTTGAACAGAGACCGAAAGCAATCGGGATCGAAAGATCAAGGTGCTTCGGTGGCAATGGAACACTTGGGGGTATAGCTCAGCTGGGAGAGCGCTTGCATGGCATGCAAGAGGTCAGCGGTTCGATCCCGCTTACCTCCACCAGTCCAGGCACTGTTTGATTCGAGAGAAGTTCAAAGTCCCGTTCGTCTAGAGGCCTAGGACACCACCCTTTCACGGTGGTTACAGGGGTTCGAATCCCCTACGGGATACCAGTTAAGGTTGTCCTGCAGCACTTGCTGCAGGGGCATCACCGCTGCGGAGCGGTAGTTCAGTTGGTTAGAATACCGGCCTGTCACGCCGGGGGTCGCGGGTTCGAGTCCCGTCCGCTCCGCCAAATGGTTTCAGCAAGAACGGCACTCCTCGGAGTGCCGTTTTTCATTGTCTGCAGGACGTTGTGATGAGCGCCAAATCCGATCTTCCTCGCCGCGCCGACTACGCACAGTTCACCCCCATCAGCACGCGCTGGTCCGACAATGACGCCTACCGTCACGTCAACAATGTCGTCTACTACGGCTTCTTCGATACGGCCGTGAATCAGCATCTGATGCAGGCCGGTGTGCTCGATGTCGACAGCACGCCATTCGTCGGCCTTGTGGTCGAGACGCAGTGCCGCTATCACGCACCGCTGTCGTTCCCCGACCGGGTCACCGTCGGCATGCGCCTTGCCCGCCTGGGCAACAGCAGCCTGCGCTACGAACTCGCGGTCTTTCGCAACGACGAGGATATTGCCGTCGCCGAAGGCCATTTCGTGCATGTCTACGTCGACCGCGACAGCAATCGCCCGGTGCCGGTCCCGCACGCAGTGCGCGACGCGGTAGGTCACCTGCAAGTGGTTCCAGCGAAGCCATGAACACGGTCACATCGTCCGGCGACACCTGTCCACGCTGTGGCCAGCGCTTCAACTGCGGTGTCGACGACACGACGGCACCATGCCCTTGCACGGCGCTGCACCTCACGCCGAGCCTGCTGGCCGACCTGAGCCGGCGCTACCAGGGCTGCCTGTGTCTGCGTTGTCTGGCCGAGCTGGCCGGCGCCCCCGAGGCGCAGACCCTCAGTGCAGCACGAGGAGCGGAGTCTTCGTGAGCGCGAGCACGCGTTTGGTGTGTGAACCGAAGAACAACTCGCCGAAGACACCTCGACCATGCGTGACCATCACGATCAGGTCGACCCGGTAGCGCGCTGCAGCATGCGCGATCGCGGTGGCGACGTCGTCGTCGACCACGAAATGGCCTTCGAAGTCCACGCCATGCTCGGCGGCAGCGTTTGCAAATCCTGACAGGAGTCTTCGCGCGTGCGCGTCGCTGCCATCTTCATGGGCCGACACTGCGCGTTTGTACTGACTCAGGTGCATGCCGGCCGCCGGCAATGGCGCAGCGCCCTCGACGACGAACCCGATGACCAGGGCCTCGAGCTTGCGGGCCAAGGACAGGCTCTCGCGGATCGCGCGCGTCGAGAGTGGGGAGCCATCGACCGGCACCAGCAGCCGCCGGTAGGCCAGGGCGGCGGCGTCGGCACTCATGGACTACGCCAGTTCCCGCAGCGCGAGACGCTGCCTCGCTGGCGCATGGCCGATCTTCAACCGTTCGACGATTTCAGCCGCATTGACCCACATAACCACAGGCAGTGCAGAAGTCGCATCCGTCCTTGTGGATGACCGTTGCATTGCCACATTCGGGGCAGGGCATGCCGGCCATCGGTGAAGCGATGCCAGGTGATTGCGGCGTGGCCAGCACGCCCATCTCACGTAGCGGCAGTCCGGACTCGTCGAGCACGCCGAGCATCGCGTAGCGGTGGATGATCAGCCGGGCCAGATAGGCCACGGTCGAAGGCCAGACCTGCTGACGCCGCTCGCCGTCGGGCAGCCCCGGCACGAACGCCATGAAGTGGCCCAGTGGCTCGGCGTAGTTCAGCAGCTTGCGCAGCTTCATGCCGATCCACGCCGGATCGATGACGCGCATGTCGAGCGACAGGACCCGGGCCAGGCCATCGAGAGCGCGCGGGTAGTTTCCGGCCAGTCCCATGGCACAGGGGCGCGTCACGGTGCTGCCGTCCGGCGCGGCGAGCGCCACTTCCTTGAGGGTCAGCGTGAAGCGCTCACCGGTGGCCGGGTTGTCGATGTCGACCGCCCAGGCGAGAGTGCCGGACGTTCCGGTGCGCGGCTCGTGGCGACTGAACATGGCATCCAGCACCGGTGTCGGTGCCGGATTCGCGGGGTCGGGCAAGGCGCCAAGCTGCTCGCAGCGCCAGCGGATCACCGCGGCCGTGGCCGCCACGACGCCTGGGAACAGTCGTTTGACCCCGTCCGGCGGGAAGGGCATCTCGAACGAGCGCTCCTCGGCCACCGTGGCCAGTGCGTCGAGCTTGAGTTGCAGCCACGCCGCATCATTGGCGCGCAGGTCCATCGACAGGGTCTTGGCCAGTGCCCCGAGGCCACGCGGCTGTTCGGCGCCGTTGACCCAGGCTTCAAAGGGCCTCGCCGGCGTGCCCGCCGGACCCGGGATGTCGCCCACGAAGAGCGCAAAGTCGCCATGCGGGTGCTGGACCATGAAGGTCCAGGCGCTGTTGCCTGCCGGCAGGTCCGGGCGGCCGGGCCAGCGCAGGCTGGCCAGCACCGGTGTCGGGAGTTTCTCGAGCCGAAGGCGCTGGTCGGCGTCAGCCACCCTCAGAGGCGGTGCCACTTCGGCGGTGACGCTCAGGACCGAACCCAGCACTGCGTTCGGACGGTAGGTCGCCAGGCCCTTGAGGCCCGCCTTCCAGGCCTGCATGTAGAGGTCCTGGAAATCGGCATAGGGATAGTCGGCGGGAACGTTGACGGTCTTGCTGATCGACGTGTCGATGTAGGGCGCCACCGCGGCCACCATCGCCGCATGGTCGGCGGCACTCATCTCGAGCGCGGTCACGAATGCCGGCGTCAACGGCGCGTCGGGACCGAACTGGTGGCGGAAGAGCCGCCAGGCGTGATCCTCGACGGCGAACTCGCGATGGCCTCCATCGGGCATGCGCTTCTTGCGCGTGTAGGTCCAGGAGAACGGCGGCTCGATGCCATTGCTGGCGTTGTCGGCAAACGCCAGGCTGATCGTGCCGGTCGGCGCAATCGACAGCAGATGCGAGTTGCGCACGCCATGGGTGCGGATGCGGTCCTTCAATGGCGTCGGCAGGCGCGAGGCGAAGCGCCCCCCGCTCAGGTACAGGTCGGCGTTGAAGAGCGGGAATGCGCCGCGCTCGATCGCCAGTTCGACCGATGCGTTGTACGCCGCGTCGCGCATGACCTGCGTGAGGTGACGCGCCATCGCGCGCGCCTCTTCGGTGTCGTAGCGCAAGCCGAGCATGATCAGGGCATCGCCCAGGCCGGTGTAGCCCAGGCCAATGCGGCGCTTGCTGCGCGCCTCTTCCTGCTGCTGAGGCAGCGGCCAGACCGTCACGTCGAGCACGTTGTCGAGCATGCGCACGGCCACCGCGCAGACTTCGGAGAACGCCGCTTCGTCGAAACGGGCGCCGGACTCGAACGGGGCACGCACGAAGCGCGTCAGATCGACCGAGCCGAGGCAGCAGCATCCGTACGGGGGCAGTGGCTGCTCGGCGCAGGGGTTGGTGCTGGCGATCGTCTCGCAGTATCCGAGGTTGTTGTCGGCATTGATGCGATCGAGGAACAGGACGCCGGGTTCGGCATGGTCGTAGGTCGACCGCATGATCGCGTCCCACAGTTCGCGCGCGCGCACCTTGCGATAGGTCCACAACCCGTCGTCACGCTGGTGCGCGCCGTCCGCCTTCTGGTCCACGCCCGGTTCGGCGCGATGGACGAGGTCGACGTCGGCATCGTCCTGCACCGCCTGCATGAAGATGTCGGTCACACCGACCGAGATGTTGAAATTCTTCAGGTCGCCATGGTCCTTGGCGCGGATGAAGGCCTCTACGTCCGGATGGTCGCAGCGCAGCACACCCATCTGCGCACCCCGGCGCGACCCGGCGGACTCGACGGTCTCGCAGGAGCGGTCGAAGACGCGCATGTAGCTGACCGGCCCGGAGGCACTGCTCTGCGTGCTGCCGACCCAGGCCCCCTTGGGCCGGATGCGCGAGAAGTCGTAGCCGACCCCGCCGCCGCGGCGCATGGTCTCGGCGGCGTCCGCGAGCGCCGTGTAGATGCCGGGATGACCGTCGTCATCCTGCGTGATGCTGTCGCCCACTGGTTGCACGAAGCAGTTGATCAAGGTGGCACTCAGGTCGGTTCCGGCGGCCGAATCGATTCGCCCGGCGGGCACGAACCCACGTTGCTGGGCATCGAGGAACTTGGCCTCCCATCTGGCGCGCTGCTCGGGCGCTTCATGGGCTGCCAGGGCACGTGCCACACGCAGGCGCACATCGTCGGCCGTCTTCTCGTCACCCTTGGCGTACTTCTCGATCAGGACTTCGGCGCTGATGGGTTGCTCGGGCAGCGCGGCAATCGTCTTGGCCGGGCGGGCGGAACGGACGGGTTCGGACATTCGGTCTCCTCTGTCTGATCTTGTAGGGTCGTGCGCGTCAGCCTAGGGCGGCGCACGTGGGGCGGGCTTGATGCGCGTCACGCCCGGCGCAAGCGTGATTGCGGGGCATCGGGAGCTTGGCCGCGGACGGCCCATCGAGCTTCAATTGAAGCACGATCGGGCGGCGTTCCGGGCCCGCTTGGCGGAAAGGCCACATGGCTGCCTGCGTCCGAAAAAGAACGGGTCGCGATCGGACCGGAGACCGGGCGTGGGTCAACTTGGCATCGACAAGCGCTTGACGGCGGCGACGAAGCGCGCCAGCGTTGGCGAAAGGGCCCCCGGCGCGAGGCGGATGTCCAGCAACTGAAAGCGCCCGCGCGTGGCGTGGGCCTGTTCCAGCGCCTGGTTGAGTTGTTCGCGCGTTTCGACATGGTGGCCGTCGCCGCCCATGCCCGCGGCCATCGAGGCGAAATCCCAGCGGTCCATGTCGTTGAAGCGGCAACCCGGGGTGAAGGTCCTGAGCATCTCCCAGCCGGCGTTGTTGAAGACCAGCACGATCGGGTCGCAACCGAGGCGGCGTGCATTGCC
Organism: uncultured beta proteobacterium; assembly: GCA_963706655.1. Lineage (GTDB taxonomy): Bacteria > Pseudomonadota > Gammaproteobacteria > Burkholderiales > Burkholderiaceae_C > Rubrivivax. Next base: position 160,251 of record CAVPNN010000015.1, read on the forward strand.
AAGTTCCCATCCCGTCATCTGGAACGCCCCATCGCCGACCAGGATGATTGGTCGCTCTCCGGTGGCGACCTGCAGGCCGAGCCCGGCGGGGACGCCGTATCCCATGGTCGCGTAGTACCCCGGTGCGATCAGCGCCGTCGGCGGCAGGTCGAAGGTCGCGAACAGGCAGTCGCCCATGTCGCTCGCCAGTGGCATCGAACCCCTCGATTGCATCAGGGCAGCGATCGCGTTGGAGATGTCCTGCGGCACCAGCGGGCCTTGTGCCGGGACTGGTAACGGCTTGGCCTGGGCGGGCGCCGATGCGCTCGGCGCCGCGCGGGCCGGCAGACGCGACAGCAGGGCGCCGATCAGTTCGGACAGCGCAATGCCGTGGTAGGCGTGATGGCCGAGCGTGACGTCGCCGTCGAACACGTGGATGGCGTGACGCACATCGATGCGGCGCGCCGACACCGCGAAGTTGGTGTCCGAGACGATGACCCCGAGCAGCAGGAGGCCGTCGGAGGATTCGACGAGCTCGCTGATCTGCTCGTCGCCTGCAAGCCCCAGGTAGGTGCCGATCGGCGGCGAGGCAGTTCCCGCCAGCAGGCCGCGGCCCATGAAGGTCGTGACGACCGGAATCTGCAGGCGCAGCGCCAGTTCGGCCACCTGTGCCTCGAGACCGAACCGGCGCACCTCGACACCGACCATCAGCACGGGTGTTTCGGCGCGCCGCAACTGGGCCAGCATTTCGTCGGCGCAGGCCGCCAGCCGGTCGCGGTCGACCACAGGCTCCTGGACCGCCGGTACCGGACCACAGGGCCGGGTCGCCATGTCTCGCGGGATCTCGAGGTAGACCGGCCGCGCGTGGTGCAGCGCGGCGTCCAGAACCCGCGCAATCAATTCCGGGGCGCGCGTGGCGTCATCGAGGCGCGCCCGGTCGACCGTGACTTCCTCGAACAAGCGCCACTGCGAATCGAGCGACTTGACCTGATGGTGCAGGAGCAGCCCGCTCGCTGCTTCGTGGGCCGCAGGGGCACCCGACAGCACGACCAGGGGCACCCGCTCGGCGTAGGCGCCGGCGACCGCGTTGACCAGGTTGAAGGCACCGGCGCCATAGGTCACCGCGGCCACGCCGAGCCCGCCGCGCGCACGCGCGGCGGCGTCGGCTGCGAAGCCCACGGCGGGTTCGTGCGACAGCGTGCGCAATGGCAACAGGCCGCAGCGTTCGATCTCGCCGAACATCGGCAGTGCGAAGTCGCCCGGAATTCCGAACACCTCGGTCGCACCACGCTGCTGCAGCGCACGCAGCAGTTGCTGCGTCAGCGTCTCGGTCATTTCGATCTCAGACCCACAGCGGCCCGATGGCGTCGAGCGTGTTCTTCAGAATCAGTCCGTATTCGGTGTCGCCTTCGACGACCAGGGCGCGCTCGAAGAACAGCCGGTCCGCGTCGTCCTGGCCGCGCACGAGCCGCCACAGCGCGTCGGCGGTCGCGCGTACGCGCAGAACGGGCTCGCCCGACCCCTGCGCGACGACGAAGCCGCGTGGTGTCAGGACCAGACGCACCCGCACGCCGACCTCGATGATCTCGACTTCGACCATCTGCCCGGCGAGCGCCTGGCGCTGGCCTTCGTCGAGGCGAGGCCAGAGCAGCCGATCGAGCACGCGCGCGGCAACGAATGACGGTGGAGCGATCGGCAACCGCCGCACGACCGGGCGCAGCCGATCGAAAGCCTGCGCGGCCCAGCGTGGCAGGTTCGGATTGGTCATCGATGGGTTCATGCGGCGATTTCCTCGATGCCGGGGCGTTGATGGGCGAAGCCGTCGACCAAGGTGCCCGGCAGCTTCAATGTCGCGAGGGCCTTCAACGCATCGGCAGGCGGCAGACCGTGGTGGTAGGCGGCGTCGAAGACCTCGATCACGCGCAGGAAGTCGGTGCCGCAGGGCGACAGGCGCACGCTCGCGATGCCGGCCTGGCGCAGGCGCTGCGCCTCGGCGACCAGGCAATGCACGCCGGCCGACTGGGTCTGGATGCCGTTCAGGACCAGGAAGGGTGCACCGTCGGTGCAACTCAACAACAGGCCGTCGGCATCCTGGCGGCAACGGAAGTCGCAGGCGTCCTTCGTGAGCCGGTGGTGGCGCGCAGTGAAACAGCGGGCCGAGAACGCAAGCGGCATGCGGCCGAAGCCGAACACCTCGGTGAGGATCGGGCCAGCGGTACCTTGCACCGGGTCGTGCACCGGATGCACATGCTCGATGGCGTCCAGGCTCAGTTCGAGCGGGGCCACCCAGCGCCCCGCGCCGAGCTTTGCATGTTCGACCAGCGAGTCGCGGCTGTAGACGTTGATGTGTGGCCCGAGCACGAATGGCGCACGGTCCGGCCGCGCTGCTGCAGCCTTGGCCAGCAGGCTCAGCGCGGAGGTGTCGCCCGCCTCGACCGGGAATTCGTCCTGCTCGACCAGGCGGGCCGCGCTGCGCAATTCGGCTTCGCTCATCAGCAGCGCCTGGGTCGCCAGGATCACCTCCTTGCCGGCCGCGCGCAGGTCGCGCGCGAGCGCGATCCAGTCGTCGAACTTGAAGTCGTTGCGGCGCGAGCAGACGACTTCGCCGAGCACGACCGTGCGCGCGGCGCTCGTCGCGACGTCGGCGTAGAAGTCCATCACGGCCGCGCGCGGCCACCAGTACAGCAGGGGCCCGACAGTCAGGGCGAGGGAATCGGTGTCTGGGTTCATGGGGTTCTAGCGCCAGGGCCGGTCGTAGGCGCCCAGCGTGTGCTGCTGGCCCTCGGCCCAGCGGCCGAGTTCGGCACTCCAGCCTGGTTGCACGGCGTAGCGTGCGTCGGAGGCGGCAAGATCGATCGCTGCGCGCCAGACGCGTGTCACCTCGGCCACATAGGTCGGACTGCGTTGCCGGCCCTCGATCTTGATGGCCTGGACGCCTGCCTCGATCAGCTCGGGCAGCAGCGACAAGGTGTTCAGGCTGGTCGGTTCTTCGATCGCGTAGTCGCGCTCGCCTTCGACGTTGAAGCGGCCCTTGCACAGGGTCGGGTAGCCACGTGGTTCGTCGCTCGCGTAGCAGTCGATCAGCACGTCGTTGAGCTTGGCCTGCACACCGTCCTTCGTGTCGTGCCAGCGCACCGCCGACGGCGGCGAACACACGCCGGCCGTGTTGGGGGATTGGCCGGTGACGTAGGACGACAGCGCACAACGCCCCTCGACCATCACGCACAGGCTGCCGAAGCCGAAGACCTCGATCGGCACCCGGGTCTGGCGAATCACGCTCGCCACCTGGGACATCGTCAGCACGCGCGGCAGCACCGCACGCTGGATGCCGTAGCGTTCGCGGTAGAACTCGATCGCCTCATGGGTGGTCGCCGAAGCTTGCACCGAAAGATGCAGTCGCATGCCGGGGTGGTGGTCACGCACATAGGCCATGACGGCCATGTCGGCGACGATGAGCGCGTCGGCCCCGAGCGTGACTGCGCGGTCGACCGCGCGTTTCCAGGGGCCGGTGTCGGCCGCCGCGGCGTAGGTGTTGAGCGCCATCAACACCTGCCGGCCGCGCGCATGCGCGTAGTCGACCCCGGTGCGCACCTGCTGGTCGTCGAAGTTCAGGCCGGCGAAGTTGCGCGCATTGGTCGCGTCACGCAAGCCGAGATAGACCGCGTCGGCACCGGCGTCGATCGCGAGCTGCAAGGCGCGCAACGATCCGGCCGGGCAGACCAGGTCCGGCCGGCGGGTGACGCCCGCGCTGGAGACAGAAGACATAGGAAGAAGGCCGTGCGTCCGGGCCGGAAACGGAAAACGGTCGGATTCTGCGCGGCGCCGACGGCGGGCGGGTTGTGCGACGTCAAGCGACGGCCCATCGGCCAGAGATTCAGCTCGCGGCGAACAGACCCAGCGGGTGCCGCGCGAGTGCCACGCTGGCCATGAAGCCGACACAACACAGTGCGCCGATGAAGAAGGCCCAGCGCGCTGCGCTGCTGCGGGCGCGCTTGAGGGCGAACGAACCCAGCACGATGTAGACGAGCAACAGCACAAGCTTGGTGCCCAGCCACGGCTGGTGCACCGGGTGCAGTCCGAACAGCGCCCACAGCGTCGCGCCGGTGCCGAGCAGCAGGGTGTCGATCAGCACGCTGGCGCGCCTGGCCAATGGAGACATGGCCCATTGCGCCCGCTGCGGAGCGGTCAGCAGCGACAGGCCGCGCGCGCAAAACAGCAGCACGCTGGTCGCGACCAGGCTCACGTGCAGGTGCCTGATCGACACGGCCCAGGGCAGGAGATCCATCGTGTGCCTGACGCTCAGGCCTTCAGGCGATAGCCGGTCTTGAGGATCCAGGCCACGATCGCCAGCGACACCAGCAGAAAGACCACGGTCATGCCCAGGCTCAGGGCCAGGCTGACGTCCGCCAGCCCATAGAAACTCCAGCGGAAACCGCTGACCAGGTAGACCACCGGATTGAACAGCGCAACGGTCTGCCACGCCTCGGGCAGCATGTCGATCGAGTAGAAGCAGCCGCCCAGGAAGGTCAGTGGCGTGATGATCAGCAGCGGCACCACCTGGAGCTTCTCGAAGCCATCGGCCCAGACCCCGATGATGAATCCCACCAGGCTGAAGGTCACTGCCGTCAGCACCAGGAAGAGCACCATCCAGAACGGATGGGCGACGTGGATCGGCACGAACAGGCCCGCTGTGGCCAGGATGATCAGACCGACGACGATCGACTTGGTCGCCGCTGCACCGACGTAGCTGAGCACGATTTCGGCATGCGAGACCGGGGCCGACAGCAGTTCGTAGATCGTGCCGGTGAAGCGCGGGAAGTAGATGCCGAACGATGCATTCGAGATGCTCTGCGTGAGCAGCGAGAGCATGATCAGCCCCGGCACGATGAAGGCGCCGTAACTGATGCCCTCGACCTGCGGGAAGCGCGAACCGATGGCGGCCCCGAAGACGATGAAGTAGAGCGAGGTCGACAGCACCGGCGAGATGATGCTCTGCATCAGCGTGCGCCAGGTGCGCTGCATCTCGAACGCGTAGATCGCACGGATGGCGGGCAGGTTCATCGCTCTTGCCTCACCAGGCTGACGAAGATGTCTTCGAGCGAGCTCTGTGTCGTGTTCAGGTCGCGTGGGCGCACGCCGGCTTCGGCCAGGGCCTGCAGCAGCGCGACGATGCCGGTCCGTTCGGCGTGCGCGTCGTAGGTGTAGGTCAGCTCGTTGCCGTCGCCCGACAGGCTCAACCCATGGGCCGAGAGCGATGCGGGGATCTCGGTCAGCGGCTCGCTCAGTTGCAGCGTGAGCTGCTTCTTGCCGAGCTTGCGCATCAGTTCGGCCTTGTGCTCCACCAGCACCAGTTCGCCCTTGAGGATGACACCGATCCGGTCCGCCATCTCTTCGGCTTCGTCGATGTAGTGGGTGGTCAGGATGATCGTCACGCCGCTGTCGCGCAGCTTGCGCACCAGGGCCCACATGTCACGCCGCAGCTCGACGTCGACCCCGGCCGTCGGTTCATCCAGGAACAGCAACTGCGGCTCGTGCGACAGGGCCTTGGCGATCAGAAGGCGGCGCTTCATGCCGCCCGACAGGGTCATGATCTTGTTGTCCTTCTTGTCCCACAGCGACAGCGCGCGCAGGATCTGCTCGATGTGCGCGGGGTTGGCGCGCTTGCCGAACAGCCCGCGGCTGAAGGTGACTGCGCCCCAGACCGTCTCGAAGGCGTCGGTCGTCAACTCCTGCGGCACGAGACCGATCATCGACCTGGCGGCCCGGTAGTCACGCACGATGTCGTGGCCGGCCACCTGCACCTGGCCAGCGCTCGCGTTGACGATGCCGCAGATGATGCTGATCAGCGTCGTCTTGCCGGCCCCGTTGGGGCCGAGCAGCGCAAAGATCTCGCCCTTCTGGATCTCGAGGTCGATGCCTTTGAGGGCCTGGAAGCCGGAGGCATAGGTCTTCTGCAGACCGGTGACCGAAAGAATGGCAGGCATCGGGCGCAGGATAGCCTGAGCGGCGCCGGGGCGCCCGCGTGTGACTTTGTCGACCATGGCGCGCGCCGTGAGCCCGGCGCGTCACCACCAATCGGCCGGTTCGCGCTATCTTGGCGGCAACGCCTCCCCGCCACCCATGAACTCGACCTCGGCCCTCGCACTGTCCGGCATGAATGCCGCCCAAGTCCGCATGGACAGCGGCGCCCACAACATCGCCAACCTCGGCAGCGAGGGCTTCCGGCGCCAGCAGGTGCTGCAGTCGCCGCGCGCCGCGGGCGGCGTCGAGACCACGATCGTGCGCGCCGATCTGGCCGGCCCAGCGATGGAGGCCGACATGGTCGACATGCTGCAGGCCAAGAACGCCTTCCTGGCCAATCTCGCGGTGTTCAAGGCCGGCAACCGCGTGATGGGCACATTGCTCGACGCCGTCAGCTGAGCGCGCGCAAGGGCCCGGCGGTGTAGGCTGGGCCGATGCAGATTCCGGCCCAGTTGCCGCACCCACCCGCGACGAAGGCCATGCAGGTCGACCCGCCACGCGTCGACATCGTGATCGAAGTGCCGCGCGGCAGCTTTCTCAAGCGGGACATTCAGGGCCGCGTGCACTTCCTGTCCCCCTTGCCCTGTCCGTACAACTATGGCGCGGTGCCGACCCACCTCGGACTCGAGGGCGATCTGCTCGACGCCCTGGTGCTTGGGCCGCGACTTGCGTTCGGGCAGCAGGTGCGGCTGCAGGTCTGGGGTGCCGTGACCTTGCGTGACCGCGGCCTCGTGGACGACAAGCTGATCTGCGCCATCCACCGGCCCAGCGAATCGACACGCCTGCGTCTGCTGCGCTTCTTCCGCTTCTACGCGCGCTGCAAGGCGCTGCTCAACTGGTTGCGCCGGCGGCCCGGGCGCAACGCCTGCGAGGGCTGGATCGATGCGCACGACGCGCTGGCGCGCGCGCGCCCGCTCGAACGGGTAACGCCAACCGGCAGCCCGGTGCCGTTCTGAACTGCTGCGGCCGGCGCCGCACCGCGCTTCAGGCTGCGCGTGCGCGCGGCCAGCGCAACAGGCCGGTGGCGAGCGCGGTTCCGAACAGGATGACGGCGCAGCCGGCCACGACCGCGGGGCTCAGGGTCTCGCCCAGGAAGAGGGCGCCCCAGGCCACGGCAAAGCCCGGGATCAGGAAGGTGACCGCGCTTGCGTTGGCCGGTCCGGCATGGGCAATCAGCCGAAAGTAGAGGATGTAGGCCACTGCCGTGCAGGCCACCGACAACACCACGGCTGAGCCCCAGGCGAGTGGCGACGGCGTCACCGCTGGCCAGGCCCACAGTGCAGGCAAGAGGAGCACCAGCGAGGCCGACAACTGGCTGCCGGCGGCAATCGCCATCGGCGGCACCCCGGTCAGCCGGCGCTTGGTGTAGTTGGCCGAAAAACCGTACAGCGCCGCGGCCACGATGCAGGCCAGCAAGGCGAGCGCCGGGCTGACCCCGAGCGCGCCGGCCTTGAAGCTGGCCTTGTCGAACGCCAGTCCCACGACGCCCGCGAAACCGATCGCCAGGCCCACCCAACGCAGTGGCGTGAGGCGGTCCTTCAGCCACAGCCACGCGATCAATGCGGCCCACAGCGGGGTGGTGGCATTGAAGATCGCGGACAGCCCGGCCGTGATGGCCAGCGCGGCGAAGGTGAAGCACAGGAAGGGCAGGGCCGAATTGGTGATGCCGACCACCAGGATCGGCCGCCAATGTTGTCGAAGTGCCGCCGCTTCGCCGCGCTGGATCAGCAGCGGCACGAGCAGCACGGCCGCCCCGGCCACGCGCAGAAAGGTCAGTGCAATGGGACCGAAGTCGGGTGCCGCGACGCGCATGAACAGGAATGCCGCACCCCACAGTGCGGCCAACGTGAACAACTCGATCAGGTCGCGTCGATTCATGCCAGCGCTTGTTGAGGTGACTCATGCGCCAGCAGAGCCGCCTTGCGCTGCAGCCCGCCGGCAAAGCCGGTCAGGCTGCCATCGCGGCCGATCACGCGGTGGCAGGGCACGATGATGACCACCGGGTTGCGCCCGATCGCCGCCCCGACCGCGCGCACGGCGCGCGGCGCGCCTGCCACGTTGGCAACGTCGGAGTAGCTGCGCGTGTGGCCGGCCTCGATGCCGAGCAAGGCCCGCCAGACGGCCTGCTGGAAGGGCGTGCCATGGAGGTCGAGTGGCACCGAGAACGTCCGGCTGCAGTCGCCCCAGTAGGCCTCGAGTTCCTGCCGTGCCTGGGCCAGCCACGGGTGCGCCGGGTCGTCGGGCAGGTCGCGCAGCCCGGGATCTTCGAACCAGAGCTGGGCCAGCCCCCGTGCCGTCACGGCCGCGGTCAACTGACCGATCGGTGAGTCGAATCGGGCCTGGGCCACGAGGCTTGCCGGTGCGGTCTTCATGCGGGGGTCTCCAATGTCTGCCACAGGTGCATCACGGCATAGGCACGCCAGGGCCGCCAGGCCTCGGCGATCCGTGCCGCGGCCTTGGCGTCGCGGGTCGCGAGGGCGTTGAGCACACCGATGTCGGTGGCGGGAAAGGCGTCGGGCCAGCCCAGCACCCGCATCGCGACCAGTTGCGCCGTCCACTCTCCGATGCCGGGCAGTTCGCGCAGTGCATCGAGCGTTGATTCGAGCGGCGCGTGGCGGTGCAGGCTCAGACTGCCGTCGGCAACGGCGCGCGCCAGCGCCTGCAAGGCGCGCACGCGCTGGCGCACGATGCCGAGCTTGCCGAGGACCTCGGCATCGGCGTCGGCGATCGCCAGAGGTGTCGGAAAACAGTGGCTCAGCTGCGGCCAGGGTGTGGTGAGGGGCAGCCCCAGCCTGAGCACCAGGCGCTCGGCCAGCGTGCGTGCCGCGCGCACGGTCACCTGCTGTCCAAGAATGATGCGCACCGCGCTCTCGAAACCGTCGAAGCTGCCTGGCAGGCGCCCTCCGGCACATGCGCCGGATGGCATCGATCGGTCCACGACCGCGGGGTCGGCGTCCAGATCGAGCGCCGCCCGCACACGCTGGCGCACGGCGCCGAGCGCGGGACCGAGCGCGGGGTCGACCCGCACATGAACCTCGGTCCGCTCGGGCATCCACTGGAGCTCGATCCAGCCTGCGAGAACATGTCCACGGTGCTCGAGTGCCAGCGTGCGCCGAAAGCCCGACGGCATCGTCATCTCGACCGCGCCCAGCGCACGGGTGGCGAAGAAACGGTGCATGCCCGCCACGTCATACGGTGGCCGCCAGGCCAGACGCAGCGCGGGCGTGCGGATCTCGCTGGCGCGCCGGTCGAGGCGCAACCGCGTCGGGTTCATGCGGTAGCGCTCGACGAAGGCGGCGTTGAACCGGCGCAGGCTCTCGAACCCGCTGGCCAGCGCCACCTGGGCAATCGGCTCGGCACTGTCGGTCAGCAACTGCTTGGCCAGCAGCAGGCGCTGCGTGCTGAGGTAGTCACGCGGCGTCACCCCATGGGCGGCGTGGAAGATGCGCCTCAGATGACGATCGGTGACGCCGAGACGCAGGGCCACGTTGGGCAGGCGGATCGGATCGCCACCGTGCACCGCCTGCTCGATCCAGCGCGCTGCGGTGCCGGCAAGCGACTGCGAGGAATCCATCTGCGACAGCCCCGGCGCAATCTCGGGCCGGCATTTCAGGCAGGGCCGGAACGAGGCCGCCTCGGCCTGGGCCGGCGTCGCGAAGAAGCGGCAGTTCTCGCGCTTGGGCGTGCGGACCCGGCAGACCGGGCGGCAATAGACGCCGGTCGACGTCACGCCGACGAAGACCCGCCCGTCGAATCTCGCATCACGTGCCTTGAAGGCGAGATAGGCGGCGTCGGGCTCGAGTTCCATCGGGCCATGATAGGCCGCGACCAGGAACGCGCTGGCCGTTTTCGGACCTGTCGTCGTGGCCTACCGATCGGTCCCGGTGGCCAGATCCGAAGTCAGAATTCGGCCCAGTCGTCGGTGCCGGTGGCGACTGCGGCGGGCCTTGGCGGTGTCGACCGGGCCGCCTCGAAGCGCGGCTCGGCGCGACGCGGCGAGGCCGTCAGCCGGGCCACATTGGTGGCGCGGTCGGGTCCGCGTCGGTCGCCGACCGGTGCGTCGGCCACGACCGCAGACGGGGCCAACCTGAACACCGAGACCGCCTCGACGAGGCACTGGGCCTGTTGACGCATGCTCTGGGCGGCGGCGGTGCTTTGCTCCACGAGCGCGGCATTGCGCTGCGTGTTCTCGTCGAGTTTGGCGATCGCCTGGCCGACCTGGGCCACGCCGCTGCTCTGTTCGGTGCTGGCGGAACTGATCTCGCCGACGATGTCGGTCACGCGGCGGATCGAGTTGACGATCTCCAGCATCGTCTTGCCGGCCTGGTCGACCAGTGCGGTGCCTTGTTCGACGCGCTGCACGCTGGTGTCGATCAGGCCCTTGATCTCCTTGGCGGCCTGTGCGCTGCGCTGGGCCAGGCTGCGGACCTCGGACGCGACCACGGCAAAGCCGCGTCCCTGGTCGCCGGCGCGTGCCGCCTCGACCGCTGCGTTGAGCGCGAGGATGTTGGTCTGGAAGGCGATGCCGTCGATCAGCGAGATGATGTCGGCGATCTGACGGCTGCTGTCGGTGATGCCCTTCATGGTCTCGACGACACGCCCCACCACCTCGCCGCCCTGGACGGCCACGCTCGACGCGCCTTGGGCCAGTTGACTGGCCTGGCGCGCGTTGTCGGCGTTGTGACGCACGGTGGTGCCGAGCTCGTCCATCGTCGCCGCGGTCTGCTGCAGCGCGCTGGCCTGCTGTTCGGTGCGGTTGGACAGATCCTGGTTGCCCTGGGCGATCTGCTCGGCGGCGGTGGCCACGCCTTCGGCGCCCCGCCGAACCTGGCTCACGGTGCCGGCCAGGCTGGTCTGCATGGCCTCGAGGCGGGCCATCAGGCTGCGGCCGTCGCCGCTGCGCACCTTGATCGAAGTCGTCAGATCGCCGTCGGCCACGGCGCGGGCCAACAGGACGGCAGCGCGCGGTTCACCGCCGAGCTGGATGAGCGTGCGGCGCGTGATGCCCCAGGCCAGCAACGAGCCCAGCACCAAGGTGACAACCGTGACGGCCAGGACCAGCACTTCGGCTGCGTCGGCCAACCGGTGCGCCTGTTCAGCTGCCTGCTTGCCGCCTTCCAGATTGAAGTTGATGAGGTTGACGGCGGCGTCGGCGTTCTTTGCGAACGCAGTCTTGGCACCGAACTGGCTCATTTCGGCGGCGTCGTCCTGCTTGTTCTCGCGACCGAGCGCGATCACCCGCTTCTGGAACTCGGCATAGCCTGCCCAGGCGTCACTCAAGGACTTGAACTGCGCGCGCTCCTCGTCGCCGTCGACGGTCTTCTCGATCGCGGACAGGTGGGCTTTGATGGACTCGTTCAGGGTGGCGATCTCGCGCTCGTAGCGCTCGTGGTTCTTGGCGTTCTCGGTGCTGCTGTGCTTGATCTCGAACTCGCGCGACTCGCGGATTTCGGTGCGCAGCGCGGACAGGTGCCCGACGCCGAGCAACCACTTGCCGGCCAGTGTGCTGGCCCTCTCGTTCACGCCCGAGATGCCATGCCATGCAAGCACGGCGACGATCGCCGTCATCAGCAGCATGGCCCCGAACGACAGCGACAGCGTGCGGCCAATGGGCATGTAGCGCAGCTTGTCGCGCAGCGCAGGGATCAAGGCCATGAACAGACTCCAGTGGGGGCGCCAGGTGTGCCATCGACGGGCGGATCCGGCTTGCGGCAGTCCGGTCCTAGGCGTGATGGTCCTGATATCGACGCGCAGGCGCAGAACTGAAGCCGGGCAGCGGGACTTCCCGCTCGCGCTCGCTACATCGCCTTGAACAGGTGAACGTAGGCGCGGCTCACGGGCAGCTCGTGGGCGCTGCCGCGCACGCTCAGGAACAGTCGGCTCGCGTCGTCTCGGCGCGTGCCGCTGACATGCGCCAGATTGACGATCGTGGAGCGGTGCACCTGGACGAAGCACTTGGGGTCGAGTGTGGCCGCGAGTTCTGCGATCGGCGTGCGCACGAGGTGCTCGGCCTGGGCCGTTTGCACGCAGGTGTACTTCTCGTCGGCGCGGAAGAACAGCACGTCGTCGACTGCGATCTGGTGCGTGAGCTCACCGCTGCTGGCACGGATCCAGCGCAGGGGTTCGACCGGCCGCTCGGGCAGCAGCCTGCGCAGCGCGGCCGCCAGCCGGGCATCGTCGACCTGCTGCGGGGCAGCCAGGCTGCGCTGCAGGCGTTGTACGGTCTGGTCCAGGCGTTCGGCCTTGACCGGCTTGAGCACATAGTCCAGCGCCTCGTGCTCGAAGGCGCCGACGGCGTACTCGTCGTAGGCGGTCACGAACACGACCCGGGTCGGGCCCTCGATGCCCTGGGCCACCTCGAGCCCGCTCAGGCCGGGCATCTGGATGTCCAGGAAGGCCACATCGGGATTGTGGGCAGCGATGAGCTCGGCCGCTTCGAGGCCATTGCGTGCCGGTTCGGTGAACTCGAGCTCGGGCCAGGCGCGGGCCAGCAGCGTCTTCAGATGGCGCACCAGGTGCGGTTCGTCGTCGGCGATCAGGGCAAGTGTCATGGCTGAGCAGCATCGATGGGCAGACGCAGCACCGCCATCGTGCCCGGGTTCAGTTCGGTCAGTTCGAGCGCGGCGGCGTCACCATGCGCGGCGGACAGTCGCTGGCGGACGTTGTCGAGGGCCATGCCCATGCCCGGGCGTCGATCCAGGCGCGCGGGCGCCTTCAGGCCGCGCCCGTCGTCGCTGACCGTGATGCGCAGCGTGTCGCCGTCCCGATGCGCGCCTGGATGCGCAGCATGCCGCCATCGACCTGGGGCTCGAGCCCGTGGTGAATCGCGTTCTCGACCAGGGGCTGGATCAGCAGCGCCGGCATCGGCAGGGCGCGCAGCCCGGCATCTGCCTCGATGGTGAACTGCAGCCGCTCGCCCATGCGGGCCTGGATCAGCTCGAGATAGGCGCGCGCCAGGTCCAGTTCGTCGCCCAGGGTGCTCTTGTCCTTGCGCAGGCCACCGAGTGAAGCGCGCAGGTAGTCGGTGAAGGCCTCGAGGGTCTGACGCGCCTTGACGGGTTCGTGCTCGATCAGGGTCTGCACGTTGGCCAGCGTGTTGAACAGGAAGTGCGGTTCGATCTGCCCCTGCAGCAGGCGCAACTGCGCTTCGGTGGCGCGCTTCTCGGCCATCATCTGTCTGGCGCGCGCGTTGAAGAAGAGGAAGATGATGAAACTGATGAGGATCGACAGGACCGCGCTGCTCAGCAACTCGGCCGGGTTGCGGATGTGAATCCACTGCGCCATGTTCTGTCCGACCAGCCACATGCCCAGCGGCCAGCCGACGACCACGCCCGAGATCGGAATGGCGGTGAAGAAAACGGCACGCCGACCGTGCGTCATCCTGCCGATGCGCGCCTTGCCAACCGAGGGAATCGCGATCGCGAAGAGCAGGTGGATCAGCAGCGAGATCGTCAGCGAGATCGTGAAGTTGACGCGGTACCAGCGGCCCCACAGGGCCAGGTCCAGCCATCGTGACGGGTCCCGGCTGGCGTTGGCCGCCATGCCAAAGAGCGTGAATCCAAGTGCAATGGCGACTGCGAACAGCAGGGTCCAGACCCATTGAAGCCAGGCCGGCCCGACCGTCTCGAGGTCCCAACTGATCCAGGCCCTGGCCGAGCGACGCAGCATGGGAGGTGTGAGTTGCATGCAGGCAAGTGTAGGCAGCGCGGGGGAGCGCCCGGGCCGCTGCGCGACGAATCGACAGCCGGGCCGACGACTGACCAGTACGGCAGGCCTCCCTACAATCGCGCCACCTCATCGACGGGTCGGTCCCCATGCGAGTTGCCCCTTCCGTGTTCAAGGCCTATGACATCCGCGGCATCGTCGGGCAGACGATCGATGAGCGCTTCGCGTTGCACCTTGGGCGCGCCTTCGGCAGCGCGGCGCGGGCCGAAGGCGAGCGCGCAGTCGCGGTCGGACGCGATGGTCGCCTCTCGGGGCCGGGCCTGGCGGCTGCACTGGTGCGGGGGCTGAAGTCCACCGGGCTGGACGTGGTCGACCTGGGTGCGGTGACGACACCGATGCTCTATTACGTGGCGGCCACGCGGGACGCGCATGGCTGCCGCAGCGGCATCATGGTGACCGGCAGCCACAACCCGAAGGACTACAACGGGTTCAAGATGGTGCTCGCCGGGCGTGCCATCTATGGCGATGAGATCCAGGCCCTGCGCCGGCGCATCGAGGCCCAGGATTACGCGCGAGCCAAGGGCCGCAGCGCGCGCATGGACATCGGCCCGGAGTATCTGGCGCGCATCGTTGGCGACGCGCATCTGGCGCGGCCGATGAAGATCGCCGTCGACTGCGGCAACGGCATCCCCGGCGCCTCGGCGCCCGCCATCCTGCGCGCCCTCGGCTGCGAGGTGCAAGAGCTGTACAGCGAAGTCGACGGCGATTTCCCCAACCACCATCCCGATCCGAGCAAGCCGGAGAACCTGGCCGAACTGATCGAGGTCGTGAAGTCCACCGACGCCGAGCTCGGCCTGGCCTTCGACGGCGATGGTGACCGCCTCGGCGTGGTCACCAAGGACGGGCAGATCATCTACCCCGACCGGCAGTTGATGCTGCTCGCACGCGACGTCCTGAAGCGCCAGCCGGGCGCCACCGTCATCTTCGACGTCAAGTGCAGCCAGCGCCTGGCGCCAGTGATCACGGCCGCAGGCGGCGTGCCGCTGATGTGGAAGACCGGGCACTCGCTCGTCAAGGCGAGGATGAAGGAGGTCGGGTCACCTCTGGCCGGCGAGATGAGCGGCCACGTCTTCTTCGGCGAGCGCTGGTACGGCTTCGACGATGCCACCTACACCGCGGCCCGCATGCTCGAGGTCCTGTCGCGCGCCAGGAACCCGAGCCGTGTCCTGAACGCCTTGCCCAGCAGCTTCAGCACGCCCGAACTGAATGTGGCCTGTGCCGAAGGCGAACCCGCACGGGTGGTGGCCGAACTGCAGGCGCGCGTGGCCGAAGGCCGCCTGGTGTTCCCAGGCGGCGAAGTCGGCATGATCGACGGTGTGCGGGTGGACTTTGCCGATGGATTCGGTCTCGTTCGCGGGTCCAACACGACGCCGGTGCTCGTGTTGCGCTTCGAAGGGCATACCCGGCGTGCGCTGGCTCGTATCGAATCGACCTTCATGGCCGCCTTGCGCGACGTGAAACCCGATGCCCAGGTGACGAAGGCCTCGCACTGAGCCGCTTGCCGCGCCCACCAACAAGCCCCATGAGCGAGTTCCTCGCGCGTGCCGTCTACTCGACCCTGTTGCGGCTGCTGACACCGCTCTATCTGGCGCGCCTGGCGTGGCGGGGCCGCTCGGAGCCGGCCTATCGGTGGCACTGGCGTGAGCGGCTCGCGCTCGCCGGCCCGAGGGCAGCGCCCGGGGCCCTGTGGCTGCATGCCGTCTCGCTCGGCGAGACGCGTGCGGCGGCATCGCTGATCGAGGCACTGCGTGCGCGCCAACCCGGTCTGCGCCTGCTGCTGACCCATGGCACCGCGACCGGTCGCGCGGCTGGCGAGTCACTGCTTCGCGACGGCGACACCCAGGCCTGGCTGCCCTACGACACGCCGGGCGCCGCGCGCCGCTTCATGGCGCGCCATCGGCCTGCGGTCGGCGTCCTGATGGAGACCGAGATCTGGCCGAATCTGCAATACGCGGCGCGCGCCGCAGGCGTGCCCATGGTGCTGGCCAATGCCCGCCTCAGTGAGCGCAGTGCCGAGCGCGGGCGCCGGTTGGGCAGCCTGATGTGGCCTGCGGCCCGGCAACTGGCCCTGGTGCTGGCTCAGACGCAGGACGATGCGGTGCGCCTGCGCGGCGCCGGTGCACCACGGGTCGAGGTCTGCGGCAACCTGAAGTTCGACATGACCCCGGCCGCCGATGCGCTGGCCCTCGGCCGTCGCTGGCGCTCGGCGGTCGGCCGACCGGTCGTGCTGGCCGCCAGCACACGCGCTGGGGAAGAGGGACCCTTGCTGGCGGCATGGCAGAAGCTGCCGGCGCCGCGGCCGCTGCTGTTGCTGGTGCCGCGCCACCCCCAGCGATTCGACGAGGTTGCCGCGCTCGTGCAGTCGCAACGAGCTGACGCTGCGCCGGCGCAGCACATGGGCGGACGCACCTCCGCCAGACGCGATCGATGCCGATGTCTGGCTCGGGGACAGCCTGGGCGAAATGCCGCTCTACTACGGCGCGGCCGACGCGGCCTTGCTGGGCGGAAGCTTCGAGCCGCTGGGAGGGCAGAACCTGATCGAGGCGGCAGCCTGTGGCTGCCCGCTCGTGATGGGGCCGCACACCTTCAACTTTGCGGAGGCCGCGGAACTCGCGCTCGCGGCCGGTGCAGCCACGCGGGTGCCGGACATCCGGGCCGGTGTGGACAAGGCCTGCAGGCTGGCCACGGACGGCGATCCCGAGCACCTGAGAGCCGCCGCGCTGGCCTTCGTCGCGCCCCATCGCGGGGCGTCTTCGCGCATGGCCGAGCGCATCCTTGCACTCATGCCGCGGGCGGCGGGCTGATCTGCCGCGCCTGCTCAACGCCTTACTGCGTCAGCAGGCGGTCCAGGGCCTCGACGTCGCCGGCGGTCAGCTGGCCCGAGGCCTGGCGCAGGCGCAGGCCGCCGACCAGCACGTCGTAGCGCGCCTTGGCCAGGTCGCGCTGGGTCTGGAACAGCTGGGTCTGCGCATTCAGCACGTCGAGGTTGACGCGCACACCGACCTTGTAGCCGAGCTGGGTCGCTTCGAGCGCGAGCTTGCTGGACGACTCGGCCGCTTCCAGGGCCAGGACCTGGGCCATGCCGGACTGGACACCGAAGAACGCCACGCGGGTGCCCTGGGCGACGCCGCGGCGCGCTGCTTCGAGGTCGTTGCGGGACTTCTCTTCGAGCGACAGGGTTTCCTTGATGCGGTTGCCCGTGGCGCCGCCGGTGTAGAGCGGCCAGTTGAGCTGCACGCCGATCGTGGCCGTGGTCTGGGTGCCGGGGTATTGGACGACGCCGCCGCGCGTGTGGGTGCTGCCAAAGGAGCCGATGGCGTCCAGCGTCGGCCGTTCGGCGGCCTTGGCCTTCGTGATCTCGAGCGTCGCCACGTCGAGCGCTGCGCGGGCGCGGCGAATGGTCGGATGCTGGACGTCGGCACTGCCGACCCAGGTCTCGGGGTTGGCCGGGATGAGTGCCGGCAGGGTCACCGGCACCTTGGGGGGATTGGGCGCCACATCGGTCGCGCCCACCAGCTGGTCGAGGGCGATGCGCTTGGCGCGCAGATCGTTGTCGGCCGCGATCTCCTGGGCCGTCGCAAGGTCGAAGCGGGCTTGCGCCTCGCGCGTGTCGGTGATGGTCGCGGTGCCGACTTCGAAGTTGCGCTTGGCCGACGCGAGCTGTTCGGTGATGGCGGTCTTGCTGGCCTGGGTCGTGGCGAGTGTGTTCTGGGCGGCCAGCACGTCGAAGTAGGCCTGGGACAGGCGCAGGATCAAGTCCTGTTCGGCACTCGCCAGATCGGCCTGGGACAGTTCCAGCGACCGGCGCGCCTGCTCGATGGTGGCCGAGTTCAGATTGTTGATGATCGGGTAGCGCGCACTGACGGTGGCACCGACAGCGTTGCTGTCGCCTGAATTTCCGATCGTCGGGTTGACCGCACTCGTGGTGGCGCTGCCCGTCAGGGCCGCCGAAGGCCGGGCCAGGGCTTCCGACTGGGCCACGCGGTGCTGGGCCGAATCGGCCAGCGCGCGTGCGGCCAGATAGGTGGCGTCGTAGCTGCGGGCCGCTTCGTACAGCGCTTTCAGGCCCTGGGCATGGGCTCCGGCCGTCAGACCGCAGGTCAGGGCAACGGCCAGGGCAATGCCTGTGAAACGCGTCGAAAGCATGAAGTGGTTCCTCGGTTGGGTTCTTGGATTGCGGAGCATTCAGTAGCGTGGCATGGTCGGATCGACCTCGATCGCCCAGGCTTCGACGCCACCGCGCAGGTTGTACACGTCGGTGCGGCCCACATGCAGCAGGAATGCGACGACCTGCGCGCTGCGCACCCCGTGATGACAAATGCAGACGACAGGTTGCAGCGCCGGGATGTCGGCCAGGCGCAACGGGATCTGGGCCATCGGCACGCGCAGGGTGGTCACGCCGGGCAGGTCGATCGACGCCAGCGCGGTCTCCCAGGGTTCGCGCACGTCGAGCAGCACCGGCGCCGGATGGCGCTTGGCAAAGCCGGACAGAGCGCTGACCTGGAGTTCGTCCATCGGTTCAGAAAGTGAAACGCGACGTCGGCTCGAAGCCGGCCAGACGCGGGGCGACGGTGTCGAAAAGGTCGGTCTGCGACCACGCGTGCTCGCCGCTGCGCTTGACCAGACGCGCGCGCATCACCGGCTCTTCGCCGACGATCGCGGCCAGGCGTCCGCCGACCTTGAGCTGATCGAACAGCACACGGGGAATCTCGGGCACCGAGCCCGACAGCAGGATCACGTCGAACGGCCCCTCCGCGGCCAGGCCCTGGGCGCCTTCGAAGGGCTCGACCTGGCGCACCTGGACATTGGTGATGCCGGCACGGGCCAGGTTCTCGGTGGCGGCGCGAACCAGCTCGGGGTAACACTCGAGCGTGATGACGCGCTGGGCGCGGTGGCCGAGCAAGGCGGCCATGAAACCGCTGCCGGTGCCGATCTCGAGCACCGACTCGTGGCGATGAACCTGCAGCTCCTGAAGCAGACGCGCCTCGACACGGGGCTCCAGCATGTGCTGGCCCCCGGGCAGCGGCACCTGGGTGTCGACGAAGGCCATCGTGCGATAGGCCGGCGGGACAAATTCCTCGCGCCGGACCGCAGCGAGCAGCGACAGGACACCAGGGTCGAGCACGTCCCAGGGACGGATCTGCTGCTCGATCATGTTGTAGCGGGCGAGTTCAACGTTCATGGATGATACCTGGGTGGGTATAAAGCGAGAGGCTACCCGATTCTAGGACGGGGTGCCGACCACGGGCTGACGCGGGGCAAGTCGGCGCCGCACCCAGGCCGTCAGGTCGTCGAGATAGCAGTAGATCACGGGCACCACGACCAGGGTCAGGATCGAACTCGTGATCACGCCTCCGATCACGGCCTGGCCCATCGGGGCGCGCTGTTCGCTGCCTTCGGACAGTGCGAACGCCAGCGGCACCATGCCGAAGATCATGGCCAGCGTCGTCATCAGGATCGGGCGCAGGCGCACACGGGCCGCGTGCAGCAGGGCCTCGTTGCGCGCCATGCCGGCGGCGCGGCTGCGGATGGCGAAGTCGATGAGCAGGATGGCATTCTTGGTCACGAGCCCCATCAGCATGACGACGCCGATGATCGAGAACAGGTTCAGGGTCGAGCGGAACAGCAGCAGCATCAGGACCACGCCGATCAGCGTGAGCGGCAGCGAGCTCATCAGGGCCAGCGGCGAGATGAAGCTGCGGAACTGTGAACCGAGGATCATGTAGATGAAGATCACGCCAAGCCCGAGCGCCGACAGCGCATAGGCGAATGATTCCTGCATGTCCTTGGTCGAGCCGCCGAAGCGGTAGCTGTAGCCTGGCGGCGGCGGGTGCTCGGCCAGGACGCGCCGGATATCGGCGGACACTTCCCCGAGCCCGCGCCGGTCGGTGTTGGCGGTCAGCTCGACCTCGCGGTTCAGGTCGCGCCGATTGATCTGGTTCGCGCCGGTCGAGGGCAGCACCTGCGCGACCTGGGACAGACGGACCGTGCGCATCGATCCGTCGGCATTGACGCCGGCACTCAGCCCCAGTCGCTCGAGGTCGGCCGCCGATTCGCGCGCGCCCGGGGTCAGGCGCAGCTTGACGTCATAGGTCTGGCTGTCGGGCGCCAGCCAGCTGCCAACGGTCTGCCCGGCGATCAGGGTGCGCAACGTGGACGCCAGCGCCCCGACCGAGAGCCCGGCGTCGGAGGCTTCGTCGCGCCGGACCTGCACCGACAGGGTCGGCTTGTCGGGCTTGAGGCTCGAATCGAGGTCGACCAGGCCATCGATCGCTGCGAGCCTGGGCATCAGGGCCCGGGTCAGGCGCTGCAATTCCGCCAGGTCGCTGCCCTGCACCGACAGTGAGATCGGCTTGTTGCCGCCCACCGCATCGAGCAGTCCGACATGGGTCACGTTGATGCCGGGAATGCGGGCGAGCTGCGCGCGCAGCGGCACCGACATCTGGTCGACATTGCGTTGGCGCTGCTTGCGGTCGACCAGGCGCACGTACATCGAGGCATAGATGCGGCCTTGCGCCGCCCCGCTGTTGATCGTGGTCAGCGTGTAGCGCACCTCGGGCATGGCGCGCACGATCGCATCGACCTGCTGCACGCGTTGCTCGGTAACCTCGATCGACGACCCGACCGGGGTGTGGAAACTGATGAAGGTCTCGGAGAAATCGGCCTTCGGCACGAATTCGGTGCCGACCAGCGGCAGCACGGCCACGCTCGCAACCAGTGTGCTGACAGCAATGCCGACCGTGGCCAGCTTGTGCTTGAGCGACCAGGTCAGCGCCAGGTGGTAGCCGTCGCCCAGGCGGTGCGAGGCGCGATCGACCCAATGGGTCAGCCGGCCCAGGGTGTGGTCGTACAGGCCCTTGGGGACGAAGGGCTGGCCTTCGCGGTCGATTGCCGGGTCGTGCCAGATCGAGCTCAGCATCGGGTCGAGCGTGAAGCTGACGAACATCGAGATCAGCACCGCGGCGACGATCGTGATGCCGAACTCGTGGAAGAACTTGCCGATGATGCCGCCCATGAATCCGATCGGCAGGAACACGGCGACGATCGACAACGTGGTCGCGAGCACGGCCAGTCCGATCTCGTTCGTCCCGGCCAGCGCTGCGTCATGCGCGCTCTTGCCCATCTGCACATGGCGCACGATGTTCTCGCGCACGACGATGGCGTCGTCGATCAGCAGGCCCACGCACAGGGACAGCGCCATCAGCGTGACCATGTTGATCGAGAAGCCCATCGCGTACATGAACAGGAAGGTGCCGATCAGGGCGATCGGCAGCGCCAGCCCGGTGATCACGGTCGAGCGCCAGGAGTTCAGGAACAGGAACACGATCGTGATCGTGAGTGCGGCGCCTTCGAGCAGGGTTCGGCGCACGTTCGTGACCGAGACCCGGATCGGGCGCGAGTTGTCGCGCGCGACTTCGACCCGCATGCCGGGCGGCAGCTCCCTTTGCAGCGCCGCCACCGCCGTCGTCAGGCCGTCGACGACCTCGATCGTGTTGTCGCCCTGGCTCTTCTGCACATCGAGCGCCAGGGTGCGCTGGCCGTTGTAGAGCGCCAGGCTCTCGACCTCCTCGGGGCCGTCGACCACGTCGGCCACCTGTGCCAGGCGCACCGGCACGCCGCCGCGGCGCGCCACGATCAGGGTCTTGAAGTCCTCGGGCCTGAGCATGCGGGCGCTGATCTGCACCACCCGTTCATGCTCGCGCGTGCGCACGGTGCCGGCCGGCAGGTCCTGGGTCTCGTTGCGCAGTGCCGCCAGCACCGCTTCGGCGCCGACACCCTGGGCCTCGAGGTCCCGCGGGCGCAGATAGACATTGATCTCGCGCTGAAGGCCGCCGACCACGGTGACCGATCCGACGCCGGGCACGTTCTCGAGCCGTTTCTTGACGGTCTGGTGGGCAAAGGTCGTGAGCGCCTGCTGGCTCCAGGGCGGGGCGCCGGCCGGCAGGGTGGACGGGTCCGGCGTGAGCGCCAGCGTGTAGATGGGCCGCGACGAGGGGTCGAAGCGCGAGATGCGCGGCTCCTTGACCTCGGTGCGGAACTTGGCCTTGACCTGGGCCAGCTTCTCGCGCACATCGTCGGCCGCCTTGCGTCCATCGATGTCGAGGTTGAACTGCACGATGACGATCGCATAGCCCTCGTAGGTGCGCGAATAGAGCTGGTTGATGCCGGCAATCGAGTTGACGGCTTCCTCGATCTGGCGCGTGACCTCGTTCTCGACGATCTCGGGCGACGCACCCGGGTAGTCGGTCTGCACGACAACGGTCGGGAACTCGATGTTCGGGAACTGGTCGACCTTGAGCCGCTGGTAGGAAAACAGCCCGAGCACGACGAAGGCCAGCATGACCATGGTGGCCATGACCGGGTTGGCGATCGACACACGCGTGAACCACATGGTGCTCGGCTCCGGCGTTGGCCCTGCGGGCTCAGGGCGCGCTGGCGGAAGCCGCCAGCGTCACCGGCGTGCCGCTGCGCACGAGACCGGCACGCTCGGTCAGGACACGTGCGCCGGCCGCCAGACCATTCACGATCTCGACCTGTTCGCCGCCGGCGTGATCGACGCGGCCCTGCGCGCCCAGGGTCACCGGGCGTTGCACGGTCTGCAGCGCGCCGTCGCCGGTGCCGATCACCTCGATCACATAGGGCTGTGCCTGGTCGAGGCGGACCGCGGTCAGCGGCAGCACGAGTGCGGGCCGCTGCTCGAGCACGATCCGGCCATGCGCGAACAGGCCGTGGCGCAGCGCCGGGTGGGGCGGCACAGTCAGGTACACCGTCACGGCGCGTGTGCCGCTCTGGGCGCTCGGGTTCATGCGCGCGACCTGGGCCGACAGCTCGGCGTCCAGACCGTCGACGCGCAGGAACGCCGGCGCTCCAAGCTGGATGCGTGGCGCCAGGTCCTGCGGCACTGCCGCTTCGAGCTCGAGCCGGCTCAGGTCCACGATCTCGAGCACGCGGCCGTCGATGCCGATGCGCTCGCCGGGCTGGGCCAGGCGCTGCGCGACCAGACCCGACAGCGGTGCGAGCAGCGTTGCATCAGCCTCGGCCTTGCGCGCCAGTTGCACCGCCGCAAGGGCGGCCTGGAGCGACGCGTCGGCCGCGGCTTCGTTCGCTTGCGCGGTGTCCAGCGTGGTGGGCGAGACGAAGCCCTGGGCGACGAGGGCCTTGCTGTTGCCGAGTGCGCGGCGCGCGATGTCGAGTTGGGCCCGGGCGGCCTGCGCATTCTGCTCGGCCTGGCGCAGACGCAAGGCCACCTCGGTCGGATCCACGCGCGCGACCACCTGGCCCTTGCGCACCGCTTCGCCTTCGCGCACGGCGATGTCGAGGATTTCACCGGCCACGCGGGCCTTGACGAACGCGCTGCGCTCGGCCTTGAGCGTGCCGGTGATCTCGATTCCGCGCGCCAAGGGCCGCTCGCGCAGCTCGACCAGATCCTGCGCCGTGAGCATCAGGGCGGTCGGCTGGACGGCTGCCGGCGCGGGTGCGACCGATCGGCTGCTCACTTGGCGCTGCACGGCCCAGCCAACGACCAGGGCCAGCAGCAGCAGGGCGGCGCCCCAGGTCCAGCGTTTGTTCATGGGCGGCTCTGACGTTTGGCTGTCCTGGGCGAGGTGCTGGCAGGCTGGACGGCCGACAGCCCGTGCAGCATCAGGTTGATGTGGTCGGTGACGAAGCGGCGCGGATCGATGTCGTGCGGCGCATGCGAGCAGGCGCCCAGCGTGTGCTTGTGAAGGCACAGCATGACCATCGGCAGGATCAGCGAGTGCACCGCGGTGGGCAGGTCGACGGGGCGAAACTCACCTGCGTCGATGCCGCGCTGCAGGATGTCGCCGATCAGGCGTTCGCCCGGGTTGATGACTTCGCGCAGCCACAGATCGCCGATCTCCGGGAAACTGCGGACTTCGGTGATGAGGATCTTGAACACGCCCGACACCGGGCCGTCCAGGATCCTCAGCCACCATTGCGAGACGACATCGCGCAGGAGATCGGCGGCCGAACCCTTGTACTGCTGCACCTGCTGCGCGCCGGCCAGGATCTCGCTCGACACGCGCTCGCTGATGACCGCCTTGAGCAGGTCTTCCTTGCTGGCGTAGTAGAGGTAGAGCGTGCCCTTGGAGACACCGGCGCGCGAGGCCACCTCCTCGATGCGGGTCGCGCTGAAGCCCTTCTCGACGAAGAGATCCAGTGCGGCATCGATGAGTTCGCCCGGGCGGGCTTCCTTGCGGCGTTGTCTGGGACGGGAAATGACGGGCATGGTTAATGACTAGTCGGTCAGTAATGTAACGCGTGGCGCCGATCGGGGTCAACACTGGCCCTAGCGCCCGCGTTGCCCGATGATGGCCGCGATGTCCATCAAGCCTTGCGCAATCGTCCGAAGCTGGCTGCAACTGACGGCGCTGGTGCTGTTGTCGGCCTGCGCGACCGTGCCCTCGCGCGTCACGCTGAGCGAATCCCAGCTGTCGGATCAGCTCTCGGCCCGCTTGTCGACTCCGCAGCGCTGGCTCGACGTGGTCGGTCTGAAGCTGGCCAACCCGCAGGTCGTGGCCGACGCCGAACACGACCGGCTGCGCGCGCGGGTCGACCTGCAGACCAGCCGACAGGGCGCCACCGAGCGGCTCGAGGCCAGGATCGTGCTGTCGGCCGGCGTGCGCTTTGAAGCTGCGGACCACAGCCTGCGCTTGCGAGACGTGATGATCGAGACGGGTTCGCCAGCCGAGCGCGGCTCCCGACCGATCCATGTCGACCGCTTCGCCGCCGCCATGCTGGGCCCGATGCTCGAAGATGTGGTGCTCTACCGGCTGCCGCAGCACCAGGTGCAGCGCCTGCGTGACGAAGCGCTGACGGTCGTGGACCTCAGGGTCACGGCGGCCGGATTGCAGTTCACGCTCGGCCCGAAGCCCTGAGGCGCGCGACCGACTGGCTATCATCGCGCGCTGCTGAAGTCTTCCCTTTCCCGCCGTCACGGCGCCACCTGGAACGCCGTTCGCGGCGCGAGACGCTTGGACCCGATCCTCCTCCTCAAGGCCGCACTGATGGGTGTGGTCGAAGGCCTCACCGAATTCCTGCCGATCTCGTCGACCGGCCACCTGATCCTGGCGGCGTCCTTGCTGGACTTCACCGGCGAGACCGCCAAGGTGTTCGACATCGCGATCCAGACCGGTGCGATCTTCGCCGTCATGTGGGAATTCCGCGCGCGCCTGCGCCGTACCGTCACCGGCATCACGCATGACCCGGTGGCGCAGCGATTCGCGCGCAACGTGGCGATCGCCTTCATGCCCGCCGCGCTGGTCGGCCTGCTGCTGGGCAAGGCAGTGAAGGCGCATCTCTTCCACCCGGTGCCGGTGGCCGCGGCCTTCATCGTCGGCGGACTGATCATCTGGTGGGTCGAACTGCGTCAGCGCTCGCGCGGCCTCGTGCCCCGTGTGCAAAGCATCGACGACATGTCGGCCCTGGACGCGTTCAAGATCGGCTGCGTGCAATGCCTGGCCCTGATACCGGGGACGAGTCGCTCGGGCGCGACCATCATCGGCGCCATGTGGTTCGGGCTGTCACGCAAGGCGGCCACCGAGTTCAGCTTCTACCTCGGCATCCCGACCCTGATCGCCGCCGGCGCCTATTCGGTCTGGAAGGAACGGGCCGCGCTGCACTGGGCCGATCTGCCGATGTTCGCGGTGGGCACGGTGTTCGCATTCGTCAGTGCGCTGCTGTGCATCCGCTGGCTGATCCGCTATGTGTCGACGCACGACTTCATCCCGTTTGCCTGGTACCGGATCGCCTTCGGCGCGATCGTGCTGTTGACCGCCTACACCGGCTGGATCAGCTGGACCGCCTGACAAAGACCAGGTCCCAGACGCCGTGGCCGAGCTTGAGGCCGCGCCGCTCGAACTTGGTCTGCGGCCGCCAGGGCGGGCAGGGCGCGTAGTCGGGGACCGTGTTGACGAGCTGGGGCTCGGCGGCCAGCACGGCCAGCATCTGCTCGGCATAGGGTTGCCAGTCGGTCGCGCAATGCAGATAACCCCCCGGCGCCAGGCGGCTGGCCAGCAGCGCCACCAGCGGCGGCTGGATCAGGCGCCGCTTGTGGTGGCGCTTCTTGTGCCAGGGGTCCGGGAACCAGATGTGCACGCCGGCAAGACTGCCCGGCGCGACCATGTGCTGCAGCACCTCGACCGCATCGTGCTGCACGATGCGCAGATTCGTCAGCGCACGTTCACCGATCTGCTTGAGCAGCGCGCCGACACCGGGCCCGTGCACCTCGACGCCGATGAAGTCGTTTTGCGGCAGCGCGGCCGCGACCTGCGCCGTGGCGTCGCCCATGCCGAAGCCGATTTCCAGAGTACGCGGGGCCTGGCGCCCGAAGGTCGCATCCCAGTCGGAACCAGCGGCTTTGTAGGGAACCAGGAAATGCGGCCCGAGTTCCTCCAGCGCGCGCTGTTGCCCGGGCCCCATGCGTCCAGGGCGCAGCACGAAGCTGCGGATGTGGCCAGCACGCGGACGGTCAGGGGCGGCGGGCGCCTCGAGATCTTCGGTCATCTCGACGATTGTGCCGTCGAGCGCCACGTTGCCGACCTTGGGGGCATCGTCGCGACCGGGCGCTGCACCTCCACTGGGTCGGCTGGCTAGGGAATGCCCCATGGCATCGCTGCGGCAACAGGCCGACTACAAGTTCCAACTGATTTTCAAAGGAGTCGATGATGAACGCCATCCGATCGAAGTCCGTCGCGCGCGCCCTGGCCGGTCTGTGCGTCGCCTTGATGCTCTCCGGCGCGGCCTGGGGCCAGAGCAAGGTCGTGTTCCAGGTGAGCGACAACGACCCGGCCAAATGGAACCTGACCCTGAACAACGTACGCAATGTCCAGGCCGATCTGGGGGAGGACAAGGTGACCGCCGAGGTCGTCGTCTATGGACCTGGCATCGCGATGCTCAAGGCCGGCTCCCCGGTCGCGCAGCGGGTCGCGGATGCTCTTGGCAAGAACGTCAAGGTCGTGGCCTGCGAGAACACCATGCGCGCTCAGAAGCTGACCTATGACGACATGCTGCCCAAGATCGGCTACGTGCCAGCGGGCGTGGTGGAATTGATCCAGCGCCAGGGCGACGGGTACGCCTACATCAAGCCCTGACGCGACTGGCGACGAGGCTCCGATCGCGTAAACTCACGCCCGACGCGGGTGTAGTTCAATGGTAGAACGGCAGCTTCCCAAGCTTTAGACGAGGGTTCGATTCCCTTCACCCGCTCCACATCTGGATAGACGATTGATTCCAATGAGGAATTGTCCTTCTTGATGCGCCGCTACAGGGCACTCCTACATCTACGGAGTGTTCGTGGCACAAATCTCTAGTGTCCATAGGCGGCCAAGCGACATGTATGTCGTGAGGCTGGTGGTGCCGCAGCGGCTGCGAGAAGCGGTCGGTAGGCGCGAGATTCACGCGACAACTGGGAGCCGCACGCTTGCCGTCGCGAAAGTGATTGCGAGCGGCCTTCTGACACACTGGCGGCGTCCCTACACCCCGCAGACGAACGGCAAAGCCGAACGCTTCATCCAGACTTGTCTGCGGGAGTGGGCCTACGGGCGGCTCTGGCACAACAGCGCGGAGCGCACGTCCTGGCTGCCAGCCTTCCTCGACTACTACAACAACCGCCGAGCCCACTCGGCCCTCGGCTTCAGGCCTCCCGCTTCCAGACTCGGCGGGAACAACCTATTGACCATCAACATCTAGATGGCTGGCTGCGCGACCGTGTCACGCTGCGTGAGCGTGCAGGAGGGCAAGACTTGCGGCGGTCCACTTCGCCATAAGGGCGTCCCTGCTGCCCCTCGCCCAGCAGTTGATCGCGGCGTCCTTCTGCATTTGACTCACCGAACGGTCGGCCGATCCATGCCGGTCCGAGCGAGGTCGTGTCCCAGTGCCTGCAGCAAGTCGCGGACAAGGCGGTTTGGGTTGACAATGCTATTGAGGGATGGCTATCTATCGCCAAGGACCAAGTATCCGAGTGTTCGATCCCCAGATATGATCGTAGTTATGAACTGGGTCTTGCCATTTGATAGCTTGTAGTAAATAGCGACTCCCGTCATTATCTGATTCTTTATGGCGCAACCAGATCCAGAGGTCAACGTAACATTAAAGATGTTCTTGCCTGACGCTCTCGGCGTCAATGTACCCGTGGTTGCGCATCCCAGCGCAGAATTTGTAGTCACTGAGCCATTGATTCCAACGTTGATTGCAACAGATTCGCCAGTTCCTCCAACTGTTCCGAGCCAGGAGCCAGAAATCGCCGCAATCGAAGGCGAAGCGTCATAATTATAGAATGAAGCTGGAAACGCTACACCACTAAAACCAACTAGCCCGAACCAATACAGTAAGTTCCCGGTGATTGTTTTTGTGGTTTGATTATACGTGGCACTTACCGTAGCAGATAGTGCTGGTACAGCGCCAAAGTCCCGTGCGTTCGATGACGTAAACAGACCGTTGTTGGATACGCCATTTCCTTGCGCGAAACCATGAATCGTAAATACGGAAAGTGAGTCCACTCCATAAATTGACCAATACTCCCCAGTTTCGAGCACGATAATTCTATAGTCACTACTATACGGGGAGCCGGTTAGTTTGCCGCTATACACACCCTCGGCCGTCAATGGCGGAGGCGATGTACTCGTAACTGTGACCGTTACCGCTGCGCTGCTGACCTTTCCGTCGCTAACAACTAGCGTAGCAACGTAGCTGCCCGCTCTGTCTGCAATGAAAGTCGGTTTGACGCTAGTGGCTCCGCTCAGGAAAGCGGTGCTGCCAGCAGGCCTTGACGTCAACGTCCAGCCATAGGTCAATGGGTCACCATTGGCGTCTGAGCTGGCGCTTCCATCGAGCGTGACGACAGTTCCGGCTACAACGCTCTGCGCCGAGCCAGCTTTGGCCACTGGCGCGGCGTTGCAGCTTGCCGGAAGTACGTCGCATGCGAAGTTGGCAATTTCTCCGACGTACGCAGGAACAGCGTCGCTGCCCGCAACCGGGCCAAGAACGTAGATCGACGTACCCGCGACTCCAAGGTAGTTCCCTGTTTCCGGGTAGAAACGATAGATATAGGGTGACAAGACTTGGTTCTGTCGTCTGCTCGGGAAGTATTGCGCAAAAGCGACCTCTGCCCAGTTCATCAGCGCGGTAGCGTCCACTGCCGTTGGCGATGCTGAGAGAGCGTGCGCGCGATTTTCGGCTTGGATGACCTGACCGCCTAGTACCTGTGACCAATTGACGCACGAGCCACCTACCATGAGGTAGGAGAGGCTTCCGGATTCGCCCGCCACTGGTGTGACGCAGAGTGACGGGTCAACAATCGCTGCTGACGGCGCCGGCATACGGGTCGTCGGCTGTACGGTGGGATCGCCCCCCCCGCAGCCGGAGCCGAAAGCCGCGAGAAGCAGCGATGGGAGCAAGCCGAACCAAACCCGGGCGCGATCGAATGTGTGCACAGTAATCTCCATTGCTTGAGGATGACGAGTTCAATATCCCGGGTTGATATACCAGGGGAAATGGGGCAAGTCTTGCGGCATGGCACGCTGTTGGCGACTAAGCACCTGTCGGCCTTTCAACGCTGGTGCAAATCGGAATCCCTACACCTGCATCGAACCGATTTTGGCGTCGCGGCAGTCTCACATCGCCGTGCAAACCGCGCTCTGATCCAGCGCACATTGGCACGGCTGAAGTGTGGAGTTCGCCTCAACTTCCCTGGGAATATTCTTAGTAGTCGACCTCGGAACCGGACTGGTGGCGCACGGGGTCTAGCTTTTCAGCGCCATAGGGACGGCGACGTTTTGGTCAGCGCGCCCTCGCAACGCGCGCGTCACAATCACATCATCGTGCTACAACTCAAGAGTCCTCAAACGTTGCCCTGCAGCTAGAATAGACATGGAGCGGAATCCCTTCTCCCGCTCCAGATTCGCATCTGCATCAGGCCTCGCACACGCGGGGCCTCGGTGTTTTCGGGGTATGGATCTGCGCCGGCATGCCGCATCATGGTCGCCGAGATGAGCGAACCGATCCAGATCCTGTGCTGCGGCCTCCAAGGGCCGGACCTGGCGACTTCGGCCTGGGGGCCCTTCACCGTGCATGCCTGTGCCAGCCTGCCCGAGGCCGCGACCGCCCTGCGTCAGCATGCCTTCGACGCAGTGCTGATCCACAGCAGCGTGCTTCGCTCGCTGGAGGAACTGCTGCACTGGTCGGCGCTGCAGCAGGCGGTGCTGGACGCCGCCGTGCTCGTGCTGGCGCCCGAGCCGCAGGCGGCGCTGGCGCTCAGGCTGTTGCGCCACGGCGTGCAGGATGTCCTGGCATTGCGCGAGGCGGGCGGTGAAGCGCTGGCACGCGCGGTTCGTCTGGCGGTGGAGCGCAAGCGACTCGAACAAGGCGCCCGCAAGGCCTATGCGACCGACCTCGCCACGGGCCTGCCCAACCACACGCAATTGCTCGAGCACATGACGCACCTGCTCGCCCTGCGCGAGCGCGAGCCGGCCCCGATGGCGCTCATTGCGCTGCGCATCGACGGCCTGGCCAGCGCCGAGGCCGCGCTCGGGGCCGAGTCGGCCAATGTGCTGCGGCGCAAGGTGGCGGTGCGCATCCGGGCCGGTTTGCGGGCCAGCGATGTCGTGGCTTCGCTCGGCAACGACGCCTTTGCCGTCCTGCTGGCCTGGATCGACACCAACACCGATGGCCCGCGCGTGGCGGGCAAGATCGCTCGGTCCCTGAGCCAGCCGGTGGCGGTGGCCGGCAGCGAATGTTCGGTTGCCGTGAGTGCCGGGCTGGCGCTGTACCCGGAGCATGGGCGTGACGCCGAGTCGCTGCTGCGGCGCGCCGTCGGTC
Source organism: uncultured beta proteobacterium (assembly GCA_963706655.1). GTDB lineage: Bacteria > Pseudomonadota > Gammaproteobacteria > Burkholderiales > Burkholderiaceae_C > Rubrivivax. The sequence goes on from CAVPNN010000015.1 coordinate 190,812, forward strand.
AGGCGATGGAGACGGCCAGCGTCGGCCGCGCCGGGTTCGCCCAGCATGTCGAGCGTGGGCAGGGGCCGGCGGCGAACGACGAAGGGCCGCCGACCTTCACCTGACCCGGCCCTACTTCAGGATGTCGCCCAGGCAGAGGTACTTGATCTCGACATAGTCGTCGATGCCGTGGTGCGAGCCTTCGCGCCCCAGGCCCGACTGCTTGACGCCGCCGAATGGCACCTCGGCGGTCGAGATGATGCCGGTGTTGATGCCGACCATCCCGGTCTCCAGGCCCTCGGCGACGCGGAAGATGCGCCCGATGTCGCGGCTGTAGAAATACGACGCGAGGCCGACCTCGGAGTCGTTCGCCAGCGCCAGCACTTCTTCCTCGGTCTTGAAGCGGAACACCGGCGCCACCGGGCCGAAGGTCTCTTCGCGCGCGCACAGCATGTCGGCTGTCGCCTCGGTGAGCACGGTCGGCTCGTAGAAGCGGCCGGTCGTCTTGCCGCCGGTGAGCAGCTTGGCGCCCTTCTTGAGGGCGTCGGCGACATGGCTCTCGATCTTCGCGATCGAGTTGTCGTCGATCATCGGGCCCTGGTTGACGCCAGCCTCGAAGCCATTGCCGACCTTGATCCCCTTGACCTTGACCGCCAGCTTTTCGACGAACTTGTCGTAGACCCCGTCCTGCACGTACAGCCGGTTGGCGCAGACGCAGGTCTGGCCGGCATTGCGGTACTTGCTGGCCAGCGCGCCATCGACTGCGCTGTCGAGGTCGGCGTCGTCGAACACGATGAAGGGCGCGTTGCCGCCGAGTTCGAGCGAGAGCTTCTTGATCGTCGGTGCGCACTGCGCCGCGAGGATGCGGCCGACCTCGGTCGATCCGGTGAACGACAGGTGGCGAACGGCTTCGCTCTCGCACAGCAGCTTGCCGATCGCGGCCGAGCTCTTGGACGTGATGATGTTCAGCACACCGGCCGGCAATCCGGCACGTTGCCCGAGTTCGGCCAGTGCGAGCGCCGACAGCGGCGTCTGACCGGCCGGCTTGACGACCACGGTGCAGCCTGCTGCCAGCGCCGGACCGACCTTGCGCGTGATCATCGCGTTGGGGAAGTTCCAGGGCGTGATGGCGGCGCAGACGCCCATCGGCTGCTTGATGACGAGGAAGCGCTTGTTGGCGTCGGTCGTCGGCACGGTTTCGCCATAGACACGGCGGCCCTCTTCGGCGAACCATTCGATGAAGCTGGCACCGTACATGACCTCGCCCTTGGCCTCGGCAAGCGGCTTGCCTTGCTCGGCGGTCATGATCCGGGCCAGGTCGTCGGCATGTTCGACCATCAGGTGGAACCATTTCATCAGCACTGCGCCACGTTCCTTGGCGCTCTTGGTGCGCCAGCTCAGGAAGGCCTTGCTGGCGGCGTCGATGGCCTGCTGGGTCTCGGCGACGCCGAGGTCGGCCACGTCGACCAGCTTGGCGCCGGTGGCCGGATCGGTGACGGCGAAGGTGCCTTTGCCGGACACCCACTCGCCATTGATCAGCGAGGCCGTCTTGAGCAGGCCGGGGTCCTTGAGCGTGGCGAGCGGGGAAGTCTTCATGTCCATGGTGATCTCCTTCAGTGCGCTGACTTTAGCTCGGCCAGTTCTTCCCTGCTTTCAGGGCTGCGCGGACCGCCGCGCCATGCTGGTCGAGCGACGGCGGGGCGATCGAGGCCATCGGCCGCTGGCCGTCGATGCGCATCGGCGAGGCCACCATCGGCACGCCGTCCACCTCCGCCCTCATGCCTCGGGCCAGCACTTGCGGGTGCTCGAAGACCTGGTCGATGTCGAGGATCGGCGCGCAGGGCACCGCGTTCGGCTCAAGCAGCGCGGTCCATTCGGCGGTGCTGCGCTCGCGCATCCAGGGGCCGAGCACCGTCACCAGTTCGGCACGGTGTTCGACCCGCAGGGCATTGGTCGCGTAGCGCGGATCGAGCGACAGGTCTTCGTGTCCCGCCAGCTGGCAGAAGCGCTTGAACTGGCCGTCGTTGCCGACCGCCAGCACGATGTAGCCGTCCTTCGTCGCGAACACCTGGTAGGGCACGATGTTGACATGCGCGTTGCCCATGCGGCGCGGGACCCGGCCGCCGACGAAGTAGTTGCTGGCCTGGTTGGCCAGCATCGCGACCTGGGTGTCGAGCAAGGCGGCGTCGATGTGCCGGCCGCGACCGGTGCGTCCACGCTCGACCAGGGCGGCCAGGATCGCGGTGACCGAGTACACACCGGTGAACAGGTCGGACACCGCGACGCCGACCTTCTGCGGTTCGCTGCCCGGCGTGCCGTCCTTCTCGCCGGTGATGCTCATCAGGCCACCGGTGGCCTGGATCGCGAAGTCGTAGCCGGCGGCCTGGGCGTAGGGCCCGTCCTGGCCGAAGCCCGTGATCGAGCAGTAGATCAATGCCGGGTTCAGCGCCATCAGCGCGGCGGCGTCGAGGCCGTAACGCTTCAATTGACCGACCTTGTAGTTCTCGAGCAGCACATCGGCGACTGAAGCCATCTGGCGCACCATGGCAGCACCTTCGGCGTCGGCCAGATCCAGTGCGACCGAGCGCTTGCCGCGGTTGGCGGCGAGGTAGTAGGCGGCCGTGCGCGCCTCGCCTTCGCCCCAGAACGGCGGACCCCAGCCGCGCGTGTCGTCGCCGCTGCCGGGCCGCTCGACCTTGATGACGTCGGCGCCGTAGTCGGCCAGCAACTGGCCAGCCCAGGGTCCGGCCAGCACACGCGACAGGTCGAGGACCCGGACGCCCTGAAGCGGCTGCGGGATGTCCATCACGAAAACGCCGCGATCCCCGTGATCGCGCGCCCGAGGATCAGCGCATGGATGTCGTGCGTGCCCTCGTAGGTGTTGACGACCTCCAGGTTGACCAGGTGGCGCGCCACGCCGAACTCGTCGCTGATGCCGTTGCCGCCCATCATGTCGCGCGCCTGGCGCGCGATGTCGAGCGACTTGCCGCAGGAGTTGCGCTTGACGATGCTCGTGATCTCGACCGCCGCCGAGCCCTCGTCCTTCATGTGCCCCAGGCGCAGACAGCTCTGCAGCCCGAGCGAGATCTCGGTCAGCATGTCAGCCAGCTTCTTCTGCACCAGCTGATTGGCCGCCAGCGGGCGCCCGAACTGCTTGCGGTCCAGCGTGTACTGGCGGGCCCGGTGGAAACAGTCCTCGGCCGCGCCGAGCGCGCCCCAGGCGATGCCGTAGCGCGCGCTGTTCAAGCAGGTGAACGGCCCCTTCAGGCCGCGCACGTCGGGGAACGCGTTCTCCTCCGGGCAGAACACCCCGTCCAGCACGATCTCGCCGGTGATCGAGGCGCGCAGCCCCACCTTGCCGTGGATCGCCGGCGCCGACAGGCCCTTCCAGCCCTTCTCGAGCACGAAGCCGCGGATCGCGCCCTCGTCGTCCTTGGCCCAGACCACGAAGACATCGGCGATCGGGCTGTTGGTGATCCACATCTTGGTGCCCGACAAGGCATACCCACCCGGCACCTTCTTGGCGCGCGTGATCATGCTGCCCGGGTCCGAGCCATGGTTCGGTTCGGTCAGGCCGAAGCAGCCGATCCACTCGCCGCTGGCCAGCTTGGGCAGGTACTTGGCGCGCGTGGCCTCGCTGCCGAACTCGTAGATCGGCACCATCACGAGCGAGCTCTGCACACTCATCATCGAGCGGTAGCCCGAGTCGATGCGCTCGACCTCGCGTGCGACCAGGCCGTAGCAGACGTAGTTCAGGCCGGCGCCGCCATAGGCCTCGGGGAGGGTCGGGCCGAGCAGGCCCAGGTCGCCCATCTCGCGAAAGATCGCCACGTCGGTCTGCTCGTTGCGAAAGGCCTCGAGCACACGCGGGGCCAGGCGTTCCTGGCAATAGGCGGCGGCCGCATCGCGCACCGCGCGTTCGTCACCCGTCAGCTGGGCGTCGAGGTGAAAGGGGTCGTCCCAGCTGAAGGCGGCGTGGCTGGCCATGGCTTGTTTTCCTTTGTCGGTGAAGGGGTGGATCGCACAATGATCTCAGACCTGACGGAGTGCCTAGCGGATCCTCGCGAGTCGGTGGTGCTGACAGGGTTGGCCTCAGGGCTTGAAATCACCGCCCCAGGCGATCGACATCCGGGCCGGCACCATGTGGCGCCGCCAGGCGGCGTTGACCTCTTCCAGTGTGGCCTTGGCCAGGGCGTCGTCGACCTGCTGGGACAGTGCGAACTGGCGGCCCAGATGCAAGTTGCTGGCCAGCGCCCCGACCACCCGATCGTCTTGCGCGCGCGACAAGGCGCGATAGCGCAGCAGGCCCTCGCGTGCCTCGTCCAGTTCCTTCTGCGTGAACCCGTCGCGCAGCGAGCGAGCGAGCTCGTCTTGCAGGGCCTTCTCGACCTTGGCCTGGTTCTGCGGCGCAAAGATGGCGCCCGCCACCCACAGCGAGTTGGGCTCGAACTGGTTCCACTGAACGTAGGAGTGCACGTCGTAGCTCAGCCCTTCGGACTCGCGGATGCGGACCCACAGCCGGCTGCTGCCGAAGAAGCCGAAGATGTGGTTGGCGAGCGTGAAGGCCGGATAGTCGGCATGGGTGTCGTTGAGCGCCACCGACAACTCCGCGCGCATCTCGGCGTTCGGCTTGTCCGGCGTGTTGAGCACGAACCGTGCCGGCTCCACCGTCACGAAGGGCTGAGGCACCCGCACATAGGTCTGCTTGCCCTCGGCCGGGCGGGCCCAATCGCCGAGTGCCTTGGTCAAGGCCGGCTTGAGCGCGTCGGCGTCGAGGTCACCGACCGCCGCGAATTCCGCGCTGGCGGCGCTGACGAACTTGCGGTGAAAGGCCTTGAGTTGTTCGGTCGTGACGGCCTGGATGTCCGCGACCTGTTGGTCGAAGTCGGCGGCATGGCGCGGATCGCCCAACGGGTAAGGATTGCCATGGCGACTCAGCCGATCGCGCACGACGGCGCCGGGCTCCTTGCGTTGTCGCTCGACCGCACCGAGCCAGGCGCTGCGCGCCTCCTCGAGCGCATCGGCCGGGAAGGCGGGCTTGCGCAGCAACTCGGTCACCAGCGTGAGCACGTCGGGCAGGCTGTCGCGCACCGTCGTGATGTTCACGGCCAGCGTCTGTCCATGGGCCGAGAAGCCCACCTGCGCGCGCAGCTTGTCGAAGCGGTCGGCGATCTGCTGCCGCGTCAGGCCGGCGCCGCCTTTGTCGATCAATGCACCGACGAACCGGGCCACCGTGGCCTGGCCATGCAGGCTGGCCAGATCGCCGATGTGCAGCTGCAAGCTGGCCTGCACGGCCTTGCCACGGGTGCCCTTGGGCAGCAGACCGAAACGCAAGCCGCTGGGCAGGGTGCCCGACAGCGTGCGCGCATCGAGGTTGGCCGGCGTGGCGTCGAAGGCCTCGGCCTGCTGGGCCGTGGCGTCGCCTCGGTAGTCCTTGACCAGCGCCGCCACGTCGACCCGGGCCGGATCGGGCGCGCGCCTGGGTTCCGCGGTCGGTACATAGGTGCCGACGGTGCGGTTGTCGGTCAGCAGATAGGACCTGGCGACGCGCTGCACATCTTCGAGGGTGGCCTTCCTGACGTGGTCGCGGTTCAGGAAGTAAAGGCGCCAGTCGCCCATCGCCACCGCCTCGGACAGCGCGACACCGACCTGCTCGGGGTCGGTGAAGCCGACGTTCCAGGCATTGATCAGCTGGGTGCGCGCGCGCTCGAGTTCGTCCGCGGTGACGGGTTCGGTCGTGGTCAGGCGGTCCAGCACCGAGGCCATGGCCGCGCGTGCCTTGTCGATGTCCTGCCCCGGAGCGAGCTGGGCGCCGAGGAAGAGGGCGCCTGGCTCGGCCAGTTCGAATGCGAAGCCGAACGTGCCCGACGCAAGCCGGGCTTCGACCAGCGCCTTGTGCAGCCGACCGCCCGGCGTGTCGCCCAGCACCTGGGCCAGCAGGCTGATCGCGGCCGCATCCGGATGTGAACCCGGTGGAACGTGAAACGCCATGTAGACCACGGGCGTGCCACCGACCCGCCTCAGCGTCACCTGCCGCTCGCCGTCCTGCGGCGGGTCGAGCGTGTAGGTCGGCACCAGCGCACGCGTCGGCCTGGCGATCGGGCCGAACACCTCGGCCACCTGCTGCAGCACCTGCGCCTCGTCGAACCGGCCGGCGACGATGAGCGTGGCGTTGTCGGGTTGGTAGTGCCGGCGGTAGAAGGCCTGCAGGCGCGCGATGTCGACGTTCTCGACGTCGGCACGGGCGCCGATCGTGCTCTTGCCGTAGTTGTGCCACTGGTACATGGCGGACATCGTCTTTTGCAGCAAGGCGCGGCCGGGATTGTTCTCGCCCGACTCCATCTCGTTGCGCACCACGGTCATTTCGGTGTCGAGGTCGGCGCGTGCGATGAAGCTGTTGGTCATCGCATCGGCCTGCCAGCCCAGGTACCAGCGCAGCGTGTCTGGGTTGGCGGTGAAGCTTGCGAAGTAGTTGGTTCGGTCGTACCAGGTCGAGCCATTGGCGCGCAAGCCGCGCTTGCTGAACTCGTTCCAGAGGTTGCGGTGGGTCGGCGTGCCCTTGAAGAGCAGATGCTCGAGCAGGTGCGCCATGCCCGGTCTCGCCGTAGCTCTCGTGACGCGAGCCGACGCGGTAGGTCAGGTTGACCGTGGTCGTCGGTTTGGAGTTGTCGGGCACCAGCAGCAGTTGCAGCCCGTTGTCGAGCCTGTATTCGGTGATGCCTTCGACGGCGGACGCCTTGGTGACGCCGGCGGGCTGCGCGCCCGCCAGTTCGACGCACAGGGCCAGGGCCACAAGCCAGAGGGACGACAGTCGCATGGGAGCAGAGGTGCAGTGCAGGACGGGGCAGTGTAGGCGTTCGCCCTGAGGGCGGCCGCTAGAATCCGTGACGCCGTCCGGCCCTTCGTCCGGCCTTTGCGAACCCTCCTGCACAGCCCCATGAAAGCCTCCGAGATCCGTGCCACCTTCCTGAAGTACTTCGAGTCGAAGGGGCATGCCGTGGTCGCCTCGAGCCCGGTGGTGCCCGGCGACGACCCGACGCTGCTGTTCACGAACGCGGGCATGAACCAGTTCAAGGATGTGTTCCTGGGCTTCGACAAGCGGCCCTACACGCGTGCCGCGACCTCGCAGAAGTGCATCCGCGCCGGCGGCAAGCACAACGACCTCGAGAACGTGGGCTACACCGCGCGCCACCACACCTTCTTCGAGATGCTGGGCAACTTCAGCTTCGGGGACTACTTCAAGCAAGACGCGATCAAGTTCGCCTGGGAGCTGCTGACCGAACATTTCAAGCTGCCCAAGGACAAGCTCTGGGCGACGGTCTACGCCGACGACGACGAGGCCTACGACATCTGGCTCAAGGACATCGGGCTGCCGGCCGAGCGCATCGTGCGCATCGGCGACAACAAGGGCGCGCGCTACGCCAGCGACAACTTCTGGATGATGGGCGACACCGGGCCCTGTGGTCCGTGCAGCGAGATCTTCTACGACCACGGGCCCGAGGTCGAAGGCGGCCCGCCGGGATCGCCCGAGCAGGACGGCGACCGCTACATCGAGATCTGGAACAACGTCTTCATGCAGTTCAACCGCACCGAGGACGGTGTGATGCATCCGCTGCCCAAGCCGAGCGTGGACACCGGCATGGGCCTCGAGCGGCTGACCGCGGTGCTCCAGCATGTGCACAGCAACTACGAGATCGACCTCTTCGTGCGGTTGCTGGCGGCGGCCAAGCTGGCAGTGGATGCCGTGGGCGGCCAGGACTGCGACAAGAACTCACCGTCGCTGAAGGTCATCGTCGACCACATCCGGGCTTGCGCCTTCACGGTGTCGGACGGCGTCATTCCGGGCAACGAAGGCCGTGGTTATGTGCTGCGCCGCATTGCGCGGCGCGCGATCCGCCATGGCTACAAGCTCGGCGCACGCAAGCCCTTCTTCCACACCCTGGTGGCACCCCTGGCCGGCGAGATGGGTGACGCCTACCCGGACCTGCGGCGCGACATGGCGCGCGTCACCGAGGTCCTCAAGGTCGAAGAGGAGCGCTTCTTCCAGACGATCGCCCATGGCATGGAGATCCTGGAAGGTGCATTGGCCGGCGGCACGACGCAGATCGACGGCGAGCTCGCGTTCAAGCTGCACGACACCTTCGGATTCCCGCTCGACCTGACCGCCGATGTCTGCCGCGAGCGCGGCGTCACGGTCGACGAGGCCGGCTTCAACGCGGCCATGAACCGCCAGCGCGAGCAGGCGAGGGCGGCGGGCAAGTTCAAGATGGCCCAGGGCCTGGACTACAGCGGCGAAGCGACCACCTTCCACGGCTACGACCACCTCGTCTGTGAGCACAGCAAGGTCACGGCGATCTACGTCGACGGCAGTTCGGTCGCGCGCGCCCATGCCGGCGACGACGTGGTGATCGTGCTCGACCACACGCCGTTCTACGCCGAGAGCGGCGGCCAGGTCGGCGACGCCGGCGAATTGCGCAACCCGCGTTCGCGCGTCCTGGTCGAGGACACGCTCAAGATCCAGGCCAGCGTGCACGGCCACCATGGCCGCATCGTCGAAGGCGAGGTCGAGGTCGGCGACATGTTCGTCGCCAGGGTCGACGCCGAGCGGCGCCAGAAGACGATCCGCAACCACAGCGCCACCCACCTGATGCACAAGGCGCTGCGCGAAGTGCTGGGCGCGCATGTCCAGCAGAAGGGCTCGCTCGTCTCGCCCGAGCGCACACGTTTCGACTTCGTCCACAACGCACCGGTGACCGACGCCCAGATCCGCCAGGTCGAGGTCCTCGTCAACGCCGAAGTCCTGGGCAATGCCGCGACCGAAGCGCGCGTGATGGGCATCGACGAGGCGCAGAAGCTCGGCGCCATGATGTTGTTCGGCGAGAAGTACGGCGACACGGTCCGTGTGCTCGACATCGGCAGCAGTCGCGAACTGTGCGGCGGCGTGCATGTGCAGCGTGCCGGCGACATCGGCCTGTTCAAGATCGTCGCCGAGGGCGGTGTCGCGGCGGGGATTCGCCGCGTCGAGGCGGTGACCGGCGACAACGCGCTGGCCTATGTGCAGCAGATCGAAGGCACGGTCGGCGCGCTGGCGGCAGCGCTCAAGGTCACGCCGGCCGAGGTCGGCGCGCGCGTCGGCAGCGTGCTCGACCAGGTGCGCGCGCTCGAGAAGGAAGTGGTCGCGCTCAAGGGCAGGCTGGCGTCGTCCCAGGGTGACGATCTGCTCACGCAGGCGGTCGACGTCAAGGGCCTGAAGGTCCTGGCGGCCACCTTGCCCGGGGCCGACGCGAAGGCCTTGCGCGAGACCATGGACAAGCTCAAGGACAAGCTCAAGACCGCCGTCATCGTGCTGGCTGCGGTCGACGGCGACAAGGTCCAGATCGCGGCCGGCGTCACCGCCGACAGCATCGGCAAGGTCAAGGCCGGAGAACTCGTCAATTTCGTGGCCCAGCAAGTCGGTGGCAAGGGCGGCGGCAAGCCCGACCTGGCGATGGCCGGCGGCACCGACGCCAAGGCATTGCCAGCGGCGCTGGCGTCCGTGCCGGGCTGGGTCGCGCAACGCCTATGACGCCGGGCCCACAGCCTGACGCCGTCGAACGGGCCTTCGACGCCACCTGCGAGCGCCTGAACGGGTTCGACGAGACCTTGTCCGCCGAGTGGATCGACGGCTACTTCACGGCCTTGCTGACCGGCCCGCGCGTCGTGCCCTTCGAGGAGTGGTGCCCGCGCCTGCTCGGGGACACCTTCGAGCGCGCCTTCGGTGACCCACAGGACGCCCAGGCGGGCCAGCGCGGGCTGATGGGGCGCTGGAAGCGCGTGGCGCAGGCGCTCGACGCCGAAGACATTGCCAGCCAGCCCGAGGCCATCCACCTGGCCCCGTTGATGGCCGAGTGGGACGACGCCGCGCGCGCCGAGGTCGTGGCGAGCGGGGACATGAGTGCCGAGGACGTGGCCGAAGCCCTGCACACGGGCAACCTCTGGGCCAGCGGCTTCCTGCAGGCGGTCGAGGACTTCGAGGCCGACTGGCCGGGTGCCGAAGAAGGCGAGCTGGGCGAACTGCTGGCCTTCGTGCAGCGCCTGACCGAGCCGCCGGCGGCGCCGGACGAGGACCGCGATGCCCTGATCGAGCAGGCTTGCGAGGCGATCCAGACCATGCGCCTGTACTGGGTCGAAAACGCACCGGCGATCAAACCCCGGCGCGTGGCGTCCGAACCGGGCCGCAACGACCCCTGCCACTGCGGCAGCGGCAAGAAGTACAAGAAGTGCCATGGCGCCGATTGAAGCCAGCGGCGACTGCTAGAGTGCGCGCCATGACAGAACCGTCCCCGTCTACGCTCGAACTCGACGGCAGGCACATCGTGCTGGGCCTCAGTGGCGGCGTGGCCTGCTACAAGGCCGCCGAGCTGACGCGCGAGCTGATCCGGGCCGGGGCCACCGTGCAGGTCGTCATGACCGAAGCGGCCTGCCAGTTCATCACGCCGGTGACGATGCAGGCGCTGAGCGGCCGGCCGGTCTACACGAACCAATGGGACGCACGCGCCGACAACAACATGGCGCACATCAACCTGTCGCGCGAGGCGGACGCGATCCTGATCGCCCCGGCCAGCGCCGATTTCATTGCCCGTCTGGTCCAGGGCCGCGCCGACGAGCTGCTCAGCCTGCTGTGCCTGGCACGCCCGATCGAGACGGTGCCGCTGTTCGTCGCGCCGGCGATGAACCGCGAGATGTGGGCCCACCCCGCCACCCAGCGCAATGTCGCGCAACTGCGCGCCGATGGTGCAACGGTCCTGGGCCCGGCCGACGGCGACCAGGCCTGCGGCGAAACGGGCGACGGGCGCATGCTCGAGGCGCTGGAACTGCGCGACGACCTGATCGCGGTGTTCCAGCCCAAGGTCCTGCAGGGTCGGCGTGTGCTGATCACGGCCGGCCCGACCTTCGAGGCGATCGACCCCGTTCGCGGCATCACCAACCATTCGAGCGGCAAGATGGGATTCGCCATCGCGCGCGCGGCGCAGGAGGCTGGCGCAAGCGTGACCCTGGTGGCCGGGCCGGTGCACCTGTCCACACCTCGCCAGGTCAGCCGCATCGACGTGACCAGTGCGCAGCAGATGCTCGACGCCGTGCTGCCGCTCGCACCGGCGTTCGATGTCTTCGTCGCGACCGCCGCCGTGGCCGACTGGCGTGTCGCGGCGCCGAGCGAGCGCAAGATCAAGAAGCTCGCAGGGCAGGGTGCGCCGACCCTGTCCTTCGCCGAGAACCCCGACATCCTGGCCACGGTCGCCGCGCTGCCGGTCGGCCAGCGCCCCTGGTGCCTGGGCTTCGCGGCGGAGAGCCATGATCTGATCGAGAACGCGCGCGCCAAGCTGGTGCGCAAGGGCGTGCCGCTGATGGCGGCCAACCTCGGCCCGGCGACCTTCGGTCGCGATCACAACCGGATCGTGCTGGTCGACGCGGCCGGCGAGCGCGAACTGGCGCCGGCCTCCAAGCTCGAACTGGCGCGCCAACTGGTGCGTGAAATCGCACAGCGCCTGGGCGCCGTGACCCCGAACCCGACATGACCCTCATCGATGTGAAGGTGCTCGACCCCCGCATGGTCGAGCAGATGCCCACCTATGCCACGCCAGGCAGCGCCGGACTCGACCTGCGCGCCTGCCTGGACGCACCGCTCGTGCTGGCGCCAGGGCAGACCGAGCTGATCCCGACCGGTCTGTCGATCCACATCGGTGACCCGGCGCTGGCGGCCATGATCCTGCCGCGCTCGGGTCTGGGCCACAAGCATGGCATCGTGCTCGGCAACCTGGTGGGGCTGATCGACAGCGACTACCAGGGCCCGCTGATGGTGAGTTGCTGGAACCGCGGCGCCACCGCCTTCACGGTGCAGCCGATGGAGCGCATCGCGCAGCTGGTCATCGTCCCGGTCGTGCAGGCCAGGTTCCGGGTCGTCGATGACTTCGACGCGTCGACGCGCGGCGGTGGCGGATTCGGCTCGACGGGAAGCGCCTGAAGGCGGTCTTTACTGGATCGCTTTCGGGCCGGGAGCGGTCCGCAGCACGCTGACCGCAGCGCCACCGACGGTGGCGGACTGCACTTCTTCATCGGTCGCGGCGCGCACCGCGCGCACCTGCAGCTTGATGCGCAGCGCCATTCCGGCCAGCGGGTGGTTGCCGTCGAGCACCACGTGTTCGGGGAAGATCTCGCTGACGAGGTAGATCACGTCGGTTGGCATGTCCTTGGACTGGTGTCCTTCGGGCAGACCCTCGAATCCGACCCCCACTTCCAGCGCCGGCGGGAAGATCGAGCGCGGCTCGAAGCAGACCAGTGCGGGCTTGTACTCGCCGAATGCCTGCTCGGGTTCGATCTGGATGTGGGTCTCGAATCCGACGTCCTGGCCTGCGATGGCGTCCTCGATGCTGGCGAGCAGGTCGTCACCCCCGAAGAAGAACTCGGTTGGCGTGTCGAGGGCGTCGATGGCCCGGTTCTGGGCGTCGGTCAAGGTCCAGGTGAGGCTGACGACGCAGGGTGCATTGATGATCATGCGAGATGATCTCACAGGGTGTTGACGGACAATACGGGCTGCCCGGGCCGGCCGCCACCCGGACGCAGCCAGGAGCACGCCATGTCCATCGACGCCCTCACCATCGACACCCGAACCTCGTTCCACGACGCACTGCGCTGGTCCTTGCGCGCGGCCGACGAGCGTGGTGCGCGCCAGTTGCTGTGGGTCGATCCCGACTTTGCCGATTGGCCGCTCGACGATGCCGAATTCGGCGACTCCTTGATGCGCTGGCTGCGCAGGCCACAGCGCAGGCTGGTCATGCTGGCCTCGAGTTACGACAGCGTCCCGCGCCGGCACCCGAGGTTCACGGCCTGGCGGCCGGCGTGGTCGCATGTGGTCGATCCGCGCGTGCCGGCGGACGGTGTGGCGATGGAACTGCCCACCTTGATGCTGGACGACGGGCCGGTGCTCGTGCAATTGCACGACCGCGTGCACTGGCGCGGCTGGGCCGGTTCGGATGCGGTGGCGGCGCATGCCTGCCGGGACGCGATTGACGCCACGGTGCAACGGTCCGAGGCCGCTTGGCCGGTTCGCCCCCTCGGCATCTAGGGAATCCCCTAGTCCCGCCTATAATCATTGGCTGTGCACGTCGCGGAGTTCTCCGCGGGTGTGCGCCAGGCCGAGGCCCGTCGATGGGCTCCGGCCTCGATTCGATTCCGGATTGAACCAAAAACCCCCTCAGAGGAATACGCATGAACAAGTCGCTCCTGTTGGCCGCCCTGGTGGCGTCCGTCGCCCTCGCCGCCTGCGGCAAGAAAGAAGAAACCCCCGCCCCGGCCGCCCCGATCGTCGTTCCGGCCCCGGTCGCCGAGGCCGCATCTGCCGTGGTGGAAGCCGCGTCGGAAGCGGTGGCTGCGAGCGGTGACGCCGCCTCGGCCGCCGTGACCGCTGCCGGTGACATGGCTTCGGCCGCCGTCGGTGCCGCGGTGGAAGCTGCCAAGGACGCCGCCAAGGACGCAGTGAAGAAGTAATTCACCGCGACCATGAAGAAGGGCCGCCCTCGGGCGGCCCTTCTTCATTCGGCGGCGCCGGCCCTCCGGCCGGCGCCCGTCGCTGCGCTCAGCGCAGTTCAGTCAGCAAGACCTTGGCGATCTGTTGGGCGGTCTCGCCATTGTCGGCAACACCGGCGTCGTTCAGGACCGTCAGCACCGTCTTGTTGGCGCCTGCCGTCTTGACCGCAAGGCGGTATCGCTGGGCGGCGCCGGCTTCCTCGCTGCCGAACAGGCGCGTGAAGAAGGACTTGGCCGACCCCTGGGACTTCGGGTCCACGTAGCGCACGAAGTACAGGCCGTCGGCCCGGTTGCGGTCCTCGACGGTGAATCCGATGCGGTCCAGCGCGAGGCCGACACGGCGCCAGGCGCGCTCGAAGTCCTCGTTGATCTCCAGCGCAGCGGTATTGCCGACCGCGCTCGCACGCGCAAGTGGCGTCTGCGCGACCGGCGACGCCAGTGCCGTGCGCGCCACTTCTTCCTTGGCGCCGAGGCGGGTCATCAAGCGCGCCAGGAACTCGGCCTCGAGTTGTGGGTCCGAGGGTCTGGTCGTCCAGCGCGCCTGCTCCTGTTGCTTGTCGACGATGACTTCGCGCACGCCGCGGTGGCTGATGTAGACCTCGCTGCCGGTGGCCGAACGCTCGATGCGGGTGCGAAACAGGTCGCGTTCACCGGTGTCGTAGAGGCTGTCGAAGACCTTGCCGATGACGGCCCGGATGCCGTCGACCGGAAGCTTGGCCCGGTTCTCGGCCCAGTCGGTTTCCATGACGCCGGCCTTGCTGTCCTCGGACGCGATGGTGAAGCCGCGCTCGACCCAGAACGCCTTGACCTGTGGCCACAGCGCGTCGGGCGCGATCGGCACGCTGAGCCAGCGGGCCTGCCCGTCGCGCACGATTTGCATGTCGCCGATCTGGCCCGGGGCCACGTTGACCGGCGCGACCTGCGCCGCTGCGGCCGGTGCGGTCCCCGCGCCAGCGGCGCTGACCACGGCGGCGGTCGGCTGATAGCGACCCTCGCGTGCCAGCTGCGTCAGGTCCGGAGGGACGTCGAGACCCTTGGTGCGTGTCGCCGCGCTGCGGTAGTCGACCTTCTGGCTCGACATCAGGTCGCCAAGACTCGAGCAGCCGGCCAGGGCGGCCGTCAGGGCCAGGACGGCCAGGCGCTGGGGCGAAAGGGCAAAGGCAAATGTCACGTTGAGGTTCTCCGACGCGGCAACCTTGCCGCGCACATTGATCTTGAAAGAGTGATCCGGGCTCAGACCAGCCCGCACTCGCGCAGCGCCCGACCGACGCTGGTGCGGCCGGCGTCGGTGAGCGGCAGGATGGGAAGCCGGACCGTCTCGCCACACTGGCCCATCTGGGCCAGCGCCCACTTGGCAGGCGCCGGGCTCGGTTCGCAGAACAGCAGTCTGTGCAGCGACAGCAACTGCATGTGGAGGGTCGTCGCGCGCCGGGCATCCCCTTCGATGGCGGCCATGCACAGCTCGTGCATCAGGCGCGGCGCCACGTTGGCGGTGACGCTGACGTTGCCGTGCCCGCCGAGCAGCATCAGTGCGACCGCGGTGCCGTCGTCCCCGGAATAGATCGAGAAGCCCTTCGGGGCATGCTTGATCAGCCAGGCGGCGCGCTCGACGTCGCCGGTGGCCTCCTTGATGCCGACGATGCCGGGGATCTGGGCCAGTCGCAGCACGGTGTCGTGCTGCACATCGGCGACCGTGCGGCCGGGCACGTTGTACAGCACATGCGGCATGTCGACCGCTTCGGCGATCGCCTTGAAGTGCTGGTAGATGCCTTCCTGCGACGGCTTGTTGTAGTAGGGCACGACTTGCAGCGAACAGGTCGCGCCGACCTTGTGCGCATAACGCGACAGCTCGATCGCCTCGGCGGTGGCGTTGCCGCCGGCGCCGGCCATGATCGGCACGCGGCCGGCCGCATGCTCGACCGACACACGAATGATCTCGCAATGCTCTTCGATCGTCACGGTGGGCGACTCACCGGTCGTGCCGACGACGCCGATGCAGTCCGTGCCTTCGGCGATATGCCAGTCGATCAGCTTGCGCAGGCTCTCGTAGTCGACGCGGCCGTCTTCCAGCATCGGCGTGACCAGCGCCACGATGCTGCCAACGATGGGTTTCATGGGGAATCCTTCAATCCAGCGATTCTATCCGGCGGGCGATGCGGGCCCGTCGAGGGCATAACGCGCCGGAGCGTCGCCGGCTGACGGCTCGGCCACGGCGGCGATGCGCTGGACAAAGCGCGCCGGGTCCTGCACAAAGCCGTCCTCGAAGGCGACGATGCGCAGCCCGCCGGCGGCGGCCCACAACTCACCACGCCGGAGCAGGAAGTCGGGCCTCGAAGGCCGACCCACGGTCTGCTGGCCGTCGGCAAAGGTCTCGTAGATCAGCGCGCCACCCTCGGCCAGGCTCGCGACGATGGTCGGCAGCAGCGGCCGCCAGAGGTAGTTGGTGACGATCACCGCGTCGAAGCGGCGGCCGGCCAGTGGCCAGGGGCCGTTCTCGACATCGGCGATCACGACCTCGGCAAACTCGCTCAGCGCCGCCACCGCTTCGGCATCGCGGTCGACGGCTGTGACCGTGAAACCCTGTGCATGCAGCCAGCGCGTGTGGCGGCCGCTGCCACAGGCCAGATCGAGCACGGTCCCTGCGGGCCGGATCAGGCTGGCGAAGCGTTGCACCCAAGGCGAAGCCGTGGCCATCAGAAGCAGGCCAGGACCGCGTTCGCGAGCGCGACCATCAGATGCGGATTGCGGTAGGCGGCGAACACGGCGCCGAGCGTGGTCAGCGCGACGACCCAGACCAGGACGCGGCGGCTGCGCTTCACGCCACCGCCTGCGGCGCTGCGCGCACGATCGCCGTCTCGCGCACCGGCAGGTTGATGAAGGCGGCGAAGACGCCAAGCGCCACCGCGATCCACCAGACGACGTCGTAGCTGCCGGTCTGGTCGAAGAGCACGCCGCCGAGCCAGGCGCCGAGGAAGCTGCCGATCTGGTGCGAGAAGAACACGAAGCCGCCGAGCATCGACATGTACTGCACGCCGAAGATCTGCGCCACCAGCGCATTGGTCGGCGGGACGGTGGACAGCCAGAGCAGGCCCATCGTGGCCGAAAACACGTAGACGCTCCACGGCGTCAGTGGCGACAGCAGGAAGATCACGATGACGAGCGAGCGCAGCAGGTAGATCGTGGCCAGGATGTGGCGCTTGGCCAGACGCTGGCCCAAGGTCCCGGAGAGGTAGGTGCCGAACACGTTGAACAGGCCGATCAGCGCGAGCGAGGTGGTGGCGACATCCGGTGTCAGGCCGTTGTCCTTGAGGTAACTCGGCATGTGCACGCCGATGAAGACGACCTGGAATCCACAGACGAAGTAGCCCGCCATCAGCAACTGGAAGCTGCGGTAACGAAAGGCCTCGCGCAGCGCGGCGCCGATGCTCTGGGTGTGGGTCGGGTCGACGACGCGCGGCGGCTCCCTCAGGCCGAACGCGAGCGGCAGGATCGCGAGCGCCGCGATGCCGAGCACGAAGAGCGCGGTCTGCCAACCGAGGCTGCTGATCAGCCCGTTCTCGACCGGCACCATCAGGAACTGCCCGAAGGACCCGGCAGCGGCCGTGATGCCCATGGCCCAGGAACGCTTCTCGGGCGCCACCTGGCGCGCGATGACGCCGAAGACGATGGCGTAGGTCGTGCCCGACTGCGCCATGCCGAGCAGCACGCCGGCGCTGCCCATGAAGGCCAGGCCCGAGGTCGCCAGCGCCATCGTCACGAGGCCCGCCGAGTACAGCAGGCCGCCGATGAGCAGCACCCGCAGCGCGCCGAAGCGGTCGGCCAGCATGCCGGCGAACGGCCCGGCGATGCCCCAGGCGATGTTCTGCACCGCCAGCGCCAGCGCGAAGGTCTCGCGCGTCCAGCCGCGGTCCATCGTGATCGGCTGCAGCCACAGACCGAAGCCGTGGCGGATGCCCATCGACAGCGTGACGATTGCGGCGCCGCACAGCAGCACCTGCATCATTGACAGCCGAGGGGCCTGCGAAGCGACGTTCATGCGGGCATTCTCGCGGAACTCGCGTGGGTCTGCCGGTGCAGGGGGTGTCTACAGTCGGGACCGACGAACAGGAGATGGCGATGAAGGTTCTGGTGCTCGGTGGCGGTGTGATCGGCGTGACGACGGCGTACTACCTGGCGCGTGCCGGGCACGAGGTCGAAGTGGTCGAGCGCCAGGCCGGCCCCGCGCTCGAGACGAGCTTTGCCAACGCGGGCGAGATCTCGCCGGGATACTCCTCACCCTGGGCCGGCCCGGGGGTGCCGATCAAGGCGCTCAAGTGGATGGTGATGCACCACAGCCCGCTCGTCATCTGGCCGCTGCTCGAACCCGCGATGTGGCGCTGGGGTGCCCTGATGCTGGCCAATTGCACGGCCAAGGCCTACGCGCTCAACAAGAGCCGCATGGTGCCGATCGCCGAGTACAGCCGCGACTGCCTGAAGGCGCTGCGCGCCGAGACCGGCATCACCTACGACGACCGGGCCCAGGGCACGCTGCAGCTGTTCCGGACCCAGAAGCAGCTCGACGGCATCGGTGACGATGTCGCCGTGCTCAAGCAGTACGGCGTGCCGTTCGAGGTGCTCGACCGTGAAGGCTTCTGTGCGGTCGAACCGGCGCTGCGGCTGACCCAGCACAAGTTCGTCGGTGCCTTGCGCCTGCCGGGCGATGAAACCGGCGACTGTTTCAAGTTCACGAACCAGCTCGCCGAGATGGCGGCCACCCTGGGCGTGCGCTTCCGCTATGGCACCTCGATCCAGGGCCTCGAGCGAGATGGGCACCACATCACGGGCGTGCGAACCAGCGCCGGCCTGCTGACGGCCGACCAGGTCCTGCTCGCGCTGGGCAGCCATTCGCCCAAGCTGCTCAAGCCGCTCGGCATCGACGTGCCGGTCTATCCGGTCAAGGGCTACTCGATCACGGTGCCGATCACGGATGCGCAGTACGCGCCCGAGTCGACCATCATGGACGAGACGCACAAGGTCGCCGTGACCAGGCTCGGGGACCGCATCCGCGTCGGCGGGACCGCTGAGCTGGCCGGCTACAGCGAAGCGCTGCGCGAGCCGCGCCGGGCCACGCTCAACCATGTCGTGTCCGACCTGTTCCCGAAGGGAGGTGACGTCAGCAAGGCCGAGTTCTGGTGCGGGCTGCGCCCGATGACGCCGGACGGCACCCCGATCATCGGCCGCACCCCGATCGACAACCTGCTGCTCGCGACCGGGCATGGCACCCTCGGCTGGACCATGGCCGCCGGCACCGGGCGCGTGATTGCCGACCTCGTGTCGGGCCGCAAGCCGGAGATCGACATCGCCGGACTCGGCATGGACCGCTACCGGCGCGCCTGGCGCGGTTGAGCGGGCGGGACGAGAATCGCGTCATGGACCCGGTCGTCGAGCATCTGTTTCGCTGCCCGCAGCACCAGGCCCGGGTGGCAGCGCTGATCCACGAGGAGTTCTGGACCGAAGTGCCGGGCGCGACGGTCGACGCCATGGCGGCGCGCCTGGCGCGGGCGGACTCGGCCGAGCGCGTGCCGATGACCCTCGTCGCGCTGCATGGCGGGCTGCCGATCGGCGCCGTCAACCTGGTCGAGAACGACGACGAGGACCATCCCGAGTGGACGCCCTGGCTGGCCGGCATGGTCGTTGAGGCGGGCTGGCGCGGGCGCGGTGTCGGATCGGCCCTGGTGCGCGCGCTGCTTGCCGAGGCGCGCCGCATCGATGTGCCACGGGTGTACTTCGGCACCGACGGCCCGGGCTTCTACACGCGCCTCGGCGCAGTGGAGCACCTTCGGCCACGCGAGGGGTTCTGGTTCATGCGCTTTGATCTCGACGACGGGGCCGTGCGGACCGCCTCCTAGAATCCCTGCGATGGCAAGACAAGGCAATTACGAAGAATCGTCGATCCGCGTGCTCAAGGGCCTCGAGCCCGTCAAGCAGCGGCCTGGCATGTACACCCGCACCGACAACCCGCTGCACGTCGTGCAGGAGGTGATCGACAACGCGGCCGACGAGGCCCTGGCGGGATTCGGCAAGAAGATCGCCGTCACGCTGCACTCGGACGGGTCGGTCAGCGTCGATGACGACGGCCGTGGCATCCCTTTCGGCGTGCACCCGGAAGAAGGCGTGCCAGTGGTGGAGATCGTCTTCACACGTCTGCACGCGGGGGGCAAGTTCGACAAGGGTGCCGGCGGCGCCTACAGCTTTTCCGGCGGTCTGCACGGGGTCGGGGTGAGTGTGACGAATGCGCTCGCCACCCGGCTGCAGGTGACGGTGTGGCGCGATGCTCAGGTGGCGACCCTGGCCTTCGGTGGCGGCGATGTGCTGGAGCCGCTGGTGGTTCGCAAGGCCACGGCCGGTGAGCGCAAGCACGGCACGAGCATTCGGGTCTGGCCCGATCCCAAGTACTTTGAAAGCGCCGAGCTGCCGCGCCACGACCTGATGCACCTGCTGCGCAGCAAGGCAGTGCTGATGCCCGGCGCGACCGTGACGCTGTCGCAGGAGAAGACCGGCGAGACCCAGACCTGGCTGTACCAGGGGGGCCTGCGCGACTACTTGCAACAGGGCCTGATCGCCGACCCGGTGATCCCGCTCTTCGAAGGCGAGCAGTTCGCCGGCCGCGACGAGAGCGAGAACATCGCCGAAGGCGAGGGCGCGCAGTGGTGCGTGGCCTTCACCGACGAGGGCGGCGTGCTGCGCGAGAGCTACGTCAACCTGATCCCGACGGTGGCCGGCGGCACCCACGAGGCCGGGCTGAAGGACGGCCTGTTCGGCGCCATCAAGGGCTTCATCGAGATGCACTCGCTGCTGCCCAAGGGCGTCAAGCTGATGCCCGAGGACGTCTTCTCGCGCGCCAGCTTCGTGCTTTCGGCCAAGGTGCTCGACCCGCAGTTCCAGGGCCAGATCAAGGAGCGTCTGAACAGCCGCGACGCGCTGCGCCTGGTGGCCGGCTACGTACGGCCGGCGCTCGAGCTGTGGCTGAACCAGCATGTCGAGCACGGCAAGAAGCTGGCTGAGCTCGTCATCCGCCAGGCCCAGACGCGCCAGCGCGCGAGTCAGAAGGTCGAGAAGCGCAAGGGCTCGGGGGTGGCCGTGCTGCCAGGCAAGCTGACCGATTGTGAAAGCCGCGACCTGCTCTACAACGAGGTCTTCCTGGTCGAGGGCGACAGCGCCGGCGGCAGCGCCAAGATGGGTCGCAACAAGGAGACCCAGGCCATCCTGCCGCTCCGAGGCAAGGTGTTGAACTCGTGGGAAGTCGAGCGCGACCGGCTGTTCGCCAACAACGAGATCCACGACATCGCGGTGGCCGTCGGCGTCGACCCGCACGGCGCGGGCGACGAGCCGGACCTGAGCGGCCTGCGCTACGGCAAGGTCTGCATCCTGAGCGACGCCGACGTGGATGGCTCGCACATCCAGGTGCTGCTGCTGACCCTGTTCTTCCGGCACTTCCCGAAACTCATCGAGCGTGGCCATGTCTACGTGGCACGCCCGCCGCTGTTCCGCATCGATGCCCCGGCGCGCGGCAAGAAGCCCGCGGCCAAGGTCTATGCGCTCGACGACGGCGAGTTGCAGGCGGCGCTGGACAAGTTGCGCAAGGAAGGCGCGCGCGAAGGGTCCTGGTCGATCAGCCGCTTCAAGGGCCTGGGCGAGATGAGTGCCGAACAGCTCTGGGAGACCACGCTGAATCCCGACACGCGCCGTCTGCTCCCGGTCGCCTACGGCGCGCCGGGATTCGACGCGACGGTCCTGGCCATGACCCGGCTGATGGGCAAGGGCGAGGCCGCCGCCAGGCGCGAGCTGATGGAACTGCACGGCGACGCGGTCGAGATCGACGTCTGATCCGGGCCCTGATTTCCGACTTCCAGGCCATCGAGCGCAGTCCAGAATCCAGGATGTCCGAGCCGACCCCGCAACTCATTTCGATGCGTCCGACCATGTTGTCGGACCTGGACTTCGTGGTGTCGGTCGAGACCGACAGCCACAACCTGCCCTTCATCACGCCGTGGGAGCGTCCGCAGCATGAGGGGGCGGTGCGCTTTCCGGACTTCCGGCACTTCATCGTCGAGGCCGGGCCCGGGCACGAGCGCGCCGGTTTCGTCATCCTGCAGGGCTGCCGCAATCAGCACCGCAGCATCGAGCTCAAGCGCCTGGTGCTCCAGGTCAAGGGCAAGGGCGTCGGCCGGACCTGCGTGCGCCTGCTCAAGCTGATGGCGTTCCGGGACCTGCGGGCGCACCGCTTCTGGCTCGACGTCAAGCTGTCCAACGCACCGGCGCAGAAGCTCTACGTGAGTGAAGGCTTTGTCGAGGAGGGCAGACTGCGCGAAAGCGTTCGTGTGTCGGCCGACCCGGACGATGGCTACGACTCGCTGATCGTCATGAGCCTGCTCGACCGCGAGTACCGGGTCCGCCAGGCCCTGGGCCAGGAAGAGGTGATGCTGTGAGGCACGCGATCCTGGCGACCATGCTGTGCATGGCTGCCGCGAGCGCGCAGGCGGTGATCTGGGGCTATGTCGACGGCCTGGGCGTGGCGCATGTGGCGACCACCCAGCTCGATGGGCGCTACCAGATCGTCCTGGGCCGGGACGAGCAGAGCCCGCGCGTGGCGGGCAAGGCGGACGGTGCAGCCAGCGTCTTGACGCGGATCGAGATTTCACCCGAGGCGCGCGTGCTCAGGCCCTGGCTGCGTGAGGCGGCCCGGCTGCATGGCGTCGACGAACACCTGCTGATGGCCTTGATCGCCGTGGAGTCGGGCTTCGACGCCAAGGTGACCTCACCGCGCGGCGCGGTCGGCCTGATGCAGATCCTGCCGAGTTCGGCCGAGCGTTATGCGGGCCTCGACCCGCTGAACCGGCCACTCGCCGACCGCCTGCGCGACCCGCGCACGAACATCCTGACTGGCGCGCGCATGCTGTCCGACCTGCTGCGCCAGTTTGGCCGGGTCGACCTCGCGCTGGCGGCCTGGAACGCAGGTGGCGGCGCGGTGCGCAGGGCGGGGCACATGTTGCCGCCCTATGCAGAGACACGTGCCCACGTTCACTTCGTGCTCGAGGTCTACTGGTCGCTGTTGCAACGCGCGCAGGTTCGCCGCGCGACGCATCTTCGCCTGAGCGCAGACTGAAGCGAACTCCGGCGCGCTGCGCCACATGTATGTGCCCGGGGTGCGCAGTTCGCCCGGCGCTTGCCTGGGTGCCCGGCCTTGGCTGCAACCGAGGTCGGCGGCACAGAACACAGGGTGGTGATGCGAGTCCGCTGCGGGGCGGCGTCAGCACGAACAGGCGTACCCGACCCTGTGGCGTCCTTCACGCTATGGCTGTTGCAGACAGCAATGCTGCAGTTGCGGCCGGTCACGGCTGAGTCGTGAACTCACGGCCTCTGGCCCATAGCCGTCAGTCAAACGCGGGCGGCGATCGCCGGGTAGGTGGCTCTGCGCAACGAGCCCGCACCAACCGCCAGCTGGTGTGGCTCGGCCAATATTCCTGGGTGTATGGTGGTGTTCCAAACCAGCAAGGCATCAACCCACATGTTTGCGTACACACCGTACTTCAATACGCGCGCACTCGCCATATGTGTGTTTGCTATCGGCGAATTGCTGCCCCAGGGTGCGCTCGCCCAGTCCTCCACTGTCACCGTCCGAGTTGTTGTGGACAAGCCCGGCAAAACGCCAGGGTTTCCGCTCGAACTTGCGGGGAAACCGGTGTCACTGGCGTCAGGCGAAGCCTCGACAAGTGCGAATGCCCCAGATGATCAGTTCCGGATTCATGTCCCGAAAACAGGCGGCTACAGACTCGTGGGAGCCGAGTGTCGCAGAGCACCTGACGGCAAAGTTGTTCCGATCCAGACCTATCCCGATGACCGGAACATTTACCTCAAGACCGGCGCCAATGCCGATATCAGTTGCACACTGTCTTTCGAGGAACGAAGAAGCCGGCAGGCTCTTGCCAATACCAAGAGGGGCGCGTCGCCGCCACCGAAGGGTGCAGCTTGCTGTCGCTGCGATGTCATCACAGGCGCTTTGGTGGATGCCAGCACGCGCGCCAACAACAATGCGTCACCGTGCGACTTCCTGGTCCCCGAAACGTGGGACGTAGTCGTCGGCAATGACGGTGCGAACGTCAGTGTCGTCGCAGGTCCAGCATGCGATGCAAGCTGCCCGACCACGCCGACCATTTCGCTGACCATTGCCATGGGTCCCAACTCAAACGCGGATGCAATGGCGCAGGTATGGCCTTCAATCATGCCGACCATTGGAACCGCGCAGTGTGGTGGCGGTGCCGTCCGGTTCTTCGGCACGCCGGGATCAAACCCCAACGGCAAACTTGGGGGCGTGCGGTTTCACTTGAACTGGGCCGGAAAGAAGTACGACGGTGCTGCACTGTTCTCTTGTGGAACACCCGGCGGGTGGATCAAGCTGCAGGAACATTTCGTCAACACCTTCCACGGCAACGCCGGGACGACCTTTGGCCGCAACTAGAGGATGACCTGCCTCTAGCAAATCGTGCCAGCCTGAAGGAACAAGATCCAGGCCTCCGAGAGGAAACGCTATCCGTCGAGTGCGCCGCGCGTGCGGCTGCTTTGCGGCGCCAAATGTGGGGCAGTGAAACTCAGCGGTGGGTCGGGAGTAGCCTGCAGGACTGCCTCGGCCAAAGCCTGAAACGAGACTGAATCACACGCCCGAACGACGCAGCTGGCCGTACGAGGCCGGCCGCGGGCCGGCAGCTCACCCGTGGGCCGGGAAGCGAACCGCGTGGATGGTCGGGCGGTCGCACCGGTCACCAGCGCCGAGCCTCAGAGCTGGGTCGACACCACACGCACGTGCACCACCAGTGCGCCGCGCGCCCAGGGGAACTTCTCGCGCACCAGATCGACGTACTCGCCTGTGGTGACGATTCGGCCGCTGCCATCGATCACGCATCCCTGGCCGGGACTGCGGGTTCCTTGCACCTTGCGTGAGGCAACCATCAGTTGGATCCGGTCGTTTGCGAGCAGGTTCTGCTCGGTGCGCTGGAAGCGGCCGATCGGGAACACCATTACCTCGCCGGGGTCGACGATGCGCATGTAGTTGCCCCAATGCCCGGCCAGGTGCGGGCCTTCGGGTCCCTGGGTGACGATCGTCACGTACTCGGTGGCATCGCAGACTTCGCGGCTCACGCCTTCGATCCGGCCCATGGAAATGCTCCTGCAATGAAAACCGCAACGATAGCGCGCTCGCGCCGCGCGTGTTTCCCTATGGCCTCCACTTCTTGGCGCCTGGCGCATCGGGGTGGTAGCACCACTTGCTCCGAAAGCCCGGTCGATGAGCTGAATGGATCGTTCAAACGCGCTCTTCGTGGGGCTGTCGAGGCGACTGTGTAGTCGCGCCCATCAAGCCAGCACCGCCTGGTTGCGCCCTAGTCGCAGCGCGCCCGCACGTTGTGAGCGCATGAATGTCTGCTGATCGAGTACGCCAGTTGGAGCTTTCGATCCGTATCGAGATTCTGATCGGGATTCCGCGCCTCCGCGCGGTCTGCGGGCAACAGAGCCTCAGCAGCGGCACTTGCGCGGTCAGTCGTGGCATGAACTCCCGCGACGGCATCACGATCTGCGCGTGGGGCAGGGCTCTTCGGCGGATCAGGGAACGGCGGCATTGAGCTGAAGCCCCCGCTCGTTCGCGCGTGGCGTGCCTGGATGACGCGCCGTCTGGCGGCATGGCTGCGGCTGATCTAATGGAAACTCATGGCTATGCCGGACACCTGCCAACATCAAGCCCATGTCAGACGATACCGCCGCCCGGCCCAGTCAGCCCCGCAACCCGATGCATGGCGTGACGCTGGAGGCCATGGTGCAGGCGCTGGTCGCCCATTTCGGCTGGCCCGGTCTGGCCGCAGAGATACCGGTGCGCTGCTTCAGCCTGGACCCCAGCATCAGCTCCAGCCTGAAGTTCCTGCGCAAGACCCCATGGGCGCGCGAAAAGGTCGAGAGTCTCTACCTGTTCATGCTGCGGGAGCAGCGCCGGGGCGCGCGTTGAGCTGCAAGGTGACGCGGAAGGTGGCGTCGCGGTCCTGAGCGCGACGAAGCTCTCGTCGATCGTCTGCAAACGACCCAGGCCGTGTGAGAACGCAATTTGGATGAGCATTGCCCGGAACGGGGAAGTGACCGACGCATTGATGCCGGCGTCGGTGCACAGTGGTGCGCTGTTCGCGGCAATACCTTTTCTTGCTTGCGAGGCCGACGAAGGGCAGTTTTCGATGCGCAAGAAGGCTCAGGCCCCCGTCAACCGCATCGCCTTCATCGTTTCCGCTATGCCGAGTACGCTCATCACGCGCTTGAGGTTGTATGCGAGCACATGAAGGCTCATTTCGGTACTCACGCGCCCGATCGTCTTGGTCAGGAAGTGCGTCGAACCCATCCAGTGCTTGATGGTTCCGAACGGGTGCTCGACCGTCTGCCTTCGCTGTCGCATCCTCTCAGGCTCACGGTCGAGTCGTCGCTGCATCGCATCGATCACGTCCTCGTGCTCCCAGCGCCGCACGCGCCGGTATGAGAGCTTGGTGCACTGCGACTTGATCGAGCACTGCTGGCAGCTCGAGGTCCAGTACGCATGGGTGGTCAGGCCGGCCTCGAGGTTCGTGTACCGATAGATCAGGCTCTGGCCCGCAGGACATCGGTATTCGTTCTTCTCCGGCAGGTAGACGAAGTCCTGCTTGCCGAAGCGTCCGTCCGCTTTGCTGTTCGAGGTCAACGGCTTCGGGACATAGGCGGTGATGCCCACCTGCTCGCACTTGAGGATCTCGTCACCTTTGAAGTAGCCGCGATCGGCAACGACCGTGAGGCTGTCGATGCCCGTGGCATCACGGGCCTGCTGCGCCATCGACGCCAGCTGGGTCCTGTCGTTGCCGACGTTGGTGACCTCGTGCGCGACGATCAGGTGATGCTTGTCATCGACCGCGGTCTGGACGTTGTAGCCAACGACGCCGGTGCCCCGGCCGCTGGTGGCCATGGAGCGGGCATCCGGGTCGGTCAACGAGACCTGGCCGTCGGGCGCGTCGCGCAGGCGTTGCTCCATCTGCTTCAGACCTTGCATCTGCGCCTTGAGCTTCTCGATCTTGTCCTTCAGCCGCACAGCCTTGGGTTCGGCGACTTCGGACTGCGTGCGGTCGGCCGTGTCCATCGCTGCCAGGTAGCGCTCAATGCTTTGTTCGATCTGCTCAATGCGCCGCTTGATCTTGGCGTCGGTGAAGTTGCGGTCGCGGTTGTTCACCGCCTTGAACTTGCTGCCGTCGATGGCCACGATGGACTGCGAGAACAGATCGAGCTTGCGACACAGGACGACGAATTGGCGGCACGCGTTGCGTATCGCTCGGCCGTTGTCGCGGCGGAAGTCGGCGATGGTCTTGAAGTCTGGCGTCAGTCGTTGGGCCAACCACATGAGTTCGACATTGCGCTGGCTCTCGCGCTCCAGGCGGCGGCTGGACTGGATGCGATTGAGGTAGCCGTAGATGTAGATCTTCAGCAGCACCGACGGGTGATAGGCCGGCCGCCCAGTGGCCGCCGGATCAACACCTTCGAAGCCGAGACCTCCGAGGTCGAGCTCGTCGACGAAGACCTCCACGACGCGAACGGGATTGTCCTCAGCAACGTAGTCGTCCAGGCACTCCGGTAGCAGCGTGATCTGTGTTCGATCCTCGCCTTCGACAAATCGCTTCATGTCCGCGCCCCGACGTCGCGATGCGATCAATATAGGCGGCGCGAGGGGTTTTCACACAGCCTGGACCCATCTGCGACATTCGAGTAGCGGAAAACGTTGCTTGCAACCGAACGCTCGAAGCGCAACGCATAGGTCCCCTCGCCGTGTCGTGGGAGTCGCTCAGCTCAGAACGGGATGCTCGGTCGCAGAGTTCGGCAAGCGTTGCGCAGTCCACAGCAGCCAGGCCAGCAGCACAATTTGCACCACAAGGGCGTACACCGAGGCTTCCAGCCCGTACTCGCCGCCGGTCAACCAGCCCGGCTGACTGCCGAGGTCGGGCCGAAACCAGCCCGATGACGCGGAGGCGCCGCTGACCCCAAAGCCCAACATGGGCTGAAGCAGATTCCAGGCGAAGTGCAGGCCGATTGGCAAGGCCAGGGAGCCCGTCCTCAGCAGAATCAGGCTTTGAATCACGCAGTCCAGCAACAGACCGGCCATCGCGGCGATGAGCATCGGCGTTTCGACCTCCAGGTAGCTGGGCAAATGGGCTAGGCCGAAGAGCAGGCTGAACGCCGCGATGGCTGGCCAGCGCCCCATGCCCCGCATCGCGCGCTGAAATGCATAGCCCCGGAACAGCAGCTCCTCGAAGAAGGCACCACCCAGGATGGTGGCGATGAGCTTGATCTGGATCGGGCTCACTGGGGTCTCGACCGGCACCAAGGTGACCCCCGCCCAACCGCACACCAGGGAGGCGCTGACACCGACCAGAAGCGCGCCGCCGAGCAGCCCGAGCCCAAATTGCTTCAGGAAGCGAACGTCCAGGCGCAGGCCCACGCTCTTGAGGCTGACCCCTTCCATGCGCACTGCCGTGTAGGTCAGAACCAAACCCAGTAATGCGATCAGGACGGCACTGGGCGCGTAGGCTTTGAGGACAGGTGGCAGTGTGCGGCCGATGACGCCGACCAGAACGAAGCAGGCCATGCCGGCCAGCAAGAAGAAGAGACTCCTCCATCCGTCGCGCAGCGACGAGCGTTCGTTCAAGAGGTTGAGGCGCATGGGGTGCCAAGTCGTGCCGGCCAGGGCCAGCGAAGCGGGAATCATGACCACCTCATTGGGCGGCATCCACGGGCTTGAGATACGGCGCCGGCCGGCCAGGACAGGCTGCACACCGTCGCGACGAGCCGCATAGCTGGGCACATCCGCCCTTGCTCATCGCGCCACATCGAGAGCCGAGCCGCGCGCGAGTTCAACAAGACTAAGGGCAGATCTCACCGCAGGATCGGCACCGCCAGGACCCCATGGCGAACCGGCACGTGTGAGATGAGGTGGTCGATCAGGTGCGCTGCGGTCTGCGGTCTGCGCCATGCGCTGGGACACGACCCCCCTTGTCGCCTCAGGCAGGGGAACGACTCAATAAGAGGCCGGAAAGCTACCCGCGGCGAGCGACCGGAACTGGCCGCCAGCGCGCGATCGAGCTCCGACGAAGCTGACCGCGCCGAGGCCCAAGACGACTTCAACCACGAGCCCACCAACCTAGGTGCTGACCTTCGTGGGGCGCGTGTTCAGCCATGCACTGGCAGCGCCGCTGGCGGCGATCACCGCCATGCCGCACCAACCCCAGAAGTCGGGCAGGCGGCCGGAGGCGAGCCAGCCAAACAGGCTTGCAAACCCGAGCTGCACGTAGATGAAAGGCATCAGGGTCGACGTCGGCGCCATGCGCGCGGCCAGCACCAGCAGCAGGTGCCCGGTCGTGCCGAGGACGCCGATCGTCACCAGGGCCACCCACTGGGTTGCCGCCAGGCCGCCGAGCACCGGACCGAGCTGGACATCGCTTGCGGCCAACATGGGCAGCAGGACCAGGGTCCCGGCAGCGCCGGTCCAGAAGTGGGTCGCATAGGCGTCCTCGGACAGCGCCAGCCGGCGCGTGAGGATCTGAAAACACGCATAACAGCCTGCGCCTGCCAGCGGCAGCAGCGTCGCCCAGCCGAACAGTCCGCTGCCGGGCCGGATCACGATCAGCGCGCCGAGCAGGCTCAGGCCGACCAGGATCCAGCGCAGGCGGCTGATCTTTTCGTGCAGGACCAGGGCGGCCAGGATGGTGACGAAGACCGGCCCGAGCAGCATGACGGCCGTGAACTCGGCCACCGGCAGGTGCTGCAACGCGACGAAGGACAGACCACTGGTCAGGAGCAGCAAGACGCCGCGCAAGGCCTGGAAGCCTGGGCGCGCGCTGGCGAAAGTGCGCAGGCCGCCGCGCAGCAGCCACAGGCCCACGAGCACCGCCTGCGTCGCATAGCGCCAAGCCAGCAGCAGCAGCACCGGGACCACGGCGCCGAGCCGGCCGACCAGCGTGTCCATGGCCGCGAACATGCCGCTCATGACGATGGTCAGCGCCACCGCCACCAGCGGGTGCGAACGCTCAGTCGGCACGGGCGATGCTTGGGGCCAGCGCCTGCCAGACCGGGGTCAGCGTCCCGGGCAGATCGGGCAGCGCGCCGAGTTCGGTGCGGCTTTCGCCAGGTGAATGGAAGTCACTGCCGCGCGAGGCCAGCAGGCCGAACTCGAGCGCCACATCGGCATAGGTCTTCTGTTCGGGTGCCGTGTGGCTGCCGGTGATCACCTCGATGCCGCGCCCGCCATGGGCGACGAACTCGCTGATGAAGGCGTACTCCTCGGTCGGCGTGAAGCGGTAGCGCGCCGGATGCGCGATCACGGCGATCCCGCCGGCGCCGGTGATCCAGCGCACCGCCTCGCCCAGCCCGGCCCATTGGTGCGGCACATGACCCGGCTTGCCATCGGCCAGGTACTGGCGAAAGACTTCGTGCGTTTCGTTGAAGAGCCCGCGCTCGACAAGGTGACGGGCGAAATGCGCGCGCGTCACCAGGGACGGGTTGTCGGCCAGGCGCATCGCACCGTCGAAGGTGTCCGGCACGCCGGCGTCGGCCAGGGCCTGCGCCATGGCGCGCGCGCGGGCCACGCGGCCACCCCGGGTGGCAGCCAGGCCCTCCACCAGGGTGGGGTCCTCGGGATCGAAGCCGAAGCCCAGGATGTGCACGGTCTGGCCGGCAAAACTGACCGAGATCTCGGTCCCGCTCAGGTAGGGCAGGCCGAGCGTCGAGCGCCGCGTCGCGCGCGCGGCGCTGGCCCGCGACTTCGTCGTGGTCGGTGAGGGACCAGAGTTCGACGCCCGCGGCATGCGCGCGCGCTGCCAAGGCCTCGGGGGTGAGCGTGCCGTCCGACAGGTTCGAATGACAGTGGAGGTCGGCGTTGAGCAGGTGCATCGAGGTCTCGACACGGTTGCTCAGTCGGCCAGGCGGATCTGGTGCGCGCAGCGCGCCGCCAGCGACTCGTCGTGCGTGACGACGACGAAGGCCGTGCCCTGGTCGCGCGCCAGCGCCAGCATCTGCTCGAACACCTGGTGCGCGGTGCCGCGGTCGAGGTTGCCGGTCGGCTCGTCGGCCAGCACGCAGGCGGGCCTGGTGACCAGCGCGCGCGCGATCGCGACCCGCTGACGCTCTCCGCCAGAGAGCTGCGATGGATGGTGGGCGATGCGCGCAGCGAGCCCGACCTGGGCCAGGGCGGCATGGGCGGCTTCACGTGCCTGGGCAAGGGTCTGGCGGCGGATGCGCAGCGGCATGGCCACGTTGTCGAGCGCGCTGAATTCGGGCAGCAGGTGGTGGAACTGGTACACGAAGCCGAGGTGGCGGTTGCGCCACTGGCCCTGCTCGGCGCTGGACAGACCGGCGAAGTCGCGCCCCATCAATGCGACGCGGCCCTGGGTCGGTGCATCGAGGCCACCGAGCAGGTGCAGCAAGGTGCTCTTGCCCGAACCCGAAGCACCGACGATGGCCAGCGTCTCGCCCGCGTGCACTGCGAGGTTCAGGCCGCGCAGCACGGTCAGGTCGATCGCGCCGGCGCCGCTGCCCTCGTGGAACCGTTTGTGCAGGTTCTCTGCCAGCAGCACCGGCTCACTCATAACGTAGTGCCTCGGCCGGGTTGACGCGGCTGGCGCGCCAGCTCGGGTACAGCGTGGCGACAAAGGCCAGCAGGAGTGAGATGAGCACGATCGGCACGATGTCGCTCGCCAGCGGTTCGCTCGGCATGCGCGAGATCAGGTAGATGCTGCCGGGCAGG
This sequence comes from uncultured beta proteobacterium, assembly GCA_963706655.1. GTDB lineage: Bacteria > Pseudomonadota > Gammaproteobacteria > Burkholderiales > Burkholderiaceae_C > Rubrivivax. The sequence continues at coordinate 222,178 of CAVPNN010000015.1, forward strand.
AAGGCCACGCCCAGCGCCTGTTCGATGGCCGGCACGATGACGTCGATGTTGAAGGCGACGAGCAGGCCGAGTGCCACGCCGGACAGGGTGCCGATGATGCCGCTGGCCGCGCCCTGGACCATGAAGATGCCCATGATCGAACGTGGGCTCGCGCCCAGGGTGCGCAGGATGGCGATGTCGGCCCGCTTGTCGGTCACCGTCATCACGAGCGTCGACACGAGGTTGAACGCCGCGACCGCGACGATCAGCGTGAGGATGATGAACATCAGCCGCTTCTCGATCTGCACGGCGTCGAACCAGTTGCGGTTGGTGCGCGTCCAGTCGCGCACGGTCAGCCCCGCGGGCAGGGTCTGCGCGAGTTCTGCGGCGACGGTGCGCGCCTGGTGCACATCGGCCAGGCGCAGTTGCACGCCGGTCGCGCCACCGGTACGGAACAGCCGGGCGGCGTCCTCCAGGTGCACCAGAAGCAGGCTGCTGTCGTACTCGTAGTGGCCTGAGTCGAAGGTGCCGGCCACCGTGAACTGCTTCAGGCGCGGCACCACGCCGGCCGGGGTGACCTGGCCCCCCGGCGCATAGATCGTGATGCTGTCGCCTTCGCGCACCCCGAGCAGGCGCGCGAGTTCGGCCCCGAGCACCGCCTGCCAGGCGCCGGGCTGCAGGCGGCTGAAGGCGCCGTCGCGCATCCGGGCGGCGAGTGGTGTGACCTGTGCCTCGGCGTCGGGCTCGATGCCTCGCACCACGGCGCCCCGCACGTTGTCGCCGCGCGCGACCAGCGCCTGTGCCACCACGAACGGCGCGGCCCCCTGAACCTGCGGGTTGCGGCGCGCGGCTCCCGCAGTGGCCTGCCAGTCGTCGAGTGCCTGGCCGTTGGCATCGAACACCTCGACATGGGCGATGACGCTCAGCATCCGGTCGCGCACTTCCTTCTGGAAGCCGTTCATGACCGACAGCACGATGATCAACGCCGCGACGCCCAGCGCAATGCCGAGCATCGACACGCCGGAGATGAAGGAGATGAAGCCGTTGCGCCGTCCGGCGCGGCCACTGCGCGTGTAGCGCCAGCCGACTTGCCACTCAAAAGGCCAGTTCATGAGGCTTGCATGCTAACTGCAAGCCCGCGATGCCGCGGTCGCGACAAACGGCGCCCGGATAATGGCCTCGATGCATCTCCTGATTCCGTTTGCCGCGCCGCTGGCCGGCTGCGGTCCCGAACTGACCAAGACCCTGTCCTTGCCCAACCTCGCCGCCTTGCTCGATGGCGAGCCCGCACGGGACGACGGCGAAGGGACCAGCCTGACGCCACCGCATGAGAGAGCGCTGGCGAACGCGCTCGGCCTGGCCGGGGCGGACGGCTGTCTGCCCTGGGCCGCGCGCGCTGCGCGAAGCGATGGACACGACACCGGCGAGTCGGCCTGGGGACTGCTGACACCGGTGCATTGGCAGGTCGGAATCGACCGGGTCGGCTTGACCGACCCGGCCGAGCTGGCGCTCGATCAGGCCGACTCGCAGGCCTTGTTCGACGCGGTGCGCGACCTGTTCGAGAGCGAGGGAATCGTCGTCGTGTTCGGTGCGCCGACGCGCTGGTATCTGGCCCACGATTCATTGCGCGAGCTGGGCACCGCGTCGCTCGACCGCGTGATCGGCCACGACATGGATCCCTGGCTGCCGAGGGGACCCGAAGCACGACTGTTTCGGCGCTTGCAGAACGAGGTCCAGATGCGGCTGCACGATCATCCGGTCAACGAAGCACGCGAGTCCCGGGGGCAGCTCCCGGTCAACTCGGTCTGGTTGAGCGGCTGCGGCGTGCAGCAGGCCGAACGACCGGCGCCGGATCTGCAGGTCGACGACCGCCTGCGTGTGGCGGCGCTGAGCGGCGACGGCGCTGCCTGGCAGTCGGGCTGGGAGGCCCTCGACGCGGGTCCGCTGGCCGAACTGCGTGCCGTCGTCGAGGCCGGCCGGCCGGGCTGGCTGACCTTGTGCGGGGAACGTTCTTCGGCGTGCTGGACGCTGCGCCGCCGTTCCGTATGGCAGCGCCTGAAGTCGCGCTGGTCGGCCACCGATCCCGTCGCCACGCTGGAGTCCCTGTGACGCAGATCCGAACCCGTGATGTCCCGCCGCGCGTGCGCTTCACGCTCGAACAGGCCGGCGTGCACCCCTTGCTGGCGCGTCTGCTCGCGGCCCGCGGCATCGCGAACACCGAAGACCTCGACGACGGGCTGGCGCGCCTGTTGACGCCGGACACGCTGCGCGGAGCCGGTGCCGCCGCACGCCTGCTGGCCGACGGCATCGAGCAGGGCTGGCGCATCTGCGTCGTGGCCGACTACGACTGCGACGGGGCCACCGCCTGCGCGGTGGCGCTGAGGGGGCTGGCGTTGCTCGGCGCCGCGCCAGACCTGCTGGGTTATGTCGTCCCGGATCGCGCGGTGCACGGCTATGGGCTGACCCCGGCAATCGTCGACCTGGCCCGCTCGCGCCGGCCCGACCTGCTGGTCACGGTCGACAACGGGATCGCGAGCCTGGAGGGCGTGGCGCATGCGCGCGCCCTGGGCATGCAAGTCCTGGTGACCGACCATCATCTGCCGGCCATCGTGGACGACGCGGTGACCCTGCCCGACGCCAACGTCATCGTGAATCCGAACCAGCCCGGCTGCGAGTTCGAGAGCAAGGCCCTGGCCGGGGTCGGGGTCATGTTCTACACCTTGCTCGCCACCCGGGCCGAACTGCGCGCGCGCGGGCGTTTCGATGCCGAGCACCAGCCGCGGCTCGATGTGCTGCTCGACCTCGTGGCCCTGGGCACCGTGGCCGACGTGGTGCGGCTCGATCGCGAACAACCGCCGCCTCGTCGCGCAAGGTCTCAAGCGCATTCGCCAGGGCCGAATGCAGCCTGGCGTGGCAGCGCTGTTCGCAGCGGCCGGGCGCGATCCACGGGCCGCGGCGGCGTTCGACTTCGGCTTCGCCCTCGGTCCGCGCATCAACGCGGCCGGCCGGCTGGCCGACATGACCCTGGGCATCGAATGCCTGCTGACCGACGACGCCGGCCGCGCGGCCGAACTGGCGGGCACGCTCGACACGATCAACCGCCAGCGGCGCGATGTCGAGGCCGGCATGCGCGAGCAGGCCGAGGTGCTGCTCGAACGCCTGCTGGCGCAGTCACGCGAAGACGGGGTGGCTGCGCTGGCCCTGTTCGATCCGGACTTCCACGAGGGCGTCGTCGGCATCGTCGCCGGGCGCCTGAAGGATCGCCTGCACCGTCCGACCTTCGTCTTCGCGCGCGGTGCCGACGGCCTGCTCAAGGGCTCCGGCCGGTCGATCGCGGGCTTCCATCTGCGTGACGCGCTCGACCTGCTCAGCAAGCGCCACCCCGGCGTGCTGCAACGCTTCGGGGGCCACGCGATGGCCGCAGGCTGCACGATCGAAGAAGGTGCGTTCGACACCTTTGCCCTCGCACTGCAGACCATCGCGGGCGAGTGGCTGGACCGGGCGACCTTGACGCGCACGCTGCTGACCGACGGCCCACTGGCGCTCGAGTGGTTCAACCCGGCCACCGTCTCGATGCTCGATGCCCAGGTCTGGGGCCAGGGTTTCGAAGCGCCGGTGTTCTGCGACGAGGTCGACATCGTCCAGCAGCGTCTGGTCGGCGAGAAGCACCTCAAGCTGCGCGTGCGCCATGGCGGGACGCTGCGCGATGCGATCTGGTTCAGCCACGCGGACTCGCTGCCGGCGCGCGTGCAGCTCGCCTACCGCCTGAACCTCGACACCTGGAACGGGCAGCAGCGCGTGCAGATGGTGGTCGAGGCGGCCTTGCCGGTCTGAATCGGTCCGGCCCGGCGCGCGCTGCTACTGGAAGGACATGATGCTGTTGATCCATCTGCTGTCGCGGTCCTGGTACTCGACTGCGAACTCGGCATAGGTCTTGGCAACGATCTCGGCTGGTGTGGCTGAAACGGCGAGGCCACCGAAGGAGAGCGCTGTGCTGGCCGGAAAGAGCACCTGCACGTAGCGGTGGCGCGGGAACGAGGCGCCTCCCGCATTGCCGACCTTCACCCCATGGAAGTACTCGTAGATGTCCCCCACCATGAACTGGCGACCGTCCGACAGCGGTGGTGGCTTGACCCACTGCGCGTTCATCGCGCTCGGCGTCGCGCTGACCAGGTTGTTCCTGACCTGCACCGACGTCATCCCGGCGAAGCCCAGACGCGGGAACTTGTCGGCCAAGGTGCCGGTGCCGGCCATCTCGACGAAGGTGTAGGGCAAGGACTCGAGCGGCACGCGGTAGGTCGCGATCGGGGTTCGACCGACATGCCCGTTGACGGTCTTCCAGCCATCGTCGTTGTAGACCGCAAACGTGTAGACGCCACCGGCCATGAAGCCATACCCGTTGAAGCTCTGGTCAGCGGCGGTGTCCGGCGTGGCCGTGCTCCACCCCCAGTTGTCGCCGCCGGTGCCCTGGCCGACACAGTCGGCCAGGCCGAGCACGGGCACGCCGGTGCCGGTCGTGCGGCACATGCGGAACGAATCGAGGTCGCGCCAGTTCAGGTACTGGCCGCTCTTGCCGGCGAACTCCGGCGCGCTGCGCTGGACCCGCGGCGACAGCAGCAGCAGCGAGAAGGGGACGTTGGCGCCATTGGCCGAGACCGTGGGGCCGGGCCCGGTGACGACCACGTAGGTCGCATTGCCCATCGGGTCGGTCACCCGCCATTGCACGTCGCGCCGGTAATTGATGGCGGGTGACAGCGGGGCGCCGGTCGAGATCGAATGGCGCTCGTCACGCACGTTGCGCGCCCGAACGTCGACGCCGACCTTGTGTTGATTGCCGAGATCGCGCCAGTTCGCGCCGGTCTGCGGTGTGCTGCAACCGGGCGTGCCAGCCGAACTGCCGCTGATCCAGGTCGTCTTCGCGCCAAGGACTGATGTGCCGTCCTTGAACATCACGTCGACCTGGGAATCGATCTCGGTGCGCGTGCTGCCGTCCGGGTTGCTGCTGGTGCGCCGGGCCAGGACCTGGACGTTGGTGAGGTTGCGTCCTACCCGGTACGCCTCGCTGCTCCGATAGCCCGCGAGATCGGCGTCGATGAATTCGATCACGTTGGCTCGAGTGCGACCGTTGTGCAAGTAGCAACCGTCGGACTGCTCCACCGTGACGTTGCCGGGCGTCGGGACCGCCGTGGCCCAGCGCGTCTCCACGGTTGCGTAGGCGGCCTCGATCTCGGCGCGTGTCGACGCAGGCAGCTCGGCCGCTGACTGCAACGAGAACGTGAAGTTGCCGAGATTCAGCAGCGTCACGTCCAGGTAAGTCACGCTACCGACCTTGACAGCCGGTATCGTCAGCAGACTGGACGCGTCGTCGTACACCGTCGAGGCGTTGCCAGGCGGCACCTGCTCGGTCGCGGATTGCAGCGTGAAGTTGAAGTTGCCGGTGTCGAGCAGCCGCACGTCGAGGTAGGTGCTGGCCCCCACCTTGACGGCCGGAAGGATCAACAAGCGGCTCGTCGCATCGTAGGTGGCCACCTGGGCCGAAGAGGTCCCCGCCATACCAACCAGCGCGAGGGTCAGAAGTCCGAGCAGGCGTGTCGTAAACATGGCAGATCCTCCGGAGTCCGTACATGTGGACTGTTGATAACCCGCATCGCCTCGGCTGAAAACCCTGCATCCCCGCAAATGCGGGTTCAAACTAGGGAACCGTGCTCCCCAGCGCGTTTCGGGCTCGGCGCGACTGCAGTTGCCTGTGTGCGAAACAGCCATCCATGTCACGATCGGGCCATGCCTGCCCTGGAACGAAACCGAAGACCGATGCGGATCGGGTTCTGCGTGGTCCGGACGGTGGCACTTCTCTTGCTGGCGTCGTGCGGCGGCAGCGGCGACGCGCAGGTGCCCAATGCGGCGGCGCCGGTGCCGGTCCGTCTGGTGGGCTTCGCCGAGGGCCTGGCCAACCCCTGGGGCCTGGCCTTCCTGCCCGACGGATCGATGCTGGTGACCGAGCGCGCGGGACGCATGCGGCGTGTGTCGGCCGAGCAGGGGCCGTGTCGGCGCCACTGAGCGGCTTGCCGCCGGTCGTGGCGTCCGGCCAGGGCGGCCTGCTCGATGTGGTCGTCGACCCCGACTTCGCACGCGAGCCCTGGATCTACTGGTCGTACGCCGAAGCGGGACAAGGCAGCGAGAGCGGACTGCGTGGCACGGCGGTGGCGCGCGCCAGGCTGGTCGGCAACAGCCTGCAGGACGTGCAGGTGATCTTCCGCCAGCTGCCCAAGGTGGCGGGTGGTCAGCATTTCGGATCACGGCTGGTCTTCGGGCGCGACAAGCAGCTGTTCGTGACCTTGGGCGATCGCCAGCAGGACGATCCCGCGCGGCCCGGGGCGCAGTTCGCCCAGAACCCGGCGGCCGGTTTCGGCAAGGTCGCGCACATTCAGCGCGACGGCTCGCCTGCGCCTGGCAATCCCGTCGTGGCCGGGGGCTTCCCGGGCTTGTGGAGCCTGGGCCATCGCAATCCCCAGGGCGCGGCCTTGCACCCCGGCACCGGTGAGCTGTGGCTCACCGAACATGGGCCTCAGGGCGGCGACGAGCTCAACATCGCGCGCGCCGGCCGCAACTACGGCTGGCCGCTGAAGAGTTATGGCTGCCCCTATGGGTCGACGGTGGGCGACGCCTGCCGAGTCGGCGGCGGCACGCATGCGCCGGCGTTCGAAGAACCCTTGACCACGTGGGTGCCGACCTCGATCGCGCCCAGCGGCATGGCGTTCTACACGGCCAGCCGCTACCCGCAGTGGACCGGCAACCTCTTTGTCGGCGCGTTGGCCGACAGGTCGTTGTGGCGCTTGACCCTGACAGGCGATCAGGTGGCGGCGCGCGAGCGGCTGTTCGCCGAACTGGGCGAACGCATCCGCGACGTGCGCCAGGGCCCCGACGGACGGCTCTACGTCCTGACCGATTCGGCTTCGGGCAGGATCCTGCGGACCGAGCCCTGAGCGTCCGACCGGACGGGTCGCCTGGCTCGCGTACAGTGCCGGCCATGGTCAATCCCAGCCCCGCCGCCGCTGCCACCGGGCCACTCGTCGGCCTGCGTGTGATCGAACTCGCCAGCATCGGCCCGGGCCCGATGTGCGGCATGCTGCTGTCCGATCTCGGCGCCGACGTGGTGCGCATCGACCGCCTCGAGCCGAGCGGCCTGGGCGTGCCGATGGAGCGCCGCTTCGACGTGCACGCGCGCGGCCGGCGCTCGATCGCGCTCGACCTCAAGCGGGCCGCCGGGCGTGACGCAGCACTTCGCCTGATCGACGGCGCCGATGCCCTGATCGAAGGCTACCGCCCCGGCGTGGCCGAACGGCTGGGACTCGGGCCGGGCGACTGCATGGCACGCAACCCGCGCCTGGTCTATGGCCGCATGACCGGATTCGGGCAGAGCGGCCCGCTTGGCCCATGCCGCCGGCCATGACCTGAACTACATCGCGCTCAGCGGCGCACTCGGCGCCATCGGGCCGGCGGGCGGCAAACCGGTGCCGCCGCTGAACCTGGTCGGCGACTATGGCGGCGGCGCCCTGTACCTGGCGTTCGGGATCATGGCGGCGCTGTTCGAGCGCCAGCAGTCGGGGCGCGGACAGGTGGTGGACGCGGCGATGGTCGACGGTGCGGCCTCGCTGACCTCCATCTTCTTCGGCCTGCGCGGCGCCGGCGCCTGGGATGGCGGGCGTGGCGAGAACCTGCTCGACGGTGGAGCGCCGTTCTACGACACCTACGCCACCGCCGACGGCCGCTACCTGTCGGTGGCCGCGCTCGAGCCCAAGTTCTTCGCCGAACTGGCACGCCGCATCGGGCTCGATCAACGCTTCGTCAAGCGCCAGTACGACCGCAAACTCTGGCCCGAGATGCGCGCTGCGCTGGCCGCCATCCTGTCCGCCCGGACGCGCGATGCCTGGTGTGCCGAGCTCGAAGGCAGCGATGCCTGCGTGGCGCCGGTGCTGTCGCTCGACGAAGCGCCGGCCCACGCCCATGCGCGCGCGCGCTCGACATTCGTCGACCTGGAAGGCGTGGCACAGCCTGCCGCGGCGCCTCGGTTCGACCGCACGCCAGCCGGCCTGCCGAGGCCGGCACCGAAGCTCGGTGAGCATTCCGATCAGATCCTGGCGCAAGCGGGTTTCACCGACGGCGAACGCGAGGCACTGCGTGCCGAAGGGGCACTGCGATGAACCACCAGACACCGACCGACGCGCGCCGCGCAGCGTCGCTGATGCTGCTGCGCGACGCGGCCGACGGCATCGAGGTGCTCATGTTGCGGCGCGCTGAGCGCGACGGCGACCTTCGCAGTGGCGCCTGCGTGTTTCCGGGTGGCGTGCTCGATCCGGCCGACCGGCAGGCCCGCGTCTTCACGGTCGGACCCGACGACGCCGAGGCCAGCGCCTGGCTCGGACTTCCCGAAGGCGGGCTCGACTACCTGGTTGCCGCGGTGCGCGAGTCGTTCGAGGAGGTTGGCCTGCTGCTGGCCTGCGACGCGGCTGGCCAGCCGGTCGACGTGGCCGCCCAGGCGCAGGCCCTGCACCCCTGGCGCGACCGGCTGCAGGACGGACAGGCGTCGATGGCCGACCTGTGCGAGGACTTCGGGTTTCATCTCGACCTGAGGGGCCTGCGCTACTACAGCCATTGGCTGACCCCGCCCGGCGTGCGCCAGCGCTTCGACACGCGGTTCTTCGTCGTGCCGGCGCCTCCGGGCCAGACCGCGCAGGCCGACCTCGGTGAAGCGGTCGAACTGATGTGGACGACGCCCCGAAAGGCATTGGCGCGCGACAGCGGCTATCGGCTGCTGCCGGTGACGCGGCGCACGCTGGAGCAGTTGGGCGCGTTCGACAGCAGCGCCGCGGCGCACGCCCATGTCGCGGCGCGCGGCGGTCTGCCGCTCACCATGCCGCGCCTGGCACGCGGCGCCCAGGGACTGCGCATCCTGCTGCCCGAGGACCATGCCTACGCCGAGGTCGGCCGCCTCGACCCCGAAGGCGCGCTGACCGCATCGGCCGAGATCGTGGCGGGCCAGGCGGTCCGCCTGTCGGCGCGCGTGTGGCGCGTGACCGCACCGAACGCCGGGATGATGACCGGCCCGGGCACCAACAGCTACCTGGTCATGGACCCCGCGGGAGAGGCCTGCGCGCTCATCGATCCCGGCCCGCTCGACGAGGTGCATGTGCAGGCCCTGATCGCCGCGGCGCCCGCGCCGATCACACAGGTCCTGGTCACGCACACGCACATCGACCATTCACCCGGCGCGGCCGCGCTGCAACGCGCCACCGGGGCCAGGCTGGTCGGACGGGCGGCGCCAGTCGGACCGAGTCAGGACCCCAGCTTCCTGCCCGACCACCAACCGGGGCATGGCGAACGGATCAGCCTCGGGCCGACCACGACACTGCAGGTCCTGCACACGCCGGGCCATGCGTCGAACCACCAGTGTTATCTGCTCGAGCAGGAGCGAACGCTGTTCACGGGCGACCATGTGATGCAGGGCTCGACCGTGGTCATCAATCCGCCCGACGGCAACATGGGCGACTACCTGCGCAGCCTGCGCGACCTGCTCGACCAGGACCTCGAGTGGCTCGCGCCCGGCCACGGATTCCTGGTCGCCGAGCCGCATGCCGTGATGGCGGCGCTGATCGAGCACCGACTCAAGCGCGAGGCCCTGGTGCGCCAGGCGCTGCAAGCCCACGGTCCCGGTCCGGTGTCGGCCCTCGTGCCGGCGGTCTATGCCGATGTGCCCGCGGCGCGCCACGCGCTGGCCGAGCGCTCGCTGCTGGCCCACCTGCACAAGTTGCGTGACGACGGTGTCGCTGCCGAACGGGACGGCGTCTGGTCAGCCCTTTAGTGGGTCCGCCATCAGCTGCCAGTGGCCGTCGATCAGCCGCTGTTGCGGCCCGAACTGCGACTTGTAGGCCATCTTCGGGCTGGCGCCGATCCAGTAGCCCAGGTACAGATAGGGCAGGTTGAGCAGCCGGGTCTGCTCGATCTGCCACATCACGCTGTAGGTGCCATAGCTGGCGCTCGGCGTCGGGTCGTAGAAGGTGTAGACGGCCGAGATGCCGTCGTTGAGCACGTCGACGATGGCCACCATGCGCAGCAGACCGGGCGTGCCGTCGTCGGTCGGTTCGCGGAACTCGACCAGGCGCGAGTTGACGCGGCTCTGGAGCAGGAACTGGGTGTACTGGTCGACGCTGTCCTGGTCCATGCCACCACCACTGTGGCGCCCGGCCTGGTAGCGCAGATAGAGCTCGTAGTGTTCGGCGACGAAACACAGGCGCAGCACCCGTGTCTTGAGGTCGCGGTGGGCGCTCGCGGCGCGACGCTGGCTGCGGCTGGGCTTGAAGCCGGCCACCGGCACCCGCACTGGAACACACGCGCGGCAGCCGTCGCAATAGGGGCGGTAGGTGAACAGGCCGCTGCGACGGAAGCCGTTCGCGACCAGGCCCGAATAGGCGTCGGCGTGGATCAGGTGGCTCGGCGTGGCGACCTGCGAACGCGCCTGCCGGTCCGGCAGGTAACTGCACGGATAGGGCGCCGTGGCATAGAACTGCAACGAGGAGAGCGGAAGCTCTTTCGGGTGCGTCACGCGTGATTTTTCCCGGGCCCTGGGAGTGCTCCATCGAGATGGACCCAATGCCCGGGATCATAGGTCCAATCCTCGATCGAAGGCTCCCCCAGGGTGAGGGTCAGGTGTTTCCCGAACGCGTCGCGCGCGATCTCGCGCGCACCGAAGGACGCGAGGTGCGTCGTGTGCTGCTGGCAGTCGATCAGCGTGACGCCACGTGCCCGGCACGCTGCGACCAGCGCCGCCAGCGCGAGCTTGGAGGCGTCGCTGCGGTGCGAGAACATCGACTCGCCGAACACCATGCGCCCGATCGACACGAAGTACAGGCCGCCGACGAGCTGGCCGTCGACCCAGGTCTCGACGCTGTGCACGCGCCCGCGCACGGTGCCAGGCGACATAGGCCTCGACCATGGCCGGCACGATCCAGGTCCCGTCCTGGCCGGCGCGCGGCGTGCCGGCGCAGGCTTCGATGACGGCGCGCGCGGCGCTGTCGAAGCGCAGCTCGTTTCCTGGGGTGCGCAGAAAGGCACGCAGCGTCTTGCGCAACGAGCGCGGCAGCGAGAACTCGGCCACCGGCAGCACCATGCGCGGATCCGGGCTCCACCACAGCACGGGCTGCCCGGCGCTGAACCAGGGGAACAGACCCTTGCGATAGGCTTCGTCCAGGCGCGCGAGGGTCAGCGTCCCGCCCGCGGCGACCAGACCCGGGATGGCCGGATCATCGTTGCTGCCGGGCAGGGGCAGCGGATCGTCGTCGTCGACCCAGGCGATCATGGAGCGTCGTGATGGGCCGCCAGTTGCTGCCACAGGAAGGTGTATTCGAGCGCCATCATGTCGGCACGCTGGGCGTTGTCCGCCGCCCCTCCATGTCCGCCTTCGATGTTTTCGTAGTACGTCACGCGGTGCCCCTGCTCGATCATGCGCGCTGCCATCTTGCGCGCATGGCCCGGGTGCACGCGGTCGTCGCGCGTGCTGGTCGTGAACAGCACTGGCGGCATCGTGACGCCTGCACGCACGTTCTGGTACGGGCTGTAGCTTTCGATCCACTCCCACTGCGGCGGCTGATCGGGGTCGCCGTACTCGGCGACCCATGACGCGCCCGCGAGCAGCTGGTGGAAGCGCTTCATGTCCAGCAGCGGCACCTGGCACACGACGGCGCCGAACAGCTCCGGGCGCTGCACCATGACCGCACCGACGAGCAGGCCGCCGTTGCTGCCGCCCTCGATCCCGAGTTGCGCTGGGGTCGTGACACCCGTCCTGATCAGGTCCTCGGCGACGGCCGCGAAGTCGTCGAAGCTGCGTTGTTTGTGGGCCTTGATCGCGGCCTGGTGCCAGCCGGGGCCGAACTCGCCGCCGCCGCGGATGTTGGCGAGTGCATAGACGCCGCCCTGCGCCAGCCAGTTGCCGCCCAGGGCTCCCGAGTAGGACGGCTGCATCGAGACCTCGAAGCCGCCGTAGCCGTAGAGCAGGGTCGGCGCGGGGCCCGCCATGTGCGCCCTGGGCCAGACGAGGAAGTAGGGCACGCGGGTGCCGTCCTTCGAAGTCGTGAAGCGCTGTTCGGCGCGCATGCCGGAATGATCGAAGAAGGTCGGGCGCGACTTGAGCAGTTCGCGCTCGTCGGTGCCCGTGTGGCCGAGCATCAGGCTGTCGGGCGTCAGGAAGTCGGTGTAGTGCACCAGCAGGGCCTCGGCCAGCGGGTCCGCGCGCATCATCGGGTCGTGCAGCGCCTGCACGCCGAGCGTGCCGGGATAAGGGGTGCTGGCCTCACGCCGCTCCCAGGTCTTGCCGCGCGGTGTGAGCTCCTCGATGCGGCTGGCCACGTTGTCGAGGATATTGAGCACGATCCGGCTGGCGGTCGCCGTGATCCCTGCCAGCGAGCGCGTCGCGGTCGGCGTGAACAGCGCCTGCCAGGCCGGGCGGCCGGCGATGAGGTCCTGCGCGCTGGCGATCAACAAACTCCCGCGCGGCCAGGTCTGCTCGCCGTGGGTCCAGTCGCTTCGCAGTTCGAGCAGTGCATGCTCGCGCCACAAGGTCAGCGACGCGTCGTCGGGCTTGTCGAGCCGCTTGTGGTCGGTGCCGTCGAGCAAGAACACATGGTCGTTGTAGAAGTCGAGGCTGCGGCCGAACGTCGTGCGTTCGAACCCGGGCGTGTGGTCGACCGAGGCCCAGACGCTGACATCGTTCACGCTGCCCTCGTACACCATGGTGGCCTCGCTCAGCGCCTGGGCTCGGCGCCAGACCTTGACGACACGCGGATAGCCGGACGTGGTCATCGACCCGGGGCCGAAATCGGTTCCGACGTAGACGCTGTCGGCGTCGATCCAGGTGATCTGCGTCTTGGCTTCGGGCACAAGGAAGCCGTCGTTCACGAAGCGACGCGTCGAGAGGTCGAACTCGCGCACGACCACCGCGTCGGCGCCGCCGCGCGACATCTCGATCAGGCAATGCCGGTAGTCGGGGCCGAGGCATTGAGCGCTGTCCCAGACCCAGTTCTCGCCCTCCTGCTGTGCCAGTGCGTCGAGGTCCAGCAGAAGCTCCCAGTCCGGCTCGGCCTTGCGGTACTCGGCAAGCGAGGTGCGACGCCACAGGCCGCGGGGGTGTTCGGCGTCGCGCCAGAAGTTGTAGAGATGTTCGCCACGGCGTGTCACCTGCGGGATCTGCTGGCGCGAATCGAGCATGGCGCGGATCCGGTCGCGCCGCTCGGCGAAGGCGGGATCCGCCTCGAGCGCCGCACGCGCCTCGCGGTTGCGTGCCCGCACCCAGTCGAGCGCTCGCTCGCCGCCGACGTCCTCGAGCCAGAGATAGGGGTCGGGGCTGTTTTCGTGGCTCATGGCGATCGGTTGGTGCAAGAGGAGAAGGGCCGCGGCGAGGAAGAGCCCCAGCGCAGGGCTCATCGCGGGCGCGGGCTCATCAGGGGCGTAGGCGTCAACTCGACCGAGCGCTCGCCTTCGCCCATCCAGACCTGGCCATCCTGGACCGTGCACTGGAGCTGCATCGAGCGCTGGGCAAGCGCCGTCAGCGCCTGGCTCTGCGCAGCCGGGATCTGCCACACGCTCAGGTTGCGCAGGCGCGTCAGCTTGCTCTCGATGGCGGCCCACCACACGGCCACCGACGGGCCATAGGTGTAGAGCGTGACACGGTCGGCGCGTCCGCAGGCACGGATCAGGCGCCGATCGTCGGGTTGACCGACCTCGAGCCAATGGCGCAGGCTGCCGTCCAGGCTGTGCTGCCACAGGTCTGGCTCGTCGGTGTCCGACAGGCCCCGCGCGAAGGCCAATGCCCCATCGTTGTCGTCTCGCGGGACCTGGAGCGCAAACGCGAGCAGCCGGTTCATCAGGCGTTCTTCGGTCTCCGACGGATGCAGGGCGAGCGTGAGCGCATGGTCGACGTAGAGGGCGCGGTCCATGTCGGCGATCTGCAGGTTCACCTTGTAGATGGTGGCTTTGAGCGCCATGGGACTCCGTCGGGCTGGGGCTGGCGGCGGTACGCCGCGGGCCGCCACTGTGCCACAGGCGCGCCGCGAGGGCCGGCCAGGCCGGCCCTCCGCCTCAAGGCTTCTCGGCCTCGCGCTTGAGGTTGGCCAGACCGGCGTCGAAGTCCGGGCCGACCATGCGGTCCATGACCAGCGCGAACCAGCGGAACAAGGGGTTGGCCCCCATCTCACCGTGCATGGTCCAGGTGACCCGCGTGCCGCCTGGCACGGCCGCGAAGACCAGATCGCCGCGTGCGGGAGTGTCGAAGTCCGGGAACGAGAGGTCGTAGGCCACGCGCTGATCGGGCTGCGCGGCGGTGAAGGTCATGCGGCCACTGCCTTCGCTGGCGCTGGTCCATGACCAGGCCGCACCGGCCCCGGAGGCAGCGCCGCTGTAGCTCATCTGCATGGCCGGGTCGCGCTGGTTCCAGACCGTCCAGCGGGCCCACTGGCGCGGGTCCTCGACCAGGGCATAGACCTTGTCGACCGGGGCTGCGATGTCGATCGCGCGTGCCACCGTGAAGGTCTTCGGCGAGAGCTGACCGATGACGAGCACCAGCACCACCAGCGCAAGAACAATCCCGAGCAACCATTTCACGATGCGCATGTCGTCCTCCAGCAATCGATGAGCGTTGTCCGAGTCTGGGCGCTTCCCGCTCAGGCGACAAGCGGGTGTTCACGATGGCATGATGCGTGTTTGCCGGCCACCGTCGGCCCATGACAGTCAAGGGTACCCACCATGAAATCTCTCTACAGCCGGCTCGCGCTCACGACGCTCGGGTTCGTACTGGGTCTTCCAATCGCACAGGCGCAGGATGCCGCCAAGACACTTGGCGGCGGCGCCGGGAGCGGCACGATCATGGATCGTGAGGAGTTGCGTGCCTGCCTGAAACGGCAGACCACGCTCAACACTCGCCGCGAACAGCTCGAGACCGACCGTGTCGACCTCGAGAAGGGCCGCGCGGCGATCGTCGCCGAGAAGGAGGCATTGAAGGGCGAGAAGGAGAAGATCGACCAGAGCCAGAGCGCGATCAAGTCCTTCAACGACCGCCAGAAGGATGTCAGCGACCGCATTGCGGACTGGAACCAGCGCTTCCGGGAATTCGAGAAGGACAACCGTTCGGGGCCGATGGCCGATCGCAAGCGCGACAGCCTCAAGCGCGAACAGCGCGAGCTCGAGAGCGAGAACGCGGCACTCGCCGCCGAACGCGGTTCGATGGGAGGCAGTGCGAACTCGCTGGCCCAGGCCTACAACGAGCGCGCGATCGCGCTGACCAAGCAGTCGGCGAGCTGGAACGAACGCAACGAGTCGCTCGCTCAGGTGTCGCGCAAGTTGGCCGACGAACGCGAATTCTGGGGCGCCGAATGTGGCAGCCGCCGCTATCGTGAGGATGACGAGATCGCCATCCGAAACGGCAAGTGAAGGCGACCATGAGCACAGACGCCAATCCCTTGTTGCAGGACTGGCAGGCGCCCTTCGGCCTGCCCCCGTTCGCCGACATCCGACCGGGCCACTTCGAGCCCGCCTTCACCTCTGCGATGCAGGCCCACCGGGCCGAACTGAAGGCCATCGCCGACCAGTCCGACGCGCCCAGCTTCGACAACACGGTGGTCGCCTTCGACTGTTCCGGCAAGCTCCTCGACCGTGTCGCCTCGTGCTTCTACAACCTGACCGCGTCGCACACCAATGGCGAACTGCAGGCCGCGCAACGTGCGCTGGCGGCGCCGCTGGCTGCGCATTCGAGCGCGGTCTACATGGACCCGGCGCTCTTTGCGCGCATCGATCGCCTGCATTCGCAGCGTGAAACGCTCGGCCTGAGTCCCGAACAGCGCCGGCTGATCGAACGGATCCAGCTCGACTTCGTGCGTGCCGGCGCCCGGCTGGAAGGTGCCCAGCGCACACGCTATGCGAAGGTGATGGAGGAGCTGGCCGGGCTGACGACACGCTTCGCGCAGAACGTGCTGCACGACGAGTCCGCCTATCAGCTCGCGCTCGAAACCGAGGCCGATCTCGCCGGGCTGCCGAAGTTCGTGCGGGACAACGCCAGCCAGGCGGCCCAGGACCGGGGCCTGGACGGCGGTCATGTGATCACGCTGTCGCGCTCGCTGATCGTGCCCTTCCTGACCTTCAGCGAACGGCGCGACCTGCGTCAGCAGGCCTGGCAGGCCTGGGTCGCCCGCGGCGAGCACGCCGGTGAACACGACAACCGGCCGGTGGCGCGCGCGATCCTCAAGCTGCGCCGCGAGCAGGCACGCCTGCACGGCTACGCGAACTATGCCGACTACGCGCTGGCCGACACGATGGCCGGCGAGCGCCAAGCGGTCCAGCAACTGCTGGACGAGGTGTGGCCGCGTGCGCTGGCGGCAGTGGAGCGCGAGCGCGCGGCGCTGACCGAAGCCATGCAGGCGGTGGGTGCAAGCGGACCCATCGAACCCTGGGACTGGCGCTACTGGGCCGAGAAGGTGCGCCTCACCAAGTACGCCGTCGACGATGCCGAGATCAAGCCGTACTTCGCCTTGCCGGCCATGGTCAACGCCGCATTCGACTGCGCCGAGCGCCTGTTCGGCGTGCGCTTCAAGGTCCGCGACGACCTGCCCGTGTATCACCCGGACGTCAAGAGCTACGAGGTGAGCGACCGTGACGGCAAGGTCATTGGCGCGTTCTTGCAGGACAACTTCGCGCGTTCGAGCAAGCGAAGCGGTGCCTGGATGAGTTCGCTGCGCTGGCAAAGCCGCAGCGGGGGCGCGGAGCTGCCGGTCATCCTGAACAACAACAACTTCGCCAAGGGCGCCGCCGGCCAACCCGCCCTGCTGTCGATGGACGACGTGCGCACCCTGTTCCACGAGTTCGGCCATGGCTTGCACGGCCTGCTCTCGAACGTGACCTACAAGCGTCTGTCGGGCACCCAGGTGCTGCGTGACTTCGTCGAACTGCCGTCCCAGATCTTCGAGCACTGGGCAGTCGAGCCCGAGGTTCTGAAACGACACGCGCGTCATGTCGAAACCGGTGCGCCGATGCCCGACGAGCTGATGCAGCGCCTGCAGGCGGCGCGCAAGTTCAACCAGGGGTACGAGACCGTGCGCTACGCCGCCAGTGCGATCGTCGACATGGCGGTGCACGCGCGATCGGAAGACGAGCCGCCGCAGGACCTGTGTGCGTTCGAGGCCGAGACCCTGGCCGCGCTCGGCCTGCCGGACGGCGTAGGACTGAATCATCGGCTGGTCCACTTCCAGCACCTGTTCTCGAGTTCCGGCTACGCCGCCGGCTACTACGTCTATCTATGGGCCGAAGTGCTCGACGCGGACGGGTTCGATGCCTTTGCCGAAGCGGGCAGCCCGTTCGACCCCAAGGTGGCGCAGGCGCTGCACCGCTTCATCTACTCGAGTGGCAATTCGATCGAACCGGGCCAGGCCTTCGAGTCGTTCCGGGGCCGGGCGCCAAGCGTGACACCCATGCTGCGCAAGCGCGGCCTCGTCGAGCCGGCCGAGGTCTAGGATCGGCTTGCAGGGTCCGGGCCGTCGGCGTCGCCCGTCGGCCCGAGCAGTTCGTGCATCGAGGCCAGGAACGACTGCATCTCCAGCGGTTTGGTCCAGTAGGCGGTGAAACCTGCCGCGAGCGCACGCTGCTTGTCGTCGGCGTTGGCATTGGCCGACACGGCGACACAGCGCAAATGCGCAGTCGCGGGATTGGCGCGCAGACGCTGGAAGACCTCCATGCCGGTCATGTCGGGCAGCTGCATGTCGAGCAGCACCAGGTCGAGCTGCGAGGCCTGCGCGGCGGCCAGGCCACTCGCGCCGTCGGTGGCGCAGTGCATGGTGACGTCACCCAGGCGCTCGAGCATCTTCTGGACGAGCAGCATGTTGACCGCGTTGTCCTCGACATAGAGCACCTGGCCGCTGGACCGGGCAACGCTGCGTGTGCCGGGCGCGAGCTCGATTTTCGGCGCCGTTGGCTCCTCCGGGGTCGACTGGACCGCGGGAAGTCCGACCGTGAAGCGGCTGCCTTGGCCGGGTGTGCTCTGCACATCGAGTCGCCCACCCATGTACTCGACGAGTGCCTTGGTGATCGTCAGGCCGATGCCCGATCCCTCCACGCCGAGCGACTCGTTGCCCAGTCGATTGAACGGCTCGAAGAGGTGCAGCAACTGGTCCGGCGTCAGGCCGTTGCCGGTGTCGATGACGCTGATGGTGACCTGGCCGGAGACGGTCTCCACCTCGACGCGCACCTTGCCGCCCGGGCGGTTGTACTTGATGGCGTTGCTGAGCAGGTTGAGCATCACCTGGCGAAGTCGGGTCGGATCGGCAAGCGCCGTGCCTTCGATGGGGCCCAATTCGATCTCGGGCAGCTCGAACGACCGGCTCAGAGGGGCGACCAGGGGGATCACCTGGCGCAACAGCTGCCCCAGGTCGACCGCTTCGCTGCGCACGCTCAGCTGGCCGGCCTCCAGGCCGGTCAGGTCGAGCACGTCGTTGATGAGGGCCAGCAGGTGCTGTCCGGCGCCGAGGATGTGTTGCAGCTGCGACCGGTGCACGGCGTCGCGCACGCCGGTTTCGCCGACGAGCAGCTGCGCGAATCCGAGCACCGCGTTCAGCGGCGTGCGCAACTCGTGGCTCATGCGGGACAGGAACTCGCCCTTGGCCAGGCTCGCCTGCTCGGCCAGTTCGCGCTCGCGACGCGCGGACTCGGCCTGGCGGACCTCGGTCACGTCCCAGTTGATCCCGATGCGGCGCACCACCTCGCCGGCGGCATCGCGCATGGGCATCGATCGGGATGCGAGCCATCGGATGCGGCCATCCGGCCACACGACCCTGTATTCGAAGCTCATCTGCAGGCCGCTGGCGGCAACCAGATGGCGGCGACGGGCGGCGTCGCGGTCGTCCTCGTGCACCATGAGCAGGTAGGCCTCGAACTCAGGCGGCTCATCGCGCGGTGACAGGCCACGCAGGCGCCACATCTGCTCGTCCCACACAGACTTCTGGGTTCGCAGGTCGAAGTCCCAGGTGGCGATGCCGGCGCCACGTGCAGCAAGTGCAGCGCGTTCGCTGGCCTGGCGCAATGCCAGATCGGCCTTGCGCCGGTCCGTGATGTCGATGGCGATGCCGAACGAGGCGGTGCCATTGGGTGTGCGCTCGTTCTGCGAGCTCGCAAGCAGGATCCGCTCCTGTCCGTCCGCGCCGATGATCCGGATCTCCGCGCTCTCCTGCTGCTGCCCGGAACTGCGCAGGCGTGCGAGCCCCTGGAGTGCGACCTCGCGGTCTGCCTCGACCACGAAGCGGGCCAGCCACTCGCTGAACTTCGGCGGCTGGTCATGCGCTCCCAAGCCATGCAGGCGCCGCATCTGCTCGTTCCAGTGCGGCTGCGTCGCACCGGGCTCGAGGCTCCAGTAGCCGATGCCGGCGGCCGTGGCCGCCATGCGCAGCCGCGCGGCGAGGTCCTGCGTCTGTCGTGCCGCCGCCACCCGCGCGCTGATGTCCATCGAGACGCCGATGAAGGCCAGCGGCTGGCCGCTGTCGTCGCGCAGCAGGGCACGCCGCGTCAGCACTTCGCGCCAGCGGCCCCGCGTGTCGCGGTAGCGGGCATCGAAGTCGGTCGGCTTGCCCGTGGCCAGCGTCTGCTGGGCCGAGGCCATCACGCCCGCCAGGTCGTCCGGGTGGATGAGGTCGCGCACCTGCTCGATCGAAAGGCCCTCGGGGCGAGGTTCCATACCGAGCACCGCATAGGCCTGGGGGCTGTAGTGCATGCGCTGCGTGCGCAGGTCGTGGCGCCAGCGCGCAAGCCCGATCAGTTCTTCGGCCAGCGCCAGTTCGGAGGCCTGCTCGCTCTGGGCCCGCGCCAGGCGCAGCGATTCGGTGTCGTCGAACACGACGCCGAGGATCTGTTCGGGCCGGCCATCGGCGCCGGGCAGCGAACGCCACTGGGAATGCACCTGGCGCTCCGAGCCATCGGGCCGAGTCAGGCGGTATCGTTGGTCGAACACGCCGAGCTGCTGGCGCGAGCGCTCGACCGTCTGCCGCGTGGCGCCCCGGTCCTCGAGCGCTATCAAGGACTCCACGTCGCCGAAACCTGGCGTGCCTGCGCTCGGGGGCAGACCGTAGATGCGGAACATCTCGTCGTCCCAGGTCCCCTCTAGTGTGCGAGCGTTGCGCTGCCAGGTGCCAAGGCGGCCGACTTCGCGCACCAGGTCGAGCAATGCATCAGCCCTTTCCCTGGCGATGCGGGCTTCGGCCAGCGCCTGGGCATCGGTCACGACGACCAGCAAGGCACCGTCGTCCAGGCAGGACACATGGAGCTGGATCCAGCGTCCGATGGCGGGACAGAGCTGCGGTTCAGCAACGCCTGGGTGCACCGACAGCGCCAGCGCATCCGCCAGAACCGTACCAGCCTGAACGGCCGATCGACCCAGCAAGGCGGTTGCCGCCTCGTTCGCCCAGCGCACTTGCCCGGTCTCGGCGAGCAGCAGATGGGCCACCGGACTGGCGGCGATCAGGTTCAGCAATATCGGCGCGCGTCGTGCGGGGTCTGCGTCCTGGTCCATGGCATCGAGTTGTTCGATGGCCCGAGTATGCCCCGGCGCCAGGTTGCAAGGGCTTCCAACACAATGGCGAACATGCTGCACTTCAGGAGAACCGGATGAGCCGACTGCCCGCACCGGTGCAAGGGGCCGTGATCGCGATCGAGGTCGAGCCGGGGCAGGCAGTCGTGCGCGGGCAGACGCTGGTGCTGCTCGAGTCGATGAAGATGGAAGTGCCGCTCGAGGCGCCTGCCGATGGCATCGTGGTGTCGATCGGCGTGGCCGTGGGCGATGCCGTGGCCGAAGGCCAGGCACTGCTGCTCTGGAAGCCGGGGGCTGCGCCGCCAACTGCCTCGGCAGCACCAGCGCCTGTCACGCCCGCATCGCGACCCGAGCGCGCCATCTTGCAGGCGCGTCGCGTCCTGCTAGAGGACGGTGCGCGCCCGCAGGCCGTTGCGGCGCGCCACGGGGCGGGCCTGCGCACGGCGCGCGAGAACGTCGCCGACCTGGTCGACGAAGGCAGTTTCACCGAGTACGGCGCATTCGCCGTCGCGGCGCAGCGAAGCCGGCGCGCGCTCGAGGAGCTGCAGCGCCTGACCCCGGCCGACGGACTTGTCACGGGGACGGCCACGGTCGACGGCCGACCGGTCGCCGTGATGGCCTACGACTACACCGTGCTGGCCGGGACCCAGGGCGTGTTCAACCATGGCAAGAGCGACCGGCTGCTGGAACTGGCGGCGCGCCTGGCGCTGCCCGTGGTGCTGTTTGCCGAAGGCGGCGGCGGTCGACCGGGCGACGTCGACTGGCTCGGCGTGGCCGGTCTCGACTGCGGGACCTTCCAGCGTCTGGCCGCCCTGTCGGGCCAGGTGCCCCTGGTGGGCATCGTCGCCGGCCGCTGCTTCGCCGGCAACGCGGCACTGCTCGGCTGCTGCGACCTGATCATCGCGGTGGAGGGCAGCAGCATCGGCATGGGCGGGCCGGCCATGATCGAAGGCGGTGGGCTCGGCCGTGTCGCGGCGGACGACGTCGGCCCGGTGGCCGTGCAGGCACCCAATGGCGTGGTCGACCTGCGTGTTGCCACTGAAGCGGCGGCCGTACGGGCGGCCCGCCACTACCTCGCCCTGGTGAGCGGTGTGCCGGTTGCGGCGGGCGTGGGTGGCGACCCCGCGGCCCTGCGCGAGGTCCTGCCGGCCAACCGCAACGCGCTCTACGATCCCCGCCAGGTGCTCGAGCTGGTGTTCGACGCCGACAGCCTGCTCGAACTCCGGCGCGAATTCGGCGTCGGCGTCGTCACCGCACTGGCACGCCTCGAAGGGCAGGCAGTGGCGGTCGCGGCCAGCCATCCGCGCCACCTCGGGGGCGCGCTCGATGCCAGCGCCTGCGACAAGCTCGCGCGCTTCATGCAACTGGCCGATGCCTGGGGTCTGCCACTGGTGACCTTCGTCGACACGCCGGGATTCATGGTCGGTCCGGCGTCCGAGGCCACGGCCATGGTGCGCCATGCGGCGCGGCTTTTCGTGACTGCGGCTGCCTTGCGGGTGCCGGTCGTATCGGTCGTGCTGCGGCGCGGGTACGGGCTGGGCGCGATGGCGCTCACGGCCGGGAACTTCCACGCGCCGGTGGCCACCGCCGCCTGGCCGAACGCGGAGTTCGGCGCGATGGGGATCGAGGGCGCGGTCCGGCTCGGCTTTCGCAAGGAACTCGAGGCCGCGCCCGAGACCGAACGCGAGGCCCTGTTCGAGCGGCTCGTGGCGCAGGCCATGGAGCGTGGGCAGGCACTGAACATGGCCAGCCACCTCGAGATCGACGACGTCATCGACCCCGCGGACACCCGGGACTGGCTGGTGCGGACACTGCGATCGACGCGTGGCCGGGCGCTCGCGCCGCGCAAGCCCTTCATCGACCCCTGGTAGCCGCGCGGGCGGCCGCAGAGCCGCAGGGCCAGTGTGACAATGCTGCAACGGCGCCACTGTCCCGGCGCGCGAATGCGGGTTGCCCATCCATGAACATCGTCGATGACCTGACCATCACGGCCGAAGACCGCGCCACGCTCGAGATCAGCCTCGAGAGTTCGCTCGAACTGTGCAAGCTGGGACTCGGAACCATGATCGACATCCGTCAGGCCTTCGAGCTCGAGCTCAAGGGTGAAATCCCCGGCACCGTGCACATCCCGATGTTCGAGGTCAAGCGCATGCTCGGCGACCAGCTGAGCGCCGACGAACAGGACGTCCTCGATGCCGGCAAACCGCAGGAGATGGACGCGAAGAGCTTCTTCACGATGATCAACAAGCTTCACCACGGGCGCGACAACCTGCTGCTGTGCATCTGCAACAGCGGTCGGCGCAGTCTGTATGCAGCAAGTCTGCTGCGCTCGCTGGGCTATCCGAAGGCGCTGTCGGTGGCCGGCGGCTTTCAGGCCTGGAAGAAGCTGCAGGCGACGCCGGACAAACCGTCCTAGGCAATCCGCCCGAACCACCAGACCGAGAGCCCGGCCGACAGCGTGGCCAGCAGCGCGCCGAGGGCGGCAAAGAGGGCGCTCAGCTCGGTCTCCTTGCGCTCGACCACCACGCGTGAACTGAGCGACTGGTAGACCTGCTTCAGGTCTTCCGCGGTGCCGGCGTAGAAGTACTCGCCATGCGTCATCGTGGCCACGCTCTTGAGGGTTGCCTCGTCGAGGCGCACGCGCATGCTCCAGCCCTCGAACCCGATGATCTCGCCGTCGGTCGTGCCGATGCCCACCGTGTAGATGCGCACGCCACGCTCGGCTGCCATCTTGGCGGCCTCCATCGGGTCGGGGCCGGTGGTGCGCTGGCCGTCGGTCAGCATGATGACGGCGGCCGAGTTGTACGAGCCCGGCGGCACCGGCGTGAAGGGCTTCTTCTGCTCGTCCTCGGACTTCCCGATCGGCCCGCCCGGGAACTTGCGCTGACCCGTGATGTGCTGGATCTCGATGCCATGCTCCGGGAAAAGGGTGGCCAGCGACAGCACGATGCCGCTGCCGGTGGCGGTGCCGCGCTGGAGCTGGAACCGGTCGATCGCGGCGACCACGTCGTCACGGCTCGTCGTTGGCGCCTGCACCACGGCGGCGGTGCCGGCGAACGACACGACACCGACCCGCACTTCGCGCGGCAAGTCGCTCACGAAGGCCTTGGCCGCCTCCTGCGCGGCGACCAGGCGGTTGGGTTTGACGTCCTCGGCGCGCATGCTGCCGGAGACATCGATGGCCAGGATGATCGTGCGCTGCGACAGCGGCAGGCTGATCATCGCGGTCGGGCGCGCGGTCGCCACCAGCATGGCGCCCAGTCCGAGCAGCATCAACAGCGGCGGCACATGGCGGCGCCAGCCCGGGCCCTTGCCCAGGGCCTGTTTGGCCAGCGCGACGCTGGCCAGGCGGACCGCATGCCGCTTGCGCCTGAGCAGCCACAGATAGAGCACGACCAGCAGCGGCAACGCGAGCAGCGACCACAGGGCGTCGGGCCAGAGGAAACTCATGCGGCAGCTCCCTGCGTGCGCAAGTGGCGCGGGAATCGGCCGAGCCGGGCGCCGCGCCGGCGCAGTTCGGCGAAGCGCAGCAGGGACTCGAGCAGGTCATCGTCGGTGGCCAGCTCCAGCGTGTCGACACCGGCCCTTGCCAGCGACGCGCCGAGCTCGTTCTCGGCCGTCTCGGCCAGCGCCGCGTAGCGCGCGCGAAACGCGGGATCCGAGGCGTCGACCACCAGCTGTTCACCCGTCTCGGCGTCCTGCAGCGTGACCAGCCCGACGTCGGGCAGGGCCATCTCGAGCGGGTCGAACAGGCGCACCGCGACCACGTCGTGGCGGCGCGCCAAGCGCCCCAGCGCATCCTCCCAGCCGGGTGCGCTGACGAAATCCGACACCAGGAACACCATCGAGCGCCGGCGCATCAGGCCGTCTGCGGTCATCAGCAGGTCGTACAGCGACGTGCCGGTGGCACCGACCGCGGGCGGGCGCGGCCGCCGCATGTGCTCGAGCAGCTGGAGCACATGGCCACGGCTGGCGCGCGGCGGCAGCATGGTGTCGACCTCGCTGCCGTAGAGCACTGCGCCGACCCGGTTGCCACGGCGCGTCAGAACACGCGCCATGACGGTGACGAATCCGGTCGAGACGGCAAGCTTGGTCACGTCGCCCGAGCCGAAGTCCACGCTGCTCGACAGGTCCAGCACGAACCAGGCCGTCAGGTCGCGGTCTTCCTGGAACTGGCGCACATAGGGCTGCTGCATGCGTGCCGTGACGTTCCAGTCGATGTGCCGCACGTCGTCGTGGTGCTGGTATTCACGCAGGTCGGCCAGGTCGACGCCCGACCCGCGCAGCAAGGTGCGCCAGTCGCCCTGCAACAGGCCGTCCAGACGGCGCAGCACCGTCCACTCCAGCCGCTGCAGCAGTTGCTCAGACCGGGGTCGTGCGGGGCTCTGCGGCTTGTTCATTCGGATGGGCCAGTGGTTTGTCGGGGACCGGGATCTTGGCCATCACGCGGCGCACCAGATCGTCGGCGCTCAGGCCTTCGGCCAGCGCTTCGTACGACGGCACCAGTCGATGGCGCAGCACGTCGGGCACCAGGTCGACCATGTCCTCGGGCAGGGCGTAGCTGCGCCCGCGCATCATGGCCAGCGCACGTGCGCCTTCGATCATGCCGATCGTGGCGCGCGGGCTTGCGCCCCAGGTGATGTAGTTGGCCAGTTCGGGCATGCCGTAGCGTTCGGGCCGACGCGTTGCGCTGACCAGCTTGACGGCGTACTGCATCAGCGAGGGGTCGACGTAGACCGCACGGCACTGGCGCTGCAGTTCGAGCAGTTGCGCGGTGTCGGCGACACGGCTGGGATCGACCGCCGGACCCGTCACGCGCTCGGCGATCACGAATTCCTCCTCCTCGCTCGGATAGTCGACCAGCACCTTCATCATGAAGCGGTCGACCTGGGCCTCGGGCAGCGGGTAGGTGCCCTCGGTCTCGATCGGGTTCTGGGTCGCCATCACGACGAAAGGCGAGGGCACCGGATGCGATTCGCCGGCGATCGTGACCTGGCGCTCCTGCATCACTTCGAGCAGTGCACTCTGCACCTTGGCTGGTGCGCGGTTGATCTCGTCGGCCAGCAGCAGGTGGGCGAAGACCGGTCCGAGCGAGGTGCCGAACTCGCCCGTCTTCTGGTTGTAGAAGCGGGTTCCGATCAGGTCGGCAGGCACCAGGTCGGGCGTGAACTGGATGCGCCGGAAGGTGCCGCCGATCGTGCGTGCGAGCGTCTTCACGGTCAGCGTCTTGGCCAGCCCCGGCACGCCTTCGACGAGCAGGTGGCCCTCGGCCAGCAGGGCCACCATGACCCGTTCGAGAAAGCGGTCCTGGCCGACCACGACCCGCTTGACCTCGTACAGGATGCGTTCCATCAGATCGGCATGGTCTTGCATCGGTTCGGCTCCTAGAAAGGCGGCATGCCGGCAGCCTGGGCGGCCTCCTCGATCGGCACGGCGAAGCCGATGCCGATGAAGGTGCGCTGCTCGGACGGGTTGAGGATGGCGGTGACGATGCCGACGACCTGGCCGTCGGTCGTCACCAGCGGGCCGCCCGAATTGCCCGGGTTGGCGGCCGCGTCGAACTGGATCAGGTTGCTCAGGTTCTTCTTGCCCTCGGGCGAACGGAACTCGCGCTTGAGGCCGGAGACCACGCCGGCGCTGACCGAGGGGCCGATCCCGAACGGGTGGCCGACCGCGATCACATGGTCGCCGGGGCGCAGGTCGCCGGTGCTGCGCATCGTGGCGGCGGCCAGATCGTCCGGGATCTGGCGCGCGCGCAGCACGGCCAGATCGTTCTGGGGCTGCGAGCCCACGAGGTCGGCCTGGCTGTCGCTGCCGTCGGCGAACCGCACCATGATCTTGCGCGCACCCGACACCACGTGCAGATTGGTCAGGATCGTGCCGTTGTCGACGATCACGACACCGGTGCCCAGGCTGCGCTCGAGGGCACGCTTCTCGCGCCGCTCCTCGCCGTCGTCGTCCTCGTCGACCAGGCCCAGCACGCGCACCACGGAGGGCAGCACGGCCTCGTAGGCGGCGGCCGCGGCGGAGGGCAGGGGCTCCTTCTCGAGCGAGGCCCGCACCGCCTGGTCGATGTCGTCCTGGGTGATGATGCGGGCCGTCGGCCACTGGGTCGAGGCCACGAACATCGCCAACGCGCCGGTGGTGGCGCCGAGCAAGGCCCAGCGCAGGGCCGGCGCACGCAATCCCTTGGCAAGTCGCGGCGCGTCGCCACGCGACTCGGGTGGCGCCGCCGCCGGAACTG
Organism: uncultured beta proteobacterium; assembly: GCA_963706655.1. GTDB lineage: Bacteria > Pseudomonadota > Gammaproteobacteria > Burkholderiales > Burkholderiaceae_C > Rubrivivax. Next base: position 249,006 of record CAVPNN010000015.1, read on the forward strand.
CCGCCGCGGCAGGCTTGGCCGGGCCGGGCTGGGTGCGGCGTGGCGAACGACTGGTCAGCGCAGGTCGGCGCATCGCGGATGCCGGTGGTTCATCGATGAGCACACAGTACCACGCACAAAGCGCCGCCGCACGCCACGGCGAGGTCGCACCCTGTGATGCAATGGGTCATGTGGATCGACACCCATTGCCATCTCGACGCGGCTGAATTCGATGCCGACCGCGATGCCGTGCTCGGGGCCGCGCAGGCGGTCGGCGTGGGCATGCTGGTCCTGCCGGCGGTCGACCTGGACAGCTTCGACCGCGTGCGCGAACTGGCCCATCGCCATGGCCTGGCCTATGCGCTGGGCATCCACCCGCTGTTCGTCGACCGCGCTGCCGACGAGGACCTCGACCGCCTGGACCAGGCGCTGCAGGCGCACGCGCAGCGACCCACGCCTGGTGGCGGTCGGCGAGATCGGGCTCGACCATTTCGTGCCCGGCCTCGACCGGGCGCGCCAATGGTTCTTCTACGAAGCCCAGCTGCGCCTGGCGCGCGACCGGGGGCTGCCGGTCATCCTGCATGTGCGCCGGTCGGCCGACGACCTGCTCAAGGGCCTGCGCCGGATCGAGGGCGCAGGCGGGATCGCCCATGCGTTCAACGGCAGCGTGGTGCAGGCCGGTGCCTTCGTCGACCGCGGTTTCAGGCTCGGCTTCGGCGGCGCCATGACCTTCGACCGCGCCTTGCGGATCCGCGCCCTCGCGCGCGAGCTGCCGGCCAGCGTCCCGGTGCTCGAGACCGATGCGCCGGACATCGCCCCGCACTGGCGCTACCGGACGGCAGCGCAGCGTGCCGCCGACCCAGGCCGGGCGCAGGCGCGCAACGAACCGGCCGAGCTGCCGCGCATGGCACAGGTGCTGGCCGACCTGCGCGGCTGGTCGCTGGCGCAGACGGCGCAGGTCACGGGTGCCAATGCGCGCGCGGCGCTGCCCCGGCTGGCGGCGTTGATGGCATGAGCGAGTGGCTCGAGGGCCTGCCGCCCGTGATCGACCGCGGCACCAAGCTCGTGGTGCTGGGCAGTTTTCCGGGCCTGGCCTCGTTGCGGGCCGGGCAGTACTACGCCCACCCGCGCAACCAGTTCTGGCCGATCCTGTCCGCGCTGTGGGGGCGGGATCTGCAGGCGACGAACTACCGCGGTCGTCTGGCCGAGGCGCGGCGCCATGGGCTGGGCCTGTGGGATGTCTACGCGCGCTGCCGGCGCGAGGGCAGCCTGGACAGTGCGATCGAGGAGGCCGAGCTGAACGACCTCGCAGGCCTTGCCATGCGCGCCCCACGCCTGCGTGCGGTGGCCCACAATGGCGGCGAATCAGCGCGCGTGATGCGCATCACACGCCAGCTTGGCGTGCCGGTGCTGCGCCTGCCCTCCACCAGCCCGGCCAATGCCAGCTGGTCGTTCGAGCGCAAGCTCGCGGCCTGGCGTGCGGCCTTCATTGAATGTGGCCTCGATGCGAGCTAAGCAGACCCAGGTCCCGGTGACCTTGTCGGAGGCCGATGGCGTGCGTTACCTGCACCTGGGCTCGCCCTGGATCCAGGGCGCGATGCGGGTTCGAAAGCCACAGCTCATCGAGCTCGAATACATCCAGCGCATGCTGGCCGGATTGCTGTGGCTGCCCACCGAGCAGCTGGGCGCCGGTCGAGCGGTCCAGCTCGGCATGGGCGCCGGGGCCCTGACGCGCTTCACGCACAAGGCCCTGCGTGCGCCGACGACCGTGGTCGAACTCAACCCGATGGTGATCGACGCCTGCCGCATGTGGTTTCACCTGCCGACCGGCGACCGCCGCCTGCAGGTCGTGCTGGACGATGCGGGTGCATGGCTCGAACGGGCCGAGCCGCAAAGCGCGCAGCTGCTCCAGGTCGACCTTTACGACCACGACGCCGCGGCGCCGGTGCTCGACGACGAACATTTCTACGCCGGCTGCCATGCGCTGCTCGCCGATGGGGGCGTGATGAGCGTCAACCTGTTCGGGCGCGACGCCAGTTTCGAGCGCAGCGCAGCCTGCATCGCGTCGGTTTTCGGTCTCGACCAGGTCTGGCGTCTGCGGGCCACGCGCGAGGGCAATACCGTCGTGGTGGCCGGGCGGGGCGTGCAGGTGCCCGATCGGGCGACGCTCGAGGCCCGCGCCGCGGCGATCGAGCGCCGGTTCGGCGCGCTCGGGCTGCCGGCCCGCAAGTGGCTGCGCATGGTGCAGCCCTATGCACCGGTGGTCGGCTGAGCCGGGCGGCAGAATGGTCTTCCGGACCCAATTCGGCGTTTGGCCGCCGTCGGCGCGGCGCTACGATGCCCGTTCCCGCGTCTTCGCCCTCCGATCTGCATGACTGCACGCCCTGCTGCGCTCGACATCCCGACCCGCGGACGCCTGCAATGGCGCAGCCTGCTGCAGTGGCTGCACGAAGACGGGCTCATCACGGCGCATGACGCCGAGCGCGTGGCGCGCCGGTTCGGCGCTGGCAACTCGAGCCTGCACGCACTGGTCCGCCTGGGTGGCGCCGAACTCGTGCATGCCGGCACCGGCAAGTCGCTCGACACCGAGTCCTTGACCGAGTGGCTGGCCAAGCGCGTCGGCCTGGCCTACCTGCGCATCGACCCCCTGCGGGCCGACGCCGGCCGGGTCGACGACGTGATGTCGGTCCACTACGCCGAGAGCCGTTGCGCGCTCCCGGTCAACGTCGGCAGCGCCGAAGTGATCATCGCCACCAGCGAGCCGCTCGACGTGGCCTGGGTGCCGGAGATCGAGGCCCATGTGCGGCGCAGTGTGCGCCTGGTGCTGGCCAATCCGGAGGATGTGCGGCGCTACACAACGGAGTTCTACGCGCTGTCGCGCTCGGTGCGCTCGGCGCACAAGAACGGCGAGACCTCGCCGACCGCCAGCTTCGAACAACTGGTCGAGCTCGGGCGCAGCAACCGCCAGCTCGACGCGAACGACCAGGGCGTGGTCCAGGTCGTCGACTGGCTCTGGCAATACGCCTTCGACCAGCGCGCCAGCGACATCCACCTGGAGCCCAGGCGCGAGCTGGGCGTGATCCGCTTTCGCATCGACGGCGTCATGCACACCGTCTACCAGGTGCCACTGTCGGTGATGAACGCGATGGTCGCGCGCATCAAGCTGCTCGGACGCATGGACGTGGTGGAACGCCGCCGCCCGCTCGACGGCCGGATCAAGACCCGTCGGCCGGACTTCGAGGGCAAGACCGGCGGCGAGGTCGAAATGCGGCTGTCGACCATGCCCACGGCCTTCGGCGAGAAGATGGTGATGCGCATCTTCGACCCGGAAACGGCGATCAAGAGCATCGAGGCGCTCGGCTTCGGATCGCACGACGCTGCGCGCTGGAAGGAACTGATCGGGCGCCCGCATGGCATCGTGCTCGTGACCGGCCCGACCGGCAGCGGCAAGACGACGACGCTGTACTCGACCCTGAAGAAGCTGGCCACCGACGAGGTGAACATCTGCACGATCGAGGACCCGATCGAGATGATCGAGCCCTCGTTCAACCAGACCCAGGTCCACGCCGCGATCGACATGGGGTTCGCCGAAGGCCTGCGCGCGCTGATGCGGCAGGACCCGGACATCATCATGGTGGGCGAGATCCGCGACCTGGCGACCGCCGAGATGGCGATCCAGGCTGCACTCACGGGGCACCTGGTCTTCAGCACGCTGCACACCAACGATTCGGCGTCTGCCATCACGCGCCTGGCCGACCTCGGCGTGCCGCCCTACCTGATCGCGGCGACCGTGGTCGGGGTGCTGGCACAGCGCCTGACGCGCTCGCTGTGTCCGAGCTGCAAGACCCGCGACGAGAGCACGACGCGCGAAACGCTCGACGAGATCTCGGTGCCCTGGCGCCTGTCGGGTGGCGTGCGCCCGTACAAGCCGGTGGGCTGCCTTGAATGCCGCCACACCGGGTACCGCGGGCGGATCGGCCTCTACGAACTGATGCTGATGTCGGACGAGGCGCGCGCCTGCATGCACCCGGCGCTGGACACCGCAGCGCTCAAGCGCCAGGCGGTGCGCGACGGCATGCGACCGCTACGACTGGCCGGCGCGATGATGGTGGCCAAGGGCCTGACCACCGTGGAAGAAATCCTGCGCACGACTCCGAACCTGGACATGAAGGCCTGACAGTTCAGGCCTGAGTGCCTGGTGAGGGCCCGGCCGCCTGCCTGCGGACGGGCCGAACCTGGACATGAAGGCTCAGGCGACAGCGCAGTCGTTGCGCGGTTCGTCACGGGTCCGGAACGACCGGGTCGGCCACGCTGGCCAGACCATGCCGGCGCAGCAGCGCGCCGAAAGCGGGATCGCGCCGCAGCGTGTCGAAGCAGGGATCGACCCCGGCGCAGACGAAGTTGTAGTCGGTCATCCGCGCAGCGCTGTCCAGCCATCGCAGCGTGGCCGGCACGTCACCCAGGCGCGCTTGCACCATCGCGATCTGGTACGGCGACACATAGCCGTTGTCGAAGTCCCGCAGCAGGCGTGCCAGGCCAGCACGAGCGGCGGGCCCGTCGCCGTTCATCGCCTGGGCCTGCGCCAGCCCGCACAAGCCGATCGAAAGTTTGGGGTGCTGTCGGTCGAGATGGGCATAGGCCTTGAGCGCGGCGGGGCTGTTGCCGCGGTACAGATCGAGCGCCGCCCGCAACGCCAAGGCGACCAAGTGACCACAGTCGACTTCGAGCACCGCGTCCAGCCCGGACGCAGCGGCGTCATGGTCGCCCGCGTACAGGTGCACCAGCGCGGCATGGCAGCGGTACAGCAGCGACAACGGGTCCAGGTCGCGCGCTTCGGCATAGGCCGCGTGCGCATCGGCGAAGCGCCGGCCCATCATCGACAGGAAGGCGTAGCGTGCATGCGCGCTCGCCGACGCAGGCGCCAGGCGCAGCGCCTCGAGCAGCCGGGCTTCGGCGGCGGGCCAGTCGCGCGCATCGATGAACAGCAGCTGGCCGAGCTGGCCGAGCGACTCGGCCAGTTCGGGATCGAGCTCGATCGCACGCTCGGCGGCGCGGCGCGCCGAGTCCAGCATCGGCCGTGCCGGCACCGTGGTGCTGGCGACACTGCCGATCAGCGCCTCGGCCAGCAGCGCGAATGCACCCGCGTAGCCGGGCATCGCGACGACGGCCTCCTCGGCCAGCTGGACCGCCTTGCGGTAGTCGTCGGCGCCGTTGCGGCGCATCGCCACGCGTGCCAGCGCCAGCAGCTCCATGCCGCGCGCCGTGGGCCCGCCGCCGGCCAGCGAATGAAGGTACGGCGTGCTGCCCGACAGGTGGATGCGCTGCAGCTGGCGCTCGGCAGCGTCGCGCTGCAGTGTCGAGACGATGCCGCGCGCCAGCGCTTCCAGGGCCAGCAGCGGGTGCTCGCGTTCAAGCACGGCCTGGCGCGACCACATCACATGCCCGTCCTCGACGCGCAGCAGGCGCAGCTGCAGCACGAGTTCGGTGCCGGCCCGCACGAGCTGGCCGAGCACCACGCTGTCGACCTTGAGCCGCTGGGCCGCGCGGCCCAGCGCTGCGCCCGGGCCGCCCGGCGGCGCGGCGCCGGCGGCGACGACGCGCAGACCGTTGAGCCGCTGCACGGCAGCGGCGAGCTCGGCCGACAGCGCGCCGGCGAGCGCGGTGTCGGCCTGCAGGTCGACCAGGTCGCCGCCGGCGGCGAGTGAGAAGTCGTGCACCGCGACCGAGTTGCGATTGCGCAACGCCGGGTCGCGTGGGCTGCGCCGCTGCACCTGGACTGCGTAGCGCCCCACCGGCAGCACGAACTGCAGGCGGGCGTCGAGCCCTTCGTCGGCGTAGTACGCGGCGAGTTTCTGGCGCAGCCGGCGCGCCTCGACGCGCACGATGGTGTCGCTGCGCGGGTCGAAGCGCGTGGCGTTGCGCAAGAAGACCTCGACGCCGAGGGCCATTTCGCGCAGCCGGTGGTGCTGTCCGTCCAGCGTCGCTTGCACCAGGTGGCGCAGGAAGCGCACATGGCGCGGCGAGCGACGAAAGCCAGCGCTGGCGGCCAGCGCGGCGAGTTCGGCGTCGATCAGCGCGCGCGGCACCGGGCTGGGCAGGTTGCCGAGGTCGGGATCGTCGCGCATGCGCGAGTATGGGCACGCAAGGCAGCGGTGCGCCAGCCCGGCGCAACCCCGGGGCGGCCCTTCGGGCTGTCGGAAAAGTTTTCAGTTGCCGGCCCGGCACCCACGCCAGGACCGTCGGCCGGCACTCGTCACCTGCTCGTCACCTTGAGTCCGCACCCAGCGCGGCGTGACCCGTGGCGGTGCATGCGCTGAAGCGATCCCCTGGATCTTGCTACTCGGCGACAGGGCCAGGCGCAGTCGCCGCCCCGATCGAATCAACCACCCGACAAAGGAGAACCCAATGCGCAAGACACTCTTGGCCGCGTTCCTGGCCTCCACCTGCATGGTCGCAAGCGCCGTGCCGATCGTGATCGACCACTACGACATCAACGCGGCGGTGACATCCGGGCACGGCAACTGGGACCACACGTACAACGGCACCATCACGCCGACCGGAACGACCTTCACGAACTACACGCACTTCGGCACCGAGGCGACCTACTTCGGTGGCAGCGGCACGCTCAACGACGGTGTGATCGCCAATCATCCGGGCAACTTCCCGCCGACCGAGACCCAGCTGTTCGTGAACACCGCCAGCGACGGTACGTCGCTTCATCCGGCCATCTTTCTGACACTGGACTTCACGACTGGCGGACCCTGGTACGTCAATCGCATCGAGCTGTGGGGCGGAGATCTCTTCCTCAACAACATTCCCGGGGCAATCACCGGCGTGACGGTGGACATCATCGGACCCAACGGATCGCCTGGCCCGCAGGCCTTCTCGACGACCGCGTTCGGGCCTGGCCTGAACGTCAACGGCGAGTTCGTCAACGACGAGGTCGACTTGTTCGGATCGGGCCTCGACACCACCGCGGCATGGGCGGTCGTGCTGTCGGACTTCCGGGGTGACGTGTTCAACTGGTTCTCGATCACCGAGGTGCGCGTGTTCGGCACCCAGGTTCCGGACGACCCGGGCCAAGCGCCCGAACCCGGCACCCTGATGCTGGTCGCGGCCGCCATGCTCGGGCTGGCCTGGCGCGCGCGCCGCTCGGCGTTCTAGCCTGACGACGGATCGCGAGCCGGATTTTTCCGGCCAGCGGTCTGCACGGCGCCTGCTGCGGGCGCCGCTGGCGGCGCGCTGGTCGCGGCTGTGTACCATCGGGCATGGTTTGCAAGGAATCCGCCTGCCCGTGTCGCTCAGGTCGAAAATGAAGCTTCGACCCTTGTCGACGGTCGACTCCACCGGATTGCGCGTCTTCGACCGGCTTGCCATGTTCGCCGGCGGCGGGCAGCGCCCATTGAGCTCGGGTCGGGGATGACGCCGGACTCAAGCCGCGCCCGTGTCGTGCTGGTCGACGACCATGAAGTGATGCGCATGGGCCTGCGCCACCTGCTTGCGGCTGAGCCCGACCTCGAGGTGGTGGCCGATGTCGCCACGTTGCCCGAGGCGCGCGATGCCTTGGTCGAGCACAAGCCCGAGCTGCTGGTGCTGGACCTTGGCCTGGGCGATGATTTCAGCCTCGGCTGGCTGCCGCGCCTGCGCCAGGACTCGCCACAGACGCGGATCCTGGTGCTGTCGTCGCATGCCGAGCAGCTTTACGCCGAACATGTCCTGCGCGCCGGCGCGCAGGCCTACGTCATGAAGACGGCGCCATCGGACGAACTTCTGAGCTCGATTCGCCGTGTGCTGGCGGGGCAGATCGCGCTGAGCGCAGTCCAGCAGGACGCCATGCTGCAGCGCGCCGTCGGCCGTGGCGGCGACACGGGCATGCCCGAGCTGTCGGCGCGCGAACTCGAAGTGCTGCGCCATGTGGCGGCCGGCCGCAGCACGTCCGAGATCGCCCGGATCCTGCACCGCAGCGTGAAGACCATCGAGACCCACAAGCAGTCGTTGAAGACCAAGCTGGGTGCCGACTCGCCGGCGCAGCTGATGCGCATGGCCATCGCCCGCTTCGATTCGATTCCGCCTGCACCATGAGAACACTCGCGATCGCCGCGCTGTGCCTGTGCACCATCGGTGCCGACGACGGGCGGGCCCAGTCGACGCCAGCCACCAACGAAGCGAGCTACACCCATGCGGTCGAGCGCGGCGACACGCTGATCGGAATCGGCCGCCACCTGCTGGTCGATCCGACCACCTGGCGCGAGGTGGCGGAGTTCAACGGCCTGAAGAACCCGGACCGCATTGCCGTCGGCAGCGCGTTGCGCATCCCGCTGCGCCTGCTCAGGAGCGAAGGCGCCCCGGCCCAGGTCGAACTCGTGGTGGGCGACGTGCGCTCGGGCAGCGGCGCCAGCGCCGTGGTCTTGCGCGGCGGCGAGCGCCTGCCCGAAGGTGCCTCGCTGCAGACCGGCGGCGACGGCTCGGTCGTCGTGCGACTGGCCGACGGCAGCCTGCTGCGCCTGGCGGCCGGCAGCCAGATGAGAATCGACCGCGCACGTCGGTACCCCGATGTCAACCGCGTCAGCTCGGGCGTCACCGTCGAGCAGGGACGGGTCGAAGTCGAAGCGACGAAGGCGCAGGCCGGCAAGCCCGGATTCGAGGTGCGCACGCCGCAAGGAGTGCTCGGCGTGCGCGGTACCGAATTCCGCGTCAACGTGGTCGATGCGAAGCGCACGACCGGCGGCGAAGTGCTCGAGGGTGCGGTGCAGTTCTCAGGCGGCACCGACGACGTCGGCGCGCGCCGGCTCGGGGCCGGCTTCGGCACCGTGATCGACGCCGAGCGCCGCGTCGGCGAGCCGACGCCGCTGCTGGCGGCGCCCGACGTGAGCGCCATGCCGACCCTGCAGGAGCGCCTGGTGCTGCGCTTCGCGCTGCCGACGATGGCCGGTGCGACCGGGTTTCGGGGCCAGGTCGCGCGTGGCGCGCAAAAACGCGAGGTGCTGGCCGACAACCTGGCGCAGGGACCCGAGCTGCGCTTCACCAACCTCGACGACGGCGACTACGTGCTGCGCGTGCGCGCGATCGACGCGCGCGGCCTCGAAGGGCGCGATTCGACCCTGGCCTTTCGCCTGAAGGCGCGGCCCGAGCCGCCGCTGCCGTCGGCGCCGGCACCGCGCGGCGTGACGCGCGGCACCCGAGTGTCGCTGGCCTGGACGGCCAACCCCGAGGCGGCGAGCTATCACCTGCAGGTGGCCAGCGATGAAGGCTTCACGCAGCCGGTGCGCGACCTGCCTGCAGTGGCCGCCACCACCTTCGTGCTCGACGACATCCCACCCGGCGACTACTTCTGGCGCCTGGCCAGCGTGCGCGGCGCAGGCGACCGGGGCCCGTGGGGCAGCGTGCGCGCCTTCGTGCTGCGTCCACCGCCGGCCACACCGGCGCCGCCGGCGATCGGCGACAACTCGTTGAAGTTCGCATGGGATGGCGAGCCGGGCCAGACCTTCGAGTTCCAGCTCGCCAACGATGCGGGGTTCGAGAAGCTGGTCCAGCAGCTCGATCTCGACAAGCCGGAGATCGAATTGCCGCGGCCACCCGGCGGGGTCTACTTCATGCGGCTGCGCGCGCGCGATGCCGACGGTTTCCAGGGCCCGTTCACGACGCCGCAGCGCTTCGAGATCATCGATTGCGCCAGGTCCGGCGACGGCAGCTGCGTGCAAACCGGGTCCGGTCAGCCGCTGCGGCACCAGTGACCATCGCGTGGCCACGGTCGACACGGGCGCAGCGCGCCGCCAACGCCAGCGCGATGCGCTGCTGATCGGCAGCGCACTGGCCGCGCTGGCGCTGGCGATCGTGACCCAGGCGTGGGCCTGGCGCATCGACCGCGTCCTGTATGACATCGGCCTCGCGCTGTCGCCGCGTGCCGCGCCGTCGGACGTGGTCATCATTGCCATCGACGACGCGAGCGTTGCCGCCATCGGCCGCTGGCCATGGCGGCGTGCGGTGCACGCCACGTTGCTCGAGCGCCTGGCCGCCGCCAAGCCGCGCGCAGTGATGCTCGATCTCGTGCTGAGCGAGCGCGACCCAGACCCGAAGCAGGACGCCTTGCTGGCGCAGGCGCTGCGCGCCGCGGCGCCGGTGGTGCTTCCACTGTCCTGGACCGCGGTGCCGGGCCAGCCACCGCGGCTGCTCGAACCCGCCGGCGAGTTGCGCGATGCGGCACGGATGGCGCAGGCCGAGGTCGAGCCCGACGGCGACGGCATCGTGCGCCACACCTTCTTGCGTGCCGGGATCGGCCAGGCCAACTTGGCGCATGCCGCGCTGGTTTTGCTCGACGCGGGCGGCGAGCCGCTGGCTGGCGAACCGCCCACCGAGCCGGCGCCTGTCGGGCGGGTCGCCGTCGGCGATGCCTGGGTGCGTGACGCGCGGCTGCTGATCCGGTTCCAGGGCCCGGCCGGGCACTTGCGCCGCGTGTCCTACGTCGATGTGCTCAGCGGCGCCGTGCCGGCCGAGATCCTGCGAGACAAGTATGTCCTGGTAGGCATGACCGCGGTCGGACTTGGCGACACCTATGCCACGCCGATGGTCGGCGCGCGCGGATCGATGTCGGGCGTCGAGGTCATCGGCCAGACGCTGCAGGCGCTGCGCAGCGGTGATGCGCTGCGCGCGCCACCGGCGGCGCTCACCGGCGCGATGTCGGCTGCGGGCGTGCTGCTGCTGCTGGCCGCATTCACCCGCGTGCGCCAGCGTGTTGCGCTCGGTCTCTCGCTCGCGCTCATGCTGCTCGCGACATTGGCCAGCGTGGCCCTGATCGGTTTCGGCTGGTGGGTGACCCCGGTCGGCTTCGTCTCGGCCACGCTGCTGGCCTATCCGCTGTGGAGCTGGCGCCGCCTCGAGGTGCTGGCCTCCGCGCTGGACCGCGAGATTGCACGCCTGGATGTCGACGCGCTGCGGCCCGTCGGCACGGCGGTCGACGGCCGGCAAGCGGGTGACCTCGATCGCCGCGTATCGGCGATCGGCGTCGCCACCGAACGCCTGCGCCGCGCGCAGCGCTTCCTGGCGGCGAGCCTGGACGGTCTGCCCGAAGCCGTGTTGCTGGCCGATGCCGGCGGCCAGGTGACGCTGGCCAACCGGCGTGCCGCGGCCTTGTTCGAGGTCGACGAGCCGGCCGATCTGGTCGGCCTGTCGCTGGCCCGCCTGCTGGGCGAACTCGGCAGCGGCGAGGGCGTCGATTGGCCCGCCAAACTGCGGGCAGTGGCCGATCAGCACGCGGCCCTCGTGGTGCAGGCTCGGCTTGCCGGCCACGGCGACTTCCTGCTCCATGTGGCGCCAGCGCCCGGCGCCGAGGGCCCGCGTCTGATCGTCACCTGCGCCGACGTGAGCTCGATCATGGCCGCCGAGCGTGCGCGCGAGGAAGCGCTGGCCTTCGTCACGCACGACCTGCGCTCGCCGGTGGCTTCGATCCAGTTGCTGGCCGATCTGCACCAACGTGGGATCGCGCCGCTGCCGCTGGAAGGGCTGATGGCGGAAGTCAAGCACCTGGCCGGTCGCGCGCTCGAGTTGTCGGAGGCTTTCGTGCAGGAAGCCCAGGCCCAGTCCAAGCCGCTCGAGCTGGCCGACGGCGACCTCGCTGCGCTGCTCGCCGCGGCTGTTCGGGAGGTCGCGCCGCAGGCTGTGGCGCGCGGGGTGCAACTCGAGCTGAAGACAGGCGAGGCCGCGACGGCGCGCTTTGACCGCGAACTGCTGGCGCGCGCAGTCGGCAATCTGCTGGCGAACGCGGTCAAGTTCAGCCCGCCGAACAGCACCGTGTCGCTCGCTGTCAGCGCGCGCGAGACGGGCCATGTGATCACGGTGCAGGACCAGGGTCCCGGGATGGACTCGCAGCAGCTGTCACGGCTGTTCCACGCCTATTCGCGCGTCGGTGCCTCGCCGGCGCAGCCCGGTGTCGGCCTGGGCCTGCTGTTCGTGCAACGCGTGGCCGACCGCCACGGCGGCTGGGTCCACGTCGACAGCCAGCCTGGCCAAGGGGCGCGCTTCGACCTGTTCATTCCGGCGCCACGTGCGCCGGGGGCATGAATACGGTGCTTCCCAACGGCTGAGTCAAGACCCGTCCGGGCGCTCAGGGAATCCCTGAGCCCCGATTCCGCTGCGGCCCGATGTCAAGCGGCGCCTGCCGGCGAGAAGATCAGGTCCATGTCCACCACTGCCGACAGGGCCGTCATGTTCGAGCGCCCCCAACCGCATTCGTCTGTGCCCAGGCGGCCGTCATGCCTTGAGCAGGTGGCCTGGGCCAGCCCGGGCGGGATTGACAGCCGCTCGTGCCCCGACACGACGAACCAGCTGCCGAGTGATGGGTCGCGGCGCTCGACCCACGACTCCGAACCGGCCGATCTGATTGCCAGCGTGTGGTCGGCGTCGGTGGGGCGTTCGACGCCTGTGCCGGCGCTCGCGGACCACGAGCCGCCGCGGCGCGCGTCGAGCTGGCAGACGGATCCACTGCACCCCGTCGCGCCGCCACCGGTCTGGCCGCGCGAGGACCCGCTGTTGCAGGTCGCGCCGCCCTTTGTCAGTGAACTGGTCAGGACCTGGCACGACCGCCATCGCCCCCGCATGGTGGTCGGATACGCCGACGACGGCGCCGCATTCGTGATCGACTTTGCGCTCCAGCATGTGCTGGCCGACCGGCGCGCATGGGAGCGTCTGCTGGCGTGCGGCGAGTTGCCGAGCCAGGGCACCGGTTCGTTCGCGCTGGACGGGCCGTCGTATCTGTGCAAGTTGCATCCGATCGAAAGCCTGATCTGGGCCGTCGGGCTGGCCTCTGCGAATCTCCCTTTGCTCGGCGCGCCGATCGCATGGCGAAGCGCCCGCCTGCTCAGCCGAGGGTGGGAGCAGTTTCCGGACCTGTGCCGCGCCCCCGCGCACCTGCACCTGGCGGAACTGGCGTCGCAAGGCGAGACAACGCCGGACCAGCTCCGCCACGCCACGCGCGTGGGCGAAGGTGATCTGCGCGCCTTCCTGCAAGCGGCACTGTTCCTGCGTCTGCTCGAGTGGTCACGCTGATCGCGTCGGACCGCGTGCTCGCGCTGGGCGCGCTCTCAGGGAATCCCTGAACGCGGTTTCGGCAGGGCCCCGATCGGCATGGCGACGTTGCGCCGCCACACTGTTCGCACTGAATCGACGCCCCCGCGCCGTCCAGCGTTCGATCAATCAACAGGAGGATCTCAATGAACAAGTTCGTGATGACCGCCCTGGCAGCAGCCGCCAGTACCGCAATAGGCGCATCAGCGCAAACCGGCCCGCAGGATGGCCTGCCCGGTCCCGCCAACGCGGCGCCTGGCCAGTGTTATGCGAAAGTGCTCACGCCGGCGCGTTTCGACACCCAAGGCGAACAAGTCGTACGCGTTCCTGCCAGCAAACGCGTCGAGATCGTGCCGGCCACCTACAAGACCGTCACCGAGCAGGTGCTGGTGAGCCCTGAGTACACCCGCGTCGTCGCCCAACCCGCCACCTACAAGACCGTGACCGAAGACGTCGTGGCGATCCCCGCGAGCACGCGCACCGAGCCGATCCCCGGCACCTTCAAGTCGGTCAGCGAGCAGATCGAATCGGTGTCTGCCAGCACCCGCATCGAAATCCAGCCGGCGACCTACAAGACGGTCACCGAACAAATTCTGGTGGCACCCGAGCGCAAGCAGATCAAGGCCATCCCCGCGACGTACAAGAACGTCGAAGAGCAGGTCATCGACCGCCCGGCCTCGACCCGCGTCGTAACCACCGCCGCCATCTACCGGTACGTCACCGAAGAGAAGCTCGTGCGCCCCGAATCGGTTCGTTATGTGCCGATCGCCATTCCGTTCAAGACAGTGACTGACGACGTGCTGCGCAGTGAAGCCAGCAAACGCCTGCAAGCCTCGGCGCCGACCCTGACCCCGGTGCAGGAGCGTGTGCTGGTCAAGGAAGCGAGTACGCGCCTGGTGGAAGTGCCGGCGGTATTCGAGACCGTGACCGAGCGCGTGAAAGTTGCCGACGCGTCGACACAGTGGAAACGTGGCCGGGCTTGGCTTGGTCAAGCCAAGGAAGTGCGGCCGGTACAGGGCTTTGTATTCGACGCCAATGGTGTTCCGGCCGAGAATCAGCCCGGCACCGCCCAATGGGTCAGCAGCAACAACAACTCGCTCGACGACGACGTGATGTGCCTGGTCGAAGTGCCCGCGCGCTACGAGACCATCACCCGCCGCGTGCTCAAGACACCGGCCAGCGTGCGCGAAGTCGGGGTACCCGCCGCGTATGCGATGGTGTCGACCAAGGTGCTGGCGCAGGAGGCCGCCGTGCGCGAATTCGAGATCCCGGCCACCTACCAGAAGGTGAGCACCCGGGTCATCGACATCGACGCCCTCAAGGCCAAGGGCTACAAGTTCTCCGACGAGGGCGACATTGTCGCGACCCCGGCGGGCGAGCGTGTGCTGCGTGCGGCCGCCGTGCAAGGCAAGCCGGGCAGCGAGCAGACTGCGGGTGCCGACTCGGGCGAAGAGGGCTACGTGCGCGAGATCTTGATTCCGGCGCAGTACGCAAGCTTCAGGACCCAGGTCATCGATCAACCGGCCGGTGTGCGCGAGGTCGACGTTCCGGCGACCTACAAGGTGGTCACGCATCGAGTGGTCGACACGCCCGCGTCGACCAGTGAAGTCATGATCCCGGCCGAGTACAAGACGGTGACCCGCGAGGTCGTCGCCACGCCAGCGAGCACGCGCGAGGTCAGTATTCCCGCCCAATTCCAGACCTTCACGCGACAAGTCGTGGACACGGCACCGAGCACACGTGAGATCCCGGTGCCGGCGAAGTTGCAGACGGTGGCGGCGCGTGTCGTCGATCAGCCGGCCTCGACGAGGGAGGTGGTTGTGCCCGCGGTCTACCAGACCGTCGCGCGCCAGGTTGTCGACCAACCGGCAAGCACGCGCGATATCGACGTGCCTGCGCAGTACGAGACGCTGACACGCACGGTCAAGGTCGCCGAGGCCAGCACCGACTGGCGCATGATCCTGTGCGAGACCAACGCCACGCCGAGCAAGCTGCGCGACATTCAGCGGGCGTTGATGACCGCGGGCTATAACCCCGGCCCGATCGACGGCGTGATCCGTTCACAGACGATGCGGGCCGTCAACGACTACCAGACCGCGAAGGGTCTGCCGGTTGACGCGTACCTGAACATCGAGACGGTCGAATCGCTCGGCGTATCAGCCAACTGAGGCACCGCAACGACAGCTGCCGAGGGCCCCGCTTGCGGGGCCCTTTTTTTGGCACTTGACGCGGCGTACTCCGATGGACTGCGCAGGACTCAGGGAATCCCTGAGCGCAGATTCCGCCAATGCCGGATGGTCGCAGTTGGCAGCTGCGCCAAGAATGTGACCCAGCCCGAACCAACGGCCCCCAACCGCGTCACCGCGCTCCGACCCGAAGCATCCACCCATGAACAAGCCAGCCGAACGCCCGCCAATCCTGAGTTTCATGTTGTCGTTCATCGGCCTGATCGCCGCCGTGCTCTCGCTTGCCATGCTGTCACCGACGTCGGCGTCGCAGCGCGACGATGTGTCGGCGCTCGACGGATGCGGCGGCGCGCAGCAGGCCAAGGGGACCGGCAGCGCGGCCGGCGCGCGGCGCTGAACGCCGAGACATCAGCGGCACCCGAATGGCCTGCCGGTCACAAGGGTTCGACCCAGTTCACTTCAATCCACACCTACAGGAAAACACAGCATGAGCGTCGCATCTGAATTCAAAGCATTTGCCATGAAAGGCAACGTCGTTGACCTCGCCGTCGGCGTGATCATCGGCGCGGCCTTCGGCAAGATCGTCGACTCGATCGTCAAGGACCTGATCATGCCGGTGGTCGGCAAGATCTTCGGCGGGCTGGACTTCTCCAACTTCTTCATCCTGCTGTCCAACCCGCCGGCCGACTACCAGGGCGCCATGACCTACGCCGACCTGTCCAAGGCAGGTGTGCCGTTGCTCGCCTACGGCAACTTCATCACCGTCGCGGTCAACTTCGTCATCCTGGCGTTCATCATCTTCATGATGGTCAAGCAGGTCAACCGCATGAAGGCCAGCGAGCCGGCGCCGGCCCCCGCAGCCACGCCCGAAGATGTCGTGCTGCTGCGCGAGATCCGGGACAGCCTGAAGAAGTAAGCGGCAGGCGTCACCGGCGCAGCAGGACAGCACCCACCCACCACCCATCGATAGGAGTCGACATGAAAGGCTATTTTCAATTGGCGTCGAGCGCCGCAGGACGGTTCAGGTTCAACCTGAGGGCTGGCAACCATCAGGTCATCCTGACCAGCCAGTCCTACACCACCAAGCAGGGCGCGCTCGACGGCATCGAGTCGGTGCGCGCGAACGCGCCCATTGCCGCGCGCTTCGAGCGCAAGGTCGCGAAGGACAGTTCACCGTACTTCGTCCTGCTCGCCGCGAATGGCCAGACGATCGGCAAGAGCGAGATGTACTCGACGAATGCCGCGATGGAAGGTGGCATCGCGTCGGTGATGAGCAACGGACCGTCCACCTCCGTCAAAGGTCTCGACTGACGACCCGGCTCGCGCTGGCAGCATGAAACCGCGCCGGTCAGCGGGCAACACGAGGGCTTGAACCCTGCTGCGCGTGGGTCCATTCGGACCCACTGCCTAGAATGCCGCTCTTGCCAGGGCATCGAGGGACCTCCATTGAAGATCAAGAGCCAGCGCGACTTCTGGTCGGGCCTGATGTTTGCCGCGCTCGGGGTCGGTTTTGCGTGGGGCGCGTTGAGTTACCCGTTCGGTGGTTCCGCCAATCCGGGGCCAGGCTACTTCCCGTTCGGGCTCGGGCTGCTGCTGGCCCTGCTGGGCGCCCTGGTGCTGTTCAAGGCGCTCACCTTCGAGACCGAAGGCGGCGACCGGATCGGGGCCTTCGCCTGGCGCCCGCTGGTCCTCGTGCTGGGGTCGGTCGCGCTGTTTGCGGCCCTGTTGCCGGTCGCCGGGCTGATGCTGGCGCTGCCCGTACTGGTGCTCGTGTCGGCGCTGGCCGGTGACGAGTTCCACCTGGGCGAGGCCCTCGCCAACGCCGCGCTGTTGACGCTGGGCAGCTGGCTGGTCTTCCACAAGGGTCTGAACCTGACGATTCCGTTGTGGCCGAGCTTCCTGCCGGCGCTCGGGAACTGAGGGGCCGCGGGTGGACCTGTTCTCCAATCTGCTGCTCGGCTTCGAGACCGCGCTGTCGGTCCAGAACCTCTTCTACGCCCTCGGTGGCGTGGTGCTCGGCACCCTGGTTGGCGTCCTGCCGGGCCTCGGGCCGGTGGCGACGATCGCGATGCTGCTGCCGTCGATCTATGCGCTCGACCCGACGCCGGCCCTGATCATGCTGGCCGGCATCTACTACGGCTCGCAGTACGGCGGCTCGACGACCGCGATCCTGATCAACGTGCCGGGTGAATCGAGCTCGGTCGTGACGGCGATCGACGGCTACCAGATGGCGCGCCAGGGGCGGGCCGGCCCGGCGCTGGCGGCGGCGGGGCTGGGGTCGTTCTTCGCCGGCTGCGTGGGCACGGTCGTGATCGCGGCCTTCGCGCCGCCGCTGACCGAGCTTGCCTTCAAGTTCGGGCCGCAGGAGTACTTCGCGCTCATGGTGCTCGGCCTGATCGGCGCCGTCGTGCTGGCCTCGGGATCGCTGCTCAAGGCGATCGCGATGATCGTGCTCGGGCTGCTGCTCGGCCAGATCAACACCGACGTCATCTCGGGCGTGCCGCGCTACAGCTTCGACATCCCGGAGCTGACCGACGGCATCGGCTTCGTTGCCATTGCGATGGGCGTGTTCGGCTTCGGCGAGATCATCGCCAACCTGGGCCAGCCGACCGGACAGCGCGAGGTGTTCACGAAGGACGTCAAAGGCCTGTGGCCGACGCGCGAGGACTTCCGCGCGGCCTGGCCGGCGGTGGTTCGTGGCACGGCGCTCGGGTCGGTGCTCGGCGTGCTGCCGGGCGGCGGCGCGCTGTTGTCGAGCTTTGCGTCCTACAGCGTGGAGAAGCGGCTCGCCGGCAAGAACGGCACCTTCGGCCAAGGCGACATCCGCGGCGTCGCGGGCCCGGAGTCGGCCAACAACGCCGGCGCGCAGACGTCCTTCATTCCGATGCTCACGCTCGGCATCCCGCCGAATCCGGTGATGGCGCTGATGATCGGCGCGATGATGATCAAGGGCATCCAGCCCGGCCCGCAGGTGATGACGAGCAACCCGGAGCTGTTCTGGGGCCTGATCGCCTCGATGTGGATCGGCAACCTGATGCTGGTGATCCTGAACCTGCCCCTGATCGGGATCTGGATCAAGCTGCTGACCGTGCCCTACCGGCTCCTGTTCCCGGCCATCCTGGTCTTCTGCTCGATCGGCCTGTACACGCTCAACAACAGCAACTTCGACGTCTACGTCGGCGTCCTGTGCGGCGTCGCGGGCTACCTCTTCTACAAGCTGGGCTGCGAACCCGCACCGCTGCTGCTCGGTTTCATCCTCGGGCCGATGATGGAAGAGAACCTGCGCCGCGCGCTGCTGCTGAGCCGGGGCGACTGGTCGACCTTCGTCACGCGTCCGATCTCGGCCGGCCTGCTGGCGGCCGCGGCGCTGATGATCGTGGTGGTCACACTGCCGGCGATCCGCGGCCGGCGTGTCGAGGCTTTCAAGGACTCCGATTGAAGAACCCGTTCGCCGGGATGGCCGGCTCGACGGCCATGGCACCCCTCGCGGACCCGGTCTACCGGGGCCTGTGGCTGGCCTGGCTGGTCGCCAACCTGACGATGTGGACGAACGACGTCGCGGCCGCCTGGCTGATGACCTCGCTCACCGACAGCACCGTGATGGTGGCGCTCGTGCAGACCGCGTCGACGCTGCCGGTGTTCCTGCTCGGCATCCCGAGCGGCGCGATGGCCGACATCGTCGACCGGCGCCGCTTCTTCGCGGCCACGCAGCTGTGGGTGTCGCTGACGGCGATCCTGCTCGCAGTGCTCGCCTTCAGCGGCGCGCTCAATGCCAACCTGCTGCTGCTGCTGACCTTCGTCAACGGCATCGGACTGGCGCTGCGCTGGCCGGTCTTCGCCGCCATCGTGCCCGACGTGGTGCCGCGCGACAGGCTGCCGGCGGCGCTCGCGCTCGGCGGCATCTCGATGAACCTGTCGCGCGTGATCGGCCCGATCATCGCCGGCGCCCTGATCGCCAGCGCAGGCACGGCAGCGGTGTTCGCGCTCAATGCGGTGCTGGCGGGCGTGGCCTTCTGGCTGATCCTGCGCTGGCGTTCGGATCCGGTGGCGAGCACCTTGCCGGGCGAACGCTTCGTCGGCGCGATGCGGGTCGGGCTGCAGCATGTGCGGCAGTCGCCGCGCATGCGTATCGTCATCCTGCGCATCTTCCTGTTCTTCCTGCAGTCGAGCGCCTTCCTGGCCCTGCTGCCGCTGGTGGCGCGCCAGTTGAACCACGGTGGCGCGGCCATGTTCACGGTCATGATGTCCTGCCTGGGTGGAGGCGCCATCGTCGCTGCGCTGCAGTTTCCGCGCCTGCGCGCACGTTTCGACCGCGACCAGTTCGTGCTCTACGGGACGCTCGCCCACGCGCTGCTGTCGACGGTGGTCGTGACGATCCCCGACGCCTGGGCCGCCGTGCCGGCCACGGTGCTGATCGGTGCAGCCTGGATCTCGGTGGCCAACTCGCTCACCATCTCGGCCCAGATGCTGCTGCCGAACTGGGTGCGCGCGCGCGGCATGTCGATCTACCAGACGGCGCTGATGGGCGGCACCGCGATCGGCGCCGGCCTGTGGGGCCAGGTGGCGAGCCTGACGAGCGTGACGACGGCGGTCATCGCGGCCGCACTGGCCGGCCCGATCGTGCTGTTCGCGACGCGACGCTGGTCGGTCGAGGGCGGCGGGGACGAAGACCTGAGTCCGCTGCCCGGCCAGTTGCCGCAGGACGCGGGGCTCGATGTGCAGCCCAATGAAGGCCCGGTGATGGTCGTCGTCGAGTACCTGATCGACCCTGCGCGCAGCGCCGAATTCGCTGCCGTGATGAAGGAGACGCGCGCCGCCCGCATGCGCCAGGGCGCCTTGTCCTGGGGTCTGTTCCGCGACGCCGCGGTGCGCGGGCGCTATGTCGAGTACTTCGTCGACGAGACCTGGATCGAACATCAGCGCCGGCTCGAACGGTTCACGGCGGCCGACGTCGGCCTGCGCGAGCGCCGCCATGCCTTCCACCTCGGCGACGGGTCGCCGCGCGTGCAACGCTACGTCGCGGCGACGCTGGCGGCCGAGCCGGCGATGCCGTTGTGACATGACCTGTCCGCGCGCCACGGGCCGTATCCTGGCCTGAACCCGACCCACAGGAGCAAACCTCATGGAGGATGTCGACACGATCGTGATTGGCGCTGGCGTCGTCGGCCTGGCCTGCGCGAGGTCGCTCGCGCTCGCCGGCCGCGACGTGCTGCTGCTCGAGGCCGAGTCGGCGATCGGCAGCGCCACCAGCGCACGCAACAGCGAGGTGATCCACGCCGGGCTCTACAACCCGCCCGGCTGGCTCAAGGCGCGCCTGTGCGTGCAGGGCAAGGCCATGCTCTACCGCTACCTCGAGGAGCGCGCGGTCGCGCACCGGCGCTGCGGCAAGCTCATCGTGGCCACCTCACGCGCACAGGAGCCGGAACTGCTGGCGATCCGCGAGCGCGCGCTCGCCTGTGGCGTGCCCGATCTGGAACTGATCTCGGCCGCACAGGCCAGGGCGATGGAGCCGGCGCTCGAGTGCACTGCTGCGCTGTGGTCACCGTCGACCGGCATCGTCGACAGCCATGGCCTGATGCTTGCGCTGCAGGGCGAGGCCGAATCGAAGGGTGCCTGGCTGGCCCTGCGCAGCCCGGTGCTGGGCGTGACCGTCGGCAAGGCGGGGCTGGAAGTGGACGTGGGCGGCGACGAGCCGATGCGCTTGCGCGCGCGTGCGCTCGTCAACTGCGCCGGCCTGCATGCGCAGGCGCTGGCGGCGCGCATCGAGGGGCTTGCGAAGGCCTCGATTGCGCCATCGCACTGGGCGCGCGGGCATTACTTCTCGTTGTCGGGCCGGGCGGCGTTCACGCACCTGATCTACCCGCTTCCCGAGCCGGGGGGCCTGGGCGTGCACGTGACGCTCGACCTCGGTGGGCAGATGCGCTTCGGGCCCGACGTGCAGTGGGTGCCGACGACGGCCCTCGGTGACGAGGACTATGCGGTGGATCCAGCACTGGCAGACGCCTTCGCGGCGTCGATCCGCCGCTACTGGCCCGGGCTCGGTGACCAGACCCTGCTGCCCGCCTACGCCGGCCTGCGCCCCAAGGTCGTCGGCCCGGGTGCGCCGGCGGCCGATTTCCTGATCCAGGGCCCCGAGACGCATGGCATCGCGGGCCTGGTGAATCTGTTCGGCATCGAATCGCCCGGGCTGACCGCGTGCCTGGCGATTGGCGACCATGTGGCGGAGCTGCTCGCCCACACGCCGCGATGAACGCCGAGCGCACGCCGGTCGCGACGGGGCTGGCGCTGGCCGCGTTCGGGTCGGTGGCCTTCTCGGGCAAGGCCATCATCGTCAAGCTGGCCTATCGGCACGGGGTCGACGCGGTGACGCTGATCATGTACCGCATGCTCTTTGCGCTGCCGCTCTTCCTGGCGCTGGCCTGGTGGGCCGGGCGAGGCAAGCCGGCGCTGACGGCGCGCGACTGGCGCGTCGTGCTGGGCCTGGGCTTCAGCGGCTACTACCTGGCGAGCTTCCTGGACTTCGCCGGCCTGGCCTACATCAGTGCCAGCCTGGAGCGCCTGATCCTCTACACCAATCCGACCATCGTGCTGCTGCTCGGTGTGCTGTTCTTCGGACAGCGCGTGAACCGCATGCAGTGGCTGGCGGTGGCGATCAGCTACGCCGGCGTCGCCTTCGTGTTCGGCCAGGAGGCCAGCCTGCAAGGCGTCGACGTGATGCTCGGCACCGCCCTCGTGCTGGGCAGCGCACTGAGTTACGCGATCTACCTCGTCTACAGCGGGGCCGAGGTCAAGCGCCTCGGCGCCTTGCGCCTGACGGGCCTGGCGACGTCCGTCGCCTGCGTGCTGTGTCTGCTGCAGTTCGTGGTCCTGCGGCCGATGTCGGCGGCACTGGTTGCCGAGCCCGTGATCTGGCTGTCGATCCTCAACGCCACCGTCTGCACCTTCGTGCCGGTCCTGATGGTGATGATGGCGATCGAGCGCATCGGCGCCACGCTCACGGCACAGACAGGCATGCTCGGCCCGATGGCCACGATCGCGATGGGCGTGCTCGTGCTCGGCGAACCGTTCACGGCCTGGGTCGCGCTCGGCACGGTGCTCGTGATCACTGGCGTATGGTTGCTGGCAAGACATCGACATTGACTGGAGAGAAGAATGGATCTGGGACTGCAGGGCAAGTGGGCGCTGGTGTGCGCCGCCAGCAAGGGGCTTGGCAAGGGATGCGCAGCCGCGCTCGTGCAGGAGGGCGTCAACGTCGTCATCACGGCGCGCGGGGTCGAGGCCCTGGAACAGACCGCGGCTGAACTGCGTGCGCTCAACCCGGCCGTCGAGGTGCGCGCGGTGGCGGGCGACATCACGACCGCAGCGGGCCGCGCGGCGGCGCTCGCGGCCTGCCCGCAGGTGGACATCCTGGTCAACAACGCGGGCGGACCACCGCCGGGCGACTTCCGCGACTGGGACCGGGACACCTGGATCAAGGCGGTCGACGCCAACATGCTGACACCGATCGAGCTCATCAAGGCGGTGGTCGACGGCATGGCCGAGCGTGGTTTCGGGCGCGTGCTCAACATCACCTCGGCCGCCGTCAAGGCGCCGAACGACATCCTCGGCCTGTCCAACGGCGCGCGCAGCGGTCTCACGGGCTTCGTGGCCGGCCTGGCCCGCCAGCCGGCCCTGGCGAGCCGCAACGTCACGCTCAACAACCTGCTGCCCGGGCCCTTCGACACCGACCGCCTGCGCACGACGATGGTCGGGGTCGCGACCAAGAGCGGCAAGCCGCTGGATGCCGTGATGGACGCGCGGCGCCAGCTCAATCCGACGCGCCGTTTCGGCAGCGCCGACGAGTTCGGCCGCTTCTGCGCCTTCATCTGCAGTGCCCACGCGGGCTACTTCACCGGCCAGAACGTGCTGCTCGACGGTGGCGCCTATCCGGGGACCTTCTGAGTCGTCCGGCTCGAGATCATGATGCCGGCCACGATGAGGGCGAACGCCAGGCCGTGATAGGCCTGCGGTGTCTCGCCGATCAAGGCGGCCGACATCAGGGTCGCGAACAGCGGGCTCAAGTTGGCGAAGAACGCCGCGGTCGCCGGCCCGGCAGACGCGACGCCGATGCCCCAGCAGCGGTAGGCCAGCACCGACGGCCCGATCGCGATGAAGGCGAAACCGGCCAGGTGCCAGGCACCCCAGGGCGCGCCCGCCGCCGCCACCGGGTCCAGCGCGGCCTCGACGCCGGTCGCGCCGCCGGCCCAGAGCAGGCCGAACAGCACCTGGATCAGGAGGTATTCGGCCCAGTTCCAGTCCGGGCGTGCCGCGCCCAGCATCGATGCCGGCGGGCGCGCCAGCCGCCAGCTGTAGACCGACCATGAGAGTGCGGCGAGCAGCATCCACAGATCCCCGGGCACGAAGCGCAGCGCGGCCAGCTGGCCCGGGTCGCCGCGCAGCAGCACGGTGAGCACGCCGAGCGCCGAGACGCCGGCACCGATCCATTGCGCTGCACGCGGATGCTCGCGGTAGCCGACGATTCCGACCAGCAGCATCCAGACCGGCGTGCTCGACGCGATGAGCGTGACGTTGATCGGCGTCGAGGTCTGCAGCGCGAGGTATTGCAGCGAGTTGTAGGCGCCCATGCCCAGGCCACCGAGTGCGAGCAGATGGGGCCAGCGCTCGGCGATCATGCGCCGCCGTTCGGCCGTGGCCAGCGCCTGCCAGCCAAGCGGGAGCAGGACGAGCGCGGCACCGACCCAGCGCAAGGCGTTGAGCTGCATCGGCGCCACCGAACCCGCCAGCAGGCGGCCGACGACGGCGTTGCCGGCCCACATCAACGGGGGCACGAGCAGCAGCAGGGTGATCCGGGCGTTCAGGCGCACGGCATCGGCGCGCCGCAGTTCCAGCACTGCTCGAACGGCCCGTCGACGGTTTCACCGCAGGCGTGGCACAGCCAGTGCTTGTGGGGCAGGTGGCTGAGGTCGTGCAACAGGCTGCGCGCGTCTTCCAGGCGTTGGTCGTCCTCGACCCAGATCTCGGGCAGGGCCTGGTCGGGCGGGATCTCGCCCGCGATGCTGCTCGTGTAGGCGCGCTGCACGGTGGTCGTGATGCCGGCCTGGGTCAGCAGGTCGGCCCACAGGGTGGCGAGCGCCACGTTGGGCGCCTGGGTCAGGCGTTTCATGCTGCCGATGGTGCCACGGCCTGCGGCGGCGCCGCCGATGGCGTAACCTGAGGCCTCACAGTCCCACGGAGTTGACGATGGCAAAGGCAGTACAGATCGCGGCGTTTGGCGGCCCCGAGCAGATGAAGCTGGTGGAGGTGGAGGTCGGCGCGCCCGGCGCCGGTGAAGTGCGCGTGCGCCACATGGCCTGCGGCCTGAACTACATCGATGTCTACCAGCGCACCGGGCTCTATGCGAGCCCGTTGCCGCTCAATCTGGGCATGGAAGCCTCGGGCGTCGTGGAGGCGGTGGGCGAGGACGTGATGCACTTGAAGGTCGGCGACCGCGTGGCCTATGCCAGCACGCCGCCTGGCGCCTATTGCGACGTGCGCGTGATGCCCGCCAAGTGCGTGGTCGTGCTGCCCGACGGCATCGACTTCGAGACCGGCGCGGCGATGATGCTCAAGGGCCTGACCGCGCAATACCTGCTCAAGAAGACCTTGCCGGTGCAGGGGCTGCAGCGTGGCGACCACGTGCTCTTTCACGCCGCCGCCGGCGGCGTCGGACTGATCGCCTGCCAGTGGGCCAAGGCGCTCGGTCTGCAACTGATCGGCACCGCGGGCAGCGCGGCCAAGTGCGAACTCGCGCTCGCCCATGGCGCCGCGCACGCGATCGACTACAAGAAGGAGGACTTCGTGGCCCGGGTCAAGGAGATCACCGGCGGCAAGGGTGTCAAGGTGGTCTACGACTCGGTCGGCAAGGACACGTTCGAGGGCAGCCTGGACTGCCTGCGGCCGTTCGGCCTGATGGCCACCTTCGGCAACGCCTCGGGACCGGTGCCGCCGATGGCGCCGGCGCTGCTGGCCGCCAAGGGCTCGCTCTACCTCACGCGCCAGACCCTGTTCACGCACATCGCCACGCGCGAGGCCACGCAGGCGATGGCCGATCAGCTGTTCGAGGTGGTGGAATCGGGCGCGGTCAAGATCCGCATCGACCAGCGTTTCCCGCTCGCCGAGGTGGCGGCCGCGCACCGGGCGCTCGAGGCGCGCCAGACCACGGGCTGCACGGTGTTGCTGCCCTGACCGGTCTGGCCTCTACAGGCGCTGGCCTTTCGGGTCGAGCATTTCGGACGAGATCTGCCGCTTGGCGAGTTCGCTGCCGAGCTTGTGGCGCAGGAAGGCACCGCTCGTGTAGCGCTTGACGCTCAGATAGTAGGTCTGCTCGACGTGCTTGACCAGGTCGACGTAGGCGTCGAACACGTCGTCGTCGCAGCTGAAACGCTCGTAGTTGACGACCGAGTGAACGCGCTGGCCGAGCGGGGCCAGCAAGGCGCTGACGGCGGCGCCGATCGCGTCCAGGTCGGCCTGGGTCCGCACGCGCAGCCCGGCATAGTTCATGTACACGGTATTGCTCGGCGCGTCGTAGCTCAGACGGTCGTCGATGTGCAGGTCCAGCATGCGCTCGCGCAGCCGCATCGGCGCGACGCGGAATATCGTCGGGTCCATCGCCCGCGGGCCGTCGATCTCCGGACGGAAGGGCAGGCGCTGCAGGATGTCCCGTTCGACGTCGATCCCGGGCGCCACCTCGACCAGGGCCAGGCCCTGGTCGGCGAGCCTGAACACGCAGCGCTCGGTCACGAACAGCACCTCCTGGCCGCGGCTGCGCGCGTAGTCGGCGCTGAACGTCATCTGCCCGATCCGGTCCACGAACTTGGCATGCTTGCCTTCGGCAAGGATGCGCACCTGCCCGTCCTCGACCGCGACGTCCAGTCCGCCGGAGCTGAAGGTTCCCATGAAGATCAGCTTCTTCGCGTTCTGGCTGATGTCGATGAAGCCACCACAGCCTGGCGTGTGCCGGCCGAACTTGCTCGCGTTGACGTTGCCGCGCGCGTCGCACTCGCCAAAACCCAGGAAGGCGGCATCGAGGCCGCCGCCGTCGATGAAGTCGAAGGCGGTGGCATGCTCGATGATGGCCTCGAAGTTCGAGGCGACGCCGAAGTCGAGCCCGCCCCTGGCCACGCCGCCGATGACGCCCGAATCGATGACCATCGACAGCAGGTCCTGGACCCGCTCTTCACCGGCCACCTGGGGCACCTGGTCGGGGATCGAGCCGACGCCGATGTTGATGACGCTGTTCGGCGTCAGCTCGAGCACTGCGCGGCGTGCGATCAGCTTGCGGTCGCTGAGTTCGACCGGGAGCACGCGCTCGGGCGGCTCGCGCAGCTCGCCCGAGAACGCCGGGTTGAAGCGCGTGCCATAGGTCTGCATGTGGTGCTCGCGTTCGGCCAGCACGACACAGTCGACCAGGCTGCCGGGGACCTTGACGTTGCGCGGGTTTAGCGAACCTTCGGCGGCCGCGCGTTCGACCTGCGCGATCACGATGCCGCCCGAGTTGCGGGCCGCGATCGCCAGCGCCAGGTTCTCGAGCGCGAGCGACTCGCGCTCGGCCGTGATGTTGCCGTCGGGGTCGGCGCTGGTGCCGCGAATCAGCGCGACATTGATCGGGAAGGCCCGGTAGAAGAGCATGTCGCGGCCGTCGATCTGCATCAGCTGCACGATGTCCTGCGTGGTGCGCCGGTTCATGCGTCCGCCTTCGAGGCGCGGGTCGACGTAGGTGCCGAGCCCGACGTGCGACAGCAGGCCGGGCTTGCCCGCCCCGATGTCCCGGTAGAGCTGGGTCAGGACGCCCTGGGGCAGGTTGTAGGCCTCGATCAGGTCGTCGACGATCAGCTTCTCGAGCTTGGGCGAGAGCCCGAAGTAGCCGCCAATCACGCGCCGGACCAGGCCCTGGTGTGCGATCCGGTTGAGGCCCTTGTCCTTCATGTCGCCCTGGCCGGTCGAGAACACGAAGGTCAGGTCGCGTGGTTCACCGGCCTCCAGGAAGCGTTGTTCGATCGAGGCGAACAACTGATCCGGCGTACCGCTGCCTGCGTATCCGGAGGAGGCGACGGTGTCGCCGCTGTGAATGACGGCCGCGGCGTCGGCCGCCTCGATGATCTTTTTCAGGCGCATCTGGACCCCCCGCGGCTCGTCTTGACCACGGTCAACACTAGACCCTTATGGCGGTGAAGGACAGCGCTGAATTGCAGGCGGGGCCTGGCGCGGCCGCGCGCGCGAGGGGCGGGGCCCGGCGCACATCACCTGTCCCGGCGGAGCGGCGCTGCCCAGCGCGTGCGGGCGCTGATCGACTGCCTGGTGGAAGGGTTCTCGGACGCCCCCGTCTGATCGGGATTGAACGCCAGATCGGCAAGCCAGCGCCCTGAAAACCAGGCATCCGGGCGTTGAAAACCAGGCAGCGCTGCCGATGTGGCGGCGCTGCCACCCCCGTACCGTTGGCGTCAACGAACCCAGGCTGTGGCAGTCCCGCCCTGGCCGGGCGCGCGGACTACAGGAGACGCCATGTTCAAGCTACTTTCTCGCTCCCCCTGGACCCCTCTGATCGTGTCGGCGGCGCTGTGGCTGCCGACCGGCAGCGGGGCCGTTGGGGTCACCATGACTCAAGAATGGATTGCCAGCTGGTCGCTGCTCTCGTCCGACGGCCAAACCGTGATCGCCGATAGCGACGGCGGCAACGGCCAGGGCGGCAACATGGACTTCAACCCGGCGATGCCCCAAGGCAACTTGAATGGCACCGCGTCGCTGAGCGTGGACAAGTCGAGTTACGAGGTGAGGTCCAGCATCGATGCGCCCTTGTCGTTGGTCAACAGCGACCTGGGCTGGACGAACTTCACGGCTTTCGCGAAGAACAACGCAACGATCACTGACAGGGTCGCAGCGACCGACATTCGCGCCAACGAGATACGCATTTACGTTGATACCAGTGGCAGCGCCAAGCATGATTTCAAGCTGTTTTCACCGCCCTATGGCGGGAGCATCGCGCAAGCGTCGAGCCAATTCCGGGCGACCGCCAAGCTTGGGAACGACGAGAAAAGCAGTGGATTGCGCGGTGGCGTGCTGACGAGTCACATCTACGGAATCTTCCGCGATGACATCTACGACGTCAACGAGTCCGCAACCGTCGAAAGTCCCTTGTTGGAGTTGATCGCGCCTTGGCAAGTGGGAGAAGTCGTCGATTTCTCGTTCTCGTACCACGACGCCGTGTGGTTCCTGGTCGAAGCACTCGACGCAGAACAGCTCACGATGAACGTCTTGAACGACTTCAGCCACACCACGCGCGTGTTCGCCGATGTGTACGACGCCCAGGGCAACTGGTTGCCCGGCGTGCAAATCACCTCCGAAGCGGGCTTCACCTACCGCAACTACCGGACCGATCCAGGCAACAACGTGCCCGAGCCCACGTCATTGGCCTTGGCCGGTGCGGGTCTGGTGATGCTGACGCTGCGCCGCCGGCGCCGCGTCTCATAGGCGGCTGGCCACCTGCGCGCGGGTGCGCACGCCGAGTTTGGCCAGCACGGCCGAGACATGCTGGGCCACCGTGCGTTCGGAGCGTTGCAGGCGCAGCGCGATCTCCGCATTGCTCAAGGAGGCGGCCAGCAGTTCGGCGATCTGGCGTTCGCGCCGGGTCAAGCCCAGTGGGTCGCCCTTGGCATGCCCGTAGGGGCCCCGTGCGATGCCGGTGGCACCGGCGCCGGCCAGCATCTGGCGCGCTGAGCGGGCGGCGGATTCGGCCCCGAGCGCCACAAAGCGTTCGAGCGCCTGCCGCTGGGCGTCTTCGTCGCCTTCGAGCAGCGCCAGCGCGGCCTCGAAGTGGCAGCCCATGGTGGTCCAGATCTCGTACGCCTGCTGCCAGTCGCCGTCTTCGGCCGCGAGATGAGGCGGGGCCAGGGCCTCGCGCGCTGTCAACGGTGGCAGCGCGCCGCCACACAGCCGGATCCA
This sequence comes from uncultured beta proteobacterium, assembly GCA_963706655.1. Lineage (GTDB taxonomy): Bacteria > Pseudomonadota > Gammaproteobacteria > Burkholderiales > Burkholderiaceae_C > Rubrivivax. The sequence goes on from CAVPNN010000015.1 coordinate 278,207, forward strand.
CTTGCGCAAGTGGCCGATCACCCAGGGCCCTTCGGCTTGCGCCAGCGCTTGTTGCGCCAACGCGAGCGCGACGGGCGGGTCCTGGCGCAGCCAAGCCGCCTCGGCCGCGACCGTGAGCACATAGGTCTCCAGCACATCGACGGTGTGCGCATGGGCAGCCTGCAAGTGGGCGTCCCAAACGGCGGGGTCGTTGGCCCGGCCTTGCAGCGCGGCAACGCGCGATTGCAGGATGGCAGCGGAGCCGGCCTGATGGGAGGGCGCCGACGGCATCGCGCGCAGGGTGTCGAGCGTGGCCAGCGCGTCGTCCCAGCGGGACAATTCGATCAGGGCGAGCGCACGTCGGATGTAGAGGTGGGCCAAGAGGACGTCGAGATCACGCTCGGCGCAGTAGCGGATGCCCCTTTCGGTGACGGCCATCACGCGCGCGTATTCACCATGCACCAGTGCCACGCTGGCCATGTTGACCAGGGGCACGCCGGCGCGGTCGGCGCGGCCCAGGGCGATGGCCTCGTCGATGCAGCGCGAAAGCCGATCGAAGGCGCTGGCAGATGGGGCCAGGCTGAGTTCGACACTGGCCGCGATGCTGGTCGCATGCAGCCGCGCATCGGCATCGCCTGACGATTCGGCTCGCGCCAGTGCCGCTCGCGCATGCTGCAGGGCCTCGGTGGCGCGCCCCGCGTTGGCCAGGGTGATCGCCAGCGCGCTCGACGCCATCGCCGATGCGGGTCCGTCATCGTGCCCACGCAGCAGCTCGACCGCCTGCGTGGCCAGGATCAGGCCCTGGGGGTCGGGCGTGAGCTGCAATGCCAGCTGGGTCAGGCTCGATGCGCTGCCCACGATGTCGCCCAGGTCCTGTCGCAGCGCGATGGCCTGCCGGCGCGCCGCCACAGCCTCGTCGACGGCTTGGATGGTGTGGCAACGCTGAGACAGCCGGTCGAGCAGGTCGGCGCGTTGGGCGGTGTCGGTGGGTTCGGCATGCTCGAGCGCCAGCCGGAGCAGCTGCGCGGCCGAGCGGTAGGCCCCGACGGCCTCGGCTTCCGACGCGGCCGCCGGCGCAAGCGCAAGCACCTGCGCCGACTGACCTGCGGCGGCGGCATGGTGGACTTGGCGCGCCAGCAGGCCGGGGCCGGCGGGCTGCTGCTGCAATTGGGCCAGCAGGGTTTGATGCCGCTGCCAGCGCCGCACTTCGGGCATGTTGTCGTGCAACACCTGCCGGGCGAGTTCATGGCCAAAACGGACCCAGGGCGGCTTGACCGTGAGCATGGCCGGCACTTCGGCTTCGGCCAGCGTTTCGGGTGCTGTCGGGTGCAGGGCGATCAGTTCGGTCAGCGTGAGGCCGCCTGGCGACAGGCACAAGGTATCGGCCACATCACGCGCCGCGGGGCTGAGTGCATCGGCTTGCGCGAGCACCGCGTCGCGCAGCGACCCTGGCACGCTGCCTTCGGGAGCAGCCAGTAGCTGGCTCAGATAGAACGGGTTGCCCCCGGTCAGAGCGTGCAGCCCTTGCGGAGCGCGCCCCTGGCGGCGACAGAGTTCGGCCACGGCGTCTTCACTCAGCGGCTCGAGCTCGATGTGTGTCGTGGCCGTGGCATCCAGCGCCGCGACGGTCTTGCGCAACGGCGCCTGTGACGCCAGTGCTTCGCTGCGCAAGGTGATGACCAGGGCGCAGCCCGCAGTGGCAATGCGTTTGCCCAGGTAGCGCACGCCGTCGAGCGTGGCCTCGTCGGCCCAATGCAGGTCTTCGATGACCAGCACCGCGGTCGGCCGGGATCGGCGCAAGGCGTCGAGCAGCATAGGGAACAGGCCGTTGTACGTGTGCGCCTTGTGCAGGGCCTGGGCCACGTCGGGTGAAAACGCATCTGCCAGGTCGATCAGTGGCCCCAAGGGCCTCGGCGTGTGCAGCGCATCGCACTGGCCGCGCAGCCAGCGCAACGAATCGGCCCGTGCGCTTGCAGCTGACACCAGGCTGGTCTTGCCGATCCCGGCGGCCCCGCTGATGACGACACATCGGCCTGCGCCATTGCCCACCGCCTGGAGCGCCGTGTGCAGTTGACCCATCGCGGCGTCGCGTTCGAGCAGATCAGGTATCGGCGAAACCATGCGGGCTGGGGCGGTCGGCAATGTGGAGTGGTCTGAATCTACCCCAGCGTGGCAGCGGTTCTGGCGACCATTCGCGCCAAGTGTGAACGATGACCCTCCGGCGGTACGCCGGGAGCCCGCCAAGAAAAAGGGCCCGGCGAAAACACCGAGCCCTTCAATTTGGTGGGAGGAGGAGGATCGAAAACGCCTCGCCAAGGCCTGTGGATACTCGAATCCTTGGTTCGTGATAGGTCAAGTTCCTGCAATAGTTCCTGCATCGACCTAGCGGTCCACGGGCAGCCTCACGCCCTTCTGAGTTCTTCGCGGATCGTCTTCCGAACGACGTTCTCGATGGTCTCGGTCTGGATCGCCTGCTTCAGCGCCTCGTTGATGAGGGTCTGATAGCCGCGGTCTCCTGCCTTGGCTTTGAAGTGTTGAATCACAGCGCTATCGAGAAACATGTTCACGCGCTGCTTGTTCGGCAGGACGGCGCCACTGGTGCCGCGGCTGCGCAGTACCAGTTTGCCGGATGCGATGTCGGCATGGCGCAGGGGTTTGTCGACTTGCTCACTCGTCGGGGTTGATGTTTTCACGGTAGATCCTCTGCTCATGTCGGTCCGCCTTACGCATCGAGATGATGCGAATGTGGTCTTCGGCTTCTGTGGTGACGATCACCACGATGGCATCGCCAAGCGGTCCCAGCGTGACGAACCGCTCCTCGCCGTAGTCGGCGCGGCGATCTTCGAATGTCACGGTCCTGCCAGATTCGATCACCGATTGCGCGCCTGAGAAGTCGAAGCCGTGCTTCTTGACGTTGCTCGCCTGCTTTGCGGGGTCGAAGCTGTACCGCATCAAGGAAGTATGTGTATTTATGTGTGTACAGTCAAGAGCTGCCGGTTCACGGCTCAGCTGGGTTCGGACTGCCCGACCCTTGCGCGGCACCGTGGAACCGCTCCTCATGCACCTGCCACTGAAGTCGCGCCACGGAATCGAAACCAGTTGTTATCACGGGCGCGTCGCTTCCGGAACGTTGATGAACTTCGCGGGACCGCCCGGTCCGACCCGGGACGACGCCGGCGCGTCACGCTTGGTTTCAGTGGCTGAATGCGAAGCATGTGCACGATGGGCGCATGCGATCGTTCTGGAAGAAGTTCAGCGACAAGCAGCTTGATCTGCCGGGCGTCGATGCGGCGACGCCTGACCTCCCATCGTCGGAGCCGCTGGCGAGCAACGGCAAGAAGGGCACTGCAGACAAGGCGCGCGAACAGCAAGACGTCGAGAGAGCAGCTGTTCACAAGTCGGGACAGCCCCTGATCGTTCCGATCGAGGCGCTCGAGGAGGACCCCGCGAACCCACGCTCCGAAATCCGCGAAGCCGATGTCGACGAACTCGCCGACAGCATCCGGCAGCACGGCATCCTGGAAGCCATCGTCGTTCATCCAGCCAGTGCCGAGGGCCGGCACCGCATCCACTTTGGCGCCATCCGGTTGCGAGCCGCCCGACGCGCCGGATTGGCAGAAGTTCCTGTCGTCGTCCGCGACGCGCCGGCCGATCCCTACGCGCAGTTCGCCGAGAACCAGAAGCGCCATGGCCTGACGCCGCTCGACCTGGCCCGATTCATCCGCGCGCGCGTGAACGAGGGTGCATCGAACGCCACCATCGCCAGCCGCACGGGCACGAACCTGACCACGGTGGCGCATCACCTGGCGCTGCTGGACCTGCCTCCGGAACTGGACGCGGTCCTGAAGTCGGGCCGCTGCACCTCGCCACGCACCTTGCACGAACTCGGCAAGCTGCGAGACGAGCGGCCCGAGAAGGTGAGGGCGCTGATCGATGGGGATGCCGAGATCACGCGAGCCAGGGTGGCGTCGATGCGCTCACGCCGAACCGAAGCCGCTGCTGGTCAGGCCAACCCGTCGCCATCGGCCCGGCTGTTGGCCCAAGCCCATGCGGCCTGCGATCGACTCCAGCGCGCCATGGACCGGATTGAAGCGTCCCCGCGCGACCTTGCGCCGACTGAGCTCGACGCCCTGAGCCAGCGCATCGCCACGCTCGCCAGCCGACGGATGCGGGGGGTCTGACCGTCAGACCCCCAACTCCGACGCTCGTTGATCAATGAGAGAACGACAGTGGAAGGGGTACGAAGAGACGTAGGGCAGGATAGGCGGCACGCCGCCGGTGGGATGCCACTGCGATGTGCAGCGGCACGTGGCCATGGCCCGGCGCTCGCGTGATCGCGTGACGATCGACCTTTGCGGCATCGGCGATGCCGCCCGCGCAGCGGCGCAGGCGCGCGGCGTGACGCTGGCGATCTTCGCGCGCCAGGCGCTCATCGCCGCCTTGCCTGCCGATGCCGCTGCACGGCTGCCCCGTACCGAGCCGCGAGGCGAAGCTGGGGCCACCGTCAAGCTCAGCGTGCGCCTGTCGCCCGACGACTCCGCCGACCTCGCCACCCAGGCCGCCGTGCGCGGCCTGTCGCAAGCGCGCCTTGTCTCACTGCTGATCCGACGCGCCGAACTGCCAAGGCGGTCGATCGAGCGCGACGCCGACCGTGCTGCCTTGCGCGCTTCGACCGAGCAACTCGCCACCCTCTCGGTCGACTTGCAGCAGTTCCTGCGGCTGCTGCGCCGCGGCTCATCGGAGGGGGTCGCACGCTACGCCGAGCGGCTGCAGGTCGTCGATGTCGATCTGCGCGCCCACCTCGATCGCGCCTCGGCCTTCCTGGCCGACCAGGCCTGAAGGAACCCCCATGACAACACCAACCGTCGTCGACGGCCTCCTCGTCCAGTGGGGTGACCGCCTGTTCTATCCGGGCAACCGGATCGTGCGATCGCCGCCGGCCGTGCTCCGTGGGGCAGGGCTCCACGACCGCGCCCGCGCCATCCGAGCGCGCCTGTACGCCACCGTCGTGCGCGGTGCCCCGCAGGTGATGGTCAAGGTCACCGGCGGCGGGCGCGGCATGGTCGCCATCGCGGCGCACTTCCGGTACATCGGCAAGCAGGGACGCCTGCCGATCGAAGACGACCGCGGCGTGGTGCACGAAGGCAAGGAGGGCACGCGCGATCTGGTCGAGCAGTGGCGACACGCTGGCGCGCGCATCCCCGAACAGAGTTCGCGTCGCGAAGCCTTCAACCTCATGCTGTCGATGCCCACAGGCACACCGGCGCATGCGCTGCAGGAAGCTGCCCGCGCCTTTGCCCACACAGAACTGTGGAACCACCGGTACGTCATGGTGCTGCACACCCACCAGGCCCATCCGCATGTCCACCTGGCCGTGCGCGCCGAAGGCAAGGACGGGAAGCGCCTGAACCCACGCAAGGCCGACCTGCGACGCTGGCGCGAGACCTTTGCCGAGAAGCTGCGCGAGCTCGGGATCGAGGCCGAAGCCTCACCGCAGATCACCCGCGGCGGCAGCCGGCGCACCGAGCGGCTGTGGCACCGAAAGGCCAGGGACGAAGGACGCGAGCGCGGGCCGCGAGACGGCGAGCGGGCACCGGTCAAGCTGACACGCTCACGCCGCGACGCGGCGCTGGCCTGGTGCGAGATCGCCAAGGCGCTGGCCTCGTCGCCCCATACCGACGACCGCGAGCTGGCCCAATCGATCGTCCAGTACGCGCGGCACTTGCCCGGCGTGCGCTACAAGCCGCCGCAGCCGCAGGCGCAGCGCGAGCTGCCGACGATGGAGCGGGACAGGGCAAGGGCGCGCGAGCGGACGAGCGCGGCGCCGGCGAAAGCGGAGCAACGCCAGCCTGACATTGACTGGGGTCGTTGAATGGCGCCGGTCAGTGGCGTGCCGTCGCGCGCGACTGCGTCCAGCGGTCCAGGTCCGACATGCGCCAGGCCACGACGCGGGGACCGAGCCGCACGGGAGCCGGGAACGAGCCGTCGGCGATCCAGCGATAGATGGTCGAGCGGCCAAGTCCGGTCAGCTTGAGGACAACGGGCAGACGCGCGAGTTGGCGGCCCGAATCGTCCATCGGCGCGGTGGTGGTTGGCGAGGAGTCGGCTATGGCGCGCATGGTGGTCCGAGAGAGCGAGTAGGCCTATTCGAAATCTAGGCGCGAACAGGCGCAGCGTGCGCGATGACTTCAGGCTGTTTTTCAGCGCGGGGATCAAAAGCCTCGAGCAGCCGCTGAGACTGGACTCGGACACTCGCGTTTGCAGGCCGAACGTCAGCAGCCACCGAGTGCGGTCGCTTGATGATTCGCGCCCCCAGCGACTGCCGCGCCCTTCGTCACCGGTCACTCGGCAGCGACCGGCCACGGGTCGAATCGCGAACGACCGCTGCTGCCCAGGTTGGCCGGCTGAACCCGACCCATGGCTGCCAGCGACCCTTGCTCCGGCAAGGGCGGCAGTGCAGCGTGAGGAGCCGGTCGCCGGCGGCGGACGACCTCACGGTAGGCGCCATCAAGCAGACGTTCAGATGAGCCTCCGGTGCCGATCCGAGCGGCTGCTATGGGAGGGACAGCTGACCCCGGCGTCGCACCTGCAGTCTCTTGCCCCTTGAACGGCAGGTTCCGCCCGCCGTGACAGGCTCGACTCGACCCTGACCCGACATCTGCTGTCCCGATCTCGCCGCCCTGAAGCTGTCGTTCGAACACCCCCGCAGTCACCCATAGGAGGCCCCGCGGCGGAGGGCACACCTCGGCGGGCAGCAATCAAGGCGATTGAGGCACGGAGCACGGCTTGAGACCGTGCGGGCTCACCTCACCGGGAGCCCATCGTGCAAGCCACGGCGCAGCAGCCCCAGCGTGCGCCAGATGGCGCTCCGCTCCACTACGAACGCCACCGCCCCGAGCAGACCACGCTGTACCAGCTGGTGCAGCAACACGCGGCCAGTTTCTTCGCCCATACCGAGGCCTGCACCGGCGCCGAGCTGCCGCGGTTCGTCAAGGACGAGTTCGACGCCTTCCTCGAGTGCGGCATCCTCGCCCACGGCTTCCTGAGGCTGCGCTGCGGCGAGTGCGGCCACGACAAGCTGCTGGCGTTCAGCTGCAAGCGGCGCGGGTTCTGCCCTTCCTGCGGCGCGCGCCGGATGTCGCAGACGGCGGCGCACCTGGTCGACCACGTCATCCCCCACGTACCGGTGCGGCAGTGGGTGCTGTCGCTGCCGATTCCGCTGCGCGTGCTGCTGGCCGCGCAGCCCGAGCTTGTCACGCCGGTGCTGCAGGTGGTGCAGCGCGTGATTGCGCGCCATCTGCTGGATGCTGCCGGGCTGAAGGCTGACGAAGGCCATGGCGGCGCGGTCACGCTGATACAACGCTTCGGCTCCGCGGGCAACCTCAACATACATCTTCACGGCCTGCTGCTGGACGGGGTGTACCGGTGTGGTGCCGATGGCGTGCCGGAGTTCGTCGAAGTGGGCTCGCCCACCGACGACGAGGTGCGTGCGCTGCTGCAGACCCTCATCGCCCGGCTGATGAAGATGCTCAC